>NZ_AP024828.1:1448757-2897515 GCF_019668465.1 Mycobacterium senriense | reverse complement strand
CGCGGCGGCGGCCAGCAGGCGCTCAACCGGTTCCGCCCACGGGTGCGGGGCCAACCGGAAAGTGCCCCAATGGATCGGGACCAGTAGCCCGCCGTCGGTGACGTCCAGGTGCGCCCGCACCGCCTCCTCGGGGTTCATGTGCACGTCGGGCCACGCCGTGTTGTAGGCCCCGATGGGCAGCAGGGTCAGGTCGAACGGCCCGTGGTCGGCGCCGATCTGCGCGAAGCTCTTGGTGTAGCCCGTGTCGCCGCCGAAGTACGCGCGATGGTTCGGACCGATGAAGGCCCATGACGCCCACAGCGTCGTGTTGCGGTCCAGAAAGCGTCCCGAGAAGTGCCGCGCCGGCACGCACACCACCGTCAGCTCGTCGACCTTGGCGCTCTGATGCCAGTCGAGCTCGACGATGCGGTGCTCGGGGACGCCCCACATGCGCAGGTGGGCCCCGATGCCGAGCGGCACGAAGAACGGTGCCCGCTGGGTGCGGGCCAGCGCCCTCACCGTGTCGATGTCGAGGTGGTCGTAATGGTCATGGCTGATCACCACCGCATCCACGGCGGGCAGCGCCTCGAGTTGGATCGGCGGCGGGTGCAGCCGCTGCGGGCCGACGACGTCCGACGGCGAGCACCGGTCGCTCCACACCGGATCCGTGAGCACCCGGTAGCCGTCGATCTCCAGCAGCGCCGTGGAATGGCCGAACCAGCTGACGGCCAGCCGGCTCGGGCCGGTCTCGAGGATCCCCGGCGACGCCAGCGGGATCGGCCCCTTCGGCCGGCTGTTGCCCCGATTCCCGATCAGCTCCCACGCGACGAGCCGCAGTTGCTCGCGGTCCATCTTGGTTTCGGAGGCGGGCTCGAGGTTGACGAAGACGCCGTCACGGTAGTGCGGCGACCCGGCCGTCACCGCCGCGATCGAGGCGGGGTGCGCGCCGAGCGCGTCCGGCGCGCCGTGCAGCGCCCGCACCAGCCAGCCACCGGCCGCCAGCGACGCCGTACCGGCGACCAGCCGTAGCGTCCCCCGCATATTTGTCAGGCCCCCTGAAACTTCGGCGGTCGTTTCTCGATCCTCGCGACCTGGGCCTCGACGACGTCCTGGCTGCTCCAGGCCTTGTCGAAGAGTTCCTTGTGCACCGGCCCGGCCTCTTCGATGGCACCGTCGTCGTTGAGCACCCGCTTGGCGTGCTGGATCGCCAGCGGCGCCAGGCCGGCGACCTCGGCGGCCCAGGCCTGCGCGTCTTCCAGTGTCCCGATGCGGTTGGCCATCCCGGTCTGCAGCGCCACGTCGGCGGTCAGTTTCTCCGCGGTGAGCAGCATCGCACGGGCGCGGCCGTGGCCGACGAGCGAGGACAGTCGCCGGATGCTCCAGTTATCCAGGGCCAGGCCATATTTCGAGGTAGGGAACTGGAAGAAGGCGTCGGGCGCGACGACCCGCAGATCGCATTGCATGGCCAGCTGCAGGCCGGCGCCGATGGCCGGCCCGTTGATGGCCCCGATCACCGGGATCAGCGTGGCGTCGAGCACCCTGTGCAGTTCGATGAGCCGGTCGGGGTAGTCGGCGGCGAAGGCATCACCGCTGAGGTCCGCCCCGGCGCAGAACACCGTGCCCTGACCCGTCAGCACGATCGCGCGGGTGGAGCCGTCGCCGGCCTTCAGCACGGCCTCGCGCAGCTCCTCGACCAGCTGGGAGTTCAAGGCGTTGCGGCGCTCGGGGCGCTGCAGCTCGATGGTCATAACGGCTTCGGCCTGGGTAACACCGATCATGGCAGCCACCCTATATAGCCTCGTCACGTGAGTCGTATTACGGCTGGTCAACTCCGCGATGCGGTGCTGGACGAAAATTCCTTCATCCAATGGGACAGCGAACCGCTGGCGGTGCCGGTCAGCGCCTCCTACGCCGAAGAGCTGGCCCGCGCCCGGGAAGCGACGGGCCTGGACGAATCGGTGCTCACCGGCGAGGGACGCGTCTTTGGGCGTCGAGTCGCCGTGGTGGTCTGCGAGTTCGGCTTCCTGGGCGGGTCGATCGGGGTAGCCGCGGCCGAGCGGATCACCGCCGCCGTGCAGCGGGCGACGGCCGAGGGTCTGCCGCTGCTGGCGTCGCCCAGCTCCGGCGGCACCCGCATGCAAGAGGGCACGGTCGCGTTTCTGCAGATGGTGAAGATCGCCGCCGCCGTCCGGCTGCACAAACAGGCACACCTGCCCTACCTTGTCTATCTGCGCAATCCGACCACCGGCGGGGTGTTCGCGTCCTGGGGTTCGCTCGGTCATGTGACGGTCGCCGAGCCCGGCGCGCTGATCGGCTTCCTCGGGCCGCGCGTCTACCAGTTGCTCTACGGCGAACCCTTCCCCGAGGGCGTGCAGACCGCGGAGAACCTGCAGCGACACGGCGTGATCGACGGCGTCGTCCGGCTCGACGAGCTGCGCCGGACGCTCGACCGTGCCATGACCGTCATCGCCGACGCTCCCGAGCCGCTGCCCGCGCTGGCGCCACCCGAACCGACGCCCGACGTCGCGGCGTGGGACTCGGTGGTGGCGTCGCGACGGCCCGACCGGCCCGGGGTGGGGTTGTTGCTGCGGCACGGCGCCACCGATCGGGTGCTGCTGTCTGGGACCGGCCAGGGAGAGGCCGCGACCACGCTGTTGGCGCTGGCCCGATTCGCCGGCCAGCCGGTGGTGGTGCTGGGCCAGCAGCGGCTGACGGGCGGCTTGGTGGGGCCCGCGTCGCTGCGCGAGGCACGCCGCGGCATGGCGCTGGCCGCCGAGCTGCGTCTGCCGCTGGTGCTGGTGATCGATACGGCGGGCCCGGCCCTGTCGGCCGAAGCCGAACAGGGCGGGCTGGCCGGACAGATCGCGCAGTGCCTGGCCGAGCTGGTGACGCTGGACACCCCGACGGTGTCGGTGCTGCTGGGCCAGGGCAGTGGCGGCCCGGCGCTGGCGATGGTGCCTGCCGATCGGGTGCTGGCCGCGTTGCACGGCTGGCTGGCTCCGCTACCGCCGGAGGGCGCCAGCGCGATCGTGTACCGCGACACCGAGCACGCCGCCGAACTCGCTGCGGCACAAGGCATTCGATCGGTCGATCTGCTGAAGTCCGGGATTGTCGACGCGATCGTGCCGGAGCATCCCGATGCCGCCGACGAGCCGGTCGAGTTCGCGCAGCGATTGTCGCGGGCCATTGCCGCCGAGGTGCAGGCGCTGCGGGAGCTCCCCGCCAGCGAGCGGCTGGCCGCCCGGTTGCGGCGCTACCGCAACATCGGTCTGCCCTGAGCATCGTGGGAAACCGCCGGGTAAGACAGCGGTGTAGCCTCCCACAGCCGTAGTCGACAATCAGGCAAAATGGGCGGCATGGACACTGGAGCTAGCTCACCGCGCGTCTTGGTCGTTGACGACGATTCAGATGTGCTCGCGTCGCTCGAACGCGGTCTGCGGCTGTCCGGATTCGAGGTGTCGACGGCGGTCGACGGCGCCGAGGCGTTGCGCAGCGCCACCGAGACGCGCCCGGACGCGATCGTGCTCGACATCAACATGCCCGTGCTGGACGGCGTCAGCGTGGTCACGGCGCTGCGCGCCATGGACAACGACGTCCCGGTCTGCGTGCTGTCCGCGCGCAGCTCCGTCGACGATCGGGTCGCGGGCCTGGAGGCCGGGGCCGACGACTACCTGGTCAAACCCTTCGTGCTGGCCGAGCTGGTCGCACGGGTCAAGGCGCTGCTGCGCCGCCGCGGCGCCACCGCCACGTCCTCCTCGGAAACCATCACGGTCGGGCCGCTGGAAGTCGACATCCCGGGCCGGCGGGCCCGGGTCAACGGCGTCGACGTCGACCTGACCAAGCGGGAATTCGACCTGCTGGCGGTGCTGGCCGAGCACAAGACGGCGGTGTTGTCCCGCGCGCAGCTGCTCGAGCTGGTGTGGGGTTACGACTTCGCCGCCGATACCAACGTCGTCGACGTGTTCATCGGATACCTGCGCCGCAAGCTGGAGGCGAACGGTGGCCCCCGGCTGTTGCACACTGTCCGCGGAGTGGGATTCGTACTGCGCATGCAGTAGCAGGTCGGCCGGCCCATGAAGTTTCTGTCCCGGATTCTGACCCGTACGCCATCGCTACGGGCCCGGGTCGCGGTCGCGACGGCCATCGGCACCGCCATCGTGGTGGTCATCGCCGGAGCGGTCGTGTGGTTCGGCATTACCAGCGCCTGGAAGGAACGCCTGGATCGCCGTCTGGACGAGGCGGTCGGTTTCGCCATCCCGTTCCTGCCCCGTGGCGTCGACGACATCCCCCGTGCCCCCAACGATCAGGACACCGTCATCACCGTCCGGCGCGACGGACAGGTCAAGTCCAACTCGGATGTCACGCTGCCGCCGCTGGAGGTGGGCTATGCCGACACCTACATCAACGGGGTGCGCTACCGGGTGCGGACCTTAGAGGTCCCCACGCCGCAGCCGGCGACGGTGGCCGTGGGTGCGACCTACGACGACACGATCGCTCAAACCAACAACCTGCATCGCCGGGTCATCCTGATCTGCGCGCTCTCGATCGGCGCGGCAGCGGTATTCGCTTGGCTGCTGGCGGCTTTCGCGGTACGGCCGTTCAAACGCCTGGCCCAGCAAGCCCGCTCGATCGACGCCGACGAGCGGCCGCAGGTGGCGGTGCGCGGCGCCAGCGAGGCCGTCGAGATCGCCGAAGCCATGCGCGGCATGCTGCAGCGCATCTGGACCGAACAGGACCGGACCAAGGACGCGCTCGCGTCGGCCCGCGACTTCGCCGCCGTGTCCTCCCACGAACTGCGCACCCCCCTAACCGCGATGCGCACCAATCTCGAAGTGCTGTCCACCCTGGACATGCCCGACGAACAGCGCAAAGAGGTGCTGGGTGACGTCATCCGCACCCAGTCGCGCATCGAGGCCACGCTGACCGCCCTCGAGCGCCTGGCCCAGGGGGAACTTTCGACGTCCGACGATCACGTGCCCGTCGACATCACCGAGCTGCTCGACCGCGCCGCCCACGACGCCGCCCGGATCTACCCCGGGGTCGACGTTTCGCTGGTGCCCTCACCCACCTGCATCATCGTCGGGTTGCCGGCCGGGTTGCGCCTCACCGTCGACAACGCGATCGCCAATGCCGTCAAGCATGGCGGCGCCACCCAGGTGCAGCTGTCGGCGGTCAGCTCGCGCGCCGGTGTGGAGATCGCGATCGACGACAACGGCACCGGCGTGCCCGAGGACGAGCGCCGGGTGGTGTTCGATCGGTTTTCCCGCGGATCGACGGCCTCCCATTCCGGGTCGGGGCTGGGCTTGGCGCTGGTTGCCCAACAGGCGGCGCTGCACGGTGGGACGGCGGCGCTGGAGAGCAGCCCGCTGGGCGGCGCGCGACTGGTAGTGCGGCTCCCGGCGCCGAGCTAGCGCCCTATCGCCGCCGCGGGTTGTTCGGGCTGTCGCGCCAAGGCGAGAAACCCGCTTGCTGCGCGGACTTCTCGTCGCTGAACCAGACCTCGGCGGCGGTCGAGTCGTAGCTCGGATCGTCGGGCGTGAAGTACATCTTGCCGTCCGTACGGGCTTTGATCAGATATCCCGCCGGTCCCAGGCCGCCGGGCTGGGCGTCGGCGGAGCCCGGGCCGTACGGCGCGCGCGGCGACGGCGGAATCTTGGTGGTCGGCGAATCCTTGGCGATCGGGATCTTCGTGGTGCGCCGTTCGGTGACCGCAATTTTCGTGGTGCGCTCCTCGGTCACCGGGATCGCGGTGGTGGCGGGCTCCGGCGCCACCCCCTTGCGCGGCGACTCCGACACCGGCGCTTGGCTTTTGACGGGGGCCATCATCAACGTGAGCGTCAGCACCAAGCCCAGACCGAACGACAGGCCGAAAAGCCACCAGTGCACGTGACTCATCGCCGGGCGCCCTTCCCCGGGCGGTTGAGCAGTGTGGCAATCACCCACGCGACGGCCGAGCCCGCCACGAACGCGAGCAGGTACCACAACCACTGGATGACGAAGTCCACCCCGAATCTCCTTAGCTGATTACGATTTCGACCCGGCGATTCTGGGCCCGCCCGCCGTCCGTGCCATTGGGGGCGATCGGATTGGCCGAGTCGAAACCGGTGGTGCTCAAGCGGTTGGCGGGCACGCCCTGGGCTTCCAGGAAGCCGGCGACGGCTTGCGCGCGCTCTTCGCTCAACGGCACGTTCAGGCTCGTATTGCCGGTGTTGTCGGCGTAGCCGTTGATGGCCGCGTGCGCGTTCGGGCACGCCTTGAGTTTGTCGGCGACCCGGGTCAGGATCTGGCCGTCGGACGCGGTCAGACTGCCGACGTTCGATTCGAAGGTGAGAGCGCCGTCGGTCAGGGTGTTGATCGCCGATTGCAGGTTGGTGCACGACGCGCCGGTGGGCGACGGAGACGCCGCCGGTGCGTTGACGGCAAGATTGTCAACGACATTCAGGGTGGGCCAGATGCGCTTCGCGTCGGTGTCGATGGTGTTCTTCTGCTCGGGGGATGCCGCGGTGCCCGCCAGGGTGATGGTGTCGCCGGCGACCGTGAGGGCGAAGTCGGCGACCGACGCGCTGTCGGAGAAAACGGGCTTGGCCTTGGCGAAATCGAGTGCGTCGACGGCGGGATCGATGCGGATCTGGTCGACGATGTTGAGGCCGGGGGGCAGTGCACCGGTGAGCACCTTCAGCAGCGCCACCTTGGCGGACTCGTCGGGGAAGTCTCCGCTCAGGGTGACGCTGTTGCCGTTGCGGACCATGGAGAACGCCGCCAACGAAAACTTCGGCGCACCAGCGCTGGTCGACGGCGCCGAGGACACCCGGCCGGACGGGGATCGTGCCGACACTTCGTAGCCGATTGTGGCTATCAGGAGCGGAATGACCAGCAGGGCGATCAGCCAGGGCAGGCCGGGCCGTTTGATGCTCACGACGGCCTCCCTCATCTGGCCCGCGTTTGCCAGGCGAGATGCAAGCCTACCGATTCACCCCCTCCCGAGTCGGGCACACTGGAGCGATGGCCAACGGCAGTAAACCGACCGACAAGGACACCCTGGCAGTCATCCGTGACCTGGTCGCCGAGGAGAAAGCGCTGCGGGCGCAGCTGCAGCGCGGAGACATCGACACGTCGGAGGAACATGACCGCCTCCGGCGGGTGGAGGTCGAACTCGACCAGTGCTGGGATCTGCTGCGGCAGCGCCGGGCACTGCGCGAGACCGGCGGCGACCCGCGAGAGGCGGAGGTGCGTCCGCCCGACGAGGTCGAGGGCTACCTGAGCTGAGCGGCCACGCGACCGATGTCGACGCCGTAATCGTTGGAGGCGGCCACAACGGCCTCGTCGCGGCCGCTTATCTGGCCCGCGCGGGTATGCGGGTGCGCCTGCTGGAACGGCTGGACCACACCGGCGGCGCGGCTGTTTCGGCGCAGGCCTTCGACGGTGTCGGCGTTCGGGTATCGCGCTACTCCTATCTGGTCAGCCTGCTGCCCACGCGCATCGTCGAGGACCTGGGCGCCGATGTGCGGCTGGCCCGGCGGCCGTTTTCGTCGTACACACCCGACCCCGCGACCGGCGGTCGCGGCGGGCTGCTGATCGGATCGTCCGATGACGGCTTCGCCGCCATCGGGGCGGGCGGGGATGCGCGGGGGTTCGCCGAGTTCTACCAACGCTGCCGGCTGGTGACCGAACCACTGTGGCCGACGTTGCTCGAACCGCTGCGCACCCGCAAGGACGCCCGCCGGCTAGTGACGGAACGCGGCGATCGCCGCGCGGCAGCCGCGTGGCGGACCGTGATCGAAGACCCGATCGGGCACGCCATCGCCGACGCGGTGCGCAACGACGTGGTGCGCGGGTTGATTGCGACCGACGCGTTGATCGGCACCTTCGCCCGCCTCGATGACCCATCGCTGACCCAAAACGTCTGCTTCCTGTATCACGTGCTCGGCGGGGGCACCGGCGACTGGAACGTCCCGATCGGCGGCATGGGCGCGGTGACCACGGCCGTGGCCGCCGCCGCCGTGCGACACGGCGCCGAAATCACCACCGGCGCACAGGTTTACGCCGTCAATCCCACCGGCGAAGTGCGTTTCCGCAGCGGCGGCGACGACCGCGTGGTTAGGGGCCGGTTCGTCCTGGCCGGCGTCACACCGACGGTCCTGGCCGGGCTGCTCGGAGAGGAACCGGCACCCACATTCGCCGGCGCGCAGGTCAAGGTGAACCTGGTGCTGGCGCGGCTGCCCCGGCTGCGCGACCACGCCGTCACCCCCGCACAGGCATTCGCCGGGACGTTTCACGTCAACGAGACCTGGACGCAACTCGATACGGCCTATTCGCAGGCTGCCGCCGGTCAACCGCCGAATCCCTTGCCGTGCGAGGCCTATTGCCACTCGCTGACCGACCCCAGCATCCTGTCGGACGGGCTGCGCGACTCGGGCGCGCACACGATGACGGTGTTCGGTCTACATACCCCGCACTCGCTTTTCGGCGGCACCGACCCCGATGCGCTGCGCGATCGACTGACCGATGACGTGCTGGCGTCGATGAATTCCGTTCTGGCCGAACCGATTCAAGACCTGCTGCTGACCGATGCGCAGGGCCGGCCGTGCCTCGAGACCACGACCACGCTGGATCTGGAGCGCACCCTGCGCATGACCGGCGGCAACATCTTCCACGGCGGCCTGTCGTGGCCGTTCGCCGAGGACGACGACCCGCTGGACACCCCGGCGCGGCAATGGGGCGTGGCCACCGCACACGAACGAATCATGCTGTGCGGCTCGGGCACTCGCCGCGGCGGGGCGGTGTCGGGCATCGGCGGGCACAACGCAGCGATGGCGGTGCTGGCCTCGCTGCGCTAGCGGATGTGCTTGCGCAGCCGTCTACTTACGCGCGTCGATGGTGACGTAGTCGCGCTCGGTGTAGCCGGTGTAGATCTGGCGCGGGCGGCCGATCTTGCTGTCGCCCTCGTCGTGCATCTCACGCCAGTGCGCGATCCAGCCGGGCAGTCGGCCCAGCGCGAACAGGACGGTGAACATCCGGGTCGGGAAGCCCAGCGCCCGGTAGATCAGACCGGTGTAGAAGTCGACGTTGGGGTAGAGCTTGCGCTCGATGAAGTAGTCGTCGGTGAGCGCGGCCTCTTCGAGCTGCTTGGCGATGTCCAGCAGGTCGTCGTCGCCGCCGAGCTTGGCCAGAATCTTGTCCGCCTGCTCCTTGACGATGCGGGCGCGCGGGTCGTAGTTCTTGTAGACCCGGTGGCCAAAGCCCATCAGCTTGACGCCCTCTTCGCGGTTCTTCACCTTGCGGACGAACTCGCTGACGTCGTCGTCGCTTTGGCGGATCTTCTCGAGCATCTCGAGCACCGCCTGGTTGGCGCCGCCGTGCAGCGGGCCCCACAGCGCGTTGATGCCTCCGGAGATCGAGGTGAACAGGTTGGCCTGCGACGACCCCACCAGCCGGACCGTCGATGTCGAACAGTTCTGTTCGTGGTCGGCGTGCAGGATGAGCAGCATGTCCAGCGCCCGAACGATTTCGGGGTCCGCCTCGTAGGGCTCCGCGGGCAGCCCGAACGTCATGCGCAGGAAGTTCTCCACCAGCGACAGTGAGTTGTCCGGGTACAGGAAGGGCTGGCCGACCGACTTCTTGTAGGCGTAGGCCGCGATGGTCGGCAGCTTGGCCAGCAGGCGAATCGTGGACAGCTCGACGTCCTCGGTGTCCATCGGGTCAAGCGAATCCGGGTAGTAGGCCGATAGCGCGTTGACGGCGCTGGACAACACCGGCATCGGATGGGCATTGCGCGGGAAGCCGTCGAAGAAACGCTTGAGATCCTCGTGCAGCATGGTGTGCAGTTGGATCCGCTTGGTGAAATCGGCCAGCTGCTCCTTGCTCGGCAGTTCGCCGTAGATCAAGAGGTAGCTCACCTCGATGAAGGTCGACTTCTCGGCGAGCTGCTCGATCGGGATCCCGCGGTAGCGCAGAATGCCCGCGTCGCCGTCGATGTAAGTGATGGAGCTCTTGCACGCGGCGGTGTTGACGAAGCCGTTGTCGAACGTCGTGTAGCCGGTCTTGTACAACAGCGAGCCCAGCGCGATGCCGTCGGCGCCCTCCGTGGCGCTGACGATCTGCAGGTCGGTCTCGCCACCCGGGTACTTCAAAGTGGCGGTGTCGTCGGTGTCTGCCACGAGAACCCCTTTGCGCTCTGGCTGATATGGCTGCTGACTTGGTGCTTACTGCAAAAGGTAGTCGTTATGAGGATGGGGCGCCTGCCCGGGGTCGAGTCCGCTGGTCACGCCAGCAATCGATCCCGTCCCGCCGCCGCGCGACGTGCATCATCTGCGGGTTAGGGCTGCAGGCGCTCCACCCGATCTCCGGTTATGCGGATGCGGTTGTGCAATCGGTTTTCCCGGCCCTGCCAGAACTCGACCAGTTCCGGGGCGATGAGATAGCCACCCCAGCCCGGCGGGACCGGGACATGCTCGCGGTCGGCGAAGCGAGCGGTCACCTCGCCCAGCTGGTCGAGCAGGGCCGCCCGCGACGCGATCGGTTGCGATTGGTGCGACGCCCACGCGCCCAGCTGCGACCCGCGCGGCCGCTTGGACCAGTAGTCCTCGGTGACCTGGGCGGTGACCTTGCTCACCGGCCCACGGATGTGGACCTGACGGCCGAGCTGGTACCAGGGAAACGTCGCCGACGCATACGCTGTCGCCGCGAGATCGTCGCCCTTGGCCGAGTCATAGTTGGTGAAAAAAGTGATTCCGGTCTCGTCCACGCTCTTGCACAAGACCGACCGGCTCGCGGGCTTGCCGTCGGCGGTGACGGTGGCCAGCACCAACGCGTTGGGTTCGGCCACACCCGAGCGCTCGGCGTCGTCGATCCATTTGCGCAACAACGAAACCCAGCCGTCGCGCAACCAATCCGCGTCGAGATCTGGACTGCCGTCTTTTTCCACTGACCCGTACTCCACACGCATTCTTTGCAGGTGCTCGTCGTCTGGTCCTGCCATCGCGTCAACGCTACCGGCGCTTGCTACCGGCCGGTAGCGTCGGCCCGATCAGGGGGTGCGAGAATTTTCGGTATGACTGTGGTCCCCGAAGACTTTGTCCCCGGCCTGGAAGGCGTGGTCGCCTTCACCACCGAAATTGCCGAGCCGGATAAAGACGGCGGTGCGCTGCGCTACCGCGGCGTCGACATCGAAGACCTGGTGAGCCAGCACGTCACCTTCGGTGACGTGTGGGCGTTGCTGGTCGACGGCAAGTTCGGCCGCGGGCTGCCGCCCGCCGAGCCGTTCCCACTGCCCATCCACACCGGCGACGTCCGCGTCGACGTGCAGGCGGGACTGGCGATGCTGGCCCCGATCTGGGGGTACAAGCCGCTGCTGGACACCGAGGACTCCGTCGCCCGCGACCAGCTGGCCCGGGCGTCGGTGATGGCGCTGTCCTACGTCGCACAGTCCGCGCGCGGCATCTACCAGCCCGCCGTGCCGCAGCGGATCATCGACGAATGCGAAACCGTCACCGCCCGTTTCATGACGCGGTGGCAGGGCGAGCCGGATCCACGCCACGTCGAAGCGATTGACGCATACTGGGTCTCGGCCGCCGAGCACGGGATGAACGCCTCGACGTTCACCGCCCGGGTGATCGCCTCGACCGGCGCCGACGTGGCGGCGTCGTTGTCCGGGGCGATCGGGGCGATGAGCGGGCCGCTGCACGGTGGCGCGCCGGCGCGGGTGCTGCCGATGATCGAAGAGGTCGAGCGCACCGGCGACGCGCGTGCCCTGGTGAAAAGGATTCTGGACAGCGGCGACAAGCTGATGGGCTTCGGCCACCGGGTCTACCGCGCGGAGGACCCGCGGGCCCGAGTGCTGCGCGCCACCGCCCAACGGCTGGGCGCCCCCCGCCACGAGGTCGCGGTCGCGCTGGAGCAGGCGGCCCTGGCCGAGTTGCGCGAGCGCCGTCCGGACCGGGCGATCGAGACCAACGTCGAGTTCTGGGCCGCGGTGATGCTGGACTTCGCCCGGGTGCCGGCCAACATGATGCCGGCGATGTTCACCTGCGGCCGCACCGCCGGGTGGTGCGCGCACATCCTCGAGCAGAAGGGGCTGGGCAAGCTGGTCCGGCCGTCGGCCATCTATGTGGGCCCCGGCCCGCGCAGCCCGGAATCCGTCGAGGGCTGGGACCGCAGTCTCACCAACGCCTGAACCACCCTTCTTGTCGGTACCCGGCGATCTAATGATTGCCGTCGCGATGAGTTTTCGTCGCCGACGCAGTCATAAATCGTGAACCTGCCCGCCTCGGGCCGGTCAGGGAACCGACAGAAGGAGAACCAGCATGGCGATCAACATCGAACCGGCACTGTCCCCGCACCTGGTGGTCGACGACGCCGCCGCGGCCATCGATTTCTATGGCAAGGCTTTTGGGGCACAGGAGATCGGGCGCGTGCCCCGTCCCGACGGCAAACTGGTGCACGCCGCGGTGCGCATCAACGGCTTCACGGTGATGCTCAACGACGACTTCCCGGAGGTGTGTGGCGGCAAGTCGATGACGCCGACGTCGCTCGGCGGCACCCCCGTCACGATCCACCTGACCGTCACCGACGTCGACGCCAGCTTCCAGCGGGCGCTGGATGCCGGTGCCACGGTGGTGACACCGTTGGACGACCAGTTCTGGGGCGACCGCTACGGCATGGTCGCCGACCCGTTCGGCCACCATTGGTCGATGGGGCAGCCGGTCCGCGAGGTCAGCATGGAAGAGATCTCGGCGGCGATGTCCGGCCAGGGAGCCGGTTAGTGGCGGCCGCGTTCGCGGCCGCGGCGATCGCGAGCGCGGCGAAGCCGGGCGAAGCGGGGCGCCGCCAGCGAGACTAGCCGAGCAGCCGATCCAGCAGCCGGCGTCGCTGCGGCGGCGCCGGCTCCGCGGCGCCCGCGGCCGCGAGCATGGCGGACACGTCGGTGAACTTGTTGCGGGGCCGGCCGGCGTCGCTGCCGCGTGCGATTTCGGCGGCGTCGATGGCGCGCCATCCCGCAGCATCGATCGCGTCGGGCTGACGGTCGTACACCAGGCGGCGCAGCGCGTCGGGTTTGGCGACCGGATCGGTCAGCTTGCCTGCGTTGAAGTCGGCGACCAGAGCCTGCACGGTCTGCAACGAACAGGATTTGTTGGTGCCGATGAAACCGCTGGGGCCCCGCTTGATCCAGCCCGCGACGTATGCGCCGGGCACCGGCCGTCCGGAGGCGGGGTCGACGACGCGGCCCCCGTCGTTCGGCACGACAGCCGACGATTCGTCATAGGGAAGGTCGCGAATCGGCTTGCCGCGGTAGCCGATCGACGTCAGTACCAGACCCGTTTCCAACCGGCGCGTCTCGTCGGTCCCGGTGACGGAGAACTCCATGCCGGTGGCGCGCTGGTCCCCCAGTACCCGCTTCGGGGTGAGCCGATACGCCAGCCTGATCCTGGGTCGCTGCGACGGCGCGGAATCGTCGCCGAGCGTGCTCAAGATTTCCAGCTTGCGCTTGGTCAGGGCGTCCGACGCGGTCGCGAGCTCGGCCGCCACCAGCTGATGGTCGGCCGCGCTGAGCACCACCTCGGAGCTGCCGGTGAGCCCGATCAGCTCGGGCAACGTGAACGCCGACTGGGCGGGCCCGCGCCGGGCGGCGATCACCACCTCGCGCACCGCCGAGCCTCGGAAGGCCGCCAGCGCGTGGTCGGCGATGTCCGTGCGGGCCAGGTCGTCGGGATCGGAGGTGAGTAACCGGGCAACATCGAGGGCGACGTTGCCGTTACCGACGATCACGACCCGCTCGTGGCTGAGATCGACTGGCAGACCGGCGAAGTCGGGATGTCCGTTGATCCACGCGACCAATTCGGTTGCGGTTCCGGTCCCCGGCAGGCCCATGCCCTCGATGTCCAGCCGGCGGTCATCGGGTGCACCGACGGCGTACAGCACGGCGTGGTGATGAGCCAGCAGGTCCGCGTGGCTCAACTGGTTGCCGACCTCGACGTTGAGATAGAACCGGAACCGGCGATCACTGGCGACCCTGTCGAACAGCCGGGTGACGCGCTTGGTGTTCTGGTGATCCGGCGCCACCCCGGCCCGCACCAAACCGTAAGGCGTGGGCAGCTTTTCGAAGACGTTGACGCGCACGTCGCGCTGGGTCAGCAGTTCGTCGGCGGCATACATGGCCGCCGGCCCCGACCCGACGATGGCCACCGTCAGCGGCCTTCGACGGGCGTGCACCTCGGCGGCCGGGATCACTGATGCCAGCTTCGACGTCGGCGGCGGCTTCTCGCCCTTCGGCCGCTCCGGATAGAAGGAAGCGTTGATCTCGATGAAGGGCAGCTGCTTTGAGTCCAGCCGGGTGTCGGGCGCGATGGCGCCGACGGGGCATGCGCTCACGCAGGCACCGCAGTCCACGCACGCCACCGGATCGATGTGGAGCATCTCCGAGGTGGCGAAGCCGGGCTCGTCCGGTGTCGGGTGAATGCAATTCACCGGGCACGCGAAAACGCAGGACCCGTCGTTACAGCACGACTGGGTAATAACGTGCGGCATACAGGAACTCGCAGTGGTTACGCGGCCGGGACGGCGGCAAGGTGCTGGCGCTGCGGCTCGCTGCGGTACCGCGACGGCTTGCCGTTGATCTTGCACAACCGCCACATCAACCGCGCCGAGCGCGTCTCCATCAGGCCGGTGTCGTAGGCCAGCATCCGCACGTCACCGAACATGTCGCTCAACCACTTTCGCGATTCCGGCGACCGGAAGAACAGTTCCTTCTTGACGTCGCGCGGGATGTCGAATTCGCGCCAGAACGCCTTGGGCGGCACCACGATTGCGCGACACAGCGCCTTCATGGTCAGCGGCAGGTACAGGGCGGTCCAGAACCGCTGCCGCTTGGTCAATTCCGGCACCCGCTTGCGCAGGAACTCGTGGGCGAACGAGATGTGGCGGGCTTCCTCGGCCACGTGGATCGCCATCACTCGTTCCATGATGGGGTGCAGCGACTTGCCCTCGCGCAGAACGTTTTTCTGCGTGTGGTCGATGGGCTCCTCACCGGCGAGCACGCCGATGAAGAACGCTACCGGCAGCGGGCCGGCCACCAGCGGAACCAGCGGCGAGAGCCACTTGAGCATCCGCGGCATGCCCGGCACGTCGGCGCCGATGCGGTTGACCATCTCCTGGAACATCATGGTGTGGTTGCACTCTTCGACGGACTCGTGCAGGCAGTACCGGTACTCCGGCGATCCGTTGGGCACCCAGAACGTGTAGTTCATCAGGCCTCGGATCAGGATGGATTCGAAGTGCAGACCCACCTTGGCCACGTTGGCCTGTCGCCACATCCCGATCTTGATCTTGCGCTCGTCCGACTGCGCCTGATACCAGGGATGCCGCCCCAGCGGGTCGGTCGCGGGCAGAATCCACCGCGGATCGTTTTCCGTGACAGCGAATTCTGGTGAATCCCAATCGATATCGGTGTACGGATTGAAGTTGCGCCGCACCGACCCCTCGGACAGTGTGGCAAGCATGTTCACGTATTCGGCGTCGTCGCGCACTTCCATGTTGCTTCGCCAACGCCGGACTAATCGCGTCCTAGCCATATCCAGGCCTCCCCAACGAGGTTTACATTTGGACGTGCTATGTCCAGACAGTACCGCAGGTACCGGATATTCTCTAGACCCCCGCCCGGCAGTGTGACCTGACCGGTGGTCATGGATTTTTTATGCCCCAGATCACACGCCGCCAAACGACGGGGTCACCCGAGCAGGCCTTTTGCCCCGGCGGCCGGGGCCGGCGGCCGGGCGGCGCACCCACCCGTCAGGTCGGCTCACTACCCTGATGAGCATGGCTGACCAGCTCGAGATCCCCGCTGACATCAAACCCCGCGACGGCCGCTTCGGGTGTGGCCCGTCGAAGGTCCGGCCCGAACAATTGCAGGCGCTGACCACGACCGCAGCCCCGCTGTTCGGCACCTCGCACCGGCAGGCGCCGGTGAAGAACCTGGTGGGCCGGCTGCGGTCCGGGCTCGCCGATCTGTTTTCGCTGCCGGAGGGCTACGAGGTCATTCTGGGCAACGGCGGCGCGACCGCGTTCTGGGATGCCGCGGCCTTCGGCCTGATCGACAAGCGGTCGTTGCACCTGTCCTTCGGCGAGTTCAGCTCGAAGTTCGCCTCCGCGGTCGCCAAGAACCCCTTCGTCGGCGATCCCGTCGTCATCAAGGCGGACGCCGGCAGCGCACCCGAGCCGCAGAGCGACCCCTCGGTCGACGTCATCGCCTGGGCGCACAACGAGACGTCCACCGGCGTCGCCGTGCCCATCGCCCGGCCCGCGGAGTCCGGCGACGCGCTGATCGTCATCGACGCGACCTCGGGCGCGGGCGGCCTGCCGGTCGACATCGCCGAGACCGACGCCTACTACTTCTCTCCGCAGAAGAACTTTGCCAGTGACGGCGGCCTGTGGCTGGCCGTCATGAGCCCGGCGGCGCTGGCCCGCGTCGAGTCCGTCGCCGCCTCCGGCCGCTGGGTGCCCGACTTCCTGTCGCTGCCCATCGCCGTGGAGAACAGCCTGAAGGACCAGACCTACAACACCCCCGCGGTCGGCACCCTGGCGCTGATGGCCGAGCAGGTCGACTGGATCCTGGGCAACGGCGGGCTGGACTGGGCCGTCAAGCGCACGGCGGACTCGTCGGGCCGGCTGTACTCCTGGGCCGAGGAGCGGGCCTACACCACGCCGTTCGTCACCGACCCGAAGTTGCGTTCGCAGGTGGTGGGCACCATCGACTTCGCCGACGAGGTCGACGCCGGGGCCGTGGCGAAGATCTTGCGGGCGAACGGCGTCGTCGACACCGAGCCGTACCGCAAACTCGGCCGCAACCAGTTGCGGGTGGGGATGTTCCCGGCGGTGGACCCCGACGACGTCAGCGCACTCACCCAATGCATCGATTGGGTCGTCGAGCGGCTGTAACCAACCGGCAATCGGCGCGCAACCGCACAGCGTGTCAGCACAGGTGATGGGCGGTTGCTGGACTAAAGTGCGCACGTGATGGGTCCGTCGCTGACCTGCACGGAGCCTGCGAGGAGATAACCATGCGGGAACTCAAAGTGGTTGGGCTGGATGCCGACAGCAAATATGTCATCTGCGAGGGTGACGATCCCGCGGAGCAGTTCAAGCTGGCGGCCGACGACCGGCTGCGAGCCCTGCTGCGCGACGCAGCCCTGTCCTCTGAGCAACCGCAGCTCGAGATTGAAGTCACCAACATGCTGAGTCCCAAAGAAATTCAGGCCAAGATCCGCGCCGGCGCCTCCGTCGAGCAGGTCGCCGCGGCGTCCGGCTCGGAGGTGTCGCGGATCCGCCGCTTTGCCCACCCGGTGCTCTTGGAACGATTCCGCGCCGCCGAGCTGGCAACCGCCGCCCATCCGATGCTGGCCGACGGTCCCGCCGTGCTGACCCTTTTGGAGACGGTCAGCGCCGCGCTGGTGACCCGGGGCCTCAGCCACGACAAACTCAGCTGGGACGCCTGGCGCAACGAAGACAACCGCTGGACGGTGCAGCTCGCGTGGAAGGTCGGGCGTTCCGACAACCTCGCGCATTTCTGCTTCTCCCCCGGTGCCCACGGCGGAACCGTGACCGCCATCGACGACGCGGCCAGCGCGCTGATCGACCCCAACTTCGAACGTCCGCTGCGCCCGGTGGCCCGGGTCGCCCACGTCGACTTCGACGAGCCCGCGAAGCCGCCCGTCGCGGAACCCGAGGCGGTCGTGGAGCCCGACGAGAAGCCCGTGCACACCCGCCGGGGCAAGCCGGTCATCCCCGCGTGGGAAGACGTGTTGCTCGGCGTGCGCTCGGGCGGGCAGCGCTAGTCCCGATGGTGGCGACCCGCCGCTGAACGCGATGCTGGCGACCCGCCTCCCCCGGCCACGCCGCGCTCGCGATCGCCACTAAACGCGACCCGCGGCCGTCAGGGCCAGCAGCACAATCCACGCACCCGCGACGCCCACCGCCGCGCCCAGCACGAACCAGCGCAGCACCGGGGTACGCCGCCACCCCCACAAGGTCGGTGCCAGTCCCCCGGCGGCAACGACGTTGAGCCCCACGGCCAGCAGCGCGTGCACCCGAACCAGCCCCAGACTGAGCACCACGATCGCGGCGGCGGTGACCACCGCAACGAAAGCCGTCACCGTCAAACCCGTTGCCCAAGGGACGGATTCGTCTCTCATCAGCCGGAGCCTAGTCTGACTGTCCATCGCCGCCCCTCGTCATCGAGCGGGCGCGCTCGTAGAACGCCAACGCCGCCGCCGTCGCGACGTTGAGCGAGTCGGTGCCCCGCGACATCGGGATGCGCACCCGCACATCGCTGCGCCGCAGGGTGGCCGGCGTCAGCCCCGGCCCCTCGGCGCCCACCAGCACCGCGACGCGGTGGTCGCGCGCGGTCGTCATCGCCTCCGGCAAGGCGCACGCAGTGCCTTGCGGAGTCATCGCCATCAGTTGAAAACCCTTCTCCCGCAACGTCTCAAGCTCGCCGGGCCAACAGGCTGCGCGGGCATACGGCACCAGCAGCGCGTGGCCCATCGACACCCGGACCGCGCGGCGATACAGCGGGTCGGCGCAGCCGCTGCCGAACACCACCGCGTCGACGCCGAGGCCCGCGGCGTTGCGGAAGATCGAGCCCAGGTTCTCGTGGTCGTTGACCCCTTCGAGCACCGCGACGGTGCGGGCCCGGGCGATCACGTCGGCGACGCTGGGTTCGGCCACCCGCCGGGCGGCCGCCAGCACGCCGCGGTTGAGGTGGAAGCCGATCACCTGAGCCATGACGTCGGCGGAGGCTCGGTAGAACGGCACGGCGCTGCCGGCCAGATCATCCTCGAGCTCGGCGAGCCGGCGATCGGTGCCCAACAGGGCGTGCGGGCGGAAGCGCGACGCCAGCATGCGCTGCACCACCAGCACGCCCTCGGCGATCACCAGCCCCTTGCCGGACGGCAGGTCGGGACGGCGGTCGACGCTGTTCAGGTCCCGGAAATCGTCGAGCCTCGGATCGTGGGGGTCGGCAACGTCCTGGACATTCAGGGCTGCGGTCCGGTAACTCACGGGCCTTCGTCGACCAGGGCCAACATCAGATCGGCCGCGTTGCGCAGGGTGTCACGTTGTTCGCGGTCCAGCGTGGCCAGCCGCTTGGCCAGCCATTCCTGGCGGGCACGACGGTTCGCCTTGACCAGCTCGGCCCCGGACTCGGAGACCGAGACGAGCACCTGCCGGCCGTCGACCGGGTGCGGCGCGCGGTCCACCAGGCCCATTTCTGCCAGCGATGCGATCACCCGGGTCATCGACGGCGGCCGGACCCGTTCGCGGATCGCCAGGGCGCCCGGTGTCATCGGGCCTTCGTTGGTCAGCATTGCCAGCGCCGACAGCTGGGACAACGACACGGGCGACGACGGGTTGCGAAATCGCAGTTGGCGGGCCAGCCGCATAACAGCCAGTGACAGGTCGCTGGCCAGCCGCGCATCGCTGTCAGGCATGGCGCGAGGTTACACGCAAGCCTGAGAAACCGGGACACGAACCGGTGAACGACGGGTGTGGAGTCTTTTCGCTAAGCTTCGGGATTTTGCTCGAAACGCTTACCCGCCCGCCTATCCCGCCTTGCTCGGCGGTTCGGAGATCATCCGTTTCGGCGAGTGGGTGTGCCGCCCGCGAACACCGGCGGCGGGCTATGTTAATGGCGATGCCTGCCGAACCCGGTGATGACCGCACCGCGCCGCCGCTGCCCGCCGCGCTGCTGCACGTGTGGCCCTTCATCGCGCTCGGCGCGCTGGGCTGGCTGGCCGCGGCGGCCGCCGCGTTCCTGGTGCCCCCCCTGCAGGGTTGGCGTCCGGTGGCCCTGGCCGGGCTGGGCGTGGGGGTGCTCGGCACGAGCATCTTCCTGCTGCAGCTGGCCGCGGCCCGGCGCGGCGCGCGCGGCGCCCAGGCCGGGCTCGAAAACTATCTCGACCACAAGTAATCCGCACACCTGGAGGAGCGATGGTAGCCCCGCTGTTGCAGACACATGTCGACATCGACGCCCCGGTGGCCACCGTGTGGGGATTGATTTCCGATCTACGACGAATGCCGCAGTGGAGCCCGCAGTGCCGGTGGATGAAACCCTTCGGCCCGGTCCGTCAGGGCACCAGGACCCTCAACCTCAACCGGCGCAAGCGGATGTTCTGGCCGACCACGTGCACGGTCGTCGAGATCGTCCCCGACCGCAGGCTCGCGTTCCGCGTGGACACCAACAACACCATCTGGACCTATGAGCTCGAGCCCAGCGGCGAGGGCACGCGGCTGATCGAGAGTCGTCACGCCGAAAACGGCGTCACCGCATTTTCGAACCTGTCGGTGAATGCGCTGTTCGGCGGGACCGAGAACTTCGAACGCGAATTGCTCGACGGGATGAACGCCTCGCTGGCGCGCATCAAGGCCGCCGCCGAGACCGGCTAGTCCGGGGTTTCGGTCTGCGGCTGCTGCTCGGGCTCCGCCTGTTGATCAGGCTCCGGGGCCTCGGACATGGGCTCGGCTTGCGCCGTCTCACCCGGCGCCTCAGCCTGTTGCTCCGCGGCCTCGGGCTGTTGCTCTGCAGCCTCCGGCTGCGCTTCGGCCTCGACCTCCGGCTGCGCTTCGGATGCCTCCGGCGACTCCGCAGGGGCCGCAGACGGCTCGACCGGTGCCTGGCTGACGTCCAGCAGGCCGTCGTCGTAGGGCTGGTAGGCCGGCGACCCGGTGCCCGCCGGGGCCGGGGTGTCCGAATGAGCACCGCAGCCGTACAGCTTGTCGACGATGTGCCCGTCGGCCGACAGCTCGTTGCCGCACACGCCGAACAACGCGCCCAGGGATCCCGAGAGCGGCAGGAAGAAGCCGCAGTCGCGGCACACCCGCTTGGTCGATCTCGCCATCGGCGAGTCGGGGCCGTAATCGCCGGTGCGCCAGCGCTCGGCCGCCTCCGAGCGGCCCTCGGCGCTCATCACCCAACGCCGGCCCAGCCCGATTTCCGCGGCGGTCTCGTCGACCTGGGGATCACCGCTGGCGGTGTAGCCGGGAACCAGCCGGGGATCGTCGGCGGCGGGCGCCAACAAGTCGCCGGGGCTCAAGTCGCCGGGCCGCACCCGCTCCTCCCACGGCACCCATTCCGGGGCCAGCAGCGCCGTCGGCCCGGGCACCAGTACCACCTCGCTGATCGTGGCGTGATCGGCGCCGGGATAGGCGGCCACGACCACCGCCCACTGCCAGCCCTGGTAGCCGGGCAGATGCGCCAGGAATCGGTGGGTGGCGGTGTTCGGGTCTTCGTAGCCGACGCCCAGATAGTCGCCGACCATCTCCGGCCCGCTGAACTCCACGACCGCGGCCCTGGCCTGGTCCGCCGCGCTGGTGAGCACCGTCGCCAACCCTTCGGGCCAGTCGGCCGCGGTCGCCACGGCGTACTCCACGGTCGGCTCCTCGATGGGTCGGGTCGCGCTGTCTTCTGTCTGCATTGCGGTTCCAATACTAGGTTGACGAGCCACGCCCCGTTACCTGCAGACGCATTCAGGCGGCATAGGGGAGAATCGGGACGTGTCTGGACGGCGGCAAAACAATCCGGGCCGCGTGGCCTCTCAGCCGGGCCGCCGGTCCCGCGATGGCGCCTCCGCTCAGCATCCGGGCGCGGCCAATTACCCCGCCGGCGGGGCCGATCGGGGCACCGGCCGCCCGTCCGATCAACGCACCGGCCGCCCGTCGCCGATGCCGAGCGCCAATCGCTACCTGCCCCCGCTGGGCCACCAGCCGGAGCCCGAACGCAACACCGCCGCGGCGCCGCGCGGTCCGGCTTCCGGCGAGCGGATCACGGTCACCCGCGCCGCGGCGCTGCGCAGCCGCGAGATGGGTTCGCGGATGTACTGGATGGTGCAGCGCGCTGCGACGGCCGACGGCGCCGACAAGTCCGGCCTGACGGCGCTGACGTGGCCCGTGGTGGCCAATTTCGCGGTGGACGCCGCGATGGCCGTCGCGCTGGCCAACACGTTGTTCTTCGCCGCGGCCACCGGCGAGAGCAAGGGCCGGGTCGCGCTGTATCTGTTGATCACCATCGCGCCGTTCGCGGTGATCGCGCCGCTGATCGGTCCGGCGCTGGATCGACTGCAGCACGGCCGCCGCGTCGCCCTTGCCGCGTCGTTCGCCCTGCGCACAGCGCTGGCCGTGCTGCTGGTGATGAACTACGACGGCGCCAGCGGCAGTTTCCCGTCTTGGGTGCTCTATCCGTGCGCGCTCGCGATGATGGTGTTCTCGAAATCGTTCAGCGTGCTGCGCAGCGCGGTGACACCGCGGGTGATGCCGCCGACCATCGACCTGGTGCGGGTCAACGCCAGGCTGACCATGTTCGGTCTCCTGGGCGGCACCATCGTCGGTGGCGCGATCGCGGGTGGGGTCGAATTCGCCTGCACCCACCTGTTCAAGCTGCCCGGGGCGTTGTTCGTGGTGATCGCGGTGACGATCGCCGGCGCCATGCTGTCGATGCGGATACCGCGCTGGGTCGAGGTGACCGCCGGTGAGGTTCCCGCCACCCTGAGCTACCGCCAGGACAGTGAACCCCTGCGCCGCAGCTGGCACAAGGAAGTCAGCGGGGCACTGCGACAGCCGTTGGGCCGCAACATCATCACCTCTCTGTGGGGTAACTGCACCATCAAGGTCATGGTGGGCTTCCTGTTCCTGTATCCCGCGTTCGTCGCCAAGGCCCACCAGGCCAACGGATGGGCCCAGATCGCCATGCTCGGGATGATCGGCGCCGCGGCCGGGATCGGCAATTTCGCCGGCAACTTCACCAGCGCGCGCCTGAAGCTGGGCCGGCCCGCCGCGCTGGTGGTGCGCTGCACGGTGGCGGTGAGCGCGGTCGCGCTGGCCGCCTCGGTGGCCGGCAACCTGATGATGGCCGTGATCGCCACCCTGGTCACGTCGGGATCCAGCGCCATCGCGAAGGCGTCCCTGGACGCGTCGCTGCAGAACGACCTACCGGAGGAATCCCGCGCGTCGGGCTTCGGACGCTCAGAGTCGACGCTGCAGTTGGCCTGGGTCCTCGGCGGCGCGCTCGGGGTGTTGGTGTACACCGAGTTGTGGGTCGGTTTTACCGCCGTGACCGCGCTGCTCATTCTGGGCCTGGCGCAGACCCTGGTCAGCTTCCGCGGCAATTCACTGATTCCCGGCCTGGGAGGGAATAGGCCGATCATGGTCGAGCAGGAGGGCACGCGCCGCGGCGTCGGCGCCACGGCGGTGGTTGCCGAGTGAAATCCGGAAGCAAGCGGGGTGTGGCCGTGCTGCTCGCCTGCCTGGTGGCTGTGCTCTGCGTCGGCGCCGGCGTGGCGACCTGGCTGTTGGGGGGCCGCTCCGGTCCGCGCCACCCCGAGATCAGCGCGTATTCGCACGGCCACCTGACCCGGGTGGGGCCATATCTGTACTGCAACGTGCTCAACCTCGAAGACTGCGAGACCCCGCAGAACCAGGGCGAGCTAAAGGTCAGCGAGCGCTACCCGATTCAGCTCTCGGTGCCCGATGCCATCTACCGGGCGCCCTGGCGGTTACTGCAGGTTTACGACGACCCCACCAACACCACCAGCACTATTTTCCGGCCGGGCACCCGGTTCGCCGTCACCATCCCCTCGGTCGACCCGCATCGCGGGCGTCTGGCCGGGATCGTCGTGCAGTTGCTGACGCTGGCGGTCGATCCCGCGGGCGAGCTACGCGACGTCCCGCACGCGGAATGGTCGGTGCGGCTGACCTTCTGAGGGCCGGCCTTGCCGCTCAGGCCCCGTGGCCGGCGGGCACGCGTTCACCTTCGACCGGTGGGCCGGGCGGTGTACCCGTCCCGAAGGGCTTGCCGCCCAAGCTCTCTCGCCCGTGCGGGGATAGCCAATTGGTCAGGTCCGGACCCTTGGGCACGATCCGGGTGGGATTGATGTCGGCGTGCACGATGTAGTAGTGCTGCTTGATCTGGACGAAGTCGACGGTGTCACCGAAACCCGGGGTCTGGAACAGGTCGCGCGCGTAGGCCCACAGCACCGGCATCTCGCTCAATTTGCTGCGATTGCATTTGAAGTGCCCGTGATACACCGGGTCGAAGCGGGCCAGGGTGGTGAACAGCCGCACGTCGGCCTCGGTGATGGTGTCGCCCACCAGGAATCGCTGAGTGCTCAGCCGCTCGCTCACCCAGTCCAGCGCGGTGAACAACCGATCGTAGGCCGCCTCGTAGGCCTGCTGCGAACCGGCGAACCCGCACCGGTACACGCCGTTGTTGATCTCGGTGTAGACCCGCTTGCTCACCTCGTCGATCTCCGCGCGCAGCCGTTCGGGATACAGCTCGGGCGCCCCGTCGCGGTGATAGGCCGACCATTCCGTCGAGAAATCCAGGGTCATCTGCGCGAAGTCGTTGGTGACCACCGCACCGGTGCCGACGTCGACGATCGCGGGCACCGTGATGCCCTTGGGGTAGTCGGGAAACCGCTTGAAATAGGCGTCCTGCAGCCGCGGGATCTTCAGCACCGGGTCGACACCACCGGGATCCAGATCGAACGTCCAACTGCGCTCGTCGTGCGTTGGACCGCAAAACCCAATGGAGAGAACACTTTCCAGGCCGAGCAGGCGGCGCACGATGATGGCGCGGTTCGCCCACGGGCAGGCGCGGGCGACGATCAGCCGATACCGCCCGGGCTCGACGGGATAGCCGTCGCGCCCATCGGCGGTGATGCGAGTGGTGATGTAGTTGGTGTCGCGGGTGAATTCACCTGCCGGAGCAACATAGGAAGCCATAGCTCCCATCGTCTCTCAGCTCGGGCTCGTTGCCGAACGATCGCCGGACAAGAACCGCCGGGCCAGGTTGTTCTCGGTGGAGGAACCCTCGTCCCAGTGCGCGATCCACGGTCCGGTGCCCTCGGACTGATCGAGGATCCCGTCCTCGAGCCAGGTGTAACTCCCCTGCAGGAGATTGCGGGTCAGTTGCACGTCGCTGACGTCGGTGTTGTCCCACAGCCCGCGGAACAACGTCTGTACTCGCAGGCTCGCCTGCTCGCAGAACACTTCGGCCAACTCGTAAGCCTGCCGGCCGACCGCCGGATCCGCGGCGCGCTGAGCCTCTGCGCGCACGCACACCGCGGACATCGCGAACAATTCCGCGCCGATATCGACGATGCGCCCGAGGAATCCCTGGCGCTGCTCCAGCTTGGCCTGCCAGCGTGCCATCCCATAGAAGGTGTTGCGGGCCAGCTTGCGGCTGGAGCGTTCGACGAACCGCAGGTGTGACGCCAGCGCGCCGAACTCTTGATAGGCGCGGGGCCGCTGACCTTCGCCGAAAACCAATTGCGGCAACCACTTTGCGTAGAATCCACTCGCCCCGACCGCTGCGGCAGCCTTCTGCCGCAGACCGGCGTCAGCCTTGGCGAGATCGCCGGCGGCAGCAAGGTGGGCGTCGACTGCCTCGCGGGCGATGAGCAGCCTCATGATCTCGCTGGAACCTTCGAAGATGCGGTTGATCCGCAGGTCCCGCACTGCCTGCTCGACCGGTACGGCGCGTTCGCCGCGGGCGGCCAGCGACTCGGCGGTTTCATACCCTCGACCACCGCGGATCTGCATCACCTCGTCGGCGATCAGGCATGCCATCTCGCTGGACCACAGCTTGGCCAACGCCGCCTCGATCCGGATGTCGTTGCGTCCCTCGTCGGCCATCTGCGCGGACAGCTCGAGTACAGCGTCAAGTGCGTAATTGGTCGCGGTGATGAACGAGAGCTTGCCCGCCACCGCTTCGTGTTCGGCCAGCGGTTTGCCCCACTGCACCCGTTCACCGGACCACTCGCGCGCGATCTTGAGCGCCCACTTCGACGACCCCGTCGCGCTCGCCGGAATGGACAGCCGCCCGGCGTTGAGTGTGGTCAGCGCGATCTTCAGACCGTCGCCTTCGGAGCCGATCAGGTTTTCTTTGGGAACCCGGACGCGGTGCAGCCTGGTCACGCCGTTCTCGATGCCGCGCAAACCCATGAACTTGTTGCGGCGCTCCACTGTGATTCCGGGCGAATCGGCTTCGACGACGAAGGCGCTGATGCCGCCGCGGTGGCCTTCGCTGCGGGGCACCCGGGCCATGATGACCAGCAGTTCGGCCACGACACCGTTGGTGGTCCACAGCTTCACGCCCTCGAGTTCGTAAGCCTGTCCGTCGTCGACCGGGGTGGCCGTCGAGGCCAGGCGGGCGGGATCGGAGCCCACGTCGGGTTCGGTGAGCAGAAACGCCGATATGGCCCCAGCGGCGCACCGCGGCAAGAACTTCCGTTTCTGCTCCTCGGTCCCGGCGAGTTTGAGCGGTTCGGGTACGCCGATCGACTGATGGGCGGACAGCAGCGCGCCGAGGCTGGGATGGACGCTGGAAACCATCATCAGCGCGCGGTTGTAGGCGACTTGCGACATGCCCAGCCCGCCGTATTCCGACGGTATTTTCATGCCGAAGCAGCCGAGGTCGGCCAGACCCTTCACGTACTGGTCGGGAATTTGCGCGTCGCGTTCGATGACGCTGCCATCGACGGTGCCCAGGAATTCGCGCAGCCCGTTGAGAAACGCACCAATGCGGGCCTCGTCGGCGTCGGACGGCCTGGGAAACGGATGTATCAGCTCCAACGGAAAACGACCGAGGAACAGCTCTTTTGCGAAGGACGGCCTATCCCAACCGGTTTCGCGTGATTCCTCGGCGAGAGCCCTCGCTTGTTCCTCGGTGACCTGCGCCTGCTGTGCCATCGCAGCCTCCTTGCTAGACGACCGTGAGGTGTGAATACCCCGTGCGCGGCTCGCCACCACGCCGTCCGCCGGCAAATTGGCTGGTTGTCTGGGTCAGCTGTCGAGCTCCCGGGCGACGGCCTTGACCACCTCGGAAACCCGGCGGGCGGTCTTGCGGTCCGGGTAGCGCCCCTTGCGCAATTCGGGCTGCACGGTGCTTTCCAGCAGCGTGATCATGTCCTCGACCATGCCGTGCAGCTCGTCGGGGCTGTGCTTGTGTTCGGCGGGCGCCTCGCGACGGGTCTTGGTCAGGCTGGGCGGCGGCTCAATCAGCTTGAGGCTCAACGCTTGCGGTCCGCGCCGTCCGGAGGCGATGCCGAACTCCACACGCTGGCCCGCCTTAAGACCCTCGACCCCGGCGGGCAACGCCGACGAGCGGACGTACACGTCTTCGCCGTCCTCCTGCGACAAGAAGCCGAAGCCCTTCTCAGCGTCGTACCACTTAACCTTGCCAGTCGGCACTGGTCTCACCTGCTTGTCTAAGAATCAATAGAAATAGGCAACGCAATAAGCGTCCCGCCTGCGCAGGACGCCGTATTAGGAGTCTGATCCTACTCGGATGCCCGGGTAACGAGCACCCCCGTTATCGGGTACTCGGTACGCTTGGTGGTACCCGCGGAGGAGATATGCGCCTGATCCTTAACGTCATCTGGTTAGTCTTCGGCGGCCTTTGGATGGCCGTCGGATACTTGGCTGCAGCGATCCTCAGCTTCTTGCTCATCATCACCATTCCGTTCGGCTTCGCGTCGCTGCGCATCGCCTCCTATGCGCTGTGGCCGTTCGGCCGCACCATCGTGGACAAGCCGACCGCGGGATCGGGCGCCCTGATCGGAAACGTCATCTGGGTGGTGCTGTTCGGGGTGTGGCTGGCGATCGGTCATCTGGTCAGCGCGGCGGCGATGGCGCTGACGATCGTCGGCATTCCGCTGGCGCTGGCCAACCTCAAACTGATTCCGGTGTCATTGATGCCGCTGGGCAAGCAGATCGTTCCGGTCAGCTCGCCGACTCACTATGTGCCGCCGGTGGCCGCATGACCCTGACGACGCTGGGCGTCCCGACGGTGCCGAGCCGCGATGGCGGCCCGGCCGTACCCGCGGACGCGCCGACCACCGGCCCGCTGGTGGATACCTACGGGCGGGTCGCCACCGATCTGCGGGTGTCGCTGACCGACCGCTGCAACCTGCGGTGCAACTACTGCATGCCCGCGGAAGGCCTGAACTGGCTGCCGGGCGAACAACTGCTCAGCGCCGACGAGCTGGCCAGGCTGATGCGCATCGCGGTCACCCGGCTGGGGGTGACCAGCGTGCGGTTCACCGGCGGCGAACCCCTGCTGGCGCGCCACCTCGAAGAGGTGGTCGCCGCGGCCGCCGACCTGCAGCCGCGCCCCGAGATCTCGCTGACCACCAACGGTGTCGGGCTGGCGCGGCGCGCCGCCGGACTCGCGGCGGCCGGCCTGAACCGGGTCAACGTCTCACTGGACAGCGTGGACCGGAAGAATTTCGCTGCCATCACCCGCCGCGACCGGCTCGCCGACGTGCTGGCCGGCCTGGCCGGTGCCCATGAGGCCGGCCTGACGCCGGTCAAGGTGAACGCCGTGCTCGATCCCGGCACCGGCCGCGAGGACGTGGTGGGGCTGTTGCGGTTCTGTCTGGAGCGCGGCTACCAGTTGCGCGTCATCGAGCAGATGCCGCTGGATGCCGGGCACCAATGGCGACGGGACGCGGCGTTGAGCGCCGACGACGTGCTGGCGGCGCTGCGCCCGCACTTCCGGCTGCGGCCCGACCCGGCGCCGCGCGGATCGGCCCCCGCCGAGCTGTGGCTGGTGGACACTGGCCCGGGCACGCCGAGCGGCAAGGTCGGCGTCATCGCATCGGTCTCGCACGCCTTCTGCGGGGCGTGTGACCGGACCCGGTTGACGGCCGACGGCCAGATCCGCAGCTGCCTGTTCGCCGAGCAGGA
This sequence comes from Mycobacterium senriense, assembly GCF_019668465.1. Classification (NCBI taxonomy): domain Bacteria; kingdom Bacillati; phylum Actinomycetota; class Actinomycetes; order Mycobacteriales; family Mycobacteriaceae; genus Mycobacterium; species Mycobacterium senriense. Next base: position 2,868,808 of record NZ_AP024828.1, on the reverse strand, counting down.
GACCGACCTGCGCGGCCTGCTGCGCAGCGGCGCACCCGACGACGCGATCGAGGCGGCGTGGCGCACCGCGATGTGGGGCAAGCCCGCCGGTCACGGCATCAACGACCCGAACTTCATCCAGCCCGATCGTCCGATGAGCGCGATCGGTGGCTAGCCCGACGGGACAGACCCCTGTCCAAGCCAGCGGAATCCAGGTGACGGTGCGCTACTTCGCGGCCGCCCGCGCGGCCGCGGGTGTCGAGTCGGAAACGGTGGTGCTGCGCCCCGGCACCACGGTCGGCGAGCTGGTCGAGCGGCTCGGCGCCCAGGGGTCTCGCCTGGCCACCGTGCTAACCCGATGCTCGTACCTGCGCGACGGGATCGCCGTCCGCGACGAGACCGCGGCGTTGCAAACCGGTGACACGATCGATGTTCTACCGCCCTTTTCTGGCGGCTGAAACTGTGAGTTATCTCACGTAACGGATTGATAACGGCGCGATCACGCTCCGATATCGCGCATGTTGACCTGCGCAAACACTATGTGTTCCTGCGGTTTTCGCGAATGGCCGGGAGGGAAACGCCGGGTTTCGCAAGACGTGACGAGACCAACAGAAACCGTTACCGTCTCCGAAGGCTCGCCAGCCGTCCCGATTGGCGGACCTCCCCTCCCTATCGCGCCGAGCTCCATCCAATAGGCGGGGGCCACCGAACAACATGGATGGAGACGGGGGACCCACCCGGTCCACCGTGATCGGATTGGGGCCGCTCGCGGCTCCTAGGGGTGAAGCCGGCGTCGTCTCGCACGACGACTACGCCGGCCGGGTGGCCTCTCCAACCCGAACCCGACAGCTGACCTCGCAGGCGCGTGACGAGAGAGGAATACACCGGCGCGTATGAGTGGACGTCACCGTAAGCCCAGCAGTTCAAACATCAGCGTCGCCAAGATCGCCTTCACCGGTGCGGTTCTTGGTGGCGGGAGCATCGCCCTTGCCGGCCAGGCGGCAGCGGCCACCGACGGTGAATGGGATCAGGTAGCCCGTTGCGAATCCGGTGGCAACTGGGCCATCAACACCGGCAACGGTTACCACGGCGGCGTGCAGTTCAGCTCGAGCACCTGGGCGTCGCACGGCGGTGGCCAATACGCCCCCTCGGCCGAACTCGCCACCAAGGAACAGCAGATCGCCGTCGCCGAGCGGGTGCTCGCCAGCCAAGGCCGTGGCGCCTGGCCCGTGTGCGGTGGCCCGCTGTCGGGTGCCAGCCAGCGCGACGTGCCCACACCGGCCGGCCTGGACGCCCCCGGCATCAACGGCGCCCCGGCGCCGCTGGCCCCACCCGCGGACGCGCCCCCGCCGGACGCCCCGCCGCCGCCCCCGCCGCCAGCTCCGGTGCAACTGGCCTCGTTCGACCAGCCGGCACCGCCGGACGCTCCTCCGCCGCCCCCGGCGGATCTGCCGCCCGCACCCCCGGCCGACGCCCCGCCCGCACCCCCCGTGGACCTGCCGCCGGCGCCTCCGGCCGACGTCCCGCACCCGGCCGACGCGATGCCGCCCGCACCCCCAGCGGACGCACCGCCCGTCGTGAACACGGACTTCCACGGTTTCGTACCGGTCGGCATGCCGCAGTATGTGTCCGAGGCCGGCTACACCCAGCAACTGTGGGACGCCATCCGGGCACAGGACGTTCAGGGCAACGACGCGCTGGACGCTCTCGCTCAGCCGTCTCCCAACGCCTGACCCCCACACCCCCCGCACGCCCCGAAAACCCTCCTGTTCGGGGCGTGTCGGGCACGGCGCACCATTCCGGTGGCCGGCGTCAGGCAGGCCGATGTAAGGCGGACGTGACTACGGCGTCAGGCCGAGCCCACCCATTCCTCGGTGCCGTCGGCGAAGTATTGGTGCTTCCACACCGGTAGCCGCGCCTTGATGGTGTCCACCAGGTGCGCACAGGTGGCGAACGCCGCCTGCCGGTGGTCGGCGGCGACGGCCGCCACCAGGGCGGCCTCTCCGATGCGCAGCGCGCCGATCCGGTGGCTGGCGGCGACGGCACGCACGCCGCTGGCCTGCTCGGCCACATCGGCCACCACGTCGGCGATGACCTGCTCGGCCGACGGGTGCGCCGAATACTCCAGTCGCACCACCCGCCGTCCGCCGTCGTGGTCGCGGATCACGCCGACGAACCCGACGATCGCCCCGGCCGACTGATGGCCCACCAATTCTTCGTGCTCGGCCAGCGAAATCGGGCGCTCGGTCATGGCGGCGCGCACGACGAGCGTCATCGCTGGTGATCTTTACCGGCGAGCTGGTCGAGCGCGTGGTCGAGCACACCGGCGAGCACGCCGAGGCCGTCGCGCACCCCTCCGGGCGAACCCGGCAGGTTGACGATCAGCGTCTGGCCGGCCACACCGCACACCCCGCGCGACAGCACCGACGTCGGCACCTTGGGCAGGCCCGACTGGCGGATCGCTTCCGCCAGCCCCGGGACCATGTAGTCGACGACGGCCACGGTCTGGTCCGGTGTGCTGTCGCTGGGCGAGATGCCGGTGCCACCGGAGGTGATGATGACGTCGACCTCGGCGTCGATCGCGGTGCGCAGCGCGTCACCGACCGGCGGCCCGTCGGCGACCACCTCCGGCTGCACATCCGAAAAGCCCCGCTCAGTCAGCCATTCGGCGATGATCGGGCCGCAGCGGTCGTCGTACACGCCCGATGACGCGCGGGTCGAGGCGATGATGATGCGGGCTGAACGGGAACTCATGGGCGCGCCCACCTTCCGGTTTTGCCGCCTTCTTTGCGCAGCACTCGAATGTCGTCGATTCGCGCCGCCGGGTCTACCGCTTTGATCATGTCGTAGAGCGTCAGGCCCGCGACGCTAACGGCCGTCAGCGCTTCCATCTCCACCCCCGTGCGGTCGGTGCTTCGGACCGTTGCGATGATCTCGATCTCAGACTCGCCCACGGTGAAGTCGATGTCGACCCCCGTGAGCGCGAGTTGATGACAAAGCGGGATGAGGTCGCTGGTGCGCTTCGCGGCCTGGATGCCGGCTATCCGCGCGGTGGCCAGCGCATCGCCCTTCGGCAGGCCGCGGGTCGAGATCAGCCCGACCACTTGTGCCGACGTGCGCAGGACGCCGGCAGCGACCGCGGTCCGCTTGCTGGCTGCCTTCTCGCTGACGTCGACCATGTGCGCCGCCCCGTGATCGTCCAGGTGTGACAGGGCGCCCGAGCCGGAGTCTGCCGATGCCCGGCTCGCCGAGGCTTCGGAGGCCTCAGGGGCCTTAGCCATTGGGCGGCCTACCGATTGACGGCGGTGACCGGGTGCACGTAGGGCAGATCGGTGGAGGGCAGCGGGAACTCCAGCTCGCCGAAGGGCGACAGCGCACCCGTGCGATCGGTCACGAGCTCACTGACCGCATGGTCGTCGGGGTCCGTCGTCGGCCAGCCGTTGTCGACATACTTGGTCTTGCGGGCTTTGCCCTCAGCAGTGTCAGCCACGAGGTCCATTCTTACAGGTGGCCCCACAGCATGTGGCGCAAGACCGGGGTTGGCGGACGCGCGGCCCTCAGCGCCGATGGTCACCGGCCTGGTGATGCGATCACTCGCCGAGCTCTGCTCGGTACCCGCGGCCTGCTTTACGCTGGTCAGCAATGACCGACAACACCCCGGATATACCGCTGGGGTCTTGGCTGGCCGAGTTATCCGATGAGCGGCTGATCCGACTGTTGGAATTGCGGCCGGACCTCGCCCAGCCGCCACCCGGCAGCATCGCCGCACTGGCCGCGCGCGCCCAGGCCCGCCAGTCGATCAAGGCCGGCACCGACGACCTCGACTTCCTGCGCCTGGCCGTTCTCGACGCGCTGCTGGTGCTGCAGGCCGACGCGGAGCCGGTGCCCACGGCGAAGCTGCTGGCGCTGATCGATGACCGCGCCCCCGAATCCGACGTACTCGACGCCGTGGACGACCTCCGGCAACGCGCCCTGGTCTGGGGCGAGGCCGCGCTGCGGGTGGCTGCCGACGCCGCGACGGGAATGCCGTGGCATCCGGGCCAGGTCGTCCTCGAGGACACCTCGCGCAGCGCCGAGGAGATCGCCGGTCTGATCGACGACCTCAACGAGGCGCAGCTCGAGGTGTTGGAGAAGCTTCTCGAGGGCTCCCCGATGGGCCGCACCCACGACGTCGCGCCCGGTGCGCCCGCCGACCGGCCGGTGCCCCAGCTGCTGGCCATGGGGTTGCTGCGGCGCATCGACGCCGAGACGGTGATCCTGCCCCGTCACGTCGGACAAGTGCTGCGCGGCGAGCAGCCCGGTCCCATGCAGCTGACCGCACCCGACCCGGTGGTGTCGACGACCACGGCCGACGACGCCGACGCGGCGGCCGCCGGGGCCGTCATCGACTTGCTGCACGAGGTCGACGTTCTGCTTGAAACGCTTTCCACCGCACCGGTTTCCGAGCTGCGCAGCGGCGGGCTCGGCATTCGTGACGTCAAGCGGCTGAGCAAGGTGACCGGCATCGAGGAGTCGCGGCTGGGGTTGATCCTCGAAGTCGCGGCCGCGGCCGGATTGATCGCCAGCGGCATGCCCGACCCCGAGCCGGTCACCGGCGAGGCGCCGTACTGGGCGCCGACCGTCGCCACCGACCGCTACACCGCCATGTCGGCGGCCGAACGCTGGCAGCTGTTGGCGAGCAGTTGGCTCGACCTTCCCGGCCGCCCGGCGCTGATCGGCAGCCGCGGGCCCGACGCCAAGCCCTACGGCGCCCTCACCGACGGGCTGTACTCCACGGCCGCACCGCTGGATCGCCGGCTGTTGCTCGGCATGCTGGCCGAGCTGTCCCCCGGCGCCGGCGTCAGCCCGGCGGCAGCCTCCGCGGCGCTGATCTGGCGGCGTCCGCGTTGGGCGAAGCGGTTGCAGCCCGGACCCGTCGGGGACCTGCTCGCCGAGAGCAATGCCCTGGGCCTGGTGGGCCGCGGGGCGATCAGCACGCCCGGGCGGGCGCTGCTCGACGACGACGGGGATCCGCAGACCGCGATCGAGGCGATGAACCGGGCCCTGCCAAAGCCGGTCGACCACTTCCTGGTGCAAGCGGATTTGACCGTGGTCGTGCCGGGACCGTTGGAACGCGACCTGGCCGAGCAGCTCGCCGTCGTTGCCACCGTCGAATCGGCCGGCACCGCGATGGTGTACCGCGTCAGCGAGCAGTCGATTCGGCACGCACTCGATGTCGGCAAGACCCGCGACTGGATGCATTCCCTGTTCGCCAAGCATTCCAAAACGCCGGTGCCGCAAGGGCTTACCTATATGATCGACGATGTCGCGCGGCGGCATGGGCAGCTGCGGATCGGCATGGCCGCGTCGTTCGTGCGTTGCGAGGACCCCGCGCTGCTGGCGCAGGCCGTGGCCGCGCCGGCGACCGAAGAGGTGCAGTTGCGCGCGCTGGCGCCGACGGTCGCGGTGTCGCCGGCGCCCATCGGCGAGGTGCTCGTCGCGTTGCGCGCCGCGGGCTTTGCTCCGGCGGCCGAGGATTCGTCCGGCGCCATCGTCGACGTGCGTCCGCGCGGCGCCCGGGTGGCCACACCGCAGCAGCGCCGCCCGTATCGCCCGGTTCGGCGTCCCAACAGCGAAAGCCTCAACGCGGTGGTGGCGGTGCTGCGCAAGGTGACTGCCGCACCGTTCGGCAATATCCGCGTCGATCCCGCCGTCACCATGACCCAGTTGCAGCGCGCGGCCAAGGAACAAGACACCCTGGTGATCGGTTATCTGGATGCGGCGGGCGTGGCCACCCAGCGAGTGGTGTCGCCGATCACCATCAAAGGCGGTCAGCTGGTCGCCTTCGATTCGGCGTCCGGGCGGCTGCGTGACTTCGCCATCCACCGCATCACGTCGGTCGTGTCGGCCACCGCCCGATAATGGTTGGCATACCCGCCGACGTGAACACAGACGAGGAGGAGTGGCGCTGACGATGTCTGACGGACCGTTGATCGTGCAGTCGGATAAGACGGTGCTGCTCGAGGTGGACCACGACCAGGCCGGCGCGGCGCGTGCCGCCATCGCGCCATTCGCCGAGCTGGAGCGCGCGCCCGAGCACGTACACACCTACCGCATCACCCCGCTGGCGCTGTGGAACGCCCGCGCCGCCGGTCATGACGCCGAGCAGGTAGTCGACGCGCTGGTGAGCTTCTCGCGCTACGCGGTGCCGCAGCCGCTGCTGGTCGACATCGTCGACACCATGGCCCGCTACGGCCGCCTGCAACTGGTGAAGAACCCCGCGCACGGCCTGACGCTGGTGAGCCTGGATCGCGCGGTGCTCGAAGAGGTGCTGCGCAACAAGAAGATCGCCCCGATGCTCGGCGCCCGGATCGACGACGACACCGTCATCGTCCACCCCAGCGAACGCGGCCGCGTCAAGCAGATGCTGCTCAAAATCGGTTGGCCCGCAGAGGATCTCGCTGGCTACGTCGACGGCGAAGCGCATCCGATCAGCCTGGCCCAGGACGGCTGGCACCTGCGTGACTATCAGCAGATGGCCACCGACTCGTTCTGGTCCGGCGGCTCGGGGGTGGTGGTGCTTCCGTGCGGCGCGGGCAAGACGCTGGTGGGCGCCGCCGCCATGGCGAAAGCCGGTGCGACGACGCTGATTCTGGTCACCAATATCGTCGCGGCGCGGCAATGGAAGCGCGAGCTGATCGCGCGCACGTCGCTCACCGAGGAGGAGATCGGCGAATACTCCGGTGAGCGCAAGGAGATCCGGCCGGTCACCATTTCGACGTATCAGATGATCACCCGGCGCACCAAGGGCGAGTACCGGCACCTGGAGCTGTTCGACAGCCGGGACTGGGGGCTGATCATCTACGACGAGGTCCATCTGTTGCCGGCACCGGTGTTTCGGATGACCGCCGATCTGCAGTCCAAGCGGCGCCTGGGCCTGACCGCCACGCTGGTCCGCGAGGACGGCCGCGAGGGTGACGTGTTCTCGCTGATCGGCCCGAAACGCTATGACGCGCCGTGGAAGGACATCGAGGCGCAGGGGTGGATCGCGCCGGCGGAGTGCGTCGAGGTGCGGGTCACCATGACGGACAACGAGCGGATGCTGTACGCCACCTCCGAGCCCGAAGAACGGTACAAGCTGTGCTCGACGGTCCACACCAAAATCGCTGTGGTCAAATCGATCCTGGCGAAGCATCCCGGTGAGCAGACGCTGGTGATCGGCGCCTACCTCGATCAGCTCGACGAGCTCGGCGCCGAGCTGGACGCCCCGGTGATCCAGGGGTCGACCCGGACCAAGGAACGCGAAGAGCTGTTCGACGCGTTCCGGCGCGGCGAGCTGTCCACCCTGGTGGTCTCCAAGGTCGCGAACTTCTCCATCGACCTACCGGAAGCCTCTGTGGCCGTGCAGGTTTCGGGAACGTTCGGCTCACGCCAGGAGGAGGCGCAACGGCTGGGCCGGCTGCTGCGACCCAAGTCCGACGGTGGCGGCGCCATTTTCTATTCCGTGGTGGCGCGCGACAGCCTGGACGCCGAGTACGCCGCGCACCGGCAGCGCTTCTTGGCCGAGCAGGGCTACGGTTACATCATCCGCGACGCGGACGACCTCCTGGGGCCGGCGATTTAGCCTGGGGCTCAGGCGGTTCAGCGCGACAGAATGGTCGCCGACGCGGTGCCGGGCGCGCCGTACACCTGGGCCAGCCCGACGCGCGGGTTGCCGGGCACCTGACGCTCCCCCGCCTCGCCGCGCAACTGCCGCACCAGTTCGTGCATCTGCCGCAGGCCCGACGCGCCGATCGGCTCGCCGTTGGCGATCAGTCCGCCGTCGGTGTTGACGGGCATCGAGCCGTGAATCTCGGTGGCGCCGTCGGCCAGCAGCTTCTCCTGCTCGCCGTCCGCGCACAGACCGGTCTCGGCCATGTGGATCACCTCGGCGCCGGCATCGGTGTCCTGCAGCTGCGCGACGTCGACGTCCTCTGGGCCGATGCCGGCCGCCTCGTAGGCGGCCTTGGCGGCATACACCGTCGGTGACGCGTCCTCGTCCACCGGCGCCGACGTGGCGTGCACCTCGTAGGCACCGAAGCGCCGGGTCCGAATCTCGCAGGCGCGCACGTAAACCGGCTTGTCGGTGAACTTCTCGGCCATATCCGCGCGACACATGACGACCGCGGCGGCCCCCTCGTCCGGCGCGCAGAACATGTACTGCGTCAACGGGTAGTTCAGCGCGGGCGACTTGAGGATCTCCTCGACGGAGATCTCTTTGCGCCGGAAGGCATTCGGGTTCAGCGCACCATTGCGGAAGTTCTTGTTGGCCACCCGCGCCAGCGTCTCCTGCGAGATGTTGTGGTCGTGGATGTACTTGTTGGCCTTCATCCCGAAGAACTTGGTGGTGACGAACTGGCCGTTGTTGGCGTACCACTGGGGCAGCGCCAGCTTGGCCGGGTCGTCGGTGAAGGCGCCCCGCGGGTGCTTGTCGAGCCCGATCGCGATGCCGATGTCGTACTTGCCCAGCCGGATGGTGTCGGCGGTCTGCTGAATGGCACTGGCCGAGGTGGCGCAGGCGTTGAACACGTTGGTGAACGTGATGCCGGTCAGCCCGACCAGGCGCGTCACCGCGTCGGGATTGGAGACCTCGTAGCTGCCTCCGAAGCCGAACTGGATGTCCTTCCAGTCCACGCCGGCGTCTTTGAGCGCGAGCTGGACGGCCTCGGCGCCCATCTGCATCGCGGTCTTCTCGAACCGGCCGAACGGGTGCAGGCCGACACCGATGATGGCGACGTCGTTGGTCATCTCAATCCTCCTGGGTAATGGTGGCGACCCGCTTCGCCCGGCTACGCGGCCCTCGCGATCGCCGCGGGTCCGTCAGACCGGCTGGAAAGCGAAGGTGATGATTTCGGCGCCCTCGGCGTCGGTCGCGAAAGGCACCATGGTGAGTTCGACTTCCTGGCCGAACTGCAGCTTGGCCGGGTCGTTCTCGGTCAACCGGCCTTCGACGCGGATGACGTCACCGAGCTGGACCAACCCCACGCCGAACGGCACGAAGTCCTTGCCGGTCGGGCCGGCATAAGGAGCTCCGGGCGGGAAGCCCTGGGTGGTCCATGCCACCAGCGTCCCGCGCCGGGGCAACAGCACGTCGGACATTTCGGCGGCGCTGCATCGCGGGCACCACTGCTGCACCGGGAAGGTGGTGGCCGCACAGCTGCCGCATCGGCTGCCGATCAGCTGCGGGCAATCATCGGGCCAGGTAGAGATCTCGGGGGCTAGTGCCTTCTGCATCGAGGGTCCTCCTGGATCGTCCACAATCCACCAACAGAATATTGCTCACTGAACCGTATAACAGCTTTCCGAAAAGCGGAAACCGCATTCTCATCCGCGGGAGGAAGGCCAGGCCATCGGCCGCCTCGGGCTCGGAGATAAGTTGGGGCCATGACGGTCACGGTGATACTCGAGCTCAGATTCAAACCCGACGAGGTCGCTGCGGGGCGCGAGCTGATGGGCCGGGCGCTGCAGGACACCCGGGCGTTCGACGGCAATGTTCGCACCGACGTCCTTGTCGATGAGGACGACGAAGGGCACTGGCTCATCTACGAGTTGTGGGAGACGGTCGAACACGACGAGGCGTACCGCGCGTTTCGCGCCGGCGAAGGCAAGCTGACACAGCTTCCTCCGCTGCTGGCCGCGCCCCCGGCCAAGACCAGGTACCTCACCAGCGACGTCTAGCTCAGCGCGGGAATCACTTCGCGTTCGAACAGCTCGATGCCGGAGCGGTCGTAGGCCGCTTCGGGGAAATAGCAGATGGCGTATTCGCACCCGAGGTCGCGGACCTTGGTGATCCGCTCGATGACTTGTTCCGTTGTGCCCGTTGCCCCCTCCGAACCGCCGGAGAGCATGGCATCCGCCGCCGCCTCGGGGACGTAGCGGGACATGCGGTCGCGTATGCGCTGCCGCCGGTCTTTGACGTCGGCCTCGGAGGTGCCGACGATCGCGCTGAAGTTGGCTGAGCGCACGATGGCGTCGAAGTCGGTGCCCACCTCACGACAGTGCTCCGCCAGCACATCCGATTTGTGTTTGAAAGCCTCGAGCTCCGGCGTGAAGTTCGTGTATTGCGCGTACTTCGCGGCGATGCGCAACGTCACCTTCTCGCCGCCACCGGCGATCCAGAAGGGAATGCCCCCGTCCTGCAACGGTTTCGGTTCGACGATCGCGCCGTCGACCTGATAATGCTTGCCGTCCAAGCTGACCTTGCCGTCGCGCCACGCATCGCGCATGATCTGCACGCCTTCGTCCAGACGGCCCAATCGCACACCTGCCGATGGGAACCCGTAACCGTAAGCGCGCCATTCATGTTCGTACCAGCCGCCGCCGATGCCCATCTGGATGCGGCCACCGGAGATGATGTCGGCCGTCGCGGCCACCTTGGCGAGGTAGACGGGATTGCGGTAGCTCATCGCCGTGCACATCTGGCCCAGTTTGATCCGCGACGTGGTTGCCGCGTACGCCGCCATGAGCGACCACGCTTCATGCGTGGCCTCGCCGGTCGGCATCGGCACGGTGTGGAAGTGGTCGTAGACCCACAGCGAGTCCCACGCACTGTTGTCGGCGTAAGTGGCCAGGTCCCGCATCACCGCCCAGTGTTTTTCGGGTTCGATGTCAACCAGATCCATCCGCCAGCCCTGCGGAATGAAGAGTCCAAAGCGCATAACTAGGGACTGTATCCCGCACGAGCTCACAGCGGATCGTTAAGCCGCGCTCAGTCGCCGCTCACGCCTGAGCCGTACATATATCGGATGACAACCAATTCAGTCGGCGTTCGCGGTCGACACATCCGTGCCACGCCAGCGCTCTTCGCCGGTGCCGCGGCCATCGCGACGCTCGTCCTCTTCGGCGCGGCACCGCACGGTGGCGCCGACGCCGTGGTCGCCGCGGGGTCGTCGGCCACCGCCCCCTTGCCGACGGACGACACGAATTTCGTCAACGACAACGGCCAGACCTCCGGCGACACCTTCACCCAGAACGCCCAGGACCAAAGCACCGCGAGCGGTGCCGGCACGTCCTGACGTAACCCCTGCCCCTCATACACCCAGCGCGTCGAGCGCGGCCGCCACCGACTTCTCGCGCAACTCCTCGTGGCGTGCATCGGGAAACTGCACGCAGCAGTCCTGCAAGCCGCCGAACGCGATCACCGCCCGAGTGGACTGCGCCAGCGTCGGCTTTTTGCCGAAGACCAGCCTGGCGAGCCGCTCCCGCCACGCCAGCACGGTGTCGATCAGGTCGAGGTCGATCAGCGTGGACAGCTCGGTCAACAGCAGCACCAGATCCCGCCGGTGCCGGTAGTGGAAGTCGAAATAGCCCTCCAGCAGCTCACGCACATCGTTGTGTCGGCGGCCCTCGTGGTCGGCGACGAAAGCTTCGCCCTCGTCGATCAGCGGCACCAGGATGCTGCGCACCAGGTCTTCGCGGGACGGAAAGTGGTAGTACAGCGCGGGTTTGGTGATGCCCAGCACATTTGCGATGTCCTGCAGGCTGGTGCGCTGCACGCCCCGCTGCAAGAACAGCTCGCGGGCGACCTCCTGGATGCGCTCACGGGTGTCCGACCGGGGCCTGCTCACCGCACCAGTTTATCTGACTTACCGATAGGTAAGTGCGATGTTATGCTTACCGAACGTTAAGTAAGTGTGGGAGGTGATCATGCGGATACTCATCTCCGGCGCCAGCATCGCCGGCCCGGTCTTGGCGTACTGGCTGACCCGGTACGGCTTCGACGTCACCGTCGTGGAGCGCGCGCCGACGCTGCGCAAAACCGGCGGCCACGCCGTCGACTTGTTCCGTCCCGCAATGGAAATCTCGGCGAAGATGGGCGTCCTGCCGCGCATCGAGGCACTGGCCACCGGAACGGAACGCCTGACGATGTACCGGGAAGGCCGGACGAAGGCCACCCGGATCGACCTCGCCAAGATCTACGCCGCCACCTCCGACCGGCACGTGGAGATCATGCGCGACGATCTGAGCGAGATCTTCTACGACGCCGCCCGTGACGACGTCGAGTACCTGTTCGGCGACTCGATCACCGCGATCGAGCACGACGGCACCGTGACATTCGAGCACGCCCCGGCGCGCACCTTCGACGTCATCGTGGGCGCCGATGGGCTGCACTCCCACGTCCGGCGCCTGACCTTCGGCGAGGAGGCCGACCTGACGCGCTTCCTCGGGGGGTACCTGTCGGTGGTGTCGGCACCCAAGGGGCTGGTCGATGCCGGCGAGATGGTCGCTCACGTCGGTGCAGGCCGTTTCGCCGGGATCTACACGGCGGATCACCTGGATGACGCCCGCGCGGTGTTCATGTTCCGCAGCAAAACCGAATTGGACTATGACCATCACGATGCGTTGCGGCAGAAGGAATTACTGCACCAGGCGTTCACCGGGATGCACGATCAGGTGGACAGCTGGCTGGGCGAGCTGGAGCGCACCCCCACCTTCTACTTCGACTCGATCACCCAACTGCGCACCGACCGGTGGTCGCGCCGCCGGGTCACCCTGGTCGGCGACGCCGGGTACTGCCCGGGACCCGCGGTGGGCGGCAGCACCAGCCTCGCCGTCCTCGGCGCCTACGTGCTGGCCGGCGAACTCGCCGAGGCCGATGGCGACCACCTGCGCGCCTTCGCCGCCTACGAGTTGCGGATGCAGGAACCGGTGCACCGCAGCCGGAATTTCGCCCGCGGCGCGGCCAAGGGCATCATCCCCGGTTCACGAATTGGTGTGTGGGCGTTAACCCGTGGCGCCCAGCTGATCTCGGCGATGCCGGGGTCGCTGTCCCGGTCCGTGGCCAAGCTCAACACCAAGGGCATCCGGATGCACGATTCCATGCCGGTTCCCGAATACACCGGAAGCGACGTCTGACAGCATGTCCTGTAGAGCCGCGGCCACGAGCAGCCGCGCGCCGCGAAGGGAAGGCCGCACATGGAACTGACCGGTGTTGGAATCTGGAGTAGTCAGCTGCGCTATGGCGACCCGGCCGAATCCGCCGAGGCCGCAGCCGAACTCGACGAACTGGGCTTCCCGGCGCTGTGGATACCCGACGTCGGCGGCCCGGTGTTCGAGGCGGTGGCCCACCTGCTCGGCGCGACCAGACGGACCGCGATCGCGACGGGAATCCTGAACCTGTGGATGCATTCGCCCGCCGATGTGGCCGAATCCTATGCGACGCTGACCGCCGAGCACGGCGACCGCTTCCTGCTCGGAATCGGGGTCAGCCATGCCCCGCTGATCGATGCCGGCCATCCCGGGCGATACCGCAAACCGCTGGCGGCGACAGCGTCATTCCTGGACGGCTTGGATGCCGCACCGCGGCCGGTTCCCACCGAGCGCCGGGTGCTCGCCGCGCTCGGCCCCAAGATGCTGACGCTGTCGGCGACCCGCGCCGGTGGTGCCCACCCCTACCTGGTCACCCCCGAGCACACCGCTTCCGCCCGTTCGACTTTGGGACAGGGCCCGTTGCTGCTTCCCGAACAGACGGTGATCCTGACCGACAGCGCCGACGAAGCTCGCCAGATCGGAACCGATTGGCTGCGCGCGTATTTGGCCCTGCCCAACTACGCGAACAACCTGCTGCGCACCGGCTTCTCCGAAGACGACCTGTCGCAGGTTAGCGATCGGCTCTTCAATGCGATCATCGCCTGGGGTGACGAGGAGGCCGTCATGCGTCGCGTCGCCGAGCATCGGTCCGCGGGCGCCGATCATGTCTGCGTTCAGGTGCTGCGGGCCGACCCCCGGGCCTTCCCGCGGGAGGAATGGCGCCGCATCGCCGCCGCCTCCCGCTGACCGGCCGACGGTCCTAGGGTGAGCTATGGCTTCCAAACAGACGCTGTTCCGGATCTTTTACCGCATCGGCTTCACCCCATGGGATGGTCACCCGCTCGCGCAGAGCGTGCGGGATCTGGTCGAGGGAACCCGCGATGCCGCGGCACTGCCCGCCGGGTCGGCCCTGGAAGTCGGCTGCGGTACCGGTGACTGCGCCATCTACCTCGCCCAACACGGCTGGAACGTCACCGCTGTCGACTTCGTGGCCAAGCCCCTCGAGCGGGCGCGTGCCAAGGCACGCGCGGCCGGCGCCGCGGTCGAGTTCGTCCAGGCCGACGTCACGCAGCTGAGCCGGACCGGCATCGGCGCGAACTTCGAGCTGATCGTCGACAACGCGTGCCTGCACAACATGAGCGACGCGGACCGCGACGCCTACGTCCGGGAGATCACCGCCGTCGCGGCACCGGACGCGCGGCTGCTGATCGTCGCGTTCGTCCCCGGCGGCCGGGTCGGGGTGCGCGGCATCGACCGCGCCGAGATGGAACGACGATTCACCCAGAGCTGGACGCTGTTGTCGGCCGGGGCCGAACGCGAGCTGGACCGCTCCGAGAAGACGCCGGCGTGGTACTACCTGTTCCAAAGGCGTAGTTAGTCTTCGCGATCCCAACACGCAAAAGCCCCCGAAACCTCGTTGTTTCGGGGGCTTTTCGCGCTCGCAGTACTTAGCTCAGCGACGCCGGCGGCAGGAAGCGGTCGCCGTACTTGGCGGCCAGTTCCTTGGCCCGGGCCACGAAGGCTTCCTTGCCGATACCGCCCGCACCCTGGTAGCCGACGATGAACTGGGCGCTACCACCGGTGTACGGCGGGAAGCCGATGCCCATGATCGACCCGATGTTGGCGTCGGCGGTGGACGTCAGCACGCCCTCGTCGAGGCACTTCTGCGTCTCCAGCGCCTCGGCGAACAGCATGCGATCGATCATGTCCTGCAACGGAATTTCCGCGCTGCCCGACTTGAACGTCTCGCGCAAGCCCGGCCACAGCCGGGTCCGCTTGCCGTCGGCGTACTCGTAGAAGCCGGCGCCCTTCAAGCGGCTGGGCCGGCCGAGCTCGATCATCTTCTCGACGACGGCCTCGGCAGGGTGCGGCTCGTAGCTGCCGCCCGCCTCCTCGACACCCTGGCGGGTGGCCGTCGCGATCTTGTGCATCAGCTCCAGGTTGAGCTCGTCGGACAGCTGCAGCGGCGGGGCCGGGTAGCCGGCCTGCGACCCGGCGTGCTCGACGCTCGCCGGCTCCACGCCCTCGCCCAGCATCGCCAGCGCCTCGTTGACGAACGTGCCGATGACGCGGCTGGTGAAGAAGCCGCGGCTGTCGTTGACCACGATCGGGGTCTTGCCGATGGCCAGCGTGTAGTCGAACACGCGGGCCAGCGCCTCGTCAGAGGTCTTCTCGCCCTTGATGATTTCCACCAGCGGCATCTTGTCGACCGGCGAGAAGAAGTGGATCCCGATGAAGTCCTCTTGGCGCTTCACGCCGGTCGCCAGACCGGTGATCGGCAGCGTCGAGGTGTTGGACCCCAGCAGCGCGTTCGGCTCGACGATGTCCTCGATCTCCTGGAACACCTTGTGCTTGAGTTCCTGGTTCTCGAACACGGCCTCGATCACGAAGTCGACGCCCTTGAGGTCGGCCGGGTCGGCGGCCGGCGTGATCCGGTCCAGCAGCGCCTTGCTCTTCTCCTCAGTGGTCTTGCCACGCTGAAGTGCTTTGGCCTCAAGCTTTTCCGAGTAGCCCTTGCCCTTCTGGGCGGCCTCGAGGCTGACGTCCTTGAGCACCACCTCGTAGCCGGCCTTGGCCGAGACGTAGGCGATACCGGCGCCCATCATGCCCGCGCCCAGCACCCCGATCTTGTTGATCTTGACCGGCTCGATGCCGTCCGGACGGGAACCACCGCCGTTGATGTGCTGCAGGTCGAAGAAGAACGCCTGGATCATGTTCTTGGCGACCTGGCCGGTGACCAGCTGGGTGAAGTAGCGGCTCTCGATGCGGCTGGCGGTGTCGAAGTCGACTTGCGCGCCCTCCACGGCCGCGTCCAGGATGGCCCGCGGCGCCGGCATCGGCGCGCCCTTGAGCTGCTTCTTGAGCAGCGCCGGGAACGACGGCAGGATGCCGGCCAGCGCGGGGCTGGACGGGGTGCCGCCGGGCATCTTGTAACCCTTTTTGTCCCAAAGCTGTTCGTGCGAGTCGGGGTTGGCCTTGATCCACGCCTTGGCGGCGGGCACCAGTTCCTCGACCGAACTGACCAGCTCGTCGACCAGCCCGATCTCCTTGGCCTTGTCCGCCTTGAAGCGGGTGCCCTGCGACAGGATGTTCATGAAGGCGTTCTGGATGCCGAACATCCGCACGGTGCGGGTCACGCCGCCACCGCCGGGCAGCAGCCCCAGCGTGACCTCGGGCAGGCCGACGACCAGGCCCTTGACGTCCGCGGCGATGCGGTGGTGACACGCGAGCGCGATCTCCAGGCCACCGCCCAGCGCCGCGCCGTTGATGGCCGCGACCACCGGCTTGCCGAGGGTCTCCAGCGCGCGCAGGTCACGCTTGACCGACTCGACGGTGTCGAACGCCTCGCCGGCGTTCTCCGGGCCGAGGTTGATCATCCCCTTCAGGTCACCGCCGGCGAAGAAGGTCTTCTTCGCGCTGGTGATGACCACACCGGTGATCGAATCCTTCTCGGCGGCAAGGCGTTCCACAGCGTTGCGCATCGACTCGCTGTAGTGCTCGTTCATCACGTTGGCTGACCCGGTGGGGTCGTCCAGGGTCAGCGTGACGATGCCGTCGGCGTCCTTATCCCACTGAATGGTGTTCTCTGCCATGGTCTCAAACCCTCTCGATGATGGTGGCGACACCCATGCCGCCGCCGATGCACAGCGTGATCAGCGCGCGGCGAGCGTTGCGGCGCTCGAGCTCGTCGACCATGGTGCCGGTGATCATGGCGCCGGTGGCGCCCAGCGGGTGGCCCATCGCGATGGCGCCACCGTTGACGTTGAGCTTCTCGTCCGGGATGTTGAGGTCCTTCTGGAACTTCAGCACCACCGACGCGAACGCCTCGTTGAGCTCGAACAGATCGATGTCGTCGATCGTCAGGCCCGCGCGGTCGAGCACCTTCCGGGTGGCCGGTGTCGGTCCGGTGAGCATGATGACCGGGTCGGAGCCGCTGGTGGCGGTGGCCACGATGCGCGCCCGGGGGGTCAGCCCCTGCGACTTGCCCGCGGCTTCCGAACCGACCAGCACCAGCGCGGCGCCGTCGACGATGCCGGAGCTGTTGCCGCCGGTGTGGACGTGGTTGATCTTCTCGACATAGTGGTACTTGGTCAGCGCGACGTCGTCGAAGCCGCCCATCTCGCCGATGCCGTCGAAGGCGGTCTTCAGCTTGCCCAGGCCCTCCAGCGTGGTGTCGGGCCGCATGTGCTCGTCGTGGTCGAGGATGACCAGGCCGTTCTGGTCGCGCACCGGCACGACGGACTTGGCGAAATAGCCGCCCGACCATGCCGCAGCCGCCTTCTCCTGCGAGCGCAACGCGTAGCGGTCGACGTCCTCGCGCGAGAAGCCCTCGATGGTGGCGATCAGGTCGGCGCCGATGCCCTGGGGGACGAAGCCGATCTGGTAGTTGGTCTCGGGGTCGGTCGCCCAGGCGCCGCCGTCGGAACCCATCGGGACGCGGCTCATCGACTCGACACCGCCGGCCAGCACCAGGTCGTCCCAGCCGGAGCGCACCTTCTGCGCCGCGGTGTTGACGGCCTCCAGGCCCGACGCGCAGAACCGGTTGAGTTGCACGCCGCCGGTGGTCTCGGGCAGGCCGGCTGCCAGCACCGCGGTGCGGGCGATGTCGCCACCCTGGTCACCGACCGGGGACACGACACCGAGGATCATGTCGCTGATCAGGTTCTCGTCCAGGTCGGGGAAACGCCGACGGAGCTCGTCAACCAGGCCGACGACCAGGTTGAGCGGCTTCACCTCGTTCAGCGAACCGTTGCGCTGCTTGCCCCGCGGGGTGCGGATGGCCTCATAGATAAAAGCTTCTTCGGACATACGACTTCCTGTTCTCCGAATTGGGTTCGAATCCGTCTTCAAGACGAGGTCCCGCGCCAGCCTAACAGGGGCCCCGGCCAACCTGTTGGTTGGGCAAGACCGCGCAGCTCAGCGACACCCCGCCGGGTAGCGCCCGAGTGTGCGTCCAGCCGCATACTCGTCATCGAACGTGCGGCTGGCCGCACACTCGCCGCAGCGCATCCTAAGCTCGACCACCATGACGGTGTCGCGACTGCGCCCCTATGCGACGACGGTGTTCGCCGAGATGTCGGCGCTGGCCGCGCGGATCGGAGCGGTGAACCTCGGCCAGGGGTTCCCCGACGAGGACGGGCCCCCGGCCATGCTGAAGGCCGCCCAGGAGGCCATCGCCGACGGCGTCAACCAATACCCGCCGGGCATCGGCATCGCACCGCTGCGCCACGCCATCGCCGCCCAGCGGCAGCGTCGCTACGGCATCGAATACGACCCCGACACCGAGGTGCTGGTGACGGTCGGGGCGACCGAGGCCATCGCGTCCGCGGTGATCGGCCTGGTCGAACCCGGCTCCGAGGTCCTGCTCATCGAGCCGTTCTACGACTCCTACTCGCCGGTGGTGGCGATGGCCTCCGCGCAACGGGTGACCGTGCCGCTGGTCCCCCATGGCCGCGGCTTCACCCTGGACGCCGACGCCCTGCGCCGGGCGGTGACGCCACGGACCCGCGCGCTGATCGTCAACTCCCCACACAACCCGACCGGCTCGGTGCTGAGCGCCGAGGAGTTGGCGGCCATCGCCGAGGTCGCGATCGCGGCCGATCTGCTGGTGATCACCGATGAGGTCTACGAGCACCTGGTGTTCGACGGACGGCAGCATGTGCCGCTGGCCGGCTTCGACGGCATGGCCGAGCGGACAATCACCATCTCCAGCGCGGCCAAGATGTTCAACTGCACCGGGTGGAAAATCGGATGGGCTTGCGGCCCAGCACATCTCATTGCCGGGATGCGCGCGGCCAAACAGTATCTGAGCTATGTCGGCGGGGCGCCGTTCCAGCCGGCGGTGGCCCTGGCGCTGGAGACCGAGGATGCGTGGGTGGCCGGTCTGCGCGCCACTTTGCAGGCCAGACGCGATCGACTGGCCGCCGGGCTGATCGACGTCGGGTTCGAGGTGCACGACAGCGCCGGCACGTACTTCGTGTGCGCCGATCCGCGTCCGCTGGGCTACGACGACAGCAGTGCGTTCTGCGCGGCGCTGCCGGAAAAGGTTGGGGTGGCCGCGATCCCGATGTCTGCCTTCTGCGACCCGGCCACCACGAACGGCCCGGCCGACGTGTGGAATCACTTGGTGCGCTTCACCTTCTGCAAGCGTGACGACACGCTCGACGAGGCGATCAAGCGACTGGCCGCGCTGAAAACCGGTTCAGTGGGCTAACCCACGGCACCCATCACGCGCTTGCGCAGGCCCTCCAGCGCGGCGTAGAGGATTTTGTTGCCGGCCGAGCGGACCCAGAACCCGGGCAGCGGCACCCTGAGCTCGATTGTGAGGCTGAATCGCACCCGGGTCTTGTCGTCGCCCTCACGCTCCAGGTTGTATTCGCCGTGCTGAGCGTGCTGCTGCGCGGTCTTCTGCGCGTCCCAGACCATCCAGTCGGGGCCCCAGTGGTATTCGACCATTTCGGTATCCGCGATGCCGCTCACCCTGATCGTCATCTTGACGTGGTGTGGCAGGCCGTCGGGATACCTGTCGACGACTTCGACCCGCTTGTGCAACGGTGACCACGAGGGGACGGCGTCCATGTCGGCCAGCGCCTCCATGATCACTCTCGGGGGCGCCTCAATGACAATCTCAGACGATGCTTGTATGGCCACCGGCTACCAAATTTAGCAATCGTGCCGCCTCGGCGACCCGAAAAACCCGAATTACGTTGCCTTGTCCGAACCGCCACCGGATTGGATCATGGCGCACAGCCCCTTCATCGACGAGTCGAGGACACTCTCGGCCGCCCGCCGCACGATGAACGCGGGCATGGGCCGGCCGGGCTCGACGGTGACGTCGAAGCGCACCCGGGTCTGGTCGACCCCTTCGGGTTTGAGGGTGTACTCGACGTGCTGCCCATGCTGCTGGGAAGTTCCCGTGGCGTCGTAGACAACCCAATCCGGGCCCCAGTGGTATTCCAGGACCTCTTTGTCGACCAGCCCGAGAATCTTGATGGTGGTTTTGACGTGGTGCGGCCGGCCGTCGGGATACCGGTCGATCACTTCGATGTGTTTGTGCAGCGGCGACCACGATGCCAGGACACCGACATCTGTCAGCGCTTCCATGACCACTTCTGGCGGCGCGTTGACGACAAATTCCCGTGATGCTTTTACGGCCACTGGAGATCAACTTAGCAACGTCGGCCCCGATGCGGACCGATTCGCCGTAAACAGTTTCCTACCAGTTGATTTCGCTGAGCGGCGTGGTCGCCGCCGGGGGCGGTCCGACCGGTCCGGCCGGGGTCCGCGAAAACCGTGGGGCGGGCGCGGCCTGGTCGGCGCCGTGGGCGGTGATCACCGTGGACCGCGCCCGGAGGTGTTCATCGGCGGCGGCTTCGCTCCACGTCAGCACTCCGGTGACGCACGCGTCGGTGCCGGCGAAGGTCTGTGTCCATTCGTCGCGGGTCCGGCTGGCGAATCGTTGGGTGAAGATCTCGCGGATCCGCGGGTAGGAGGCTCTGTCGTGTTGGGCGGGCACGTCGTCGGGTGACAGGCCAAGCCCCGCGAGCAACGCCGCGAAGAACTGTGGCTCGATGGCGCCGACGGCGACGTATTGTCCGTCGGCGGTCTCGTAGCAGCCGTAGAACGGGGCGGCGCCGTCGAGCAGAAACGATTCGCGCCGGTCCCGCAGTGCGCCAGTGGACTTCATGGTCCACATCATCTGGGCCAGCAGGCTGACTCCGTCGACCATCGCCGCGTCGATCACCTGCCCCATGCCCGAACGTTCCCGTTCGTACAGAGCGGCCGCGATGCCGATCACCACCAGCATCGAACCACCGCCGAAGTCCGCGACCAGGTTCAGCGGCGGCATCGGTGGCCGGTCTGCGTAGCCCAGCGCCGACAGCGCACCGGTCTGGGACAGGTAGTTGATGTCGTGACCGGCGGTCGGCGCCAAGGGCCCGTCCTGTCCCCAGCCGGTCATTCGCGCGTAGATCAGCCGCGGGTTGACCGCCGCGCAGTCGTCCGGCCCGATGCCGAGTCGCTCGCAGGTGCCGGGCCGGAAGCAGTCCAGCAGCACGTCGGCCTTGCCGGCCAGTTCCAAGAGCGTCTGCGGCTGCGTCTTGACGTCGAGGTCGACGATTCGCTTGCCGCGGTGCAGCAGGTCGCGGTCTTCGGCCGGCATGGCCAAGCCGCCCGGGCGGCGCACCCGAACCACGTCGGCACCCAGATCGGCGAGCAGCATTCCCGCGTGCGGCCCCGGTCCGATGCCGCCGAGTTCGACGACTCGCACCCCCGCCAGCGGCCCGCCACCGCTCACGGCGGCTACTTACCCTTCTTGACCTGGAGCACCCGCTCGCGCAGCGCCTTGGTCGCCGAATCGATCGTTCCCTTCACGGCACGCTTGAGCACGAAGCCGGGCAGCGGCACGTTCGGGTCGGCGAGAAGCTCGAACTTGACCAGGGTTCCGTTGCCTTGCGGCACCAGCGTGTACTTCCCGTCCTGCGCCTTCTGCTGCGAGGAGCTGACCAGCTTCCAGCTCACGACGTTGTCGCCCCACGTGTAGGCGATCACCTGTTCGTCGGTGATCCCGGCGACCTTGACCTTCATCTTCACTTGGCGGGGCCTACCGTCGTCGCCGGTGTCGAGGATCTCCGCGCTCTGGTGCGGCTCCGACCATTCGGGCATCGCGTCGAAGTCGGCGATGACGTCCAGAATCTCCTCCGGACTGGCTTCGATGACGATGTCGCGGGATTCTTTGAGTGCCATGGCCCGCACGATACTGGCCCGGCGTCTCACCCGGAACGGATTGGACCGGGCGTACCGTCGTGGCTGTGACTGATGCCGCGACCGATCCCGCATACACCGTCGGTGACTACCTGTTGGACCGTCTCGCCGAGCTCGGCGTCTCGGAGATCTTCGGCGTTCCCGGCGATTACAACCTGGAATTCCTCGACCACATCATCGCCCACCGCAGCATTCGCTGGGTCGGCAACGCCAACGAGCTGAACGCCGGCTACGCCGCCGACGGGTATGGGCGGCTGCGCGGAATGTCGGCATTGGTAACGACTTTCGGCGTAGGCGAGCTCTCCGCGGCCAACGCGGTCGCGGGCAGCTACGCCGAGCAGGTTCCCGTCGTGCACATCGTCGGCGGCCCGTCCAAGGATGCCCAGGGCACCCGGCGGGCGCTGCACCACTCGCTCGGCGACGGGGACTTCGAGCACTTCTTCCGGGTCAGCCGCGAAATCACCTGTGCCCAGGCCAATCTCATGCCCGCCACGGCCCGCCGTGAGATCGACCGGGTGCTGTCCGAGGTGCGCGAGCAGAAGCGCCCCGGCTACATCCTGCTGTCCACCGACGTGGCCCGCTTCCCCACCGAGCCGCCCGAGGCGCCGCTGCCCCGCTACACCGGCGGCACCAGCCCCCGCGCCCTGGCGATGTTCGTCGAGGCCGCGACCGAACTCATCGGCGACCACCGGATCACCGTGCTCGCCGACCTGCTGGTGCACCGGCTGCAGGCGATCAAAGAACTCGAGGCGCTGCTGGCCGCCGACGTGGTGCCGCACGCCACGTTGATGTGGGGAAAGAGTCTGCTCGACGAAAGCTCGCCCAACTTCCTGGGCATCTACGCCGGGTCCGCGAGCGCGCCGGTGGTGCGCACCGCGATCGAAGGGGCGCCCGTGTTGGTCACCGCCGGCGTGGTGTTCACCGACATGGTCAGCGGCTTCTTCAGCCAGCGCATCGACCCGGCCCGGACGATCGATGTCGGCCAGTATCAGAGCAGTGTGGCCGGAGAAGTCTTCGCGCCGTTGGAGATGGGTGCCGCGCTCGAGGCACTGGCAACCATCCTGGTCCGCCGCGGGATCTCGTCGCCACCGGTGGTATCGCCGCCGGCCGAGCCGCTGCCGCCGCCCCCGCCGCGCGACCAACCGCTCACCCAGAAGATGTTGTGGAACCGCCTGTGTGGGGCCCTCACACCGGGCAACGTGGTGCTTGCGGACCAGGGCACCTCGTTCTACGGCATGGCCGACCACCGGCTGCCTCAGGGCGTGACCTTCATCGGCCAACCACTCTGGGGCTCAATCGGTTACACGTTGCCCGCCGCGCTGGGGGCGGCGGTGGCGCATCCGGACCGCAGGACGGTGCTGCTCATCGGGGACGGCGCCGCGCAGCTGACCGTCCAAGAGCTCGGCACCTTTTCGCGCGAGGGCCTGTCCCCCGTCATCGTGGTGGTCAACAACGACGGCTACACCGTCGAACGGGCGATCCACGGCGAGACCGCGCCGTACAACGACATCGTCAGTTGGAAGTGGACGGACGTGCCCCGCGCGCTGGGCGTCACCGACCATCTGGCGTTCCGGGTCCAGACCTACGGCGAACTCGACGACGCTTTGACCGCCGCCGCGGACCACCAGGACCGCATGGTGTTCGTCGAGGTGGTGTTGCCGCGGCTCGAAATCCCCAACCTGCTAGTCGAACTCGTCCAGCCCACGTCACCGGACGGCAGTCCGCGACGGTGACGCACTAGCGCGAGTCCGGCGTCCGATCCGCACTGGAAGACCGCAGGATGGCCTGCACCGTCCGCCGGCAGCGACCGCAGTCAGCGCCCGCACCGCACGCCTGGGCGACTTCCTTCGTGGTCGACGCCCCGCACGACACGGCTTCATTCACGGTTTGACTGGTGACTCCATTGCACAGGCACACGAACAACGGAGAATCCTCAGTCCGCCTCGATGCGCATCATGTCGAAGAATCGGCCGACGAACAGCGGCGGGTAGGCACCGATGCCGGCCCCGGACATCCACTGCGCCGCGGCATCGGGGTGGTCGATCCAGTCCCGGGCGCTTTCTTCGTCGGGGAACTCCTGCAAGATCAGCACTTCGTGGTCGTCGTCGAAAGCTTGGAATACCCACGTCTTTCGGATGCCGGCCGTGGTGAATCGGTCGATCGCCGTGCTGACTTCGGAGGTCAGCAGGGATACGTCGTTGACGGACGCGATGGCGGCCACGACGACGCCCGGTGCCGCCGGGGTATTCGGTGGCTGCGCGATGAACCTGTCGACGATCTCGCCGGCGAACACGGCGGGGATGTCTTCGACGCCGGCCTCGTCGAACCAGTCGAAGAAGACGCGGGAGCGCAGCAGCTCCACGATCGGCTCACGGCTGTGGACGCCGATCATCACCAGTACCCGACCGTGGTCGTGGGTCGAGGTGTAGACCAGCACGTGGTGCGCGCCGATATCGGCCAGGGCGGCCTTGTTGCGTTGCAGCAGCGGCCATACCCGGGTGGGATCGGGGACGCGGTAGTCCGACGCGATCACCATCGAGTGAATATCGCCGTTGTTCATCGGAGTTGGTCCTTCATCACTTTCCCCGTCGCGTTGAGTGGGAGTGAATTGAGGAACTCTACCGTGCGCGGCACCTTGAATCCGGCCATCCGGGCGCGACACCAGGCGATCAATTCGTCGGCGCTGACGTCGCCTTTGCGGACCACGAACGCTTTTCCGACCTGGCCCATCCGTTCATCGGGGACGCCGATGACGGCCGCCTGCGCGACGGCAGGGTGGTTGAGCAGGAAGCCCTCGATCTCGGCCGGGTAGGCGTTGAAGCCACCGACGATGAACATGTCCTTTTTCCGGCCGACGATGCGCAGCCGCCCGGCCTCGGTGAAGTCGCCTAGATCTCCGGTGTGCAGCCAGCCATCGTCGTCGATCGCCTGGGCGGTGGCCTCGGGTTCGTCGAGGTAGCCCTTCATGACCCCGTAGCCGCGGACCAGCACCTCGCCGTCGTCGGCAATGCGCACCTCGACCCCGTCGCAGGGCACGCCCGCTGTGGTGGCGACATCCTCGAAGGAGTCACCGGGCAGCGAGAGGGTGACGTTGCCGGCCTCGGTGAGCCCGTAACCCGTCATCAGCGTCTGGAACGGCAGCTCGTCGTGGATGCGACGGACCAGCTCGACGGGGATGTCGGCGGCGCCGGTCACCCCCGCCCGCAACGACGACAGCCCGGACTTGTCCCGCACCGTCAGCAACGAGTGATACAGCGTCGGCGGTCCGGGGAGCATCGTGATGCGTTCGCGTTCAATGAGATCCACGACCGTGTCAATGTCGAACACCGCGACGGGCAGCATCGTGGCACCGCGCAGGAAAGACGTGACGAGACCCGCCTTCAGCCCGAAGGTGTGGAAGTACGGGTTGATCTGCAAGTAGCGGTCACCCTCGCGCAGGTCCGCAAGGGTCGCCCACTCCTCATACATGCGCAGTGTTTGACCGTGACAAAGCATCGCCCCCTTGGGGCGCCCGGTCGTGCCCGACGTGAAGATGATGTCCGAGGTATCGGTGCCGCTCACCGGTCGCTCGAATGGTGAACCGCTGGACAGGAAGTCGGACTTCAGGTCGATCACCGGCACGCCGGCGGGCGCGGCGTAATCCTGGTCCAGGAAGCCCTTCTGGACCAGGACGGCCTTCACCTTGCTGCGGACGATGATGTCGCCGGCTTCTTCGGTCTTGAACCGGGCGTTGACCGGGACGAGCACGCCGCCCGCGGTGAGCAACCCGAATGCCGCGATGATCCACTCGGCCGAATTGGGCGCCCAGATCGCGACCCGGTCACCCTTGTCGACGCCGAGGTCAGCGAATGCGCCTGCGGCGCAACGGATCCGCTCGACTACCTGCCTGAAAGTCAAGCGCAGCGGACCGTCGACGACTGCTTCCGCGTCGCCGAAACGGTCCGCCGCGCTCAGGACCATCTCGGGGATGGTCTGCCACGGTTGTGTGTTCAGCGCGCTACTAAACCGTGACGAGCCGACCGAGGTTGCCGCCCATGATCTTTGCCTGGTCGTCGGCGGACAGGTGCGACAGCGCCTCGATGTAATAGGTCGGCTCCGCCAGCCCCTCGGGATGCGGCCAATCCGAGCCGTACAGCACCTGATCCACCCCGACGAGGTTGACCAGATCGTCGATGCCGTCCTCGAAGAACGGGCTGACGTGGATCCGGCTCTTGACCATCTCGACGGGATCGCTCGGGAACGCCTCCGGGGCCTTGCGGAAGACCTCGGCCAGGCCGTCCAGCAGCGGGGTCATCCACTTCGAACCGGCCTCGACGATCGCGACCTTCAGCTTGGGGTGGCGGTAGAGCGCGCCGTGGATCACCCACGACCCCACGGAGTCCTGGATCGGCCGCCACTCGTTGAGGATGCCCATCGCATTGGTTTGGAAGGGCAGCATCTCTGCGTTGGCACCGTCCCATTCGGAGGTGTACCGGGAGTAGCCACTGTCGCTGGAGTGCATGCCGACCAGCACGTCGTGCTCGACGACCCGCTCCCAGAACGGGTCGAACTCGGGCAGCGCAAACGACCGGGGACCGCGGAAGCCGGGGACCGGAGCCGGACGAATCAGGATGGCACGGGCGCCGCGCTTGACCGCCCACTCCAGCTCCTCGATCGCCTTCTCGACGATCGGCAGGGTGATGACCGGGGTGGTGAAGATGCGGTTCTGGTAGTTGAAGCCCCACACCTCGTCGAGCCACTCGTTCAGCGCGTGGACCAGGACGTGGATCGCAACGGGGTCGTCCGACAGCCGCTCCTCGAGGAGGCTGGCCAGCGTCGGGAACATCAGGGTGCGGTCCAGGCCCAGCTCGTTCATCTTCTCCAGGCGCGGGCCGGGCTCGAAGAACGCCGGGATCGCGCGCATCGGCTCACCGAACAGCTCGCGCTTGCTCTTGCCGTCCGGGTTTCCGTACTTGAAGTACTCCTCCCAAGCACCCGGCCGGGCGACGACCTCGAACGTCGGGTTCGGGATGTAGTTGCTGATCTGGCCGCGGATCGCGATCTTGGTGCGCCCGTTGATCTGCACGTACTGGACGAAGTCCTTGTACTCCTTGGGCAGGAACTTGGTCAGCGCCTCCGGCGGCTCGTAGAGATGGTTGTCCGCGTCGAAGATCGGGAACGGGACGTCCACCTTGTGCGACAACTGGCCCATGAAATCCTCCTTCTTGATTTGTGAGAATACTATTCTCTACAGGCGGCTAATCGCAACGCGGTCCCGCCGAATCCCGGTTCGACGTGCTCAGCACGACACGAAGATCTTGTAGGTGGCGTCGGCCGGTTCACCGGGTTTGTCGGTTCTGTAACCGTTGGCGGTGCCTGACACGGTGAATTTGTCGCCCGTCATGCTCATGTCCGCGCTGCCGCCGTCGCCCCGCGAGTACATGCCGCTGAAGCCACCCAGGTTTTGGATGTGTACCGACTCGACCGTCGCCGGTTGCGCGCCCTCGTCGATGACGAGTTTGGCGCCGGCAAAATTGCCGCCGATTTCGATCGTCCGGCTCCACTCCCGCTGGCTGCACTTCACGATGTGGAAGTTTCGGTCGTTACCGTTCACGGTGACGGACGCCGTGCTGGCGAGTTGGGTTGTTGGCTTCGACGTGCACCCGCCAGCCAACGCAACGGTAAGGACCGCAGCGGCGGCCACGATTCGGTTCCGCATCGAGTCACCTTCATCCTGGCTGACGACATTCTTTGGCCTGCAGCGATGATGTTATTCTCGCGAAAAGAGAATGCCAATATCGGCTTTTTGTCGAGGAGCGATACACACATGGTGGACCTGGAGATCGACGACGGGCTGGCGGTGGTCACCATCGATCGCCCGCAGGCGCGCAACGCCATCGGCCTGGACACCATGGACCAGCTGGAGAAGGCGCTCGATGCGGCGGCCGGCGCGCAGGCGCTGGTGATCAAGGGTGCCGGGGACAAAGCGTTCGTCTCCGGCGGCGACCTCAAGGAATTGAGCGCACTGCGGACCGAGGAGGACGCCGCGGCCATGGCCCGGCGGATGCGGTCCATCTGTGATCAGCTGGCGGATTTCCCCGCTCCCGTCATCGCCGCGCTCAACGGCCACGCGTTCGGCGGCGGGGCCGAAGTCGCCGTCGCCGCCGACATCCGGGTTGCGGCCGACGACATCAAGATCGCCTTCAACCAGGTGCAGCTCGAAATCATGCCGGCCTGGGGCGGAGCCGAGCGGCTGGCCGCGCTGGTCGGCACGAGCAGGGCGCTGCTGTTGGCCGGCTCGGGAACCGCCCTCACCGCGGCCGATGCCGAACGCATCGGCTTGGTGGATCAGGTCATACCCCGCGGCGTGTTCGACTCACCCGATCATGGGTGGCGAGCGGTCGCCCGCTCGCTGGCACGCAGGCCGGCGACCGAGATAAAGCGGGTAATCCGCGGAGTTTCTGCTGAGGAGGCGATAGCATCCTTCGCACGGCTATGGGTTGCCGACCCGCACTGGCAGGCCGCAGAACGGGTGATGAACCGCAACGCCAAGCCGCGCCCGGCATCCGGAGGAGCGTCATGACCACGATGAAGACAGTGATGGGCGTCGGCTCCATCGTGTCGTTGGCTTCTCTATTGGCAGCAGCGGGTCTGCTGGTGGGAACCGGACGGGCGCATGCCGATAACCCGGTCATGCATCACGTCAGATACACCGTCAGCACGCAGAATCCGATTTATACCAGCATCTATTACCTGGACCATCAGCCGGACAAATTTTCCGACTACAGCCACAACCCCTACTCGTTCACCCCACACGTCGACGTCGACCTGGCCCCGGGCAAGCCGTGGGGCTTCGATCTGGACATGTCGAATCCCGACGTTTACGCGATGGTCGTGGCGAGCACGGGCACGGAGCCCGGCACGCCGGGACTTCATTGTGATCTGGCGGTGGACGGCGCCGTGGTCGTATCCAAGGACGGCCCCAAAGGCGTGCTCTGCTCGCTGCGGAACTGGTGAACCAGCCAGGTCTCCGGTACACCCTCGATCGGCTGCGGTTCGCCTTCCAGGCGGCGCAAGTAGTTCTCGACCAACTCCACCGTCTCGGCATGGCCGGCGGACATACCGATCGCCCGCTCGAGCACCAGAAAGCGCGACAGGCTGCTCATCAGCACGGTCCACACCACCGGAGGAATGTCGATGTCCTGGCCCTCGTCTTGAATTCTGGAGCCGTAGCGCTCCAGCGCCGTCGCCACCGCTTGGCGTTCCGCTTCGCGGAAACGCTCGGCGTAATAAGCGATTTCGGCCCGCATCTCCTTGCGGTGATTGGCCAGCGCCATGAATTCCATGGAAATGCGCGTGAATGCGGGATCGGTGCCGAACCGCCACAGCGCCCACAGCGGCTGCGGCGACTTCATCAGCTGCGCGTGCACCTCGAGCGCTTCTTCACCGCGGCGGCGGAAAACCTCGAGGAACAGCTCCTCCATGGTGCGGAAGTAGTAGTGAACCAGCTGCGGCTTCAGCCCTGCCTTGTTCGCCAGGCGCCGCGACGTGACGGCGGCATAGCCCTCTTCGAGCATCAGCCGCTCGGCCGCGTCGAGCAACAAGACACGGTTTTTCGCGTCCGGCGCCCCGATTCTGCGGGCCGATGTCATGTCCCTGCTCCGTACTGTGTGCCATCCCGTGCCGACCACACGGATCGTATCGTGGCGCGGCGTTGCGACCTTGACCCTGACATTACCGCCATGCTAAGCAGGTGCTCAGCAAGTTTCGATCTCGAAATCGGGCGGCGGTAGCGACGTGCCGCCGAATACCACCGGTAACCCAGCCCAGGGAGACGCAATCCGATGAGCACCTTCGACTCGATCGACTTCTTCACCGATCCGTCACTGGTCCCAGATCCGCACCCGTACTTCGACTACCTGCGCAGCCAGAACCCGGTGCTGCGCCTGCCGCACTACGGCGTCGTCGCGGTCACCGGTTACGACGAAGCCTGCGAGATCTACAAGGACCCGGAGACGTTCTCCAACATCGTCGCGCTCGGCGGTCCGTTCCCGCCGCTTCCCTTCACGCCCGAAGGCGATGACATCACCCCGCAGATCGACCAGCACCGCAGCTCCTTCCCGATGAACGAGCACATGGTCACCATGGACCCGCCGGAACACACCAAGGCACGATCGGTGCTCGCCAAGCTGCTCACCCCGAGCCGGCTCAAGCAGAACGAAGAGTTCATGTGGCGCCTGGCCGATCGTCAGCTCGACGAGTTCCTCGGCACCGGTGAGTGCGAGTTCATCGCCGAATACTCAAAGCCCTTCGCCACCTTGGTGATCGCCGACCTGCTCGGCGTGCCGTTGGAGGACCACAAGGAGTTTCGCAAGGTCTTGGGGGCCGACCGCCCCGAGACGCGGGTGG
The DNA here is from genome assembly GCF_019668465.1 of Mycobacterium senriense. Classification (NCBI taxonomy): domain Bacteria; kingdom Bacillati; phylum Actinomycetota; class Actinomycetes; order Mycobacteriales; family Mycobacteriaceae; genus Mycobacterium; species Mycobacterium senriense. Next base: position 2,838,631 of record NZ_AP024828.1, on the reverse strand, counting down.
GTGCCCTGGACCACGAGTCGGTGGGCATCAATCCGCTCGAGTGGCTCGACGACAAGTTCTGTAACTACATCGAGGATCGGCGGCGCGAACCGCGCGGCGACGTGCTGACGTTCCTGGCGGAAGCGAAGTACCCGGACGGCTCGACGCCTCCGGTGATCGAGGTCGTCCGGTCGGCGACGTTCCTTTTCGCCGCGGGACAGGAGACCACGGCGAAGCTGCTCAGCGCCGCGCTGCAGGTAATCGGTGACCGGCCCGACATCCAGCAGCAGTTGCGTGAGGACCGCAGCCTGATCCCGGGGTTCATCGAGGAATCGCTGCGGATGGACAGCCCCGTCAAGAGCGACTCCCGGCTGGCCCGCAAGGCGACCACCATCGGCGGGGTGGACATCCCCGCCGGCACCGTGGTGATGATCCTGCCGGGCGCGGCCAACCGCGACCCGCGCCGGTTCGAGAACCCGCACGAGTTCGACCTGCGCCGCAAGAACGTCCGCGAACACATGGCTTTCGCCCGTGGTGTGCACTCCTGCCCCGGCGGCCCGCTCGCCCGCGTCGAGGGCCGTGTCTCGATCGAGCGGATCCTGGACCGGATGCCGCACATCGAGATCAACGAAGCCCGTCACGGGCCGGCCGCCGAGCGCCGCTACACCTACGAGCCGACGTACATCCTGCGCGGCCTGAGCGAACTGCACCTGAGTTTCACCACCGCGGACGCGGTAGCGCCGGTGGCGTAGGGCTTTTCGCTCGCGGGCGCTACCGGACCTGCAGGCCGACGAAGTAACAGCCGAGCAAGACGACGGCGATCAGGATCACCCACGCGTCGGTGAGTCGGCACAGCAGGACCGGGGCGTCTCGCACCTCCATGAACTCGCGAAAGATGATGCGCACCTTCACCAGTGCGATGACGATGACGCTCGACGTGACCAAAGCGCTGGATTTCAGCGCCCCGTCGACGGTGCGGTCTATCCATAGATAAGCCAGCGTCAGCGTGGCCAAGATCGTCCAGACCAACAGCAGTCTCTTGTTGAATCTGATTTCGATCACCTCACCACGTAGAGCAGCGCAAAGATCAGCACCCATAGGAAATCGACGGTGTGCCAATAGGTTGCGCCGGTTTCGATGATTTCCTGGGAGCGCCGCGCCGGACTTCGGAGTTGGTAGACGATGACGCCGAGGACGACAAAGCCGATCAGCAGGTGGACGAAGTGGATCCCGGTGAGGAAGAAATAGAACATGAAGAAGTCGTTGCGCTCTATGCCGTTTCCGGCCTGAACCAACCTGGCCCACTCAAACACCTTGAAAGACAAGAACACCACGGCCAATGCTGCCGTGATGCAGACATCCCTGAGACCCGCCCCATAGGCGCCGGCGCGGGCCGACTGAACACACCGGGCCACCGACCATGAACTGAGTAGCAGAACCAAGGTGTTGAAGACACCGACGCGCAGGTCGAGGTGAGCCTGCGACTGAAGGAAAAGCTCGGGATTGCGGCCCCGTGAGAACAGGTAGAAGCCGAAATAGCCTGTGAATACCAGTGTCTCGAACAGGACGAAGGCCCACATGTCGGGCTGACCTGGCACGGACCTGACGCGTTCGCGCTTGTCGGCCAGGTCGGTCACGGCGCAACCGCCTTTTGCCGCGGCAGGTCCGGCAGCTCCCCGGTCCCGAAATCTTCGCGGCGGATCATCTGAAACAGCATGACGATGAACGTGACTTGGTAGATGCCGAATACGACCATGTCCAGCCACCAAGCGATCTCGCCATCCCACGCGAACACGCCACGCCGGAACATCCAGCAGGGCGCCACGACAACCTCGGTCAGCGCGTTGCACAGGTTGAGATAGCCGAACCACTTGGGGAATACCCGGTTTCGGTCGAGCAGGATCGCCAGCATCCAGATCAGCGAGCCGATCAGGAAAACCCCCATGGTTCCGTCAAAAGACAAGAAGGCGAAGTCATACAGCCAGCCGATCACCCGGGGGTCGCGGTCAGGTCGCAGCGTGCCGACGATCAGCGCGATGTTGAGCAGCAGCATGCCGGGAACCGCGCTGAGCGAGTAGATGAGCAGGTACGAGTACGCGAACGCGCGGCTGACCGACATGCGCCGCATGGAATATGCGATGAGGGCATTGTTGACCGCGATCATGCCGCTGATGGCGAAGATGACGCCGAAGCCGACGGGTATGCCGAGGCGACGTTCGGCGAACCAGTGGACCTGCGTTGCGAGGTCCCAGGTGGGCTCCGGCGGCGGCTGGACTTGGGCCACGATGAAGAACATCGGGAAGAACAGGCCGTAGAACACCATCAGGATCCCCCACGCCAGCCACAGCTCTCGCTTGGGGTCGCGCCGCAGGTGCCAGCCGATTCGCTGATGCAGTGGGCCCGCGGGCGGGGTTGCCGGGGACGTCGGCGGGGTTATCACCGCGCTCATGCGGTGACCAATCCGTCTGGGCGTCCGCGGTTCTCGGCACGTTCGCGATAAAGGGCTTGGCCCAAGACAAGGCCCATCACGACGATCCAGATGGCAATGGCAATATTCTTCACCCAGAACGACAGCAAGCCGTCCCAGGCCAGCGGACCGGTCAACGAGACGCCGACGAATGATGCCGGCACCAGCGCAGCCCCCACGACGAGATTGAAGTAGGCCACCCAACGGTTGAACACCGGGTGGGACGGATCATCGAAAAAGATTGCCAGGGACAAGATTACGCACTGCCCGATGAAGAACGGGACCAGGATGGTGAAGGTGATCCAGCCGAGATCGTTGAGCAGCTGCGTCAGCTCAGGGCTGCGCTCCGGCCGAAAGGCTGCCAGCAGCCAGCAGACATCGGCGATGAGAAACAGCGTCGGACCACCGGCCGCACAGCCGAGCATGGCGTAGGAGAAGATCGGCGTCCGATGCGCCATGCGGCGGATCTGCAGCACGATCAGGGCCAGGATCGGCACCAGACACACACCGAACCAGTTGAAGAGGATCATGCTGGAACGGATCTGAGGAATATGCGCCGGATCGCGGTAGAACGCGGCCACCTGCTCGGCCGACATGGTGGGTGACATCGGCGGGTTGAAACCCGGGAACAGGAAGAACGCGGCGATCCACAGGATCAGCGCCGCCGGCAGCGTCCACAGCAGGATCAGCTCACCATCGGTCCGCCGCGACGCGATCCGCACAGATTGGCCACCGCCTGCGTCGTTCCCGCCCACGTCGGACATCGGCACTCCTTCCCCACACGGAATCACCCGAAACTCGGCTAGTGAGCGAAGCTAGCCGATCGGCTAGTCACGGTCAATAGCGTCGACTAGTCTCGGTGCGTGGAAGCAGCACGCCAGCCGGTCAGCGGTGAGCAGTTCTGGCTCATCGCGCACAGCCCGGCCCGAACGCGGGTACTCGATGCCGCGCTCGATCTGATCGCCACACACGGTGTCAGCGGTACGTCGCTGCAGATGATCGCCGACGCCGTCGGGATCACGAAAGCCGCTGTCTATCACCAATTCCGGACCAAAGAGCAGATCGTCATCGCCGTGACCGAGCGTGAACTGGGCCGGCTCGAGCCGGCTCTCGAGGAGGCCGAAGCCTGCGACGACGGCCCGCAAGCGCGCGACGCCCTATTGGTGCGTGTGGTCGAGATGGCCGTTCGCGATCGCCGGTTGGTCCGCACGCTGCAATTCGATCCGGTCGTCGTCCGATTGCTGGCCGAACACAAGCCGTTTCAACTATTCATGGACCGTCTGTACCGAGTGCTGTTGAGCGATGCGGGACTGGACGGGCGGATCGAGGCCGCCATGTTTTCCGGCGCGCTGAGCACCGCGGTCATGCATCCACTGGTGGCCGATATCGACGACGACACACTGCTCGATCGGGTTACCGATTTGAGCCGACGCCTGCTGGGCCTTCCTCGGCAAACGCCCGAGTGACTGCTAAGTGTCGGCGCGGACCCAGCTCGATATGCCGTCGTGAGCAATACAGATGAGGAACAGACCGTCAGGTGCCTGCGCGACGTAGTTCAGATAGTTCTGGCAGTCGGCATTTTCTTCCTTGACCCCCGCCATCGGCGGTGAGCGGAACCATCGCGGCTGGTATCGCCTCGGCGAGCCGCAGAACATCAGGCGTCCGGGCTCCGAGGCGAAGGAAACGTATCCGTCGGCTACACCGAAGGCGTAGTAGGTGGTGTTGTCACACGGCGCACCGAGAACCTGATGGGGCATGATGCCCGGGGTGCAGGCGGGGTAGTCGCAGACGCTCGGCCCAGCCGAGGCTTGCGGCGCCGCCACCACTCCGGCGCCGAGCAACGCGGCAACCAGAGCCACGATTGATCGCACCCGATTACTTTGCCACACCTGAAAAGAAAATTCTCCTGGTTGGAGAGGATCGTCTGAATCACATCGCGATCGGCGCCGAGCCACCGCGAACCCCACCATCCCCGGCCGCTAGCGAGTGAGCATTTCCGCATGTGAGAGGCGCTAGGGCGGCCGCCCGAGGACGGTGTGGGGCCCAGGTCGGAGTGATAAGCTGCTTCTCCGTGCATGATCCGAAGGGACCTGACGCCGACCATAGTGATGGCCCGGCGGAAGTGTCCGACCCCGACGAGTTGCAGTCGCGCTCCGGGGTCGACTCGGAAGCGGACGCGCCCGTCCCGGAAGTGGACGCAGACGACGAAGTGGCCAAGGCTGACGCGCGCGCCGAGGCGGCCCGGGCACGCCTCTCAAAACTGCGGATGGCCGCCGAAACCGGGGACGCTTCCCAGGATGTCGACCAGCAGGACAAATCAACCTGGGCACGACGCCGATTGCTGCGGCGTCTCGTGCGACCACGGTGGCTCCGGCGCCTGGGGCGGAAGGCAACAGCTGTTGGCGTCGGCATCGTGCTGTTCTCGGCTTCCCTCGGAGCCACCGGTTACATGGTGTGGCAGCACCACATCGCGGTGCACAATCGCCAACTCGCCGCGGAGTTCAGTGCCGCCGCCCGGCAAGGGATTACGGCTTTCATGTCGATTGACCCCGATCATGCCAGGGAGGACGTCCAGCGCACGATCGATGCCTCCACGGGCGACCAGAAGGACCAGCTATCTGTGCTGTCGACCCTGATGGTCAAGAAGGCCGAGGAGACCAAGGTCGGCACCAAGGTCACCATCGAAGCCGTCGCCGTCGAGTCGTTGAGCGACAATTCGGGAGTCGTGCTTGTGGTGGCGAAAACCGATCCCATTGGGCCGGATAACGCCAAGCCGCCACCGGCCTTGTTTCGGCTGAGCGTCAATATGAACCGCGACGGTGTCCGGCTCAAGATGTCGAAAGTTGATTTCCTGCGATGACTGTCGAACATGGCTCGTCGCTGGACGGCACCGAAAAGGCGAGTGACGGCGTCCAAACTTCACCCGCCGACGAGGACGGGACGCCACCCGCTACCGAGGGAACGGCACGTTTGCGCGGGCAGGCGGCTATTCGCCGCCGGGCGGTCCGGTATTGGGCAAGGTGGCGTTCGATCATCGCGACGATGTTGGTTATTGCCGCCGTGGGAGTCGCTGCCGGCGTGTACTTCATCCTGTACCGGCCGGATCAGCAGGTCGGTGACGCGGCGGCGCGCCGGGCAATCCAGGCCGCATCAGATGGAGCCGTGGCGGCGTTGTCGTATTCCTACGACCATTTGAACCGCGATTTCGACAACGCGAAATCACATCTCACCGGCGACTTTCTGGCCTATTACAGCAAATTCAGTGACGAGGTCGTTGCGCCGGTGGCACAGAAGGGACAATTGACAGCGACCGCCAAGGTGATTCGGGCCGCAGTCTCGGAATTGCACTCCGATTCGGCCGTCGTGCTGGTTTTCGTCGACCAGACCACGAAAAGCGCGCAAAAAAAGGATCCCGAGAACACGCAGAGCAGCGTCCTGGTCACGCTGACAAAAGTCAACGGTTCCTGGCTGATCGCGAAATTCGACCCGTCCGGATGAGCGCGGCAGATCTTGTCCCAACCGTTACCTGGCGACCCGGAGCGGTGTAACGTCATCGTTCGAGAACGCCGCAACCGACGGCGAAAAGGTGCCACAGGCACTCTCGGATTACACGCTTCGAGGAGCACCTGATGCGTTCAGTCAAAACACTCACCACCGCAACGCTATTGGTTGCCACCGCATTCGGCGGTTTGAGCACTGCACCCACGGCTCAGGCGATAACCAAGGAAGACGTGGCCCTCAACGGGACTTTCCGCGCCACGTCCATTGGCGATTGGGCCCAGAGAAATGATCAGTACTTCGGCGAACCAACGGTATACCAAACGTGGACCATCAGTTCGACGTGCGACACGACCTTGGACTGCCATGGCACGGTGACGAGTGACCAGGGATGGACCGCTGCCCTGTATATGAAGGATGGGGAGATGTGGAAGGTGAGACGCGAAGTGCCGAACTGGGAGCGGTGCGAGGACGGTACCGCGTTCCCCGGGACACAGAGCTTCTTTTTCTACCCGGTGAACGACAATGGTGGATTCCAAATCGGGTCGCGAGTCCTGTCGGGCAAGGACAAGACAGTGGGCCCGAGCGGTGCCTGCGGGCAAAACAATTGGCTTGATATCACGATGCCGTTGCGCCTGGACCAGCTGTCCTGACCGGGCGGTCGTAGCTGCATTGCCCCGCCCCTCGGGCCGCTTCGCGGTCCGCATCATCTCAGGGCGACTTCAGGTGGGCAGCATGTCCTTCCACGTCCTGGGTGCTTTCGGAGCAACGAGATCCGACTGCTGATACAACTTCCCGTCCGGACCGACATAACGACCGGTGCGCGGATCGTACTTTGCGACTACGACGGAGGGCGCGGGCTTAGATGCGTTCGCTCCGAACGAGCTTGGCGCGGCCTGGGGGCCTCCGCCGCCGGCCGCGTCGGCCGGTGCAGGGTCGGCCGCCGGTGCCGGCTCGGGAGGAACGAGCGAGGCTAGAGGCAGTGCTGGTGGCGCGGCGGGCGGCGGCGGAAGTTCCCCCGCCGCAGGGACGTCGAGTGGCGCGATGGGCGGCAGGTCCGCCGACATTCTCGACATGGGTAGCGACGGGCCCGACGACGGCAACGGCGGAGCTGCGGCGCCCACCGTGCCCGGTGGTGGACTTTCTCCCCGAGGCCCCGCCGGTGTGCCGCGCGGCACCGCCCCCGGCGGCAGCGGCGTTCCCTCGACCGGGCCGAAGATCCTGTCATTGGTGGTGATCCGGTCATCGGGCGGGACACCCTGGGCTAGCAGGTTCGGGTCCAGCGGATAGGGACCGAGGGTGTGCTGGCGCATCGCCAGCGGCATGTATGGCTTGTCGCTGTTGCAGATTTCGACGGTCGGCGCGCGCTTACCAGGGTGCCCCATGCAGGGATAGTTGCGGGCACCGCGCACCCCGATCGGTGAATCCTGCGGGAGTTTGCAATACAACCCGTCCGGTGTGTCGATGTCGGTGAGGTCGTCGGGGGATCGCCACGTGTTGGGTGGCATGAAGCCGACCGTGCAAATAGGCGGATCGTCGACCGTGGCTGCGAAGTCGCCGTAAGCCCTGCCGTCGGGATGGTTTTCACCCGCAGCGGCCTGCTCGATAGCAACCCCCGACGGCAGCAACACCAGCAGCTGCTCGATCGAGGGATGGTAGGTGACGCCGATCTGCCCGATTGTGGTCAGGTTGGCAAGCAACACCGGCAGCGTCGGTTTGATTTGTTCCAGAAGCCGGGATGCTTCGTTCGCGGTGTCAGGACCTTTCTCCAGGATGGTGCGGAAGTGGGAATCGTTGTTCACCAACGTGTCCGAGATGCCGGCGAAGCTGCGCGCCCATGTTCTGATCGAATCGGTGGTGCGCGCCTGGGTGTCCAGCAGCGGCCCGGTGTCTTCGGTGAGGGCTTTGGTGCGATCGACGACGCCGTTGGCGTCGTGGGACAGCGTCTTCGAGGAATCGATCAGTGACCCCAGGTCGTAACCGGAACCGTTGAAGCCCTGGAAGGACTCGTCGAGCAATTGGCCGAGCTTGGTCTTCGGGATGCTCTGAACCAAGGCATTGACCTGCTCGAGCATTGGACCGACCGGCTGCGGAATTGTCGTGTCGCGCATGGTGATAACCGAGCCGTCGTGCAGGTAGGGCGGCGAATTGGTTTTGGGCCGCAGGTCGACGTACTGTTCACCCACTGCTGAGACACTGAGCACCTCGGCTTTCAGGTCCGCGGGGACCCTGGGTGAAGTGCTAAGCGACAGCGTCGCTTTCGCGCCGGTCGGCGTCAAACCCACCGACGTGACCTTGCCGAGCTGAACCCCGCGATAGGTCACGTTGGAAAACCGATACAGGCCGCCGGTGGCCGGCAGCTCCAGTGTCACCGTCATCCGGCCGATGCCCAGCAGCGTCGGGGCTTGGATGTAGAACAGGACCATCGCGATGATGCCAATGGTTCCGGCGATCGTGAAGATCGCCAGCTGGATACGAACGAAGCGCGTCAGCATTTATCCACCGGCTCCCGTTCCAGGCGCTTCTGCGGGCGCCGGCGTTTGACCAAGACCCGCGTCAGGCACCGGCGCGGCACCAGGCGGGGGCCCGGGCAACGGTGCCGCGTTCGGCGGAGGGCCGGGCAGCGGGGCCGCGCTCGGCGGAGGCCCGGGCAACGGGCCGTAAGCCGATGAAGGTCCCGGCACCGCACCCGGCGGTGGTGGGGGCAGCGGCAACGCGTTGGGATCGACCCACGGTGGCCTCAACGGGTTATGCAGCGGATCCAGTGTGTAATTCATCCGATACGGGTCGCCGGGCACCGGTGGTACGGGCATATCCAGCTGCCCCCAGTGGGTTCCTAAGAACAAGCCCTTCTTCAGCCGCGGAATCGTTATGTCGAAATCGAAATGCAGGTTGAAGAAGTCGCCTCGGACCGCCCGGTCGACGAAGTTCTGGGTGAACGGGAACACAAACGCTGCCGAGATGGCCGCGCCGAACTCCGGTCCGACATCGGCGAGCGCTTTGATGGTCGGCTCCAAGTTCTTGAGGTTCGTGACCAGGTCGGCCTGGGTGTCGTTGACCAGCCGGGTGGCGGTGTTGCTGAACACCCGAAGGTGATCCAGGGCGGCCGTCAGACGCGGCCGCTCCTTGATCAACACCTCGAGCGCGGGCGGAATCTTGTTCAGCGCCTGGGTAATTACGTCGCGTTGGTCGGCGAAGGTGGCCGACAGGCGATTCAGCGCCTGGATGGAGGCGACGATGTCGTCCCGCTGGTCGTCCAGTGTCCCCACGAACGTGTCCAAGCGGGTGATCAGATCACGCACCGCGCCCTCGTGCCCGGACAGGGCGGCCGAGAAATTGTGGATGACCTCCCCGATCTGTCCCAGTCCACCGCCGTTGACGACCGCGCCCAACGACGACAGCGTCTGCTCCGTCGACGGGTAAGCCGATGACCGGCTCAGCGGGATGGTGGCGCCCGGCTGCAGCCGTCCGCTTCCCTGCTGGCCCGGCGGCGTATTGAGCTCCACATGCATCGAGCCCAGCAGGCTGGTCTGACCGACGGTGGCTACCACGTTGGCCGGGACCACCACATCGCGCTTGACCGAGATCTCGACGTCGGCGTGCCAACCCTGCACCCGCATCGCACCCACACTGCCGACCACGACGTCGTCGACCATCACCGGCGAATTCGACTCCATCGTGCCGACATTCGGGAGCTCGACGTGGTAGATGTTGGCCCCCGGCCCGCGCCCGACCGCACCGGGCAGGGGTAGTGAATTCAGGCCGTGGAATGCGCATCCCGTCGTGGTCAACACCACGCAACAGCCGACGGTGAACACCCGCCGAACGATCACCCGGGCGATCATTGTTGTGGCCCTTCGTCTGGCAGCAGCATGCCCGACACGGTCGGCGCCGGTGGTGGTGGCATCGGTGTCGACGCTGGTGGCGGCAGCGGCATCGCCGCGCCCGGTATCCGCTCCGGCGGCACAGCCCCCGGCGGTCCCACCGGATCACCCGGCAGGCCGGTGTAGGCGGACACCGCGGGCGGGATCTCGGGTGGTGCGGGTTTCGGGCCCTCGCCGCCGGGCGCCAGGCGCGGCTCGGTGTAAAGAACCCTGCCCGGGTCTACCGACTTGGATATGAACGGGTTGAGGGGAATCGGCGAGTTGTTCCAGCTGGTCTGCCGCAATCCGGGGCCGAGGAACAGGGAGCACAGCTTGCCCGATTCGACCGCGGTGATGTTCTCGATGGCGCCGATTTGCGTGCAGCCCGGAGTGGATAGCAGAACCTGACCGCCCCACGTGGGATTCGCCATGTTCATGAGCCCGAATCCTCCCACGATGGTTCCGGTGTCGGCGTTGTAGTCGTTGAAGAAGTTGGCGTACGCGTTCGGCGCTGTATGCAGAATGTTTTCCAGGGCCATGTGGTGATCGACCAGATTCTGCGTGACATCTGCCAGCCGGGCGATCTGTTCGCTGGTCTGGTTGCGGGTCTCGGCAATGAATCGCCGCACCTCGCCGACCGCCGTCGACAGATCGGTCAGGGCCGCGTCCAGGTCGGATTTGCTGTCGTTGACCACGCTGGTGAGCGTGGCCAGGCGACCGTTGAACTGTTCGATCTGCACGTTGCTGTCGCGCAGCGCGCCGACGAAGGTCTGCAGGTTTTTGATGATGTCGACAATGTTGCCGCTGCCGTTGGCGAGAATCCGGCCCACCCCGGACAATTGACCCAGTGTTTGCCGCAGCTTGTCGCCGTTGCCGTCTAGGGCGTTGGCGGCGCTGTCGATAAACCGGCCCACCGATGTGCCCGATACCCCACTCTTGGGTCCCAAATCCGTTGCCAGCCGCATCAACTGGGTTTTGACCTCGTCCCACTCGACCGGCACCGCGGTGCGCTCAACCGGAATGACCGCCCCGTCGCGCATAACCGGCCCACTGTCGCGATAGGCCGGTGTGAGTTGGACGTAGCGGGAAGCCACCAGATTCGGGGCGACGATAACCGCCTTCGCGTCCGCCGGAATGGGCACCCCATGGTCGACCTTGAGGACCATCTTGGCCTGGGTGCCCTGCGGCTGAATGGATTTGATGTTGCCGACCTTGACACCCGAGACCCGTACCTCGTCATGGGGATAAATCGCGGTGGCGGTGGTGAAGTAGGCGGTGATCGTCCGTGGGCCGAAGAACGTGTTACGGACGACCATGGCGGCGCCGGCAACGATCAGCCCGACCAAGACGACCGCTGTCACGACGGTCAGCCGCTTGCGCGGAATCCGGGAGATCATTGCGATCCTCCGATCCGTCCGCCCAACGTGCAGCCAGGGCATTGTGGAATGGAGTTGTACGGCCAAGGCGTCAGCGCCCGAGGTATCGGCGACGGGAAGCCGGGACCCTTGGAAGTATCGAAGGTGCGGAATCCCCAGAGGTAGTCGACCAACTCCTGGAAGAGTTGCGGGACAAGGAAGTTCGGGGCGAACGCCTGGTATGCGTACATACCCGAGATGGCCTCACCGGTAGTGATCGCGAATTTGGCGAGACCCGGCAGTGCTTTGCCGATGTTGTCACGGTTCTTCTCCAAGACCGCGAGGACCCTGTTCAGCCGCTCCAGCGTCGGTGCCAGCGCGCTTTCGTTGTCATGCACCAAGCCCGTCAGCTGCTTGGCCACCACCGAGGTGTTGGCCAGCAGATCCACGATCTCTTGCCGGCGGGCGACCAGCACTTGGAGCAGAGAATCGGAGTTGAGGATGAGCTTGTTGACCTGCATGCTGCGTTCGGAAAGTATGCCGGTGACATCGCCGGCACTCTTGAACAACTCGCCGAGGTTCTTGTTACGGCTGTTGAGGGTTCGCGATAGGCGGGTGAGCGCGTCGAAGGCCGGCCCCATTTGGGGTGCGATCTGGTCGAGCGTCGCCGCCAGCGTGTCCAACGACTGATTCAGCGCCGTGGTGTTGGTGCCGGCCGTGTCCGACGTCAGGTCGCTGACCGCTTCGGTCAGTGAATACGGAGAAGACGTGCGCGAGATGGGGATCAGGGTCATCGGATGCATCGTGCCGCTGCCCGCGGACTCCACCGTCAGCATCCGCTCGCCCAGCAGCGTGCCGGTGCGGATGTGCGCGGAAGTCTCCGAGCCGAGCAGGATGTTGCCCTTCATCGCGAACGTCACCAGCGCATCGCCGTGGCGCAGCTTCACATCCGACACGTTGCCGACCTTCATGCCCGACACAACCACGGGGTTGCCCGTCGCAAGGCCGCCGGCTTCGGTGAACAGCGCCTGGTAGCGGACCATCGTCGCCCATTGAATGAATCGGTCGGGCGACAGGCCGACCAGGATGACCATCACCGCCAGAACGACGCCGATGAGTCCGGGCTTGACGAGCTGAGCTCCGCGATACTTGAGCATCAGGGTTCCGTGCACCTTCCCGCATCTGACCTATAGATATTGGCGCGCACGGTCTTACCCGAAAGGTCCGTGCCGCGGATCCCGAACTGGCAGAGGTAGTACGGGATGGTGGCGCCGTTCACGCCGAGCCGGACCAGCTTGCGATAGTTCTGCGGTGCCTTTTGGAGGGCGCCGTCGAGGCGGTCCCTATCGTTATCGAGGATCGGCGCCAGCCGATTCAACTGAGCTATGGTGCCCGACAGCGGCGGGCGGGCCTCGGCCAGCAGATCCGCGAGCGAGGCGGTTCCCTTGTCCAGGGCGTCAATGGCGGAGCCGATGGTGTCGCGGTCACCCGACAGGCCGCTGACAAGCTGCTCGAGGCGATCGATCGCGCCGGAGAACTGTTTACCGTCCTTGCCAACCGTGCCGATCACGATGTTGAGGTTGTCGATCAGCTGCTGCACGGTTTGATCGTTGTCGGCCAATGCATTTGAAAACGACGTCGTCTTGGCGAACAGCGACTCGAGCGTCCCGCCCTGGCCCTGGAAGACCTGCAACAAACCCGACGTCAGGGCGTTGACGTCGCGCGCATTCAGGCCCTGGGTAACAGGTTTGAGTCCACCGAGCAGCAGATCGAGGTCAAGCGCCGGCGCGGTGCGGCTGACCGGAATCTGACCGCCGGTCGGCAGCCGCTTGGGCGAGCCCGGACCGTCAACGAGTTCGAGGTAGCGATCGCCGACCAGGTTAAGGTAGCGGACCGCCGCCCTACTGCCCTCGGTGAGGACGACGTTGCGGTCGGCGTCGAACTTCACCACAACCTTCTTGTCCGGCTGCAGCGAAACACTGTTGACCGTGCCAACCCGGATGCCGGCGACCCGCACCGACTGGCCCGGCTTGAGACGTGACACGTCGGTGAACACCGCCGAATACTCGGTCGTCGCACCCGTCCGGTACTGGCCGAATATGAAGAACAGGAATGCGGTAAGCGTCGCCATTACAACCGCGAAGATGCCGAACTTGATCAGCGTTGCGCGCGTTCTCATCCGGGCTCTCCGATCTGAGCGGAGTTGCGTGGCGGGCCGACGATGGGCCCGTACAACAGCTGCTTGAGGAGGTCGGAGTTGATCAACAGCTGTGGATTCCCGTATACCACGGGGTTCGCGCCGGTATCGGTAATCAGCTGCGGCGGAGACGTGTTGAACGGCAGATGCGGCAGACCCACGCACTGGGGACCGCCCGTCGCCGCGACCTTGGGCAGGTTCGTCGGATACCGGTAGCGTTCGGCACCCCATGTGAGGCTTGCCGAGATGTTGATGCTCGGTTCCGACAACGGCGCCCCGTGCGACATCTGTACGAGCCCGCCGAAAGCGCAGGTGAGGGCCGGGCCGTACTCGTTGGTCAGATCGGTGGTCGGCACCAGCAGATGCAACACATTCGTCAACGGTTGGCGGTTCGTCGACAAGACCTCGTTGCCGATGTCGGCCAAGCCGATCGCGCTGATCAGCAACGCATCCAGGTTGTGCTGCTCATCGACAAGCGTCTTGCTGATCCGAGTCGCGTTGGCCGCGGTCTTGATCAGGTCCGGAGCCGCGTCGGCATAGGCGTTGGACACCGCCGGCAAGACCGCGAGGTCATGCCGGAATGCGGGAAGGCTCGGCTCCAGCCTGGCCAGAAACGAATCCAGGTCGCTCAGCGACTGGCCAAGCTGTGGGCCCCGCCCGCTGAACGCCTGTGCCAGCGCACCCAGCGACTCGTTGAGCTTCGGCGGGTCGATGTGGCTCAGCACCGACACCAATTGCTGGAAGACCGTGTTGATTTCGACCATGACGTGCTGGCCCTGCAGCGTCTGGCCGCTGTGTAGCCGTTGGGACGAGGGCTGGTCGGGTGGCACCAGCTCGACGGACTTGGCGCCGAAGACCGTCGATGACGCGATATTGACGAGCACGTTGCCGGGGATGAAGTGCAACTGCGATGGGTCCATCGCCAAGTGAATGGCCGCCTCGCCGTTGGGCAGCGATTGGATCGAGGCGACCTTGCCCACCTGCACGCCGCGCATCTTGACCTTGGCGTCGGGGTTCATGACCAAGCCGGCTCGTTGCGAGATCACCGTCACCGGCACGGTTTCGGTAAAGGAGCCCTGAAACAGACCCACCGCCACGGCGAAGATCAGAGCGATGATGAGGACGGTGGCCAGTCCGAGCAGCGGCGGCAGGTAATTCCGTTCGGCCGGCCGCCGCGCATGGCCGCTGCGCGCCGGTCGGCCGGCGACCGCGCCGCGACCCGCTGGAACGTTCTGCGTCATTGCTGTTTCACCTCCTCTGCTAACCGGACAGGTTGAAGTTGCCGTTCGTACCGTAAATAGACAGCGAGACCAACAGCGTCACCGACACCACGACGATGAGCGAGGTGCGCACCGCGTTGCCGGTGGCATTGCCGACACCGGCCGGCCCCCCCGACGCGAAATAGCCGTAGTAGGTGTGGATCAGCAGGATGGTGAGGGCCATCAGGATGGCCTGCAGGAAGGACCACAACAAGTCGATCGGGTTCAGGAACGTGTTGAAGTAGTGCTGGTACAAACCCTGCGACTGTCCGAGCAGGAATGTAGTAGTGAACTGACTCGCCACGAAAGACAGGATGACGGCGATGCTGTACAGCGGGGTGATGGCCATCATTCCCGCCAGAATCCTGGTGCTCACCAGATAGGCAACCGGCCGAATGGCCATGCTCTCCAACGCATCGACTTCTTCGTTGATCCGCATGGCACCCAGCTGAGCGGTCACCCCGGCGCCGAAGGTGGCCGCCAGACCGATCCCGGCCACCACCGGTGCCGCGATACGCACGTTGATGAACGCGGACAGAAAGCCCGTCAGCGCCTCGATGCCGATGTTGCCCAGTGAGGTGTAACCCTGAATAGCCAGCGTGCCGCCGGCCGCCAGCGTCAGGAAGCCGACGATCACAACGGTTCCGCCGATCATCGCCAAAGTGCCCGCGCCCATGCTGATCTCGGCGATCAATCGAACGACCTCGCGCGTGTAATGGGTGGCCGCAAAAGGCACCCCGGCGAGCGCTTTACCGTAGAACAGGGTTTGGTCGCCGATCCGCCCCATCACGGCGACCGGCCTCTCGAGTTGGCGGGTTAATCGCGGATATGCAGCCCTCAGCGCCACTGTTGCCCTACTTCGCCGTCATCTTGATGCCGATCGCGGTGACGACCACGTTGACGACGAACAGGGACATGAACGCATAGACCACGGTTTCATTTACCGCGTTGCCGACGGCCTTGGCGCCACCGCCGGTGATCGACAGCCCCCGATAGCAGGCGACCAAGCCGGCGATGAGGCCGAACAGGGCTGCCTTGACGCAGGAAATGACGACCTCGGGCACGCCGGTGAGCAAGGTGATGCCCGCGGCGAACGCGCCGGGGTTGACGTCTTGGACGAACACCGAAAAGACGTAGCCGCCAAGGACGCCGATGATGACAACGAGGCTGTTGAGCAGAAAGGCGACCAATCCGGAGGCCAGCATGCGTGGTGTGACCAGCCGCTGAATCGGGTTGATGCCCAGCACCTCCATCGCGTCGATCTCTTCGCGGATCGTTCGCGACCCCAGGTCGGCGCACATGGCCGTGGCCCCCGCGCCCGCGACGATCAACACCGTGACCAGCGGTCCGAGCTGGGTTACCGCACCGAACGCGGCACCCGCACCGGATAGATCCGCCGCGCCCAGTTCACGCAGCAGGATGTTGAGCGTGAAGCTGACCAGGACGGTAAACGGGATCGCCACCAACAGGGTCGGAGCCAGCGATACCCGCGCGACAAACCAGGACTGCTCCAAGAACTCCCGCCACTGGAACGGCCTGCGAAACACGAACCTGACCGCATCGGCCGACATCGCGAACAAGGCTCCGACGGCTTGCATCGGTCCCGAGAAATCGAACTTGAGCCTGAGTGCGGGCAATCCCGTCGACCAGTGGTCAGCTCCCTTATTTGCCATCGGCGGCAGCCCCTTCCCAAGCTACGAGACCGACAGTCTTGTTGTGGCGCAACGAGTGCGGTACATTCAGCACTATTGACAGCTGTAAAGGCGCGCTGACGAGGGCGAAATGCTCAGCGGGCAGCCGTGTTCCGGCGTCCGCCCGCGATGCGACAGCTGCGAGTCCGCTCACCACAGACCTCCGTTCCGTCGCGTTAAATGGCGCCTCAAAACGAGGGGCTCCACGTCTTGAAGCGTCCGGCGATTATGACTCATGCCGAGTCCAGGCGGAGCGAAAAATGCATAACCGTTATCGCGCGTCTCGCGGCGGGTGCGAGGACGCAAGGCAACTGCGTCCCAGCACAAGCGACGGTCGGATCAAGCCTGTCACTGCTAGCTCCAGTCCCAGTGGTACTCAAGTGACGGCACCGGCCGTCTTGAGTTCGATGATGCGGTCCCAGTCGAGGCCGAGCTCCATCAGGATCTCGTCGGTCTGTTCTGCGAATCCGGGGGCCGGGCCGGTCTGAGGCGCTGCGACGTCGAACTGTACCGGGTTGGCCACCAGCTCGAGTCCGCCCGCCTTGACCATGTACTCGTTGGAGCGGATCTGCGCGTCGTCGGCCGCCTGCAGGGTGTCCTGCACGGGTGCCCACGGGCCGGAAAGCGTGGCGAAGCGCTCGCTCCACTCGGCCAGCGTGCGGGTGGCGATGGCCTTGGTCAGCAGCTCCACGGCGTCGGCCGTGTTGGCGGCGATGTTCTCCACCGTGTCGAAGCGCGGGTCATCGGCCAGCTCCGGCAGGTCGACATGGCGACACACGTCGGCCCAGAACTTGGTGGGCTGCATCATCACGAACGATATGTAGCGGCCGTCGGACGTCGTGTACAGCCCCACCAAGGGGTTATTGGGAGCGCCGTGCACGCCGGGCGGGGGCGATTCCATTCGCTGGTTCAGATGCTTTGTCAGCGCAACGGTATGGCCGAGCGACCACAGTCCGCTGCCCAGCAGCGACACATCGACGACGGACGGTTCGCCGGTGCGCTCGCGCTTGAGCAGCGCCGCCGCGATGCCACCGGCGAGGTTGGTACCTGAGATGGTGTCGCCGTACGCCGGTCCGGGTGGCGCGATCATGCCCGGCATGCCGGCGGGGGTGATGGTGGCGGCGGTTCCGGCGCGGCACCAGAACGCGGTCATGTCGTAGCCACCCTTGGTCGACTCCTCGCCGCGCGGGCCCAGAGCGCTGCCGCGCGCGTACACGATCCTGGGGTTGATCGCCCGGATGTCGTCCACGTCGATGCCGAACTTCTTGCGGTGGTCGGGCAGGAAACTGGTCAGGAAGACGTCGGCGCGACGGGCCAGCTCGTAGAGCACTTCCTTGCCCTCGGGCACCGACATGTCCAGCCCGATGCTGCGCTTGCCGCGGTTGGCGTGCTCGATGTTGGGGTTGGGATCGCCTTCAACCCGCAGCATCCCGGTCTGCCGCAGCCCGCGCTGGGGATCACCGGTCACCGCGTGCTCGACCTTGACCACGTCGGCGCCCCATTCGGCGAGCACGGCACCCGCCGACGGGACGAACCCGTACATGGCGACCTCGAGCACGCGGATGCCTTCGAGCGGCCTCATGCGCCGGCTCCTTTCGCTGAGGCGGCTGGGGCGGGCTCTGCCGTGTCCTGGGCAGGCATTCTGTACCCCCTAATGTGGTGGCGATCACGATAATTTCATTCTCTTCCCCGGCGAATCTTACATTCGAGTTTCGATAATTCAAGAAAGTCTCAGGAACCGGATCGAGGTGCTGACCAGGGCCGCAAATGGCCGTACGCTGTCGGCCTGGGCCTCTCCATGCAGGCTGGGCGCGGTGTTGGGCGCGTGTTGCATGCCGATCCGCGTGGAGAGTAAGGTTCTCATAATTGTAAGGGAGATTCTTTGTGACTGAAATGGCCCCCTTCGGAGTAGAGGCCTCGACATGAAGACCGCGGTAGTCACCGGTGCCGGGTCCGGCATCGGTCTCGCCGTCGCGCAACGCCTGCGTGCCGACGGCTTGAACGTCGCCTCTATCGACCTGCGTCCGTCCGAAGCCGACTTCGCTTTCACCGCCGACGTCACCGACAGGTCGCAGGTGGATGCGGCGCTGTCGGCCATCCGCGCCCAGCTCGGACCGGTGACGGTTCTGGTCAACGCCGCCGGCCTCGACGGGTTCAAGAAGTTCAACAACATCACCTTCGAGGACTGGCAACGGGTGATCGACGTCAACCTCAACGGCGTCTTCCATACCGTCCAGGCGGTGCTGCCGGACATGGTCGAGGCGGGGTGGGGACGCATCGTCAACATCTCGTCGTCGAGCACGCATTCCGGCGCGCCCTACATGAGCCACTACGTGGCGGCCAAGTCGGCGGTCAACGGCCTGACCAAGTCGCTCGCACTCGAGTACGGGCCCAAGGGCATCACGGTCAACGCGGTGCCGCCGGGCTTCATCGACACACCGATGCTGCGCGCGGCCGAGAAGAACGGCTTCCTCGGCGACATCGACGAGACCATCGCGCGGACCCCGGTGCGGCGGATGGGCACCCCCGAGGACATCGCGGCGGCATGCGCATTTCTGGTGTCCGAGGAAGCCGGCTACATCACCGGTCAGATCTTGGGCGTCAACGGCGGTCGAAACACCTGAGCGTGGCGATTCGTCCGCGATACCCGGCAACCAGTGTGAGAGGAGAAAGCCCGTGAAGGTCTGGGTGGATTCAGAACGGTGCCAGGGCCACACCCTGTGCGCGATGATCGCTCCGGAATCGTTCCAGCTCAGCGACATCGACGGCAGTTCGTCGGCGATCGACGAGGTGGTGCCCGCCGATCGCGAGGACCAGGTGCGCGAAGCCGCGCAGTCCTGCCCCGAGCAGGCCATCATGATCACCGACGACGCCTGAGCCGGCACCGGGTCCTTAGCCAGCGAAACACGTAGGGAGACTAGAGCGTTGAGTGTCGACGACGTCGTCAATGACAGCGACCGCAAAAAGAACCGGTACCACTTCGACCGGCATTCCTCCGAGTACCGGTCGAAATTCAAGGCGATCACCGAAGAGATGCACGCCAAGTGCCCCATGGCCTGGACGGAAACCTATGGCGGGCATTGGGTTGCGGCCGGCAGCCACGAGGTCTTCGAGCTGGCCCGCTGTCCTGTCGTCTCCAACGATCACGACATCCGCGGCGAACGTCGTGGCTACAAAGGCATTTCGATCCCCACGGCCAGGCGCGTCAGCGCCGTGCGCGGCGGGATCCTGGAGATGGACGACCCCGAGCACCGCATCTACCGAACCGTGCTCAACCCGTATCTGTCGCCGGCGGCGATCAAGCGCTGGGAACCGTTCATCGACGACGTGACGCGCGCCTGCCTGGACGAGAAGATCGAGAGCGGGCACATCGACTTCGTCGATGACCTGGCCAACATCGTGCCTGCCGTCTTCACGCTGGCAATGCTGGGCATCCCCCTGAAGAAGTGGAACATGTACAGCGAACCGGTACACGCCGCTGTGTACACGCCCGAGCACTCCCCCGACATCGAGCGGGTTACCGCGATGCACCGCGAGATGGGGCTCGACATGGTCAACAGCATGATCGAGATCCGCGAAAACCCGCGACCCGGAATCGTCAACGGCCTACTCGAGATGCGCATCGACGGCGAACCCGCCCCGGAGCTCGAAATTCT
Organism: Mycobacterium senriense; assembly: GCF_019668465.1. Taxonomy (NCBI): domain Bacteria; kingdom Bacillati; phylum Actinomycetota; class Actinomycetes; order Mycobacteriales; family Mycobacteriaceae; genus Mycobacterium; species Mycobacterium senriense. The sequence continues at coordinate 2,818,666 of NZ_AP024828.1, read as the reverse complement.
CGGGAACCTGGGCCTGGTCATCGGCGGCGGCTTCGACACCACGACAGCCCTGACCGCCCACTCGCTGGAATGGCTTTCGGAGCACCCGGAGCAACGACAGTTGCTCAGCGACGAGCGCAAGACCCTGCTCGACCCCGCGACCGAGGAGTTCCTGCGCTATTTCACCCCGGCGCCCGGGGATGGCAGGACCTTCTCCGACGACACCGAGCTCGACGGCACCCAGTTCAAAGAGGGTGAGCGGCTGTGGATTTCGTGGGCGATGGCCAACCGCGACCCCTCGGTGTTCCACGACCCGGACCAGATCATCCTCGACCGTAAGGGCAACCGGCACTTCAGCTTCGGGCTGGGTGTTCACCGGTGCATCGGCTCGAACGTGGCACGCACCGTGTTCAAATCCATGCTCACCGCGGTACTGGACCGCATGCCCGACTATCAGTGCGACCCGGAGGGCACCGTCCACTACGAGACCATCGGTGTCATCCAGGGCATGCGAAAGCTGCCGGCCACCTTCACGCCGGGCCGCAAGGCCGGGGCGGGTCTGGACGAGACGCTGGAGAAGCTACAACGCATCTGCGATGAGCAAGAACTCGCCAGGCCGATCACCGAACGCAAGGAAGCCGCCGTTATCGACTGAGCCGCGCATGATTTTTGCGAGTAGACCTGTTCAGCGTGACCGCGTCCTATATTTGAGGCAACGCGTAGGCAGATGGGAGACGGTCGGGTGAAGACTTTCGCAGCGAGCCTAGCGCTTGCCACGGCCGCGCTGACTGTCACGCCGAGCGCCCACGCGGACGGGAACATGCCGTATGCCAACTACCGGGTGGACACGAACCGGGATCCCGGCCACAGCTGGATTTGGTCGATTAACCCGTGCACCCCGCAAGCGCCGGGATGCTTGAGCGTGTACGCAACTCCGCAGCCCAACGGGCAAGCGGCGCCCTGGCGGGCAGACGCACATCTATCCAACGGCCGCTACACCTTGGCCGTTGATGATCCCTTCGGTGTGCGCTGCGTGGTCCAGTTCTTTCCCTCCCATGACGTTTACTCGTGGGATGCGGTGACGCTGGCCGGTCAGGTCGACTCGACGTTCGACACCGGCTGCGGTGGGGGACCCGGGGGCAGCAACAGTTGGCCGTTCTCGCTCATGCGATTCTAGCCGCGTGAGACGTACAGGAGTCAGTAAGCACGATGGCTGAGGCCAAGGAACCGCCGCAAGATTCGGCCACCTCGAAAGCCGAGGCGAGGGCATTGCTCGAGGAAGCCGAGGCCGAGGCCGCCGAGGCCGAAGCGCTGGCCGCCGCGGCGCGCGCCCGCGCTCGCGCGGCCCGCCTCCGGCGTGAAGCGCTGGCCCAGGCTGAGGCAGAGGCAGAGGCAGAGGCAGAGGCCGAAACCAAGCGCGAGACCGCCGAAGAGGTGCCGGTCGCCGACGACGATGGAACCGACACCGCCGAGTCGGAGACTGACGACGACACAGACGACGTCAGCGACACCGCCGAGGCAACCGCTGACGACGAGACACAGGCCGAAGAAGGCTCCGACGAAACCGCCGAAGAGGCAGAAGCGGAAGATGAGCCAACCCGCCCTCGGCGCCGCATGCGGCTGCCCTCGTGGTCGGTGGCATGGAAAGCGGCCGTCATCGTCCTCATCTGTGCCTTCGTCGCGGCCAGCGGATACATGATGTGGCAGCGTCACGAAACCGTCGAGCGCAACCAGCGCGCCGCGAACTTCATTGCGGGAGCCAGACAGGGTGTCGTCAACATGATCTCCATGGACTTCAATAAGGCCAAGGAGGACGTCCAGCGGGTGATCGACAGCTCGACCGGCCAGTTCCGGGACGACTTCCAGGCGCGTGCAAAAGATTTCACGACCGTCGTCGAGCAGTCCAAAGTGGTTACCCAGGGAACCGTGAATGCGGCGGCCGTGCAATCCATCAACGGGGATTACGCGTTGGTTCTCGTCGCGGCGACATCGCACATCACCAACGCCGCCGGCGCCAAAGACGAACCACGCAACTGGCGGCTCAAGGTGACCGTCAAAGATGATGGTGGGCAATACAAGATGTCCAACGTGGAGTTCATTCCATGAGCGAGGACAATCCCGGCATCGACGCGGTCGACGACTCTTCCACACAAACCGAACGCGTTGAAGGTAGCGAGCCCGCCAGGCGGCGCAGGGTGAAAGTCGTTCCCGTGATTCTGATTGTGCTGCTGCTGCTTTCCGGTGGCGCGGCGACGTGGCTGTACTTCAAGCAGTACCGGCCCGATAAACAGACCGACGCCGGCGTCGCGAGCGCGGTCGCCAATGCGGCGTCGGACGGGACGGTCGCGTTGCTGTCCTACTCGCCCGACTCGCTCGACAAAGACTTCGCCGCCGCCAAGACCCACCTGTCCGGGGACTTCTTGTCCTACTACAACCAGTTCACCGAACAGATCGTGGCCCCGGCGGCCAAGCAGAAGGCACTGAAAACCAACGCTCGGGTGTTGGGAGCCGCGGTCCAGGAGCTGCATCCGAATTCGGCCGTCGTGCTGGTGCTGGTCGACCAGAGCACCACGAGCAAGGACAACCCCGACCCCTCGATGGCCTCCAGCAGTGTGCTGGTGAGCCTGACCCGGGTCAACGGCGCCTGGCTGATCACCAAATTCGATCCTGTCTAGGCAGTTTCAGCCATCCGACCGTCGAGTGTGAACCCACGGCTTTGATTGTGAGCTGAGGGCGACGACACGCCGACGGCACCCGCCGTGGCGTCACGCTCGAGGCCGTAGATTCACACGCGACGCCGTGGCCCTCCGAAGGCCACCGCGAGCGCGCCCAAGGATTCATCAAGAATTCGCCTAGGTCGGCATTCGATCCTTTTCTCACGCAGCTGGATCGCTGGCAGCTGAGAGGAGGAATCGCCATGTCGCTTCTGGGCAACCACATATCTTTGATCCACGGTTGGGTGCCGATCACGGCCCAGATCGTCACGCCGATCATGCTGGGGCTCGCTGCCGGGTGGCGGTCGCGTCGCTGGCGCCTGCTGTGGCTGCCGGCCGCCGCCGTCGCCGGAGTCATGACGGCCATCGGGGCGCATTCCTGCATCGCCGACGGCGCCAGCAAGTCGGCACCGGACGCGCTGTACGTGTGGATCGCGCTGGTCGGCATGGCCACGGCGGTGCTGATCCTGGGTTGGCGCGGTGCGGGGTGGTGGCGGCGTGCACTGTCGATCGTGGCGGTGCCGCTGTGCCTGCTCTGCTCGCTGCTCGTGCTCAACCAATGGGTCGGCTATTTCCAGACCGTGCAGGGCGCGTGGGAGCAGATCACCTCCGCTCGGCTGCCGAACCAGACCGACAAGGCCGCCGTGATTGCGTTGGCGGCGAAGGGAACCAAGCCCGCGAACGGCAGCCTGGTATCGGTGCAGACTCCCGACGACGCGTCGCATTTCAAGCACCGCGAGGAAATCGTCTACCTGCCGCCGGCGTGGTTTGCGAGTTCCCCGCCGCCGCAGCTGCCGACGGTGATGATGATCGGTGGCATGGTCAACACGCCCGCCGACTGGGTGCGCGCCGGCAACGCCGTACAGACTGCCGACGCCTTTGCGGCGGCGCACGGCGGCAATGCACCGGTGCTGGTTTTCGTGGACCCGACCGGGGCGTTCGACAATGACACCGAAGGCGTCAACGGAACCCGCGGCAACGCGGCCGACCATCTGACGAAAGACGTTGTGCCCTATATGGTCTCGAACTTCGGGGTCAGCCCGGACCCGTCCCACTGGGGCGTCGTCGGCTGGTCGATGGGCGGGACGACCGCAGTGGATCTCACCGTCATGCACCCCGACATGTTCAGCTCGTTCGTCGACATCGAGGGCGACCTGACCCCCAACACCGGAACCAAGGCACAAACCATCGCCAACCTTTTCGACGGCGACGCCGACGCGTGGGCGAGATTCGATCCGACTACGGTGATCAACCGCCACGGCCGCTACACCGGCGTATCCGGTTGGTTCGCGATCACCTCTGGTGGTTCGCCGACGCCGCATCGCAATGTCACGATTGTCGATAACGCCGCGCTGTCTGTCGCAAGCCGAAATGCTGCCTCTGACCCTGGTAATCAGGCTGCGGCCGCCGCTTCCCTGTGCCAGCTCGGCCGGGTGAACGCCATCGACTGCGCGGTGGTCGCCCAGCCCGGGAAGCACGACTGGCCGACTGCCGGCACGGTGTTTGCCACGGCATTGCCGTGGCTGGCAGGCCAGCTGGGCACTCCGGGCGTGGCCCGGATGCCGTTGGCCGGCAATGTCTGTCAGCTAGCGCTGTGACCGCGCTAGCCGCGCGGCAGGCCGAGCACCCGCTGGGCGATGATGTTGCGCTGGATCTCGGAGGTACCGCCGGCGATGGTCCCCGAGAAGCTGCGGGCGTAACGCTCGAACCAGCTGGCGAAGTAGTGGTCGAGGTTCATGTGCGCATACGGCCCCGTGAGCCCGGGGTGCACGAGCCCCTCGGATCCCGCGGACGTCAAGGCCAGTTCCATGCCACGCAACTCCGCTTCGGAGCCGAGCAGCTTGAGCACCGAGATCGCGGCCACGTCATCCTCGCCGCGCGCGGCGCGGGCCAGGGCCGCCGAACCCAGCAGGCGCAGCGCCTGCTTGTCCATGATCGTGCTCGCGTATTGGTCTCGCTCGACCTCGGTGCTGGGATGGAAGTCGTCGATCATGTTCTCGAGGCGATCGGCGAAACCCAGCCACATCATGGTGCGTTCATGCCCCAGCGATCCGTTGGCCACCCGCCAACCCTGGTCGAGCTCGCCGACCAGGTTCTCGGCCGGCACCCGCACGTCGGTGAAGAAGACCTCGTTGAAATCCAGATCGTCGACACCGCAGATCGACGGGAACGGCCGGCGCACCAGACCCGGGGTATCGGTGGGGATGATGAGCGCGCTGATTCCCTTGTGCTTCGGCGCATCTGGATTGGTACGGACGAACGTCAACAAGACGTCGGCGTCGTGGGCACCCGAGGTCCACACCTTCTGGCCGTTGACGACGAAGTGATCGCCGTCGCGCACCGCACGGGTCCGCAGCGACGCCAGATCCGAGCCCGCGCTGGGTTCGCTCATCCCGAGTGACGCGGTGATCTCCGCCCGCAGGATCGGCACCGCCCAGCGCCGCTTCTGTTCGTCGCTGCCGAACGACAACAGCGACGCCCCAACGATGTTCACGCCCTGCGGGTTGAAGCTGTGGTAAATCCGGCGGCGGCTGAGTTCCTCGAGGTAGACGAACTGCTGAATGACCGTCGCGTTGCGGCCCCCGAATTCCGGTGGCTGGCTGGGTAGTAGCCAGCCGTTGTCGAACAACAACCGCTGCCAGTCGCGCGCCCACTGCGGCATGTGCGAGACCGACCGGGGCCGCTCGAGCGTTCCGCTTGCGGGGGGCAAGTTTTCGTCGAGGAACGCCGAGAACTCGGCACGGAACTCCTCGACGTCGGAATCAAAAGTCAGCTGCACGGTATTCCTCCGCGATCCGCGCCCGGTGCTCCGCCGCGCCGCCGAGTATCAGCTCACCCGCTTTTGCTCGTTTCAGCGCGAACTGCAGGTCATTCTCCCACGTGAATCCCATTGCGCCATGCAGCTGTAGGCCGTGCCGGAATACCAGCGACTGGCATTCCCCTGCCGATGCCTTGGCCATCGCGGCGGCCAGCCGGCGGCGGGGATCGTCGGCCGCGATCGTCAGCGCGGCGAAGTATGCAAGGGCGCGGGCTCGTTCCACCGCGACGTGCATGTCGGCGGCCTTGTGCTGGACGGCCTGGAAGGAACCGATCGCGACGCCGAATTGCTGACGGCTTTTGACGTGCTCGAGCACCAGGTCGAGGATGCGTTGGCAGGCGCCGACCATCGTGATGGCCATGCCGGTCAGCGCGGAATGATGGGCGCGCTCGGCGTTGACCGTAAGCCGCTCGCTGTCGGGTACCCGAACGTCCGCGAACGACAGGTCGGCGACGTGCAGCACCGGGTCGAACACCGCCGCGCGCCGGGCCGACACCTGACTGGACTCGACGAGGAACACGCCCGCATCGGTCACCACGGCCAGCCGATCCGCGCGATCGCCGTCGAGCACATGGCGGGCCGTGCCGTCCAGCACCCAACCCTCGGCGTCGCGGTGCGCCGCGATCCCGCCGTAGACCGCGGTGCCCGATTGGTGCGGGTCGAACCGGTCGCCGGCCAGCGGGGCGAACTGGCTCATCGTCGCCAGGAACGGGGTGGGGTCGGTGGCGCGGCCGAGCTCCTCGAGCACGATGGCCAGCTCGACGGCGCTGTCCGCATCGCTGAGCTCGGTCCAGCCCTGGTCTACATACGATTTCCACAGCGGGCTCGGGTCGACGCCCCCTTCGGCCACGCTGCGCACCAGCGACGGCGGGCACTGCTTCGCGACGGCGTCGCGCACGGTGTCCTGCCACAGTCGCTGATCAGCATCGAACTCCAACAGCATCCGCGCCGCCTCTCGTCGTGACTGTCAGGCGAGAATAACATTCTCGGTTGCGGAAGTAGTAATCTCGGATTCCGGGCACGGGTTATCAATGCGGGCCATCCCCGCCGAGCGCACCCTCGACGAGGCCATCGGCGGCGTTGTCCCAACGGTCGAGGTTCACGAACTCGGCAAGCGGGCGACGGCGCAGCGGCCCGTGATTGCCCTTCGGCCACCCGACCACGATGTGGCCCGCGACCATCCAGCCCTCCGGTATGCCGACGGCTTCCCTCAGCAGCTGTTCACCGCCATACGAGGCCCAGCTGGTCAGACAGGCGCCGAGTCCCTGGGCGCGCGCCGCCAGCAGGAAGTTCTGCATTGCGGGAAAGATCGAGCCGCCCAGCAGGAGCTCCGACGCGGTCGGGTAGTGCGCCTGGGCGAACAGCACCGAGGTGAATTCACCGGCCCGGTCGTGCAATTCATACGTCGCACGGTAGGTACGGGCGCGGCGGCTGGTGTCGTCGACGGCAGGCCGGCTCATGCCGTAGACCGGCTCGATCACTTCCAGCGCGTGGGCCGCGGCCTTGGCCACCACGGCCCGCTGCTCAGGCGAGCGCAACACCACGAAACGCCAGCCCTGCGCGTTCGCACCCGAGGGGGCCCACCTGGCCGCCTCGAGGCAGCGCGCCAGAGTTGCATCGTCCACCGGTTCGTCGGTAAAGCGCCGGATCGTTCGGGCCGTCGACATCACTTCCCAGATGTCCGCGCTCGCTCCGCTCACTGCTTCTCCTCAACGTCTAGGGGTGCCGCCGGCCCGCGCCGTGAGCTCGTATTCCCAAGCTCTGCAGGGTGATTGGGCGTCGGCTACATTTCAGCATTCTCGCCGACGGAACGATGACACAAGCGGGCAGACCCATCTGAAACTCGACTGTAGACGCCGCGGAGCGGCGATGATGCAAGACTGCGCTCAGGCAATCGGAACCTCGGCAGCGCGCACCTACGACAACATCGCGGCCGCTGCCCCGAACTGAAGGGGAAAACATTGGATCGCGAAACCTACCAGCGGGGGCTGCAAATCCGCTCCGAGGTGCTGGGCGAGGAGTACGTCAGCCGCGCATTGGCCAACGCGGACGACTTCACCGGACCCCTGCAAGACCTCGTCACCGAATACTGCTGGGGCGCCGTGTGGGGCCGCGAGGAACTACCGCGAAAAACCCGCAGCATGCTCAACCTGGCGATGATCTCAGCGCTCAACCGGCCCAACGAATTACGCACCCACGTCAAGGCGGCGCTGACCAACGGTGTCACCCGTGAGGAAATCCGCGAGGTCTTCCTGCAGGTGGCCATCTACGCCGGTGTGCCGGCCGCCGTCGACAGCTTTCGCATCGCAAACGAGGCGTTCGCCGAATTGGACCGGGGCTAGGGCGCAGCGTGGACGTCGGGTTCATCGGGCTGGGAAACATGGGCTTTCCCATGGCATGTCGCCTCATTGGTGAAAAACATGATGTCGTCGCCTTCGACACGCGCGGCGAGGCCCTCGAGCGCGTCGTCGCCCTGGGAGCACGCTCGGCGTCATCGCCCAAAGAGGTCGCAGATCGCGCCGACACGGTGCTGGCCAGCCTGCCCACACCGGGCGCGTCACTCGAGGTGGCCACCGGTCCGGCGGGAGTAATCGAAGGTGCACGGGTGAAGCGCTACGTCGACTTGTCCACTGTCGGTAGCCAAATGGCGATGCAGATCCACGGCCTGCTGGCCCAGCGCAATATCGTGGCGATGGACAGCCCGGTCAGCGGCGGCCTCGGCGGGGCCGAGAACGGCACTCTTGCGCTGATGGTGTCCGGCCCGCGCCACGAATTCGACGCCGTGCGAACCGCGCTCGAAGCACTGGGCCGGCCGGTGTATGTCGGCGACAAGCCCGGCTCGGCGCAGACGATGAAGCTGGCGAACAACATTTTGGCGGCAAATGTGCTGACCGCGACCGCGGAAGTCGTCGTGATGGGCGTCAAAGCCGGCCTAAATCCCGGCGTGATGATCGAGGTGCTGAATGCGGGATCGGGTGCGACGAGCGCGAGCCGCGACAAGTTCCCCCGCGCGATCCTGCCGCGCACCTTCGACTACGGCTTTGCCACCGGGCTGATGCTCAAAGATGTGCGCCTTTATCTCGATGAAGCCAGAGCGCTTGGTGTGCCCGCCGAGGTTGCCGAGACTGTCGGCCGGCTGTGGGAGGCGCTCGCCCGCGCCGAAAAAGGGCCCGACTCCGATTTCACGACGGTGATCAAACCGTTCGAGCGGGCCGCCGGCGTCACGGTGGGCGGGTCTTCGGAGTAGCCCTCGGAGGCCGGCCGTCGCGGTGACGAACGGCCCGGATCGCATCGTTTCGCGGCTTGGAGAATGGTATTATCCGGAAAGAAGAACCCGACTTGCTCATAGGATCGCAAAATGCCCGCTACCAGGGATTATGATTAAACGAAATGCTTACCGGAAACCCGTTGATGGACCGCCGAGGAAAATGTTAGATTGGCTATCATATGACCTCGCACGGCTGGCCGCGGCCGCCGGAGCCGAAGGGTGGCGCTCGTGATCACACACGCTGATGGAACCAGCACGCCGTTGATCGACGCGAGCGTGCACATCTTCTTCCCGTCCAACAAAGCGCTGCGAAAGACTTTGCGTGAGCCGTTCAAGAGCCGCGGCTTTCCGGATTACGAGATGGACTGGTACGGCGCCCCCGGCGGTGAGTACGCGCCCAACACCGAGGGCCCCGACCGCCAATACCCCGGTTCCGACCCGGATTTCGTTGCCAATGAACTTTTTTCGAAGCGCGGCGTCGATGTTGCGGTCCTGCACCCGATGGCGCGCGGCATCATGCCGGACCGGCACCTGGGCAGCGCGCTGCACGCCGCGCACAACGAGATGATGGTGTCGAATTGGCTGGAGTCCAGCCAATTCGGCGAGCGGTTCCGCGGCACCATCCGGGTCAACCCCGACGACATCCCGGGCGCGCTGCGCGAGATCGAGAGATGGCGCGCGCATCCGCGGGTGGTCCAGATCGGCGTGCCGCTGCAGTCCCGCGATCTCTACGGAAAACCGCAGTTCTGGCCGATCTGGGAGGCCGCCGTCGACGCCGGGCTTCCCGTCGCCGCGCACATCGAAGTCGGGTCGGGCATCGCGTTTCCGCCGACGCCGAACGGGAACACCCGTACCTACGAGCAGTACGTCAGCTTCATGGCGCTGAACTACCTGTATCACCAGATGAACATGATCGCCGAGGGAGTATTCGAGCGATTCGACGGCCTCAAGTTCGTATGGGGCGATGGCGCCGCCGACTTCATCACGCCGTTCATCTGGCGGATGGACACCTTCGGCCGACCGCACCTGGAGCAGACACCATGGGCTCCGCGAATTCCCAGCGACTATCTGCCCGGTCACGTGTATTTCGTTCAGGGCAGTCTCGACGGGCCCGGCGACGTCGAGTTCGCCGGCGAATGGTTCGGCTTCACCGGTAAAGACGACATGGTGATGTTCGGCTCGAGCTATCCACACTGGCAGTGCGGTGATGTCACGAAGTTGCCCAGCGCGTTGTCCGCCGAGCAGCGCGAGAAGCTGTGCTGGCGCAACGCGGCGCAGCTCTACGGCATAGACATTCCCGCCGGGGTGGGCGCAGAGTAGAAGTATCGCGACGGACTGAGGAGAGCCAGATGACGTTGACCCATTCGCAGGAGCGGGTTCCCGCTACCGAGCGCATAGCCGTCCGCTGCGTCGACTCGGATGTTCACCCGGCGCCCAAGCGCGGAGAGCTACTCCCGTACATCCCCGAGCCGTGGCGCAGCAAGTACTTCCTCACTCGCTCCGTTGGCGAGCAGATCTACTACGACGCCCCGGACTACGCACACTCCTACGCCATGCGCGTGGACTCCTTCCCCGCCAACGGCGAGTTCCCGTGCAGCGACCCGGATTTGGCGTTCCGTCAGCTGATCATGGAGGCCGGCTCCGACATCGCTATCCTGGAACCCGCGGCCTACCCGGCACGCATTCCCGAAGCACAGCATGCGATGTCGGCCGCGCTGAACGACTGGCAGGCCAATCACTGGCTGGACAGCCACAACAACTGGCACGAACGGTGGCGCGGGTCGATCTGTATCGCGATCGAGGAGTCGGAAGAGTCGGTGCGCGAGATCGAACGCTGGGCCGGACACCCCTTCATGGCACAGATTCTGATCAAGGCCGAGCCGCGGCCGTCCTGGGGCCACCCGAAGTACGACCCGATCTGGGCGGCCGCCACCAAGCACGACATCACCGTGAGCTGCCACCTGTCACGCAGCCAGTTCGATGAGCTGCCGATCCCGCCGGTCGGGTTCCCCAGCTACAACCACGACTTCATGGTGACCTACTCCCTGCTGGCGGCCAACCAGGTGATGAGCCTGATCTTCGACGGTGTCTTCGACCGGTTCCCGACGCTGCGGATCGTCTTCGTCGAGCACGCATTCAGCTGGATCCTGCCGCTGATGTGGCGCATGGACGCGATCTACGACGCACGCAAGTCGTGGCTCGACATCAAGCGCAAGCCAAGCGAGTACGTCAAGGACCACATCAAGTTCACCACCCAGCCGCTGGACTATCCGGAGGACAAGACCGAACTGACCCGCGCGCTGGAATGGATGGAGTGCGAGAAGATCCTGCTGTTCTCCTCGGACTACCCGCACTGGACGTTCGACGACCCGCGCTGGTTGGTCAAGCACCTGCCCAAGCACGCCCGCGACGCGGTCATGTACAAGAACGGCATCGCGACCTATCACCTGCCCGAGACCGTTCCGGTACTCGAGGGTCAGACCCGGGTGCTCTGAGTTGACGGAGGAAACCAAGCGGCCCGAGCCACGTCTCGCCCAGGGCCGCGAGCATGTAGTCGCAACCGTAGACGAGATCCCGCCGGGCACACACAAACTGGTACCGATCGGACGGCACGGCGTCGGCGTCTACAATGTCAACGGCACCTTCTACGCCATCGCGAACTACTGCCCGCACCAAGGCGGGCCGCTGTGTTCGGGACGAGCCCGGGGACGCACGATCGTCGACGAGACCGCGCCGGGTGACTCCGTCATGGTGCGCGACCTGGAATACATCTACTGTCCTTGGCACCAATGGGGTTTCGAGCTGGCGACGGGTACCACCGCGGTCAAGCCCGAATGGAGTATCCGTACCTATCCGGTGCGCGTCGTCGGCAATGACGTTTTGGTTCAGGCCTAACTACAGGAGAATCGGGTGCCTTCTATCGAGATCAACGGGGGAAACGTCGTCTACGAAATCCTCGGTGACTCTGGCGATCTCATTGCCCTGACGCCGGGCGGCCGGTTCAGCAAGGAGATCCCCGGCCTGCGTCCGCTGGCCGATGCCCTGGCCGACGGTGGCTACCGGGTGCTGCTGTGGGACCGGCCCAACTGTGGCGCCTCCGATGTGCAATTCTACGGGCAGAGCGAGTCACACATGCGCGCCGAGACGCTGCACAAGCTGGTGACCGGCCTGGGCTTCGAGCGCTGCATTCTGGCCGGAGGGTCTGGCGGGGCAAGGGATTCCATGCTGACCACGATGCTCTACCCCGAGATGGTCACCAAGCTCGTGGTGTGGAACATCGTCGGCGGCATCTACGGCACCTTCGTGCTCGGCTCCTTCTACATCGTTCCCAGCATTCTCGCGGTGCGCGGCACCGGCATGGACGGCGTGGTGAAGGTGGCCGAATGGCGCGAGCGCATCGAGGAGAACCCGAACAACAAGCAGCGGTTCCTCGACTTCGATAAGGATGCGTTCCTCAAGGTGATGCTGCGCTGGCTCAATGCCTTCGTCTCCAAGCCGGGCCAGACGATTCCGGGCGTCGAGGACGAGATGTTCGACCGGATCAAGGTCCCCACGTTGATCATTCGCGGCGGTGAGAACGACATGGACCACCCGAAGCGGACGTCGCTGGAGGTGAGCTGCCTGATCAAGGGATCAAAGCTCATCGACCCGCCCTGGCCCGAGGACGCCTGGGAGCGCGCGTCCGAAGACCGCGCCGCGGGCCGGGTGCAACACTTCAACATGTTCGACACCTGGGTGCAGGCGGCGCCCGCGATCCTTGACTTCCTGGGCTCGTAATGGTGCTACACGGTGCGAATGTGGACCTCACAGTTGAGCGACGCCTCCAGCGCCGTGTGTACCCGGCTTTCCGGAATCCGTTCGAGGTCGGACTCCCGCAGCGTCACATGGACGATGTCGAATCCGTCATCGCCGGGCGTGCGCTCGATGTCACCGGTCAACCCGAACGCAGACAGCACTCCGTGCGCGTCGTCGTCGGTGCCCCGGCTGACAAACGTGATCACGCCCGGAACAGGAGCACCCCCGAACGCGCTGGCGCACAATCCGATCGCCGTCTCTTTGGCCATGTCGCCGTCTTTGGCCGCAATGAGCAGTTCGACTTCGCGGCGGCTTGCGGGCATGGACTCGAGGTCGTTCTCGACCACTTCCGCGCCGGCCGTGGCCGCCAGTTCGAGGAGAGCCGCCATGCCGTCACGTAGTTGTGCGGGCGTGAGCACGCTGTCCGGGTCGACGTTGACACGCACCACCGCAGTCCGCATGTGCGCTAGCCTAACTAAGACGATGGCAGGCCAGCTTTGAACACCACCGAGTCCACAACCATCACTACCGCGACCTTCCCCGGTTGCACGCCGCGGCTGCTGAGTGAGCACACCGGCCAGGCCCGGGAAGATCTGGTGACCTATCGGAAGCTCGGCGGCTACCGCCCGCTTGCCAACCCCGACGAATTCCTGAGCGAAATCGACGCCAGCGGTCTGGTCGGGCGCGGCGGTGCGGCGTTTCCCCTCGCGGTGAAGCTGCGCACGGTGCGCGACAATGGCCGCTCGCTAGGTGTTCCCGTCGTCATCGCGAATGGTGAAGAGGGAGAACCGGCTTCGGTCAAGGACCGCTGGCTGCTGCGCAATCGTCCTCACCTGGTCCTGGACGGGCTGCGCCTCGCCGCGACGATCGTCGCCGCCGACCGCGCCTACATCTACGTGTCCGACCCCGAATCGGCGCACAGCGTCAAATCCGCGCTCGGCGAACTGGATCCCGACGCGCTCGGTGTCACGATCGACATGTTCACAGTGCAACCGGGATACGTCGCCGGCGAGGAAACCGCCGCGGTTCGGGCGATCAATGGCGGCCCGGCCAAGCCGACAGACAAACCGCCGCGGCCCTTCGAAGCGGGAGTCGACGACCGGCCCACCTTGGTGAGCAATGTCGAGACTTTGGCGAACCTGCCCTACCTGCAGGGCCACAGCTCGGCCGATTACCGGTCGCAAGGCACGGCGTTGTCACCCGGCACCTTCCTGGCCACCATCACCGGGGCCGGTAAGCCGCCGGCGCTCTACGAACTCCCCCACGGCCTGGCGTTCACCGAATTGCTTAGTTTGCATGGTGTTTCAGCCGACCAGGTGCGCGGTGCGTTGATGGGCGGCTACTTCGCCGGTCTGCTCAACCGCTCGGTGCTGGACCTAACCCTGGACCACGAGACGATGCGACGTGTCGGCAGCGGTTTGGGCTGCGGCGCGATTTCGGTCATCACCGACGACTGCCCCGTTGCGGTGGCGGCATCGGTGCTCGCGTACTTCGACCGCGAAAACGCCGGGCAATGCGGATCGTGCTTCAACGGAACGGCGGCGATGGCCGCGGCCGCCGGGGCGCTGCGCGACGGCGCCGCGACCACAGAGGATGTCGAACGGTTGCGCCGGTGGTCGGTGCTGCTGCGTGGACGCGGCGCGTGCGCCACGCTGGATGCCGCCACCAACATTGCCGCCAGCCTGCTCGATCAGTTCCCGGACGAAGTCGGTGCGCATCGCGACGGCACGTGTCCGGACTGCGCGCCCCGCGCGTTCCGCGCGGACCGTCCCTACGAGGCGGAAGCTGTGAGGCAAGCATGAAAATCCGTCTGGACCGCACCATTTGCGACGGCTTCGGCATCTGCGCCAAGCACGCTCCGGGATACTTCTCGCTGGACGACTGGGGGTACGCATCCCTCATCGGGGACGGCACGGTGGCCGAACGGGATCGCGACGCGGTCATGCGGGCGCTGCTCGACTGCCCGGTGCACGCCATCACCGAAATCGGTCAGCGCACCTCGCGCGCCTCTCAGCCGACACTCGCCGACACCGAGGATCCGGCCGAGCACCTCAAAACCGAAGAGAACGAGGCAGAGTGGGGATTTACGCGTTGAGCGGTCCTCGCCCGGACAAGTGATGCCATGCAACTCACCTTTGACAGCGACGTAGAGGCCTTTCGCGCGGAGTTCGTCGACTTCCTCACCGAACACCTGCCGACGCAGGCTCAAGCCGCGGAGCGTCCTTCGTCGACTTCGCACGTGCCCGAATGGTCACGCCGCTGGCAGCGGCTCCAGTTCGACCACGGGTGGCTACTGCCGGGCAACCCACCGGAATTCGGCGGCCGCAACGCAAACATCCTGCAGCAGTTCGTGCATCGCGAGGAGCTGTCACGGCGCCGGATCTATCACTGCTTCAATCCGCAAGGCGTCGGCATCATCGCGGCATCGCTGTTGTCCTTCGGCACCGAGGAGCAGAAGCGGCGTTGGGCCGTTCCGATCTTGCGAGCCGACAAGACCGCTTCGCTGGGCATGAGCGAACCCGGAGCCGGCTCCGACCTCGCCGGGCTGCGCACGAAGGCCGAGTTGGTGGGCGCTGAGTTCGTGGTCAATGGGCAGAAGGTATGGACCTCCGGCGCCCATGACGCCGATGTCATTCTGACCTTCGTTCGCACGGACCCGAACGCTCCCCGCCACAAGGGAATCAGCGCACTTCTCATCCCGACCGACGTTCCCGGGGTGGTGCGTCGTCCCTTCCCTTCGGTCTATGACTCAGACGAGCTGGACTTCAACGAGGTGTTCTTCAACGATGTCCGGGTGCCCGCGGATAACCTGGTCGGCCCGCTCAATGGCGGGTGGCAGGTCGCCAACGGCTCGCTCGGCCACGAGCGCACGCTGATGTGGATGGCCTTCGCGAACCGGCTCGAGCAACTCCTCGAGGACTACCGGCCGGTCGGCGAGGTGAACGCGGACCACTACGGCACCATCGTGATGGACTACTACGCATTACGACTGCTCGGGTCCGCCGCGCTGGGCCGAGCGGCCCGCGGTGAAGTAGACGTGGCCGCGTTGTCCGTGCTGAAGGTGTTCGGTTCCGAGGCCGAGCAGAGCGCGCTGCGGCACGCATTGGACGCGGCCGGGGTCGACGGATTAGCCGACAGAATGCTGACCGCCCCGTACAACCCTTACGCGCCTGACCTTTTCACCGCCAGCTGGTTCGCGCGCTACATCAGCAGCTATGCGGGCACCATCGCGGGCGGCACGTCGGAGATCCAGCGCAACATCATCGCCCAGCGTGTGCTTGGACTTCCGGCGCGCTGATCACAGAGCCGGACACAGCGACGACAGGAACTGCTGAGTCCGGCGTCGCGAGTCGGTCCGCTCACTGATGTCCTTGCCCAGCGGCACGATTCGCACGGCCAGGTCGGTGACACCCGCGTCCCGATAGCGGCGCAGCCGAGCCAGGACGGCCGTCTCGTCGCCGGCCGCCATGGTGTCGCCGACATCCTCGGCGTCACCGTGCTGCAGCAGCCGCACATAGTTCGGCGAGAAATCCGCGTGCCCCAACACCTCGCTGGCGTAGGCGCGAGCATCGTCGATCTCGCGGTCCGAGCAGAGCGCGACGGGAACGCCGGCGACGATCCGCGGCGCGGCCCGCCCGGCCCGCTTCGCCGCCGCGGTGATGCGGGGAACGACGTGGTCTCCGATCGCCCGCTCGTCCGCCATCCAGAGGATGGTGCCACCAGCCCGCCCGCCGGCGAGTTGCAGCATTGTCGGCCCGAGCGCCGATAACAGTACCGGCATCTCGAATGCGTCCGTGACATCGACCGGCGAATGGACGCAATAGTTTTCGTTGTCGACGTCGACAGTCCCCGGTCCCGCGAAGGACGCCTGGAGCACGGCGAGGTAGTCATCCATCAACCGCGCCGGGCGGTCGTAGGGCAAGCCCAGTTGCGAGTTGACAATCCAGTGATGCGAGGGCCCGATGCCGAGCGTGAACCGCCCGCCGCATGCCACCTGGGTGGTCAGCGCTTGTTGCGCCATGATCATCGGATGGCGAGTCTGGATCGGAACGACGGCCGTTCCGATCTCGATGCGATCGGTGGCCTGCCCGAGTAAAGCCACGGCGGTCATGGCGTCGAGGTAACCGGGGACCTGCGGCATCCAAAACGATGTGAACCCGTCGCCTTCGGCCGCGACACCGTCGTCGATCAGCCCGGCTAGCCGATCCGCGCGCGAGCGCTCCTTATCGGAGCCAACCATCAAGCCGATGCGCACGGAACCCGTCCCCTATGGCACATACCGATCCCACTCGTATGGAACGACCGCGAAAAATGGCGCGGCGAAAAGAGGTTTGATGTCCGACTCGGCCCAGCGGGCCTTAAGCACCGGGCGCAGCCGTTCGGCGCTGGCGATGGGATCGTCATCGAGGAAGCAGCAGGTGATCGTCTGGTTCGCTCGGGCACTGGCCAGGCTGGCATCGACCTGGCGCGACAACGCGGACCAGACACCGGCGACACCGTCGACCTCCACCAGCGGGTTCAACGACGCCGATCCCCGCTCGACCAACACGAACGCGCCCCGCACGGGCAGCCAGGGCAGCACGTCCGACCCGACCCTGACGCGCGGCGCGGCCGCTTTGCGTTGCACCTCGTAAACGCCGCGCTCGACCGGTGGCAGCAGCGGGAGTTTGCGGCCGGCATTGCCCAATGCCGTTGACAGCTCATTGAAATCCTGCAGTCCGGCCGTGTCGGTGAAGAAGTACGTCATCACGTGATCGACCGCGTCCAAGGGCCCCTCGCTGAGCGCGCGTGCGGCACGGCAGGCCGGTGTCGACACCAGGCGCAACGAGGCGCGCACCGCGGCCAGCCGGTGTTGCTCGGGGCGGTGGTCCATGCTGTGCCAGCGCAGGTACTCCGCGTCCTTCCCGTCGGGGTGGCGGATCGCCATGGAGACGAACAACGTGGTGATCTCGCCGCTCCCGGTGGCGAGAATCTCGGCGACCTCGTCCGACGGCGTGCCGGGAAGATGCATAGCGTCAGCCCTCAGGGTCTCGTCGATTCATGTTGGGGCAGCGGAATTTCGGGATGGCGGGCCGCGACCATGCGCCGGAAGCCCTCGCGCCAGGGCACCTTGGTGCGGCCGAGCACGTCGTGCATGCGGGTGACGTCCGGCCATAGCGGGGTGTGCGCCTGGGGCGTGTACTCGAAGATCGGCTCGACACCGACGAGCTCACCCATGAAGGTGCAGTACTCCTCGACGCTGACCGTCTCGCTGCCCGCCCAGTTCACCACCACGGGCGGCACCGCGGCGACTTCCAGCGCGCGGATGCCGAGCTCCACGTAGTCGTCTTCGTAGATGGGGTTGTAATGGTTCGGCTTGTCGGGATGCAGCCGAATGGGCTTGCCCGCCAACATCGCATCGAGACGGTCGGCGGGCGCACCGCCCTGGGGCCCATACGTCGAACAGATCCGGATGATGGTGAGCGGAACCTGGTAGCGCCTGGCGACCCAGGTGCACACCGCTTCCGCGGCAACCTTGGAGAAGCTGTAGTTCGCCCGCAACGGCGCCCCCGGCGGATCGGCCTCGGTCAGCGGTCGGCGGCCCTGGTAGGCGTAGATCGAGCCGGTGGAGCAGAAGACGAAACCCTTTGCGGCGCGGCAGTGGTGGAGCAATTCGCCCGAGTTCTGTGCGTTCGTTTCAACGCACCGGCTCCAGTCCTCGGTGCCCGGGTCTACGGCCGCATGAAAGACGTAGGTGAAATCGTCCGGGAGCGCTGAGAAGTCGCCGGCACTGACATCCAGCGCCACGGGCCTGATCCCGGCGTCCACCAGTTTTTGCCGGGCGGCCGGATCTTTCAGGCGCGCGGCGCCCCACACCTCGTTTCCCGCCGCCGCCAGAGCACGCGCGATCGGAAACGCGATCTTGCCCGTCGCCCCGGTGATCAGGATCTTCTCTGCGTCGAGCAACCAGCCCTCCGAGTGTTAAGTACTTGATACCGCGCTGGCGAGCATAACTCTTCGCCGACAGGAAACGCCACGACGACCCAGCCCGGTGTTGTGTCGCGCCGAATGGTTTCATCTGGTCGCGGCGGTAACGGCGGAATAAACTGACACCAGCCGGGGTCGCGATGGCCCCAACTGGGAGGCCCACCATGAGGTGGATTTTTGGTCGTCTGACCGCCGCCATTGCGGTCGCCTTCGTGGCGATGACTGTCGCGGTGATCGCGACGCCGGCAATCGGCTCGGCGCAGTGCGATCCCAACATGTCGTGGAATGTGTCGACGTTTGAATGCAAACCGCTGCCGGCGCCGCCGCCGTGGTACACCGCTCCGCCGGCATATGCGCCGTCATTCGTGGCACAGGATGTGCCACCGCCGCCACCGCCTCAGCCGTGGTGGTCACCGAACGCCCCGATGTGGAGTGCCGGCTTCCACCAATGGGGCGCCTATTTCGACGGCGTCTGGGTGCCGTACTGACGGCGGGCGTTTTTCCTGGCCTGAGATGCATCACGAGCACTGCCTACGCCGTCTAGATCGCCCCTGCTCGGGAGTGATAACGTAATTCTCCGATTCGTATAACGGGCCTACCAAACTGCTTTCGGGGCCGTTCGACTCGCGGAGGTGACGTGTCAGCAGCGCCGGGCCGCCCATTGCCCCAGGTCACGCAGGAGAACGAGTTTTTCTGGAAGTCCGGCGCCGACGGAAAGCTACGGCTGCAGGAATGCAGGGCCTGTGAATCGCTGATCCATCCACCCGCGCCGGTCTGCCGGTACTGCCGGTCCCGCGACATCGGAGTGCGGGCAGTTTCGGGCCGGGCGACGCTCGCCGGATTCACCGTCAACGAACGGTTCAGCCTGCCCGGACTGGCGGCGCCCTACGTAATTGCGCAAGTGGCGATCGCCGAGGACCCGCGGGTTCGGTTGACCACCAACATCGTCGAGTGCGAACCCGATCAGCTCGAACTCGGCGAACAGGTCGAGGTCGTCTTCGAGCAGGTCGAGGATGTGTGGTTTCCGCTGTTCAAGCCGCGTGCCGACGGGCAGTCCGGTCCCCTACCGGGTGATGAGATCGCGCCGGAACGGTTCGGCGAACACGTCCGGCCGATGCTGACCGCCGAAAAGTTCGAGGACAAGGTCGCGCTGACCGGGATCGGCGCGTCGCCGATCGGACGCCGGTTGATGCAGATGCCACTGGCGCTGACGGTGCAGGCGTGCGAAGCGGCCATCGCCGATGCCGGCCTGACCTACGCCGACATCGACGGCCTGTCCACCTACCCCGGCGCGATCAATGTCGGCGGCTTCGGGGAGGGCGGCACCACCGCCCTCGAGGGCGCACTCGGCATCCGGCCGACTTGGCACAACGGCGCGATGGAGACGTTCGGCCCCGGTGGCTCGGTGATCGCCGCGATGCTCGCGGTCGCCTGCGGGCTGGCGCGTCACGTGCTGTGCTTCCGCACGCTGTGGGAAGCCACCAACGGCGAGCTGATGAAGCAGGGCAAGATCACCCCGTCGATGGGCCGAATGTCGGGCTGGCAGATGCCATTCGGCGCGACGTCGGCGGCACACACGTTGGCGATGAACGCGCAGCGGCACTTTCACCGGTATGGCACCACCAAGGAAACGCTGGGCTGGATCGCGTTGAACCAGCGCGCCAACGCCGAACTCAACCCGACCGCCATCTATCGGACGCCGATGACGATGGACGACTACCTCAACGCGCGGCCCATCACCACACCGTTCGGACTGTACGACTGCGACGTGCCGTGCGACGGCGCCATCGCCGTCATCGTCTCGGCCGTCGACGCCGCCCGCGACCTGGCCAAGCCGCCGGTGCTGGTGGAAGCGGTGGGTACGCAGATCGTCGAGCGACTCGACTGGGACCAAAGCACTCTCACCCACGAACCCCAGGTACTGGGCCAGGCGGCACACGTGTGGACACGCACCTCGCTGCGGCCCGCCGACGTCGACGTCGCCGAGCTCTACGACGGCTTTTCCTTCAACTGCCTGTCCTGGATCGAGGCGCTGGGTTTCTGCGGTATCGGTGAGGCCAAGGAATTCCTGGACGGCGGCAAGAACATTGCGCGCGACGGCCTGTTGCCGCTCAATACCCACGGCGGCCAGCTTTCGCACGGCCGCACGCACGGCATGGGACTCCTGCACGAGGCGATCACCCAGCTTCGCGGCGAGGCCGGTGACCGCCAGGTCGCCGACGCTCGCGTCGGTGTGGTCAGTAGTGGCGGCCTCACCCCTAGCGGCGTGATCCTGCTGCGGGCCGACACATGAGTTCCGCTCCCCGTCCCCGGCTGGTGATCGTGGACGGGGTACCGATGTCGGCGTTGGTCGCCGAAGCCGAAGACCCCAAGGCCGTGATTGTGGCGATTCACGGGGGCGGTACCACCGCAATGTATTTCGACTGCCCGGGCCATCCGTCGTATTCCCTTGCCCGGACCGGCGCGGCAGCCGGATTCACCGTGGTGGCCCTGGATCGGCCCGGCTATGGCAGCTCGGCGCCCTATCCCGAAGCGATGGTCTCCGGTGAGCAGCGCGTCAACCTGGCTTACGGTGCTGTCGATCGCATCCTCGGCGAACGGCCGCGTGGCGCAGGCGTATTCGTGTGGGGCCATTCGGGCGGTTGCGAGCTGACGATACGGTTGGCCGCCGACGCCCGGGGTGCCGACCTGCTCGGCATCGAGCTCGCGGGCACCGGCCGCCACTACCACCCCGCGGCCAAGGAAATACTGAAAATGGCTACCCGCGAACGCCGCCCGTCGGGCATGCGCGAATTGCTCTGGAGCCCAGAGGAACTCTACCCGCCCAAGGTCCTCGGCGGAGCCACGGTTTCGCCGTCGGCTCCGTCTTACGAGGACCAGATGGTATCGGACTGGGCGCGACAGACCTTTCCGGAGCTGGCGCCCGCCGTGCGCGTCCCGGTGCACTTCAGCATCGCCGAGCACGAAAAGGTCTGGCAGACCGACGATGCGGCGGTGACCGAGATCGGCGCACTGTTCGCCGGGGCGCCGCGGTTCATCGTGCATCGACAACCGGGCGCCGCGCACAACATCAGCCTCAGCCACGCCGCCCCGGACTACCACTCGAAAGTTCTTGATTTCGTCCGGGAATGCGTGACTGAGCGTGCATCGAACACCGAATCCGATCTGGAGGCTGGGTGATGCGCGTCGGATTCATCGGCTTGGGCAGCCAGGGCGGACCCATGGCGCGGCGGATCGCCGAGGGCGGATACCCCACCACGCTGTGGGCGCGCAGACCGGAGGCCCTCGAAGCGTTCGCCGACACCCCGGCGAAAGTCGCCGGGTCTCCCGCCGAGCTGGCCGCGGCCAGTGATCTGGTGTGCCTCTGCGTGATCGGCGATGCCGACGTCGACGAACTCGCCTGCGGCGAAAACGGATTATTGACGACGATGCAAACCGGCAGCGTCATCGCCGTGCACAGCACGGTGCACCCGAACACCTGCCGCGAGCTTGCGAACAAGGCCGCCCCGCAGGGTGTTTCCGTCATCGACGCGCCGGTGAGCGGAGGCGGAGGCGCGGCGGCCGAGGGCCGGCTACTGGTGATGGTCGGCGGTGATACCGACGTCGTCGAACGCTGCCGTCCGGTCTTCGAAACCTATGCCGATCCGGTCGTTCACCTCGGCGAACTGGGTTCCGGACAAACCACGAAGCTGCTGAACAATCTGTTGTTCACCGCCAACCTGGCCACTGCGGCCGCCGCCCTGTCACTCGCCGGGGAGCTGGGCGTCGAGCCGGACCGTCTCACCGAGGTGGTTTCCCGCAGTAGTGGAAACAGCTTCGCGCTCAACGCCCTCGGCGGTATCGGCGGGCTGGATCGGTTGGCCGGTGTCGCGGGAGGCCTGCTGCAGAAGGATGTCCGGCTGGTGGTCGACCTCGCCGGCCGGGTCGGGGCGAACGGCGGGGCCGTGCTCGATGCGGCCGACGCGGCGCTGGCCCTGATGAAACGCCCCCGGTGAGGGTCGGATTCATCGGGGCGGGGCGGATGGGTCGCCCCATGGTGGGCCGTCTGGTGGCGGCCGGTCACGACGTCCACGCACTGGGCCGGAC
Organism: Mycobacterium senriense; assembly: GCF_019668465.1. Classification (NCBI taxonomy): domain Bacteria; kingdom Bacillati; phylum Actinomycetota; class Actinomycetes; order Mycobacteriales; family Mycobacteriaceae; genus Mycobacterium; species Mycobacterium senriense. Next base: position 2,796,039 of record NZ_AP024828.1, on the reverse strand, counting down.
CGTCGAAAAGCGCCGCGAACTCGAGCAACTGGGCGCGCGGGCGGTCGACGAGGCGGCCAAGGCCGGTGCGGACGCCGATGTGGTGGCGCTCTGCGTGTTCACCGACCAACAACTGCGGGATGTCTGCCTGGACACCGCACTGCTGCCGAGCATGCCGGCCGGTTCGGTACTGGTGGTACACACCACCGCGAATCCGAACACCCTGGTCGCCATCGCCGAGCGCGCCACCGCGGTTGGCGTCGTTGACGCCGCGGTAAGCGGTGGGCCGCACGACATCGAGGCCGGCCGGCTCACGCTGTTCGTGGGCGGCGCCGACCAATCGGTTGACCGGGTGCGGCCATTGCTGGGCTGCTATGCAGATCCCGTCCTGCGCGTCGGGCCCACGGGTGCCGGCCAGAAGGTGAAGCTCGTCAACAATGCGCTGTTCGCCGCGCAGATCGGGCTGCTTGCGGAGTCAATTCGACTGGGAGAGCGGCTTGGCGTGCCGGAATCGACGTTGCTGACCGCCTTGCAGCACGGCAGCGCGGCCAGCCACGTGCTGAACCTCGTCGCGTCAGGCGGTTCCGTCGCGTCATTCATCGAGGTCGCCGGCGAGTTCGTCGGTAAAGATGTGGCCGTCGTCCGCGGTATCGCCGCGGAGCTGGGCGGCGGGCTGGGTGCGCTGGATGACGTCATGGAGAAGATCGACTTCGCGAAGAGGGTTTGAAATACCAGCGTTTTGGTCTTTCCGGTTCGTCACGAAGGTATTACCGTTAGCGTTACAGTCAGGGGCTCCGCTGTAAAGGTTCAGCCCGACCTCGCCGCTGAGGAGGATTCAGTGACCAAACCGAAGGTTGTCTTCGACCCGTACGCCGAGGACTACTTCAACAATCCGTTCGACATCTATCGGCGGATGCGCGAGGAAGCGCCCCTGTATTACGACGAGAAAGAGGATTTTTACGCGCTGACCCGCCACGAAGACGTCGCGGCCGCGTTCAAGGACTTCGAGACGTATTCGTCGGCGCGCGGCTGCGACCTGGCGATGGTGCGCCGGGGCATCGCGCCCGAGCAGAAGTCGATCATCTTCATGGACCCGCCGGAGCACCGCCACATGCGCAGCCTGCTCAATAAGGCGTTCACTCCGCGGGCCATTCAATCGCAGCGCGAGACGATCATCGAGGTGATCGACAAGTACCTCGGCGCCGTCGACTCCGACAATTTCGACGTCGTGCAGGACTTTTCCGGGCCCTTTCCGGTGGAGGTCATCACCCGGATGGCCGGCGTGCCGGAGGAATACCGCCAGCAGGTGCGCCACTGGATCGACACCAGTCTGCATCACGACCCGGGGCAGATCGAGATCAGCGAAGCCGGCATGCAGGCCAACATCGACACGGCGATGTACTACTTCAGCCTGGTCCAGGAGCGGCGTCAGGAGCCGCAGGACGACATGATCAGCCGCCTGATCGCGGCCGAGATCCCGGGCGAAAATGGCGAGCTGCGCAAGCTCGACGACATCGAGATCTGCGGATTCGCAACCCTTCTGGGCGGCGCGGGCGCCGAGACCGTCACCAAGCTGATGGGCAACGCGGCGGTCATCTTCGCCAACCACCCCGACCAGTGGCAGAAGCTGCAGGAGGACCGCGACAAGATTCCTGGGGCCGTCGAAGAGCTACTGCGCTACGAGGGACCGGTCCAGTACAACGTCCGCTACACCCTCAAAGAGGCCCACGTCAGCGGTGGCGTGATCCCGGCGGGCAAACCCGTATTCCTCTGCGGCGCCGCGGCGAACCGCGACCCGGAGGCGTTCACCGACGCCGACACATTCGACATCGAGCGTGACCATACCGAGGCGCAGCACCTCGGACTCGGGTACGGGATCCACAGCTGCCTCGGCGCCGCACTGGCCCGCCTGGAAAGCCGGATCGCGCTGGAGCGGCTGCTCGATTTCATGCCGCGCTACGAGGTGGACTGGGCGGGGTGCAAACGGGTGAACATGCAGAACGTTGCGGGCTGGAAGAACGTGCCCGTCAAGGTGCTTCGGTAAGGGGGTTGGCGGTGACGAAAAAGATCGAAGTCGATTGGGGACTCTGCGAGAGCAACGGCGTCTGCATGGGCATCAACCCCGACATATTCGAACTCGGCGACGACGACATGCTGACGGTCCATCAGGAAGAAGTGACCCCGGAGAACGAGGCCGACGTGCGCGAGGCCGTCCGTCAATGCCCCCGGCAGGCGATCTCCATCGTCGGAGAGTAGCGGTCAGAGTCCGGAGAGGATGACCGCGTTGCAGTCGGCCGCCGCCTGCCGCAGTTTCGCTGCCTTTTGGTAGCCCTCGGACTCGTACCACGCCCGGGCGGCGTCCACCGACTCGAATTCCAGGACGACGGTCTGGTCGCCGTGCCAATCGCCTTCGACGACTTTGGGTGCGGTGTCCACCGCGAGTACGGTGGCGCCACTCATCGCCGATCCGGCGGCTTGGGCGTATGCCTTCATGCCTTCCGGGTCTTTGATCGCCTCGGTGAGGATGACATAGCCTTTTGCCACTCGAATCTCCTTACTCGCCGGTGTATTTGGTTACTTCTCGCTGATCGCCTGCTCGGGACAGCATTCGATTGCCTCCTGAGCTGCCGCCGCCAATTCCGTTGGAACGTCGGAATCTATGGCCTCGGCGTAACCGTCGTCGGTCAGGCTGAACACGTCGGGACACAGCGTGAGACACATGCCGTGACCGCGACACTTCTGGTCGTCTACCCAAACTTTCATGCCAGTGTGAACTCCAGGTGCAGTTCGGTCAGGCCGCGCAGGATGTACGTCGGAACATATTGGTAGCGGCGGTCATTTGCCGGTCCATGAACCTTTTCATCGATCCTGATGTCGGTCGTGCGGTCGAGCAACCGCTCGATCGCCACCCGGGTTTCGGCCCGCGCCAGCGGCGCGCCCGGGCAGCTGTGGATGCCGCGCCCGAACGAGATGTGTTGGCGGGCGTTCTTGCGGGCCGGATCGAACGTGGCTGGGTCCTCGAACCGGCGCGGATCACGGTTGGCGGCGGCCTGCAGGATCATCACCGTGGTGCCGGCGGGCAGGTCGACGCCGCCGACATTGACCGGCACCCGGTTCATCCGGAAGTCGCCCTTCACCGGGCTCTCGTGGCGCAGCGACTCTTCGATGAAGTTCGGGATCAGACTGCGATCCTTGCGCAACTGCGCCTGGATGTCGGGGCGCTCCCCCAGCGTCTGCAAAGACGCGCCCAGCAGCCGCACGGTGGTCTCCTGGCCCGCGGAGAAGACATTGCTGGCGACGCGGGCCACGTCCTCGACGTCGGGAACCGAGCCGTCGGGATACGTCGCGGTCGCGAGCCCGGTCAGGACGTCGTCGCGGGGTTCTCGGCGGCGGTCGCGGACGTAGTCGGAAAACAGCCCGTAGAGGAATTCCAGCGGGCTGTGAGCCAGGGATCCCTTGGTGCCGCCGACGCCGCCACCGGCGTGCTCAGCGATGCCCTTGACGAACTTGTCGCGGTCCTCAATCGGCACGCCCAGCAGGTCGGCGATGACGAGCAGCGTGAATGGCCCGGCGAAGCCCTTGATCCACTCGCCGCGTCCGGGCGCGAGAAAGTCGTCGAGCGCCTGGTCGGCGAGCGCCCACATGGCGTCCTCGTTCTCCTTGAGGCGCTTGGGGGTGATCAGCCGCATCATGAGGGAGCGGTGGTTGGTATGGGTCGGCGGATCGAGCGTGGGCAGCTGGTCGCTGAACGGCAGCTCGTCGCGATGTTGCTCGATCAGCTCGGTGATGTCGTCACCCTCGATAGGCACCGGGAAACCCGGGAAGGGGCCGGTGACCGAGATGCACGACGACCACGTCTCGGCGTCGTTGAGCACCGCGCACGCCTCTTCCCAACCGGTGATCATGGTGACCTCGTGATGGCTCTCCCGCGTGACGGGGCACCGCTCGCGCAGCGCCTCGTAGTAGGGGTACGGGTTCTCGATGAGCTCGCTGCCGCGGAAGAAGTCCAACTCGGAGAATTCGCTCGCCATCTCCTGCTCCTTGAATCTCGGCTAGTGAGAACGTGCCTCTCGCGGATGAGTATTACATTTTCACACGGCGTGGTGGTCGTCAACGACGGGACCCCCGCTCCGGCGTCAAAATGCGCGCGCATCGCTCGGGCCGGGTGGCTGCGCGGTTCCGGGCCGGGCCGGCTAGCGGGAGGGGACCAGATCGGCGGCGACCGAGGGCCACGCCAGCAGCCCGCTGCGGAAGGTCTCCACCTGACGGATCGGGGCGTGCGGTGCGGCCGCGGCCGCCAGCGCCTGGGCCTTGAACGTCTGGGCGGCCATGCTCAGCTCGTGTTGCACCAGGCCGACGCTCTCGTCGAGCTCGGAAGGCCAGTTCTCCCCCCACAACGTGACCTCGGTGACGCCGTGATCGAGGGCCTGCAGCACACCCCGGCGCACCCGCGCGTCGCAGCCGAACAGGTCCGCCGCGGCGGCCAGGGCCTGCGGACGGGGCCGCGATTGCACCGACGCCAGCGCCTCTTCAAGATCGAGCACCTGGGCGCCGATGATGTGTAGCGGCCGATCGTCCGGATGATCGGCGACCAGCACGGTCACGTCCCAGCCCGCCATCGAGCGGTCGAAGATCCAGCCGCCGGCGAATCTCACCACGTCGAGGACGGTGGTGGCGACGACGTCCAGCCGGTACCTCATGCCGTCTCGGGCTTCCTCGGGGGCGCGAAATCCCGCGCCAATGTCTCGGCGTACTGCTTGAACGCGTCGGCTAGCGGTATCGAAGGATCGAGTAACCATGTCGTTTCCATTCCGTGGACGAAGGCGAGGATTTCTACTGCCTTGACGGCGGGGTCCATGTCGTCGCGGTACCGACCCTCGGCCTGACCGCGACGGATGAGATCGGCGACGATGTCGGTCGCGGCCCGGTACCGAGACAGCATCCGGTCGTGCAGCGGCGCCTCGGGAAGGATGTTCTCGACCAGTAGCACCGTGAACGTGCCCACCAGTTCGGGCGCCCGGTGAATACGGTCCGCGACCGCGGCGATCTGGTCGAACAGGTCGCCGGTCCGGTCCGCGTGGGTGTCGTCATCGAGGTCGCGGGCATCGAGCACCGCGTGCAGCAGCTGCTCCTTCGATTCGAAGTGATGCAGCAGCCCCGCGGGAGTGACCCCGGCCTCCCCGGCGATCTGGGCGAGCGTCGTGCTGCGCCAGCCGTTGCGGGTGAGCAGGCGTTGCGCGACGTCGAGAATCCGCTGTTTGCGGTCTTCGCCCTTGGCGAGGAGCGTGTCGTATCGCCGTGCGACGGGCACCAGAACCCCCTCAACCCGCGTGGTAACGACGTCGGAAAACCAACCTAGTGAACACACAGTAGGTTAGTTTGGCCGCTGTGACAAGGGTCACGTGTGCATGGTTTTTCCCGCGGCGTCAGGCCGCCGCCGTCAGCTCACCAGCTCCACCAGCGTGGCGTTGGCGGTCCCACCGCCCTCGCACATGGTCTGCAGGCCGTAACGAATCCCGTTGTCGCGCATGTGATGCGCCATCCGTGTCATCAGCACCGCGCCGGATGCGCCAAGCGGATGCCCCAGCGCGATGGCGCCCCCCAGCGGATTCATCCGGGCCGGGTCCGCCCCGGTCTCCGCCAGCCACGCCAGCGGCACCGGCGCGAAGGCCTCGTTGACCTCGAAGACGCCGACGTCGGACAACGCGACGCCGGCCTTGGTCAGCACCTTCTCGGTGGCCGGGATGGGGCCGGTGAGCATCAGCACCGGGTCCGCCCCGGTCACCGCACCCGCCAGGTACCGCACGATCGGGGTCAGGCCCAGCTCGACCGCCATCTCGGCGGTGGTCACCAGCAGTGCCGCGGCGCCGTCGGAAATCTGGGAGGAGTTGCCCGCATGGATCACGCCATCTTCGGCGAAGGCCGGTTTGAGCGTGCCGAGCTTCTCGACGGTGCTGCCGCGCCGCACGCCTTCGTCGGCGGTGAAGACGTTGTTGTCGGCCCCGTCGACGAAGACCGGCACGATCTGGTCAGTGAATGCACCGCCATCCAGCGCCGCGGCGGCCCGCTCGTGGGATTCGACGGAGAATTCGTCGAGCCGGGTGCGCGAGAATCCCCACTTCTTGGCGATCATCTCCGCCGACAGGCCCTGGTTGAAGGAGAAATCGTCGTAGCGGGCAAGGACTTTCGGGCCATACGGCATACCGGTGGCCCGGGCCGAACCGAGCGGAACACGGCTCATGACCTCGACCCCACCGGCCACGACGACGTCCTGCTGGCCGGACATCACCGCCTGCACGGCGAAGTCCAGCGCCTGCTGGCTGGAACCGCAGGCGCGGTTGACGGTGGTGCCGGGGATGGTCTCGGGCCAACCGGCGGCCAGGATCGCGTAACGGCCGATGTTGCTGGACTGGTCGCCCACCTGGGACACGCAGCCCCAGATCACGTCGTCGATGATGTCGGGGCCGATGCCGGTGCGTTCGATGAGTTCGGTCAGGACGACCGCGGAGAGGTCGGCGGCATGCATGCCGGACAGCGCGCCGTTGCGTTTCCCTACCGGGGTACGCACGGCCTCGACGATGACTGTTTCACGCATAATCTCTACTCCGATTGCTTCTCGCCCGAACTGTTCCACATCAGATTCTGATAGGGCTCACCGACCAGTAAACGATGGCTCCCGCCGCTGCGCGAAAGCGGCATAGGCCGCGGCGGTAGCTGTCATTGCGAAATTGAAATCAGTAGCTTCTCGGCAACTTCAGGACGTTGGCTCCCAGGAAGTTCAGAATCATCTCCTGGCTGACCGGCGCGATCTTCATCAGCCGGGCCTCGCGGAAGTACCGCGTGATGTGGTACTCCTCGGCGTACCCCATGCCGCCGTGGGTTTGCAGCGCCCGGTCCGCGGCGGCGAAGCCGGCATCGGCGCACAGATACTTGGCCGTATTGGCCTCGCGCCCACAGGGTTTGCCGTTGTCGTAGAGCCAGGTGGCCTTGCGCAGCATCAGCTCGGCGGCATCGAGGCGGGCCAGTGAATCGGCGAGCGGGAACTGCAATCCCTGGTTCATCCCGATGGGTCGGCCGAAGACCTCGCGCTCGTTGCCGTATTTCACCGCCTTTTCCAGCGCCACCCGCCCGATGCCGAGAGCCTCGGCCGCGATCAGCATCCGCTCCGGGTTGAGGCCGTCGAGGATGTATTTAAAGCCCTTGCCCTCCTCACCGATTCGGTCCTCGACCGGCACCTCGAGGTTGTCGATGAACAATTCGTTGGAGCTGACGGCGTTGCGGCCCATCTTGCGGATCGGGCGGATGTCAATCCGGCTGCGGTCGAGATCGGTGAGGAACAGCGTCATCCCGTCGGTCTTCTTGGTGACCTCGTCATAGCTCTGCGTCCGGGTGAGCAACAGGATCTTGTCGGATTCCATCGCTTTGGAGATCCAGACCTTGCGACCGTTGACGATGTAGCGATCGCCGTCCCGCTTCGCGAACGTGGTGATACGCGAAGTGTCAAGCCCGGCACCGGGTTCGGTGACGCCGAAGCAGACGTGCACCTCACCGGTCGCGACGGCGGGCAACGTCCTGGCCTTGAGCTCATCGGAGCCGTGCACCACCACCGGCTGCATGCCGAAGATGGAAAGGTGAATCGAGCTGGCGGCGTTCATGGCGCCGCCGGACTTGGCGACTTCCTCGAGCAGGATCGTCGCCTCGGTGATGCCCAGTCCGTGACCGCCGTATTCGGTGGGGATGGTCATTCCGAGCCAGCCGCCATCGGCGATGGCGCGGTAGAACTCGGCCGGGAATTCGTGCGCCTGGTCTTTTTCCATCCAGTACTGGTCGTCGAACTTGCGCGCCAGCTCCGCGACGGACCGGCGTATCAGTTCCTGGTCATCGGTCAGCTCAAAGTTCATTCCAGCGCCGGGCACTGCTCATTCTCCTTCGATCGAAATGCAGCAGCTTTCGGTGCCGGCCCGCTGCGCCCGGCTCGCCGCACTTGCGACCGCCACCGGCGCACTTGCATTCCGGCGACCTGCTGTCTAGTCCTTATTGCCGCTCAGGGCTTTGGCGTTGGCCGCGAAATCCGCGAAGGACGAGCCGCCTCGGCTGTCCTTTTCGTGGCCCTTGGCCTTAATGGACACGTCGTGACCCTCGGCGGATTTGCGCAGCGCACCGACGGTCGCTTGTTCGCGCGAAATGTGCGTGAACGGGTCGAACGAGTACCAGCGCATGGCGTTCTCGTAGGTCATCTTGTTGATTTCGTCGTCGGGAACGTTGTTGATGGACAAGACATCCCAGAGCTCTTCCGGCGCGCCCGGCCACATCGAATCGCTGTGCGGGTAGTCGGCTTCCCAGCAGATGTTGTCGATGCCGATCTCGTTGCGCAGTGCCACGCCGACCTTGTCGCTGATGAAGCACGTCAGGAAGTGGTCGCGGAAAACCTCGCTGGGCAGCTTGCCCTTGAAGTCTTGGTGCGTCCAGGCGGAGTGCATCTCGAAGGTACGGTCGGCGCGCTCCAGGAAGTAGGGGATCCAGCCGGTTCCGCCCTCGGACAGCGCGATCTTGAGGTCCGGGTACTCCTTGATCGGCTTGGACCACAACAGGTCGGCGGCCGCCTGCACGATGTTCATCGGCTGCAACGTGATCATCACGTCCATCGGTGCATCCGGCGCGGTGATGGCCAGCCGTCCCGAGGAACCGATGTGCACGTTCATCACGGTGTTGGTGTCGCACAACGCCTTCCACAGTGGGGCCCAATAGTCGTCGTGGAAACTGGGGTAACCCATCGCGGCCGGGTTCTCGGTGAACGTCAGGGCATGCACGCCCTTCTTGGCGACCCGTCGCACCTCTGCCGCGCACGCCTCGGCGTCCCAGATCACCGGGATCGCCATCGGGATGAATCGCGCCGGGTAGGCGCCGCACCATTCGTCGATGTGCCAGTCGTTGTAAGCCTGCACCAGTGCGATCGAGAAGTCGTGGTCGTCGGTTGCGAAGAGGCGGCCCGCGAAACCCGGGAAGGAAGGGAAGCAGATCGAGGCCAGGATGCCGCCGGCGTTCATGTCTTTGACGCGCTCGTCCACGTTGTAACAACCCGGCCGGATCTCGTCGAGCCCCGTGGGCTCGATGCCGTACTCCTCTTTGGGCCGTCCGGCCACCGCGTTGAGCGCCACGTTGGGGATGACGGTGTCGCGGAACTTCCACATGTCCGAACCGTCGGCGTTGTGCACCAGCCGGGGAGCGTCGTCCTGATACTTCTTCGAGAGGTGGTTCTTGAACATCTCGGGCGGCTCGACGGTGTGGTCGTCGACGCTGATCAGGATCATGTCTTCTTTGTTCATGGCCGTCCCTTTCATCGGATCCACCGGATCGATTGCAGCCTCGGCGAATCACTCTCCCGTGCCAAGATCACTAAAATGAAAACTATCTTCTCGTCAGGCGAGAATCAACATCCATACTTTGCCGAGATGGTCCGTACCCGCCTGACCAGCGCCCGAACGCGGAGACGAATTACGAGGTCCCGGCGCGCCAATGCCGTGAGGTTAGGACCCGACTGGGCACATCGGCATGACGGCGCCGCCACATTTATGCGTACGACAGCTATCCCGGCGAGGTGAGCCAGGCCGTGACCGGACGCGTGCCGTCCGGCCACACGTCGGCATTGACCGGGCGCGCGTTTCGTGCCAGTCTGTTAGTTGCAAATGAGAATATGATTCTCTTTCACCGAGAGGACACTGCCAATGCGTTTGCAGCCGCTGCCCGCTGACCAGTGGGACGAGGCGACCCGGCAGGCACTCTCGGCCATGCGTGGCGCGGAGACCAACAACGCGCTGTCGACCTTCGCCCACCATCCGGCGCTGGCCAAGGCGTTTCTCCGATTCAACGTCCACCTTCTGATGTCGTCCACGCTGCCGCCACGCATCCGCGAGCTGGCCATCCTGCGGGTGGCACATCGCCGGCAGTGCGCCTACGAGTGGTCGCACCACGTGAGGATGGCCAAGGACGAAGGGATCACCGACGACCAGATCGCGGCCCTGCAACGAGGTGAGGCCGCCGATACGTTCGACCAAGCCGTGATCACCGGGGTCGACGAGCTCGACGAGAAATCGGAGCTGTCCGATCAAACCTGGGTGGCACTCGGCGAGCGCCTCGACGATCAGCAACGCATGGATTTCGTTTTCACGGTCGGCTGCTACGCGCTGCTGGCCATGGCCTTCAACACTTTTGGCATCCAGCTCGAACACGCCGAACAGCACTGATTAGAGGAGTAAGAACGTTGCCGCACTTCCCCAAGCCAGCCGCCGGCAGCTGGACAGAAAACTACCCGGACCTGGGCACCGAGCCGGTCGACTACACCGACTCCATCGATCCGGCGTTCTTCGAGGCCGAGCGCGAAGCCGTCTTCAAGAAGACCTGGCTCAACGTCGGCCGGGTCGAACGACTCCCCCGCACCGGCAGCTACTTCACCAGGGAACTGCCGTCGGCCGGCAAGGGCACGTCGGTGATCATCACCAAGACTAAGGACGGGACCGTCAAGGCGTACCACAACGTCTGCCGGCACCGCGGAAACAAGTTGGTGTGGAACGACTTTCCCCACGAGGAGACCTCCGGCACCTGCCGGCAGTTCACCTGCAAGTACCACGCGTGGCGCTACAACCTCGACGGTGACCTGACCTTCATCCAGCAGCCGGAGGAGTTCTTCAACGTCGACAAGAGCGACTACGGCCTGGCAGCCGTCCGCTGCGAGGTGTGGGAAGGCTTTATCTTCATCAACTTCGACGACAACGCCGCACCGCTCATCGACTACCTCGGGCCGCTGGCCAAGAGCATCGAGGGCTACCCCTTCGGTGAGATGACGGAGACCTACTCCTACCGGGCCGAAGTGGGCAGCAACTGGAAGCTGTTCATCGACGCGTTCGTCGAGTTCTACCACGCGCCGATCCTGCACCAGGGGCAGTACACCAAGGAAGAAGCAGCCAAGATCCAGAAGTTCGGCTACGAGGCGCTGCACTACGAGCTGGCCGGCCCGCACAACCTGCAGTCGACCTGGGGTGGTCAGGCGCCGCCTCCGGACATGTCCATGGTGAAGCCGATGGACCAGGTGCTGCGCAGCGGTCTGTTCGGCCCGTGGGACAAGCCGGAGATCATTGAGAACCTGGAGTTGCCGCCGGGTGTCAACGTGAAGCGGGTGCCGCAGTGGGGCATCGACTCGTGGCTGTTCTACCCGAACTTCATGCTGCTGATCTGGGAGCCGGGCTGGTATCTGACCTACCACTACTGGCCGACCGCGGTGGACAAGCACATCTTCGAGTCGTCGCTGTACTTCGTGCCGCCACGCAATGCGCGGGAACGCCTGGCCCAGGAGCTGGCCGCGGTGACGTTCAAGGAGTACGCGCTGCAGGACGCCAACACCCTGGAAGCGACCCAGACCATGATCGGCACCCGGGCCGTCAAGGAATTCCTGCTGTGCGACCAGGAAGTCTTGATCCGTCATCTGCACAAGACGACCGCTGACTACGTGAAGGAGCACCAGCGCAATGCCGTTACCGTCTGAATTCGCGGCCCTGGAGCCCTTTTTGGATTGGGATCTGGCCACCGAGCCCGAACGCTACGCCAAGCGTCTGGCCTCGACGATGCCCGAGATGCAGGCGTTCTATGACGTCGCGTTCCCGAAGCTGAACGACGCCATCGCGTACTGCGACAAGTTTCCGCTGGACGACCTGCCCGACGACGCGAAGACGCTCATGCACATCATGCAATCCTTGGTCATGGTGTCGTTCCCGATCGAGGCGTGGAAACAACCGCGCGTCCCGGACAGCGGCGCGGCGTGGGTCGAAGTGATCCGGGAACCGGTGATCTGACACGTGCTGACGCTCAAGGCCGCGGGGCTGCTCGACGTTGATGGCGGCGAGATCATTCGGCCCGGCATCCTGAAGGTCGAGGACGACCGGATCGTCGGCGTCGGGGGCTCGGGCCCGACGGGCCCAGAAGATAACGTCATCGACCTCGGCGACCAGATCTTGTTGCCGGGCCTGATGGACATGGAGGTCAACCTCCTGATGGGCGGACGCGGCGAGACGCCCGGGCTGTCCCAGGTTCAGGACGACCCGCCGACGCGAGTGCTGCGCGCGGTCGGCAATGCCCGACGCACGCTGCGCGCCGGATTCACCACGGTGCGCAACCTCGGGCTGTTCGTCAAGACGGGCGGCTACCTACTGGATGTCGCGCTGGGCAAGGCAATTGACGCCGGCTGGATCGACGGGCCACGAATCGTTCCCGCCGGCCACGCCATCACCCCCACCGGCGGGCACCTGGACCCGACGATGTTCGCCGCATTCATGCCAGGCGCACTCGAGCTCACGGTAGAAGAGGGCATCGCCAACGGAGTCGACGAGATCCGCAAGGCCGTGCGATACCAGATCAAGCACGGCGCCCAATTGATCAAGGTGTGCGTTTCCGGCGGCGTGATGTCGTTGACCGGCGAGGCTGGTGCACAACACTATTCGGACGAGGAACTGCGCGCGATCGTCGACGAGGCACACCGGCGCGGGCTGCGCGTCGCCGCGCACACGCACGGAGCGGAAGCGGTCAAGCACGCGGTCGCATGCGGCATCGACTGCATCGAACACGGATTCCTGATGGACGACGAGGCCATCCAGATGCTGGTCGACAACGACAGGTTCCTGGTGACCACCCGCAGGCTTGCCCAGGCAATGGATGTGTCTCGCGCCCCGAAAGCATTGCAGGACAAGGCGGCCGAGATGTTCCCTAAGGCCGAAACATCGATCAAGGCCGCCTACGAGGCGGGGGTGAAGATCGCCGTCGGCACCGATGCCCCGGCCATACCGCACGGCAAGAACGCCGACGAGCTCGTCACGCTGGTGGAATGGGGCATGCCGCCGCTGGCGGTGCTGCGGGCCGCCACCACGACCGCGGCCGAGCTGATCGACGTCACCGACAGGGGGCGCCTGGCGACGGGCCAGCTCGCCGACATCATTGCGGTGCCCGGAAACCCGTTGCAAGACATCACCGTTACCCGAGACGTCAGCTTCGTGATGAAAGGCGGCAAGGTCTATGTCGACAAATCAGCCAACCAGAACTGACGACCTGGTCGAGATTCAGCAGCTGCTCGGCCGCTACGCGGTCACCATCACCCAGGGGGACATCGAGGGTCTCGTCGCCGTGTTCACTCCCGACGGCACCTACAGCGCTTTCGGTGAAACCTACAGCCTGAGCCGATTCCCGGAATTGGTGGCCGCGGCCCCAAAGGGCTTGTTCCTCACCGGAACCGCAGTGGTCGACCTGGACGGGGACGCGGCCGGCGGCACCCAACCGCTGTGCTTCATCGATCACGCCACTCACGACATGCGCATCGGCTACTACCGCGACACCTATCTGCGCACCGCCGACGGGTGGCGGCTGAAGACCCGCGCCATGACCTTCATCCGTCGCAGCGGCGTGCACGATTCCGGACGCCCGCACGCCATCGGGCGTCCCGCCGGTGACTCCGCGGCCCAGGCAACGACTTAAGGAGCCGACTAATCGAAGTGAATGTCGAGCAGTTTCGGGCCGACCTGCACGCATGGCTCGACGACAACGATCTGACCCCCGAGCCCGACCACTCGCTGCAGGGACACATGCGGCAGTTCGCCCGGGTCAGCCGTGCGCTCTACGACGCCGATTGGATGCGGTTCGGCTGGCCGGTCGAGGTCGGCGGATTGGGCGGTCCCGCGGTGCTGCGCGCGATCGTCGGCGAAGAGGTGGTGGGCCGTCGGCTGGCCGAACCCGGCCCCTACTCGATGCTCGAGGTGCTCGCACCCACGATGATCGACTACGCACCGGCGGAGCTCGCCAAGGAAATGGTGCCACGCCTGCTGCGCGGCGAAGAGCAATGGTGCCAAGGCTTTTCCGAGCCGGGGTCGGGCAGCGACCTGGCATCTCTGACGACCCGGGCGGTCCAGGACGGCGACAACTGGATCGTCAACGGCCAAAAGGTCTGGACCAGCTTCGCGCAGTTCTCCACCCGGTGCGTCCTGCTCACCCGTACCGCCCCCGGGCACGACGGAATCACCGCGTTCTTCGTAGACCTCGATACGCCGGGCATCACCGTCCGCCCGTTGCGGACGATGCACGGTGTCGACGAATTCTGCGAGGTGTACTACGACGACGTGGTGATCCCGGCCAGCAGGATGCTGGGCAAGCCCGGCGACGGCTGGCGACTGGCCATGGACCTGCTGCCCTATGAGCGTTCCGCCTGTTTCTGGCAGCGAATCGCCTACCTCTATTCGCGTTTCGACGACCTGATCACCGCGGCGTCCGGAACCGGCGAGCCCGACGAATCCGCGCTGGGCGGAGCCTATCTGGCGCTGCACACATTGCGCTGCCGGTCGCGTGCCACCCAGCACCGGATGCGCGACGGGGCCCGACTGGGACCCGACACCTCCATCGACAAGGTGCTGTTGGCCTCCGCCGAGCAGCGGCTCTACGACACCGTCCGCGAGGTGTTGCCGGGGACGCTCGAGCTCGAAGACACGCCGTGGCGTTCGGAATACCTGTACTCGCGCGCGGCAACGATCTACGGCGGTACCGCGGAGATCCAGCGCAATATCATCGCCCGCCGGCTGCTCGACCTCGGGAAGGAGTGAACCGTGGCCCCTTCGGCAGACACCGAGTCAGACCCCGAATCGCTGCGCCTGCTGGCGGACTCGTTGCGGACGACGATGAGCGCCGCCTCGGGAGCCAAGCTTGACGCGGCGCTGACCGACCTCGGCTGGCGCGACATGCTCGACGAAATGCCGGACATCGCAATCCCTCTGGTGTTCAAGCTGCTCGGCGAGACCGGCGCGCACGCCCCCGCACTCAACGATGTGGTGCTGTGCGCGGCGGGTGACGCGCCGGGGGGCACGCTGCCGCTGCCGTTCGCCGGCGGCTCCTGGGTGCTGTGGGAGCGCGGCGACCACCCCGGCTCGGCGATCGACGAGCTGCTGCCGATACGCCCTGTGCCGCAAGAGGGTCCCTTGCCGTCGGCCGCACTGCAAGCGGGTTGGCGCGCCCTGGGTTGGTGGCTGGTGGGGACCAGCCACGCGATGCTGTCACTGGCCCGTCAGCACGCCGTGGACCGCGTTCAGTTCGGCCGGCACATCAGCTCGTTCCAGGCGATCCGGCACCGGCTGGCCGAAACACTCGTCGCGATCGAAGGTGCCGAGGCCACACTGCAGGCTGCCACGGAGTGCGACGACCCGCAGGGACTGGCTTCCCTGTTGGCGAAGGCCGCGGCCGGCCGGGCCGCGCTGACCGCCGCACGCCACTGCCAGCAGGTGCTGGGCGGTATCGGCTTCACCGCCGAGCATCCGCTGCACCACCACATCAAGCGGTCGCTGATTCTCGACGGACTACTGGGCAGCTCTCGCGAACTGACGCGTGCCGCCGGAAAAGCGGTGGTGGCGGCCGGATCTGCGCCACGGCTCGCGCAGCTGTAACGGGACGCCCCCGGAGGCCGCGCGTCGGCCGTCAGGCCGCGGTACACCCCATTTCTTGTCCCGCGGGCGCAGCTCGGAGCAGACTGGGCGCGGCGGCCAATTGGCGCCGGCCGTCAGCCCGAGGAGGTTGGGACGTAATGAGTCACCCCGACGCACCACAAAACCAGGTAGGCGTCGCCTCGGTGCTGCTGGGCCTGGTGGGACTCCTCACCTGCTGGTTGCTGCTCGGCGTGCCCTTCGGCATCGCGGCGGTGGTGACGGGCGACATCGCCCGCCGACGGGTTGGCCGCGGGGAGGCGAACAACCCCCGAACTGCCTTGGCCGGCATGGTTTTAGGGGCGATCGCGATAGTGGCGGGTCTGGTCGCCATCGGCTACTACGCCCAGCTTGACGCCCGAAATCACTGACGCGCAGCTCAATTGCGCGGCAGCCCGAGTACGCGTTCGGCGATGATGTTGCGCTGAATTTCCGACGTACCGCCGGCGATGGTCGCGGCGAAGGTGCGGGTGTACCGGTCGAACCAGCTGCCGTAGTGGCTGTCCAGGTTGAGCGGCGCGAACGGGGCCGTGACCGCGCGCAGTGGCAGTCCGTCGCCGTCTTTGGCGTTGAGGGCGTCCTCGCTGGCGCGTTGCATCGCCTCCGAACCGAGCAGCTTGAGCACCGACTGGGCGGGCACGTCCTCCTCGCCGCGCGCGGCTTTGGCCAGCGTCGCCGACCCCAGCAGCCGCATCGCGTAGAAATCCATCACCAGCGTCGCGTAGTGATCCCGCTGCACGGGCCCTGCGGGGCTGGACTCGACGGTCAACGCGCGCAACATGTCTGCGTAATCCAGCCACAGCATCGCGCGTTCGTGGCCGAGCGAACCGGTCGCGACGCGCCAGCCGGCGTTGAGCTCCCCCACCAAGTTCTCGGCCGGCACCCGCGCGTCGGTGAAGAAGACCTCGTTGAAGTCGACGTCTTCGATGTCGCCCACCGAAGCGAAGGGGCGACGCACTACGCCGGGGGTGTCGGTCGGAATCAGTAAAGCGCTGATGCCCTTGTGTTTTGGCGCGTCCGGGTCGGTGCGCACGAATGTCAGCAACACATCGGCTTGATGGGCGCCCGAGGTCCACACTTTCTGCCCATTGACGACGAAGTGGTCACCATCGCGCACCGCGCGCGTCTTCAGCGACGCGAGATCCGAGCCTGCACCGGGTTCGCTCATCCCCAGCGACGCGGTGATCTCCGCGCGCAAAATCGGCACCGCCCAACGCTGTTTCTGCTCGGGTGTGCCGAACGACAGCAATGACGCCGCGATGATGCCCACGCCCTGCGGATTGAAACTCTGATAGATGCGCCGGCGGGACAGCTCCTCCTGGTACACGTATTGCTGCAACAGCGTGGCGTTGCGCCCGCCGAACTCGGGCGGGTTGCCGGGCTGTAGCCATCCGCTGTCGAACAGCAGGCGTTGCCAGCGGCGGGCCCACTGCGGGATGTCCGAACTGGACCGCGGCCGCACCAGCGCCTCGGCTTCGGGAGGCAGATGCGCGTCGAGAAATGCCACGAATTCGGCTCGGAACGCCTCCACGTCGGCGTCAAACGTCAGCTGCACGACACTTCCCGGGATGAGTCTGAGCGCACCGAGCCGTCGGTAGATTCGGGTTTCCGCCGACGAAGGGGTTCACTCTTGCGATTACGCTTCCATACACACGTCTAAGAGAATAGTATTCTCGTGGTAAGAAAGTTACAATCTCCGACACGTGATCCGTGAGGGGGTCGAGCGCAGCGATGTCACGGCGTTCTCCGGTAGAGTCCAACCATGTTCTCCCCTCGCGGCAATCACCTGAGCCAGCCGTGACCAACCCCAGCGAAGAGCCGGCCTGGAAGCAGCGTGCCGTCGAGCGGTCCATCAAGACTGCGAAACTGCGCGCGGCGCAACGTGTTCAGCGCTTCCTCGACGCGGCCCAGGCCATCATCATCGAAAAGGGCAGCACGGACTTTACCGTGCAGGAGGTCGTGGACCGCTCCCGCCAATCGTTGCGCAGCTTCTACCTGCAATTCGACGGCAAGCACGAGTTGCTGCTGGCGCTCTTCGAGGACGCCCTGAGCCGATCGGCCGACCAGATCCGCGCCGCCACCGAGAGCCAAACCGATCCGCTGGAGCGGCTGCAGGTCGCCGTCCAACTCCTCTACGAGGCGTCCCGCCCGGACCCCACGGCCAAGCGTCCGCTGTTCACCGACTTTGCTCCAAGGTTGCTGGTGACGCATCCTGCGGAGGTCAAAGTCGCCCATGCGCCGCTCCTCGCGTTGCTGACGGAGCTGATGGACGCGGCCCACGACGCCGGAAAGCTGCGTACCACCATCAATCCCAAGCGGGTGGCCGCCATGACCATGCAGACCGTCATGTTCATCGCGCAATCCAGCGGCGGGCCCGACGACGCGACGATGCACCCCATCACCGCCGAAGAGGTATGGGACTTCTGCTCACGCGGATTCGTCGCGTAGTACACCCCGAGCACGCCGCACCCCCCTCGTCTCTCGATGAGCAAATAGCGCACGCCGTTTGCCGGTGAGAATGAGATTCTCTAATATCTAGAACCAGAAATAGCCGAAACGGATCCGTCATTGACACCCGTGATGGCCGAATGACAGAGTTCAAGGGCGGCAAGACCCGCGGTCCTGTAGAACGCGTTTGTTCCCCGCTGAGGCGTGCCGATCAGATCAAGTCAGGAGTTGAGGTAGCCATGACCGGACGTGTTGAGGGCAAAGTCGCTTTCGTCACCGGAGCGGCACGCGGTCAGGGCCGCAGCCATGCGGTGCGGTTGGCCCAGGAGGGTGCCGACATCATCGCCGTCGACATCTGTAAGCCCATCCGCGAGGGCGTGCTGGACACCGCGATCCCGGCGTCGACGCCCGAAGACCTCGCCGAGACCGCCGACCTGGTCAAGGGGCACAACCGCAGGATCTTCACGGCCGAGGTCGATGTCCGCAACTTCGACGCACTCAAGGCGGCGGTGGACAACGGCGTCGAGCAGCTCGGCCGGCTCGACATCATCGTGGCCAACGCCGGAATCGGCAACGGCGGCGAGACTTTGGACAAGACCAGTGAAGAAGACTGGACCGAGATGATCGACATCAACCTGGCCGGCGTGTGGAAGACGGTGAAAGCCGGTGTGCCGCACCTGATCGCGGGTGGCAACGGCGGTTCGATCATCCTGACCAGCTCGGTGGGCGGGCTCAAGGCCTACCCCCACACCGGCCACTACGTCGCGGCCAAGCACGGCGTCGTCGGGCTGATGCGCGCCTTCGGAGTTGAGCTGGGACAGCACATGATTCGCGTCAACTCCGTGCACCCGACCCACGTCAAGACGCCGATGCTGCACAATGACGGCACCTTCAAGATGTTCCGCCCGGACCTGGAAAACCCGGGTCCGGACGACATGGCGCCGATCTGCCAGCTTTTCCACACGCTGCCGATCCCCTGGGTTGAGCCGATCGATATCAGCAACGCGGTGCTGTTCTTCGCCTCCGATGAAGCTCGCTACATCACCGGTGTGACGCTGCCCGTCGACGCGGGCAGCTGCCTGAAGTAGCCGCTAGAAGGGGCTGCTGTTGGACTGCCATTCGGCCGATTCGGGTCGCGGCCCGTAGCGGGCGATGTAGTCCTCGTGCATCCGCGCCTGTTTCCGGCGGGCGACCACGTCGACCAGGTTCGGGTCCAGTCCATGGACCGCCAGCCGGTGGCGGCGCCAGACCTTGTTCAGGGCAAGCGTTATCAGCAGCGACCAGATGTAGAGCGGCGCGGTCATCTCCGTGTGCACGTAGAGCGAGGCCGGCAACAGCCAGAACGGAGCAAGCACCAGCAGGGGCGGGATCGCCCACCTGATCATGTGCCGGCGAACGGCTCCCTCCCCGGCCAGATCGCGGGCCACCCAGGTGCGCATCGAGTCGGGCAGTCGCCGGCCGTAGGAATAGCCGATCCGCTGCCACAGATTGGGTTTCGCGTCGGTCATGATGGCTCCTCGGGTTTCAGGATTGCAGTGCGCCGGCCGCGACGGCGGCGGCGTTGATACGGGTGAGGACCCGATGTAGGTTCTCGAGTTCGGCCAGCTCGACACCCAGACGCGCCACCACGGCGGGCGGAATCTCAAGTGCTCGCTCCCGCAAGGCGATTCCGCGCTGCGTCAGCATCACATCGGTGGTGCGCTCGTCGGCCGCGTTCTTGGCGCGGGTGATCAGCCCCTGCGCCTCCAGGCGCTTGAGCATCGGCGAAAGTGTGGCGGAATCCATCTGCAACGCGGCGGCAATCTGCTTGACCGACAACGGGAACTGGTCCGCCGCGGGAGCCTTGCGGTGATCCCACAGCGCCAGCATCACCAGGTATTGCGGATGCGTCAGGCCGAGCGGCTCCAACAGGGGCCGATACACCGCCAGGACCGCCCGGTTGGTCGTCGCCAGCGCGAAGCACACCTGGTGTTCGAGCGCCAGCGGATCGATGTCGCGCGCAGTCGGAGCGGCCATAGTTACATGGTGCCCTAATAGTTAGGGCCCAATCTACATGATGTCTCTCACACCGTTTCCCGGGCGAGTAATACGCTCGGAATCCATGGACGGTTTCGAGGGACGCGGGGCGGTCATCACCGGCGGTGCGAGTGGCATCGGTTTGGCCACCGCCACCGAATTCGCCCGACGCGGGGCCCGCCTGGTGCTGGCCGACGTCGACGGCTCCGCGCTGGAACGAGCCGTGGCGCAATTGAAGGCCGAGGGGTTCGACGCGCACGGGGTGACGTGCGATGTGCGGCATCTGGATCAAATGACTCACCTCGCGGACGAATCCTTTCGTCTGCTGGGTCAGGTCGATGTCGTGTTCAGCAATGCGGGCATAGTCGTCGCCGGTCCGCTCGCCGCGATGACGCACGAGGACTGGCGCTGGGTCATCGATATCGACTTGTGGGGTTCGATCCACGCCGTCGAGGCATTCGTGCCGAAGTTGATCGAGCAGGGCAGGGGTGGCCACATCGCATTCACCGCTTCCTTTGCCGGGCTGGTGCCCAACGCCGGCCTCGGGGCATACGGCGTTGCCAAGTACGGCGTCGTCGGGCTGGCCGAGACGCTGGCCCGCGAGGTCAGGGACAACGGCATCGGCGTCTCGGTGCTTTGCCCGATGGTCATCGAGACGGGGTTGGTCGCGAACTCGGAACGAATTCGCGGCGCGGATGACGGGCTCGCATCAGCGCCGGACCTGACGAGCGGCTTCGGACAGCTCCCGCCGACGCAGGATGACACGGTGTCGGTCGATGGCGTGGCACGGCTGACGGCCGACGCAATTCTGGCCAACCGCTTGTACATCCTGCCGCACGAGGCGGCCCGTGCGTCGGTCAAGCGCAGGTTCGAACGCATTGACCGCACCTTCGACGAACAGGCCGCCGAGGGCTGGACGCACTAGCTCGTCGGCCCCAACCGGTAGTCGCCGGTCCGCGGGTCGTGATACCAACCGCCGGAGGCCTGGGTGCCGCCGTCGACGTGGAGCGTCTGGCCGGTCAGGTAGCCCGACATGTCGGAGGCTAGAAACACCGCGGCACCGGCGATTTCGTCGACATGGCCGGGACGTCCCAGCGGCACGATGTTTCCCATGGCGGCGATCGCGGCACCGCCGCCAAGGTTCGCCAGCCCTTCGGTGAGCGTGATATCCGGCGCTATCGCGTTGACCCGGATGTTGTGCGGGGCCAGTTCCAGCGCCGCGGTTTTGGTGTAGTTGATGACACCGGCCTTGGCGGCGGCGTATGCCGCGTAGCCCGGTGCGGCCCGTACGCCCTCGATCGAGGTGAGCGAGATGATGCAGCCGGGCAGGCTCGCGGACACCATCTGCCGGGCGATCCGTTGGCTGCACAGCAGCACGTGGCGCAGGTTGGCACGATACAAGGCGTCCCAGCCGTTTTCGCTGGTTTCCAGCAACGGTGAGGAGAACACCCCGCCGGCGTTGTTGACCAGGATCGTGGGCGTGCCGAGTTCGGCGCTGGTGCGCTCAAGTGCGGCGTCCACCTGCTCACTGTCTCGGACATCGGCGACGATTCCCAGGGCACCAATGGATTCGGCTGCCTGCGCACAGGTTTCCGGGTCGCGTTCCCAGATCGCCACCCGGGCACCGAATGCCGCCATCCCGGCCGCGATGCCGCGCCCGATGCCGGCTCCCCCACCGGTCACCACCGCTACCCGACCGGTGAGCAGAATGTTCGACGGATCGATCGCCATGGTCGATCAGCTCCTCGCGCGCATGGCCGGCGCGCTGCCGATCACGCCGTCGGTTTCCAGGGCGGCGATCTCCGAACCGGACAGGCCCAGGCCGGACAGCAGTTCGTGGTTGTGCTGCCCCAACAGCGGCGCATGCTCGGTGTGGAACTTGTGGGGTCCGGCCGAGAACCTCATCGGCACGCTGCTGAGCCTAGCCGGGCCGTTGACCGGATGGTCGACCTCTTCGAAGAAATCCCGGAACGCCAACTGTTCCAGCTCGGGTTGGCGGTGCGGTTGCATGACTTTGGCGACGGGCACGCCGGCGTCCCACAGGGTTGCGACGATTTCGTCGCAGCTGCGGTACCGGCACCAGGCCGCGAGTTGCTCGTCGATGGCATTGTGGTGTGTGCGTCGGCCGGATTCGGTGGAGAGCCTGGGATCGGTTGCCCAGGGGGGTGATCCGAGCGCCCGGCACAGGCTGTCCCACTGATCGCCGGTGGCCACTGCGATGGCGACCCAGCTGTCGAGCCGGCCGAATTCGTCGATGTCGGCGCTGAGGTAGAGGTTCTGCGGTGCGGCGGTCGGTCCCCTGTTGCCGGCCCGCTCGAGCAGCGCCCCGTATGCCGTGTACTCGATGACCTGCTCGGCGGCGATGCTCAGGGCGGCATCGACCATCGCCGCCTCCACGAACACGCCCTCGCCGGTGCGGCGCCGGTGCTCGAGCGCGAGCAGTATCGCGTTGAGCGCGTGCACACCCGCGTTGGGGTCACCGATCGAATACGGGTCGTACGGCGTTCGATCCGGATAGCCGGTAAGCCAGCTCACGCCGGAGGCGGATTCGATGACGTAGGCGAAAGCGGGATTGTCCCGCCACGGGCCTTCGAGGCCGAAGCCGGGCATCCGCACCATCACGGTGTCCGGCCGAATCGATTGCACCGCGGCGAAATCCAGCCCGATCTGGTCCAGCACCCGCGGGGTGAAATTCTCCACCACGACGTCGCACGTGGCGATGAACTCACGCAGTAGCTCGCGCCCCCGCGGACTCTGCAGGTCCAGAGTCAGGCCCTTCTTGTTGGTGTTGAGGGCCTCGAAGATCGGTGACTTCTCCCACCACTGGTCCTCGGTGATCGGTATACCGGCGATCATCCGTGTGCCATCGGGACGGCTGGTCGACTCGATATGGATGACCTCGGCCCCGAGCAATGCCAGCGAATGGGTGCAGCATGGACCCGCCCAGAACGTCGTCATGTCCAACACCCGAATACCTTGCAGCGGCAGCGCTTTCGCCGCTCCGGTCGGCGCCGGCCGCGCCGGGAGAGCTGCTGCACGATAGCGCTCGGTGTGCTCGCCCAGCCGCGGCGCCGGCTGCGGGGCGCGCAATTGCGCAGGCCACATGCGATACGGGTGGCTCGGCTGCTGGAAGCCATCGCGCGGATTGCGCGCGAATGACTCGCGCTCCACGAACTGATCGAAGGAAGTGACGTTGGCGCCGTTCGCCACGCGCGCGTTGGGAATACGGAACGCCGAGGCCAGTTCCCGGATTTCGTCAACCGGGGTCTCCGCCAGCCAGGAAAAGAGCTCCTCGGCGTGGATGTTGGCCTGCTCGGTGATCGACAGCGGCGATTCCTCATCGATCCACTCCGGGTGGCCTACCATCGCGCACAGGTCGAACCACTGCTGCGCGGTCCCGCAGCCGAGATCCACCAGCCCGTCCTTAGCCTGGGCCACCCCAGGGATGGTCGGCCGTCGCATGTCTCGCCACGGCCGTCCGAGCACTTCGAAGTAGGACACCGGGTAATAGGTGAGGCACAGAATCTGTGTCTCGAGCATCGACAGGTCCAGCACTTCGCCTGCTCCGCCGTCGATTCGGCGCCAGCGCGACGTCAGGGTGGCCACGCTGGCGTAGACGCCGGCCAGGTACTCACCGACTTGACCACCGACGAAGACGGGCGCACGCTCCTGCTCGCCGCGGCCGAGCCCGACGATCCCGCCCGACCACGCCTGCAGGGTGAACTCGGTCGCGGCACGGTCTCGCCAGGGGCCTTCCAGCCCGAACGGTGTGATCGAGGTGACGGTGAGATGCGGGTGGCGGCGGTGGATGGCGTCCGGCGTAAAGTCCGGGTGCTCGGCCACTTTCGAGCCGGCCGACCACACCGCCGCGTCCGCGGACGCGAGCAGCCGGTTCACCAGCTCGGCGTCGGCGTCGTCGGCGAGATCGGCAACGACACCGTGTTTCGCCCCGGCCAGGAAGCTGAACAGGGCGCCGTCCCCGCCGGCCGGGATGGTGGCGTCCGATGCCGACCACCGGCGCAGCGAATCACCCTCGGGTGACTCGATTTTCACGACGTCGGCACCGCCGTCGGCGAGCAGCTTGGTGCAGTAGGCGCCGGCTATACCGGTGGACAGGTCGATCACCGTATAGCCGGCCAGCGGCGGTCCGACGCGGTGTGGCGTCACTGTTTCTTTCTTTTCGCTTTGGCGCCCTTGTCGGCACGCGCCTTCTTGCGCGCCTTCTTGCTCAGCCGCCATTCGGCGGGGAACTTGTCATCGTTGTCCTTGACCGCGTCGCCCAGACCCCGCTTCATCGCGTCGTCGAGCATCAGCTCGTCGCCGCCATCCGGGCGCACGCCGGCGCCCATCGACTCGAAGACGCCGCTGAGCATGCTGCCGAGGTATTCGCCCTGGAACTGCTTCATGATCTCGAAGAAGACCTTCTGCATGAACACCGTGTCGGTTGGGCGGTTACTCGCGCAGGCCAACGCGTATCTCTCCACCTCGGCCTCGAGTTCGTCCCGCGGTACCACACTGTTGAGGAAGTTGCAGTCATACATCTCGGCGGCGGTGAATGCCCTTCCGGTGAACACCATTTCCTGGAACTTGCGAATGCCCATGGTCTGCGCCCACCACCACATCCGGGGACCCCAGCCGTAATACCGGAACGACGGATGCCCGAACAGCGCATCGTCGCTGGAGATGACCAGATCGGCGTCGGCGGCCTGGTAGAAGTGCCAGCCGTAGCAGTAGCCCTTTGCCTCCAGGATGGAGATCTTCTTGAAGTCCTGCAGGCCGCGGATGCCCGAATTCGGGTTGGCGTACCACTGGCCCAGGGTGGCACCGTTGCGGAACGAACCCTGCGGCGGATACCGGATTTCGTCGGCGCCGATCCGGTATTCGGCAAGCCGCGGGCTCTGGTCCGCCGCATCACGCATCCGCATCACCTCGGTCAGGTCCGCGCCCGAACCAAGGTCGTCGCCGGCTCCGCGGACCACCAGAACCTTGACGTCGTCGTCAATGCTGGCCCGGTGCAACAAGTCCGCGTAGCGCAGGCGTGCGGCGACCGTCGGTGCGTTGAGATAGTCCGGTCGGTCGAACGTGATCGTGGCGATCCGCGTCACGGCGTCTTTGTGGTACCGGATGATCTCTTCGGCCTCCGGCTCCGGGGGCTCGGGCATGACTAGGGCTGCCAGAACGGGCTCGCGGTAAGCACTTCGGGGCCGTCGGCGGTGATCAGGACCGCTTCCCGCCCGAATACCGCGCCGACTCCTTCTTCCCACACGTAGCCCGTCACGGCCAGCACCATCCCGGGCTCCAGATGTTCGTCGGCCGCGGTGGTAGGCAGGTGCTTGGAGACGACGGGTGGGTCGAACCCCATGCCCAGGCCGCGGGCCACCGGCATCGGCGGCTCGGGCTCGTCCGCGGCCCGGTAGGCTTCGAGCAGTTCGCTCGCGCCCGCGCCGGGCCGACAGGCGGTAAACAGCTTGTTCCACAGTCGTTCCCACCGCCCATGTAGGGCGGCGGCGCCGCCGGGCGCGTGCCGGTTGTCGGCGGGCCAGGTCCGGCCGACTTCGCCGATGTAGCCTCCCGCCAGCACTCCGGCGGAGAACGCCACCAGGTCGCCGTCCTGAATGCGACCGTCGCCGTGGGCGCGCCGCCAGGGGTGCGTGCGCGATGTCACCCATGCGACATCTTGATTCGACGGCGTGCTCACACCGCCGGCCGAGGAGGCCTCGAGCAAGACACCGGCCAGCGCCTGTTCGGTTACGCCCGGCCGCAACTCCGAGACCGCGGCCGCCAGCGCAGACTCGGCCACCGCGACGGACTCGCGCAGCGCGGCGATTTCCTCGTCCGTCTTGATGCGGCGTGCCGCCCGCATGGCGAGCTCGCCGTCGACCAGCTGCGCGTTCGGAAACGCGGTCGGCAGGAGCTGCGCGAAAACCGGTGATAGCGCGTCGGTTCCGACGCGCCTGGCGGTTGCCGCACCGTCGATGCGTTGCAGGGCGGACATCGTGTTCATCGGGTTCCACGAGATGCCGTAGAGGTTCTCATGGGGGATGTCCTCGGGAACACCCTCGTCCCAGGTGCTCAGGAGGTGCACGGCACCGGTCTCACGCACCAGCACGCAGGTCGGCCCGAACGGCCGGGTGCCGGCGACCCACAGCTGCGGCGCCCCGGTGACGTAACGGACGTTGGCCTGCCGGCCGAGGACCAGGACGTCGAGATCGTGTGCCGCCATCTGAGCCAGCGCCCGCTGGCGGCGTCCCGAGCGCAGTGTGCGCTCGTCGGGCAGGACTTCAGTTGCCATAGGGGTCATAGGGGTAGTTGGTCAAACGGATCCAGCCTTCCTCGGTTATCACCAGGACCTCTTCGCTGCGGTAGCCGCCGGTGCCGTCTTCCCACACCACGGGCTCCAGCACCAGCACCATCCCGGCCTGCAGGACGAAGTTCTCGTCGAATTCCTGCCCGAGATCGGTTCCTATCATCGGCATTTCGGCGGCGTTGACCCCGATGCCGTGGCCCAGGTAGAAGTGCGGCAGCCACGGTTTGGTGCCGCCGTTCGCCTTGATAGCGGCCCGGCCCAGGTCCGCCGCGGTGGCGCCGGCCTTGGCGACGCCGAGAACCGAGCTCATGATCTCGAACCATTTGTCGAACTGCGCCCGCTGACGCGGCGACGGATCCCGCCCGACGATCCAGGTGCGCCCGAAGTCGGAGCAGTAGCCCTGATAGGTGATGCTGACGTCGGTCCACAGCACATCACCTTCGGCCAGCTCGCGTTCGGTGGTCAGTAGCGGCAGCGCCAAATCGCCGTGCGTGGTCCAGACTCCCTCGGCCTTACTCGGCGGCATCACCTGCCAGATCGGTTCGAGCATGCTGGCCGTTGCACCCAGCGCGAAGGCACGGCGCAAAAAGCTTGCCGACAAATCGATCTGACGGATACCGGGGGCCAGGCTCTTCTGGACCTCGACCATCGCCTCGTCGGTGATCCGGATCGCGGTGCGCATGCAGGACAATTCGTCCGGTGTCTTTACCGACTTGGCGGCGCTGACGATGGCCGCGGCGTCAACCGGTGCACCGCCGGGGAACAGTAGCTTCCCGGCGCGCGACATGGCGCCGGTGAACTCGTCGACCGCGACTACCGCTTTGGTCGGGATGAGGTCGGCCAGCTGACGCGCGAAATGCTGTACGCCCTCGTCGAATTCGAGGTAAACGGGCCCGTGCAAGTGGTCGGCGGGCAAGTCCGACTCCTGCGACGCCCCTTCGCGGAAGGGCAGGAACAGGTGCGGCCATTGGTCGTCGGTGAGCACCACGGCCACCGGCCGTTCAACGTAGGACAATCCGGCATCGCCGAGTGGCCAGCTGGCACCGGTGGCGTAAACCACCGCGTTGTTGCCCAGCAGGATCATCGCGTCGACCCCGCGCTCGGCCATCGCCGAACGCAGCCGGGCTCCCGTCTCGCGGCGCAGGCGAGCCAGGTCGGCTGTTTCCGGGATCACCAGTCCGTTGCCGGTGTTGGTATCCAGTTGCGCGAACGTCGTCACTACAGACCCAGGAACTTCGTGACGTTGCCGCTGACGATCTTCACCGCGTTGTCCGGACCCACCGCGTCCACAACGGATTTCAGAGATTTCTCCGAATAGCCGTAGGTGCTCTCGTTGTGCGGATAGTCGCTGGACCACATCACCTTGTCCACCCCGATCTGGTCGATCAGCTGCAGGCCCAGCGGGTCGACCATGAACGACGCGCTCATGTGGGTGTCCCAGTAGTAGCGTGGTTCGTGCTCGAGGGTCCGGTTGAACATGTGCTGGTATGACCCCATCAGGTGGTCGGCGTCCTGCAACGCCCAAGGCACCCAAGCGATCCCACCTTCGAACCAGCCGATTCGCAGCCCGGGATGATCATCGAGAATTCCGGTGAACAGGTATTTGGCGAACTGCTCGCGGAAGCCGTCAATGTTGATCATCATGCCGACCACCACGCTGTTGAACTGGCACGGGGTTTTCGGCGGCGTCTCTCCGATGTGGTGGGCCACCGGAAGACCGGCGGCCTCGATCTCGTCCCAGACCGGCTTCATTGCGGTGCTGCCGTAGTCGATGATGTTGCCGTCGTCGTCCTTGCCGGGGTTAAGCGGCAACAGGAAGGTCTTGATTCCCAATGACTTCAGCTCGGCCAGCGTCTTGCGGGCACCCTCCGGATCCCACCAGTTGATCAGCCCGGCGCCGTAGAAGTGACCGTTCGAGCGCTCCTGCAGCTCTGCGATGTATTCGTTGTAGATGCGGAAGGCGAGTTCGCGAAGCTGCTTGTCCGGGTAGTGAAACAGCGCCAGCACCGCGTTGGGGAACGCCAGTTCCTTTTCGACGCCGTCGTCGTGCAGCTCCTGGATCCGGGCCTCGATGTTGGTGCTCGCGGCCCCGGGCAGGTCGTCGTACTGCATCAGCACGGCGCTGAAGTCGCCCGGCAGAAACGACTGTCCTTTGCGGCCGACCTGGTAGGCGCCGTCCTCGTACCAGATTCGCGGTGCCTTATCCTTCAGGTCGTCCGGGAAGCGTTGGTAGAAGATGTCATCCGCCAGCGAGATGTGGTTGTCGGCCGAGAAGACCACGGTCCCCTGCGGCAGGCCGATGTCGCTGCCGGCGGCGTGGCCACGCCGATCCTTCGGAGCGCCATGACCTCCGGGCGGGTAGAGCGTGCTTGTTTGAGTCGTCATCGTTGACCCTCCATTCGGATCCGCAGTTTTGATGAGTAGCGAGCTGGGCTACCAGCTCACCGGCAGTTCGTAGACGCCGTAGGCGAGTCGGTCATCCTTGAACGGAACCTCCTCGATCGGAACGGCAAGTTGCAGCGTGGGAATGCGCCGGGCCAGCGTGTGGAACACGATCTGCAGCTCGGCGCGGGCAAGCTGTTGCCCCACGCACTGGTGCCGGCCGTAGCCGAAAGCGACGTTGCGGTCGGCACCCGAGCGATGCAGGTACAGCCGGTCCGGTTCGGCGAACGCGTCCGCGTCCCAGTTGGCCGGGGCCAAATCGATGATGATGCCCTCGCCGGCACGGATCGTCTCCCCGGCGATGTGGATGTCTTCGAGCGCGACGCGGCGCTGACCGTTCTGAATGATGCTGAGGTAGCGCAGGAGTTCTTCCACCGCGCTGGCGATGACCTTCGGATCTTCGGCATCGCGGATGACGGCCAGCTGGTCGGGATTTTCCAGCAAGGCGAGCACGCCGAGCCCGATCATGTTGGAGGTGGTTTCGTGCCCGGCGATCAGCAGGCCGGTGCCCAACTGGGCGGCCTCTTTCACGCTGAGCTCGCCGGCCGTGACCCGCTCGGCGAGGTCGGACACCGCGTCCTCGGCCGGATTCTCCATCTTGGCCTCGACCAGCTGGGCGAGGTACTTGTTCAGGCTCATCGCGCCTTTGACGGTGTCTTCACCGGTGGCGTAGCGCGCGAGGCCGACGTTGGCGTGGTGCTGGAACATGTCGGCGTCTTCGTAGGGAACGCCCAGCAACTGGCTGATCACCAGCGACGGCACCGGCAGCGCCAGCGCGGTGACGATGTCGGCGGGCTGGGGTCCGGCGAGGATCGCGTCGATGTGGTCGTCGGTGATCTGCTGGATGGTCGGGCGCAGGTTTTCGACCCGCTTGAACGTGAAGGGTTTCGACAGCATGCGCCGGAATCGGGTGTGCTCCTCACCGTCGGCGGTGAACACCGACCGCGGGCGCTTGTGCACCGTGGACAGCATGCCTTCGTTCCAGTGCGGAAATCCGGGCTGGCGGTCGTCGACGCTGACTCGTGAGTCCGAAAACAGTTCGCGCACTTGCTCGTAGCCCGTAATGAGCCAGGGTGTGCTGCCGTCCCAGATCCGGACCCGGGACAGCGGGCGGACTTCGGCGAGTGCCATGACGTCCGGTGGTGGCGCGAACGGGCAGCGCGGCTCCCTGGCCATCGGGTAATCCGGGATATCGGAGGTCTGCTCCGTAGCGGTACTCGTCAGTGTGTCTGACATGTCATTCCTCGATGTGGATGGCAAGCGCGGGGCAGGCCGCGGCCGCCCGCCGCGCGCCTTCGGCCTGTTCGGGCGTCGGATTGGGATTGAGCAGTTCGACGACACCGTCGTCGTCACGCTGGTCGAACACTTCGGGCGCATTCATCACGCAGTTCCCCGAAGAAGCGCAAACATTTTGGTCAACAGTCACTTTCATCTGCACGTCCTTACTCGTACGCCGTCACGGGCGCCAGCCACAGGCCCACGATCGCGTCGATGAGACCAGACGCCGCGGCCCGCCATGAACGATGAGACGTCACCGCGCCCGCGGCAAGCGCGCGTTCACGATCAGCACAGCTGTGCATCAACAGGTTTCGGGCCATGATGTTGCGTTCGAAGTGCACCTCGGCCGGCAGTTCGGGCAGGCAGCGGTTGATGCCCTCGACGACCTGGACCAGCGACCGGGAGCTGAGCGCGCCCTTGACGATGATGTTGTAGTAGGCCGGGTCGGTCATTGCCTGGGCCGCGAAACGCGCGTACCAGGTCGGGTTGCCCAACTCGTCCAGGTGATCGGTGAGCGGGCGTACCAAACACGCCACCCAGTTGCGCATTTCGGTCGAACCGCCCGTGTCGAGCAGTTCGGTCACCATCTGTTCGCGTAGCTGCTCGACGGGCCCGCGGTGCTTCTGCTCGATCGCCCGCACCAGGTCGGCCTTGGTGCCGAAGTGGTAACCGACGGCAGCGTTGTTGCCCTGGCCCGCGGCCTCGCTGACCTGCCGGTTGGACACCGCGAACATGCCATGCTCGGCGTACAGGCGCTCGGCCGCCGCCAGGATCGCCTCCTGGGTGGAACTGGCCCGTTCCGTGCGAACGGTCCGGCCGGCGGTGGTCATTTGCTCAGTCAACCCCGTGGCAGAGTTTAAGTCAAGTGATTGATTTAAGCTGACCGCTGCATGGCCGCGGGCCCCCAGTTTGGACGTGCGGATCGCGGGTACTGCAGCTTGGCACTGTTCTTCAGACCGCAGGAACGGTTCTGGTTCTCGATTGACGGGACAGTGCCGCCAGGTTGCGCGGCTGCCCCACTGTTTTAGGAAGAGGGCGAGTTGTTGCGCGTCGCTTCGGTGCCGGCGTCACACGTCTATGTTCGCCACCTCAGTGATTCGGACGTGGATTGTGTTGTGCGTCTGGATGATCCGGTTCCCGCGGACGGCCGTACCGTGCCGGGAGGCTGGTGGCCGCCGCTGATGCTGGAGCCGGGCTGGGTCAGCGACAATCACTCACGATTCGACGTGTTCCACATCCACTTCGGATTCGACGCCGTGGGTCCCGAGGTTTTGGCCGGAGTCGTCCAGGAGCTCAAGATGAACGACAAGCCCCTTGTCTACACGGTGCACGACTTGCGTAATCCGCACCACCCGGAGCCCGAAGCCCACACCGCGCAACAGGACGTCCTGATTTCCGCCGCCGATGAACTCATAACGCTGACACCGGGTGCCGCACAGCTGATTTGGGACAATTGGGGACGGCGGGCCAGGGTACTACCGCATCCTCATGTGCTCGAAAAGGAATGGATCGAGAAGGCGCGCAGCCGTAGCGAGCGATTCGTCGTCGGCCTCCACGCCAAGAGCCTGCGCGCCAACATGGACCCGTTGCCCATCGTCCACGCACTGACGGCGATCTTGGAGTCGCTGCCCGGCGCGATCCTGCAGGTCGATGTCCACGACGAGATCTTCGATCCCGATAATCACTGGTTCGCACCGGAGGCCGGCGCGGCGCTGCTGGCCTACGACTCACACGAGCACGTCCACGTCCGAGTGCACCCGTATTTCTCGGACGCCGAACTGTGGGAATACCTCGCGTCGCTGACGGTGTCTGTGCTGCCCTACCGGTTCGGCACCCATTCCGGATGGCTGGAAGCCAGCTACGATCTCGGAACCGCCGTAGTCGCGCCCAGCTGCGGCTTCTATCACCAGCAACGTCCCTGCGGTGTCTTCGGCTTCGGCGAGGAGGGCTTCGACGAAGCGTCGCTTTGCCGTGCGATCCACCAGGCATATGCCCGCTGGGCTACCGGCCGCCCCGCGCCGAGGGCCGGGTGGGCGGCGCGGCTCGCCGAACGACGAAAGCTGGCGTCCACGCATCGCACCATCTATCGCAGCATCTTGAGATGACTGGACGACCGCGCGTGGCGCTGATCGCCTCGACTCGCTACCCGATTCGGCAACCGTTCGCCGGGGGGCTCGAGGCACATGTCTGCCACCTGACCCGCGCGCTGGCATCTCGCGGTCATCGGGTTTCGCTGTTCGCGGCAGCCGGTTCGGATCCCGGCTTGAAATGTCGGAAGCTCGACGTGCGTCCGCTGGATTTGTCCGAGGCGGCGCGCCGCGACGTATCAATGCCCGCAGCGGCCTTCATGGCCGATCATCACGCGTACCTGTCGTTGATGTTGTGGCTCGCCGGGCCCGGCAGCCAAGAGTTCGACGTCATTCACAACCACAGCCTCCATTACCTGCCGGTGGCGATGGCGTCGGCCCTGTCCACCCCGATGCTGACCACGGTGCACACCCCGCCAACCCCGTGGCTCGAGTCGGCGATCGGCGCCTGCACTGGACAAGGCACCCGGTTTGCGGCCGTTTCCCAACACACCGCGGCGGCGTGGGAAA
Organism: Mycobacterium senriense; assembly: GCF_019668465.1. Lineage (NCBI taxonomy): Bacteria > Bacillati > Actinomycetota > Actinomycetes > Mycobacteriales > Mycobacteriaceae > Mycobacterium > Mycobacterium senriense. Next base: position 2,763,472 of record NZ_AP024828.1, on the reverse strand, counting down.
ACCTCACCGGCGATATCACGGTGATTCCCAACGGCATCCACACTGGCCAGTGGCCCCTCGGCCCTGGCGGGGCTTCCCTGGTGTGGTTTGGCCGGATCACCCCGGAAAAGGCACCCCATCTGGCAATCGAAGCGGCCCGACGGGCTTGCAGGCCTTTGGTACTCGCCGGCCCGATCTCCGATCGCAAGTACTTCCTCGGCCATATCCAGCCTCATTTGCACGGTTGTGTTCGATATGCCGGCCATCTGGACCATGAGCGTCTGGCCCACTTGGTCGGTCATGCCGCCGCGGCGCTTGTCACCCCGACCTGGGACGAGCCTTACGGCCTTGTCGTCGCCGAAGCGATGTCGTGCGGCACCCCCGTTGTGGCGTTTGCCCTCGGGGGTATACCCGAGCTCATCAGCACCTCGTCGGGACGGCTCGTCGCTGCCGGTGACGTCACCGCGATGGCGGACGCCATTCCCGCCGCGATAACGCTGTCACGAAAGAAGGTGCGCGAACACGCTATTCGGCACTGCTCGGCGGACTCGATGGTGACCGCCTACACCGACATGTACCGACAAATGATGGACGACTTCGCGGGCAGGCAAGATGATCGGGTATTACATTCACCACCAGGGTTTCGGACATCTGGCGCGGGCCATCAGCATCTGCGGCCGGATGCGCCGCCCGGTGACAGCCCTCACGTCACTGGATGTTCCCGAGCCACACCCGTTTTCGATGGTCGTGAGGCTGCCGCGCGATGACGCGGGACCGCAGCGCGAGACGACCGCACACGGCGCGCTGCATTGGGCGCCCCATCACGACGCCGGGTTCAGTGCGCGGATGAATGAGATCGCCAGGTGGGTATCCGATGCGCGGCCCGAAGCCGTCGTGGTTGATGTCTCGGTGGAGGTGGCGGTATTCATTCGGCTGCTCGGCGTGCCGGTGATCGTCATGGCGTTGCCCGGCAACCGGGTGGATGCCCCGCACGTGCTGGTGCACCGGCTCGCCGATCACATCGTGGCGGCCTGGCCGCGAGCATTGTGTGTCCCGTCATGGCTGCGGCAATGGGACGAGAAAACGAGTTACGTCGGTGGGATCAGCCGTTTCGAGGGCCGCGACGGCTGTGACGCCGGATCCGGATCGTCGATACCAGCCAAGCCGTTGAAGGAGACCCGGGTACTCGTGTTGAGCGGAGCCAGCGACACGTTCGGCGCATCGCTACAAGACTGCGCCGCAGCACATTCGGTCCATTCATGGACGACGCTCGGCGGTAGCGGCGGATCATGGAAGCATGATCCGTGGCGCGAAATCCGCGAGGCGGATGTAGTGGTAACCCACGGGGGTCAGAGTTGTATTGCCGATGTCGCCGCCGCGAGACGGCCCGCAACAGTCTTCCCGCAACCCCGTCCCTTCGATGAGCAGCGGGCCACGGCCCGGGTGCTCAAGCGCCACCGGCTTACGGTGGTCGTCGAAGGCATACCTGATCCACGTGCGTGGCCCGCGTTGCTGACTGCCGCGACCGCGACCGATCCCCAGCGGTGGCGGCGCTGGGAAGTGGATGGGGCCGCCAACCGCGCCGCCGAAGCGATCGAGTCGACGGCCCGTCGTTGCAGGCCAGGCACATAGTGCGGACCGCCGTCATCACGGTTGTTCACCGCCGAGGCACCCACCTGCGCCGGCAGCTCGAAGGCCTGGCCTCCGGCACGCTGCGGCCGGACATGCACATTGTGGTCGCGCTCGATGACTCCACCGTCGCGGCCACCGTCGCTGAGCTTGGCGCGTCGGCGACGGTGGTTGACTACCCGGCCTCCCACCCGTTGCCGTTGGCGATGGGGCGCAACGTGGGCGCGACCACGGCGGTACGAAATGCCGCAGAGCTCTTGGTGTTTCTCGACGTCGACTGCATCCCCGGCACGGAGTTACTCGACCGCTACCACCGCGTCGCAGGCGAATCCGAGCACGAAGACGCGATCCTGAACGGGCCTGTCACCTATTTGCCACCCCCCGGCCCGGGCGGCTACGTGATCTCGAAGGTGCGGTCGAAACCCCGACCGCATCGCGCCCGGCCCGCGCCGCAAGACGGCGCCGTCGTTTCCACGACGGACTACGCACTGTTCTGGTCGCTGTCGTTCGCGGTGAAAGCCGCCACCTGGCAGCGAATCGGCGGATTCTGTGAGCTGTACCGCGGCTACGGCGCGGAGGACACCGACTTCGGGCAATGCGCGGCGGCGCGACGAGTTCCGATGCGGTGGGTTGGTGGGGCACACGCATTCCACCAGTACCACGCGGTCACCGACCCCCCCGTAGACCACCTGGACGACATATTGCGCAACGCCGCGATCTTCCATCGACGTTGGGGATGGTGGCCGATGGATGGCTGGCTGTCCGCCTTCGCGGACAAGGGCCTCATCAGCCGCAACGCCGACGGACGTCCGGTCCGCGCAGCGGCTCGAACGTGACCGCAGTGCCACTATCGAGCAGTTCGGTCATCCGTCGCGCTTCTTGGATCGAATCGGCTTGCCCGCCACGGTCCCACCGTCGACCGGCAGCACGGTGCCGGTGACATAGCGCGAGCGGTCGGTGGCGAAATACAGGGCCGCCTCGGCGACGTCGTCGGGCGTGCCCTCACGCTTGAGCGGCCGATCCTCCCGCATCGTCTCGCGGATCCGCGCCTCGAACTGCTTCAGTTGCTCGGGGTCCATGCCGGCCCCCGACTTCCCCAGGATCGGGGTGGGGATGTTGCCGGGGGCGATGGCGTTGACCCGAATCTCGTGTTGCGCCAACTCAATTGCGGCGGCCTTGGTGAATTGAATGACGGCCGCTTTGGATGCGCGGTAGATCATCACACCACCGCCGGCCTGAATGCCGCCGATCGAGGTGATGTTGATGATCGACCCGCCGCCGTGTTCGACCATGTGCCGCGCGGCATCTCGGGTACCCGCCATCACGCCCAGCACGTTGACTCCCATCACGCGGTGAAAATCGCTGAGGTCGTCGTCAAGCAGCATGCGCAGCGGGCTCGAGATGCCGGCGTTGTTTACCATGACGTGCAGACCGCCGAACTTCTCGACCGCACCGCCCACCAGGGCTGCCACCTGTTCGGGATCCGAGACGTCGGTCTGGCGGAAGACGGCGTTGACACCGAGCGATTTTGCCAGAGTCTCCCCTCGGTCGGTCTCGACGTCGGCGATGACCACCTTCGCGCCCTCGGCCACAAACCGCTCCGCAAGGCCGCGACCGAGGCCCGAGGACCCGCCGGTGACGATGGCGACCTTGCCATCCAATTCATTAACCACACGACGAGTTAATCGGCGCATGGCGCGTTAAGTCAAGCAACTGATTTAATGCGGCGGCAGACGGGTGTCCCGTATGCGGCATGACCGCGGATCTTCCGGGGTTCCCGCCCGCCGAGGTCTGCGCCATGCTTGGGAAGGCCAGTTCGTCGGGAAACGGGAAAGGCGTGATCATGAAGGTGTTGGTAATAGGTGGCAGCGGGCTGATCGGGTCACAGGTCGTCGCCAGGCTCACCGAGCTGGGACACGAGGCGGTCCCGGCGTCGCCGAGCACGGGCGTCAATGCCGTGACCGGTGAAGGTGTCGCCGACGCCGTCGCGGGAGTCCACACGGTCGTCGACGTGTCCAACTCGCCGTCCTGGGCCGACGACGATGTCCTGAACTTCTTCACCACGTCTTCCCGCAACCTGCTGGACGCGGAGCGGGCCGCGGGCGTACAGCATCACGTCGCCCTGTCGATCGTGGGCGCCGACCGGGCAGCTGAGAGTGGCTACATGCGAGCCAAGGTTGCACAGGAAAAAGTGATCGTGGAATCGGGACAGCCGTATTCGATCGTGCGGGCAACCCAGTTCTTCGAATTCGTTGACGGCATTGCTGATTCGTTCGCCCAGGGCGACACCGTCCGCGCCCCGCACGGGGCGTTCCAGCCGATCGCCGCTGCGGATGTTGCCCTGGCGGTCACCCGCGCGGCGACAAGCGATCCGGTCAACGCGGTGATCAACATCGCCGGTCCCGAAAAGCATGGGATGGACGACTTCATCCGCACGCGGTTTGCGGCCACCGGTGATGCGCGCACCGTGGTGACAGATAACGATGCCCGCTATTACGGTGCGGTGCTCGACGACCGCAGCATCGTTCCCACCGACGACGAAGAAGTGGCCGTCTACCCCACCACGTTCAGCGACTGGATGGCCGCGCAGGCAGCGAGCGGCGCCCAGTAGGTCCACAAGTGCGCGAGTGGCACCATCGAGTATCGCTCGCTGTCCCCAGATACGTTTACGCGGAATCACATTGAAGTGATTGCGTACTGTCACCGTCCCCGGGGGTATGCCTTCGCGCGATCATCGGAGGGTCTAGCGCTCGCGGTTGCGCTCCGCCTAGCATCCAAGCACGAGAACGTCAGCGTGAGCCAAAGACGAGGAGCACCGATCGCCCGTGCAGCCCATAAGCGGTGTCCCTGTCGACAGAACTCGGCTCACCAGACGCGGTTTCATGGCCGCAGGCATCGCCGGTGGATTGGCGCTGACGGCGTGCAGCCAATCCAAACCGGAGCCGACGGGCAATGCACGGTTGACCGCCGCCATCGCCGAAACCGAGGCCGCCCGTCCGCATAGCGGCCGCACCGTCACCGCCATGCTCACCCCCCAGCAAGTCGAGGTCGACCTGGGTGGGCCGGTCGTGCGCACGCTGGCCTACGGCAACAGCATCCCGGGCCCGGCGATCCGGGCCCGCATCGGTGACGAGGTCGAGGTGACTGTGGCGAACCGGCTCGATCATCCGACGTCGGTGCATTGGCACGGCATCGCGCTGCGCAACGATATGGACGGCGCCGAGCCCGCCACACCCAACATCGCGGCCGGCCACGACTTCACCTACCGGTTCTCCGTGCCGAATTCGGGCACCTACTGGGCGCACCCGCACACCGGCCTGGACGAGGACACCGGTCTCTATCTGCCGGTCATCGTCGACGACCCGACCGAGGGCAACTACGACGCCGAATGGATCGTCGTCCTTGACGATTGGACCGACGGCGTCGGGAAGAGCCCGCAGCAGCTCTACAGCGAACTGAGCAACCCGAACAAGCCTCCGCAGACCACGCCCGAAACGACGACCGAGACGACGTCGACAACCGAGACATCGTCCGAAACGACGTCGACCAGCCCGACCACCTCGACAAGCCCACCGCCGCCCGCGGCGGCTCGTGTCGGCACCAGCGACCTGCTCGGTGGCGACGCCGGAGATATCGCCTACCCGTACTATCTGATCAACGGGCGAATCCCCGCTTCCCCCACGACGTTTAATGCCAATCCGGGTCAACGCATCCGGATCCGCTTCATCAACACCGCCTCCGACACCGCCTTCCGGGTCGCACTCGGCGGCCACGCGATGACGGTGACTCACACCGACGGCTACCCCGTGGTGCCCACGCAAGTCGACGCGCTGCTCATCGGAATGGCCGAACGCTACGACGTCAGCGTGACCGCCTCGGACGGTGTCTTCCCACTGGTCGCCGTCGCCGAAGGCAAGAACGGCCTGGCCCGCGCATTGTTGTCGACGGCTTCGGGCAGCGCCCCCGACCCGCAATTCCAGCCGGGCGAACTCACCAAGCGGGTGGGCACCGTCGAGATGTTCACGGCCACAACGCCGGTCAACCTTGGACGCCCCGATCCCAGCCTCAATCTCCCCGTGGTCCTGGGCGGCAACATGATGCAATACAACTGGACGATCAACGGTGAGCCCTACGGCAAGACGAATCCGCTGCACGTCCAGCAGGGCCAACGGCCCACCATCACGTTCGACAACGCCACCATGATGTATCACCCAATTCACCTGCATGGTCACACTTTCCAGGTGATCAGGGCCGACGGAAGCCCGGGTCCTCGTAAGGACACCGTGGTGGTGCTGCCCAGGCAAAGGCTTCTCGCCGTCCTCGTTGCCGATAACCCCGGAACCTGGGTGATGCACTGCCACAACACCTATCACCAGGCGGCCGGAATGATGACCCGCCTGGATTACGTCTTCTGACGTTCAGAGTGCGCCCAAAAAATCCAGCAGCAAGTCGTTGACCACCGACGACTGCTCGATCTGGGGGCAGTGCCCAGCCCTGTCGACTACAACGGAGCGAGCCCCATCGATCTGCTTGGCGATCTCGGCGGCCCAGTCGGTCGGAAGGAGCTTATCCCCCGCCCCTTCGACGACAAGCGTTGGCACGCCGATGCGTTCGTAGGCTCGGCTGGTTGGAGGGGTTGCGGACGGTGTGGCGCCGGGGCGGCGGAACCTGGCCGCGGCGACGGCTTCCCATGCTCCCGGTGCGGTGCTCGACTCGTATCGGCGGCGCACATAGTCGTCGTCGGCGGGATAGCCGGAGTCGAAGAACAGCGCTTTGACGATGCGGCGCATCGCGGGCAACGTCGCGTCGTAGTTCTGCAGCGCCTCGAAATGCTCGTTCTGCTGGATCTCGCCACCGCCGCAGATGATCGCCAAGCTGCGCACCGGGAGTAGCGGTGTGTCCGACGTGGCGTCGGTCAGCAGATTGATGGCGCCCATCGAATTGCCCACGAAGTGCGCCGAGTCGACGCCGAGCAGTTCGCAAAAGCGCGCCACATGCCGGATCCGCATCCCGCGGCCGTCGACGAAGTCGATGACCTTGGCGGACTCCCCGAAGCCCAACTGGTCGGGCGCCAGGACTCGATACCGCCCGGCGAGCGCGGCGATGTTGCGTTCCCAGCCGAGTTCGGCGCCGGCGCCGAACTCACCCCCGTGCAGCAATACCACGGGTTGGCCGTCGCCGGCTTCCAGATAACTCGTCGCCAGGCCGTCAACCGACAGGGTTTTGCGCTGCATCATTTGATCGCGATCGGGTTCACCGGTGAGCCCACTGCCCCAACGAATCTCAGCGGTGGTGCGATGAGTTGAAACTCGTAGACGCCGTCGGCGGCGCAGTCGGCCGCCAGTGCGGTCAGATCCCAGTACTCACCCAGCATGAGCCCCATATCGCGCAAGCACAGCAGGTGCATGGGCAAAAATGCGCCCTCGACATCGATCACCAGGTCCTCGACCTGGAGATTGTCGGAGGCGACCGCCGCGACGTCATGGTCGTGCAGCCACGAGGCACAACGCCAGTGCAGACCGGAGAATGGCTCCGTCTTGTTGCCCGTCTGCAGGAACCTTGTCCACCAGCCGGTGCGGATCAGCACGATGTCGCCGCTCTCGATCGTCACGTCCTGCGCGCGCACGACGTCATCGAGTTCCTGCGGGGTGATCGGTTTACCCTGTTCGAGGAAGACTTCCGCGTTACGGTGGCGGACGAGGTCCAGCAGCACGCCTCGCGAAGTGATGCCTTTGACATCAACCTTGTCGATGCTGCAGTGGTAGGCGCCCATACTCGTCACGGAATTCGACGGGAAGCCGTTATAGAGTTTGCCTTCGTAGTAGACGTGCGACAGCGCATCCCACTGGGTGGCCGCCTGTAGCGGCATGATGATCATGTCCTCGTTGAACCGAAACAGGTTGTCGACGAAGTAGTTACCCAGCTGCGTTGCCGTCGGGTTCTGCGTCCACCCGGGACCGTACTGGGGAAGCGAGCTCGCATCCCCGCCGTCCACGGTCATAAGAAGCATGGGGTTGTGCCGAAAACCGAAGGCGCCCTGTGGCCCCGACGAACCGAAGTCCACTCCGAGCGGAAACACTTTGCCATGCCGGACCAGACTCGCGGCCTGACTGACCTTTTCCTCGGTGATGAAGTTCAGCGTGCCCAGTTCGTCGTCATCACCCCACCGGCCCCAGTTGCTGACTTCGCGAGCGACCCGGCGGAAGTCGGTCACAGTGGCCACGGAGCACGCCCTTCCTCGAGTTCGCGAGCGATCGCTGCGCCCACGTTTCCGCCGTCGACCCACAGAATCTGGCCCGAAATATAGCTGGCGGCATTGCTATTCAGGAAGAGCAGCACCGCGGCCTGCTCGGCGGGACCGGAGACGCGGCCCAGCGGCTTGGGAATGTCGTCGAGGAAGCCCTGTCCGTACGCCGTGCGCAGCTGGTCCAGGATCGGCGTCTCGGTGACCCCGGGTCCGGTGCAGTTGATGCGGATTCCGCGCGCGCCCAGCGGCGTTGCGCTGCGCATGGTGTACAGGATGATCGCTTCCTTGGACAGTTGGTAGCCGGTGCCCAGCGCATCGGGATGGCTTTCGCACCAATCGATGCCGTCCCGCATGCCGGCGGTGTCGAGCAACGGCGCCACCTGTTGCAGGTGCTCGCGGTACGCGGCCGCCGCAAGCGAGGACACGCTCACGATGGACGATCCCGCGGCCATCTGGGGGATGAGCGCTTCGGTGATGTGGCGCATGCCCAGGAAGTTGATGGTCACGACGAGTGGCGGATCGCCGATCCCGGACGATACGCCCGCAACGTTGAACAGTGCATCGACCTGACCCGTCACCGCGCCGACCGCCGACTCGATCGACGTTTGGTCGGCCAGGTCGACCTCATGGAACTCGTCCATCGCGAAGTCCGGTCGCCGTTTGTCCAACCCGATGACCTCGGCACCAAGCTCAATGAGCTGGCGCACCACGTGTTCGCCGATGCCGGAAGCACATCCGGTCACCACCGCCCGGCGGCCGTCGTAGCGCCACAGCTCGTCGATGTCTCCCAAGGCTCGCCTCGAAATTCTCCCGACTCAGATGCCGTCCGGCGCTACTTCTGCTGGTCCTTTGCGCGCTGCGCCGCCTGCACGCGACCCTCGTTGATCTCCGCCATGGCTTCGGGGATCTCGCTGGCGGTGAACTTACCGCCGCGACCGGTCGGGAGTCCACCAAACGAGTAATTCTCGTCGAATTGTGGTGCAGTCGATTTCGGGCGGCGCGCCTCCACCTTTTCGATGACAGGCTCCAGCCGTTTCGCCTTTTCCGTCACGGCCTTTGCGTCCCGCTCGATGAATTCGGGAAGCACCTCTTTGCCCATCAGCTCGATGGATTCCATGGTGCCCTCGTGACTGCGTGGGTTGAGCAGCAAGATGATTTCGTCGACGCCGCTTTCTTCGTAGCCGCGCAGGAACTCGCGCACCGTGGCCGGAGAGCCGATGGCACCCTGGCCGGGCCCGTACGCCAGCGTCGGATCCTTCTCCACCTCTTCCAGATAGCGCTTCCAGACTCCGGTGCGCCCCGGCGTGTGTACCCCGGTCATGTAGTAGTGCATGATGCCGAACGAGAAGAAGCCGCCACCCTGCCCGAGCCGCTGCAACGCCTGCTCGTCGGTCTTGGCCACCATCATGGACAGGTCCCCGCCGATGGCCAGGATGTTCGGGTTGATCCGGGGAGTGACCGGCACGCCGTTCTCCTCGAACTCCTTGTAGTAACCGTTGACCCGCTCGGTGAGGGGTCCTGGGCCGGTGTAGGCAAAACTCAATGCGCCGATCGCCTTTTGGGCGGCCATCTGCACGCTGGCCGGCCGCGTGCAGGCGACCCAGACCGGAGGGTGCGGCTTCTGCAGCGGCTTGGGAACGACGTTGCGGGCGGGCATCTGGACGTGTTCGCCGTTGAACCCGGTGAACGGCTCTTCGATCATGCAGCGGATCGAGACCTCGAGGGCTTCTTCCCACTGCGCGCGCTTGTCGGCGGGGTCGATGTTGAATCCGCCGAGTTCACCGACCGACGACGACTCGCCGGTACCGAATTCGACGCGGCCGTTGGACAGCAGGTCGAGGGTGGCGATGCGCTCGGCCACCCGGGCGGGGTGGTTGACCACCGGCGGCAGGTGCATGATGCCGAATCCCAGGCGAATGTTCTTGGTGCGCTGGCTGGCCGCGGCCAAGAAGATCTCCGGTGCCGTCGAGTGGCAGTACTCCTCGAGGAAGTGGTGCTCGGTCAGCCACACGGTGGAGAAGCCTGCCTTGTCGGCGGCCTCGACCTCGTTGAGACAGTCCTGCAGCATCACGTGTTCGTCGTCGGGCGCCCAGGGCCGCGGCAGTGCGAATTCGTAGAACAGCGAGATCTTCATCGTTACCTCCTATGAGTATTAATGGCTCGGTTGGCTGCTTGCGCCGCAACGTGTTTCGCCGCGACGTAGCCGAAGGTCATGGCTGGGCCGATGGTCGCTCCGGCACCGGCGTAGCTGCGGCCCATCACCGGGGCGGACGTGTTACCCACCGCGTACAGGCCGGGCACCGCGCTGCCGTCGGCCCGTAGCACGCGGGCGTGTTCGTCGGTCAGCAGACCGCCCGAGGTGCCGAGGTCCCCGAGAACGATCCGGAAGGCGTAGTACGGCGGATCACCAAGCGGATACAGGTTCGGGTTGGGCAGGGTGTGGTCGCCGTAGTAGTTGTCGTACACGCTGTCGCCGCGGTTGAAATCGTCGTCGTGGCCCTTGCGGGCGAGTTCGTTGAACCGGCGGGCGGTTTCGGCGAGCTGGTCCGCGGGCACGCCGATCTTGGCCGCCATTTCGTCCCAGGTCGTGGCCGCTTTGACGACGCCCGATTCCAGCCAGGCCGGCGGGATCTTGCGGCCGGTGGGCACCGGCGCCCCCGGGATCCTGGGTATCGGCAGGTGTCCCCCGACGACGTAGCGGTTGAACGATCGGTGGTCGGTGATCAGCCAGCACGGGATGTGCGTGACGCCGGATCGCTGGCCCTCGATCATGGCGTGACCGAGGTCCATGTAGGGAGCCGCCTCATTGATGAATCGCTTGCCGGCGCCGTTGACGATGAACTGCGCCGGCATCATCCGTTCGTTGAGCATGAATTGCATACGGCCGTCCGGCCACTGGATCGCCGGAAACCACCAGGCCTCGTCAAGCAGATCCGTTGCAGCGCCCACCTTTTGGCCGGCGCGGATGCCGTCACCCATCGCCGCGGGATTGCCGAAGCTCCAGTCCTGGTCCACCTCGGGCAGAAGCTCTTTGCGCCAGGCCAGGTCGTGGTCGAATCCGCCGGACGCCAGGATGACGCCCAGCCGCGCACCGATCCGCTGCTCCTTGCCCTCGCGCTCCACCACCGCGCCGGTGACCGACCCGTCGACGTCGGTGAGCAGCTGCACCATCGGCGAGTCCAGCCAGAGCGGGATGCCGCGTTCCCGCAATGCCAGCCGGAGCCGGGCCGCCAGTGACTGTCCGATCGCGGCCATCCGCTCCCCGAACACCCTCGCCCGGACCATTCGCGCAATCAACTTGAGCAGCACGCCCTTGCCCGCCCACGACTGCCTGATCCGATAGAACGTGCGCAGGTCCTTTGGTCCCAACCAGATTCCCTTCGGCGCCAGAGCCAGGGGCGCGAGCAGCTTCTGCTCGTCGGGACCCAACTTCCGCAAATCGATCGCGGGCACGTTGATCGTGCTGCCGAGCTCGGAGCCGCCGGGCAGTTCGGGGTAGTAGTCGGCGTAGCCGGGCTTCCAGACGAATTCGAACCATCCGGACAGCTGCTCCAAGAACTGCAGCATTTGCGGCGCGCTCTCGACGTATTGCCGCAGCCGGGCTTCGCTGACCAATCCGTCCGTGATCAGCTTGAGGTAGCCCACAACGGCTTCGGGCGAGGGCACATAGCCCTCCCGCCGCTGCGCGGGAGCCCCGGGCACCCAGATGCCGCCACCGGACAAAGCGGTGGAACCGCCGAAGTGGGACGACTTTTCGATCACCAGTGCGTCAAGCCCGGCGGCCTGCGCCGTCAGCGCGGCCGTCATGCCGCCACCGCCGGACCCGACGATGAGCACGTCGACAACGTGATCGAAACCGTCCAGTGCCGCCGTCATTTCGGAAGTGCCGTTCTGATGGCGAAACCGGCAATCAGTTCGGGTGCGGGCTTGTAGTAGCGCTCGATGGTCTCGTAGGGCCCGGCCGCTTCCAGCGCCCCGAATGCCGCCACCCAGGTGCGGATCTCCTGCGCGGAGCTGCCGCCCTCATGGGCGACAAAAGAATTCGACCACCCGTCCAATTCGCTCAGCCATCCTCCGTCGATGATCTCCAGGAATCGGTGGTCCCACGTCGGGTTGAGCGCCTGCAGCGCGCTGTCGCCGGCGGCGAAACTCTTGGCCGCGTCGATGACGGCGGCTTGCCGGGCCTGCCGCTGCTCGGACGTCATCGGCCGGCCCTGCACGATGCGCTCCAGCACCGACGCGGGCGCGGTCGCCAGGGTCGGCACCGGCGGGCTGTGCGAAAGCCCACCCGATCCCAGGATCAGAACTCGCTTGTCCAGGGTGGCCAGATAGCCGCCGACGGCCCTGCCGAGCGCACGGCAGCGATGCATCGGGCCCAGCGGAACGCCGATGGCGTTGACGAAGATCGGTATCACGGGACGGGCGGTGGCGTCACCGAAGAGCTTTTCCAGCGGCTGGACCGTGCCGTGGTCCACGTCCATGCTGGCCGACACCGCGACGTCGACGCCCGCGTCGAGGACCGCCTTCGCACATTCGGTCGCAAGCGTTTCCGGCACGTTCAGCGGGCCGGCATGGGTGCCGTAGTCGCCGACTCCGCAGGCGCTGGTGCCGATGCAGAAGGGTGGCATCACCTTGTAGAAGAAGCCGTTGTAATGATCCGGCGAGAAACTGACCACCAGTTCGGGGTCATACTTCTCGACGAAGCCGCGTGCTGCCGCGATCGCGCCTTCGATGTCGTCAAGCAGGTCCTGCGACGGCCCCGGAAGATTCAGGAGAGGGCTGTGCGACATACAGCACAGAGCCAGTGCCACTTTGCAAATCACCCCCTCGCGGCGTGAGTGTGAGTGCGTCGAGGAGTGCGGCGCTCAGGTCGGGTGCGCGCTGAGCGATGCAGGCACCAGCGATGCACCGGTCCGGGCGCAGGAACAGCACCGAGTCGGCGTGGGTGTCGAACCAGGATTTGAGGCCGCCGTGCCGGTCACCCACGACCACGACATCGGGGTCGTCGTGTCCGGTCCAGTGCAGTTGGGTCGCCGGCCGGAGTGCAAAGAACCGGGCGCCCACGGCTTTCCAGTTCGCGAACGCCACATCGCCGAGAATCTTGCGTGGGTTGTTGTTCCAGCACAGCACGGCGAACCAGGAACCGAGTACGTCGTCGAGCAACACGTTCTGCTGGTCCCGGGTGTCGACGCGGGGCTGGATGAACAGAGTTCCCACCGGCGAATCGGTGCTGCCCGGCGAGGCGTGTACGACGGCGCCGTGTTCATAGCGCGGCATCGGCTTGAACCGCATCTCCAGCACATATCGCTTGAGCGACGGGACAATTGACGCCGAGCGGACCAACAGATCACGCGCGGTCGCCACGCGGCGGTTGGTCGGCGAGATCACCCGGCCCACCATGGTGGACAGGTCGATCATCGCGCGAGCGTGCTTGCGGCGTTCCACGTCATAGGTGTCCAGCAGCTTGTCGTCGGCCCGCCCAGTCACCACCGCGGCGAGCTTCCAGCCCAGGTTCGCCGCGTCGCGGATCCCGCTGTTGTATCCCTGGCCCTGCCACACCGGCATCAGGTGGGCGGCATCGCCGGCCAGCAGCAGCCGGCCCTGGCGGAACGCCCCGGCGATCCGCGAGTGGTGGGTGTACACCCGGCGCCGGATCACGTCGACTCGCTCGGGGTGGGGCACCATCCGGGCCAGCATCTGCGTCAGGAACGCGGGATCTTCGGCCTGCTCATCGGTTTCGTCGGCGTGAATCATGAATTCGAAGCGGCGGATTCCATGGGCGATCGAGATCGAGGCATATGGGCGTTCGGGGTCGGCGCCCACCTCACTGTTCGGGTGCCCGAGCGGGTCGTTCGCGATGTCGACCACCAGCCACCGGGTCGGCGACGTGGTTCCGTCGAACGACACACCCATCACCCGGCGGGTCATGCTGCGGCCGCCGTCGCACCCGATCACGTAGCGGGCCCGCACGCGTGAGGTGTCACCGTCGTTGTCGGCGCCACCGAGTTCGACGCTCACCCCGTCGGCGCTTTCCTGGCATGCCGTCATCGGGCGTCCCCACCGCACCTGGACGTGTTCGAATCGCCCCAGCCCGGCCAGCAATTCGGCGTCCACGAGCGGTTGCACGAAGCCATTTCGCTTCGGCCACCCGAAACGTGCGTCCGGCGGCGCCATTTCGGCGAGCACGCGACGCTTGGCGTCGACGAACCGAAGAATCTGGTTGGGCACGGTGTGCGGCAGCACCCGCTCGGCCAGCCCGATCGACTGGAAGGTCCGCAGCGCCTCGTCATCCAGGCCGACTCCGCGGGGGTAGTCGATGAGGCTGTCCCGCTCGTCGACCACCATCGTCCGGATGCCCTGCAGGCCAAGGATGTTGGCGAGCGTCAAGCCGACCGGTCCCGCGCCCACCACGAGCACGTCGGTCTCGATGTCAGGTACCTCCTGCCCCGGGGCGACCATCACCGGCCCAACAGGAAGTCGAGATGCAACTGATTAAACGTCTTGGGGTCCTCGTACTGCGGCCAGTGGCCGCAACCGGGCATCACCTCGAAGCGCGCGCCCGGAATCATCGACGCCATGCGACGTCCCTCCGTCACGTCGGCGGTGGGGTCGTCACTGGTCCACAGCACCAGCGTCGGGGCGATGATCGACCCGTATTCGTCCGGTCCGAGGATGTTGCGCGCGCGGATCTCCGGATCCTGCAACGCCATGATGTCGCTCATCGCGGAGACGAATCCCGGTTGGCGATAAACCCGTTGGCGGCTGGCCACCAGGTCGTCGTAGTCCTTCGCCTTGTCGGCCATCAACCATTTGATGCGCGCTTGCACCGTCTCCCAGGTCGGGTTCTCGGCGGCGGCCATGGACAGCGTGATGATCCGTTGCATCACCACGGGATCGGCCTGTGAACCGCCGGCGGTGTTAAGCACCAACCGCTCAACCACATCGGGATGGTCGACCGCGGTACGGGCGGCCACCCAGCCCCCGAGCGACTCGCCGCTGATGCAGGCGCGGTCCACGCCCATGGTGCGCAGCACCGCCATCAGGTGCTCGACATAGTGCGCGACTTCCAGCGGATGACCCGGCTTGTCGGTGTATCCGTGGCCCAGCATGTCGATCGACCAGGTCCAGAAATGCTCGGCGTGCGCGCCCAAATTGCGGACGTAGGCCTCGGCGTGGCCACCGGACCCGTGCAGCAGCATCAGCACCGGCTTGCCCGGATCACCGGCACGCAGGTAGCGGGTCCGTATTCCTCCGGCGTCGAGGTAGCCCTGCTCAAACGCGACGCCCTGGAGATCGCTCCAGATGCTCTCGAACTCCGCCACGGTGCTGTCCGGCCTCCAGATCGGGGAAATCTCGTTCTCGTTTTCGGCTTACCTTGTGTGCTAATATCGCACACTAATGTGCGTTATATATAGAGCTTCGCTCTCGTGGGAAGGTCTGTCAAGGCTGTGACGGGGTCCGGTACCGGTTCGCAGACCCTGGCCAGGGGACTGAGCGCGCTGCAGATGGTGGCGGACTCCCCCGGCGGACTCACGGTGCAACAGCTCGCCGATCAGGTGGGGGTGCACCGCACTATCGCCTATCGGCTACTGACGACGTTGGCCGAGTTCCGGCTGGTGGCCAAGGGTGAGGACGGCCGCTACCGGCCGGCCGCGGGCCTGGCCGTGCTCGGTGCTTCGTTCGACCGCAACGTGCGGCAAGTGAGTCTGCCGACGCTGCGCGCGCTGGCCGATGAGCTCGGCACCACCGTGTCCCTGCTCATCGCCGAAGGCGACCAGCAGGTGGCGATCGCGGTCATCGTGCCCAGCCACGTCGCCTACCAGCTTTCCTTCCACGAAGGCAGCCGCTACCCGCTGGACCGCGGCGCCGCCGGGATCGCCCTGCTCGCTTGCATGCCTCCACGCCCGGGGGAACGAGAGCTGGTTTCCCGTGCGCGCGAACGTGGTTGGGTGACGACCTACGGTGAGATCGAACCTAATACCTACGGCCTGGCCGTGGGGGTGCGCCGGCCGGTGCCGTCCCCCCCAACGTGCATCAACCTCATCTCGCACCGGGAAGACGTCGTGATGCGCGGGAAAGATGCGGTCGTCAAGGCCGCCAAGCAGTTGTCGGAGCTACTGAGCTGAAGGGATTGCAGTCCATGTCATGGGACCACGAAGTCGACGTCGTCGTGCTCGGCAGTGGCGGCGCCGGCCTCACCGCCGCACTGACCGCGGCCGTCACGGGCGCCTCCGTTGAGGTCTACGAGAAGGCCCCAACGGTCGGCGGCACCACCGCCGTGTCCGGCGGCATCGTGTGGATCCCCGCCCATAACCGTTCTCCCGACGGCGAATTGACGCCCGCCGACGCGCTGCGGTACCTGCGTGCCCAGTCGCTCGGATCGATGGACGACGAGCTGGTGGAGACGTTCGTGCGCACCGGGCCGGCGATGCTCGATTTCATCGAGGCACACAGCGGTCTTCAGTTCGAGATCGCGACCGGATTCCCCGACTACCGTCCCGAATTGCCGGGAGGGCAGCCGGGCGGCGGCAGGTCGCTCAGCGCGGCCCCCTTCGACCTGGCCCAACTTGGCGAATGGTCAACGCAGATAACGTCTTTCCCAGCCGACTGGTCCAACGTCGGCTTCGACGCCGAGACCAGGGCGCGTTTGCACGCGGCGATCGACGAACGAACCAGCCATCTGTGCGTCGCCGGCACCGCGCTGATCGCGGGCCTGCTCAAGGGCCTGCTGGATGCCGGGGTGACCCCACACACCAACGCCCGGGCCGAAGGCCTCATCGCCGAAGACGGCGAAATCACCGGGGTGCGCGTGGCCTTGCCGGATCAGACGATCAGTGTTCGCGCCCGGCACGGGGTCATCCTGGGCACCGGCGGCTTCGAGTGGGATCCCGCTCTGACACAAGCCTTTCTGCGCGGCCCCATGCACGGCGCGGTCTCGCCGCCCAACAACACCGGCGACGGCTTGCGCATGGCGATGGAGCACGGGGCCGACCTGGCCAACATGGGCGAGGCCTGGTGGGTGCCGATCGTGCAAATCCCGGGCGACACAATCGAGGGCAAGCCGCGCAGCCGCAGCGTGCGGCTGGAGCGAACACGGCCGCGCAGCATCATCGTCAACTCGGCGGGCCGGCGCTTCGTCAACGAGGCATGCGATTACAACTCAATGGCCGGCGCCTTCCATTACCTCGATCCTCGCGGCGGCTACGTCAACGATCGCGGATGGATGGTGTTCGACTCGATTCATCTGCAGCGGTACGGGTTTCTTGGCATCGAACCGGGACAACCCGTCCCGGACTGGTTCTGCGAATCGGCGAGCCTCACCGAGTTGGCCGCCAAGACCGGTATCGAGGCCGACGGCCTGACCCGCACGGTCGAGAGCTGGAACCGTCACGTGGCCGTCGGCGCGGACCCCGACTTCGGCCGCGGGGCCAGCGCCTACGACGGCTACTGGGGCGATGACAGCGCGACCACACCGGCCGGTAAGACACTGGGCCCGATCGATACCGCCCCGTTCTACGCGGTGCCGGTGAGCATCGGTGCGATGGGCACCAAGGGCGGCCCGCGCACTGATCACGATGCCCGCGTTCTGCATGTCAGTGGCGAGCCGATACCGGGCCTGTTCGCCGCGGGCAATGCGATGGGTGGGGTGACCGGGCGGGCCTACGGGGGCGCTGGTGGAACGCTGGGCCCGGCAATGGTATTCGGTTACCGAGCGGGCCATGCGGCCGCCACCGGGAAGTCGGTCGACCTGACGTAGCCCGGTACGTACTGGCGCGACCGCACCCGACTGCGTCATCCTGAGTCGATGGTCGCCTACGACCGGATCGGCGCCACGTATCGCAGTACCCGCCGACCAGACCCGCGGATCGCCTCCCAGGTGCACGCCGCACTCACCGCGATGGACACCGTCGTCAACGTCGGGGCCGGCACGGGCTCCTATGAACCGGCCCAGACCGTCGCCGCAATCGAGCCGAGCATGGTGATGATCGCCCAGCGTTCATCGCAAGCTGCCCCGTGTGTCCAGGCCGTGGCGGAGGCATTGCCGCTGCGCGACAAGTGCGTTGACGCCGCCATGGCCTTGCTGACCGTCCATCACTGGAGCGATCTCCCCGCCGGGATCGGCGAGCTGCGCCGCGTCGCGCGGCGCCGAATCGTGGTTTTCACCTGGGATCAAGCGGTGATCGACGACTTCTGGTTGCTGCGTGAATATCTGCCCGACGCCGCTCAGATCAATAAGGCGCTGTACGTACCGATTGAACGACTTGTGGAGTTGCTGGGAGGAGCGCACGTGCAGACCGTGCCCGTACCGCATGACTGCACGGACGGATTCGGCGCCGCCTTTTGGCGCCGGCCCGAGGCATACCTTGACGCAACCGTCCGCGCCGGTATCTCCATGTTGGCCTATGCCGATGAAGGCGCCCTAGCCGAGGGACTGGGCCGCCTCGCGGGCGACCTGCGCTCCGGACGATGGCAACAGCGGCACGCGGAACTACTCGACCAACCGGCGTTCGACGCCGGCTACCGCCTACTCGTCAGCGATTGCGAGTAAGACGCTCGGCTTGGGTAGCCGTCAAGCCGGCTGTGTGCCCGACCAATAGGTGAGTCTCATATGTGATAGCGCCTGTGATAGCGCAAACCAAACTCACTTCATACCAGCCAAACTGGTACCTGCGTGACCCGTGTGACCACCAAAGGTCGACGATCGCGGAGCCGTCAGTCCTTGAGCGGCATTTCGACGCAAACGTGGGTGCCCACCGCAACGTCGAGAAACAACAGGGCTCCCCCGGCGGCCTCCACCCGGGCGCGATGCGACGCCAGACCGATGTGACCCTCCCCCAGGCGGCGCGCCACCGTCTCCTGGCCGAAACCCACGCCGTCGTCGACCACATGCAAAACGCAAGTCTGCTCGGTGATCCCGAGCATGACCGTCGCACTGCGGGCAGCAGCATGTTGCACGACGTTGGACAACAACTCGCGCACCACGCCGAACATGACGGGATCGATGTCACTGCGCGTCGAATACTCGATGTCGGTGGTGATGTCGATGCCGGACCGCTGTGCGGTGAACTCCGCGAGCTGCTGCACCGCGGCGCCCAGCCCGACCTGCTCGAGTACCGCCGGATGCAGCTCGAAAGTGGCCTGCCGCAACCGGTCCGACGCCATCTGCAGACCGGCCAGCGCCCGGGCGACACGCTCATCGCCGTCGAACGCCGCATCCAATTCGACGAGCTCTTGGCGCACGGCCAGGATGTCTTGCAGGGGTCCGTCGTGGATGAACTCCGAGATCTGGCGCGCCGCCTCGTCCGACGCGTTCATCGTCTGGGCGAGTAATTCCTCTCGCAGGGCGCTCAATCCGGCCACCGAGTGGGTATGACGCTCCTCGATGCGCACCACCAAGAAGGCCGCGCAACACAGGAATGCGTAGAGCAGGAACCGAAAACCCGCCTCCGGCAACTTGACTCCGCTCAACATCACCGGATCTTGCAGCACGGCAATGGCGAATCCGAGCATCGAGAAGATCAGCACCACCGCCGCCCGGCGCGAGGAGACGTCAAGCCCCAACAGGACCGGCAACATCGCCATGATCAGCAGCGGATAGACCCCGTTGGTGGACAACAGCTGGAAGACGGTAAGCGCGACGATGTCGATGACGGTGAAGACAAACGGCTCGAACCGGCCGATCGCAACCAGTCGGCCCATTCCGATCCATCGACGGAACGGAGCGAAAGCCAATCCCAGCGCGCTCAGCGCGACGAGCGCGTACACGACGATCAGCACGGTTTCCTGCGGCCACTCCGATCGGCTGGTGCCGATGATCATGGCCGCGACCATGAGGCCGACCACACCGATTCGCAGCACCGAGCCGATGCGGTACGAGCGCAACTGGTGAACCGTGCGCACCCGTTCCAGTTCCACGTCACCGGCGACCGCCACCCGATCACCGTACTCATCCGCGTCTGGCACACCGAAGCAAACCGGAAAATGACTCATCGTGCCGCCCAGAAAATGCGAACGCCGCTGTGGGGCAAACGGCTACACTCGTCGCCATGGTCGGCGCTGCTACCCCCGAAACTGTGCGGGTGGTTGTCGGAGACGATCACCCTCTTTTTCGCGAGGGCGTGGTGCGCGCGCTTTCGTCGAGCAGTTCGGTGAACGTCGTGGGTGAGGCGGAAGACGGTTCCGCGGCACTGGAATTGATCAAGTCGCACCTGCCCGACGTCGCGCTGCTCGACTACCGGATGCCCGGCATGGACGGCGCCCAGGTGGCGGCGGCGGTGCGAACGCAGGGATTGGCCACCCGGGTATTGCTGATCTCGGCGCACGACGAGTCGGCGATCGTGTACCAGGCGCTGCAGCAGGGCGCGGCCGGGTTCGTGCTGAAGGACTCGACGCGCAGCGAGATCGTCAAGGCCGTACTCGACTGCGCACAGGGGCACGACGTGGTGGCGCCCACGCTCGTCGGCGGCCTTGCCGCGGAGATCCGGCAGCGTGCGGAACCGTCGGCACCGGTGTTGAGTGCCCGCGAACGCGAGGTGCTCAACAGGATCGCCCGCGGTCAAAGCATTCCTGCGATGGCGGGTGAGCTCTTTGTGGCCCCGTCGACGGTGAAAACGCACGTGCAACGCCTCTACGAGAAGCTCGGCGTCAGCGATCGTGCCGCCGCGGTCGCCGAGGCCATGCGGCAGGGTCTGCTCAGCTAGCGGCCGACCAGGGCTTCGAATCTGGCACCGGCGGAATCAGCCGCGCCCGCACCAATGCTCTCGCCGACGCCATGGCCTCGGCCACCAGGTGGCGCGCCCCGCGTTCCACCTCGCAGAGGTGTTTGGGGTTGCCGCCGGCGGCGATCAGCTGCCGACTGGCGAAGACCAGCGGGTCGACGGCCGCGGGGTGATTCGTTTGGTAGGTGATCGCCTCGACCAGTGCGGGGCCGTCGCCGATGCTCGCCCGGCGCACCGCCTCGGCGACCGAGTCGGCCACCGCCACAACGTCCCTGCCGTCGACCGGAAACATGGGCATCGCGTCGGTTTCGTAGGCGCGTCGACGGGCGTTGGATCCACCGCGGACGTTCTCCACTATGAACACCACCGGTAGCCGCCAATGCACGGCGATCTTTGCAGCGGTGCTGAACTCGACGGAGTGCGTGTCGCGGCCACCGATGACACACAAACTGACCTCGCCCTCGCCGGTCAGACGCTGAGTGTTGGCGTCGCCCACCGCGAACAGGGTCGATTGGCCCAGAGCCGTCTCGTTAGCCAGTGAGCGTTTCCAGTCGGCGGCCCCGCCGCCGGCGCGGCGCTTGGGGCCGATCATTTCGGCGATGGCCGGTCCCAGCGGGAGGGCCAGGCCGACCTGCTGAGCGTGCCGGAACTGCGGGGTGCTGGCGTTGACCAGGTCGCCCGGCCTAAGCGCCGCAACCGTCCCGATGGCCACGGCCTCCTGCCCGAATTCCACTCGCGGGGCGTCGTCGATCAGGCCGTCGACGCGCAGGTCCTCCAGAGCCATGTCGAGCAGTCGCAGCACCCACATTCGGCGGTACAGCTCCAGCCGGTCGTCGCGGATCAGGGCCGCCGAAGTCTGGGGTGTGTGAGTCATGCCGGATCTCCTAACTCGCTGGCCGACGTGGCCGCCGAATTGAACACGCTCAACGTAGGGCGCTTGCGTGCGCCGCTACCTCCGCCAATCGGTCCGAAAAGGTGATGAATGCGCGTGTCCCCCGATCGGGGGACAGCGGGCCGTCAGTCCGATCCGGGCGACCCAGGTGAGAGCAGCTGATCAGCGGCCGTGTACGGGTCCTGATCGCCATCGACGACCGCCTGGGCCAACCGGTCCAGATCGGGCTGGGTCCGCAGCCGGGTTTGCGCCAGCGACAGGATCTGCGCTCGGGCGCGGGCCAGTCGGCGGGCGCGACTGTCGGTTCGGCGGTGGTCCTCGATGGCGGTCATCAGGTCTTCGATGCCCTCACCCCGGGCAGCGATCAGCGAAACGATGGGCGCGCTGGTTTCGGCCCGAAGATCCCGAACCGTCTGTTCGGCGCCGTCCCGGTCCGCCTTGTTGACCGCCACGATGTCGGCGACTTCCAGCACACCCGCCTTGGCGGCCTGAACCGCGTCGCCCGCACCGGGATTGAGGATGACGACGGTCGGATCGGCGACGGCGGCAATTTCGATCTCGGATTGCCCCACCCCCACCGTCTCCAGCAGGACCACGTCATAACCGATCGCGCCCAGCAGCCGGATGGCCGCCGGCACCGCGGCGGCCAGGCCGCCCAGGTGCCCACGGGTGGCCACCGAACGGATGAGTACGTCGGAGTCGTTGATATGCGCGGCCATTCGAATTCGGTCGCCCAGCAGGGCTCCGCCACTGAACGGGGACGACGGGTCCACCGCCAGCACTGCCACCCGGTTGCCGCGCTCGCGGTAGGCGGCGACCAGTGCGGCTACCGTCGTCGATTTTCCCGCGCCCGGCGGCCCGGTGATGCCGACGACCGGCCCCATGCTCTGCGGTGCGGGACCGATATTCTCCAGAACCTCGTCGCGCTGGTCGCCCTCGACCAGGCTGAGCAGCCGACCGGCCGCCCGGGGAGATCCATTGCGCGCGCGGGCAACCAGGTCGGCGATGATCATGTACGCATTATGGAGCCGGGACCTCGATCACGGTCGCCGAGCCCATTCCACCGCCCGCGCACATCGCCGCGACGCCGATGCCACCGCCGCGGCGGCGCAATTCGTGCACCAGGGTGACCAGCATCCGGGCTCCGGTCGCCGCGACGGGGTGCCCCAGCGAGCAGCCACTGCCGCTGACGTTGACCTTGTCGGGGTCGAGCTCGAGCAGTTTGACGGTGGCCACACACATCGCGGCGAAGGCTTCGTTGATCTCGAAGAGATCGACGTCGGAGGTCGAAAGTCCGGCCCGCTCAAGGGCTTTCGGTATCGCCTCCACCGGCGCCAGACCGGTGATCGCCGGGTCGACGCCGACGGATGCCCAGGACCGGATGGTGGCCAGCGCAGGCATGCCGAGCCGGTCGCTGGCGATGACGAGCGCAGCAGCACCGTCGTTGGCGCCGCACGCGTTGCCGGCGGTGATCGAAAAGCCCTCGATTTCGGGGTGCAGCGGCTTGAGTGCGGCCAGCTTCTCCATGGTGGTGTCGCGGCGCGGGTGCTCGTCGACCGAGAACAGGCCGTGCGGCGTCTCGATCGCGACGATCTCCTCCTTGAAGCGGCCCTCGTCGATGGCGGCGATGGCATTGCGGTGTGACCGCAGCGCCCAGGCGTCCATCTCCTCGCGACTCACGCCGGCCTTGACCGCGGCGTTCCAGCCCACGGTGATCGACATGTCCATGTTGGGCGCGTCGGGCCGGTCCGGGTGGGTCGGCGGGAACCAGTCGATCCACTCGCCGTCCACCTCGATGCGCGAACGCGGCGACGTCGACGCCGCATTGACGCCACCGGCGATGATCAGTTCGTCCATCCCGGCGCGCACGCTTGCCGCCGCGCTCTGCACCGCCGCCTGCCCCGCCGCACAATGCCGGTTGTTGGCCAAGCCGGGCACGTGGGACAGCCCGGCGGTGATGGCCGCGTGGCGAGCGATCACGCCGCCGCCGTAGAGGCCCTCACCCAGGATCACATCGTCGACCTGCGCGGGGTCGAGATCTCTGGCCGCTTCGGTCACCACGTGCTGCGCCAGATCGAACGCGCTGGTATCGCGCAGTGTGCCCTTTCGGGCGGTCCCGATGGGGGTGCGCAGGGCGGACACGATGACGGCTTCAGGCACGGTCTTCTCCAGTTCAACCAGCAGGTGCGGCGCTTGCGAGAGCCATCCGCACATTCATGAGAATCCTATTCTCACATTACGAGAGTGTCAGTCGCAACAAGCTTCAGGAATGCGGAGCGCGACGCAGCGGCAGGTCCACTAGCTGGTGCGGTTCGACCATCCCGGCGGGAGATGTTCGGGGCCGGTGTCGATGACGGTCTCGTCGTCAGTTCCGACGTATTCGAACAAGGTGATGCAGGCGAATTCCGGGACTTCGTAGATGGGGTAGGTCGGTCCCCGATCACGGTAGGCCCGCATCTCATCCAGGTGGTCGTTCTGGAAGCAGACAGTGCGTTCACCGTGCATGCGGATCCACTGTGGAAAGAAGATGACGCCGTGGATGCGGCGTTTGGCGGGCAGGACGTTGACAGCCACGCAGGTGCCGGTGGGTTCGGTCCAGGAAATTTTGAAACTGTCGTCGTCGAGTTGGACGAGGTTGACCTCCTGGCCTTTGACCCAGCGGCCTCCGACATGTCCGGAGTGGATGCGGTAGTCGATGGTGGCGGCGTTCTTGACGTACATTTCGTACTGCCACCCGTTGGCGTAGGTATAAATGAAGCGATATCCGACAATTCCCGAAAGATCTTGCGGCGGGATCGGATTCGTGACTGTGGTCATTGCCATTCCTCCCATTTGGACCGCAGCTTCGGCACCAAAGAAATTCTGCCAGGAACGCGACACTGCTGCGGCAGCCGCACCCCGCAACGTAGACCTTTCCTGCACAGTCCATGGACGATATCGGCCATGATGGTATGTCGGTACACGGATATGTGAGACTGACTCCGATGAGCCACCTGGACGAGGCCGCACGCCGCTCTCTGCTGCGGCGCGGATTTGCCCTGGAATACGCCACCCTGTCTTGGAACGTGGTCGGCATCGTTATCCTCGCGTCGGCCGCCATCGAGGCCGAATCGGTGGCGCTGGCCGGGTTTGGTTTGGACTCGCTGATCGAGATCGGCGCCTCGTTGGTGGTGATCTGGGAGCTCTCCGGAACCGGAGCAGCCCGTCGACGAAAAGCGTTGCTGCTCATCGGCGCCGCCTTCGGAGCGCTAGGTGTGTACCTGATGGTGCAATCAACGATGGTCCTCGTTGCCGGCTTTCATCCCGAGCCCTCGCCGATTGGCATCGCGTGGACGACGGTCACCGCGGCGACGATGTTCGCTCTTGCAGCCGGCAAGGCGCGAACCGGTGCCGCCCTGAGCAACCCCGTGCTCACCACTGAAGGCCGCGTCACCCTCATCGACGGCCTGCTGGCCGCCGCCGTGCTACTCGGCCTGCTGCTGAACAGCATCGCCGGCTGGTGGTGGGCGGACCCGCTGGCCGGCTACGTGCTCGTGTTCTACGCTCTGCGTGAGGTCAAAGAAATCTTCTTCACCGATAGTGAGTGAATGACTCAGGGAATGGTCGCGGTCCCGGGCGGCAACGTGTGGTTCAAGCGGACCGGTGGCGGCGCGGGTCGTCCGCTGCTCGTCATTCACGGCGGGCCGGGTCTGCCGCACAACTACTTGCGCGCACTGGGGCGGTTGGGCACGGAGCGCGAGGTCATCTTCTGGGATCAGCTCGGTTGCGGAAACTCCAAATGCCCACCCAACCGCGAGCTTTGGACGATGGAGCGCTCGGTGGCCGAGGTGGACGCCGTGGTGCGAGCCCTGGGTCTGGACCGCTTCCACCTGTTCGGCAACTCCTGGGGCGGGATGTTGGCCCAGCAGTATGTGCTCGACGCGGCGCCCGCCGGCGCCGCGAGCCTGACCATTTCCAACAGCATCGCGTCCATTCCGGAGTTCGCGAAGATGGTGGCGCGCTTGAAGTCCGAGCTGGACCCCGCCACCCATGCTGCCATCGATCGGCATGAGGCCGCCGGCAGCACACACGCGCCCGAGTATCAGGCCGCCATCCGGACCTGGAATGAGACCTACCTCTGCCGGGTACGCCCGTGGCCGCAAGAGCTCGAGGATGCGTTCCGGAACATTGGCGCCGAAGTCTTCGAGACCATGTTCGGCCCCAGCGACTTTCACATCGTGGGGACGATCCGGGACTGGGACGTGCTCGACCGGCTCAGCGAAATCGCGGTTCCGACACTGGTACTCGCGGGCCGATACGACGAATGCGTGCCCGAACACATGCGGGAAATGCACCAGCGGATACCGGGCTCACGGTTCGAGCTGTTCGAAGCCAGCGCGCACATGCCCTTCATCGAAGAGCCGGACAAGTTCGATACGGTGATGCGCGGCTTCCTGCGCCGGCATGATGCCTGAGGCCGCCGTGCGGCTACAACCTCAGTTCTTCTTGGCCGCGTTGAATTTCGCGACGTTGGCCCGGAAGTCCTCGGTCACGAACGACTGGCTCTCGGCCGACAGCGCATAGTCCAGACTGGCGAGCACGGCCCGCTCCAGATGAATGTTGAGCACCCGCTTGGTGCTCTCCACCGCCTGCTGCGGCAGCTCCAAGATCTTTTTGGCGCTGGAGATCGCCTCCGCAACCGGGTCCTCTGCAATGTGATTGGCCAAGCCGAGCTCGACGGCCCGCTGTGCGCTGATCCGGGTGCCGGTGAGGGCGAATTCCTTGGCCAGCAGCAGACTGATGTGCAGCGGCCAGGTCAGCGGTCCACCGTCGGCGGCTACCAGCCCCACCTGCACGTGCGGGTCGGCCAGATAGGCGCTTTCGGCGATGTAGACGATGTCGCTGAGCGCCACAAGGCTGCAGCCCAGCCCGACGGCGGGGCCGTTGACTGCCGCCACCACCGGAATTCGGCAGCGGGCCATGCCCAGCACGATCTCGCGCCCGTCCCGGATGGTTTTGGCGCGCAGCTCAGCATCGTTCGCCAGCTCCTCCAGGTACGTGAAATCGCCACCGGCCGAGAACGCCCGGCCGGCACCGGTGATCACCGCGGCGCGGGCGGTGGGGTCGTCGGTGAGTCGCTGCCAGAGCCGCGCGAGCCCGACGTGCAGGTTGTCGTTGACGGAGTTGAGCGAATCCGGGCGGTTGAGCGTGATGATGCGCAGGGCACCGTCGGCCTGAACGTCGATTTCGGTAGGCATGTCGTACACGTCAGACTCCCAATCCCAAGATTCGTGAAGCGATGATGTTCTTTTGAATTTGCGACGTCCCGCCCATGACGCTCTGCGCCCGGCTGTACAGGTAGGCGCTCAGCAGATCGGGATCGCGGGTGCCCGCGACGGCAAGGGCCGCATGCCCTACGGATTGTTCGACCCAGGTCATCAGCAGCTTGTCCAGCGAGCCTTCCGAGCCGTGCGATACCCCGTCGAGCTGTTCGGAGAGCCGCCGCCGGACGTGATGGGTCAGCATGTCCGACTGAACCGCCGCCCACGCCAGCTCCTCAGGAACCTCACCGTCGTTGCGCGACAACAACTCTCGGACGAGCTTGCCGTAGCGCGCCGCATAGCCGAGCGTGGACGGCTCGCGTTCGTGCCCGACGACCGTCATGGCCACGGCCCAGCCGTCACCGGGAGCGCCGACCATCCGGTCCGCCGGCACCGTCGCATCGTCGAAGAACACCTGACCGAATTCATTGGTGACCCCGTTGATCATCTGCAGCGGGCGCTGTTGCACGCCAGGCTGTTTCATGTCCAGAACGAAAGCGGACAGGCCGCGGTGGCGCTTGGCATCGGGGTCGGTGCGCGCCAGCAACAAACACCGGTCCGCCACATCGGAATAGCTGGTCCAGATCTTGTGCCCGTTCACCACATAGTTGTCGCCCTCGAGGCGAGCGGTGGTGGTCAGCGACGCCAGGTCCGAGCCGGCACCCGGTTCACTGAAGCCCTGGCACCAGCGCTCGGTGCCGTTGATGATGCCGGGCAGGAAGCGCTTTCGGAGTTCGTCGCTGGCGTGGGCGCCGATGCCGTACACCAGATAGCCGACGCTGGGGCGCGGCGGCGCACCGGCACGCACCAGTTCCTCGTCGACGATGACGTCGTAGACCGGCGCGAGGTCCTGGCCGCCCCAGTCGCGGGGCCAGGACAGGCCGAAAAAGCCGTTCTCGTACAAGGCACGGTGCCAGTCGGCCATGCGCACCCAGTATTCGTCGCCCGAGCCCGAGAACTCCTTGGCGTGTGCGGCAAGCCACGTGCGCAACCGCTCCCGGAAGGCGGCTTCATCGGGTGAGTCACGAAAGTCCAAGATTGATCTCCTTCAACGCGACCGGCCACAGCTCGGCCGATGTGAGAGCGCGGCGCAGGTAGACGTGCGCGACGCATTCCCAGGTGTTGCCGATACCGCCGTGCACTTGGATGGCCGTCTCGCAGACGGTGCGGGTGGCGCGCGCGCAGTAGACCTTTGCGATCTGGGCGGCCCGAATGGCCTCGGCGGGGGCCAGCTCGTCGACGCCCCACGCGGCATGCCGCAGGACGCTCACCGAACCCTCAATCAGCGCAAGGCTTTCGGCCAGCAAGTGCGCGATGGCCTGATACGACCCGATCTGCATGCCGTACTGTTCACGGATTTTCGCGTAGTCAGTCGCGACCGCGTGGGCGCCGCGGGCGATGCCCACCAGGTCCGCCGTCGTGGCGACCAGCGCGAGCGCCCGCCATTGTTCGGCGACCTCGGGTGACACCTCGCCCAACGTCTCCGCTGATCCCGCGACAGTGCCGTCGGCCCGCGTGAGGTCGACGCTCCGCGGAAAAACCTGCACATCGACGGCGCGGACCGTGCCGCCCGACAGCGACAGGGCGCGCCGGGCGCCGCGGGCATCGATCACTCGATCGTCGACCGCCACCGTCGCCGCCGATACGTCAGCGCCGACGTGGCGGCCCAGGTCGTCGGCGAGCACGGGACCCAGGAACGGTGTGTCGACCAGCTTGCGACCGAATTCCTCGGCCACGATGGCCACCTCCACACCGGAGGCACCGTCGGACCGCAGCGACCGCCAGCCGGTGTTCTCGATCTGCTTGTCCAGACGGGTGATTCGGCTCTGGTCGTCGAGATCGTGCACCGTCGGCGGCCCGAGATCGTCGGCGAGCTTGGCGGCGGCATCGCGCAATTGCTGTTGTTCAGCTGTCAGACGTACATCCATAACGCTCCTTCAGCACTCGGCGCAGCACCTTGCCGGAAGGCAGGCGAGGAATGTCGGGGACGAACACGACCCGGCTCAGATGTTTGTATGAAGCCAGTCTTTCGTCCACCCGGGCGGTCAATTCGGTGGCCACCGCCGCGGTGTCAACGGTTTCGGATGCGGCGATCGCGGCCACCACGGCTTCGCCGTTGAGTCCGTCCGGAATCCCGAACACCGCGCAGTCTTTGACGGCCGGATGACCGTGCAACACCGTCTCGATTTCGGCGGGGGCGACCTGGAAACCGCGCACTTTGATCATCTCTTTGAGGCGGTCGGTGATTCGCAGCCAACCGCCGGTGTCGAGCCAGCCGACATCCCCGGTGCGGTACCACCCGTCGCGGACCGCCTCGGAAGTCGCCTCGCCCGGGAGGTAGCCGGCCATGAGCGATGCCGACCGGGCCTGGATCTCACCGACCTCGCCCGCGCCGACCGGCTCACCGGTCTCCAGCGAAACGACCCGCACGTCGACGCCGGGCACCGCCCGCCCAACGGTGTCCAGGCGAGGGCCATCGATCGGATTGCACGCCACGACAGGCAATTCCGTGGTTCCGTAGGCCGGAAGCCACCCGACTCCGCTGCGCCGGGTCACCGTCTGCGCGACGTGGACGTTGACCGGGGTGGCACCCCACATGATGTAGCGCAGCGACGACAGGTCATAGGACTCTAGGTCGGGATGCGACGCGATGGCCAGTGCGATGGGGGCGACCGCCATTTCCACTGTGATGCGGTCACTTTCGATGTGGCGCAGCACCCGCTCGATGTCGAACCGGGGGTGCAGCCGCACGCAGGCGCCGGCCTTCAGGGCGGTCAGCAGGTTCAACAGCCCGAGGATGTGTGACGGCGGCGTCGCAACCTGGATCCGGTCGCGGTGGGTCAGTTGCAGCGCTTGGCGCCAGTGCCGCACCGCCTCATCCAGCGAGGCGTGGGTGTGCCGGACGGCCTTCGGCAGGCCGGTGGTGCCGGAACTGAACACCAGCGCCGCGTCGCTCGCAGGCGGCGGTGCACCGGCTGTCGGCTCCGCGGGCGCGACCGGCTCGTCCATGTGCAGCATCGGCATCAGACCGGCCAGCACCGGTTGGTCGCCGACGGCGTGCTCGGGGTTGGTAAGGGACAGCGCATGGTCCACCTCGTCACGCTTCCACGCGGGGCTGATGAGCACCGCCGTGGCGGCCAGTCGCCAGATCGCCAGCACGGCGGCGAGGAACTCGGGCCGGTTGGAGGCCATGACGGCGACGCGTTGACCTGCCGTGACCCCGTCTTTTGCCAGAGTCGCGGCCCATCCGTCGGCCAACGCGTCGAGTTCGGGCGCGCTAAATCGCCGTTCCTCGAACACGAGCGCCGCCGGCTCGGTCACGTCCCGTCCTTCCCTGACAGACCGGGCTGACCCGACATCCATACAGTCTTGAGAAGATGCTATCGCTTCGTGAGAATAGTATTCTCTATACTGAAGAATGCAAGTACGGGAGGGGGCGGTCTCAGTGACGGTCACCCGGATCATCGAGGAGACCCGACGGGTGGCAGATCCGGCGACAAACGGCGCCAGCGCCGGCACGGTGACGATTCATCTCGACCGCAAGAAGGTCTCGGTGCCCAAAGTGCCGGGCGAGACTTTGCTGGAGACCGCGCGGCGGGCCGGGCTGGAACCTCCGTTCAGCTGCGAGGCCGGCAACTGCGGTACCTGCATGGCCAAGCTCGAAGAGGGCCGTGCCACCATGCGGGTCAACGACGCTCTCGAAGAGGATGAGGTCGCCGAGGGTTACATTCTGACGTGCCAGGGCGTTCCGGATACGGACTCGGTCACGGTGCGCTACGAGTAGCAGTCAGAGAGAGGTGGCGACGATGGCCAAGGGCATCATCCTCGTGGAGAGTCGGCCCAGTTCGCCCGAGCGCGAACAGGAGTACAACACCTGGTACGACGAGGTGCACCTCGGTGAGCTCGTAGCGCTGGACGGATTCGTGTCGGCGCGCCGGCTGCGGCCCGTCGCCGCCGACGGACCCTACGTCGCCATCTACGAGATCGAGGGCGACGACCTGCAGGCGATTCTGGACAACATGATCGCCAACGCGGGGCAGCTGCACATGTCGGACGCCCTCCAACTGGACCCGGCGCCGATTCCACGACTGCTCGAAACCACCACGGAGTGCGGCGGCTGACCGAGTTCGGCTCGAGTCGCGGCGCGGGAGAGGACTGTTTGATGAAGGTCGATGACCTGATTTTGGTGAGCATTGACGACCACGTGGTCGAGCCGCCGGACATGTTCCTGCGGCACGTGCCCGCCAAGTACAGGGACGAGGCACCCGTCGTCGTCACCGACGACAAGGGCGTGGACCAGTGGATGTACCAGGGCAGGCCGCAGGGCGTCAGCGGACTCAACGCGGTGGTGTCGTGGCCGGCCGAGGAGTGGGGGCGCGATCCCGCCGGCTTCGCGGAGATGCGTCCCGGCGTCTACGACGTCCACGAACGCGTCCGCGACATGAACCGCAACGGCATCCTCGCGTCGATGTGCTTCCCGACGTTCACCGGCTTTTCCGCCCGGCACCTCAACATGACGCGCGAGGACGTCACCCTGGTGATGGTGTCGGCCTACAACGACTGGCACATCGACGAATGGGCCGGGTCCTACCCGGACCGCTTCATCCCGATCGCGATCCTGCCGACCTGGACACCCGAGGGCATGTGCGCCGAGATCCGCCGCGTCGCCGCGAAGGGTTGCCGGGCGGTCACCATGCCGGAATTGCCGCACCTGGAAGGACTTCCGAGCTACCACGACGAGGACTACTGGGGCCCGGTGTTCCGCACACTGTCCGAGCAGAACGTGGTGATGTGCCTGCACATCGGCACCGGCTTCGGGGCGATCAGCATGGCGCCCGAGGCGCCGATCGACAACATGATCATTCTGGCCACCCAGGTGTCGGCGATGTGCGCCCAGGACCTGCTGTGGGGCCCCGCGATGCGCAACTATCCCGACCTGAAATTCGCCTTCTCCGAAGGCGGTATCGGCTGGATTCCGTTCTACCTGGACCGCAGCGACCGCCACTACACCAACCAGAAGTGGCTGCGCCGCGACTTCGGCGACAAGCTGCCCAGTGATGTCTTTCGTGAGCATTCGCTGGCCTGCTACGTCACCGACAAGACGTCGTTGAAGCTGCGCCACGAGATCGGCATCGACATTATCGCCTGGGAGTGCGACTACCCGCACTCGGACTGCTTCTGGCCGGATGCCCCCGAACAGGTGCTCGCCGAGTTGAACGCCGCCGGCGCCGACGATTCCGACATCAACAAGATCACTTGGGAGAACTCGTGCAAGTTCTTCGGCTGGGACCCGTTCGCCCGGACATCTCGCGAGCAAGCGACCGTTAAAGCCCTGCGCACCAAGGCGACTGACGTGGACGTGGCTATCCGGTCACGCGCCGAGTGGGCACGGCTCTACCAGGAAAAGCAGTTGGCGTAGCTGACGTAGCGCGGCGGGTCAGGTCGGTCAGGTCGGCGTAATCCCCGCGAGTGTGCGGCCAGCCGCACCCCGAAGCCCGAACGTGCGGCTGGCCGCACACTCGGGCGACGACTAGGCCTGTGGCAGTTCCGGCGGTGGCCGGTACTCGGGCTGATACCCAGAGATATGGATCGGGCTTCCCACCAACCGGAAATCGCCTGCTGTCACGACCACTCCCGGGGTCGCCTCAAGCGCCTCGGGTAAGGCCCTGACGGCCGCCGCCGGCACCCCGAGCGGGCGCAGTCGTTGTTCCCATCCGGCGGCGCTGTCGGTGGCCAGCATCGCGGTGACGACGGTCAGCACTTCGTCGCGCCGGGCGACTCGCTCGGCCATTGTTTCGAACCCTCCGATGCCCGCTTCGGCGGCAAACGACTTCCAGAAGCCGTCATGCGTGATGAACAGCGCCAGATACCCGTCGGCGGTAGGAAAGAGCTGCGCCGGAACGTAATAGGAATGGGCGCCGTAAGGGCGGCGCTGCGGTTCGACGCCACTGTTGAGGTACGCCGACGCGTGGTAGTTCAGCTGGGAGAGCATGACGTCGCGCAGCGACACATCCACCTGGCCGCCGGTTCCGGAAATGATCTTGGCCAACAAGCCCAGGGCCGCGGTCATTCCGGTGGAGTTGTCCGCCGAGGAGTAGCCGGGCAGCGTCGGCGGCCCGTCCGGGTCACCGGTCAGGGCGGCGGTGCCGACGCCCGCCTGGACCACATAGTCGAAGGCGGGATCGTCGCCGCCATACAGGCCGAAGCCGGTGATCGCCACGCAGACGATCTTCTCGTTGTGCCGGCGCAACTCGTCGTAGGTCAGGCCCAGCCGGCGGATGGCGGATGGCTTCAGGTTCACCAGCAGCGCGTGCGAATCGGCGACCAGCTCGCCCAATCGCTGCTGTCCCGCATCGGAATTCAGGTCCAGCGTGATGCTGGATTTGTTGCGGTTGAGGCTGGCGAAGTAGGTGGCGCCGACGCTGCGGGAGATCTCGCCGCCGAGCGGTTCGATCTTGGTGACCTCGGCGCCGAGATCGGCGAGCAGCATGGTCGCGTACGGACCCGCCAGCATGGTGCCGACCTCGAGGATGCGTATCCCGGCCAGCGGTCCGGTGTTGTTTGCGCTCAACGCAATTCCGCGGCGAGTGAGGCGATCATTTCGCGGGTGCGCCGCTTTGACGCGACCAGCTCGTCGCGGTTGTCACCAATCGGCAGCAGCCGCACCGAAAGATCCGTCACACCGGCGTCGGCGAATCGGCGCATCCGGGCCAGGATCGCCTCCTCGTCACCGGCCGCACACAGATCACCGACATCGCGGGCGTCGCCGCGGTCGAGCAGGCGCTGGTAGTTGGGCGACACCTCGGCCTCGCCCAGGATGCGGTTGGCCCGCTCCTTGGCCTCATCGACTTGCCCAGGCCCACACAGGCATACCGGGATTCCCGCGACGATCCGCGGTGCGGGCCGCCCGGCGTCCGCGGCGGCCTTGGTGATCTTCGGCGCGATGTGATCGCCGATCGCGCGCTCGTCGGCCATCCACAGCACGGTACCGTCGGCGAGTTCACCGGCGATCTGCAGCATCACCGGTCCCAGCGCGGCGACGAGCACCGGCATCGGTGTATCGGCCCCGATCGCCAACGGATTGTGCACGGTAAACGAATTGTTTTCGACATCAACCGATCCCGGCCCGGCAACGGCGGCATTGAGCACCTGCAGGTAATCGCGGGTGTAGGCGGCCGGCTTCTCGTAGGGCAGGCCGAGCATGTCCCGGATGATCCAGTGGTGCGACGGCCCAACGCCAAGCGCCAGCCGTCCACCGGCCACCGCATGCGTCGAGAGCGCCTGGCGGGCAAGGGCGATCGGGTGCTGGGCCTGCAGCGGCACCACGGCGGTGCCCAACTCGATGCGCGAGCTGTGGGCGGCCATCAGCGACACCATGGTCAGGCAGTCGAAGTCGTTGGGCACCTGCGGCATCCACGCCGTGTCCAGGCCCGCGGATTCGGCCCATTCGATATCGGAGGCCAGTTTGTCCACCTTGCGGGCCATGTCGCCACGCTCGGCGCCGATCATTACTCCGACGCGCATGGTTCCTCCGTGACTGGATCGGGAGTCCCGGTCAGCGCGCGGATGTCGCGCACCAGGTCGTCCAACGGTGTCCCGGTGGGGAATACCGCGGCGGCGCCGGCGGAGAGCAGCTTGGGGACGTCGGCGTGCGGGATGGTGCCCCCGACGACGACGGCGATGTCGGCGGCATCGGCGGCGCGCAAGGCCTGCACGGTGCGCGCGGTGAGGGCCAGGTGGGCACCCGAC
Organism: Mycobacterium senriense; assembly: GCF_019668465.1. NCBI lineage: Bacteria > Bacillati > Actinomycetota > Actinomycetes > Mycobacteriales > Mycobacteriaceae > Mycobacterium > Mycobacterium senriense. Next base: position 2,728,957 of record NZ_AP024828.1, on the reverse strand, counting down.
AGGATGCTCAACCCCACCACCGCCACGTCCTCCTGGACGGCGATGGACGCAATGTCCTCGATGCGCTGGCGGATGCCGGTGTAGATGACCTCGAACCCGGCGTCACGCAGGGTGCGGGCGACGATCTTCGCGCCGCGGTCATGCCCGTCCAGGCCGGGTTTGGCAACGAGAACGCGGACGGCCATCTAGAACACCACCGGTTGCTGGAACTCGCCCCATACCGCCTTGAGCGCGGAGACCATTTCCCCGACCGTGCAGTACGCGTTGGCGCAGTCGATCAGCTTGTGCATCAGATTGTCGTCTCCCTCGGCTGACCGCGACAGCGCAGACAACGTGGATTTCACTGCGGTCGTATCCCTTTCGGCTTTTACCTTGGCCAGGCGCTTGAGCTGCAGATCACGTCCTTCGGCGTCGAGTTCGTAGGTGACGACATCGTGCGCCAGTTCCTCCGTCACAAACCGGTTGACCCCGACGACGGGCCGGGTGCCTGCTTCGACCTCTTGATGCATGTTGAAGGCTTCGTCGGCGATCAGGCCCTGCAGGTAACCGTCCTCGATGGCCTGCACCATTCCGCCGTGCCGCTCGAGGTCGGACATGATCTCGACGATGCGCTCCTCGGTCGCATCGGTCAGCGCCTCCACGAAGTAGGAGCCGCCGAGCGGGTCGGCGACGCTGGCGACGCCGGTTTCGTGCGCCAGGATCTGCTGTGTGCGCAGCGCCAGTGTGGTGGTTTCCTCGGTCGGCAGGGCGAACGGCTCGTCCCAGGCCGCCGTGAACATCGACTGCACACCGCCGAGCACCGCGGCCATCGCCTCGTAGGCCACCCTGACGATGTTGTTGTGGGCCTGCGGTGCGTACAGCGACGCGCCACCACAGACGCAACCGAAGCGGAACATCGCCGCCTTCGCCGTTCTCGCCCCGTAGCGCTCGTGCACGATGGTCGCCCAACGCCGGCGTCCCGCACGGTATTTGGCGATCTCCTCGAAGAAATCCCCGTGCGTGTAGAAAAAGAACGAGATCTGCGGCGCGAACTGGTCGATCGTCATGCGACCGCGTTCGACCACGGTGTCGCAGTAGGTCACCCCGTCGGCCAGGGTGAACGCCATCTCCTGCACCGCGTTGGCCCCCGCATCGCGGAAGTGCGCGCCGGCCACCGAAATCGCGTTGAACCGCGGAACCTCGGCCGCGCAGAATTCGATGGTGTCGGCGATCAGTCGCAGCGACGGCTCGGGCGGCCAGATCCAGGTACCGCGCGAGGCGTACTCCTTGAGGATGTCGTTCTGGATGGTCCCGGTGAGCTTGGCCCGCGGGATGCCCTTTTTCTCGGCGGCGGCGACGTAGAACGCCAGCAGGATCGCCGCCGTCCCGTTGATCGTCATGCTCGTGCTGAGCTTGTCCAACGGGATGCCGTCGAACAGGATCTCGAAGTCGGCCAGGGTGTCCACCGCGACGCCGACCCGGCCCACCTCCTCACCGAACTCGGGGTCGTCGGAGTCGTATCCGCACTGGGTGGGCAGGTCGAGCGCCACCGACAGCCCCGTCCCGCCCTGCTCCAGCAGGTAGCGATAACGGCGGTTGGATTCCTCGGCGGTGCCGAATCCCGAGTACTGGCGGAAGGTCCAGAGCTTGCCGCGATAGCCGGACGCGAAGTTACCCCGGGTGAAGGGGAACTCTCCCGGCTGCGGAGGCTCCGCGCTTACATCCGCCGGCCCGTAGACGGGCTGCAGCGGGATACCAGACGGAGTGTGGGCCATATTATCCATCGGTGAATAACGTACTTGCAAAAAAAGAGAATGCCAATACCACCTGCTTGACCAGGTAAAAGGAGGCTCCGTCCAACGGTTCGCTCGTCGATCGCACCGTCGTCATCCCGGTGGCGGCCGCGGAATCGGGCTCGCGATTCGGAATCGGTGCGGCCGGGCAGGGCGACAACGTGGTGCTCCCGGCCAAGACCGACACTTCGTCGGAGCCAAAAAACCTGTCCCGGTGCCGCGGCGGCGACCAACCGACTCCGGGCCTGTTTCTCGACTGAGGTCTATGCGCGACAGATGATTTCGCCGTGCGGGACCGCGATCCAGCCGTCCGGCGCGGCGGCCCATTCCCGCCACGCGGCGGAGACCTCCTCGAGTTGTGCGGTGGTCGCCAGATCGAGACTCACCAGGTCGCGCGCCACGGTGGAGTGCAGAATTCGGTCGGCCCACATTCCGCCCCACCAATCGCGCGTCGCGGGCGTGGCGTAGCACCACAGGCTGCCCGTGGGCGTGACGTCGCCGAATCCCGCCTGCTGCGCCCACGACAGCAGTCGCCGGCCCGCATCCGGCTCGCCGCGGTTGGCGCGCGCGACGCGCTGGTAAAGGTCTCGCCATAAGTCGAGCGCCGGCATTTCGGGGTACCAGACGAACCCCGAGTAGTCGGCGTCGCGGGCCGCCACAATGCCGCCCGGCGCGCACACTCGCCGCATCTCCCGCAAGGCCGCGACCGGATCGGCGACGTGCTGCAGCACCTGATGCGCATGGACGACATCAAAAGTGTCGTCAGGAAACTCGAGGTTCTGCACGTCGGCGGTCGCGAACGAGACGTTGGACAGATTGCGTCGCTCGATTTCGGCGCGGGCAACGCCGAGAACGTCGGCGACCTGGTCGACGGCGGTGACCGATCCGGGCGCAACAAGGGCGGCCAGGTCGGCAGTGATGGTGCCGGGTCCACACCCGACGTCAAGCACGGACAGCCCCGGCTTCAGATGCGGCAGCAGATAGGCCGCGGAGTCCTCGGCGGTGCGCCGCTGATGCGAGCGCAACACCGACTCGTGGTGTCCGTGCGTGTAGGTCGCTCGATGTTCGTCGCTCACTGTGGCCCCTTGCCTGCCCCGTCTCGTCTGGCAGCTTACGCGGTCAGGTCACATTATGAAATTCACGTCTCATACAATGAGACATCTAGTCGACGGGCACGTCGAGAATCGGTTGGTCGATACCGGCTCCCGGGCCGTCGAAATGCCACCACTCCCCCGAATACGCCTTCAGCCCGCCGTAGTTCATGGCGTTCCGCAGCGCTGCCCGGTTCGCCACGGCGTCAGCACTGATGCCCTGGGTGTTGAAAGCGGTTGCCCGAGAGGTGAAGTCGTCGAAGTCGGTGCCCATGTCGGCCAGGCAAAGTCCGCCCGCATGCAGCCCGGACGAGCAGGGCTGCTGCGCCGTGGTGAAGGTCACGTCGACCGAGCGCCCCGACTCGTGGCTGTGCGCATACGGGCCCGGGCGTGCCACCCATGCGGGATTGGGGACCAGGTTGAACATCTTGACCTGGACGTCGTGCGGCCGATAGCAGTCCCAGAACACCAGCAGGTGGCCCTGCGGGCGCAATGCCCCGGCCGCGGCTGCCAGCCCGGGGGCCATCGATTGGTGCACAAGGCATCTGGCGTCGGACGGATACAGCTGCGTGTGGGTGAAGTTGTTCGTGGTCGCGTAGCGCAGATCGAGCACGGCGTCGGGAACGACGGTGCGGATGTCCACGAAGCCGGCGGCACGCGCGGCGTCGCCGACCGGCGGCACGTCGGGGCCCGCCGAGGCCCACGGCATCCCGCTCACCGAGACCAGCGCCACCACGGCCGCCAGCCGCAGCACCCACGCGAGACGCATGGGGTCATTATCCCGGCCACTCGGTCCGGATCGGATGAAGCGCCGGGCGATGTCGCAGCCGACGTTGCCGCCCGAACTAGACTGCGCCGTCGGCGAGCCGAATCACCGAGTCATCGGCGTCAGGACCGAAAACACCAGTGGGCCGGTGCGAAGCAATCCGCACCAGCCCACCCTGAGGTATGTGAATTTATTAGACGGCCGTGACTCCTACTGCCTGGGGTCCTTTGGCTCCTTGCTCAACCTCGAACTGAACACGCTGGTTCTCCTCGAGCGAGCGATAGCCGTTTCCCTGGATCTCCGAGTAGTGGACGAAGAGGTCCTTCGCGCCGTCGTCAGGGGTGATGAAGCCGAAGCCCTTTTCACCGTTGAACCATTTCACAGTTCCCTGTGCCATTTACTTACTTCTCTCATTCAAATGCGGATGTACCAACACACCCATTGCGGGGTTAGAGTAGCACGAGTCTGTCACGACTTGAAAACGGTTGTCGCGCTGGCCAACTCCTTGCCCATTGTGGCGAATACGGTGGCCGTTCCGGCGGCCCGCGAAACCCGGGAGCCCAGGCTGCCCACGAAGCCGCGTCCCCGGTGCCCGAAGCGCGGCGGGCACCAGCTCACCGGTTACCGCATGCACCGCGTGAACTGCCTGTACAGTGGAGGATGAACCACGTTTCAGTGGTGATCGCCAATCGTGAACGCATCACGAATTAGATCTCCGTGCGATTCGATCGTCGTCCGACTACAGGCAATCGTGCGTAACGGCCGAACTCTTCATTCGGAAGGACAACCCATGGACCAATCCAACCTATTTTCCCACACCGAGGCACCAAAACAGGTCGTCTCGGACGAAACCTCCGGCAAACCGGTCGAGTACCCGACGTTTTCGGATCGGCCCGACGCCGACCCCCACAATTCCCCGACGCAACGGCGCTGATCGGCGTCGTCGTTTTCGGAGGTCAGGACGATTTGGCGTACCTGCGGACCAATTCGTCTTCTCCGAACGTACTGGTTCGCTGCTGGCCGTGATCGTCTCGGCTGAAGAAAGTCCACTGCCGCGGACCGCTCTGCGGACCACTGATCATCCTGACGGTCAGGCGCAATTCGGTGGGACGCCGCGTGCCGATGATGTCACCGACCCGGATCTGCGACGGATGGATCTCAACCGCGTCGCACCAGTTCTCCATTGCCATGTAATCCGTCCTCGCGTTGCCACCACCCTACCCGCAATCCCGGCTCACGGTGGCAGATGGTCGACATCGCCGCCTTATCCGTTGCAGTGCAAGGGAATTAGTGCATCACCCAACGCGGTGGGGCATGCACGTGCCGCGTTTACGCGCTTTCGCTGGTTACCCAACCGTCCGAGTGGCCGAGTGGTGGCGTAGCGTCAGCCGAGAGCCGTTCGTTGTCAGCGGTGGTCCACCGCGCGGCCGGCGCGGATGGCACCCCCGGGCAATGTGATTCTTCCGTTGGTCCCGCACCCGCGGGCCCGACGACGCCGAGCGCGAAGGAACCGCCCATGAGTTGCGCAAACCCGGCCATCACCGAATACCGGAAGACTCGGACAAATTCTGCGGATAACCGCACCTTCGTGAATAGGTGCGCGAATTGCCGACTGTGGTACCTCCGATGAGCTATGCGGTCAGGACCCGGCGCCAGGCCACTCCCATCCGGCTGTCCGTTGCTCGCCGCCTCGGCCGCGATATCGACGGCGCGTGGTGGCCGCGTGCAGATCGCATCACCAATGAATTACCCGAGCTCGTTGCGGTCCTGACTCCGTTGCTCGGGGATGTCACTTCCATAAACGTGAACTGGTCATCGCTGCAGCGACCACCCGATTTCAACTGGCCGGGGTGGGAAGGCAAACGCCAGCACGTCATGACGGTGAGCGGCGCGCATGGTTGCGCGAACCTGCTGATCGTCTCCTACGCGACCCACAGTGCGTTGGCCCTGATGGTGCTGCGCTGCGCGGCAGACCTGCCCGTCGAGGGTGCCGACCGCGCCAAGCCCGCATTCCTTGCCGCGGAGGCGATCCTGCGGGCCGCACAACAACAATGTGAACGGTCTTCCGGCTACTAGCCGACGAAAACGCTTTATTCCACGGTGCCGTTCCTGGCATCCGACGAATCGCGTTACATCACAGGCCTTCCGGTCACCGTCGACGCCGGGAGCATGCTGAAATAGCGGCAGGCGCCTGTTGCCGGCCCGCTCCAACACCGTGTTGCTCCGGAGCGCAACCCGGCGGCCACGGACAGTTCATAGCCGCGACATCTCCCGTCAGGTTCAGGCCTCATCAGTTCCGCTATTACGATCAGCCAATGCGCGCGGTCGAACGCGAGCTGGCCAGAGAACGCGAGGACAGGTCGATGACGACGAGCGAAGAACCCAAGGCCGCAACCGAGTCGCCCGAGGGCGAGCGGCCAAGCGCGCCCGAAGAAGACGATAAACCCAGACACCGCAGCGTCATCCAGGCTTTCACCGCACTCTGTGTCCGGTATGTCGAACGGCTGATGCCCGACCCCTACCTGTTCGCGGTCATCCTCACCGTCATCGTCGCCGTGCTGGTTGCGCTCTTGGTACGCGGCGCCTCGGCGGGCGGAATGCTCAAGGCGTGGTACGGGGGCGTGTGGGGATCGCAGAATATCTTCACTTTCGCGTTCCAGATGGTCTTGATCCTCGTGACCGGTTACACGCTCGCCGAGGCGCCGGTTCTCAAGCGGGCCATCGTCTACATCGCGGGCAAGCCGAGGAACCAGGTGCAGGGAGCCCTGCTCTGTTTCGGCTTGAGCTCCGCGCTCTCCCTGCTGAACTGGGGCCTCGGGTTGGTCGCAGGTGCGCTGATCGCGCGCCAGGTCGCGAAGCGCTTCACCGACGCACATTTCGGCTACCTCATCGCGGCTGCATTCATGGGCTTCATCGTTTGGACGCAGGGACTCTCGTCGTCGATCGCGCTGGCGAATACGGACGACGGCAGCCCAATCAATGTGATCCACAAGATGACTGGCGCCACGGTGCCGCTCAAGCTGACGATCTTTGAGCCCTACAGCTGGCTGTCGGTGATCGTCGTGCTGGCGCTGCTCGCGCTTGCGATCTGGCGCATGCAGCCGACGCAAGGCCTTCCGCCCGATCCCGCCGTGTTCGAGGACGAGGACCGTTCCGAGGCCAAGGCCGAGGGCAAGCGATCGTTCGCCGAATGGCTGGAAAATCAATGGATTCTCAACGTTCTCGTGTTCGCCGCGGGCATTGCCTACTTCTGCCTCAGCGGTTTCGCGCTGAACATCGCGTCGATGATCATGTTGTTCACGATCACGAGCGCGCTGCTGCACGGCACGCCGATCCGGTTCATCCGGGCATTTACCGGTGCCGCGAAGGTGTCTGGTCCGCTGCTGCTGCAGTACCCGCTCTACGGCGGTCTGGTTGCCCTGCTCGGCTATGCGCCCCCGCACGCCGGCGGCAAGGCCGTGCCCCTGCAGACGCTGGTGGCCCACGGGCTGGTGAGCGGCGCGACGCAGTACACGCTGCCGTTCCTGACCTTCATCGGCTCGTTGATCATCAGCTTGTTCGTGCCGTCCGGCGGCGGGCACTGGGCCGTGCAGGGCCCGATCGCGGTCGACTCGGCGCGCGCGGTCGGCCAGACCTCGCCGGCCTACCTCGGGTTGATGTCCATGACGGTCGCCGTCGGCGAAGGAGTCGCGAACATGATCCAGCCCTTCTGGCTGCTGCCCCTGCTTGCGATCGCGAAACTCAATGTCCGTCAGGTGATGGGCTTCACGATCGTGGCGTTCCTGATCGGGTTGGTGGTGTTGGGTGCCACCACTCTGATTGCGCCCTACATGGTTTGACCGGCGGGTTACACGAGACTCGCAGATCCTTGGTGGCCAGGGGCGGGATCGAACCGCCGACCTTCCGCTTTTCAGGCGGACGCTCGTACCGACTGAGCTACCTGGCCGGAGGGCAGCGATTGTCTCGCCGCGCTTGGCGACCCTGACGGGACTCGAACCCGCGACCTCCGCCGTGACAGGGCGGCGCGCTAACCAACTGCGCCACAGGGCCTTGCTGCTGCTCCGCGTCACCGCGTCGCGTACCCCCAACGGGATTCGAACCCGTGCTACCGCCGTGAAAGGGCGGCGTCCTAGGCCACTAGACGATGGGGGCCAGAACCGAATCACTCCGGGGTACTCGCAACGTGGTTTCGTTGGGAGCCACGTCAGCTTAGGTCACGGTGTGCCCAATCCTCAAACGAGCCTCGTTTTGCGTCCAAGTATCCTGAATCTCCGCGGCCCCTATAGCTCAGTTGGTAGAGCAGCTGTTATCTGCCCAAATCGAGCTGAGAGGGGGTGGACCTGCGCAAATGTCCGCGTGAACATGTTCACGCCGAGTGAGAAGGAGGGTGAGCGACCGCAGCAGATTGTTGGGTAGACTCCTTCGACAAGGGCCTTTAGCTCAATTGGCAGAGCAGCGGACTTCAATAGGAGCGCCACGGGGGAAACCCCATGGATGACACCACTCAAATTCGGGGAACCCTTCCTGGCTTCGGTCAGATGGCAATCCCGAGCCAAGCCGAGGTTAATCCTCGGAAGGTGTAGAGACCGGACGGGTGGCACCCTCGACGACAGTCAGGGTGAAGGGACGGTCCAGACCACGAACGCTATTCGTAGCGGCGGCGAAAGCCGAAGTGGCAAGTTAATCCGCGGGTTGTGGGTTCGATTCCCACAGGGCCCACTTCATCACTACAGCCGTGGAGGACATCCATATCTGTAGGTGTGTACTTGGCGGTCGCCAGTCCGGCTCATCCATCGGTTCTTGCGTCAGGTCTATTTCAGGGCTCTGCGATGCTGGCTGGCTCCCCGAGGATTCGCGCGATGACTGCTTTCTGCTGTGGTGTGAGCATGTCGGTGGTGTACCCGTCGACCGTGATCGCCCACCACACGGTCCGATTGACTGCGCAGTTGGAGCAGGTGCGTGGGCCGATGACGCCGAATACGCCCATTCGTGGTGGGTAGTCCCACCCCGCGTGATAGGCGGCCTCGGCGGTCAGAATTTCCTCGGTGCCGCAGACCTCGCAGATATGGCGCAAGCGCATGGCCTCACGGTAATGGCATGGGTGGCGGGTAGTTCGGTGCGTGAAGCGAGCGAGTCTTGTGCGATTGCCGGTCATTGGTGGTCACACGCCCGGTGTCATCCGCCGGCTGAGTTCGCCGGTAAGCCGTTCAATAGTCGCCTGTTGTTGGGCGATAACGCGTTTGTTCTCCTTAAGTGCGTCCAGCGCGTTGGCAAGTCGCCTTCGCAGGCTTGCTTCGGTGGACGTGGTTGATTGAGCGCGGATCAATCGGTCAGATTGTTCGGCGACGGCGGTCTGGATCTCCCGGAGGAGGTCGGGTTGGCCGTAGACGAAGTTGCGCGAAACTTGTGCGCGACTGGCTACCGCGCTCACTGTCATCCGGCTTCTTTCGCTTCGGAGGGACTTGAGGGCTGTCTCGACGGCCTGACGTTTTCTGTTGTGGCGCACAAGGTTTGCAGCGGCGAGTGTCTCGATTCTGGCTTCAAGACTCGACATTGCTGGCGCCCTCCACTGTTCGGATGATTCGGTTCAGGTTTTCCATGGGCCGCCGGTTGATTTCGGCGATCCGCAGGTGTCCTTCGAGTTCAGCTTTGCTGACAAAACGTGCGTGGGTGTCGCGTTGTTCGACCAGCACGGGAAGGAAGTCCTTGGTGGTCATGAAGTGATCGCAGTCGTCAAGACAGGCGTTGGCGTGTGGACAGGTCTGCTGAATTGGCAGCCCGCAGTAACCGTTCGGCAGCGGCTGGATGGCCCGACCGATGCGGTGAAGTAGCCATTCGGCGTCGGCTTCTGGGCCGGTTGGCAGGGCGATGACGTCTCCACGGACGTTGACAATCTGGGACTTTTCCCACTCTTGGCGGAGTCGCTTATCGGTGACCGTGGCATAGATCTGCGTGCTCGTGAGGTTTCGATGACCGAGCAGTTGGGAGACCACGTCGATAGGGACGCCTTTGTCGAGCATCTCGGTTGCGAAGGTGTGTCGAAACCGGTGCGGTGTCACCTTGACCGGTGATCCGTCAGATTCTTTGAGATTGAGTTCGGCCACCCAGCGGTTGATGGTGATGTTCAACTTCTCGGGTGCGAGTTGGTTGGTCTTATATGCCTTCGGGTTGTGGAAGAGCAGTTCTGGAGGGTGAGCGAGACGTTTGAGCTGCGCGGTCTGGAAGGTCTGAATTGCGGTAGCAACGGTGGGTGCAGCGGGCAGCATCATGTTGCGTTTGGACTTTGTGTCAATGAAGTTGAGCGCCCATTTGTCGGTGCTGTCACCGCTGTTGAGGTCGCGGAGGCAGTCGAACGGGAGGGCGCATGTATGGCCGGCGCGAAGACCGACATTCATCATGATCGTGATCGCTAATCGGTGGGCGGGGTCCTTGATGCGCTCCAGGTTCTGGGGCCGCCGGAGCGTCTCGATGACATGAGGTTCCAGGAACCGCGGCTGGGGAATGTCGCGTGTTGGCCTTTCGCCGCTGAGGTATCGCGCGTTGGCCGGCACCCGTTGGTCGAATTCGGTGCGAGTGACCTCGATGAACTGTTCCACCGTGGTGACGAACTTCGCCCGGTAGCTTGCGCTGATCGGCGATTCGGTCTTGTCGTTAGTGAGGATTCGGACATGGCCCAGCCAGTCGACGAGGAGGCTTCTTGTGAAGTCTGCGGGCGACGAAATGGGCTTGGCTGCACACCAGCTCGCGAATTGGACGAGCATCGCTTCTTGCTGTCCGATGTGTTGGGCTGACGCCGCCTCGGTGTTGAGTCGAAATTGGACCCATCGGGCCACCAGGTCCCGCAGCCAGGGCTGGGCGATCTCCTGGTGCCGCGAGAATCGTGACGAGCCGCCCCGGCGGGAACCGAGACGGAACCGCACATCGTTGTCGCCCCGGGCGATGCGGATCTCGCGAACAGTTTGATTCAGCAGTGACCGAGCTGACGTCCATCGCCCACCGCACGATGCTCTGACGCTATCTTGCTGCTCGTCGGTCAAGTCGAGGACGCTTTCGGCCGCCACGTTGTTCAATGCCGCCACAAGCTTGTTGAAGGCTTCCGGGAGTGCGGGCCCGCACGCGGTGTCAGGGACCGCCCGCCTGCTGAGCCCGTATGCGAGTTCAGCTCTAACGGTTGCGTTGGCTACCGAGCCGAAATCGAAGATGCCACAAACGGAAACGCCGGACCTGGATCTGTTCCTACCGAGGCTGCTGTCGCTGGATGTGCGGCGGAGGAAGGTGTCTAGGTCGGCGCCCGACTCGGTCAGCCCGGCGGCATGGACGCGGCACAGGCTCACGCTGAGGCTCTTCGCCATACGTGGGCACTGCCGTACGCGGCACGGCGGAAACGAGTAGATACCATGCGGATCTGGCCCAACTCGGTCAAGCAAAAACTTTTCGGGCACCAACCTGATGAGCCATCGCCGGTACGCTTGCGTGTCGTCGTCGCTTCTTCGTATCGGGACAACAGCAGTGCTCACGCGACGGTCTCCCAAGCGCCGGCACGGATGAGCTCGTTACGGAGATCTTCCACCGATAGGTGGCTGTAAATATCGACGGTGGTTTGCAGGTTGGCGTGCGTGACTAGGTTGCTGATCACGTCGATAGGAACACCGGCGCGGCGTTGCAGCGTGACGTAGGTATGCCGGAGGGTATGCGGGGTCCAGCCCTCGAGCCCCGTACGACGCTTGATGCTATCGACAGCGCTGTAGATCGTGCTGGCTGTCAGAGCCTCGCCAAGGTGCTTGCCGGACAATGAGACAAATACATAATCGCTGTCGATGTAGCCGTACTCCTCATGCATATAGGTCGTGTGGAGGCGTGCAACTTCACGGGTAATGGGCAATTGGTGGGGTCTCCGGGTCTTGGCTCGTGCACCGTTCTCATTGTCGTCACGTGGAACGATTTCCACGGTTCGCCGACGGGTGTCGATGTCAGAGTGGCGCAGGCCGAGGATTTGTCCGATGCGCATGCCGGTGGTGAACGCTAGCGTGAAGAAAAACCGGTACTGGTAGGTCGGGCATGCTTCCAAGATGCGGTGCACCTGCTGAACGCTGAGGATTGTCAGCTTCCCCTCGCTGGGCGCCAATCGAGGTCCGAGTCGTTGTCGCTCGCGGTGTTGGCGTGCATTGCCGACGTTGTCGAGAAGACCCATGTCGGCTCTCCGGAAGATCGAAGCAGAATCGCGGAGGCGTTGATATCCCCGATACCCCATAGCGTCCGGCTCGCCCGTTCCCAGATATCGGTAGAAGCTTGAGATGGCACACAATGCACGATTAGTCGTCGACCGAGCGCGAGCTGCGGACACATCGGATACAGCGACAACGTTGGCTTCCGGCGCGCGTAGCCAGCGGATGAACTGTCCCAGAACCTCGTTCGTCACGTCATCCAGCGAGAGCTGTCGGACATCGAGGAACGTCAGATAGGCCGCGAGGTCGTAGGCGTACGCACGTCGCGTCGTCGGAGGTGCTTCCACATTCGTGAGGTGGTTGAGGTAGCCAGCAGCCATCGGGTCGGGGAGCCCTTCGGCGTTGACGACGGTCCACTCATTCGGAACGCCGCGCGGCGTCCTGCCGATCACCTGTGCCCGCAAACGGCGCCTCCCATGTCGGAAATGACAACCAGCCGTCCTGATGTTCACACGGAACGTCGATCCGCTTACACAGACACGCCGACAACGCAAATGACAGCCAGATAGCCACACAGATAACTACGGACTTTTAATCCGCAGGTCCTAGGTTCGAGTCCTAGTGGGGGCACCACAACGCGCACGGCCCGGCGATGCGCGCCGCAACGACGGCTTATCGCCCGAGCACCGCGCTGCTGTAGGTGACATCGGCGAAGGCCGCCGCGACGTCGTCGTCGGCGTAGACAAACCCGTTGGCCGCATGCAGCTCCGCAATGGTCTGGGAGCTGGTCTGCCAGCCGCGCCGGTTCAGATGGTCGACGATGTGGCTGCGCTGGCCGTGGTAGACGAGATCGTTGAAGTCGATCTCGAACCCGAGTTCGCTCATCCGGTCGTGGTGCGCACGCCACCGCGGGTCCGCGAAAACGGCAGTGTCAGGCACGAATTCGAAGGCGAGACGGCTGCCGGGGGCACTCAGGGTCGTGATGTTGTCGAACAGCGCATCTTGAGCTTCGTCGGGCAGGTACACCACCAGGCCTTCGGCGCTCCACGCCGACGGGGCCTGCGGATCGAATCCGGCCGCCTGCAGGGCCGAGGCCCAATCGTCGCGCAGGTCGATGGCGACGGTGCGGCGCTCGGCGGTCGGCTCGGCTCCCAGGTCGCCCAGCGTCAGCGTCTTGAATTCGATCACTTCTGGCATGTCGACCTCGTAGACGACCGTCCCGGCCGGCCAGGGCAGTCTGTAGGCGCGGGAGTCGAGGCCCGAGGCGAGAATCACCACCTGGCCGATGCCGTTGCGGGTCGCGTCCAGAAAGAATTGGTCGTAGAACCGGGTTCGGCAGGCCATCCCCTGCGCCATCCGCTGCGGGTCGAACTCTGTGTTCCCGTCGGCCGCGATTTCGCCGTTGACCAGCCGGACGTAGACGTCGATCCCGACCGCGCGCACCAGCGGTGCGGCGTACGGGTCGTCGATCAACTTCGCGTCGGATGACAGCGCCCGCTGAGCGGCCACCATCGTCGCCGTTGCCCCGACACTCGTCGCCAGGTCCCAACGATCACGTTCGGCGCGCGCCATGGTGCCCCCTTAATCGGGTCAGAAAAAACATAGACGATCTAGTTAGTATCACAAGGTCGCAGCCCGGCCGGCGGGACTACTCTCCGAGTCATCTGCTCCCGTTCTACGCCGGAGGACCCATGACCGATTTCGCCCCGCGGACGATCGACCTGGCTCGCCGAAACGTGACCGAGGGTGGCCGCCCGTTCGCGACCGTCATCGTCCAGGACGGCGCGGTGCTGGCCGAGAGCCCCAACAAGGTGGCCCAGACGAACGATCCCACCGCCCACGCGGAAATCCTCGCGATCCGCGAGGCCTGCGTGAAGCTGAACACCGAGCACCTCGTCGACGCCACCATCTACGTGCTGGCCCATCCATGCCCGATGTGTCTGGGCTCGCTGTACTACTGCTCGCCCAAGGAGGTCGTCTTCCTGACCACCCGGGAAAGCTACGAGCCGTACTACCTGGATGACCGCAAGTACTTCGAGTTGTCCACGTTCTACGAAGAATTCGCGAAGGAATGGGACCAGCGACGCCTGCCCATGCGCTACGAGGCCAAAGACGACGCCGTGGAGGTCTACCGACTCTGGAACGAGCGCAACGGCGGCCGCCAGTCGACGGTGGTCCCGTCGGCGTGATCCGCGCCCTTGGCAGCGGGACCGGTTTTCGCTAATATCTGCGTATGCATGCAGGTAATGGCAAAGGCCGGTTGCCGGACGACCAGGCCAGCCTGGTGGTCGAGGTGTTCCGGATGCTGGCCGATGCCACTCGCGTGCAGGTGCTCTGGTCGTTGACCGACCACGAAATGTCGGTCAACGAACTCGCCGAGCACGTGGGCAAGCCGGCGCCGTCGGTTTCCCAGCACCTCGCGAAGTTGCGGATGGCACGCCTGGTCCGCACCCGCCGGGAGGGCACGACGATTTTCTACAGCCTGGAAAACGAGCACGTCCGTCAGCTCGTCATCGACGCCGTCTTCAACGCCGAGCACGCCGGGCCCGGGGTGCCCGGTCACCACCGCCGCGACAGCGGACTCAAGGCCGTCGCCGAGTCGTCCCGCCCGCCGAGCCGACAGCGCAGCGCCGGCTCCTGAGCAACCAATTGCCACAACGCAATTCACAAAGGAGAGATCAGCAATGAGCGAACAGCACACCCACGACGAGCCACACGCGCACGAGCACCAGCACGGCGATGTGACGCACGACCACGCGCACACGACCCACGAGCACGACCACGTCGAGCACGAACACTCGCACGCGCATGCGGACGGAACCGAACACACCCATCAGCACCTGCATCAGGCGGGCCTGGAAGAAGTTCACGGTCACACCCACCCATAGCGCGACCGGGGCCCGGCCGACTCAGGAAACCATCGGGCAGTAATGCTTGGGGTCGCCGCGCTCGTCTTCGGGCGGCAGGTTGCGCGCCGGTGTTTGCACCAGGGGCGTGTCGAGCGGGATACGGCCACTGGCGCGGTCCAAGCCGGCCCGGGCCCGCGGGTGCTTGCGGAATCTGGGCGGTACCAGGGCGAACACGGCGCGGACGAGGTCGCCGAAGCGGCGATGCAGCCACTCGTCACGGCGTGACCAGCGGTAGCCCATCAGCTTCCGCACCGGTGGGTCGTACAGGCCGACCGTCAGCCAGACGAAGAACGGCGCCAACAGTTTGCGTTGCGCGGCCCATAATGGGTCCGGAATCCATTGCGCGAACGGGGGTTTCGGCAGCTCGGTCAGATCGAGCACGGCCCGGGCCGCCCAGTTGTTCTCCAGCACGTTGCGACACATGTGGTCCCAGTAGACCTGGAATTCCTCCCAGGAAGCCGGCACCGGCCGCATGCTCATGCCGTACATCCGGTACCACTCCACGTGTTCGTCGAACAGCTGACGCTTCTGCTCCTCGGTGATCCCGCCGCAGAATCGCTCCGCCACATGGATGGTGCCCATAAAGAAGGTGGAGTGCGCCCAGTAGAAGACGTCGGGATTCAACGCGTGGTAGCGCCGGCCCTGTTCGTCGACGCCCTTGATGTCGGTGTGGTAGTCGCGGACCTCCGCACCCGTGCCCGGGGCGCGGTCCCCGTCGAACACGACTCCCCCGATGGGATACAACGAACGCAGTAGGCGTGGCCAGCGCTCGCGGAAGAAGGTGGAGTGATCGATGACGGCCGCCCCCAGCTGCGGGTGCATGTTCTGCATCGAACCCGCCCACGGACCCTGCAGCATGCCCCGCCAGTCCCCGAAGTATCGCCAGGTCAGCGAGTCGGGTCCCAGCGGTGCCGGCGGCGCGTCGTACCCCGCCGGCGACACCGGGCAGCCAGCCGCGACGCCGTCGGACGCGTCGGCCGGACCGGCCGAAACCGACTGCTCAGCGGCGCCGACGAGGTCCCCACGTGCTACGTCGCTGGTCAGAGGGCGCGATGCGGACGTATCTTGAGTCACTATTGGATCCCTATAGGTATCGTGAATTTTTGACTACAACCGTTGTCAATCTAGAGCTTAGGAGCGATGTGCAGACGGGTCAACGACGGGGACGCTGGACGGGCGTCCCCTTGGAGAGTCGCCTCGCGCTTCGTCGTGACAACCTCATCAGCGCCGGCGTGCAGCTACTCGGCAGTCCCGGCGGGCCGGCGCTGACCGTGCGCGCGGTCTGCCGTGAGGCCGCGCTGACCGAACGCTACTTCTACGAAAGCTTCGCCGACCGTGACGAATTCGTGCGCGCGGTCTACGACGACGTCTGCACGCGCGCGATGAACACCCTGACGTCGGCCGCGACCCCACGCGAGGCCGTCGAGCGGTTCGTCGAGCTGATGGTCGACGACCCGGTCCGCGGACGGGTCCTGTTGCTGGCGCCGGCGGTGGAGCCGGTGCTGACCCGCTCCGGCGCGGAGTGGATGCCCAATTTCATCGATCTCTTGCAGCGCAAGCTGTCGCGGATCGGCGACGCCGTACTGCAGAAGATGATCGCCACCAGCCTGATAGGCGGGCTCTCCAGCCTTTTCACCGCCTACCTGCACGGGCAGCTGGGCGCCACCCGCAAGCAGTTCATCGATTACTGCATCAACATGCTGTACATCACGGCCGCCCCGTACGTCCCGGCCGCCGAGCTCGGCAAGTCGCAGTAGCGCGCGTTTTCTTTTCCGCCGCATCGGCAAGCCGTACAACTGAACCTAAAACGCTTCGGTGGGCAACCGGCATCAAAACGTCACCTGGCGCGCCGGACGAGAAACTTGATGCTACTGAAGTTCACAGATATATTGACTGCTACCCATCGACACAGATAACTGGAGGCCGTATGTCAGCCAGGCTGACCGACTTACAGCTGCTGCACGAGCTCGAGCCGTTCGTCGAGACGTACCTGAATCGGCACGAGAGCATGCACAAGAACTGGAACCCGCACGACTACATCCCGTGGTCGGACGGCAAGAACTACTACGCACTCGGTGGGCAGGACTGGGAGCCCGGTCAGTCCCAGCTGTCTGACGTCGCCCAGGTGGCGATGGTGCAGAACCTGATGACCGAAGACAACTTGCCCTCATATCACCGCGAGATCGCGATGAACTTCGGCATGGACGGCGCCTGGGGCCAGTGGGTCAACCGCTGGACCGCCGAGGAGAACCGGCACGGTATCGCGCTGCGCGATTACCTGGTGGTGACCCGCGCGGTCGACCCGGTCGAGCTGGAGAAGCTGCGCATCGAGGTGGTGAACCGGGGCTTCAGCCCGGGCCAGAACCAGCAGATTCGGGCCGATCTGTTCGCCGAGAGCCTGTTCGACTCCGTCATCTATGTCACGTTCCAGGAGCTGGCGACCCGGATTTCGCACCGCAACACCGGTAAGGCCTGCAACGAGCCGATCGCCGACCAGCTGCTGGCCAAGATCTCCGCCGACGAGAACCTGCACATGATCTTCTACCGCGACGTCAGCGACGCCGGTTTCGCGGCCGCGCCCAATCAGGCGATGAGGTCGCTGCACAAGGTGCTGCGCAACTTCCAGATGCCGGGCTACCAGGTGCCCGAGTTCCGCCGCAAGGCCGTCGTCATCGCCGTGGGCGGCGTGTACGACCCGCGCATCCACCTCGACGACGTGGTCATGCCGGTGCTGAAGAAATGGCGCATCTTCGAGCGCGAGGACTTCACCGGTGAGGCGGCCGCGATGCGCGACGACCTTGCCCTGCTGATCAAAGAGCTCGAGCAGACCTGCGACAAGTTCGAGCTGTCCAAGCAGCGCCAACTCGACCGCGAAGCCCGCACGGGTAAGCGGACCACCGCGGCCGAACTGCACCAGACCGCGGGCACGCTGACCATGAGCCGGCGGTAACCAAGCGGTGCGCATCGGTTCCATCGCGCTCGCCAGCCCAGTGGTTCTGGCACCGATGGCGGGCGTGACAAACGTCGCATTCCGGACGTTGTGCCGCGAGCTCGAGTTAGCCAAGGTCGGCACCGTCAGCGGGCTCTACGTCTGCGAGATGGTAACGGCGCGTGCGCTTGTCGAGCGTCATCCGGCGACCATGCACATGACCACGTTCGCCGCCGACGAGTCGCCGCGCTCGCTGCAGCTCTACACCGTCGACCCGGCGACCACCTACGCGGCCGCCAAGATGATCGCCGACGAAGGCCTGGCCGATCACATCGACATGAATTTCGGCTGCCCGGTGCCCAAGGTGACCAAGCGCGGGGGCGGGTCGGCGCTGCCGTACAAGCGGCGGCTGTTCGGCCAGATCGTCGCCGCGGCGGTGCGCGGCACCGAGGGCACCCAGATACCGGTGACCGTCAAGTTCCGCATCGGCATCGACGACGAACACCACACGCACCTCGACGCCGGCCGCATCGCCGAATCCGAAGGGGCCGCCGCGGTCGCGCTCCATGCCCGCACGGCGGCGCAGCGCTACTCCGGCACCGCCGACTGGGAGGAGATCGCCCGGCTCAAGCAGCAGGTGCGGACGATCCCGGTGCTCGGCAACGGCGACATCTACGACGCCAGTGACGCGCTGACCATGATGGCCACCACGGGCTGCGACGGCGTCGTCATCGGCCGCGGCTGCCTGGGTCGGCCCTGGCTTTTCGCCGAGCTGTCGGCCGCGTTCACCGGCAGCCCCCCGCCCACACCGCCGACGCTGGGCGAGGTCGCCGACATCGTGCGACGGCACGGGCGGCTGCTTACCGCGCACTTCGGCGAGGACAAGGGCATGCGCGACATCCGCAAGCACATCGGCTGGTACCTGCACGGCTTTCCGGCCGGCTCCGAGCTGCGCCGGGCCCTGGCGATGGTCAAGACGCTCGACGAGCTGGACGCTCTGCTCGACCGGCTGGACGGCACCATGCCGTTTCCCGACGAGGCGACGGGCCCGCGCGGCCGGCAGGGTTCACCGGCCCGGGTCGTGCTGCCGGAGGGATGGCTGACCGATCCGGACGACTGCACCGTGCCGGCCGGGGCCGACGTCATGCACTCCGGCGGCTGAACCGACAACTCGAAATCGCGTCTGGACCAATAACTCAGTACGATGTGGGCTTTGTTGCATACGTCTGGGTGGCGGATGTGTTCCGGCCGCCGCACCAGGGCAACAAAAGTGGTTGGCACCAGCGGCAGCGCTCGCGCAATGCGAGGCCGCGCTAGACATTAGGCACGGACACGCTGACGCCTGCAGCAGAGCTTCGGAGGCCGGTACGACATGAGTGACGCCGAGAGCGACGCCACTCGCAATGGTCGGCGCGGCCCGGGCGGGGCACACGCCCACCCGATCGCGGCGAACCCGGCGCCGTTGGGCGCCGCTCCCTGGGAGCGATTCTTCGAGCCCCCCGCCGACGACAACCTGCACCGCTGGCAGCCCGAGTCCCCGCCCGAGCCCGTCGCACCGCGCCAGGAGGAACCCGAACAGGGCGGATCCCACACCGGCGGTGGTGTCAGCGTCGCCGATCTGATCGCCAAAATCGGTGCCCCCGCCCGGCCGGTCCATCATCGTGCCGCTCCGGAGGATCCGGAGGTCGAGCCGTTCGGCGCCCAGCCGGGCCTGCCGATCGAGCTGCAGAAAACGCAGGTGATCGACGACCTGGCCTATTCCATGGACGCCGTCGCCGAGCTCCGCGCCCTTGAAGCCGCCGAGTATCCGATCGACGACGACCCCGAGGATCCGGCCCAAGACACCAGCGCCGAGGAACCTAAACGCCGGCGCCGTCCGCTGCTGGTGGCCGCGCGGTCGACGGCCGCGCTGGCTGCGGTGCTGGCCCTGGCCATGACCGGCGGGGCGTGGCAGTGGAGTTCGTCGAAAAACGCCCGGCTGAACACGATCAGCGCGCTGGACCAGAACTCCAGCGACATCCGCGACCCGGGCGGACAGTACGGCGACGAGGACTTCTTGATCGTGGGCCTCGACTCGCGTTCGGGCGACAACGCCAACATGGGCGCCGGTACCACCGACGACGCCGACGGGGAACGCTCGGACACGGTCATGCTGGTCAACATTCCGGCCAACCGTAAGCGCGTGGTGGCGGTGTCGTTCCCCCGCGACCTGGCGATCACCCCGATGCAGTGCGAAGCGTGGAACCCCGAAACCGGCAAGTACGGGCCCCTCTACGACCCGAAGACCAAGACCTACGGCCCGAAGATGGTCTACACCGAGACCAAACTGAACTCGGCGTTCGCGTTCGGCGGCCCGAAATGCCTGGTGAAGGAAATCCAGAAGCTGTCCGGCTTGAACATCAACCGCTTCATCGCCGTCGACTTCTCCGGCTTCGCGAAGATGGTCGACGCGCTCGGCGGCGTCGAGGTCTGTTCGAGCACGCCGCTGCACGACTACGAGTTGGGCACGGTCCTCGAACACGGTGGGCGCCAGGTCCTCGACGGCTCCACCGCCTTGAACTACGTGCGGGCACGCCAGGTCACCACCGAGGTCAACGGCGATTACGGCCGGATCAAGCGCCAGCAGCTGTTCTTGTCGTCGTTGCTGCGGTCGTTGATCTCCGAAGACACGCTGCTGGACCCCAACAAGCTCAACAACGTCGTCAACATGTTCATCAGCGACACCGTCGTCGACAACGTGCGGTCGAAGGACCTGATCCAGCTCGGTCAGTCGTTGCAGGGCATGGCGGCCGGGCACGTGACGTTCGTCACCGTGCCGACCGGTGTGACCGACCAGAACGGCGACGAGCCGCCCCGGATGGCCGACATGCGGGCACTGTTCGATGCCGTCATCAACGACGATCCGCTGCCCGAGGAGAACGACCAGAACGCGCAGAATCTGAGTACGTCTCCGACCAAGGGCCCATCGAGGGCGCCGACCACCAAGAAAACTCCGGCACCGGCGCCGGAGGCGCAACACGAGCAGGTGACCACGACCTCGCCGAGCGGCGTTACGGTGCGGGTTTCCAACGCGACCACGCAAACCGGCCTGGCGGCCACCGCGACCACCCAGCTCAAGCAGGACGGGTTCAACGTGATGTCGCCCGACGACTATCCGAGCTCGGTGAACGCGACTACCGTGCTGTTCTCGCCCGGCAACGAAGAGGCCGCCGCCACCGTCGCATCCTCGTTCGCCAACGCGAAAGTGCAGCGGGTTTCGGGCTACGGGCAGGTCGTGCAGGTGGTCCTGGGCCCCGACTTCAAGTCGGTCGCCAGCCCGCAGCCCAGCGGATCGTCGATGAGCCTGCAGATCGAACGCGGTTCGAGCAACGCGCCGGCCAAGCTGCCCGAGGACCTGACCGTCACCAACGCGGCCGATACCACCTGCGAGTAACCGCTTTTGACGGCGTTCCGCTGCCCGTTTCGGCGGCGAGACCGTACGCTTGGTGCTATGCGGACCGCTTACCACGAGCAACTTTCGGGGTTGTCCGAGCGCCTCGGCGAGATGTGCGGCTTGGCAGGAATCGCCATGGAGCGGGCCACCCAGGCCCTGCTGCAGGCCGACTTGGTGCTGGCCGAGCAAGTCATCTCAGATCATGAAGCCATCGCCGCGCTGAGTGCGCAGGCCGAAGAAAGCGCCTTCGTACTACTGGCTTTGCAGGCACCGGTGGCCGGCGATCTGCGGGCCATCGTGAGTGCCATCCAGATGGTGGCCGACATCGACCGGATGGGCGCGCTGGCACTGCACGTCGCCAAGATCGCCCGTCGACGCCATCCCCAGCACGCGTTGCCCGAAGAGGTCAACGGCTACTTCGCCGAAATGGGTAGCATCGCAGTCGAATTGGGCAACAGCGCACAAGAGGTGGTGTTGTCGCGCGACCCGGAGAAGGCCGCCCGGATTCGCGAAGAAGACGACGCCATGGACGATCTGCACCGGCATCTGTTCTCGGTGCTGATGGACCGGGAATGGAAGCACGGCGTCGCGGCGGCCGTCGACGTGACGTTGCTGGGCCGGTTCTACGAGCGTTTCGCCGACCACGCCGTGGAGGTGGCCCGGCGGGTCATCTTCCAGGCGACCGGCAGACTTCCCGAGGAAGAAGCGAAATCCGCCTCGCAGTAAGCGACGCCCGGCTAGCCGAACCGGCCGGAGATGTAGTCCTCGGTGGCCTTCTGACTCGGGTTGGAGAAGATCTTCTCGGTGTCGTCGACTTCGATCAGCCGCCCCGGTTTTCCGACGGCCTCCAGGTTGAAGAACGCCGTGTAGTCGCTGACCCGGGCCGCCTGCTGCATGTTGTGCGTGACGATGACGATGGTGTAGTCCTGCTTCAGTTCGCTGATCAGCTCCTCGATCGCCATCGTCGAGATCGGGTCCAGGGCCGAACACGGCTCGTCCATCAGCAGCACATCGGGTTGCACGGCGATGGCCCGCGCGATGCACAGGCGCTGCTGCTGCCCGCCGGACAGTCCGCCGCCGGGCCGGTCCAACCGGCTCTTGACCTCGTCCCACAGGTTCGCCCCGCGCAGCGAATACTCGGCCGTCTCGTCGAGCAGCTTGCGGTTGCGCACACCCTGCAGCTTGAGGCCGGCGACGACGTTGTCACGAATTGACATGGCGGGGAATGGGTTCGGTCGCTGGAACACCATCCCGATGGCCCGGCGCACGCCAACCGGGTCGACGCCGGCGCCGTAGATGTCTTCGTCGTCGAGTAGCACGCTGCCCTCGACCCGCCCACCGGGCACCACCTCGTGCATCCGGTTCAGCGTGCGCAACACCGTCGTCTTGCCGCAACCCGACGGACCGATGAACGCCGTCACGCTGCGGGGCAGAACCGATAGCGTCACATCCGAGACCGCGTGAAACGATCCGTAATAGATGTTGACGGCCTTGAGGTCCAACCGTTTGGCCACTTAGTGCTCCTGCCTATGACTTTCTTGCGCCAAGGTATCGCGCTATCACTCGGGCCGCGACGTTGATGGTGGCGATCACCAGGATGAGGGTTAATGCGGCACCCCACAACCGATCCGTGGGGATGGGGTTGAGGCTCGCGCCGGCCGTCGTCTGGTTGAACATCATGCCGGGCAGCGTTCCCATGAACCCACTGAAGATATCGAAGTTCATCGCTTGTGCGTAACCGACGAGGATCAGCAGCGGCGCCGTCTCCCCCATCACCCGGGCCATGGCCAGCAGTATCCCGGTGACGATGCCGGACAGTCCGGTGGGGATGACCACCCGGGCAATGGTTTTCCATTTGGTGATGCCCAGCGCGTAACTGGCCTCGCGAAGGTCCATCGGGACGATCCGCAGCATCTCCTCCGTGGCGCGCACGATCACCGGCAGCATCAGCAGGACCAGCGCCAGCGATACCGCGAACTCGGACCGGGGAAGTCCCAGCGTTGCCACGCACAACGCATAGATGAACAGTGCCGCAACGATTGACGGCACACCGGTGAGAATGTCCACCATGAACGAGGCCAATCTGCCCAGCGCGGTGCCGCCGCCGTACTCGACCAGATAGATCGCGACCATCAGGCCGAGCGGGACGGAGATGACGGCGCATACCAATCCCTGCAGCACGGTGCCGACCAGCGCGTGGTAGGCGCCACCGCCGGTCACGAATGCCGTCATACCCGCTTGCGAGTGCGACCACCATGTGGTTGACGCCACCGCCTTGAAGCCCTTGGCGACCACCGACCAGAGCACCATCACCAGCGGGGTCACGGCGACCAGCAGCGAGAGCGAAACCAGCAGGGTCGCAACGTAATTCGTGATACGCCGGCGCCAGCCGACCGTCGAGAACGTCCGCGGCTTGAGTGGGCGGTCCAGCATCGAGGTCATCGGGCGCCCTTCCGCCCCGCTCCGGCGACGGCGCCCCGCGCCAGGGCGTCGACCAGGAAGGTGAGCACGAACAAGGTCAGCCCGGCGGCGATGTACGCGCCGGCCTTGTACCGGTCGTCGAATTCGGCCGCGGCGCCGGCGATCTTGGTCGCGAAGGTGGAACCGCCGTCGAACAGCGACCAGCCGAACGCCGACTGGGTGCCCCGCAGGATGATCAGCAGCGCCACGGTCTCGCCCAGGGCGCGGCCCAGCCCCAGCATCGAGCCGCTGACGTAGCCCGATCGCCCGAACGGAAGCGTGACCGTCTTGACCACTTCCCACCGCGTGGCACCGAGCGCCAGCATGGCCTCGATCTGGTCCTGCGGTGTCTGGACGAATACCTCGCGCGTGACCGCGGTGATGATCGGCAGGATCATCACCGCCAGGACGATGCCGCCGGTGAAGATGGTGCCCCCACCGGCCGGCGACGCGTTGCCGCTGGCGAACAGAAAACACCAGCCCAGCGAGCGGTTGAGCCAAACGGCGACGGGCCGCAGCAGCGGCGCCAGCACGTACAGGCCCCACGCTCCGTAGATGATCGAGGGCACCGCGGCCAGTAGGTCGACCGAGTAGGCCAGTGGTGTGGCGACCCGCCGCGGCGCGTACTGCGTGATGAAGATCGCCACGCCCAGCGCGACCGGCATGGCCAGGCTCAACGCGAACAGCGACACGAACACGGTGACCGGCACCAGGCTGGCGATGCCGAAGTGCATCGCGGAGGGGTTCGTGGTGACCCACACGCCGCCGTAGCTGAAGAAGTTCTCCCTGTTGCGGTGCAGCGCCGGTATCGCGCGTCCGAGCAGAAAGGCGGCGATCGCGGCGATGACAACGATGATGACCACGCCCGACGACTGCGCGAGCCGGCGGAAGATCCGGTCCGCCACATGCGGCCGCCCCTCTCCCCAGGGGCTGGTGGGAGTGACCTGCTTATCCGGATACGGCGCGGCCACAACCGCACCCGAACCCGCGTCGATGGGATTAGGCGTTGTCACTGTGATCCCGCCACAGTTCTGCTGTCGCTCCTTGAAACCCGGTTCACTTGGTTACTGCATCGCATTGATGGCGACGATCAGTCGCTCCCTGACCTTATCGGGCAGCGGGACGTAGCCGGCCTTGGCGAGTTCGCCCTGCGCGCTCGTGGCGGATACGGAGAGAAACGATTTGACGGCCGCGGCGGTCTGCGCGTCGTAGCCAGTTGAGCACACGATCTCGTAGGTGACCAGCAGCAACGGGTAGACGCCCGGTTCCTCCGAGCCGTACATGGCATTGAGGTCGAGCACCAGGTCATCGCCCTCGGCCAGGAATCGGGCCGCGTTGACGGCGTTCCCGGCCGTCTCGTTGGTCAGCGGAATCACGCCGCCGCGGGTGGCAATCTTGGCGTAGGGCACACCGGCCTGGTCGGCGAAGCCCTTCTCGACGTATCCGATGGCGCCCGGGGTGGCCCGCACCGCCTGGATGACGCCGGCAGACTTCGCGGCGCCTTCGCCGACGCCGCCCTGAAATTCCGTGCCAACCCCTTTGGACCAGCTCTGCGGCGCGGCCGCGGTCAGATACTTCTGGACGTTGTCGGTGGTTCCGGACGAGTCGGTCCGGTAGATCGGTGTGATCTTGGCGTCGGGCAGCGCCGTGCCCGGATTCAGGGCGGCCAGAATCGGGTCGTTCCAGCTGGTGATCCTTCCGGTGAAGATCTTGGCCAGCGCGTCGCTGTTGATCACCAGGGCCGGATCTCCGGGCAGGTTGTAGACGATCCCGATGGGGCCGAAGACCAGAGGCAGGTCCCACGCCGGGTTCCCGTCGCAGCGTTTGGCCGCGGGCCCGATCTGGTCGGCAACCAAGGGAGAGTCCGCACCCGCGAAATCGACATGTCCGGCGATGAATTGCTCGCGTCCGGCGCCCGATCCGGTCGGGTTGTAGGCCAGGCCCTTGCCCGGGCAGAACTGACCCCACACCTGGTTGAACACCGTGATCGCGTTTTCCTGAGCGGTCGAGCCCTCCGCCGTCAGCTTGTCCTTGCCGCCGCACCCCGCCGTTCCGGTGACGCCGGAGCTGGGCGCACTGGCCCCGCGGGGGTTCTCGTCGCTGCCGCAGGCGGTGAGCGTTCCGGCCCCGAGCGCCGCCGCCAACGCCACGGCGGCCAGCGCCCTGCCCTGCCTGTCGAGCCTCACCGATCTCGCTTTCCTGACGCGTTCCGGACGCATGTGGGCGCCGCTGGCCATCTGCCATGTGAGGTTGCCAAGCGCCGACGAAAATATGCGCCGACTTGGTCCACAGCAACGTCTCGGTGGCCAGGACCAGATTAACGATCTGGGTAGATGCGGCTCGTACCCGCGTCAGCCGGCCGCGGGTACGACCGCGTACGCGGTGTCGACGCTGTAGGCGCTGAAGCCCAGGCGCTGGTAGGTGCGCACCGCGGCGACGTTGTCCGACTCCACGTAGAGCATCACGGTGGGGTCCGGCGCGTCGGCCAGGACCCGGCCCAACCAGTCGATGCCGACGGCGGTCAACGCCTGCCCCAGACCGCGGCCCTGCGCCGACGGGTCGACGCCCACCACGTACACCTCGCCCAGCCCGGGCCGGTCGGGGTGCACCTTCGTCCAGTGAAAACCCAGCAGCGTGCCGGTCTGCTCGCTGCCCGAGTCGGCGAACGCGAGGAACAGGCCCGCCGGGTCGAACCACGGTTCGTTGCGGCGCTCCGCCAGCTCGGCATCCGTCCAGCCGCCCTGTTCGGGATGGTGGGCAAACGCGGCATTGTTCACCCGCAGCAGCTCGGCGTCGTCGGCGGTGCCCGCATAGGTGCGGATCTTGACCCCGGGCACCGACGGCACGGTCTCGGGCAGATCGCGCAGCGAGCGTCGCATCTGCATCAGTTCCCGCACGGGCGTCAGGCCCAGCGCCGCTGCTGTCGCGCGGGCCGGCTCGAGCGTGCCGTGCGCCCAGAACCGGTTTCCCGCACCGGTTTTGGCCAGCGCCGCGCGTGCCAGTGTGGACCCGATACCGCGGCGGCGCGCCTGCGGGTGCACCACGAGTTCGGCCATCCCGGTCTCGCCGTCGCGAGGCGGGCTGAGGTTGAGGTAACCGACGATCGCGTCGCCGGCCGCGACGGGATTCGTGATCAGCAGATGCTCGGTGCGGTCGTGGCCGAGCTCGCGCAGCACCTGCTCGCCAACCGGCGCGACGCCATCGGATTCGGTTGCCGCACTGACAAGTTCACGTACGCCCCGCTGCTCTTCGACCGTCAGCGTCCGGCGCCAGTCGGGCGCCGTCACTGCGTGTGTAACGGATCGACCAACGGATCTTGGACGTCCTGTGATTCGGATTCGGCCTCGGCCTCGTCGGCCTCGTCGGGCTCGGCGACCGGCGTGCGGCCCCGCGCCGGGCGGACGGCCTTGTAACCGACGTTGCGGACGGTGCCGATCAGCGCCTCGTACTCGGGACCGAGTTTGGCTCGCAACCGGCGCACGTGCACGTCCACGGTGCGGGTGCCGCCGAAGAAGTCGTATCCCCACACCTCGTGCAGCAGCTGTGCGCGGGTGAACACCCGCCCGGCATGCTGAGCAAGGTACTTGAGCAGCTCGAATTCTTTGTAGGTGAGATCCAGCGGGCGGCCCCGCAGCCGGGCGGTGTAGGTGCCTTCGTCGATCACCAACTCGCCCAGGCTGACCTTGCCGGCGCTCTCCTGGTCCGCGAGCCCGCCGCGACGGCCGATCACCAGCCGGAGCCGCGCGTCGACCTCGGCGGGCCCGGTGGTGGGCAGCAGGATCTCGTCCAGGCCCCAGTCCGAGCTGACGGCCACCAGACCGCCCTCGCTCACCACGGCCAGCACCGGGACCGATCGGCCGGCGGTGCTCAACAGGCGGCACAGTCCGCGCGCCGACGACAGGTCGGTGCGCGCGTCGACGATCACCGCATCCGCGGTCCCGGCCTCGAGCAACGACGAGGGTTCTGGCGGCGCCGTCCGGACGGCATGTGGAAGCAGGGACAGCGACGGCAGGACCGGGTCGGGATGAAGCTCCGAGGTCAGCAGTAGTAGCTCCAACTAGCCCCTCCAGCTCGGGGGAACGGCATCTCCCATTTTCACAACGCCATCAAACGTTAGTTACCAGGTCATCTAACGATAACGTGTCACCTGGCTTTTTCGCGTGGCAGACGAGCCGGTGTGAGCCCCGCCACGACCGATCCGGCGGCGACCGGCTCTCGGGTGTTACGCCACAATATGCGGGTGCGCAAGGTGCTGATCGCTGTGACCGCGACCGCGATCCTGGTTGCGGTGCTCGCCCTGGGCGCGACCGGCGTCGACTACGGGACCAGCATCTATGCCGAATACCGGCTGTCGTCCAGCGTCCGTAAAGCGGCCAGGCTGGGCACCGACCCCTTCGTGGCCATCGTGGCGTTTCCCTTCATTCCGCAGGCCATGCGTGGCAACTACAGCCAGGTGGAGATCAAGGCCAACGCCGTGGACCACGCGATGACCGGCAGGGCCACCCTGGAGGCCACGATGTACTCGGTGGACCTCGCCCAGGCGTCGTGGCTGATCGGCCCGGCCGCGAAGCTCGCGGTGGGCAAGCTGGAGAGCCGCATCATCGTCGACTCGACGCACCTGGGCCGGTTCATGGGCATCAGCGACCTGATGGTCGAGGCGCCGCCTAAGGAAACCAACACCTCCACCGGCGGCGTGACCGCATCGGGCATCTCGGACAGCCACGGGCTGGTGTTCACCGGCACACCCAAATCGGCGGGATTCGATCGCCGGGTCAGTGTCTCGGTCGACCTGTCCATCGCCCCCGATGACCCGGCGACGCTGGTGTTCACCCCGACCGGCGTGCTCACCGGATCGGACACCGCCAACCAGACCGTGCCGGCGGACAAACAGGCCGCCGTGCTGCACGCCTTCAGCGGAAGGCTGCCCAACCAGCGCCTGCCCTTCGGTGTCGCACCGACCACCGAGGGCGCTCGGGGATCCGACGTCATCATCGAGGGCATCGCCCATGGAGTAACCGTGACCCTCGACGGGTTTAAGCAGTCATGACCGTCATCGTCGTGGCCGTCGCGGTGCTCGCCGCGGCAACCCTGGCCGGGTGGTTGCTGACCCGGCGATCCGGACGCATCCGGGAAGTCGACACCAAGCCGGATCGGGATACCGACGCCGACATCGCGGCGCTGGGGCTGTCCCGCAGCGGGCCCACGGTGGTGCATTTCAGTGCACCGTGGTGCGGGCCGTGTGATCGGGTCCGCCGGGTCGTCGAGCAGGTCTGCGACGACCTGGGCGACGTGGCACACGTCGAGGTCGACCTGGACGCCGATCCGGAGACCGCACGCCGGTATTCGGTCCTGTCCCTGCCCACCACGTTGATCTTCGACGTCGACGGCAGGCAGCGATACCGCACGTCCGGAGTGCCCAGCAGTGCCGACCTGCGGTCCGCCCTGAAACCGCTGTTGGCTTGACCACCGTGTCATTGGGTAAGCTGACCGACGTGTCAGCCCGCCTCGAGCCCATGCTCACCCAGCGTCGCGCAGTTGAACTGTGCCGCACTGCGGGCTGTTGTTGTTGCTGTTGCTGCTGAGTAGCCGCGCTTCCGCGTAGCACTCGGAGCGGCCCGGGTTCCAGACCGTGGCACGTCTCCATTCGTCGTTTCCGTCAGCAACAGAGGTATCGAGGAGTAGTACCTTGCCAAGCAGCAACACCACCACGCAGCCCGACCTGGTCGACGTGCGTGGACCCCGATTCGCCGCTTGGGTCACCACCGCAGTCTTGCTGCTCGCGCTCGTCGTGTCCGCGGCAAGTCCGCAGGCCGCCGCTGTGATCCTGGCCGGCCAGGCCGTCATCTTCGCCATCGGCGCGGCCGGTGGGCCGCGCAAGCACCCGTACGGCCGGATCTTCGCCACCGTCGTCGCGCCGCGGCTGGGCCCGGTGCAGGATCGCGAGCCGACCCCACCGCTGAAGTTCGCCCAACTCGTCGGCTTGATCTTCGCGGTGCTCGGAACCGCCGGATTCGCCACCGGCGCCGTCCTGTTCGGCGTCATCGCCACCGCGGCCGCCCTCGCGGCCGCGTTTCTCAACGCGGCCTTCGGCATTTGCCTGGGCTGCCAGCTCTACCCGCTGGTGGCCCGTTTCCGACGTCCCGCGCGTCCCACCTGACCTGCTGTAACAAAAGCGATTGAAAGGATCCACCCCATGGCACGCTCCGACGTCCTGGTCTCCACCGACTGGGCTGAGAGCAATCTCGACGCCTCAGGCGTCGTCTTCGTCGAAGTCGACGAAGACACCAGCGCTTACGACGCCGGCCACATCCCCGGCGCGATCAAGCTGGACTGGCGCTCCGACTTGCAGGACCCGGTCAAACGCGACTTCGTCGACGCCCAGCAGTTCTCCAAACTGCTCAGCGAGCGGGGTATTTCCAACGACGACACCGTGATCCTGTACGGCGGCAACAACAACTGGTTCGCCGCCTACGCCTACTGGTACTTCAAGCTGTACGGCCACGAGAAGGTCAAGCTGCTCGACGGCGGCCGCAAGAAGTGGGAGCTCGACGGCCGGGCGCTGTCCAGCGACCCCGTCAGCCGGTCGGCGACCTCGTACACCGCCGCCGCGCCGGACAACAGCATCCGGGCGTTCCGCGACGACGTCATCGCCGCCATCAACGTCAAGAACCTGGTCGACGTGCGCTCCCCCGACGAGTTCTCCGGCAAGATCCTGGCGCCCGCGCACCTGCCGCAGGAGCAAAGCCAGCGGCCCGGCCACATCCCCGGCGCCATCAACGTGCCATGGAGCAGGGCCGCGAACGAGGACGGCACCTTCAAGTCCGACGAAGAGCTGGCCAAGCTCTACGCCGCCGCCGGCCTCGACGGCGAGAAGGAGACGATCGCCTACTGCCGCATCGGCGAGCGGTCGTCGCACACCTGGTTCGTTCTTTATGAATTGCTCGGGCATCGGAATGTGAAGAACTACGACGGCAGTTGGACGGAATACGGCTCCCTGGTGGGTGCCCCGATCGAGTTGGGAAGCTGATATGTGCTCTGCACCGAAACAAGGAATGACGTTGCCCGCCAGCGTCGACCTGGAGAAGGAAACGGTGATCACCGGTCGCGTCGTGGACGGCGAGGGCCAGGCAGTGGGGGGCGCGTTCGTCCGCTTGCTGGACTCCTCGGACGAGTTCACGGCCGAGGTGGTGGCGTCGGCCACCGGTGACTTCCGGTTCTTCGCCGCACCGGGTTCCTGGACCCTGCGTGCCCTGTCCAAGGCCGGCAACGGCGACGCCGTGGTGGCGCCGTCCGGTGCGGGCATCCACGAGGTCGACGTCAAGATCGCCTGACCCGCCAGCCGCCCCCGACGGGGACGCCGCGGGACGAATAGACTTGTCCCCGTGGTGCTGTTCTTCGAGATCATGCTGGTTGTGGCGGTCGTGGTGATTTCATGGTTCGCCCTGTACACCCTCTATCGGCTCATCACTGACGAGTCGTGAGTCCCGACGAACCGCTGAGTTCCGCCGGCTCTGCGGACCGGGCGGTGGCCGCCGCCGCTGAGCGCGCCAAGGTGACCGCCGGCCGCAACATCCCGTCCTACGATGACCTGCCCCTGCCCGCCGACACCGCGAACCTGCGCGAAGGCGCCAACCTGAGCGATGACCTGCTGGCGCTGCTGCCACTGGTGGGTGTCTGGCGTGGCGAAGGCGAAGGCCGTGGGCACGACGGCGACTACCGGTTCGGCCAGCAGATCGTGGTCTCGCACGACGGCGGCGACTATCTGAACTGGGAAGCCCGATCGTGGCGGCTCAGCGAGACGGGCGACTACGAAGAACGCGGCTTACGCGAGACCGGTTTCTGGCGCTTTGTCCCCGATCCCGACGACCCCGGCGAGTCTCACGCGATCGAACTGCTGCTGGCCCATTCGGCGGGCTACGTCGAACTGTTCTACGGCCGCCCGCTGACCCAGTCGTCGTGGGAGCTGGTCACCGATGCGCTGGCCCGCAGCAGGTCGGGCCTGCTGGTCGGCGGCGCCAAACGCCTCTACGGCATCGTCGAGGGTGGCGACCTCGCCTACGTCGAGGAGCGGGTGGACGCCGACGGCGGTCTGGTGCCGCATCTCTCGGCGCGGCTGTCCCGCTTCGCCGGCTGACGGCCGGGCCGCAGCGGGCAGCGACGACCGTCGCGGAAGGGCCTGCGGCACACCACCAGTGGTCGGTCCGTCAACCAAGGCCGGCAAGGTCGCCGCGAAGGTGAGCCGGTAACGGCCTGCAGACATGGAGCGGCCCCCGAGCCGCGTTCCTGGTTGGACAAAACCGGAAGCTCGGGGGCCGGGTGACTGCGGGGAATTCACTAGCGCACTCGTGACGCCAGCTCTTCCGAGCAGGTGCTGCTAGCGCGCAGCCACCTCACATGTCCATGAAGCTATCAATTTCGCGGACCACCTCCTTCCTTGTGTACGACCGACCGTACCGGCGGATCGGCCAGCCGACAACAGAATTCAGCGCTCAGCGATCACTGACGATGGCGGCGTCGATCAGTTCGGCGAAGTCTGCCGCCATCGGTGACGGCTGCAGTGGACGGCCATCGAGGGTGTGCACGCGTGCGGCCAAGGTCATGCTGGAGATCAACCAAACGCCTTGGGCGGCATGCAGATCCGCGACGCGCAGAGCCCGGTAGTCGCAGTCATAACCCTTGTCCCTGGCCACCTCGAACAAGGCCTGCTGGGTGGTGCCGCGCAGGATCGGATACCACGGCGGCGGTGTCAACAGGCACGGCGTCTCGGAGGCGGTGGCGATCACCACCGTCGAGCGTGGGCCTTCCAGGATGTAACCGTCCGTGCTGACGAAGATCACATCACCGGCGTCCTGACGGGCCGCATGGCGCAAGGCCGCCATATTGACCGCGTAGGACAGGGTCTTGGCGCCGGCCAGCAGCCACGGCATCGCATCGACACCGGTGGCGGGCAGTCCGCGATCGAGCGTGATCGCCGCCAGCCCACCCCGCCGGACCGCCGTCACCCGTTCGGGAACGGCGTTGACCATGACGAAGGCCGTCGGCACCGAACCGCCCTCGCGCCCGCGGCTGTAGATCAACCGCATCGCGCCCTCGTCGGCGCCGCCCGCGCACCACTGCCGGGTGGCTACTTCGATCGCGCTTCGCCACCGCGGCCGGTCCGGCTCGGGCAGATCGGTCAGCGCGGCCGACTGGGTCAGCCGCTGCAGATGCGACTCGATCAGACAGGCCCTGCCGTCGCGGACCAACAGCGTCTCGAAGACACCGTCGCCGCGGAGCGCGGCCAGGTCGTCCGCGTGCAGCAAGGGTGCGTCGGGCGAATGCATCTCGCCGTCCAGCGTGACGATCACACCCGGTGGGCCGGCCATGGTGCAGAAGCCTATCCAATGCCCCCCAGCCCGCGACCGCAAGCGCGGCGACGCCGGGCCGCAAGGCGCCGGCCGGTCCGTAGAGTTGACTCGTGACCCGCGCTGTTCCCGCACCCGAGACCGGACCCGACGCCGGTGCCGTCTGGCATTACGGCGACCCGCTCGGCGAGCAGCGTGCGGCCGACACCGAGGCGATACTGGTCGACCGCTCGCACCGCGGCGTGCTCACCCTGGCCGGAAACGACCGGCAGACCTGGTTGCACAGCATTTCGACGCAATTCGTCAGCGACCTCCCCGACGGCGCCAGCACGCAGAACCTCAGCCTCGACGGCCAGGGCCGCGTCGAGGATCACTGGATTCAGACGGAGCTGTCCGGCACCACCTACCTCGACACCGAGCCGTGGCGGGCCGAGCCGCTGCTGCAATACCTGCGCAAGATGGTGTTCTGGTCGGAGGTCACCCCGGCCGGCGCCGACCTGGCGGTGCTGTCGTTGCTCGGCCCGAAGCTGGCTGATCAGCCAGTTCTCGACGCGCTCGGGGTGGACGCGCTGCCCGCCGAGCTGACCGCGGTTGCCGTCGGCGACGGCTTCGTGCGGCGGATGCCGGGCACGCCGGGCGGCCAGATCGAGCTGGATCTGCTGGTTCCGCGCGCCGCGGTCGGCGACTGGCGAAATCGCCTGACACAGGTCGGGGTACGGCCCAGCGGGGTGTGGGCCTACGAAGCCCACCGCGTGGCGGCGGTGCGGCCCCGTCTCGGCGTCGACACCGATGAGCGCACGATCCCGCACGAGGTGGGATGGATCGGTGGCCCCGGCGCCGGGGCCGTCCATCTGGACAAGGGCTGTTACCGCGGGCAGGAGACCGTCGCGCGGGTGCACAACCTGGGCAGGCCGCCGCGCATGCTGGTGCTGCTGCACCTCGACGGTTCGGGGGACCGGCCGTCGACCGCGGATCCGGTGCTGGCCGGCGGCCGCACGGTCGGCCGCCTCGGCACCGTCGTCGACCACGTGGATCTCGGCCCCGTAGCGCTGGCACTGCTGAAGCGCGGGCTGCCCGCCGACACGGAATTGGCCACCGGAGCGGAGGCCTCGGTGGCTGCGGTGATCGATGCCGATTCCCTGCCGGAAACCGAACAGATCGGCGCCGGGCGGTTAGCTGTTGAGCGGTTGCGGGGCGGTGCGGGATAATGAACGGTAACGTCCGCCACAGCAAGCAGGGGGCGCCAACGCCCGGTGGCGGGGCACGGTAAACTGTCGGCAGGACAATACGACACACCAGGAGATCGGAGCCGCCTACTCGTTAGGCCGCTCCGTTATTGCGCGAGGGGGTTCCCCCATGGGCCGCGGCCGGGCTAAGGCAAAGCAGACCAAGGTTGCTCGAGAACTCAAATACAGTTCTCCGCAGACCGACTTCCAGCGGCTTCAGCAAGAGCTGTCCGGAACGGGTTCGGGCGAGTCCAACGAACTGGACAGCGACGGATCCGACGAATCCTGGGACGACCAGGACAGCTGGCGGCGGTAGAGCCAACAACCCGGCGCCGATGCGTAGTGCACCGGCGCCGCCTCAGTCGTACCGAAGTCCGAGCTCCTAGAATCGCGGGTGCTGACCGACCATCTTGGCCCGCGGACCCTCTTTCCCGCCTTTGCCGACGGTGCCCAGTACCCAGCAGTCCAAGTGCCGGGCGGTCAGGATGGCCAGAGCGCGGTCGGTGTCTTCGGGAGCCACCATGGCGATCATGCCGACGCCCATGTTGAACGTCTTCTCCATCTCCTCGCGCGTCACGCGGCCGCGCTGGGCGATCATGGCGAACACCGGCGCGGGCGTCCAGGTGCCGCGGTCCATCTCGGCGACCAGCCCGTGCGGGATGACGCGTTGCAGGTTGCCGGCCAGTCCGCCGCCGGTGACGTGGCAGAAGGTGCGGACGTGGGTTTCGGCCGCGAGCGCCAGGCAGTCCTTGGCGTAGATGCGGGTGGGTTCGAGCAGCTCTTCACCAAGGGTGCGGCCGAACTCCTCCACGTAGCCCTCGAGGTTCATCCGGTCGATCTCGAGCAGCACCGTGCGCGCCAGCGAATACCCGTTGGAGTGCAGGCCGGACGAGCCCATCGCGATGATGACGTCACCGGGTTTGACCCGGTCGGGCCCCAGCACGTCGTCGGCCTCGACGACACCGATGCCGGTGGCCGAGATGTCGTAGTGGTCCGGTTCCATCAGACCGGGGTGCTCGGCCGTCTCGCCGCCCAGCAGCGCGCAGCCGGCCCGCACACATCCCTCGGCGATGCCACTGACGATGGCACTCAGCCGTTCCGGCACCGTGCGGCCCACCGCGATGTAGTCCTGCAGGAACAGTGGTTCGGCGCCGCACACCACCAGGTCATCGACCACCATCGCGACCAGATCCAGCCCGACGGTGTCGTGCTTGTCCATCGCCTGGGCGACCGCCAGCTTGGTGCCGACGCCATCGGTGGACGCCGCGAGCAGCGGCTCGCGGTAGTCGCCGCGGAGCGCGAACAGGCCGGCGAATCCGCCCAGGCCGCCCCGAACCTCGGGTCGCGTGGCTTTCGTGGCCAGCGGCTTGAACAGTTCGACGGCGCGGTCGCCGGCTTCAATGTCCACCCCGGCCGACGCGTAGGTGATGCCTTGACTGCCGTGGTGGCGTCCGGGGCTCTTTCCGGGATCCGTCATCGCGATAAAGGCTACCGGGCGCCGCTGGTGGCCGGTATCAAACCTCGGTGAAGGTGTGCAACCGAGTTCCCTCAGTGCACGACGGGCACTTCGTCGGCCGCGAGATCGTCGAGGCCGGCGCCGCGCGCGGCATTGGCGAGCATGTGCTCGATGACGTTCTTGCCCAACGCGCTTTCCCCGGGCAGTTCGATCGGATACTGGCCGTCGAAGCACGCGGTGCACAGCCGCGAGGCCGGCTGCTCGGAGGCCGCGACCAGGCCGCGCAGCGAGATGTAGCCCAGCGAGTCGGCGCCGATGGCGTGCCGCACCGCCTCGAGCATCTCCTTTTTGTCTTCGACCGCGTTGGCGATCAGTTCGGCCGGTGACGGGAAGTCGATGCCGTAGAAGCAGGGCCATTTGACCGGGGGCGAGGCGATCCGCACGTGCACTTCGACGGCGCCGGCCTCGCGCAGCATCCGCAGCAGGGCGCGCTGGGTGTTGCCGCGCACGATCGAGTCGTCGACGACGATCAGTCGCTTACCCCGGATCACCTCACGAAGGGGGTTGAGCTTCAGCCGGATACCGAGCTGGCGGATGGTCTGCGACGGCTGGATGAAAGTGCGCCCGACGTAGGCGTTCTTCATCAACCCCTGGCCGTAGGGAATGCCCGACTCCTGGGCGTATCCGACCGCGGCGGGCGTGCCCGACTCGGGGACGCCGATCACCAGGTCGGCCTCGACGGGACGCTCCCGGGCCAATCGGCGACCGATCTCCACCCGCGTCGCATGGACGGACCGGCCGGCGATCGTGCTGTCCGGTCGCGCCAGGTAGACGTACTCGAAGATGCAGCCCTTGGGCGTGGGGTTGGCGAAACGCGTGGAGCGGACGCCGTCGGCGTCGATAGCCAGCAGTTCGCCCGGCTCGATGTCGCGCACGAACGAGGCGCCGACGATGTCGAGGGCCGCCGTCTCCGAGGCCACCACCCAGCCGCGGTCCAGCCGTCCCAGCGAAAGTGGCCGCACCCCATGCGGATCGCGGCACGCATACAGGGTGTTCTCGTCCATGAAGGTCAGGCAGAACGCGCCGCGCACGGTCGGCAGCAGGTCCAGCGCCGCCTGCTCCAGGGTGGCGTCCGCCGCGCCGTGGGCCAGCAGCGCCCCCAGGATGTCCGAATCCGTTGTCGCCGGCGCGGGGGCGCGTTTGGCGATCAGCCCCTCGTCGCGGGCGCGGGCGGCGAGCTCGGCGGTGTTGACCAGGTTCCCGTTGTGTCCCAACGCGACCCCGGTGCCGGCCGCGGTGTTGCGGAACACCGGCTGGGCGTTCTCCCAGGTCGTGTCGCCGGTGGTCGAGTAGCGGCAGTGCCCGATGGCGACGTGGCCCGGCATGGCCCCCAGCGTCTGCTCGTCGAACACCTGACTGACCAGGCCGAGGTCCTTGAAGACCAGCACCTGGGATCCATCGGCGACGGCGATGCCGGCGGCTTCCTGGCCGCGATGCTGCAACGCGTACAAGCCGTAATAGGTGAGTTTGGCGACGTCCTCGCCCGGGGCCCAGACCCCGAATACACCGCATTCTTCACGGGGTGCGCTGAAATCCTCTTCGGGCTCTTGGACGGTCACGATTAGGCAGCTCCCCGGGGAACGGTTGGTGACGTAACGGAGTCTACGGGCACAAAAGCCGCGCCGACGAATCCCCCGGGCGTGTTGAGCGACGAATTGCCGGCGAATATGCCTAAACCTGCAGTTCAGGGTTATATTCAGCCCACATCGAACAAGGGCAGGCAGTGTCCAATCTCACCGGCACGCGAGCCGAAAAGCCGCAGCGCACCGGTGCTCTGGGCCTCGGCGAACGACGACTTTCCGGTGGCCAGCAGCAGCCAGGTGCGCGGGTCGGTTTCCACCACATTGGGCGGTGTGCCCCGGGTGTGGGTGGGCCCGGCGATGCACTGCACGGCGACGAACGGCGGGATGCGCAGCTCGACGCTTCGCCCGGGCGCCACGGCGGCCAGGGTGCGGGCGGTCAGCCGCACGGCCGTCGCCAACTCCTGGCGGCCGGGCGCCGGATGAGATTCGTCGCGTAGCCAGTCCGCGACGGCCAACACGGCCTGCCGGGTCTGCGCCGGATCGGCTTTGTCGCGGGGGGCCATACTTTAGGGTCTCAAAATCATGGAGCCCCGGCGCTCGAGGGCGCGGCCGCCGTACAAGACCGCCGGCCTGGTGACGATCGCGGTCATCGGGCTGATCGGGTCGCTCCTGTACCTGCAATTTCGGGGTGCCCTCACGCCGAGCACAAAGCTGACGATGGTCGCCGCGCGAGCGGGATTGGTGATGGATCCCGGCTCCAAGGTCACCTACAACGGGGTGCAGATCGGCCGGGTGTCCAGCATCTCGGAAACCATGCATGATGGCAGGCCGGCCGCCAAGATAATCCTGGACATCAGCCCGAAATACGTCAAGCAGATCCCGGCCAACGTCGCGGCCGCGGTCAAGGCGACCACCGTGTTCGGCAACAAATATGTCGCCTTGAGCTCACCGAAACAGCCTGCGGTGCAATCGATCAGGCCGTCGATGGTGATCGATGCGACGTCGGTGACGACCGAGTTCAACACCCTTTTCGAGACGCTGACCTCGATCGCGGAGAAAGTCGATCCGGTCAAGGTGAATCTCACGCTCAGCGCCGCCGCCCAGGCGCTGGCCGGGCTGGGCGAGAGGTTCGGCGTCTCGTTGGTCAACGGCAACGCCGTCCTCGACGACCTGAACCCCCGGATCCCGGCCCTGCGCAACGACATTCGGCGGCTGGCGGCCCTAGGCGATACCTATGCGAACGCCTCACCCGACCTGTGGGACGCGCTCGACCACGCGGTGACGACCGCGCGCACACTCGATTCGCGGCAACGCGACCTCGATGCCGCACTGTTGGCGGCCGCCGGGCTGGGCAACACCGGCGCCGACGTCTTGGGCCGCAGCGGGCCATTCTTCGTCCGCGGCGCAGCCGACCTGGTTCCGAGTAGCCAGCTGCTCGACGAATACAGTCCCGAAATCTATTGCACGATCCACAATTTCGATGAAGTCGCCCCGAGAATCCACAACGCGTTGGGCGATAACGGCTACTCGTTGGGCGCCCACGCCTCGGGCGCCATCGCGGGCGCGCCCAATCCCTACATCTGGCCGGAGAACCTGCCGCGCACCAACGCCAGGGGCGGCCCGGGCGGACGGGCGGGCTGTTGGCAGAAGATCACCCGGGAACTGTGGCCCGCGCCGTTCCTGGTGATGGACACCGGCGCGAGCATGGCTCCCTACAACCACTTCG
Source organism: Mycobacterium senriense (assembly GCF_019668465.1). NCBI lineage: Bacteria > Bacillati > Actinomycetota > Actinomycetes > Mycobacteriales > Mycobacteriaceae > Mycobacterium > Mycobacterium senriense. Next base: position 2,690,097 of record NZ_AP024828.1, on the reverse strand, counting down.
AAGTCGGCTCGCCGCTCGCGGTCGATTTCGTGTGGGGCCGCCAACTCGGCGACTACACCATCAACCCCTGACGATCAGCGGTTCGCCGACTGCACAGCCAGCACGGCGACCGCCCCGGCTTCATTGATGGCCAGGTGCGCCAGCATGGGCGCGGCCAGGCTGCCCGACCGGTCGGCCAGCCAACCGAAGAGCCAGCCCGCGATTCCGGTGACGAGCACGGTCCCGATCACCGGCTCACCCGTCGCGCGCGCATCGGCGATGTGCGAGAGGCCAAAAGCGCCGGCCTGCAACAACCGTCCGCCGCGGGCACCGAAAGCAGCCGAGCCGGCGGTGGCCAGTGCCCCGCGAAAGGCGGATTCCTCCGACCACACGGTGCCCACCGGTATCCGCAACAGCAGCCAGTCCGGCGCGGTCGCCGGCGGGTCGCGGTCGGCCATCGATCGGCGCACCGGCGGCAGCAGAGTGGTCGCGGCGACCCCGCTCGCCGTCGAGAAGGCGGCCAGTGAACCCAGCCGCAGCCCGGCCCATAGCCGGGGCGGGCCCAGACCCAGCGGCGCCCGCGTCAGCAACACGAGCAGGCCACCCGCACCCGCCTGCAACGCTGTCCGCCACGCTACCGGCAACCGAGGACTGACGAAGCTCCAGCCGACCAGGGCGGCGGCCAGAGACAATGCGCCAGCCCGACGGAAACACTTGTCAGACATCAGGTTTCGCTGCGGGAACTCAGCCGAACAGCCGCGGCAGCACCGCCTCGGAGGTCTCGCGCAGCTCGGCCAGCGAGACCGTGAACAGTCCCTGCACCTCCACCGCGTCGGACGCCTGGTCGACCACGCCGATGCGCACCGCCGGCAGCCCCCGAGCCTCACACATCGAACGGAACCGGCTCTCCTCGGTGCGCGGCACCGCCACCAACACACGGCCCGCCGACTCGGAGAACAACGTCACGAACGGATCGGCACCCTCGGAAAGCACGATGCGACAACCCGTTTCACCGGCCAGGGCGGCTTCGACGACGGCCTGCGCGAGGCCGCCTTCGGACAGGTCGTGCGCCGCGGACACCAGGCCGTCGCGCGACGCCGAACGCAGTACCTCGCCCAGCAGCTTCTCGCGGGCCAGGTCCACCTTGGGCGGCAGCCCGCCGAGATGGTCGGCGGTCACCTGCGCCCAGACCGAACCGTCGAACTCGTCGCGCGTATCCCCGAGCAGCATCAGGGTTTCCCCGGGCTCTGTGCCCAGCCCGGTGGGGATGCGCCGCGCGACATTGTCGATGACGCCGAGCACCCCTACCACCGGGGTGGGCAGGATCGCCGACGACCCCGTCTGGTTGTAGAAGCTGACGTTGCCGCCCGTCACCGGAATACCCAGGGCCACACAGCCGTCGGCCAGGCCGCGCACCGCCTGCGAGAACTGCCACATCACTCCGGGGTCTTCGGGCGAACCGAAATTCAGGCAGTTGGTCACCGCGACCGGGGCCGCCCCGGTGACCGCGACGTTGCGGTAGGCCTCGGCGAGGGCGAGCTGGGCGCCGGCATAGGGATCCAGCTTCGTGTAACGGCCCGACGCGTCGGTCGATAAGGCGATGCCGCGGCCGGTGGATTCGTCGACGCGCAGCACGCCGCCGTCGGCGTGCTCGGCCAGCACGGTATTGCCGCGCACGTAGCGGTCGTACTGCTCGGTGATGAACGCGCGGCTGCACAGATGCGGACTGCCCAGCAGCGCAAGCAAAGTCGCGCGCAGCTCGTCACCCGTGGCCGGCCGTGGCAGCCGTGTCGAGCTGTCGGCGTTCAGCGCGTCCTGCGTGTCGGGGCGGGCGACCGGACGCTGGTAGACCGGGCCTTCGTGGGCGACGGTGCGCGGCGGCACGTCGACCACCGTCTGGCCCTGCCAGGTGATTCGCAACCGGTCGCCGTCGGTGACCTCGCCGATCACCGTGGCCAGCACGTCCCACTTGCGGCACACCGCCATGAAGGCGTCGACGTTTTCCGGGGTGACGACCGCGCACATCCGCTCCTGGGACTCGCTACACAGGATCTCCGCGGGCGTCATCTGGTTGGTCCGCAGCGGCACGGTCTCGAGCCGGACCGCCATCCCGCCGTCGCCGGCCGAGGCCAATTCCGAAGTGGCGCATGACAATCCGGCGCCGCCCAGGTCCTGGATGCCGACCACCAGGTGACCGGCGTACAGCTCGAGGCAGCACTCGATGAGCACCTTCTCCATGAACGGGTCACCGACCTGAACCGAAGGCAGCTTCTTGCGGGAACCCTCGCTGTCGAAGGTGTCCGACGCCAGCACCGACACCCCGCCGATGCCGTCAAGCCCGGTGCGGGCACCGAACAGGATGATCTTGTTGCCGGTGCCGGAGGCGAAGGCCAGATGCAGGTCCTCCTGACGCAGCACACCGACGCACATGGCGTTCACCAACGGGTTGCCGGCGTAGCACGCATCGAAGATGGTCTCGCCGCCGATGTTGGGCAGGCCCAACGAGTTGCCGTAGCCGCCGATGCCGCGGACCACGCCGTCGACCACGCGGCGGGTATCCGGCGCATCCGCGGCGCCGAACCGAAGCTGATCCATCACCGCGACCGGTCGCGCGCCCATCGCCATGATGTCGCGGACGATCCCGCCGACTCCGGTGGCCGCACCCTGATAAGGCTCGACGTAGGACGGGTGGTTGTGCGACTCGACTTTGAAGGTGACCGCCCAGCCGTCGCCGATGTCGACGACGCCGGCGTTCTCGCCGATGCCGGCCAGCATGCCGGCCCGCATTTCGTCGGTCGTGGTCTCCCCGAAGTAGCGCAGGTGCACCTTGGACGACTTGTACGAGCAGTGCTCGCTCCACATCACCGAGTACATCGCCAGCTCGGTGTCGGTCGGGCGACGGCCGAGGATCTCGCGGATGCGCTGGTATTCGTCGTCTTTGAGACCCAGTTCGGCGAAGGGCTGCGGTTCGTCGGGAGTGGAGGCGGCGTGCTCGACGGTGTCGATGGCCTGAGTGCGCGCACTCGTCCCGGAGACAGTCACGCCAGACAGTCTAGGGCTGGACGCCCCCCGGTACCGACATGGCTGAGCCGCCGCCCGCCAACCGGGTCCGGCTACCCGACTGCGCAGGACCTATCCGCAGCGGAGCAGGTCCTCGCTTTCGGCGTCGGCGGGATAGAACAATTCGACGGCCAGTTCGGCGAGGGTCACGTCGAGGGGGGTGCCGAAGGTGGTCAGCGTCGTGAACATCGACAACCGCCGGCCCTCGCCGGCGTCGAGGACGAACGGAATGAGCAGTGACGCGCTGTCCGGGAGTGCGCCCCGCGCCTTGGCCGCCGCGACCCCCGGATAGCCGCGCACCTCCTCCTCGAGCGCCGCCAGCCCCGGGTCGCCGGTGAGCGCGGCCGTGCGCTTCAGCTGGTGCAGCAGGTAGCCCGCCCAGTCTGGGAAATTCAGGGTTCGCCCGGCCAGACCGTCTGGATGCAGGCACAACCGGTAGACATTGGCCGGCGGGCCCACCAGCTCCTCGGGCAGGCCGGCGGTCAGCGCGGAGGCTGCGGCGTTGGCCCCCACGATGTTCCAGCAGCGGTCGATGACGATGCCCGGGTAGGGGTCATGCGCATCGAGCAGGCGCTGCACCGCATCCCGGGCCGGTGAGAGTGCGGCATCCTCGAGCGGTCGCGATTGGTAGCGCGGCGCGAACCCGGCGGCCAGGAGCAGCGTGTTGCGTTCTCGCAGCGGTATATCGAGGCCGTCGGCGAGGGTAAGCACCATCTCGGGACTGGGGCGGGAGCGTCCCGTCTCGATGAAGCTCAGATGCCGCGCCGACACGCCGACACTGAGCGACAGGTCGAGCTGACTCACGCGTCGGCGCGTCCGCCACTCGCGCAACAAGGTGCCAACTGCAGCGTGACTCACCAACCAACGGTAACCACGCCGGTGCGTCGGCGGCGATGACCTCGGAGGTAATTGTGCCGCCGCACGGTATCCGCAGAGGCTGGATACGACGCGCTCGACCGGAGCGCGCGAGTCAAGGAGGAACGATGACCGACGTCCAATCCGCCCCGAAATTCAGCGCCGAGGTGTTCGCCGCGTATTGGGCGGCGCCCACCATGTCGCGCGGTTTCGACATCCTGGCCGACGACATCGTCGGCTACTGGCCGGGCGACCCCGAGCCGGTCCGAGGCATCGAGCCATACACGGCGAAGATAGCCGAATTGCTGGACGCTGCACCGGATTTGCGGCTCGAGGTGGTGGACAGCGCGACGGTTCCCGGCGCCGCCGAGAACGAGGAGCTGGTGTTCTTGCACTATGTGGGTCACGGCACCGGCCCGGACGGACCTTTCCAGATCCGGGGCCTGGACCGGGTTCGCACCCGTGACGGGATCGTCGTGGAGAACGTCATCCGCTACGACCCGGTCTTTGTGGGCCGGGACTGAGCAGCGGCCGCGAGCTACTGACGCACGACGCAGAACACGTTGCCCTCGGGGTCGGCCAGCACCACCCAGCGGAAGCTTTCGCCGAACTGGTGCCGGCCGATCTCGGTCGCTCCGCCCGCCGTCAGCCGCGACACCTCGGCGTCGACGTCGGCCGCACTCAAGTCGAGGTGCACGCGGTTCTTGCCGGGCGTGGGATCGGGCACCTTCTGGAATCCGAGCCGCAGCCCGTCGCCGAAGGTCACCGCGGTGAACTCGTCGGCGAGCACCTCGTGCGTCGTCCCGCCGAACTGCTCGGCCCACCAGCCGGCCAGCTTCGCGGGGTTGTCGCAGTCGAAGGTCAACATCTCCACGCTGAGCGCCATACCGGCAGACCCTATGCCGCTAGTCGGCGGAAAGGAACGCCTGCATCGCGGCCGAGTAGGCGGCAACGTCGTGCACGCCCATCAACTCGCGCGCGGAATGCATCGCCAGTTGAGCGGCGCCGACGTCGACGGTGGGGATGCCCGTGCGCGCGGAGGTCAGCGGCCCGATCGTCGACCCACACGGCAGGTCGGCCCGGTGTTCGTAGCGCTGCAGCTGCACCCCGGCCTGCCGACAGGCCAGCGCGAACGCCGCGGCGGTGCGGCTATCGGTGGCGTAACGCAGATTCGGGTGCACCTTGAGCACCGGCCCGGCGTTGACCGCGATCGGGTGACTGGGCTCGTGTCGCTCCGGGTAGTTGGGATGGGTGGCGTGCGCCATGTCCGCCGAGGCCAGCAGCGAGGCCGGCAGCCGGCGCAGGTAGTCCTCGCGGCTACCGCCGGCCGCCAGCACGATCCGCTCCAGCACGGTGCCCAGCAGGTCGGATTGCGCGCCGTGATCCGACGACGATCCGACCTCCTCGTGATCGAAGATCACCAACACGGGCAGCTGGGGCCCGGCCCGTTCCACGGCCAGCAGCGCCTCCAGCCCCGCGTAGCAACTGGCCTGATTGTCCAGCCGGGGCGCGCTCAGCAAGCTGGCGTCGGCCCCGATCACCGTGGCGGGAGTCAGGTCGTGAGTCATCAGGTCGGCGGCCAGCACGTCGGACGCCGCCAGGCCGGCGCGCTGGGCGACGTAATCGACGAATGACCGCGGCGTCTCCCCGACACCCCACACCGCGTTGACGTGTCGCTGCGGGTCCAGCGTCAGCGACTTGCGGTCCTCGGCCAGATGGATGGCCAGCTGTGGCACCCGAAGGATCGGCTCGTCGATACGCACCAGCCGGTGCGCGATCCCGCCGTCTTCACCGTCCGCCCGCACCGACAGGCGCCCACTGATGCCCAGATCGCGGTCCAGCCACGAGTTGAGCCACACGCCCCCATAGGGTTCCAGCGCCACCACCCGCCAGCCGGCGACCACCCGGTCGGGATGCTGCTTGACCCTGAGGTTAGGACTGTCGGTGTGCGCTCCCACGATTCGGAACGGCCCGTGGGCGCCCACCGAATTCCAGGCGACCAGCGAGCCCGCCCGCACGGTGAAGTAGCGCCCCGGCTCCGACGGCCAGTGTTTAGCCTCGCTCAGTTCGGTGTATCCGGCAGCGATCAGCCGGGCGGCCACCGTGGCGCACACGTGAAACGGCGACGGAGAGGCGTCGATGAAATCGCAGAGTCCTTGCGCACTCGCTGAGGACTTCGCCTGGTTTCGAGGCCCGCCGGACATGTTGAACATCATGGCTGTCCGCGCTCATGGAGTTTTCGCTGGGTTCGATTGCGCGCTCCTTACTCGCGCCGCTTCCGGCGCTCGCCGTCGCCACGCTAGGGTCCTCAGAGTGCCCCCCGTCCAGCCGCAGCCCATCCTCGCGCCGCTGACCCCCGCGGCGATCTTCCTGGTGGTGACCATCGACGACGGCGGCGAGGCGGCGGTGCACGACGCGCTGCCCGACATTCCCGGGCTGGTCCGCGCGATCGGCTTCCGCGAACCGCAGAAACGGTTGTCGGCGATCGCCTCGATCGGCTCCGACGCGTGGGATCGCCTGTTCTCCGGACCGCGGCCCGCCGAACTGCATCGTTTCCCCGAGTTGAAAGGACCGCGGCACAGCGCCCCCGCCACACCCGGCGATCTGTTGTTCCACATCCGGGCGGAGAGCTTGGACGTCTGCTTCGAGCTGGCCGACCGGATCCTCAAATCGATGGGCGGCGCGGTCACCGTGGTCGACGAGGTGCACGGTTTCCGCTACTTCGACAACCGCGACTTACTCGGATTCGTTGACGGCACCGAGAACCCGGACGGCGCGCTGGCCACCAGCGCCACCTCCGTCGGCGACGAGGACCCCGACTTCGCCGGCTCTTGCTATGTGCACGTGCAGAAGTACCTGCACGACATGTCGTCGTGGAGTTCGATCCCGGTCACCGAGCAGGAGCGCGTGATCGGTCGCACCAAGCTCGATGACATCGAGCTCGACGACGACGTCAAGCCGGGCAACGCCCACATCGCCCTCAACGTGATCACCGACGACGACGGCACCGAACTGAAGATCGTGCGGCACAACATGCCGTTCGGCGAGCTCGGCAAGAGCGAATACGGCACGTACTTCATCGGCTATTCGCGCACGCCGCAAGTCACCGAACGGATGCTGCGCAACATGTTCCTCGGCGACCCGCCCGGCAACACCGACCGCATCCTGGACTTCTCCACGGCCGTCACCGGCGGGTTGTTCTTCTCCCCCACCCTCGACTTTCTCGACGATCCACCACCGCTGCCAGCAGCGCCGGCGGCGGAAACGCCTGTTGCACAGAACGGCTCACTTTCGATCGGCAGCCTGAAAGGAACCACTTCATGAACAACCTCTATCGCGACCTGGCACCGGTCACCGAAGCCGCTTGGGAAGAAATCGAATTGGAGGCGACCCGCACCTTCAAACGCCACATCGCCGGGCGCCGGGTGGTCGACGTGAGCGAGCCCGGCGGCCCGGTCACCGCCGCGGTGAGCACCGGTCGGCTCGCGAACGTGGCGTCCCCCACCGACGGCGTGGAGGCCCACCTGCGGGAAAGCAAACCCCTTGTCCGACTGCGGGTTCCATTCACCCTGTCGCGCTATGAGATCGACAACGTCGAGCGCGGAGCCAACGACTCCGACTGGGACCCGGTCAAGGATGCCGCCAAGAAGCTGGCTTTCGTGGAAGACCGGGCCATCTTCGAGGGCTACGCCGCGGCAGCCATCGAAGGCATCCGTTCGGCCAGCTCGAACAAGTCGCTGACCCTGCCGGCGGATCCGCGCGAGATTCCCGACGTCGTCACCCAGGCGATCTCCGAACTCCGGCTGGCCGGTGTCGACGGCCCCTACTCGGTGCTGCTGTCCGCCGACGTCTACACGCGGGTCAGCGAGACGACCGAACACGGCTATCCGATTCTCGAACACATCGACCGGCTGGTCCCCGGAGACATCATCTGGGCGCCGGCCATCGACGGCGCCTTCGTGCTGACCACCCGCGGCGGCGACTTCGACCTGCAGCTCGGGACGGACGTGTCGATCGGGTACACCAGCCATGACGCCGACACCGTGCAGCTTTATCTCCAGGAGACAATGACCTTCCTGTGCTACACCGCGGAGGCCTCCGTCCCGCTCAGCCCGTAGGAATAATTGCCGGCAAGCCACTGCTTACCGTGAGAGAAAACGAACTTCTCTCCTGGAGGCAGGGTTTCGATGGCAACAACTTTGGCAGGGTCGACCGCATTGGTGACGGGCGCGACATCGGGGATCGGGCGGGAAATCGCACTGCAGCTCGCGAGTCGCGGCGCCGAAATCGTGGTGCAGGGCCGCAATGCCGAGCGGGGCGCAAAAACCGTTCGTGACATTGAAAATGCCGGCGGCAAGGCGCGTTTCGTCGCCGCCGGCCTCAACGTCGCCGATGATGTCCGGCGGTTGGCGGCCGAGGCGGGACCGGTGGACATCCTGATCAACAATGCCGGAATCTACGAATTCGGCCCCACGGCGGACGCCGACGACGCGACCTTCGACGAACACGTCAACGTGAACCTGCGCGCGCCGTACATCCTGGTGCAGCAGTTGGTGCCGGGCATGGCCGCTCGGGGCGCCGGCGCGGTGGTCAACGTGAGCACCCTGGCCGCATCGGTAGCAACACGCGGCGCGGGGATCTACGGGGCCACCAAAGCCGGCTTGGAGCAGTTGACCCGCGTGTGGGCCGATGAGTTCGGCGAGTCGGGTGTACGGGTGAACGCGGTCGCCGCGGGACCGACCGAAACGCCTGGGGCCGCCGCCCTTCCGGGTGTCCTCGACACGATCGCAACGATCACCACACTGCAGCGAGTCGCCGATTCCAGCGAAATCGCCAGCGCCGTGGTCTTTCTCGCCTCTCCGGACGCCAGCTATGTCAACGGCGCCATACTGCATGCGACCGGAGGCCAGCGAGCGATTGCCGCGTAAGCATTTTCGCTAGAGGTCCAGCACCACATCGGTTTCCGGGACCGCCGAGCAGATCAGGACCGACCCGTCAGCGGGCGGCTCCAACGGCTGCTGGACGTAAGTGGCCGAACCCGCGACCATCCCGGTGACGCACATGTGACATACCCCGCTTCGGCAGGAAAAACGGGTTGGCACGTCGCAGGCTTCGGCGAGATCGAGGATGCTTCGGTAACCGGGTGACCAGTTGACCGTTAATCCGCTGCGCGCGAACGTAATCGCCGGTCCGGTTCCCCGCTGTCCGATCGGCGGGTGCGGGGGCTTGCGCTCCCCGGTCTCGACAACACCCGGATTGATGGCGGGCAGCGCGCCGAACAGCTCGCTGCGAATGCGGGCGGGGTCGAATCCCATCCCCACTAGATCGTCGCGCATATCCGTCATGAATTGTGTAGGCCCGCAGAGGTAGACGGAGGCATCGGTGGGCAGTCCCAATGCGGCGATCGATTCTCGGCTCAAACGGCCCTGCTTTTCGGTGTAAAAGACCAGCTGCCTGGCGTGTGGCAACGACGCGATGAGTGCCGTGACTTCGGCTGCGAAGGACTGCGTTTCGCGATTGCGGGTGGTGTGCAACCACCAGATGTCGCGTTGACTCCCGGCCGCGGACAGCGCATGCAGCATCGCGAGGACCGGCGTCGCCCCGATACCGGCAGACAACAGGATGACCGGACCGCCGTCCTCGGCGAGGAAGAAGTCGCCGCGTGGGGCGGCCGCCGCTATCACCGACCCCGGCTGGATGTGGGCGTGCAGCCACCGGCTCACCACACCGTGGTCCTCGCGCTTGACGCTGATGCGGTAATGGCCGGCGGCGGAATCGTCCGACAGCGAGTAGCTGCGCAATGGTGCGGGCTCGCCGGCACCGGTGATCTTGACTGTCAGGTATTGACCCGGAAGCGCGGGCGGTAGCGGACCGTGGTCGTCGGCCTGGAGCCGGATCGACAGTACTTGCGGGCTCTCCCGGCATGTTTGGGTCACCCGCAAACTGCGAAAGCCCTTCCATCCCGGTTCAACTCCGATGGGCGGTGCCGCAGCGTCCGCGCCGTCGCGCGCTGCCAGCATGTCATGAAAAGACTGTTGCCACCCGGGACTGAGCGCCGTGACGTCGGTCGCCTCGCGCAGCCGTTCGAAGTTGCGGTCCGGCAGGTAGAGCAACGCGTCCACCTCAGCGACGCTGAGCTCGTGGCGGCCGCGGTGGATCCGCACGATGTCGTCGCCGGCGCGCACCCGGCCTTCGGTGATGACGCGGAAGTAGAAGCCGGGGCGATGTTGGGAGACGAGCAAATTGGGCATGTCGGGCTCGTTCAACCGCAGACCCACCCGAAAGCACGTGACACGCGGCTGAGTGACCTCGAATTCCGCGTCGCCGATGCGGTAGCGGTCACCGATGCAGACGTCGTCGTCGGCGAGCCCGGTGACGGTGAAGTTCTCGCCGAAGTGGCCTGGTCGCAGGTCGTCGCGATCCAGGTATGTTCTCCAAAAGTCGTAGGACTCACTCTGGTAGACCATGACGGCGCGTTGTTCCCCACCGTGGCCGGCGAGGTCGCCTTGTCCGTCGCCGTCAATGTTCAGCCGGCGCACCATCACCGGTCCCTCAACCGGAACCTTCCATATACCGGTGTAGACCGTTTTGTCCCGCCATTGGACGTTCTTAGGCATGCCCACGTTCACCGAAACAAGCCTGCCCACTGTGTCACCTCGAAGTAGCTCGCCATCGCACGAGTCGCCCAACTGGGATGGTTCGCCCAGAATATGGCAGCCAAATGCGCTCGGCAAGATATCCGGTTCACGCACTGTTGCGCGGTGCCGGTTTGATGCATAATGGGTTGCATAACCCAGAACGCCAGGACTGTGGTTTCAGATATCTGCCGTGGGTGCCCAGGTGGCGCTCGATGGCGAAATGCGTTGGGTCAGGAGGAACCTCATGCCTGCCGTTCATCATCGATACGCCGTCATCGACGGCCATCGGCTCTTCTACCGCGATGCCGGCGATCCGGCCGCTCCGGCGGTGATTCTGCTGCACGGGTTTCCCACCAGCTCGTACATGTTCCGCTACCTGATCCCGGCCCTCGCGGACCGCTACCACGTCATCGCGCCAGATCACCTGGGTTTCGGGCTGTCCGACGCCCCACCGGTCGAAAAGTTCGACTACACCTTCGATGCGCTGACCGACCTCACGGTGCGTCTGCTGCAGCACCTGGGCATCGACCGGTACGCCATGTACGTCCAGGATTACGGCGCGCCGATCGGCTGGCGGCTCGCGCTGCGAAACCCGGCCGCGATCACCGCGATCATCAGCCAGAACGGCAATGGCTATGACGCGGGATTCGTCGAGAGCTTCTGGAAGGTCGTGCAGGCGTACCAACGGGAACAGACGACAGACACCGAGGCGCCGGTGCGCCAGTTCCTCACGCTCGACGCCACCCGTTGGCAGTACCTGACCGGGGTGAGCGACGAGACGCTGGTCGATCCCGGGTCCTGGTACCACGACTTCGCGCTGCTCTCCCGGCCCGGCAACGACCTGGTACAGCTCAAACTATTTCGGGACTACGCCACCAATGCGCCCCTGTATCCACGCCTGCACGAGTACTTCCGCGCCAGCCGGGTGCCGCTCCTTGCGGTATGGGGTCGTGGCGACGAGATCTTCGGCCCGGCCGGTGCCGAAGCGTTCGCCGACGACCTGCCCGACGCCGAGATCCACCTGCTCGATGGCGGGCACTTCTTGTTGGAGTCGGCCGGCGACGAGGTCGCCCAGCTGACCCGGAGCTTCCTCGCCAAGCACCTCGCGGCCTGATCCCGTGTATGGGCTGGAGATCCCATAAATAGAGGCCCTGCCGGGTTAGCCTGACGCGATGGCCCATCCCGATGTTCACGACGAACAACGGTTGACCGCCAAGGGGCGCGCCACCCGCGACCGGATCGTGCAGGCCGCCGCCCAGCTGATCGTCACCGAGGGCCTGTCCGCGTCCAATCTGGAGAACGTGCGCCGCGCGGCCTCGGTCAGCGGCTCGCAGCTCGCCCACTATTTCGCCGATAAGGCGGCGCTGATTCGCGCGGTCATCCGGCGCCAGATCGGCGTGGTGCTGGACTTTCACCGCCAGCCCTCGCTTCGGGGCCTGGGTTCTTTTGAGGACTTCGAGCGATGGATCGACCTCAACATGCGCTACCTGCGGCGCATCGGCTATTTCGGCACCCCCACCTATCACGCGCTGACCGCCCAGCTGGCGAAGTCGGACGACACCACGCGCGACGCCCTGGCGTCGGGCTACCGGCAGTGGATCGAGTTGTTAGAGCAGGCAATTCAGCGAATGAAGGATGGCGGGCTGCTGGTTCGCGACGCCGACCCGCGGCGGCTGGCGTTGGTGATCATCGCCGCCCACCAGGGAGGTGGCGTGCTGACCTTCACCTATCAGGAGGAATGGCCGCACGCCGACGCGATTCGTTTCGCGGTGAACTACCTGCGCCTGTTCGCCACCGACAGCGCCGAACGAGTGCCCCGTCCACCGCGCCGGTCGCGCACGCGCCGGCCGGCGCGACGAGCAAGCTGAGGCTGTCCGAGGTGACGACGTGACTGAAGGACCCCCATCGCGGTTCACCCGCAAGGGACTGGCAACGCGTTCGCGGATCATCGAGGTCGCTGCCCGGCTGATGTTCGAGCGGGGCGTCGCCAACACGAGCGTCGACCAGGTGCGGCGCACCGCCGGGGTGGGCGGGTCCCAGATCTCGCACTACTTCACCGACAAGCGCGACCTGACCCGGCACGTCGTCGGGGCGCGCAGTAATGACGTGCGGGCCTTCCACACTCGGCCGCAATTCGCCGAACTCGACAGCTTCGACGCCCTGCAGGGATGGGCCGATGCCTGCGTGTCCGACATCGACGCCGTATACCTGGTCGGGGGTTGTGTGTATGGGTCCTTGGCAGGCGAACTGATCGAGGCCGACCGCGAACTACACGACGACCTCGCCGCGGGATACGACCAATGGATTGAGCTGTTTCGGGCCGGCCTCGAGTCGATGCGCGACCGCGGCGACCTGCGCCCCGACGCGGATCCGCGGCATCTGGCCGTCTCCCTGGTCACCGCCCATCAGGGCGGCGCGATGCTCACCCACGTCACCGGCGATCCGCAACCGTTGCAGGCCGCCGTCAACGCCGCCGTCGACTACGTGCGCTCCTTCGCAGCCCAAGGCCCGCCGAGTAAGGGTCGGTCCGCGTCGTCTCGCGGTCAGCGCAAACCGTGAGTAGCGACCTTTCGCTGGACATGGTCGATCTGGTCGGCGCATAATACTGGGTCAGTTGGCCCATTCTTATGCGGCCGCGCCAGCCGGCGTCGTCGCCCGCCAACGGTTATGAAAGAGGCGTCGATGTCCACAATCGAGTCACCTCAGTTGCCGACCGCCCCGGCGGTCGTACGCGAGCAATCCGGTGGGCCGACCATGCGGGCGATCGTCTTGGAAAAGTTCGGCGGTCTTGACAGCCTGGTCTACACCGACATCCCCAAGCCGCTGCCCAAAGACGGCGAAGTCGTAATTGCGGTAAAGGGTTTCGGCATCAATCACGCCGAAATCCACATGCGTCGCGGGGAATGGGCGGAGGCGGCGGAGGTCAGCGGGATCGAATGTGTGGGCGTCGTCGACTCGTGCCCAGGCGGCGAGTTCCCGGTCGGGGCCAAGGTCGCGGCGCTGATGGGTGGTCTTGGGCGCACCATCAACGGGAGCTACGCCGAATACACCCGCGTCCGCGCGGCCAATGTCGCGCCCATCGAATCCGACCTGCCGTGGTCGCAGCTGGCGGCGCTGCCGGAAACCTATGCGACGGCGTGGACGTGCCTGTACCGCAACCTGAATCTGACCGCGGGACAGACATTGGTGATCCGTGGGGCCACTTCGGCATTGGGGCAGGCCGCACTGAAGATGGCCGTGATTACCGGCGCCAAGGTCATTGCCACCACACGCAGCCGTGAACGCTACGGCATCCTGGAAGAAATGGGCGCGACCCGCGTCGAGGTGGAGCGCGGTGACCTTGCCGCCCACATCGCGGACGCCAAACGTATCGACGCCGTCCTCGACCTCGTCGGTAACAGCACCATCCTCGACTCACTGGACATGTTGCGCCGCGGCGGTACCGCCTGCCTCGCCGGATGGCTGGGTGGTCTGGCACCCATCCGCGATTTCAATCCACTCGCGCGAATGGCCAGCGGCGTGAGCTTCAGTTTCTTCGCCAGCCCCGTGTTTGGGAGTCCGGGCTTCCCGGTATCGGATGTGCCCTTCGGTGAAATCGCCCAGCAGATAGCCGACGGCAAGCTCGACGCGGCACCGGCGCGGATTTTCTCCTTCGACGAAGTCCGCGAAGCGCACCGTGTCGCTGAGGCGGGTGAAGCCGCGGGAAAGCTTGTCGTCGTGATGGAGTGATTCGGATCCGCTAGAACCAACACTGCGCGAACGGTTTTCAGGAGAGGACGGCCTTCACATGGGTCTGGCATGGCAGCAAGGTCCGCTCGCGGCGGGATCGCTTGGACACTTCCTCACCGGACAGCCGATGCCACCGCGGCTACTGTTCGCCGAGCCGTTGCGTCGCCGGATGCGGGTCCGCTTCGCGGACCGGTGGATCGCCGACAGCGAGGACGTGATCCTCTTACACGAACCGGGCCGCTATCCGGTCGCCTACTTCCCCCGCGGTGACATTGAAGAGAAGACGTTGCTCGCCGAGGATCGGGTGACGCAGCACCGCGACCTCGGGGCCACACAGTGGTACACCGTCAAGGCACCAGAACGCGAGACCAACCATGGCGCCTGGGAACACACCGGACTGCCCGCCCATGCGACCGTGCTTGATGGCAGGGTGGCGTTTGCCTGGCGTGCCATGGACGCCTTCTACGAAGAAGAGGAACGGATCGTCGGGCACGCCGCGGACGCTTATCATCGCATCGACATACGTTCTACTGCACGCCATCTCGCAGTCCGAGACGGCGAGCGGGTGATTGCCGATACACATCGCCCACTGGCGCTGTACGAATCCGGCTTTGCGCCCAGATGGTATGTGCCGCGTGAGGATATCGACGAGTCGGCTCTCAAACCCGTTGATATCCAGACGTTTTGCCCCTACAAAGGAATATGCTCCTACTACGACATCGGCGGCCACCAACACGCGGCGTGGTCCTACGTCGACGCTTGGACGGAAGTCGCACGGGTGCGCAATCTGGTGTCCTTCGAGCCGGACAAAATCGACGTGCACCTCGACGGCAAGCAGCTTCAACTCGAGCCCGGCCAGACCGTCATTCCACACGGCGTGGATCGCGGGCTCGACACAGAGGAGGTCTTAGGGAAGAGCCGGCCGGGAGCGCACCATGAGGATGTCCTTGGAAGTCGTGATCCTGCCCGTCGCGGATCCCGATCGGTCGTTGCGGTTCTATCGTGACCAGGTTGGCTTCAACCTCGAAGTCGATTACGCGCCCACACCCGGGTTCCGGGTCATCCAATTGACGCCCGAGGGATCAGGAACCTCAATACAATTCGGTGTGGGCCTGACCGATGCACCGATTGGCTCCGTGCGTGGCTTGTATCTTGTGGTCTCCGACATCGAGGCCTGCCGCGCCGAACTGACCGGTCGCGGCGTAAGCGTCAGCGAAATACGCCACAAGGACACCGATGGCGGCTGGAGCGGCACCTTCCTCGCGGGTACCGATCCGGATCGCGGTGACTATGCGAGCTTCGCCGACTTCCGCGATCCCGATGACAATGCTTGGGTGGTGCAGGAGCGGAACCATCAGCCTGCCTGAAAGCGGCTCAGGCGCATTGCGGAAGATCGGAAGGTAGCGGTGGCGGAACGAGACACCACGCCCGAGCGGGTGCGCGGGTTCTCCGACGGCGTCTTCGCGGTGCTCATCACCATCCTGGTGCTCGAGCTCAGGCCGCCCGGCGACCACGGATTCAGGGCCCTGCTCCCGCTATGGCCCACCGGACTGAGCTATGTGGTCAGCTACCTGTTCATCGCGATCGTCTGGGTCAACCATCATCACTTGTTCAACTACGCCCAGGTCGCCACGCCGCGACTGGTCTGGTCGAACTTCGCGCACCTGTTCTCGGTGTCGCTGATCCCGTTCACCACCGAGTGGATCGCCGACAGCAGGCTGGCCGCGGCACCGGTTGCCTTGTACGCCGCGGTCTTCGTCCTGGTCAACGTCACCTACCTCGCGCTGTGCTGGGAAGCGGTGGATCGACCCACCCATCAAGATGTTTCAACGCGAATGCGCAGGCTGCTGAGGATGAGGTCGTTCATCACGCTCGGGGTGTTCGTGACGGCGGCGCTGGTCGCCCTGCGGTGGCCCGCGGCGGCGATGGTGCTGATCGTGTTGTGTCTCGTGGGGTATCTACGACCGGACATACCTCCAAGGAAGAAGGTCGAGCACTAGCCATGGCTATACCGTCCGTCCTCGTTTTCGACGTCAACGAAACGTTGCTCGATATCGAGTCCCTCGCACCGCTTTTCGGCGAGCTGTTCGGTGACGAACTAATGCTGCGGGAATGGTTCGCTCAACTGGTTATGTACTCGATGACCATCACCCTGGCCGACAACTACGTGCCCTTCCCGGTGCTCGGCCAGGGGGTCCTGCGCATGCTGGGCGACATCTACCGGGTCGATGTCACCGACCGCGATACGGACCGCCTGAAGACCGCGCTGCTCACCATGCCGGCACACCCCGACGCCGCCGAAGGCCTTGCCGCGCTGCGTGACAACGGTTTTCGGCTGGTTACCCTGACCAACTCCCCGCCCAACCCGGATGGCCCGACGGCACTGCAAAACTCCGGGCTGGCCGGTTTTTTCGAACACCAGCTGAGCGTCGACGCTCGCCGCGTCTTCAAGCCGTCGCCCACCGTCTATCGGTATGCGTGCGAAACGCTCGGGGTGGCCCCCGCGGACTGCATGATGGTTGCCGCGCACGTGTGGGACACCATCGGTGCACAGCGCGTCGGCTTCAGCGGCGCTCTCATCACCCGGCGCGGCAATGCACCGCTGCGCGTCGACGGCATGCCGCAGCCGAACATCGTCGTCAGCGATGTCCGCCAGCTCGCCGCGCAACTCATCAACGGATCCGCTGAGCACTGAGTCATCGCCACCAAGCGAAAGGACCGTCGACCATGACATCAGCCAGCGAACGAGAGCCCGATGTCGTGGTGCTCGGCGCCGGGCCGATCGGCCAAAATGCCGCCGAACGCGCCCGCGCCGCAGGACTGCGCGTCGCTATGGTCGAGCGCGAACTCGTGGGCGGCGAATGCTCGTACTGGGCGTGCGTGCCGAGTAAAGCATTGCTACGCCCCGTCATTGCGCTTTCCGATGCCCGCCGGGTCGACGGCGCGCGGGAGGCCGTCACCGGCTCCATCAACGCCGACGGTGTCTTCGGTCGCCGCAACCGCTACGTCACCGACTGGGACGATAGCGGCCAGGCTGACTGGGTGGACGGCATCGGCGCCACCCTGATCCGCGGGCATGGACGATTGGACGGTCCGCGCCGAGTCATCGTCACCAACAGCGACGGCGAACAGGTGACGCTGACCGCGCGGCACGCCGTGGTCATCTGCACCGGAAGCCGCTCAGCCTTACCCGAGCTGCCCGGCATGGCCGAGGCGAGGCCATGGACCAATCGGCAAGCCACCGATAGCAGTGCGGTCCCGGAGCGGCTGGCGGTCGTGGGCGCCGGGGGCGTCGGCGTCGAAATGGCCACGGCCTGGCAGGGATTGGGCTCGCAAGTGACGCTGCTGGCGCGCGGATCGGGACTGCTGCCCCGAATGGAGCCCTTTGTGGGTGAATTGATCAGGCGCGGGCTCATCGCCGCCGGCGTCGACGTGCGGACCGGGGTATCGGTTCGCGCGCTGCACCGCCCGGACGATTCCACAGTTGTCCTGGACCTGGACGACGGCACCGAGTTGTCGGTCAGCCAAGTGCTTTTCGCCACCGGCCGTGCACCGCTGACCGACGACATCGGGCTGGAAACAGTCGGATTGACGCCGGGCAGCTGGCTCGAGGTGGACGACACCTGCCGTGTTCAGGGTGTCGAGGACGGCTGGCTCTACGCCGCGGGCGACGTCAATCACCGGGCGCTGCTTACCCACCAGGGCAAGTATCAGGGCCGCATCGCGGGTGCGGCGATCGGAGCCCGCGCGGCGGGCAAGCCGTTGGATACCGAACCGTGGGGCGCGCATGCGACGACCGCCGACCACCACGCGGTGCCGCAAGCCTTCTTCACCGACCCCGAAGCCGCCGCCGTCGGCCTGACGGCTCAACAAGCCGAGGACGCCGGACATCGGTTCCGCACAGTCGATATCGAAATCGGTGACGTGGTGATGGGAGCCAAGCTGTACGCGGACGGCTACACCGGCCGCGCGCGGATGGTGGTCGATGTGGACGGCGGCCACCTGCTCGGCGTCACGATGGTCGGTCCGGGCGTGACCGAACTGCTGCACTCGGCCACCATCGCCGTCGCCGGCCAGGTGCCGATTGACCGGTTGTGGCACGCCGTGCCGTGCTTCCCGACCATCAGCGAGCTGTGGCTTCGCCTGCTCGAGGCGTACCGGGATCAGTCGGACGATAATTGACCCATGGCCACCACAGACGGATTCCATCCAGACTTCGACGACACGGCGGCGCCCGCCGCGCGCAACCGGGTACACCACATCAAGGCATCGGAAATCAGCTCCGACACAGCACAATCGGAGGGGCTACGGCGCTTCGCCGCCCTGTCCGGCAGCTCGGTCGGCGCGGAGAAGCTCTGGATGGGCGAGACGCACGCGTCCCCGCAATCGGCTTCGGACAACCACCATCACGGTGACTCGGAGACCGCCATCTATGTACGAAGCGGGAACCCGGAATTCGTCTTTCATGACGGCACCGGAGAGGTTCGCATCGCCGCCGCGCCCGGCGATTACGTCTTCATCCCGCCGTACCTGCCGCACCGTGAGGAGAACCCCGACCCCGACACCGCCGCCGAGGTGGTGATCGCGCGCAGCAGCCAGGAGGCCATCGTGATCAATCTTCCGGCCCTGTATCCGCTGGCCGACCCTCAGTAGACGGCGATCTCGATCAGGTTGCCGTCGATGTCACGGCAGTAGTGCGAGGTCATCTCGCCCAGCGCCCCTGTCTTGGTGACCGGGCCGGAGATCACGTCCACGCCACATGCGGCGAGGTGGGCGCGAACGTCATCCGGGCTGGTGTGGGTGATGAAGCACAGGTCTTCGGAACCGGCGGCCTCGACCGCCCCGGTGAACCAGTCGGCATCGTCGGATAAGGCGCCGACCGGTCGCAGGTTGATCTTCTGATCCCCGAAGCACAGCGCCGTTCGCCGCGACGGCCCGAACGTCTCGCGCCGCATGCCCAGCACCCGCTCATACCACGCGGCGGTGGCCTCGACGTCGCGGCAATTCAGGACAATGTGGTCGAACCGTTCCACGGTGAGCGCCACCTTCGGTCCTCCTGACCCGCGCAAAGCTTCACCCGACTGTTCGCCGGGCTGCCAACGCGCGAAAAGCATTCGTTGCCAGAGTAATCCGGTCGTCTGTGCCGCCGGCACCGGGACGCATTGCTTTACGTCCCGCGCATAGAACGTTTTAATACATCTCGTGGCTTCCGATCAGCTGGACCTCGACGTTGCCGACCTCCGGATATCTCGTGGCAGCGTGCCGGCCAGCACCCAGCTCGCCGAAGCCCTCAAGGCGGCCATCGTCAAGCAGCGTCTGCCCCGTGGCGCGCGACTTCCGACCGAGCGAGAGCTCATCGATCGCACCCGCGTGAGCCGGGTGACCGTGCGCGCGGCGGTCGGGCTTCTCGAGCGTCAGGGGTGGCTGGTCCGAAAGCAGGGCCTGGGCACGTTCGTGGCCAACCCGGTCAAACAAGAACTCGGGCCCGGCGTGCGCACCATCACCGAGGTACTGGCCGGCTCCGGGATCACACCCAACGTCGACGTCCTGTCGCATCGCGTTGAAGACGCTCCGCAACGGGTTGCCGAAATACTGGGACTGCCCAAAGTCCTGTGTGTGCACCGGCGTTTTCGCGATGGCGACCAGCCGCTCGCCCTGATGATCGCCTACCTGCCACCGGGATTGGGCACGGCCGTGGAACCACTGCTGAAGAGCGCGACCGACGAGCAGACCGCGCAGGCGATGGAAAGCACCTACACGATGTGGGAGCGTCGGCTGGAAGTCCCGATCTCCCGAGCCTCCTATGAGATTCATGCGGCCGGGGCATCGCTGGAAGTCGCGGGCGCTCTGAACCTGCCGCTGGGGTCTCCCGTGCTGGTGCTCGAACGCACCAGCTACAGCCATGGCGACAAGCCCCTCGAGGTCGTGGAATTCCACTACCGCCCCGAGAGGTATAGGTTTTCGGTCACGCTGCCGCGCACCGTGCCCAGCCCGGGCGCCGGCATCGTGGAGCGGCGCGAGCGCAGCTGAGCGCGGGCTAAAACTCCTGCGAGCCGGCGCCCACTCAGCCAATTCTCAACAGATTCTT
Source organism: Mycobacterium senriense (assembly GCF_019668465.1). Taxonomy (NCBI): domain Bacteria; kingdom Bacillati; phylum Actinomycetota; class Actinomycetes; order Mycobacteriales; family Mycobacteriaceae; genus Mycobacterium; species Mycobacterium senriense. The sequence continues at coordinate 2,669,748 of NZ_AP024828.1, read as the reverse complement.
CGGTGCCGCTTCGCTCGGCTCCAAGCATTCCCAAAGCCGCGGGCCGCACCATCGAACTCATGATGAATGAGCAGCTGTGCGCGGGCCTGGTCGAACGTTACCTGCGCACCCGCGGGCGGCGATATTTTCGCGGCCACCACGACGGCGAATACTTCTTCGTCACCAACGCGCCGCGGCGCCTGCACGTTCACTTCGAGATCTCTCCCGCGCACGACGACGTGTTGATCATCCGCGTCACTCCAGGATGCTATTTCCCGGCGGCCGACCGCCCGTGGCTGACGTACTTCTGCGACCGGTGGAACCGCCTCGACCGCGAGGCCACCGCGATCGTGCACGGCTCGTCGGACCCGCAGCGCATCGGCGTGACCGCCCGCAAGTCGCAGTGGATCCGAAACGACGTCTCCTTCAACGATTTCGCGTCGTTCGTCGACCGGACCGTCGCGGACGCCACCGAGCTCTTCGATGAGCTGAGCCCCACCGTCGAATTGCCGTCCACGGAACGCCCGCAGCTGCGCGACGCCGGCTGACGTCTGGACCGCCTCCCTAGTTGGACGGAGCATCCGGGCGCGGTTCGCCCAGCCCGGCCCGGATCGCGCCCCACGGATCGGCGTAGCGTCCGGGCGTATTTCGGTAGGCCGCACGGCTTTTGAGGAACCGTCGGGCCAGCGGCGAGATCAACCGCATCGGGTAGCGCCGCCACCCGGCGGCCGCCCGCATCTCGGTGAGCATGTCCGGCCACGAGTGGCGCTGGAATTGCAGGACCTGCTGGGACCGAGCCGTATCCATCCAGTCTGTGACGAACCAGTCGTCGTCGCTGTCCGGATCGCCCGGCCGGCCACCGGGCAGGACGTCGACCAGACCGCGCGCGGCGGCCAGCGCCTTGCCGACCTCCCCCTGCCGAAGCAGGTGCGACTGGTCGCCGGCGATCAGCAGCGTCTCACCGGCGACATCGGCGGTGACCGCGGCGGCGAACGCGCGCGCGACATCGCGGACGTCGACGGTGTGAATGCGGCCATCGGCCGGCAGAGCGCTCTCGAAGAACAACGCGTCGAGGCTGAACGGCATGGCGTCCGGTTCGACGCTGATCACCCCGGCCAGGCGCAGGATGACCCACTCGAGATCCGACGCCCGCAGCTGCTGTTCCGCTTCGGCCTTGTGCGAGCCGTAGAGGTCGGCCGGGTTCATCGGGCTGTCCGGGCGCAACAGCTCGTGGTGCCGGTGCGGGTTGCGCGCGCCGTACACGGCGTTGCTCGACGCCTGGATGAACCGCACCGGGTGCGGGCTCGACTGGGCCGCGCGCAGCAGCGTGACGGTCGCGTCGACGTTGACGCGGCGCCCCAGCGTGGGCTGGCGATAGATCAGCGGCGGGATCACCGCGGCCAGGTGGACGATGGCGGCCGGCGACGTCTCGGCGAGCAGCCGATCAACCTGACCGGGGTCGGTCAGATCCGCCCAGTGCGCCTCGGCCCCGGCCGGCAGCGCCGCCGCGGCTTTGCGCTGGGCGGCGGTGCCCAGGTCGGTCGCGACGACGCGGTGGCCGTCGGCAACCAGCCGGCGCACCGTTTGCGAGCCGACGAGACCGAAACCCCCAGTGACCAGAACCTTTTCGGACATACACCCCCACCGTGCGCTCGCCCCCAGCAAACGGATATGACATTCTCTTAAATGGAGAGTAGCATATTCTGACCGGGAGCTCAGGTTTGAGACCGGCGTCACACCGGCAACAAATAGCAAAGAGCAGAACGGACGGCGGGGAGCCATGAAGGGCAACGGTGTGGACGCGGCACAGAACCACGAAACCGCGAAATGGGATCCGGCTTTCACCGAACAGGTGACGAAGGTGCTCGGACCGGCCATCAAGCGGTACTACCGGGCCGAGGTGCGAAACATCGACAACGTCCCGTCGTCGGGCGGAGCCCTGGTGGTCTCCAACCACTCGGGCGGCATGCTGACCCCGGACGTGCTGATCTTCTCCCCCGCCTTCTACAACAGGTTCGGCTACGACCGCCCGGTCTACACGCTGGCCCACTACGGGCTGTTCATCGGGCCGTTGGACGGCTGGCTGCGCCGCCTCGGGGTCATCGAGGCCAGCCGTGAAAACGCCGCCACCGCCCTGCATTCCGGCGCGGTGGTGCTGGTGTTCCCGGGCGGCGACTACGACTCCTACCGGCCCACCTTCAGCGCAAACACCATCGACTTCAACGGCCGCACGGGCTACGTGCGAACCGCCATCGAAGCCGGGGTGCCCATCGTCCCGACCGTGTCCATCGGCGCCCAGGAGACACAGTTGTTCCTGACCCGGGGCAACTGGCTGGCCCGCAAGCTCGGGCTAACCAAGGCACGGATGGACATCCTGCCGATCAGCATCGGATTCCCCTTCGGGCTGAGCGTCATCTTCCCGCCCAACGTGCCCCTGCCGGCAAAGGTCGTCACCGAGGTTCTCGAGCCGATCGACATCACCGCTCAGTTCGGTGCCGACCCCGACGTCGACGAGGTCGACGCCCACGTCCGCGCCGTCATGGAAGCCGCGCTGCAGCGGCTCGCCGGCCAGCGCCGGTTCCCGATCCTGGGCTGACGACGCCCGGGGCCGGTGGAGGTGGCGTGTGAAAAGACTCAACGGCATGGACGCGATGCTGCTCTACAGCGAGACGCCCAACCTGCACACGCACACGCTGAAGGTGGCCATCATCGACCCCGCCGACTTCGACGGGGAATTCGGTTTCGAGGTGTTCTGTCGCCACGTGCGTCGCCGGCTCCACCTACTAGAACCGTTGCGCTACAAGCTCGTTGACATTCCCTGGCGATTGCATCACCCCATGTGGCAGGAGAACTGCGACGTCGACCTGGACTATCACTTGCGGCGGGTGCAGGTGCCCGCGCCGGGTGGCCGGCGCGAGCTCGATCAGGTGATCGGCGAAGTGGCGTCCACTCCGCTGGACCGCAGTCGCCCGCTGTGGGAGTTCCATTTCGCCGAGGGGCTGGCCGGTGGCCGATTCGCCTTGATCGGCAAGGTTCACCATGCGCTGGCCGACGGTGTCGCATCGGTCAACCTGCTGGCCCGAGCGATGGATCTGCGCGACGGGCACGCCGACGAGCGCGACAACGACGGGGCCGGCGTCACCGCGTCCAATGCCGACCTGTTGCGCGCGGCGGCGCGCGACCACGTCCGGCAGATCGAGGAACTGCCCAGGCTGCTCAAGGATGCGGCCGTCGGCATGGCGCGGGTGCGCCGCCGCTCCAGAGAGCGCGGGTCCCACCCCGACCTGGCCGACGCGTTCGACGCGCCGCCGACGTTCCTCAACCATCTCGTCTCGCCGCGGCGCCGGTTCGCCAGCACCTCGTTGTCACTGCCGGAGGTCAAAGCGACCGCAAAGGCGTTGGGCATCACGGTGAACGATGTGGTGCTGGCCATGGCGACCGGCGGGCTGCGGACATTGTTGCTGGCTTATGACGGCGCGTCCGAGCGCCCGATCATCGCCTCGGTGCCGACGGCCACCGACAAATCGGACCGGATCACCGGCAATGAGATCAGCGGGCTGATGATCTCGCTGCCGGTCCATGTCGCCGACCCCAAGGAGCGGGCCCGGCTGGTCGCCCTGGCCACCAAGATCGCCAAGGAAGACCACGAGGTCCTCGGCCCGGAGCTCTACGGGAAAATGATGGCCTACCTTCCGGCCGCCTTCGCGCCCGCCGCATTTCGGTGGCTGGGCCTGCGCGACGCGCCGAACAAGCTGATGAACGTCGCGGTGTCCAGCGTGGTGGGCCCGCGCGAGCGCGGCCACTTCGGCGGCGCGGCCGTCAGCGAGATCTACTCCACCGGCGTGCTGTCGCCCGGCGCCCCGGTCAACATCACCGTGTGGAGTTACGTGGACCGGCTCGGCGTCGCGGTGCTCACCGACGACCAGACGTTCAACGACCCGCACGAGGCGACGGACGCCACCGCCGCGTCATTCGCCGAATTGCGCGATGCCGCAGGCGTTTCCGCTCAGCCGGCGAGCACGCCGTCCAGCACCGAATAGAACAGGCCCAGGCCGTCGTCGGAAGGCCCGGTCAGTGCCTCGATGGCGTGCTCGGGATGCGGCATCAACCCCACTACACGGCCGTTGGCGGAACTGACCCCGGCGATGTCGTGCAGCGACCCGTTGGCGTTCTCGTGGTACCGGAACACCACCCGACCCTCGCCCTCGAGCTCCTCGATCACCTCGGCCGGCGCCACGTAGCGCCCCTCGCCGGACTTCAGCGGGACCAGCAGATCGGCGTCGGGCTCGAATCGCGACGTCCACGCCGTCGAGGTCGAGGCCACCCGCAGCCACACGTCGCGGCAGATGAAGTGCAGGCCCACGTTGCGGGTCAGCGCCCCGGGCAGCAGGCCGGCCTCGCAGAGCACCTGAAAACCGTTGCAAATGCCCAACACTGGCATGCCGCGCCGGGCGGCCTCCACCACCTCGGTCATCACCGGGGCGAACCTGGCGATCGCACCGGCTCGCAGGTAGTCGCCGTAGGAGAAGCCGCCGGGCACCACCACAGCGTCCACACTCCGCAGATCGGCGTCGGCATGCCACAGGTTGACCGCCTCGGCACCGACCCGCCGCGCCGCGCGGGCGGCGTCCACGTCGTCGAGTGTGCCGGGGAAGGTGATGATCCCGATGCGTGCCGTCACTGCGTCTCCCGGCTGATCGTCCAGTCTTCGATCACGGTGTTCGCCAACAGTGATTCCGCGATCTCGGCGAGCGCCGAATCGTCGACACTGTCGTCCACTTCGAGCTCAAAGCGCTTGCCTTGCCGAACTTCTGAGATCCCCGGATGTCCGAGGCGACCCAGCGCGCCCACAATCGCTTGACCTTGCGGGTCGAGAATCTCCGCTTTGGGCATCACGCTCACGATCACCCGGGCCACCGGCGCTCCTCCTCAGTTGACGTTTTCGGCGCCAACTCTACCGGCGAACGCGCAGCTCGGGGTTACGGGCACGAGGCAATGTAGGCCTCGCACAGCGGTGCGCTCATGGCATTGAGCACCGGATCATCCACCATCGCCGGCCAGGCCGTCTGCGGCGGGGCCGTCGACCAGAGCGTGACCTCGCTGATCGTGCTGCTGGCCGGGTGGGCGAACAGATAGGTGTGCATCACCACCGGGCCGCTGATCACGGCGGCCATCCGCGTTGAGTCGTCGGTGGTCAGCGACGGTGACTCCTGCGGTGCACGCTGCTGGCATGCCCGCAGCGCGGCGACGGCGTTACTGAACGCCGTGGTCGCGATCGCGCCGCCGTGGGAGGTGTCACCGCGCCAGTGCAGGACCTGGGCCTGCAGTTGCCATTGCCCGTCGGGATGCTGCACCGTCACGTGGGCCGCCACGGCCGAGTCGCGGGGATCCTGGGGTATAGCCGCCGCGGCGCACAGTTCCTCGAACCGGAACCGCGGTCCTGGTGCCGAACCGGTCGTCTGGACGGCCTGGCCGGCCAGCGCGGGCCAGTGATACACGGCGTCCAGGGGGACCGCGTGCTGATCGATCCATGCGGTGTTCGGGATCCGGTCGCACAGCCCCGGGCAAGTCTCCGGGTCGGCGTGCGCAGGAACGACGACGATCAGAGCAACTGCGAAACCGCCGGCGACCAGCATCGTGGCCAGGATCACCCGCATCGGCAGCTTGTCCATCAAGGCACAATCGTAGATATGCAACTGACGCATTTCGGCCATTCGTGCCTACTTGCCGAGTTCGACCACACCCGCCTGCTCTTCGACCCCGGTACCTTCGCGCACGGATTCGAGGGAATCACCGGCTTGACGGCCATCTTGATCACCCATCAGCATCCCGACCATGTCGACGCCAAACGGCTGCCGGCATTGCTTGAGGGTAACCCGGATGCGGCGCTTTACGCCGATCCGCAGACCACCGCCCAACTTGGCGCGCCCTGTCGCGAAGTCCACGTCGGCGACCAGCTGCACATCGGTGAACTGACGGTTCGCGCGGTCGGCGGCAAACACGCGGTCATCCACCCGGAAATCCCTGTGATAGAGAACATTTCGTTTCTAGTGGGCGACGCCGACCATCGCGCCCGGCTGATGCATCCCGGTGACGCGCTCTTCGTGCCCGACGAGCCGGTGGACGTGTTGGCCACCCCCGCGGCCGCGCCGTGGATGAAGGTGTCCGAAGCGGTCGATTACCTGCGTGCCGTGGCTCCCCAGCGCGCCGTCCCCATCCACCAGGGGATCATCGCGCCGGATGCGCGGGGCATCTACTACGGACGCCTGACCGAGATGACCAGCACCGACTTCCAGGTGCTGCCCGAGGAAGACGCCGTCACGTTCTAGCGACCGGTTGGCCCCGCGCGACTAGGTGATGTCGTCGGCGGCGCCGCGTCCGGCGGCCCGGCCGGAGAAGATGCAGCCGCCCAGAAAGGTGCCCTCCAGGGCGCGGTAGCCGTGCACGCCACCGCCGCCGAACCCGGCCACCTCGCCGGCGGCGTACAGACCGCTCAGCGGCGTGCCGTCGGCCTTCAACACCCGTGAGGCAAGGTCGGTTTCGATCCCGCCCAACGTTTTTCTGGTCAGGATGTGCAGCTTCACCGCGATCATCGGCCCCGCCTTCGGATCGGTCAGCCGGTGCGGCGCCACCACCCGGCCCAGTCGGTCGCCCAGGTACCTGCGCGCGGCGTGGATCGCCGTGATCTGCCCGTCCTTGCTGAACTTGTTGGCCACCTCCCGATCCCGGGCGGTGACTTCGGCCTCCACCGTGGCGTAGTCCAGCGGCTGCACGTCGGGCAGCTTGTTCATCGCCGTCACCAGGTCGCGCAACGAGTTCGCACTGACGAAGTCCACACCCCGGTCGACGAACGCCTGCACCGGCCCCGGCGGCCCGGAACGCGCCCGGTTTCGCAGCAGCTCGCGAACACTCTGTCCGGTCAGGTCGGGATTCTGCTCCTGCCCGGACAGCGCGAACTCCTTCTCAATGATCTTGGCGTTCAACACAAACCACGTGTAGTCGAACCCGGATTTGGTGATGTGTTCCAAGGTGCCCAGCGTGTCGAAACCGGGGTAGAGCGGGACCGGCAGCCGCCTGCCGCTGGCATCCAGCCACAGCGACGACGGACCCGGAATGATCCGGATCCCGTGCAGCGGCCAGATCGGGTCGTAGTTGGTGATGCCCTCGGTGTAGTGCCACATCCGGTCGGGGTTGATCACCCGCCCGCCGGCCCGCTGCGAGATGGCGATCATCCGGCCGTCGACGTGGGCCGGCACCCCGCTCAGCAGCTGCTCGGGAACGCGGCCCATGCGCTTCGGCCAATTCTTGCGCACCAGTTCATGATTGGCGCCGATGCCGCCGCTCGTCACGATCACCGCATCCGCGCGAAATTCAAACTGCCCTAGCGATTTTCGCGATGAAGCGACTCCCCTGGGCGTAGCCGAGGGCTCCAGCACCGTCCCTCGGACGCCGGTCACCGCCTCGCCCTCGACGATCAGCTCGTCGACCTGGTGGCGGTGCGCAAACCGCACCGATGAGCGGTCGCGCAGTTGACGGGCGAAAATCTCGACCAGCGCGGGCCCGGTGCCCCAGGTGATGTGGAAGCGGGGAACCGAATTGCCGTGTCCCTGTGCGTCATAGCCACCACGCTCGGCCCAGCCCACCAGCGGGAAGAGCTTGAGCCCCCGCGACCGCAGCCAGCTGCGTTTCTCCCCGGCGGCGAAATCGACGTAGGCGTGCGCCCATTGGCGTGGCCAATAGTCCTCGGGACGGTCGAAGGCCGCGGTGCCGAGCCAGTCCTGCAGCGCGAGTTCATGGCTGTCGCGGATACCCAACCGGCGCTGCTCGGGGCTGTCGACGAAGAACAGGCCGCCGAAGGACCAGAAGGCCTGCCCGCCCAGGTTGGCGCTGTTCTCCTGATCGACGATGAGCACCCGTAAGCCGCGATCCACCAGTTCGCAGGCGGCGACCAGGCCGGCCAGGCCCGCCCCGACGACGATGGCATCAGCGTCGAACCCCGCAACCGAAGAATCGCTCATGTCGGACCAGGGTAGTGCCCCGACGAGCAGGCCAGACAGTCGCTGGGTCAGGCGGCGTCAAGCACCGCTTTGGCCGACTCCCAGCGATACACGGAGGGTGTGCAGGCGTGCATCAGGGCCAGGTCGACCGCGTCCACCATGGCCTGCAGCGGCCCGGGCTTGCGCAGGTGACGAGCCGCGACCGCAACCCGCACGACGCCGCCGCGGCGAGCGATCCGCTCGGCCGACAGCACCACCATTCGGCACCACCACGGCTCGGTGAGGAAGCCTTCACCGATTCCGAGGACGCGTGCGCGGACGGTGTTGTGGCGGACCAGGTCGGTGATCCCATGCAGATCGGCCAGCAAGCGGAATCCGTTGTCCGGCAATGCTTTGACAACGCCGGGTGACACCACCCAGCCGGGCGCGGCGAACAACCGGGTACGCAGCCCGAGGTGCTCGAGCACGCGGTCGGCGGCCATCAATCGCAGGTTGGCCTCGTGCGCCCGCAGGATCGCGAATTCGCCGCGGCGCTTCTTGGTGGCGGCGTCGTCGTAGCCGTGCAGCACGATCGCGTCGCCCCCGGCGCGGCGGGTGGTCAGCCATTCGACGGTTTGCGGGTCGTGGTCGAGCCGGTAGTCACCGGACAGGCGGGGAGCCACGAGCAATGACACCGGTACCTTGCGGGCATCCATTTTCGCGCAGAACGCCTCGACGTCGGGAAGGGTCCGTTCACCGATCCCCGAGACCGAGACGATCAATTTTCCAGACACACCAGCATTTTGCCGATCGCAAGTGTCGGAACGGTGAAGGACACGCAGACAGCAGGCGTATATGCACGCGCCCTAGCGCGATAACTGATTTCGGCGGCTGTCAGACTGGCCGGCCACAACCGCCGCGAGCGTCGGCCGATGTGATCAGTTCGATATGCTAAGCAACGCCATGGACGAGGCCTCGTACGCAGCGGCCAAAACGCCGCTGCCCCACGCCCCCACCGGGCAGCCGGGCGTCGAGGAACGGGATTATCCCGACAAGCTCGATGCCGCGCTGTTGCGGATCTCCGGTGTGTGCATTTTGGCCACCGTGATGGCGATCCTGGACGTCACGGTCGTCAGCGTCGCGCAGCGCACCTTCATCGACCAATTCGCGTCCTCACAGGCCGTCGTGGCCTGGACGATGACCGGCTACACCCTCGCACTTGCGACCGTGATCCCGATAACCGGGTGGGCGGCCGACCGGTTCGGCACCAAACGGCTCTTCATGGGTTCCGTGGTGGCGTTCATATTGGGATCGCTGCTGTGCGCGATCGCCGCAAACATCGTGCAGCTCATTGCTTTTCGCGTGGTGCAGGGAATCGGCGGTGGCATGCTGCTGCCGTTGGGATTCATGATCTTGACCCGCGAAGCGGGCCCGGGACGGCTCGGGCGCCTGATGTCGATCCTGAGCATCCCGATGCTGCTCGCCCCGATCGGCGGGCCGATCCTGGGCGGCTGGCTGATCGACACCTCGAGCTGGCGGTGGATCTTTCTGATCAACGTGCCGATCGGGTTTCTCACCATCGCGCTGGCCGCCATCATTTTCCCGCGGGATCACCCGGCCCGATCGGAGACCTTCGACGCCGTCGGCGTGCTGCTGCTCTCGCCCGGCCTGGCGATGTTTTTGTTCGCGGTGTCCTCCATCCCGGGCCGCGGCACCGTGGCCGACCGCCACGTGGTGATACCGGCGGTGATCGGGCTGGCCTTGATCGCAGGCTTCATCGCGCACGCGTGGCATCACGCCGACCATCCGCTGATAGACCTGCGGCTTTTCCGCAACCCCGTGCTCACACACGCCAACGTGACGATGCTGGTGTTCGCCGGCGCATTTTTCGGCGCAGGCCTGCTGCTCCCGAGCTATTTCCAGCAGGTGCTGCACCAAACGCCGATGCAGGCGGGCGTGCACATGATCCCCCAGGGGCTGGGCGCCATGCTGACCATGCGGCTCACCGGACCGCTGGTGGACAGGCAGGGCCCGGGCAAGATCGTGCTGGTCGGGATCGCGCTGATCACCGCCGGCCTGAGCGCCTTCGCCTTCGGGGTGGCCAGCCAGGCCCACTACCTGCCCATCCTGCTGGTCGGGCTGGCGATCATGGGCCTGGGCATGGGCTGCACGATGATGCCACTGTCGGTCGCCGCCGTGCAGGCGCTGGCACCCCATCAGATCGCCCGCGGAACGACGCTGATGAGCGTCAGCCACCAGGTGGGCGGCTCGATGGGAACCGCGGTGATGTCGATGATCCTGACGAACCAGTTCAATCGGAGCCCCAACATCGTCGCAGCAAACAAGCTCGCCGCCCTGCATCAGAAGGCGGCCGCCGACGGAGTGCCGGTCGATCCGTCGGCGATACCCCGGCAGTCGCTTGCCCCCGAATTTGCGAGCAATGTGGTGCACGATCTTTCGCACGCCTATACCGCGGTATTTGTGATTGCCGTCATACTGGTCGTGTGCACCTTCATTCCGGCGGCATTTTTGCCGAAAAGGCCGGCAAGCGAAACGGCCGGCGAATAACATAATCGCCCGATAACCGCGCGAGCAGGCCATTTGTCGGTTAAGCGACGGTGGCAAGACACAATCTCCGCGGTGCGAATTACACACCTGCGAATAAGCGAAAGAGTAAAAACCCTTCTGCCGGGGCAACCCGGTGGATATGCTCAGCGGCGCCATGCAGAAGACCCGCTCCGCAGCTTTCAGCGTCCCGTTGGCCACCGCCGGGGGATCGTCGCTGCGCTCCGACGAATACCCCGAGAAGCTGGACGCGGCGCTGTTCAGGATCGCCGGGGTGTGCGGCCTGGCCTGCATCATGGCGGTGCTGGACAGCACCGTCGTCGCCGTCGCACAGCGCACCTTCATCGCGCAGTTCGGGTCCACCCAGGCCGTCGTCTCGTGGACGATCGCCGGCTACATGCTCGCGTTCGCCACCGTGATCCCGATCACCGGATGGGCGGCGGATCGGTTCGGCACCAAACGCCTGTTCATGGGTTCGGTGCTGATCTTCACGCTGGGATCGCTGCTGTGCGCGATCGCGCCAAACATATTGCTGCTCATCCTGTTTCGGATAGTCCAGGGCATCGGCGGCGGCATGCTGTTGCCGCTGAGTTTCGTGATACTGACGCGCGAGGCGGGACCGAAGCGGGTCGGCCGCCTGATGGCGGTGGGCGGAATCCCGATTCTGCTGGGTCCCATCGGCGGCCCCATCCTCGGGGGCTGGCTGATCGGCGCCTACGGCTGGAAGTGGATCTTCCTGATCAACCTGCCGATCGGTCTGACCGCCTTCGCCCTCGCGGCGATCATGTTCCCCAAGGATCGTTCGGCCCCGTCGCAGGCGCTCGACATAACCGGCGCGCTGCTCCTGTCGCCTGGGGTGGCGATCTTTTTATGCGGGGTGTGTTCCATTCCGGGGCGGCACACGATCGCCGACCGCTACGTGTTGGTCCCGGCCCTGCTCGGCCTGGGCCTGATCGCCGCGTTCATCCTGCATGCCTGGTATCGCACCGACCACCCCCTGATCGACCTGCAATTGTTCCGGAATCCGGTGGTCACCCAGGTCAATGTGACCCTGCTGGTGTTCGGTGCCGCCTCGGTCGGCACCGGACTGCTGGTGCCTAGTTTCTTCCAGATCGTCGGCCACGAGACGCCGATGCAATCCGGTCTGCACATGCTGCCGATCGGGATCGGCGCGGTGCTGACCATGCCGCTCGGCGGAGCCTTCATGGACAAGCGCGGGCCCGGCAACGTCGTGCTGGTCGGACTGCCGCTCATGGCGGTGGGCTTGGGTGTCTTCACCTACGGTGTCGCCAGCCTAGCCGCGTATTCACCGGTTTTGGTGACCGGGCTGGCGATCATGGGCCTGGGGATCGGCCTCACCACCACGCCGCTCTCCGCGGCGCTCATGCAGGCGCTGGCCCCGCATCAGGTTGCCCGCGGGACGACGCTGATCAGCGTGAACCAGCAGGTTGGCGGGTCGGTTGGAGCCGCGCTCATGGCGGTGATCCTGACCAATCAGTTCAACCGCAACGAGGCCCTGATGGCGGCGAACGAAACGGGCGGGGTGCGCCCGGGCGCCGGCAAGCACAGCGTGGCGGCCGATCCGTCCGCCGTTCCGCGACAGCCGCTTGCCCCCGATCTGGCCAGCCACGTGTCGCACCACCTGGCGCACGCCTATACCGCGGTGTTCGTGCTTGCCGTCGTGCTGGTGGCGTTCACCATCATCCCGGCATCGTTTTTGCCGAAGAAGCCGCCGGCTCAGCCCGCCGGCGAATAGCGGTCGCCGTCGGCGGCCGCTAACAGCCACGCGTATTGGAAGGCGGCTTCCTCCCAGCCCTTGTAGCGACCACTGACGCCGCCGTGCCCGGCGTTCATCTGGGTCTTCAACAGGACCGGACTGCCGTCCCCGTTGGCGTGGCGCAGCGCCGCGACCCATTTGGCCGGCTCCACGTAGTAAACCCTCGTATCATTCAGCGACGTCATCGCCAAAATCGCCGGATACCGCTTGGGCTCGACATTCTCGTAGGGCGAATAGGACTTCATGTAGCAGTAGACATCCTTGTCCGCTAAGGGATTTCCCCATTCGTCCCACTCGGTGACGGTCAGCGGCAAGGAGGGATCCAAAATGGTGGTCAGCGGGTCGACGAACGGGACCTGCGCGAGGATTCCGGCGAAGAGCTCCGGCGCCAGGTTGGCCACCGCCCCCATCAGCAATCCGCCGGCACTGCCGCCCAGCGCCACCAGCTGACGCGGCCGGGTGACGCCGGAATCCACCAAATGCCGTGCCACCGCGACGAAGTCGGTAAACGTGTTCTTCTTCTCCAGCAGCTTGCCGTGCTCGTACCACAGCCGGCCCATCTCACCGCCGCCGCGCACGTGGGCGATGGCGAACACCATGCCGCGGTCCAGCAGCGACAATCGGGCGATGGAAAAGCTCGGGTCGGTGCACAGCTCGTAGGCGCCGTAGCCGTAAAGCAATGCGGGCGCCGGAAATTCGATGCCGGCGCGGTGCACGATGGACACCGGGATCCGGGTGCCGTCGTCGGCGATCGCCCAGTCACGCCGTTCCACATAGTCCTCGGGCCGATAGTCGCCGAGTACGGGCTGCTCGCGCAGCAAGGTGCGTTCGCCGGTGGCCAGGTCGATGTCGTAGACCCGGGCCGGAACGACCAGCGATCCCGCCCTGATCCGCAGCTTGGGCGCCTCCCAGTTGGGGTTGCCCGCCGGGCCGGCCGTCATCAGCTCGGAGTCGAACGAAATCTCTTCGGGCTGACCATAGCTGCCGTCGAGGTTGATGGGCCACAGCTGCATCCGTGGCAGCGCTTCGCGCCGGTAGCTGACGACCAGGAGACCGGCGAAAGCGTCGACCGCATCGAGCCGGACGTCGTCACGGTGCGCAATCAGGGTGCGCTGCTGTGCCGGATCGCTGACCGGCGCCTCGGTGAGGGTGAAGTTGACGGCGCCGTCGTTGTGCAGGATCAAGAACCGGTCCTGCCCGCCGATGACCGCGTGCTCGACCGCGTACTCGACACCCTCGCGGCGCGGCAGCACGACGGTGAACCGTGCCTGCGGGTCGGCGGCGTCGGCGTAGCGATACTCGGAGGTGATCGAGGATCCCGAGGCGATGAAGACGTAGGCCTGGCTGCGGGTGAGTCCCACACCGAGCCAATACTTTTCGTCCTCTTCGTGATAGACCAGCTCAGCCTCTTCGCCGGAGCCCACCCGATACCGCCACACTTTGTCGGGGCGGTGCGCGTCGTCCAGGGTCAGGTAGTACACGGTGCGGTTGTCGGCGGCCCACGTCGCACCCGCGCCGATATCGGCGATCTCGTCGGGAAACAGTTGGCCGGTGCGTAAGTCCTTGAACCGCAATGTGTAACGCTCGTCGCCGAGGGTGTCGACGGAGTACGCCAGCAGGTTCCCATCGAGGCTCACCGTCGCGGCACCCAGGGAGAAGAACTCGTGACCCTCGGCTTCGGCATTGGAATCGAGCAGGATCTGCTCACCGGGGATCTCGGTGTTCTCGTCCAGCTTCGGCGGGTCCCAGTCGTCGGGCCCGCTTATCGGACAACGGCATTGGACACGGTATTGTTTGCCCTCGTAGGTGCGCGCGTAGTACCACCACTCGCCCTGTCGGGTGGGCACCGAAAGATCCGTCTCCTTGGTGCGCGCCTTGATCTCGTCGAAAATCTGCTGTCGCAGCGGTTCGAGGTGGGCGGTCATCTGATCGACGTAGGCGTTCTCCGCCTCGAGGTAGGCGATGACCTCGGGGTTGGTCTTTTCGCGCAGCCACTCGTACGGGTCGACGAAGACGTCGCCGTGGTGCTCACGCCGGCTCTCCACCCGCTTGGCGACCGGGGGCACCGAGCCGTCCAGGTGCGTTTCGGTCATGCGCTGGGACCGATCCAGTCGTTGAAGCTGAGGCCGGAAATGCGTTCGTACGCATCGATGTAGCGGTCGCGGGTGGCGTCGATGATGTGCTCCGGCAGTGGCGGTGGAGGTTGTGAGCCGTGGCGGTCCCATCCGGAATCGGGCCCGGTCAACCAGTTGCGGACGAACTGCTTGTCGAAACTGTTCTGGACGACGCCAACCTGGTACTCGTCGGCCGGCCAGTACCGCGACGAATCCGGCGTGAAGATTTCGTCGGCGAGCAGCAGGTTGCCGGCGCGGTCGGTGCCGAACTCGAATTTGGTGTCCGCGATGATGATTCCCTTTCGTAGCGCGTGATCGGCGGCCTGCACGTAGGTCTGTAGGGTCCGGTCGCGCAGTTGGTTGGCGGGCACGGCACCGACCATCTCGATGACTCGGGCGAAGGGAATGTTCTCGTCGTGGTCACCCAGTGCGGCTTTCGTCGCGGGGGTGAACAGCGGCTCGGCGAACCTGCTGGCTTCGACCAGTCCCGGTGGCAGCGGGATGCCGCAGACCTTTCCGGTCGCCTGGTAGTCCAGCAACCCCGAGCCGGTCAGGTAGCCGCGCGCCACGCATTCCACCGGAAGCATCTGCAGCCGGCGCACCACCAGCGCGCGGCCCAGCACCTCGTCGGGAATGCGTGGGTCGTCGGGTGGCCCGGCCAGATGGTTTGGGGCGTCGACGAGGCCGAAGAAGAACACGCTCATCGCCGTGAGGATGCGGCCCTTGTCCGGGATGGTGCTGTCCAGGACGAAGTCGTACGCCGAGATCCGGTCGGTGGCGACGAGCAGCAGGTGTTCGTCGTCGACGCGATACAGCTCGCGGACCTTGCCGCTGGCCAGATGCTGGTAGTCGGACAGTGCAGGCATCCGGTCAGCCTATCGGGCACCTGCAAACGCGGTTTGTGCTGGGATCGGGGCTATGACACTGCGGTTTCTGCCCTACTCCACCAGGCCCGGCCGGCTGGCCGTCCAGCTGTTCAGCGACTTGGCCGTCGTCATCTGGACAGTGCTCTGGCTGCTCGTCGGGCTGGCCGTCTACGACGCCATCGCCACCATCGCCGACGCGGGTCGGCAGGTGGAGAGCGGCGCGAAGGGAATCGCCGGCAACCTCGAGTCCGCCGGCCACGGCGCCCAGCACATCCCGGTGGTGGGTGACACGGTCAGCAAGCCGCTCAACTCCGCCAGCCACGCCGCGCTGGACATCGCCGGCGCGGGCCACGATCTGGACAGCGCGGCAAGCTGGCTCGCGGTGCTGCTGGCGATGGCCGTCGTTGCGGTCCCGATCCTCATCGCGGCGCTGCCCTGGTTTTTTCTGCGACTGCGATTCTTTCGGCGCAAGTTGACGGTGACCGCACTGGCTGCGACCCCGGGTGGTGCGCAATTGCTTGCGCTACGCGCGCTGACGAACCGCCCGCCCCGGAAGTTGATCGCCGTCAGCGCGGATCCGGTCGGTGGGTGGCGCCGTGAGGATCCGGCCACCATCTGGGCACTGGTCGCGCTCGAACTACGGTCGGCCGGAATCGCGCTGCGCGGGAGCTAGCAGCAGCGCCCGCGCCACCAGCAGCAGGCCTGCGACGACCACAATGAGCCAGGCGGCCAACGCATCCCAGAAGAAGACCAGCGAAACGGTGAGCAGCGGATGCCGGCCGAGCTCGACCGCCATGGCGAAGCTGGCCGCGGAGTACATGCCCAGCGGAAACACGAACGCCCACCACACACCGGTGAATTGCAGCATGTTCGGATGACGCCTGATGCGGTGCAGCGCAAAGTAGATCAGCGGCGGTATCCACAGGGTGGCCGTCACCCAGGTCACGATGCTGAGCGCGCGCACCGGACCGGCCAGCCAGGCGGGAGCCACGGCGTGGATGTTGTCGCCGGCCAGCGTCGCAATCGCCATGCCGCCCATCAGGATCCCGGTGTCGGGTTCGAAGCCGTCGCGGTCCTGGCGTTCGTTGACGACACGCCAGAGGGTCAGCCACGTCATCAGGCCGTAGATGCACAGCGCCGCCACCCACCCGGCCACGGCCACCGCCAACCACCAGTGATGGCCGGTCTGTCGTGCCGCCCGGGCGATCACAATCGCCAAGCCGGAGGTGCCCACGCTGCCCAACTGCCAGGGGCCGTGGGCACGGTCGCGCAGCTCTGTCCAACGGTGCGCCAACATGTTTCGCGCGCTGAACAGGATCAGCACCAACCAGGACGCCAGGCCCACCGCACCGAGCACCCGCGCCACCCACACGTTGGATGACAAGCGGGTGTCGATTACCGCGCAGGCGGCGACGAAAGTGATCAGGCGCAGGGTGACGTCGGGATCGTTCAGATCCCACCCCAACTTCTGGCCGGGGATGGCGAGCTTCGCGACGACCAGGGCAGCCAGAAACAGAAGCCCGACAGTGGCGATGACACCCATCGTGTCGCTGATCATCCGGTACCCGTGATCGTGCGCGCCGATCGACAAGATTCCCGTCGCCATCACCGCGGCGAACACATCGGGTGAGGGCTCGACATCGGCGAACCTGATCGTCACGGTTGTTCGTGTAGCTCCACGACGAGGTGCCGAATGCCGGTGTGCCGATTGCTGCGGGCCCATTCGACCGGCCGGACGACTTGGACCCCGCCGAACCGGGACAGCAGCTCTTCGGACAAGACCCGTAGCTCCAGCCGGGCCAGGTTGGCGCCCAGGCAATAATGCACACCCTGGCCGAAGCCCAGATGCGGGTTGGGCTTTCGGACGATATCGAACTCGTCGGCGTTCTCGAACACGCCGGGGTCGCGATTCGCCGAGCCTTCCCAAATCTGTATCTTCTGTCCGGCCTCGATCGGCTGCCCGCCCAGCGTGGCGTCGCGGGTGGCGGTGCGGCGTTTGGATGGCGACGGCGACGTCCACCGCACCATCTCCTCGACGGCCGTGGGCAGCTCCTCGAGATCGCCACGCAGTGACCGCAATTGGTGCGGATGGTCGGCCAGCGCCAGCAGGCCGCCCGCGACGGCGTTGCGGGTGGTCTCCGCGCCCGCGCTGAACAACAGGCTGAAGAACAGGTACAGCTCGAGGTCGGACAGGGTCGATCCGTCGTCGCCACCAGAGCCGTCCAGCATCGCGTTCGCCACGACCGACAACATGTCGTCGGTCGGGTTCTCCCGCTTGGCCGCGATCAGCTGCTGACCGTACTCATACATCCGCGACCCGGCCTCTTCGACAGAGAGCTGCGACAGGGCCGCCTTGCGCGAGCCGCCGAAATCGAACTGCGGCTCGATCGCCTCGAACAGCCAATGCCGTTCGGATTCAGGAACTCCCAGCAGGATGCAGATCATCTGCATCGGCAATTCGGCCGCGATGTCGACCAGGAAGTCGAACGGCTCGCCCGGCACCACCGCGTCCAGCAGCCGGCGTGCCCTGGCCCGCAGGTCGTCCTCGACCAGCCGGATCATCCGCGGCGTCAGCCCGGAGCTGACCAGCCGCCGGATCTGCGAATGCCGCGGATCGTCCATCATGTTGAGCACCTGGCCCGCGATCGCCAGGTCCTGCAACAGCGT
This sequence comes from Mycobacterium senriense, assembly GCF_019668465.1. Taxonomy (NCBI): domain Bacteria; kingdom Bacillati; phylum Actinomycetota; class Actinomycetes; order Mycobacteriales; family Mycobacteriaceae; genus Mycobacterium; species Mycobacterium senriense. The sequence continues at coordinate 2,651,804 of NZ_AP024828.1, read as the reverse complement.
GCCGCCATACGGACGGGGGCCACCGGTCACCGATGAGTACGTCACCGGATCCTTGAGCACCTCAAGGGTTTCCGCGTAGGTGGCCACCGACCAGAACCCTTCGCCGTCCGGGGTGTTGTCGGTCGGTGCATGCCAGTAGACCGGCGCCTCACGGCGATGGATCGCGAACAGATCGTGCGGAAATCCGTTGGCGAAGTTGTCCAGATCGGTGAAGTCGATCTCCGCGAGTGCGCCGGCCAGCGTCACAGGATCGCACCCGGGGCGTACTTGGCCGCGTCCGGATAGCGGTTCACCAGCGCGTCCACCTGCGCCGCCACCTCGTCCACCTGGTCACCGGCGGCGCCGGTGAACGCCTTCTTGTCGGCGAGCGCGGCGTCCAGCGCCGCCCGGTCCAGCGGCAACCGCTCGTCGGCCGCCAGCCGCTCCAGCAGGTCGGGCTCGGCGCCGTGTTCGCGCATGGCCAGCGCGGTGGCCACCGCGTGTTCGCGAATCACGTGGTGCGCGGCCTCGCGCCCGACGCCGGCGCGCACCGCGGCGATCAACACCTTGGTGGTGGCCAGGAACGGCAGGTAGCGGTCCAGCTCGCGACCGATCACCGCCGGATAGGCGCCGAACTCGTCGAGCACCGTCAGGAACGTCTCGATCTGCCCGTCGATGGCAAAGAAGCTGTCGGGCAACGCGACTCGGCGCACCACCGAACAGAACACGTCGCCCTCGTTCCACTGCGCTCCCGCCAGTTCGGCGGCCATCGAGGCGTAACCGCGCAGCACAACCTGCAACCCGTTGACCCGTTCGCAGCTGCGCGTGTTCATCTTGTGCGGCATGGCAGAGGAGCCCACCTGTCCGGGCGCGAATCCCTCGGTGACCAGTTCATGCCCGGCCATCAGCCGGATGGTGTGTGCCAGCGACGACGGCCCGGCGCCCAGTTGCACCAGCGCCGAAAGCACGTCGTGGTCCAGCGAGCGCGGATACACCTGCCCGACGCTGGTCAATACCGTTGCGAATCCCAGGAATTCGGCGACGCGCCGCTCGAGATCGGCGAGCTTGGCCGCGTCACCGTCCAGCAGGTCGAGCATGTCCTGCGAGGTGCCCATCGGGCCTTTGATGCCGCGCAGCGGGTAGCGGTCGATCAGCTCCCGCAGCCTGGTCAACGCGATCAGCGTTTCCTGGGCCGCCGAGGCGAACCTCTTGCCCAAGGTGGTGGCCTGCGCGGCGACGTTGTGGCTGCGTCCGGCCATCACCAGGTCGCGGTAGGACACGGCCCGCTCGGCGAGTCGCGCGGCGACCGCGACACCGTGACCGAAGACCAGTTCGAGCGAGCGCCGGATCTGCAGTTGCTCGACGTTCTCGGTCAGGTCGCGACTGGTCATGCCCTTGTGCACGTGTTCGTGACCGGCCAGCGCGTTGAATTCCTCGATGCGGGCCTTGACGTCGTGGCGCAGCACCCGTTCGCGGTCCGCGATCGACGCCAGGTCGACGTCCTCGATCACCCGCTCGTAGTCGGCGATGGCTTCGGAAGGCACCGGTACGCCCAGTTCCGCCTGCGCGCGCAGCACCGCCAGCCACAGCCGCCGCTCGGCGACGACCTTGGCCTCCGGCGACCAGATCGCGACCATCTCGGGGCTGGCGTACCGGGTGGCCAGCACATTCGGAATGCTCACTTGGTCCTCACGAACACACAGCTTACGGTCGCGGTCATAGCCTGTGCGGATGTACTTCGCCGGCGTCGACCTCGCCTGGGCGGGCCGTAACCCGACCGGTGTCGCCGTCATCGACTCGGGTGGCGCTCTGGTGAGCACGTGCGCGGTCCGCGACGACGACGAGATCCTGGGCGCGTTGCGCCCCTATGTGCGGGGCGACTGCCTGGTCGCCTTCGATGCGCCCCTGGTGGTGACCAACCCGACCGGCCAGCGTCCCGCCGAGACCGCGCTCAACCGTGATTTCCGCAGGTACGAGGCGGGTGCCCACCCCTGCAACACCGGAAAGCCCGAGTTCGCCGAGGGCCCGCGGGCGGGTCGGCTGGCCGCGGCGCTGGGCCTGGATCTGGATCCGCGATCGCAGGCCGTCCGGCGCGCCATCGAGGTCTACCCGCACGCGGCGACCGTCGCGCTGTTCCGCCTGGAGCGGACCCTGAAATATAAGGCGAAGCCCGGGCGCACCGTGGACGGGCTCAAATCCGAGCTGTTGCTGCTGATGGACGGGGTCGAGCGGCTGGCGCAGGCCCCGGTGCCGCTTCGGGTAGCCGGGCACGCCGGCTGGGTCGCGCTGCGCCGGGCCGTCGCGGCCGCGCAGCGCAAAAGCGAGCTGCGCCGGGCGGAGGATCCGGTCGACGCCGTGGTCTGCGCTTATGTGGCGTTGTACGCGCAGCGCAGCCCCGCGAACGTGACGATCTACGGCGACCTGGACACCGGGTACATCGTGACGCCGTCACTTCCGGCGGAACCGGTCCGCGCGTAGCGGTCGGTCAGATCTGCACGGGCCGCTTGTCGATGGGGGCGAGCACCTCGATGAGGTCGACCACCGCACCTTGCGCCGCCGCGCGCGGATCCCGGCCCTCCACCAGGGCCGACACCACCGAACCGTCGACCGCGCAGATCAACGTGCACACCAGTTCGATGTGCACCGAGCGGCCCGAGCGCTCGATGGCCTCGGCGATCGCCTCGGCGCGCTGGCGCAGGCTGCGACGCATGGTCTCGCGCAGCGCGGGCAACCTGGTGCACGCGATGTGCCGCTCGTATCGCGAGATCAGCTGGTCGGTGCGGCCCGGGCCGGCCACGTCGCCCACGAGCAGATCGGCCAGCACCTCGGCGATGGTCTCCGGTCCCCGGCGCCGCCGCGACAAGCCGCTGACCCGCGACCGCAACTGCGCCACCTCGATCATCGCGATGTGTTCGACGGCGCGTGCGATCAGATCGTCCAGGGAGGAAAAGTAATAAGTGGTGGACGCCAGCGGCAATCCGGCCCGCCGGGCAACCGCCCGGTGCCGCACCGCTTCGAAGCCACCCTCGGACAGCAGCTCGGCGGCGGCGCTGACGAGCGCGTACCGTCGACGTTCTCCTTTTGGAGTAACCGCTGCCGTCACGAGTAGCCATCGTGCCAGCCAAAGTGGTACTGCATTGCCATTTCGGCCAAACGGCCAGGGCATAATGGCCCGCATGCCCGACTTGAGCCGACGCGCCCTGCTCGGCCTCGGCGCCAGCGCGGCCGTGGGGGCGGTGGGCGCCTACGGGCTCGACATCCTGTTAGAGCCCCGCACATCTCACGCGATGCCGGCATCGCCGGCCGCCACCCAGATGCCGTTGGCGCCGCCGCCCAGCCCACCTCGCGACCCGGCTCCCCCGGCGGCGGCCGCGCCGACGATGGTGACCGGTTCCTTCGTCTCCGCCGCGCGCGGCGGGGCGAACACGAACTGGGCCATCGCGCGTCCGCCGGGCCAGACGAAGCCGCTGCGACCCGTGATCGCGCTGCACGGCAAGGGCAGTGACGCGTCCACCGTGATGGCGGGCGGTGTCGAACAGGGTCTGGCGCAGGCCGTCGATGCCGGGCTGCCGCCGTTCGCGGTGGTCGCCGTCGACGGTGGCGGCGGCTATTGGCACAAGCGGGCGTCCGGTGAGGACAGCGGCGCCATGGTGCTCGACGAGCTCCTCCCGATGCTGGGCAACCAGAACCTGGACACCGCACGGGTGGCGTTCCTGGGCTGGTCGATGGGCGGCTACGGCGCATTGCTGCTGGGCGGCCGGCTGGGGCCGGCCCGCACCGCGGCGATCTGCGCGGTGAGCCCGGCACTGTGGACGTCCTCGGGTGCGGCCGCACCGGGAGCCTTCGACGGGCCGGACGACTTCGCGGCCAACTCGGTGTTCGGCATGGCCGCCCTGGCCTCGATCCCCATCCGGATCGATTGCGGCGACAGCGATCCGTTTTACGCCGCGACAAAGCAGTTCATCGCGCAACTGCCCAATCCACCGGCCGGTGGCTTCTCGCCCGGTGGGCACGACGGGGCATTTTGGAGCTCGCAGTTGCCCGCCGAGCTCACCTGGATGGCACCGCTGCTGACGGCCTGACGAGTTACGCTCGCGGAGGTGACCGCACCTTTCGACTGGAACCTCCCCTACGCCTGGCCACGCAAGCCCATCCTGGCGGAAAACGTTGTGTGCACATCGCAACCGCTCGCCGCCCAGGCGGGCCTGCGGATGCTCGCACAGGGCGGCAGCGCGGCGGACGCGGCCGTCGCCACCGCCATCACCCTGACGATCGTGGAGCCCGTGTCCAATGGCATCGGTTCGGACGCCTTCGCCATCGTGTGGGATGGCAAGCAACTGCACGGCCTGAACGCCTCGGGCCGCTCGCCCGCGGCGTGGACCCCGGAATACTTCGGCGGCAAGGGTGTTCCGGTCCTGGGCTGGAATTCGGTGACCGTGCCCGGCGCGGTATCGGCGTGGACCGAACTGCATGCCAAATTCGGCAAGCTGCCGTTCGATCGGCTCTTCGAACCCGCAATATCCTACGGCCGCAACGGCTTTCCGGTCTCGCCGACCGTCGCGGAGCAATGGTCGGCGCAGGTGCCGCTCTTTGAAAGCCAGCCCGGTTTCGCCCCGGCGTTCCTACCCGGCGGGCGGGCGCCGAAACCGGGTGAGCGTTTCAGCTTGCCGGATCATGCCGCGACGCTCGAGACGATAGCCGCGACCAACGGCGAGGCGTTCTACCGTGGGGAACTGGCGGCCAGGCTCGAGGCGCACGCGCTGGACAACGACGGCGCCATGCGGGCCAGCGACCTGGCGGCCCATCGTGCCGACTGGGTGGGCACGGTCGACGGCGGCTACCGCGGATACACGGTGCACGAGATCCCGCCCAACGGGCAGGGCATCGTCGCGCTGATCGCCCTGGGCATACTGCAGCAGTTCGACATGGCATCGCTGCCAGCGGATTCCGCTGACAGCGTGCATCTACAGATCGAAGCGGTGAAGCTGGCGTTCGCCGACGCCCGGGCCTATGTCGGGGACATCGAACACATGGCGCTGGGGCCGGAACGCCTGTTGGACAACGAATACCTGAAGCAGCGTGCGGGACTGATCGACCGCGGACGGGCCAAGCCCGCATCCGCCGGCGCCCCGGCGGGCGGAACCGTCTACCTCACCGCGGCCGACGCCGCGGGGATGATGGTGTCGATGATCCAGTCGAACTACATGGGGTTCGGTTCGGGCGTGGTGGTCCCGGGCACCGGGGTCTCCCTGCATAACCGGGGAGCGAATTTCGTTGCCAATCCTGGACATCCGAACACCGTGGCCCCGAACAAGCGTCCCTACCACACCATCATCCCGGGTTTTGTGACCAAAGACGGCGCATCGGTCATGAGCTTCGGGGTGATGGGCGGAATGATGCAGCCCCAGGGTCACGTGCAGCTGATGGTGCGCATCGCCGACCACCGGCAGAATCCGCAGGCGGCATGTGACGGCCCGCGGTTCCGGTGGGTCGAGGGTATGCAAGTCAGCTGCGAAAAGGGCTTCCCGGATTCGACGCTGGACGAATTGCGCCGCCGCGGACACGATCTGGTTGCCGTCGACGACTACAACCAATTCGGCAGCTGCCAGGCGATCTGGCGTCTCGAGGACGGCTACTTCGCGGCCAGCGATCCGCGCCGGGACGGTCAGGCCGCCGCCTTCTAGACGCGGATCTTCCCGTCGGCCGCCAGTTGCGCGATGTCGCTGCGGAAATGGCTGCCCGGCAGGCGAATTGAACGCACGACCTGATAGGCCCGGGCCCGGGCGGCCGTCAGGTCGGCGCCCATGCCCACCACCGACAGCACCCGCCCACCCGACGAGACGATCTCGCCGTCATCGCGCCGCGCCGTTCCGGCGTGCAGCACCCCGTCGGCTTCCGAGCCGACGATGACGTCTCCCACGCGCGGGCGTCCGGGGTAGCTCTCCGCCGCCAGCACCACCGTCACGGCCGCGCCGTCGTGCCAGCGCAGCTCGCCGAAGTCCGCCAACGTGCCGCTGGCCGCCGCGTACAACAGCTGGCCCAGCGGCGATTCCAGCAGCGCCAGCACCGCCTGCGTCTCGGGATCGCCGAAGCGGCAATTGAATTCGACCACCGCGGGCCCGTTCGCGGTGATCGCGAGTCCGGCATACAGCAGTCCACTGAACGAGCTGTCCCGCGCAACCATCTCGGCCGCAACGGGTTCGACGATGTTGCTGACCACGTCGCGATACACCTCGTCGGGAAGCCACGGGACCGGCGCGTAGGCGCCCATGCCGCCGGTGTTGGGCCCGCTGTCGCCGTCGCCGACGCGCTTGAAGTCCTGTGCCGGCAGCAGCGGCACCACGGTTGCGCCGTCGACGACGCAGAACAGCGACACCTCCGGGCCGTCCAGGTAGGACTCCAACAACACCGGGTGCCCCGCCTCGAGCAGCCCGGCGGCGTGCGCGCGTGCGACAGCGCGATCCGCGGTCACCACGACGCCCTTACCGGCGGCCAGGCGGTCGTCCTTCACCACCCAGGCCGCATTCCCCGCCGGCGGGCCGAACCGGTCCAGGGCGGCGTCTAAATGTGCGGGGCTATCGACGATTTCAGTGGTCGCGGTGCGCACGCCGGCCGCGGCCATGACCTCTTTGGCGAAAGCCTTGGAGCCTTCGATGCGGGCGGCGTCCTTGCTGGGCCCGAAGCAGGCGATGCCCGCGGCCCGCACCCCGTCGGCCACCCCGAGGACCAGCGGGACCTCGGGACCGATGACCACCAGGTCGGCGCGAACCTCGCGCGCCAGGGCGACGACGTCGTCGGTCGAGGTGACATCGACGTCGTGCTGGTCGGCCAGCCGCGCGGTGCCGGCGTTGCCGGGAGCGATCGCCAGCCCCGTGACCTCGGGGTCTTTGCGAAGCGCCAGCAGCAACGCATGTTCACGGGCACCGGAACCGATCACCAGGACGCGCACGACACGTCAGACTAGCCCGGTCAAACGGCCCACGCCCACCGTCCCCGGATTCAGACGATTTTCTCCAGCAGCGCCGTGAGGTCGTTGCGCTGCGCGACGGTGAGGCGGCCGAGGCGCTTGTCGAACTCGTCGGAGAGCAGGGTCAGGCCCTTCCTGGCGGCCTGGCGTCCGGCCGCGGTGAGCAGCAGCCGGTGCCGCCGCAGATCGCACGGGTCGATCTCGCGGCGCACGAACCCCGCGGCCTCGAGCCGCTTCAGGTACAGCGTCACCGTCGCTTTGGGCATGCTCAGCGTCGCGGCCAGTTCGGCCGGATAGGGATGCTCGTCGATCTCGGCGAGCAGAAACAGTTCCTTGGACTCGAGGCCCAGCGCGCAGATATCGGCCTCGGCGCACGCGATGACCGAGAGCAGCACCCGGTAGTTCAGTGACCAGATCTTGGCCGCGTCGACTGCAGACATTCGACTTGCCAGATCGTTCAGCTATGAACTAGTTTTGTTATGAACAAACTCATAGCCGAACAATCTACCAGGGAGTGGGCCTCATGCCGCTGGATCAATACGTGACACTCGGGCGATCCGGTCTGCGGGTCAGCCCCCTGTGCCTGGGCGCGATGACGTTCGGCGAAGACCTCGGCTGGGGCACCAGCGTGGAAGAGTCCCAGCAGATCATCGATCGATACCTCGAGCTCGGCGGTAACTTCATCGACACCGCCAACTTCTACACCCGGAGCCATTCCGAGAAGATCATCGGCGACCACATCGGGCGCCACCCCGCGCGCCGCGATCGCCTGGCGATCGCGACCAAGTTCAGCGGCAACCTGTATCCGGGTGATCCCAACGGCGGCGGGTCGGGCCGCAAGTCACTGATCAATGCCTGCGAAAACTCGTTGCGGCGCTTGCAAACCGACTACATCGACCTGTACTGGCTGCACATCTGGGACTCCAACACCCCCATCGAGGAGACCATGGCCGCGCTCGAGGACCTGGTGCGGGCCGGCAAGGTGCGCTACGTCGGCGTTTCGGACACCCCGGCGTGGAAGATCGCCCAGGCCAACCTCATCGCCGACTTCCGCGGCTGGTCGTCGTTCGTCGGGCTGCAGGTCGAGTACTCGCTGCTGGAACGCGCCATCGAACAGGACCTCGTGCCGATGGCCGCCGAATTCGGGCTCGGCATCACACCCTGGTCACCGTTGAAGAGCGGCGTCCTCAGCGGCAAGTACACCCGCTCCAACAGCGGCCGGCACACCGCCGACCGCGGCGCCATGGTCGATGCCTTCCTCAACGAGGAGACCTACGCCGTCATCGACGAACTCGAGGCCATCGCCAAGGCGCACGAAACCAACGTCGCCAGCGTGGCGCTGGCCTGGGTGCGCGCGCAGCGCGCCGTCTCGTCCGTCATCATCGGGGCGCGCCGGCTCTCCCAGCTCGAGGACAACGTACGGGCCGTCGACGTGAATCTGAGCGCCGACGAGCTGGCCCGGCTCGACGCGCTGACCAAACCGAAGTTCGGATTCCCGCATAACATGCTGGAACTGGCGCCCGGCATCATCAACGGCGGAACGACGATCAATGGGATCACCGGGCCGATCTCCGAGTACGTGATGCCCGAAGGCGTTCAGCCGTACTGAGATTGGTGGGTTATTCGCCCGAGTGCATCTTCAAAGCGGCGTCCACGTTGGCCTTCTTGTCCTCAGCGGAACCCTTTGCCGCGGCCTTCTTGCGCTTGGCGACGACGGCATCGACCGCGCCGTTGAGCGCCGAACCCAGCGGGAAGCCCAGGTAGTGGGTGAGGAAGACGGCCATCTCCTTCAGCTCGGTCTCGGTGAGCTCGCCGTTGAGAAGTGCGGCGTTGATTTGGATTTCGGCCAGGTCGCGGTTTCCGATCGCGGTCACCGCCGTCAGCGTCATGATGCGCTTGTCGCGCATCGATAATCCCGGTCGCGTCCAGATGCTGCCGAACAGGTGGTCGACGGTGAGGTCGAAGTACGCGTCGCCTTCGATGTTGGGCATCTCCCAGCCGTAGACCTCGTTCATCTTCGCGAGACCCTTGCTGCGCAGCTCGTCCATCACGCCTCTTTCTCTGTGTGCGGAACCCCGAGGCCGGCGGCCAACTTCTGGTAGGCCAGCTGGGCGAGCGGCAGGTCGACCGACACCGCGTCGCCGAGGGCCAGCGCCAGGCTCAAGTCCTTCTCCCCCAGGCCGCGGGCGTGCACGAAGGACTCGTACAAAAAGTTGTCCGGTTCAATGTCTTTCATGTTGTCTCGGACCATGATCGCCCCCGGGCCGCTGGTGAGCGCGTCGGTGTGGCGGACCACCCGGCCCAGGGTCTGCAGATCCAGCCCGGCCGCCTCGGCCAGCTTCATCGCCTCGCACGCCGCGGCGTACGAGGTGAACGTCAACATGTTGCGCGCCAGCTTCATCCGGGTACCCGCGCCCGGCTCGCCCGCGTGGACGACCATCGCCGCCCAGTGTTTGAACGCCGGCTTGATCTTCTCGTAGACCGCTCGCTCGGCACCCACCATGGTGGCGAGCTCGCCCTTCGCCGCCGCGGCGGCCCCGCCGCTGACGGGCGCGTCGACGATGTGGATGCCGCGCGGTTTGTGTTCGGCCGCGAGCTCGACCGCCGTGGTGTCGCTGATGGTCGAGTGGATCGCGATGACGGTGCCGGGCTTCGCGTGGGCCGCCAGCTCGCCGACAACTTCACGCACCTGGGCGTCGTTGAGCACGGTGATGTGGATGATATCGGCGGCGGCGACGTCGGCGACGCTGTCGGCCAGGCTGGCGCCTTTTTCGACCAGCGGGGTCATCGCCTCGGTGCGGATATCGTAAACCGTTACTCCGCCGGGCCATTCGGTCATCTTCGTGGCCATCGGCGCGCCCATGTTGCCCAGCCCGATGTAGCCGAGCTTCAGATCGTCAGTCATGATCGGATTATCTGCCCGCCGTCAACGTTGAAGATCTGTCCGGTGATCCACGACGCCTCGTCGGAGAGCAGGAACAAGCACATGCCGACCAGATCCGCAGGCGTTCCCATCCGCGACAGCGGCAGACCCTTGACGATGTCGTCGACCATCTCTTTGGGGGTGGTGGTCCGGTTGGCCTCGGTGTCGATGGGTCCGGGGGCGATCGCATTGATCCGGATATTCTGGCCACCCAGTTCGCGGGAGAGTTGTTGCGTCAGGCCGTTGAGCCCGACCTTGGCCAGGCCGTAGTAGTTCGCGTAAAGCCATGCGGCGGTGGATGACTGGTTGACGATCGCTCCGCCGCCACGCTTGGCCATCTTCTTGTACACCGCACGGGTGCACCACAGCGCGCCATCCAGGTTCACGCTCATGAACCTGCGGTAGTACTCCGGGTCGATGGTAAGCAGGAAGTCGAGCTTCATGCCGCCGAAGATTGCCGCGTTGTTGACCAGGTAGTCGATGCCCCCGAACTCGGCCAGCGTGCGGTCGGCCATCTCCTTGGCCGACGCAGGGTCGGACACGTCGACCGGGATGCTGATGGCGGTGCCGCCGTCGGCGACGATCTGCTTGGCGACCGCGTCGGCGGCCTCGGCGTTGATGTCGGCGACCACCACCGCCGCGCCCTCGCGGGCCAGCGCCTCGGCGTAGGCCTGCCCGATGCCGCCACCGGATCCGGTGACGATGCCGACTTTATCCTCGAATCGCATGGCTTCCTCTCGGTGGCCTAATTGGCGCGGTCACTGCACAGCCGTGGCGATGGTTTTGATTTCCAGGTACTCCTCGAAGCCGGCCACGCCCATTTCGCGCCCGTTGCCGGATTGCTTGTATCCGCCGAACGGCGCGTCGGCGGAGTACCAGACACCGCCGTTGACGTTGACGGTGCCCACCCGCATCCGCGCGGCGAAGTTGGCCGCACGCTCGGGGTCGGCACTGAACACGGTGCCCGACAACCCATATGGCGAGTCGTTGGCGATGCGCAGCGCGTCGCCTTCGCCGTCGTAGGCGATCACGGTGAGCACCGGCCCGAAGATCTCCTCACGGGCGGGCCGCGCGTCGTTCGTCAGGCCCGCGATGACGGTGGGCTCGATGAAGAAGCCGCGGTCTTTGTCCGCCGGGCGGCCGCCGCCACAGGCGAACGTCCCGCCCTCGGTGATCGCCAGATCGAGGTAGCTCTGCACCCGCTCCCGTTGCCGGGCGGAAATCACTGGCCCGCACACGGTTCCGGAGTCATTGGGGTCACCGGGCTTGATCGAGCCCATGGTGCCCGCAGCGATGGCGACGGCCTCGTCGTAGCGAGCCCGCGGCACCAGCAGCCGGGTCGTGATGGCGCAGCCCTGGCCGGCGTGCATGGCCGCGGTGAACGCCGACATCGAGCACGCGCCGCCCAGGTCGGCATCGTCGAGAACGACGAACGCCGACTTTCCGCCCAGCTCCAGGAACACCCGCTTGATGGTCGCGGCGGCATCGCCCATCACGCTGCGGCCGGTCGCGGTCGACCCGGTGAATGAAACCATGTCCACCCGAGGGTCTTTCGAGAGCAGCGCCCCCACCCGGTGGTCGTTCGACGTGATGATGTTGATCACGCCGGGCGGGAAATCGGTGTGTTCGGCAAGGATTTCGCCGAGCACCGCGGCGCACCAGGGGGTGTCCGGTGCCGGCTTGAGCACCACGGTGTTGCCGGCGGCCAGCGCGGGCCCCAGTTTGGCGAGGTTGATCTGATGCGGGAAGTTCCACGGGGTAATGGCGCCGACGACACCGACGGCTTCCCGCGCGATCGTGCGCCGGGTCGGGATGCCCATCGGCGATGCCTGACCGAGGTCGGAGTTCCACTCGTAGGACTCGGCGGTGTCGGCCGCGAAGCTCAGGTCGCCGACCGGTCCCTCCAACTGGGCGGCCGAGGTGAGCATCCGGGGGGCGCCGACCTCGGCGATGGTGATGTCGCGCAGTTCTTCGATGTGCTCGCGCATCGCGTCGCGCAGCTGTCGTATGCAGCGCACCCGCAATTCGGTGTTGCGGGACCAGTCCGTCTGGTCGAAAGCGCGCCGCGCGGCGTCGATGGCGCGGTCCATGTCGGTGGCGTCGGCGTTGGCGGCGACGCCCAGCACCTCCTCGGTCGCCGGGTTCACCGTGGGGAAGTTGCCGGCGCTGCCGGCCGACAGCTTGCCGTCGATGAAGAGTTCACTCACGCCGTCGGCCAACAAGGCCATCTCCCGCTCCCGTCCGCGCGCGGCCCACCCGGCACGCCAATCTGGTGGACAGTTGTCCGATATTGTCCGATCGAACCATAGTCGCCCGTTCGCCGACGGTGCAAGAGCCGATCTCGAACGTGGCCCAAAACGTCCCGCCAAATGGCTTTTAAACAGCACGTTTGTGCCGCGGGCTTGCTTCACGACGATTCAATCCACTAGCTTGGACATGTGTCCAGCGACGCACTGGTGACGACCACATCCGACAGCGACCGCCAGACCGGTCAGCCGGCGCGCAACCGTCGCCAGGAGGAGACCTTCCGCAAGGTGCTGGTGGCCGGCATCGAGACCTTGCGGGAGAAGTCGTACGCCGACCTGACCGTGCGCGCGGTCGCCGCCCGCGCCAGAGTCGCCCCGGCCACCGCGTACACCTACTTCTCGTCGAAGAACCACCTGATCGCCGAGGTCTACCTGGATTTGGTGCGGCAGGTGCCGTTCTTCACCGACGTAAACGACCCGATGCCGGTCCGAGTGGACAAGGTGTTGCGTCACCTGGCGCTGGTGGTCGCCGACGAGCCGGAGGTTGGCGCCGCGTGCACGACGGCATTGCTCGGCGGCGGCACCGATCCGGCGGTGGGTGCCGTGCGCGACCGCATCGGGGCGGAGATCCACCGGCGCATCGCGACGGCGATCGGGCCCGGCGCCGACCCGGACACGGTGGCCGCGCTCGAGATGATGTTCTTCGGCGCATTGGTGCAGGCCGCCAGTGGCCAGTTCACCTATCACCAGATCGCCGACCAATTGGCATATGTAGTGAATTTGATCCTGCCCGGCCCCGGGAACACAAGCCAGGAGACAAGAACTTAATGACCGTCCATGTGGGCGACCACGAACTGGTCCTCGATCCCTACGACTACGACTTCCACGAAGATCCGTACCCCTACTACCAGCGGCTCCGCGACGAGGCCCCGCTGTATCGCAACGACGAACTGAAGTTCTGGGCGCTGTCGCGGCACCAGGACGTGCTGCAGGGATTCCGCAACAGCACAACGCTTTCCAACAAGTTCGGTGTCTCGCTGGACCCGGCGTCCCGAGGCCCGCACGCCAGCAAGACGATGTCGTTCCTGGCGATGGACGATCCCGCGCACCTGCGGCTGCGGACGCTCGTCTCGAAAGGCTTCACCCCGCGCCGCATTCGCGAACTCGAGCCCCGCGTCACCGAGATCGCGACCCAGCATCTCGACGCGATGCTGGCCAAGGCCAAGGACGGTGCCGTCGACTACGTCGACGAATTCGCCGGCAAGCTGCCCATGGACGTCATCTCCGAGTTGATGGGCGTCCCCGAGCCGGATCGGGATCAAGTGCGGGCCTGGGCCGACGGGGTGATGCACCGCGAGGAGGGTGTCACCGACGTGCCGCCGGAGGCGGTGGAGGCTTCCCTCAACCTGATCGTCTACTACCAGGGCATGGTGGCCGAGCGGCGCGAGAAGCTGACCGACGATCTGACCTCGGCGTTGCTGGAGGCCGAGATCGACGGTGACCGGCTCACCGACGACGAGGTGCTCGGCTTCATGTTCCTGATGGTGATCGCCGGCAACGAGACCACCACCAAACTGCTTGCCAATGCCGCGTTTTGGGGTCACAGAAACCCGGATCAGCTGACGCCGGTCTACGAGGACCTGTCGCGGGTGCCGCTGTGGGTCGAGGAGACACTGCGCTACGACACCTCCAGCCAGATCCTGGCTCGCACCGTGGCCGGCGAGCTCACCCTCTACGACACAACCATTCCCGAGGGCGATGTCCTGCTGCTGTTGCCCGGGTCCGGCCATCGCGACGAGCGGGTCTTCGACAACCCCGACGACTACCTGATCGGGCGCGAAATCGGGCCCAAACTATTGAGTTTCGGTAGCGGCGCACACTTCTGCCTGGGCGCGCATCTGGCGCGGATGGAGGCCCGGGTTGCGCTCACCGAGTTGTTCAAGCGAATCCGCGGCTACGAGGTGGACGAGGCCAACGCCGTCCGCGTCCACTCGAGCAATGTCCGCGGATTCGCTCACCTACCAATGAGCGTGGAGGTCCGCTGAATGCCCCGGTTTGAACCCTTGCCCGAACGCCGGCCCGCCATCGTGGCCGGTGCGTCCTCCGGCATCGGAGAGGCAACCGCCATCGAACTCGCGGCGCACGGTTTCCCGGTCGCCCTGGGTGCCCGCCGGGTCGAGAAGCTCGACGACATCGTCGGCAAGATCAACGCCGACGGCGGCGAGGCGGTTGGATTCCACCTGGACGTCACCGACCCGAACTCGGTGAAATCGTTTGTCACACAGTCGACCGAGGCGCTCGGTGACATCGAGGTGCTGGTGGCCGGCGCGGGCGACACCTACTTCGGCAAGCTCGCCGAGATCACCACCGACGAGTTCGAGTCGCAGCTGCAGATCCATCTGGTCGGCGCCAACCGGCTGGCCGCCGCGGTGCTGCCCGGCATGCTCGACCGGCAACGCGGCGACCTGATCTTCGTGGGTTCGGATGTGGCCCTGCGCCAGCGCCCACACATGGGTGCCTACGGCGCGGCCAAGGCCGCGCTCGTCGCGATGGTCACCAACTTCCAGATGGAACTCGAGGGCACCGGCGTGCGGGCCTCGATCGTGCATCCCGGCCCGACGAAGACGTCGATGGGCTGGAGTCTGCCGGCCGAGAAGATCGGACCCGCACTGGCGGACTGGGCGAAGTGGGGCCAGGCCCGGCACGACTACTTCCTGCGCGCGGCGGATTTGGGACGCGCCATCACGTTCGTCGCCGAGACCCCGCGGGGTGGCTTCATCGCGAACATGGAGCTTCAGCCCGAAGCCCCGCTGGCCGACAACAAAGACCGCCAGAAACTCGCACTCGGCGAAGAGGGGATGCCAGGACAATGACGACCGCCATTGTGCCCCGGGTTTCCGGCGGCGAAGAGGAGCACGGCCACCTCGAGGAATTCCGTACCGACCCAATCGGTTTGATGAAGCGCGTCCGCGACGAATGCGGCGACGTCGGCTGGTTCCAGCTGGTCGACAAGCACGTCATCCTGCTGTCCGGCGCGGGTGCCAACGAGTTCTTCTTCCGGTCCGCCGACGAAGCTCTCGACCAGGCTGCGGCGTACCCGTTCATGGCGCCGATCTTCGGCAAGGGTGTGGTGTTCGACGCCAGCCCGGAGCGGCGCAAGGAGATGCTGCACAACTCGGCGCTGCGCGGCGAGCAGATGAAGGGCCACGCCGCGACCATCGAGGCGCAAGTGAAGGGGATGATCGCCGACTGGGGCGACGAGGGCGAGATCGAACTGCTCGACTTCTTCTCCGAGTTGACCATCTACACTTCGACCGCCTGCCTGATCGGCGTCAAGTTCCGCAACCAGCTCGACCACCGGTTCGCGGAGTACTACCACGAGCTGGAACGCGGCACCGACCCGCTGTGCTACGTCGACCCCTACCTGCCGATCGAGAGCTTCCGGCGCCGCGACGAGGCCCGCGTCAAACTCGTTGCGCTGGTGCAGGAAATCATGAACCAACGGCTGGCCGATCCGCCGAAGGACAAGGCCGACCGCGACATGCTCGACGTGCTCGTGTCGATCAAGGACGAGGACGGAAAGCCCCGCTTCTCGGCCGACGAGGTCACCGGGATGTTCATCTCGTTGATGTTCGCGGGCCACCACACCAGCTCGGGAACCTCGGCGTGGACCCTGATCGAGTTGATCCGGCATCCCGATGTGTACGCGGAGGTGCTGGCCGAGCTCGAGGAGCTCTACGCCGACGGCCAGGAGGTGAGTTTCCATGCGCTACGGTCGATTCCGAAGCTGGACAACGTGGTCAAGGAAACCCTGCGCCTACACCCGCCGCTGATCATCCTGATGCGGGTCGCCCAGGGCGAGTTCGAGGTCGAGGGCTTTCCGATTCACGACGGCGACTACGTCGCGGCGTCCCCCGCGATCTCGAACCGGATTCCCGAGGACTTTCCCGACCCGGATGCGTTCAAGCCGGACCGCTACAACAAGCCCGAGCAGGCCGACATCGTCAACCGGTGGACCTGGATTCCGTTCGGCGCGGGCCGGCACCGCTGCGTCGGCGCCGCATTCGCCCAGATGCAGATCAAGGCGATCTTCTCGGTCCTGTTGCGCGAGTATGACTTCGAGATGGCGCAGCCGGCGGACAGCTATCACAACGACCACTCCAAGATGGTCGTACAGCTTGCCCGGCCGGCCAAGGTCCGCTACCGCAAACGCAGTGTGTAAGGAGCAAGTCCGATGGGCGGATTCAGAATCGAAGCGGATCTGGATTTGTGTCAGGGCCACGCCATGTGCGAATTGGAGGCACCCGACTACTTCCGGGTGCCCAGGCGGGGCAAGGTCGAGATCCTCGACCCCGAACCACCCGAAGACGCCCGCGACGAAATCGAGCGCGCGGTCGATATGTGCCCAACGCAAGCACTTTTCATCAAAGAGAAAGAAGACTGACAATGGCGTCACACCCCCGTGAGCAACTCGAGGCATGGGTCGACCGCTGGCTGCAGGCCAACAAGGACTGCGAGAAGGCCGGTGACTGGCGACCGTTGGCGGACTTTTACACCCAAGACGCCACCTACGGCTGGAACATCGGCCCCAAGGAAGACGTGATGTGCGTGGGTGTCGACGAAATCCGCGACGTCGCCCTTGGCCTGGAGATGGAGGGCCTGGAGAACTGGGTGTACGAGTACCAGAAGGTGCTCATCGACGAAAAGCAGGGCGAGATCGTCGGCTTCTGGAAGCAGATCGTCAACAAGAACGACGGCACCCAGGACGAGATCTACGGCATCGGCGGCAGCTGGTTCCGGCTCAACGGCGACCAGCAGATCGAGTGGCAGCGCGACTTCTTCGACTTCGGTCACGTCGCGTACATGTTCGGCAAACTCATCGAGTCCGGCGACCTGAGCCAGGGCATGCAGAAGCGGATCGAGCGCAGCATCGCCGGCGAAAAGCTGCCCGGTTACTACCCGCTTGGCGAGGCCCCCGTCCCCATCTGGTGACAGCGGGCCAACCAAGCATTTGATTTGTTGCACGCGCTATGCTGACGCGACAAGGGTGCCTGTGGTACCCGTCACCTAGCTGCCCGGCATGAAGGGGCCGGTCAGCGCTGATCAATTCAAAGGCGAAATGGGGTCAGGACCATCGTGAAGACAAAAGGCGCACTGATCTGGGAGTTCAACCAGCCCTGGTCTATCGAGGAAATCGAGATCGGCGACCCGCAAGCGCATGAGGTCAAGATCCAGATGGAAGCGGCGGGCATGTGCCACTCCGACCATCACCTGGTCACCGGGGGCATCCCGATGGCCGGATTCCCGGTGCTGGGCGGCCACGAGGGCGCGGGCATCGTCACCGAGGTTGGTCCGGGCGTCGAAGACATCGCCCCGGGTGACCATGTCGTGCTGTCGTTCATCCCGTCCTGTGGGCAGTGTCCGACCTGTCAGGCGGGCTTGCGCAACCTGTGCGACCTGGGCGCCGGCCTGCTCGGCGGCGCCGCGGTGTCCGACGGCACCTTCCGCATCCAGGCCAAGGGCCAGAACGTCTACCCCATGACGCTCCTGGGCACATTCTCCCCGTACATGGTCGTGCACCGCAGCTCGGTGGTGAAGATCGACCCGTCCGTCCCGTTCGAGGTCGCCGCGCTGGTCGGCTGCGGCGTCACCACCGGCTACGGTTCGTCGGTCCGCACCGCTGATATCCGGCCGGGCCAGGACGTAGCCATCGTCGGCGTCGGCGGCGTCGGCATGGCAGCGCTGCAGGGAGCCGTGAACGCCGGCGCCCGCTACATCTTCGCGATCGACCCGGTCGAGTGGAAGCGCGACCAGGCGCTCAAGTTCGGCGCCACCCACGTCTACCCCGACATCATGGCCGCGATGGCGGGCATGGCCGAGGTCACCTACGGCCTGATGGCCCATAAGGTCGTGGTCACCGTGGGCGAGCTGCATGGCGCCGACGTCGACAATTACCTGAACATCACCCAGAAGGGCGGCACCTGCGTGCTGACCGCCATCGGCAGCCTGCTGGACACCAACGTCAACCTGAACCTGGCGATGCTGACCCTGATGCAGAAGAACCTGCAGGGCACCATCTTCGGCGGCGGCAACCCGCAGTACGACATCCCGCAGCTGCTGTCGATGTACAAGGCCGGCAAGCTGAACCTGGACGACATGATCACCCGCCAGTACAAGCTGGAGCAGATCAACGACGGCTACCAGGACATGCTGGACGGCAAGAACATTCGCGGCGTCATCCGGTTCACCGACGCCGACCGGTAACCACTCATCAGCCGCGTCCGCTCAGTGACCGGCTTCGGCCATCTCATGGCGCCGGGACGAATCGGCGCCATGAGCGTGCGCAACCGCCTGGTCATGTCTCCGATGGAGACGACGTACGGCACGCCGGACGGGCTGCCGTCGGAGCGCACCCGCGACTCCTTCGCGGCACGCGCCCGCGGCGGGGTCGGGCTGATCACGTTGGGCGCCACCGGGGTTGACCATCATCACCCCGAGACTCCCGGCGGCCTGCACCTGGCCACCGACGACGCGGTGAGCGCGCACCGGGCGCTGGTGGAGGTGGTGCGCGAGCACGGCGCCAAGATCCAGCCCCAGATCGTGCACGCCGGGCCCGACGGCCTGGGGCCGGAGATATTCGGTGTTGCGGTGGAAGGCGCGCGCGCCGCGTGCGCCATATGAGAAGACAGGAGAAACCAACGATGACCCAAACCGCCCAATCCCCCGCACTGACGGCGTCGCAATCGTCCTGGCGTTGCGCACAGGGCAAGGACCGCGAGGGCTGGCTCGCGCTGATGACCGACGACGTCGTCATCGAGGACCCGATCGGCCAGTCCGTCACCAACCCCGACGGCACCGGGGTGCGCGGCAAGGCAGCCGTCGGCGAATTCTTCGACAACAACATCGCGCAGAACCAGCTGACCATCACGTGCGAGGAGACCTTCCCCTCGAGCTCGCCCGACGAGATCGCTCATATTCTGGTGCTGCAGAGCAGGTTTGAAGGCGGAGTCACCAGCAAGGTGCGCGGCGTGTTCACCTACAAGGTCAACGAAGCCGGGCTGATCACCAACATGCGCGGGTACTGGAACCTCGACGTGATGGAGTTCGGCAAGGAGGACTGAGTCGGGGTCCCCGGATCGCCGCACCTATGCTGGGGCCCATGGCGTCGATCTTCACCAAGATCATCAACCGTGAACTTCCCGGCCGCTTCGTCTACGAGGACGACGACGTCGTCGCGTTCCTGACGATCGAGCCGATGACGCAGGGACACACGCTGGTCGTGCCGCGCGCCGAGATCGACAACTGGCAGGATGTCGACGGTGCGGCCTTCGCCCGGGTCATGGAGGTGAGCCGGTTGATCGGCAAGGCGGTGTGCAAGGCGTTCAGGACCGAGCGGTCCGGCCTGATCATCGCCGGGCTAGAGGTGCCGCACCTGCACGTGCACGTCTTTCCGGCCCGCAACCTCAGCGACTTCGGCTTCGCCAACGTCGACCGCAACCCGTCGGCGGAATCGCTGGACGAGGCGCAGGCCAAGATCAAGGCGGCGCTGGCTCAGTTGGCGTGAACCGGTTCGGACGCGGGCACGTCGCTGATGCGCGGCAGCGTCACCCTGAAGCGGCAGCCTTCGCCGGGTGCGGTGGTCACGGTGACGGCACCGCCGTGCGCGCGCACCAACGACTCGACGATGGATAGCCCCAGTCCGGTGCCGCCGCTGGCCCGTGCCCGCGACGAGTCGGTGCGATAGAACCGCTCGAAGACGCGCGAGGCGTCCTCCTGGTTCATGCCGGGCCCCTGGTCCGCCACTTCGAGCACCGCGTCGTCGCCGTCCGTGCCGACCCGCACGGTGACGTCGGCGCTTTCCGGGGTGTGCTGCAAGGCGTTGGCGACCAGGTTGCTCAACACCTGGCGGATCCGCGCCTCGTCACCGAGCACCTCCGGGGTGCCGGGACCGTCGAGGACCTCCATGGTGATGGTGCGCCCGGGGTCAATCGCCTGCCCGTCGTGCACGGCATCGCTGGCCAGCGCCAGCAGGTCCACCCGATGGTGCTCGAGGGGTCGTTGCACGTCGAGGCGGGCCAGCAGCAGCAGGTCGTCGACCAGCAGGCCCATCCGGGACGCCTCGCTCTCGATCCGCGACAACAGCATCGCGACGTCGCGTGCGGCGCCCTGGCGGTACAGCTCCGCGAAGCCGCGGATGGTGGTCAGCGGGGTGCGCAGTTCGTGGCTGGCGTCGGTGATGAACCTGCGCATCCGGTGTTCGGAGCCGCGCGCCTTCTCGGCGGAGGACTCCGAGGACGCCAGCGCCTGCTGAATCTGCGCGAGCATCCCGTTCAGCGCCTGGGACAGCCGGCCCACCTCGGTCCGCGGATCTCGTTCTGGCACACGGCGATCCAGCTGACCCGAGGCGATCGCCGCGGCCGTCCGCTCGACCTCCACCAGCGGCCGCAGGCTGCGCTGCACCACTGCGAAGCTGGCGATCCCGACCACGGCCAGCACCGCCACCCCGATGCCCATCTGCAGCCAGACCAGCCAGCTGACCGTGTGCTGCACGTCGGACAGGTCGATCGCGACCGTGGTCAGCCCGTGCGGACCGCGCACCGAGACGGCCCGCCACTGAATGTCGGAGCCGTTCACCGAGGGCAGCGTCCTCGGGTTGGGGCCCACGTCGTTGTCGGCCGGTAACGCCGGTTCGGCGTTGCGGTCGTTGATGGCGGTGAACGGAGTGCCGTCGATGCTGACGCCGCGCACATAGAACTTCGACGGCGGCCGGCCCGGGTCGGGCCCCTCGTAGGGCGGCGGCGGCGATTGCCGCCGCGGGGCCTGCGCCCAGCCGCGGGACGCGTCGAGCAGTGTGGAGTCGATGCGGCTGACCAGGCTGTGCCGCAGGATCGACGTCACCGCGATGCCGGACACGGCGAGGCCGCAGGCGACCAGGGCCAGGGTCGCGGCGACGAGCCCTATTCGAAGGGGCAATCCACGTCGAGGCTTGGTGTCCATTTGGCTACTTCTCGCTGCCGCCAGGTTCAGCGCGGTTCCCGCAGTACGTAACCCACTCCGCGCAGCGTGTGGAGCAGCCGCTTTTCCCCGGTGTCGATCTTGCGGCGCAGGTACGACACATAGGACTCGACGACATTGACGTCACCTCCGAAGTCGTAGCGCCACACGTGGTCGAGAATCTTGGGTTTGCTCAACACCGTGCCTGCATTGATCACAAAGTAACGCAGCAGCGTGAATTCGGTCGGCGACAGCGATACCGGCTGGCCGGCCTTCCACACTTCATGGGTTTCCTCGTCGAGCTCGATGTCGGCGAATGTGAGCCGCGCGCTGCGCGGTTCGGCGCCGCCTTTGCCGGCGCGGCGGAGGATGACCCGCAACCGGGCGACGACCTCTTCGAGGCTGAACGGCTTCGTCACGTAGTCGTCGCCGCCCAGCGTCAAGCCGGCGATCTTGTCCTGCAAGGAATCCCGCGCGGTCAAGAACAGTGCGGGGGCATCGATGCCGTCGGCGCGCAGCCGCCGCAGCACCCCGAACCCGTCCATGCCCGGCATCATCACGTCGAGGATCACCGCGTCGGGTCGCGCCTCGCGCGCCCGATCCAGGGCCTGGGCACCGTTGGTCGCCGTACAGACCTCGAACCCCTGGAATTTCAGACTCACCGAGAGCAGCTCGACGATGTTGGCTTCGTCATCGACGACGAGGACGCGGGCCTCCGGTTTCGTGTCATTGGGGGTTGTCGAAGTCATCAGATGTCATGTCCTTGCTTGAACGTTTGCTATGTAAAGGTTGTGTACTTCCTGAAAGCTCAGTGCCAACAGACTGATAATAGTCTGCCAGGAATCGTCGCATTGCCTTGGGACGTAAAGCCTTTTCCCGGCCTGCGTCGCGAATAGACTCGTGGGATGAACCTCGCCAGAAACATCGTGTCGGCTGCGACCGCACCCGCCCGGGTGGGGCTGGCCGCCGCGGATGCGGGCTTGGGCGTCGCGAGCGCGGCCGTCGGCGTCGCGAAGCGGGCGCTGGGTGAGGGCGGTGTCGGCGGCACCAATGCCATGACGTCCATGCTGGGGATCGACGACGCAATCGTCCGAGCCAACCGGCTGGCCAGGCTGCTCGACGACGATGCCCCGCTGGGTCGGGCCATCGCGGCGGACGGTCCGATCGACCGCTTACTGCGCCCGGGCGGGGTGGTCGACATGCTGACGGCGGAAGGCGGCCTGCTGGACCGGCTGACCGTCGAGGGCGGCGCTCTGCACCGCACGCTGCAGCCCGGCGGGCTGGCCGATCAGCTGGTCGCCGAGGAGGGTCTGATCGAGCGGCTGCTGGCCGAGGACGGGCTGGCAGACCGGCTGCTGGCCGAGGGTGGCCTGGTCGACAAGCTGACCGCCAAGAACGGGCCGCTGGATCAGCTCGCCGACGTCGCCGACACCCTGGCCCGGCTCACGCCCGGGATGGTGGCGCTCGAGCCCGCCATCGCCACGCTGCAGGACGCCGTCATCGCGCTGACCATGGTGGTCAACCCACTGAGCAACATCGCCGACCGGATTCCACTGCCGGGGCGCCGGCGTCCGTCATCGCGGGCGGTGCGCTCAGCGCGCGTGATCGACACCGACGACTGACCGATTAGGCTGGGTCCGGTTCAACCCCGCCTCCTTAGCTCAGTGGTAGAGCACTCGCCTTGTAAGCGAGCGGTCGTCAGTTCAATCCTGACAGGGGGCTCTGTCTTTCAGTTCCCGTCGGTGCTGGTAGAGGCGCTTTCGGCGGCGGGGCGCTCTCGATTCGCGTGCATGGTCGCGGGCCGCTGTCAGACCTGCTACTGGAGGCGGCTTGTTACTTGGGGCCCGGATTGCGCGCAATAGCCAGCTGCACGAAACCGATGTCGCCCACTGTCCTGGACTGGTGGTGTTGTCGGACTGCCTGGTCGCCGACCCGGGCATGATGCGCAACCTGCACAACCAGACCGTGGAGCGATCTAGCCGGCCAGCTCACGCGCTTCGGCCTCGGGCAATCCCTACTTCTCCAGGGTGAACTGGTTGACGTCGATGTAGCCGACCCGGAACAAATCGGCGCAGCCGGTCAGGTACTTCATGTAGCGCTCGTACATCTCGTGGGACTGAATTGCGATCGCCTCGTCCTTGTGCGCCTCGAGCGCCCCTGCCCATAGGTCGAGAGTCCTGGCGTAATGAGGCTGCAGCGACTGGCGGCGAGTCAACGTGAAACCCGCCTTCACAAAATGCTCCTCCACCATTTCGATCGACGGCGTCGCGCCGCCCGGGAAGATCTCGGTCAAGATGAACTTGAAGAACCGGACGAGCTCGGCTGTAATCGGCAAGCCGCAATCGAACATTTGCTGTGCCGTCAAGCTGGTGATGGTGTGCAGCAGCATCACGCCGCCGTCGGTGGGCAGGATTTTGTGGGCCAGCGAGAAGAAGTCGTCATACCGGTCAGGGCCAAAGTGCTCGAACGCACCGATCGACACGATCCGGTCGACGGGCTCGTCGAACTGTTCCCAGCCGTTCAGTAACACCCGCTTGCTGCGGGGGCTGTCGATCTCGTCGAACAATCTCTGTACATGGGCGGTCTGGTTTTTCGACAACGTCAGGCCGACGACGTTCACGTCGTACGTGTCGATCGCCCGCCGCATGGTCGCGCCCCAGCCGCAGCCAATATCGAGCAGCTTCATGCCCGGCTGCAGTCCCAGCTTGCCAAGCGCCAGGTCGATTTTGGCGATCTGGGCCTCTTCCAGCGTCATGTCGTCGCGTTCGAAGAATGCGCAACTGTAGGTCTGAGTCGGGTCCAGAAACAGACGGAAGAAGTCGTCCGACAAGTCGTAGTGCGCCTGCACATTCGCGAAGTGCGGCGTCAAGTTGCTGGCCATAATCTTGTGCGCCCTTCTGGGCCCAGGAGGACTGTGCCCCACCGCCGAGGTTACGCCGTAGCACAACCCATCAAGGGGCATCCAGCCCAGGCATTGGAGGCGAAGGCTCGCAGCCGAGGGGAGCTGGACCTTGCCTTCCGATGCGACGGAGGTGTCGGCCGGACGGCTTAGCGACGCTGGCTCGTCGGGTCGGACGACAAAAGCAGACGAGGTCGCAGGAATTCCGCTGTGATCTCGGCGCCATCAGCAAGGTAGTTGATCAGCACATCAGCAAAGCCGGCCAAACCCTCGGTGTCGATGGCGTACGGCGCCGGCACGTCATCGTGCGAAAGGCGGCCCGCCGCACGACGAAGCACCGTGATCGCGCCTTTGACGTTGCCGCGTTGGACGTGGGTGATGCCGACCGCGAGCTGAGCCAGTCCTTGCCAGAGCGTGCGCTCTTCGTCCGGCCCATTCTTCCATGCGGCCTCAAGCACCTCGTGGGCGTTGAAGGCTAGTCCGCGGTCCAGCAGATCCTGGGCGTAGGCGAGGGTTTCGACCGGCGGCAGCTCCAAGTCGTCCGGGATGCGTGCAACGCCTTCACCCCCTGGCGGAAGCGGGCGGCCCAGAGAGTCGCGCGGGCGCCTGCTTCGTGGTCTGCCGGACTCGTCGCGATCGCGATCGGCCATCCATCCATCATCGCAGGCGAACCCCAGAGGCTATGCGTGATCTTTGAGGCAACCGTCCAGCGCGACGGCTCGGCTGCCAACGATCATGTGGCTCGGCGGGATCTCACTTCGCGCCTCAGCTCGATCACCTCTTTTTCGAGGTCGATGACGCCCTTCGCGCACATAGCAGTGAGGCCGATGAGTTTCACGACGGCGGCCCAGAGAGGGTTCTTTCCGGTAAAGGACTGATCGAACTGGGCGAACCGGTTGCGGAGCTCCTTGCCCACGACGGATTCAGGGTCGAGCTCGATCTCTCTCATCTTGTGGAACGGCGAGAAGTCGGGGAGTGCCTCTGGTTCGGGTGCCATGGCAAAAAAGTTTAGGCCTGAAGTCCGCGCATTCTGAAGGGATCACGATTGATGTGATTTCGCAGCTGGTGGCCGGTTCGACGGTACGACCAGGATCAGTTCGACTGTTGAATCCTCCTTCCTGTCGTTTGCAAGAAAGTAAGCGGCCAGATTTAGGCGCTCAACGTTCCCGCCTGGTCCCTGCGTGGCCACATGTGTCATACCGTGCCGCCGGTGCAGCGTTTCAAATTGGTGCGGCACCAAAAACGGCAACCGAGGATCGTCCCGTTGGCTGTGCTGTTACTGGGCTCAGGAGAACGACAGCGTGAAGCTCCCCTGGAACTCCGACTCGTCGCTGATCAGCTCGTTAACCTTCTCCCGGATGGCTGCGGTTGATCCGGAGAGCCACTCGGGAGGGCTGCACTCCTGGCAGTGCATTCGCGTGTAGTCGTCGTCGCGCTCCCTCGGCCAGCGTTCCCGTGCCGCGTCGGGCCGTGAGATTTCGGTTGGCTGATGCGCTGCTTGCCTGATCAGCGTCGCCGCAACATGCCCCCGTGGGCAGAGCAAGGCAAGCGTCGCCAGGCCTGTGTCCGTCATTTGCCCAGCCTCTCCGACTCATCGGCCACAGTCATCGTCTTCACATGATCAATCGCTGCCAATGGACAGCGGCGTCACGAAGAAGTCAAGGTCGATATCGAGCACTCGCTGCACAAAGTCGACGTTACCGTTCAGCCCGCCGATTGGCCGAGCCACAGTCGGAGAGCATTTGGCTGTACCTGCGATCGGGTGGGTGCAAATTGCCCACAATTTCCCCACGGTTACACAGACATCTCGAGTCATCTCTAGTGACGAACTCTTGCTGTTAGCAAGGGTTTCCACCCTCCGCCGCTGGCCTGTCAGGCGGGTTCAATCCTGACAGGGGGCTCTGCATTTCAGTCCCGACGGTTCTTCAGCTTGGCAAACTTGCTGACAGGCGCGAACGTGTTGCCGCGTGGCTCGGTGTCGCGAGCGTGTCACAACCTTCTGCGAAGTGGTCGCCGCTGCCTTCGATCCATCGTCCTGGGCCTCGCCCGTGTCAGCCCGAAAGTTGGACAAGACCAAGGCGATCAGTCAACATTCGGCCGCGGCGATGGTGTCGTCCGCGCCGCGGGGACACGTAGAAGGGGTAGGGTGAACACACCGGTCAAGGCAGCGATGATGACTTGGGTCCGCGTTTTGTGCTGCCGTTGAAGACAAACTGGTCGGAACAACCATTGCGCCCTCATCGCACCCGGGTGCTAGATCCCGAGGGTGCCGCAATGCTCGACCACAGATCCAGAATCATTTCTGCAGAATCTCCAGGCTTGATGCCCGCCATCGAGGCCGAACTCCGCCAAGAGTTGCGCGACTACTCCGTCGAGTTACGGCAGCTCGCCTACACCGTGCCCGACGGGGTGGGCGAGCACGATTTTCTTCGATTGTCCGGCCGGATGCGCGACACTGCCGATCACGGGGACGTCAGCGGGAGCGTTGATGATGGCTGATCGCGTCATGCGAGGCAGTCGCCTCGGGTCCGTGAGCTACGAGACCGAGCGCAACCACGACCTGGCGCCACGCCAGATCGCGCGGTATCGGACCGAGAACGGCGAGGAGTTCGACATCCCCTTCGCCGACGACGCCGAGATCCCCGGCGCCTGGCTGTGCCGCAACGGCATGGAGGGCACCCTGGTCGATGGCAGTGGCCTGGCCGAACCCAAGAAGGGCAAGGTGCCGCGCACCCACTGGGACATGCTGCGGGAACGTCGCTCGATCGAGGAACTCGAGAAACTGCTCAAAGAACGTCTCGAGATCATCAACTCGCGCCGCCACGGCGGCTAGTTCGTCAGGGGTGGCCCGGTATGCCGTCCAGGCCGCCTTGGATGTCGTGCAGTTTCCCTTGGATGCCTTGCAGATTCCGTTCGATGTCCTGCAAGTCGGACAACGCGTTCTGATCGGACTGTGAGATCTGGTTCGACGCCGCGGGACGCGACTGAGGGCAGTACGCGACGATGGCGCCCGCCGTGACGGCGGTGCTTTGATTGGCGTCCCAGATCGAGTTCCGCTGCACGAACCCGACGGCGTCGGCGAAATTCGGTTGGTGCGCGAGGAAGTCGCAGACCGCGTGCCCTTGGTTCGTCACGTATTCCTGGCTGGGAACCGGCACGCCCTCCTGCTTCAACGCTCCGACGAAGGCCGAGTCGGCGACGTTGACTGGCGGGGCGGACGCCTTCGGCGCGACCGGTGTCGAGGGGGCTGCCGAGGGCGGCGGGGGGTCCTCCGGTTGCGCCGACGAATCGTTGCGGTGGAGCGCGAACATCACCACCACCGCGGAGACCACTGCCACCAGAGACAGCGGTAACGCCGCGAGCAGACCCAGCCGGCGTAGCGCGGCCACCTTCCGGCGCCGAGACGCGATGACAGCGGTGTTCCCGTCGCGCGACGGGGCGGCGGCCGCAACGTCGGTCTCCCAGTCATCGAACGCGCCCGACTCGGACCGCCCCGCGCCGTGGGCCAGGATCTCGTCGAGCAGCGCATCGGCCTCCAGGGACGACGGCCGACCGCCCTGCTCGCGGATCGCTTGGCGCCGCAGCGCGATGAGCCGCAACTCCGAGTCGATTTTCTCGCGGTCGCGCATATCAATCAGTTTGGGAGCACCAAGCGATTGTCACAACTGCCGGTGCATAAAAGATCGTCACCACATTGAAGTAACCCGGTCCGATGCGACAGACTCGCGATGAGCCAACCAACCGGAGCTGGGGGGATTCGAGGCAATGGACGGACGTGATCGCCGTGAGCCGTGACCGGCGCGCGGCGCCACTCGTCGGCACGATCGTGTTCGCGCTCGTCGGGTGTTCGGCGCCGCACCCGACGGCCGCAACAGCCCCGACCAGGTCCGCAGGCGTCGCCGCGCCGACGACACGCATGGTGCCCGCCGACGCGGGAACGCCCGCTGGCGCGCAGCCGCGGTTGGCGTCGGATCCCGCGCAGCTGGCCGACGACCTCGTCGCCGACGAGCGGGCGCTGCGCGATCCGGGGACAGCCGAGCCCGCGTTGACGGCGGCGGCGCATCGCGAGCAGGCGGCCTACCGCGTCATCGGACGCCACCCCGAATGGGACGCGACCACGCGCCCGCGCATCCCGCCGGAACTGGTCGATGTCTACGACCGCAACGTCGACGCCCGTCGCCAACTCACCGCGTTGACCCCGGTGCGAGACACCTTGCCGGCGTGGCGGATCGAGCCGCCGGCACCGGCCGACGAGCTGATGAACTACTACCACCAGGCGGAAGCGGAATCCGGCGTCAGCTGGAACTACCTGGCAGCGATCAACTTCGTCGAAAGCCGCTTCGGCAGCATCGTCGGCGCGAGCACCGCCGGCGCGCAGGGACCCATGCAGTTCCTGCCCTCGACCTTCGCCGGCTATGGCCAGGGCGGCGACATCCATTCGCCCCACGACAGCATCCTGGCGGCGGGCCGCTTCCTGGCCTCCAACGGCTTCGCGAACGACCGTGATCACGCCATCTACGGCTACAACCACGCGGGCGAATACGTGCGCGCGGTCGACCAGTACGCGGCGCTGATTGCCGCCGATCCCGCGACGTTCGGCGCGTTCTACCGGTGGGATGTCTACTGCCTGACGACGTCCGGCGACGTGCTGCTGCCCATCGGCTACGACGAGGCGTCACCGATCCCGGCCGCCGCGTACGTGGCCGCCCACCCGCAGTAGGCGCGTGCGCGCTCAGAGGTACTTGCGGGCGATGTCCTGCAGGTGCGAGCGCACGTCTTGACCGGTGGCCTTCTCGAGTCTGATCCCGAGCTCGCCCGCGAGATTGACGAAGCCCATCAGCAGCATCAGGTCGCCGTCGGGCTCGTCGAGCACGTTCTCGACCAGCCGGCTCCAGGTGAAATCAGGGCCGCCGTCGGACGACCAAGCCGTCATGACGTCGATGGCTCGGCGAACGTTCTCTCTCACGTCCATTCCCGGAGCCTGCCATGCCGGCGACCCCGCCGCAGGGCGCGACAAAGCGGCGGAAGACGCGTCAGCGGGCGCGCCGAGGAACGGCTGCGCCCGCTGACACTGGATCAACGATCAGTACAGCGGCACCCACACGCCGAAGAACCAGTAACCCCATCCCCCGTACTGCCAGTTGAAGACCGGAAGAACGGTGAAGGTGTTGTAGTTGAACGGCCCGAAGTCACGCCGTCCGGCATCCACGTCACGCGGCGGTCCATCCCACGGCCGGTTCCAGCCTCCCGGAGGCGGCGGACCGTCCCAGCCCCCCGGAGGAGGCGGACCCTCCCAGCCGGGCGGCGGGTGGTGCGGAGGCGGACCGTCGTTCCAGCCGTAGCCACGCTCGCGCGGCGGCGGCGGCGCACCGCGGCCGGGGATGCTGAATTGGACGTCCGGACCGGCGGGGCCACCGATCTGTGCGTTGGCGGTGACCACGTCGTGGCGCGGAATGTACGGCGGGTGCGGCGGCTGCGTGGCCGGCGGATTCAGCGACTCGTACCGCGGCCTGTTGTTCGGCGGCGGGTTCTGGTTCACCGGAGCATTGTTCTGTCCGCCCTGCACCGGCGGGTTTTGCCCATGCTCGTTGGGCGGGTTGTTCTGCCCGGTCTGCTGCGGGTACTGCCCATGCTCATTCGGCGGGTTGTTCTGCCCTGTCTGGGCCGGGTTCTGCCCGTGCTGGTTGGGCTCCGGGGTGTTCCCGCCACCCTGCGGGGGATTGTTCTGGCCACCCTGCGGGGGGTTGTTCTGGCCACCCTGCGGCGGGTTGTTCTGGCCACCCTGCGGCGGGTTGTTCTGGCCACCCTGCGGCGGGTTCGTCTGGCCACCCTGGGCCGGCGGACTGTTGTGCCCGCCCTGCGGCGGGTTGTTCTGCCCGCCCTGCGCCGGCGCCGGCGCAGTGTTACCGCCGCCCGGCTGACCACCTGGCTGCCCGCCCGGGCCGCCGGGGTTGCCCCCACCGCCACCACCGCCGTGGCAATTCGGGCATGGGGGCGGCGGGTCGAGCGGGGCGGAGTAGGCCGACCCTGCGTTCAGCGTCGCCGCGGAGATACTCAGCCCAGCGGCCAACGCGGCCGCGCTGACGACACGTTTCATAGACATAGCTGCGTCCCCTCTTGGGAGTTATCTCGCCTGCACTACGGGCAGGTGAGATCCAACTCGAATGGCTTGGTCACCTGCTGCGGTTGCTGCGGGTTGCTCATGTCGGTACCGGTAGCGGTGCCCTTGATCGCCCAGTCCTTGCCCTTGACCGCGGCCCCGGCACTGCCGCTTTGGTTGGGCGCGGCGTCAGAGAAGCCGAGTGCGACGCCGTTGACGGTGCCCAGCCCGACCGAATGCACCAGCGGCGGGTTGCCGTTGCTGACCACGGCACCGAGACCGGCGGTCGGGTCGCCGATGCCGATGGTGATGTTGTCACCCGCGGTGTTGCAGGTGACCTGCCCGCTGATGTTTTGATTCTGCCCGTCGACGGTGAGCACCGGACCCGCCGCGGCGGCCGCTGCTGACGACGAACCCGACGACCCGGTATTGGACTTGTTGCTCGAACATCCGGCGCTGGCCGCGACCACCAGGGCCACCCCGGCTACGCCGACCACGATCCCACGCTTCACTACTGCTTCCCTTCGTGTCGCTGGTTCCGCTGCCTCTTTACGTCGGCCGCGTCCCTAACTGGCCCCTCGGACCGGACGCGTTACGGCCGGTCCACCTGATACCCGGTACCCGAGAATTGCAAACGCTACGTTACGTGCCCCTGGTCGGGCTGATCACCGGCCCGCGAGCACCTTTCACGGAAGCACCCGAAGCCCCCACTTGCCCAGCAGCGGGTTGATGAGCATGAAGTAGGTCGTGTAGTCATCACCGTCGGGCGATGACATCAACAGGCCGACCGCGCTGACGGTGCCGTCCGGGTTCATCACGAAGCCGGGACTGCCGCTGTCGCCGTCCAGGCTGAACACGCTGGCTTCGACGACGTCACCGTTGATGCTTTTGATGGCGCCACACGTCTCACCGGTTACGGCGCCGATCTTGCAGAACGGCATGCCGACCTGAATCTGCTGGCGGCTCAACACATCCCGAACCTGATACCTGCCACCGACGTCACCCACCGGCATGCCGACGCTGGGCTCCAGTCGGATGATCGCGGCGTCGCGCTTATCGCCGTCGTGCTCGCTGGCGGAGATCCTGCCGAGCGGGGCGTCGTTGCCGTACGTCCATTCGGTGCCGTCGTGCGAGTCGCAGTGTCCGCTGGTCATCAGGTAGTAGCTGCCATCGGATCCCTGCGCCGCGAATCCGGCTGTGCACCTGCCGGATTCGTGATCGACGCCGATGCCCGGCGAGGGCGGGGGCGACGGTAGAGCCGGGGGCGGCGCTGCCAGAGCGGTTTTCGCCACGGCTGTCGCGGTCACCATCACCGTTCCCAACAGCCCCAACCCCCGCAACCACGGTATGGTCACGCCGTCCCCCTCCGCTTGCGCCCGGCAGATAGTAGCAGCGCTGCCGACCTGAAATGAGGTGGCGACCAATCCGTTCCGGGCATGTGGTTCACCCGGCGTCGACGTGCCGGGCAAGGAAGTCCAGCACAGCGCCGGCGAAGATGTCGTTGCGGTCGCCGGCCACCATGTGCCCGGCGCCGCGGACATCGGTGAATTCGACCTGCGGGAAACGCGCGAGGAATTCGTCTGCGCGCTCCTGGCTGACCAGGTCGCTCATCTGGCCGCGGACCAGCAGCATGGGCACCCCGCCGCGCAGGATCGCCTCGACGGCGGCATGCATCCGGTCGGGATCGGTGACCTCGAAAGGAGGGAAAGCCGCAGTGCCGCTGATGAATTGCGGATCCCAATGCCAGTACCAGCGACCGCCGCGGCGACGCAGGTTGGTGGTCAGGCCTTCCAGGTCGGTCGGTCGCGGCCGGTGCGGGTTGTATTCGGCGATCGCGTCGGCGACTTCGTCAAGTGAGCCGAAACCCGATTCCACCCGGTCGGCCATGAAGGCATGGATCCGGTTCGCCCCCGACTGGTCCATGTTCGGCACGATGTCCACCAACACGACCGCACTGGCGATGCCCGGGGACAGCTCCCCGGCGAGCAGCATGGACGTGAAGCCACCCAGCGAGGCACCGACCAACACCGGTTGCGAGGGCAGCGTGCGCAACACTTCTCGGACGTCGGCGGCGAAACTGACGACGCGGTAATCGCCGTCGTCCGACCAGTCCGATTCGCCGTGGCCGCGCAGGTCCACGGTGACGGCCTCCCAGCCATTCGCGGCGACGGCGGCCGCCGCCTTGCCCCAGGACCGGCGGGTCTGTCCGCCGCCGTGCAAGAAGACCACGGCGCGCGCCTGCGGATCCCCGAGGCGGTCAGCGACGATCTGCACCCCGCCGGGGCCCCGGATCGTGAACGGTTCGGCTGCCGTGGGCATCAGGTGATACTAGGGCGCCCCCACGAGAAGCTCGCGTTGGCTTAACGTCAACGGCATGCAGCGGCGTCAATTGAGAGGACGCCGGGCAAGCGCGCCCGGACCGGAACCAAGGAGAACGCATGCATCTTGACGAGTACATGTCGCTGGATGCTACCGCCCTGGCCGGGCTGGTCGAGGGCAAACAGATCACCCCGGCCGAGCTGTTGGCCCTGGCGCGGCAACGAGCGGACGCGGTGAATCCGCGGCTGAACGCCATCGTCTGCCGCCTCGACGACGTCGCCGACCGCCAGGCCGCCGACCCGAATCTGAGTGGGCCGTTCGCCGGGGTGCCGTTCCTGCTCAAGGACCTCGGCCAGGAATACCGCGGCTTCGCGACGTCGTGCGGGTCCCGCTCGCTGGCCCATGACGTGGCCGACCGGCACGCGCTGGTCACCCAGCGGTTCCTGGACGCGGGACTGGTGATCTTCGGGAAGACGAACACCCCGGAGTTCGGGGCCAAGGGTGTGACGGAATCCGACTACTGGGGCCCGGCCCGCAACCCGTGGAACACCGGGCACACGCCCGGCGGCTCCTCGGGCGGATCGGGGGCGGCCGTGGCGGCGGGCATCGTTCCCGCCGCCGGTGCGAACGACGGTGGCGGCTCGATCCGCATTCCCGCCGCATGCAACGGGCTGGTCGGTCTCAAGCCCAGCCGGGGTTTGGCACCCTACGGCCCGCAGACCGGTGAACTGCTGCTGGGCATGGCGACCCAGGGTGTGGTGTCGCGCACCGTGCGAGACAGTGCGGCTCTGCTCGACGCGATCGTCGGGCCCCACCCGGGCGCCGCCTATCGGGTTGCGCTGCCCGACAAGCCTTTTGGTGAACAGATCAAGCACCGTCCGGGCACCCTGAAAATCGGCTACTCGGCACGCTCGGCCATCAACGCCCGGCCGCACCGCGAGGCGGTCGCCGCGGTCGAAAAGGCCGCGGCGCTCCTTCGCGAGTTGGGCCATCAGGTCGATGAGGTCGCACCGCCCTACGACGACGCAGCGTTGGGCCGTGACTTTCTGACCATTTGGTTCGCCCAGCTGCACCAGCAGGTCGCCGACATCAAACAGCGAACCGGCGCGCGCGACAACGACTTTGAGGCCGATACCCTGGCCATCGCCGAACTCGGCCGCTCCGGCGGCGTGCTACCCGTCATATCCGCGCTGGAAAACCGGAACAACTACATCCAGTCCCTGGCCGCATTCCACGACAGCTACGACTTCTTTTTGACGCCGACGCTGGCCACCCCGCCCCTCGCGGTCGGTGCCACCACAACGTCGCCGATACTGCAGCGGGTGGCCCGGCTGGTCAGCAGGATGCGGGCCGGAAAGCTCATGGGGCTCAGCGGAATTCTCGATGACCTCATCCAGGAGAGTTTGGGCTGGGTGCCCTACACGCAGCTCGCCAACCTCACCGGCCGTCCGGCGATCAACGTGCCGCTGCACTGGACGGATGCCGGGCTTCCGCTGGGCGTGCAATTCGTCGGGAAGCCGGGCGCAGACGGCGACCTGCTGCAGTTGGCCGCGCAGCTCGAGGAGGCGCGCCCGTGGGCCGATCGCCATCCGGCACCCGCGGCACCGAACTAGCCTGTCGCTGAACGGTTTTACTCGACAGACCCGGTGCCCTCACCCCCGCGCCGGCCTCGCCACAGGCTGGCGAAGCGCCGGGCGATGTCACCCAGGCGACCGCCCGCGTGCTGCGAAGCCTTGATGCGGCCAAGGGTTTCCCGTCCCTCGTTCGCGTAGTCCTTGACGGATTCGTCGCCTTCTTCGGCTCGCATGTCTGCTCTCCAATCGTGATCGTTATTCCGGCGCTTGGCGCTCGGGTGGTTCTGAGGGCGTCAAGCGCTCGGGTGGTTCCGCCGGTGTGAGCCGTTCGGGCGTTTCCGCCGGCGTGAGCCGCTCAGGCGTCTCGCCGGGAGTGCCCGGCTCCGTGGGTTCCGAATTCTCCGGCCGCTCCGCCGGAAACGGCCTGAGGCGTGTGTCGATCATGCTCAGTCCTCTGCTCGACTCATGGCCGCGTACCCGTCGTACCCGGGCGGCCAAACGCCCACGGCGGGACCAGAGCCTCGCGCCGGCGATCCCTAGTGGCGGGTGGAGTCCTTGTGCGCCTTGATCGGCGTGGTGCTGGGCGGCAGCTTGAGCAGGTTGCCGCGCACGCTGCCCCGCGCGGTGCGGACCGTCACCAACAGCCACGTGAACAGCAGGCCCGCATAAGCGATGGCCGCCGCCACGCTGAACGATGGCAGGTGGGTGTGACGGGCCAGCTGGGAGGTCCCGGTGACGAAGGTTCCGACCGGGAAGGTCAGGCTCCACCACGTCAGCGCGAACGGCATTCCGCGGCGCAGCGTGCGCACCGTCAACGCGGTCGCGAGCGCGATCCACAACACCGCGAAACCCCACACCGGCACGCCGTAGAGGATCGCGAACGCATTGAGGTCCTCGGCCAGCTCGGGGTCGACGCCCAACGCCGCGTTGGCTCCCAAAAGCCCCGCGGCCGTGATGGATTGGCCTAGCGGACCCAACACGATCCACAACGTCGGCACCCGCGCCGAACCCGAGGTGCCGTACAGGGTCAGGCGGCTCCAGATCATCGCGATGATGTTCAGCGAGGCAAGCAGCGACAAACCGAACATCGCGTAGCAGCCGTACAGCATGGTGGTGCGCCCGGTGCCGGCCGCCATATGAGGGAGCAGCAGCGCCCCCGTCGCCGCGGTCACCATCGGCGGGACGACGGGCATCAGCCAGCCACCGAAGGCCGCGTCGGGTTCGACGTCGTGCTGGGTGAACATCAGGAACGGAATGCTGACGGCGGTGAACAGCCCGCCCAGCGTGCCGGCGGTCCACAGCACCCAGTCCAGATCGACGGCGATGCGCTCACCGAGCAGGTCGCGGCCGACCAGCACGGCACCCGCGCCGACCGTCATCAGCGCCATGGGGGCCGCGCCGTAGAAGTGCGCCATCTGCGGGTTGCGGGCGTGGGTGCGCGCCACGGTCGGATGACGCAGCCAATGGCCACCGACCACCGCGATCAGCGCCACCA
Organism: Mycobacterium senriense; assembly: GCF_019668465.1. Classification (NCBI taxonomy): domain Bacteria; kingdom Bacillati; phylum Actinomycetota; class Actinomycetes; order Mycobacteriales; family Mycobacteriaceae; genus Mycobacterium; species Mycobacterium senriense. The sequence continues at coordinate 2,616,308 of NZ_AP024828.1, read as the reverse complement.
GCAGCGCGGCCGCGATCACCCAGACCACCAGCGCGAATGTCCGCAGGCCCGCGACGTGGACCGGCAGGGCGGCGCCGGCCGTCGCGACGATCCCGGTGCCCATCACCGAGGCGAACCAGTTCGGCCCGATGTTGCCGAGTACCTCGCCCCGGATGTGCGCTGGGGATGCGTCGTGCGCGTTCGCAACTGCCACAGGTGAAGAACCTACTGCGCCGCGCGCTGAAGCCGCCGGATCTGCCGCTTACACTCCATCCGTGGTTAATCCGGCGCAGCCGACGTCGGCGGTGACCAGGGTCCCGCTGCTCATCGGCGTTGCCCTCGTCGTGCTGCTTGCCGTCCTCGCGGCGCCCATCAAGCAACGATGCGGTGCGCCGGGAGTTTCGTGCGCGACGGCGTTGGATAACGACGGCAACATGCACTTCTACTACGAGGTCGAACCCGTTGGGGTCTACCTCGCCGAAATCGCCACCGGCAGCAACATCACGCTTTTTTACAGCTCGGGTGAGGACCTGGTCAAAGCCCGCTAGCCGACGGTGGTGGTTTGCTGGCCCGGTCGGTGGCGCAACGGTCCACCGGGCCGTATCCGCTCGATAACAAGTTCGGCTCGATCCGGGCACCGATGTGGCCGGCCCGAGACCTTCCGGAGACCACCGCCGCCGCGGCCGGGCAGAAGGTGCAGGTAGAGCGGGTGCGACGAGCGCGAATCGCGCCTGGCCGGCCCGACGAACGCGCCTGCTCCGAGCGTGTGACGGGTGCTCTCGATTGGGGGCTTCATAGCAAGCTAACGCATACTTGTCACCATGCTTGAAGCGACATCGCCGCGGAGCACCGTTGCGGTGCCTGGTGATGTGCTGGGCGTGGGCAGAGGTTTGTGATGGCCCGCTCGGGCGGCGCCCATCGCCGTCATCGAGCCGTCCGTCAACCCTCCCGCGTACGCAAGGGGCTGACGCGCACCCTGGGCGCGCTCGTCTCCGTGGCGGCCGTGGGGCTCACCGGTGCGGGGTACTACGTGGCGCACGGCGCGTTGGGCGGCATCACCGTCTCGAACGCCCTGCAGCCCGACGATCCGCGGTCCAGCGGCGACAATATGAACATCCTGCTGATCGGGCTGGACTCGCGTAAGGATCAGGACGGCAACGACCTGCCGAACTCGATTTTGAAGCATCTGCACGCCGGCGACTCGGACGACGGCGGCTACAACACCAACACGATGATCCTGGTGCACGTCAGCGCCGACAACAAAGTCGTGGCCTTCTCGATCCCCCGCGACGACTGGGTGCCCTTCACCGGGGTCCCGGGATACAACCACATCAAGATCAAAGAGGCGTACGGGCTGACCAAACAGTACGTCGCCCAAAAGCTGGCCAACCAGGGCAACAGCACCCAGAAGGAACTCGAAACCAAGGGCCGCGAAGCCGGCCGGGCGGCCACGCTGCGCGCGGTGCGAAACCTGACCGGCGTCCCCATCGACTACTTCGCCGAGATCAATCTGGCCGGCTTCTTCGACCTGGCGCAGACCCTCGGCGGCGTCGACGTCTGCCTGAATCACCCCGTCTACGACTCGTACTCCGGCGCCGACTTCCCGGCCGGGCGACAGCGGCTGGACGCGTCCGAGGCGCTGTCGTTCGTCCGGCAGCGGCACGGACTGGAAAACGGCGACCTGGACCGCACGCACCGGCAACAGGCGTTCATCTCGTCGGTCATGCAGGAGCTGCAGGCCTCGGGCACCTTCACCAACATCGACAAGCTCAAGAACCTGATGGCGGTGGCGCGCAAAGACGTGGTGCTGTCGGGGGGCTGGAACGACGACATGATCCAACGGCTCGGCGGGCTGGCCGGTGGCAACGTCGAGTTCCGGACGCTGCCGGTGGTGCGCTACGACAACATCGACGGCCAGGACGTCAACATCGTCGACCCGGCGGCGATCAAGTCCGAGGTGGCGGCGGCGATCGGCACCGACACCTCGACGACGACAGCGCCGGCCACCACCGCCGCGAAACCCGACCCGTCCACGGTCGTCGACGTGGTCAACTCCGGCAGCATGAGCGGCCTGGCCAGCGAGGTGTCACGCGCGCTGAAAAAGAAGGGCTACACGCCTGGCCAGGTCCGCGACCGCGAATCGGGCGACCCGACCACCACCGCGGTGGAGTACGGGGTCGGTGCGCAGACCGACGCCCAGAACCTGGCCAGCCTGATCGGCGTGGACGCGCCCAAGCAGCCCAGCCCCAGCATCGCGGCCGGGCACATCCGGCTCACCGTGGACACGAATTTCTCAATGCCCACACCTGATGAGACCCAGATGGACGACTCGACGAGCACCAGCTCCAGCACGACGTCGACCAAGGCCAAGAGCTACTACTACAACGGCACGACCACGACGTATCCGACGCCCGATCAGGGAAAGCCGATCGACGGCGGCGGCGTGCCCTGCGTCAACTAGCTAGGCGTGCGTGCCGCCGTCCATCCGAATCTCGGTGCCGGTGATCCAGGCCCCGTCATCTGAGACCAGCATCGCGATCACACCGGCGACCGCTTCGGGTCCGGCCATCCCCGCGCCGCTGGATTCCGTCGTGGTCGGCAGGATCGGCATCAGCCGGGGAAACAGCGACCAGTCGGCGTCCTTGGGAATGTATCCCCCGGTGGCATCGGTGATGCCGGACTTGATGCTGCCCGGGGCGACGCAGGCCGCGCGCAGGCCGTCCTTGGCGTATTCCAGTGCCAGCGAATGAGTGAATGCCTGGATGCCGCCCTTGCTCGCGGCGTAAGCGGCCATATAGGGATGGGCGAAGGACGCCGACGTGGAGCTGAAGTTCACGATCGCGCTGCGGGGATTCGCCAGCAGGGACGGTAGCGCTTCCCGCACCACCAGGAAGGTTCCGGTCAGGTTGACGGCGATGATCCGATTCCACTGCTCGAGGGTGGTCTCGTGGGTGTGCCAGGCGCGCAGGATGCCCGCCGCGTTCACCAGCGAATCCAGTCCGCCCAGCTTCTCGACGGCCGAGCCCACGCCATCGATCACCGAGTCCTCGTTGCCGACGTCCATCGGCATCGTGGTGAGCCGGTCGGCGGTGCCGGCCTCCTCGGCATGGCCCTGCGTGCCGTTCAGACCGTCCGTCGAGACGTCGGCGGCCACCACGCCGGCGCCCTCGCTCAGTAGCCGCAGCGCGGTGGCCTGTCCGATGCCGGATGCGGCACCGGTGACCAGGATCCGTTTGCCCTCAAGCCTTTTCATTTGATCCTCCCGACTAGACCACTCCGCGTAGCGCGTCGGCGCCGAAGGCCGGTTCCAGCATCGCCGAGAAATCCGGGCCGCGACGCAACAGCACCCCCCCGTCGACGTTGATGATCTGGCCGGTCACGTAGCTGGACGCATCGCTGAGCAAAAACATCGCCACATTCGCGACGTCTTCGACCTCGCCCGGTCGGGGCAGCGGCGTAATGGCCCGGTAGTCCGCGCTCAGCTCGGGCGAATCGAGGATGGGGGCCACCAGCTCGGTGCGGATCAGGCCCGGGCGAATGCTGTTGACCCGCACCCACGACGCTCCGAGCTCGTCGGCGGCCAACTGCATCAGGTGGTCCAGCGCCGATTTGCCGACGCCGTAGGCGCCGAACCAGCGGTGGGTGTTGCTGGCCGCGATCGACGAGATGCCGACGAACGATCCGCCGCCACCGCGCACCAGTTCGCGCGCGGAGTGCTTGAGCACGTACATGGTTCCGTTGACATTGAGGTCGATGGTCTGCCGCCACAACTCCGAGTCGATCTGGGTGATCGGTCCGATGGTCTCCGATCCGCCGGCGCAGTGCACCACGCCGTGCAGCCGGCCATGCCAGGCCGTCACGGCGTCGACGGCGCGCGCCGCCTCGTCTTCGTTGGTGATGTCGGCGGGCTCGTAACGAATGGAGCCGTCGCCGGGGAGGGCTTCGATCTCCTCGACGGCCCCCGCGAGCCGATCGGCGTTACGGCCGATGATCATGACGGAGGCGCCGGCCGCGACCAGCCCGGCGGCCACGCCCTTGCCGATCCCGCTGCCGCCGCCGGTGATCAGATAGGTCCGGTCTTCGAACGAAAGCTGCACGCGAGGCCCTTTCAAACTGGAACAAGTTCTAGCTATCGAAGCATCTCCCCCCGGGGCGAATATCGCTACCCCCGGTCTCGTTACGCCTTTGCGCCGCGGCGCTAGGGCGTGTCGCGGCGCGCCACCTTCGTCGGCTTCGCGTCACGCCAATCCTCGACGTGCGGAGGCTGGCCAACCGGCCACCGGTTTTCGTTGAACGCCGCCCAGTGGGCATGCCCCAGCAGGTGCACGTGGAACGCGTGCCGCAGCGCCTCGGTGTAGCCCATCGCGTCGGACGCGGCATTGACCGAATCCTTGATGAGCAGCGAGGCCATCGTGGGCCGCTCGGCGATGCGTCGCGCGAATTCGAGTGTCTTGTCCTCTAATTCGTCGACCGGGAAAACCTTCGACACCATGCCCAGCCGGTGCGCCTCGTCCGCGTCGATCGAATCCCCGGTCAGCAGTAGTTCTTTGGCCTTACGCGGCCCGAATTCCCAAGGGTGGGCATAGTATTCGACACCCGGCATGCCCAACCGGACCGCGACGACGTCGCTGAACTTCGCATTGTCGGCCGCGACGATCAGGTCGCAGGCCCAGATCAGCATCAAGCCGGCCGAGATCGCGTTGCCCTGCACCTGAGCGATGGTGATCTTGCGCAGATCGCGCCAGCGGCAAGTGTTTTCGAAGAAATAGTGCCACTCCTGGTGGTACAGCTTCTCCATGATCGGCTCGAGCGTGGCCCCGCGCGAACGGAAGCTCGGATGCTGCCCAGGCCCCGGTGCGCGCTCGGCCAGCGCCTGCTCGGAGCCCAGGTCGTGGCCGGCGGAGAAGTTCCTGCCGCGGGCCGCGAGGATCACCACGCGAACCGTGTCGTCGGCCTCGGCCCGGCCGAACGCCTCGTCAAGCTGGACCAGCAGGCCGCGACTCTGCGCGTTGTGGGCTTCGGGCCGGTTCAGCCAGATCCGGGCGATGCGGCCCTCGTCGAGGGTTTCATAGGCCACCAGTTCCGGGGCGTTGGCTTCGGCCGCCCCGGCGTCGGCTTGCTCGGAGACTGTCATTCCGCCCACCTCGTTCGTCCGTTGAATTGGCCTTGTTTACAGATTACGGCCAGTGTGTAACCGCGCACGCGCTGGGGTGATCGCTGCCTGCGCCGCCGGCCATGCGTTCTCACCCGGCGGTCTCGGGCCGCCGGCCCAGCGCCAGCAGCCGATGGTCACGGGTGAACACCAGCCGGACGATGCCCATCGCGACGACCACGGTGGTGGCGGCGACCGAACCCAGGATCAAGAACATCACCACGGCCTGCACCAGCACGGCCTGCAACGGCGGCACCCCGGCGAGGATGAGGCCGGTCATGGCTCCCGGCAGGAACACCAGGCCGGTGGCCTTGGTGGTCTCGATCTGCGGAGATATCGCCGAGCGCAAGGCGATTCGCAGGTACGGTGCCGCGGCCTGCCTCGACGGTTGCCCCAGCGCGAGGCGTGCCTCGACCTCGTCGCGTTTGTCGCGCAGCTCGTCGACCAACCGCCGGGCCACCAGCACCATGGCGGTCATCGAATTGCCGATCATCATCCCGGCGACCGGCACGAGCGTGCGCCCCTGCAGCGGGAAAACCCGCAGGCCGAAGATCACTCCCAGCGTCACCACGGCCGCGCCGGCGAACGCGGCCACGGCCAGCGGCGCAAACCGCGGCACCTCCGGCGCCCTGCGCCGGGCTACATCCCCCGCGTAGGCCACCATTCCGGCGACCCACGCCCACGACCACCACAGCGACCGGCCCGGCTCGAACAGCAGCGTCAGCGCGCCGCCCACGAGCAGCAGCTGCACCAGCGCGCGGCCCGCGGCCCACAGCAGCTGCCGCTCCAAACCCAGCCGCCGCCACAGCGAGATCCCCGCCGCGAACGCCACCAGGATCAGCGACGTCGCCAGGCCCACCCAACCGACTTGACCGTTCATCACGCCACCGAGCCGTCGCCGGGCCTGGAGGCGACCCTGCCCAGGCCCAGGCTGCAGCCGGACTCCAGGCGCAGGACCCGGTCGGCCGCCCGTCCCACCTGCGCCGAGTTATGGGTGACCCACAGGGCGGGAATGCCGTCGGCGGCCAGTTCGCGCACCGCGCGCTCGATGACCTCGGCAGCCTCGGTGTCGACGGCGGAGGTGGGTTCGTCCAGCAGCAGCACCTGGGGTTGTGCCATCAGGGTGCGGGCCAGGCATACGCGTTGCGCCTCGCCACCCGAGAGGGCGGCCACGTCGCGGTCCAACCACGATCCGGTCAGCGCGACGCGGGCCAGCGTTTCGTGCATCCGCGCGTCGGACGCATCGGGATCGGCAGCCCGCAGGTTGTCGGCGACCGTGCCGGGAAATGGCGTCGGGCGCTGAAAACACATGCCCACCCGGCGCCGCAGCCACAGCGGGTCGAGCCCGGCGATGTCCGACCCGTAGAAAGCGACTCGTCCGCTCGTCGGCAGCTCCAGCCGGTTGCACAGCCGGAGCAGGGTCGATTTGCCCGAGCCCGACGGCCCGAACACCGCCGTGACACCGTGCCCCGGAACGGCGACGGTCAGCCCGTCCAGAGCGCGCACTCCCTGCCGTTCCACGACGACATCGACGAACTCGAACACCACGTCGTTACGGGCGTCCCGATCGGCCACCTGCTTATCCTGCATCACCGCGGCGACGGGCGATCGCGTCTTCGCGAGCGGCGCGGCGAATCCTTGCAAACCAGCCATAACTGCGGCGAGACCCCGTTAGCTGGTGAGACGGCCTGCGACCACTCGCAGGCGTCGCCTACAGTTAAGTCATGCCTACAAAATCTGATCCTGGCGAAATCGGCGACGTCGAGCCGGTGGCCGACGACACTGCGAGCCAGGCCAGGCGGGTCGTCGCGGCGTACGCCACCGACGCCGACGAGTGCCGGGTGTTTCTGTCCATGCTGGGCATCGGGCCGGCGAAACTCGACGCGTAAATGTCTCCCGGGGGAGGGCGAGGCTCGACGGCCGCCGGCTTCGGAAATTCCGACTTCGTCGTGGTTGCCAACCGGCTGCCGGTCGATCAGGAGCGCCTCCCCGATGGCACCACCGCGTGGAAACGCAGCCCGGGCGGACTGGTCACGGCCCTCGAGCCGCTGCTGCGTCGCCAGCGCGGGGCGTGGGTCGGCTGGCCCGGGACCGTCGACGAGGACACCGACCACGAGGACGATCCCATCGTTCAGGACGACCTGGAGCTCCGGCCGGTCAAGCTGAGCGCCGACGACGTCGCCGAGTACTACGAGGGTTTCTCGAACGCCACGCTGTGGCCGCTGTACCACGACGTCATCGTCAAGCCGATGTACCACCGCGAATGGTGGGAGCGCTACGTCGCCGTCAACCGCCGCTTCGCCGAAGCCACCTCCCGCGCCGCCGCAAAAGGCGCGACGGTCTGGGTGCAGGACTACCAGCTGCAGTTAGTCCCCAAGATGCTGCGCGAACTGCGGCCCGACCTGACCATCGGCTTCTTCCTGCACATCCCTTTCCCGCCGGTCGAGCTGTTCATGCAATTGCCGTGGCGCACCGAGATCGTCGAGGGCCTGCTCGGCGCCGACCTGGTCGGCTTCCATCTGGCCGGCGGCGCACAGAACTTCCTGTTCCTTGCCCGACGGCTGATCGGCGCCAACACCTCGCGCGGGGCGGTGGGAGTGCGGTCGCGGTACGGCGAGGTCGAGCTCCAGTCCCGCGTGGTTCGGGTGGGCGCCTTTCCCATCTCCATCGACTCCAGCTCGCTGGACCAGGCCGCCCGGCATCGCGACATCAAGCGCCGCGCCCGCGAGATCCGGGCCGAGCTGGGCAACCCGCGCAAGGTGCTGCTCGGCGTCGACCGGCTCGATTACACCAAGGGCATCGACGTTCGGCTGAAAGCGTTTTCGGAACTGCTCGCGGAGGGGCGGGTCAAACGCGACGACACGGTGCTGGTCCAGCTGGCGACACCCAGCCGCGAACGGGTGGACAGTTATCAGCAGCTGCGCAACGACATTGAACGCCAGGTCGGCCACATCAACGGCGAGTACGCCGAAGTCGGGCACGCGGTGGTGCACTACCTGCACCGGCCGGTCCCCCGCGACGAACTCATCGCGTTCTTCGTCGCCGCCGACGTCATGCTGGTCACCCCGCTGCGCGACGGGATGAACCTGGTCGCCAAGGAGTATGTCGCCTGCCGCAGCGATCTCGGCGGCGCGCTTGTCCTGTCCGAATTCACCGGCGCCGCCGCCGAACTCCGGCAGGCGTATCTGGTCAACCCGCACGACCTCGAAGGCGTCAAGGACACGATCGAGGCCGCGCTGAACCAATCCACCGAGGACGGACGGCGCCGGATGCGGTCACTGCGCCGCCAGGTCCTCGCGCACGACGTCGACCGCTGGGCCCGGTCGTTCCTCGATGCGCTCGCCGAATCGCGACCCGGTGACGCCGAATAGCTCACGCGGGCAAGACCCCATGGTGTTGACGCCCGAACGCTGTGATACTCAGGTGCAGCGTCGCACGCGAGGGAGGAGTATCAGATGAAGCTCCGTCACGGCATGGCCGCGGGCGCCGGCATCTGCACGGCCGTCGCGGTCGGAATCGCGCTGCAGTCCGGCGAACCGGCCAAGGCGCTCGGACCACCGGCCGACGGCACCTACAACTTCAACGAGGCGGGCGTGTCCGGGGTTACCTGGACCATCTCGGCGCTCTGTGATCAGCCCTCGGGCACCCGGAACATGAACGACTACAACGACCCGATCGTGTTCGCCATGAACTGCGCGTTGAACATCGTGAGTTCGACACCCGAGCAGATCAGCGCCGCGGACAAGCAGCAGAACTACAGCGGCCGGGCCCGGATGTCCAGCATGCTGTGGACCTTCAAAGTCGACAAGGCCGACGGTGTCGCCTGCCCGGGCGGCGGCACCGCACCCTCCACCGAAACCTTCGCCTTCAGCGACGAGACGATGAGCGGCACCCACACCACGCTGCACGGCGCCGTGTGCGGGATGCAGCCGGGGATGAAGAAGGAACCGTTCTCGCTGGCGATGATCGGTCCGCCACCCAGCCCGATCAACCGTTACCCGTTGTACTGCAACGGCATTGCGATGTGCTACTGAACGTCGACCGGCGCGATCAGATCGGCGTGATGTAGGCGATCAGCCACTGCTTGCCGACCTTCTTGAAGTCGACCCGCAACCGGCTGCCGTCATACAGCGGCTGGCGTGACTTGTCCGTCACGGTCCGGTTCATGAAGACCATCACCGACGCCGATTCCCGCTTGGCCGACATCACCCCCACGCCAACGACATTGGCCTGCACGACCACTTCGCGCTTTTTGGCCTCGGGGATGATCTGGTTGTTGGCGCTCTTCTGGAACTCGGCGCGATAGTCGGGGGTCAACAACGGGTACGCCGCCGACAGGCTCCGCTCGACGGTTTGGTAGTCGTACGCGAAGACCTCGGGAATCTCCTTAGCCGCCAACCCGGGCAGCACCGCACGCGCCGCCTGCTCGCCACGGGTCTGCACCCGGTCCCAGTACATCCAGCCGGCCACCGCGGACAACGCGACGAACGCCACGGTAACGAGGCAACCCGCGACGACCAGCAGCCAACGCCGCCATCGCATCAATTACCCCCGTCTGGATATTTCAGGTCGTAGCCGGTCATCTTCCCGGCGTCGTCTTCGTGCACGATGACGCGCAACCGATAAGGCATGGACGGCTTGTTGACCCCGTCGATATCGGCGACGGTGACGCGAACCGAGACCAAGACCGACGCGTTATCGCTAACGGCGTCAATGCCTTCCAGTGCGGCGCCGTTGATGACGGCTTCCGATGTCGCATTCGTGGAGCGGAACAGGCCTTTGAGGTTCTCGACGTTGTTGTTGGCGCCGAGCATGCCGCGCAGCGGACCGCTGGTGCCGTTGACGAAGCGGTTCACGCTCTCGTCGATGTTGTCCTGCTTGTAGCTGAACATGTTGACCACCGTCTGCGTGGCGGTGTCCACGAAACGCTGATCGCGCGCCTGCGCCGCGGTCGCGTGACGCTGCTGGATGAGCAGCGCGGCCACACAACCGGCCACCGCCCCGACCGCCAACAGTGCCGCGGCGAAGGAAATCCACGCGACCAGGGCGCGGTGCGGCCGCCGTCGTGGTGGCGGCTTGATCGACTTGAAGGCCTTGACGGGTTTCGCCGGCGGCTTGGGCGCGCCCGGCGCCTCGGTCTCGACCGTGACGTCCCGGGCCGGGTCACCCTTGGCCGGGCCCGCCGCACGCGAAGCTCGTCGACGAACCCGCGGCGTGGTCTTTGGTTCGTCTGCCACGGCAGGGTCCATTACATCGGCCTTGGATCAAGCATGAGGTCCACCCAGTTCTCGGCGCCGGAGGTACCGGTGGCGCCGGCCGCGAAGATACCAGTGCCACCGGCCGGATCGACAAACGCGCCGGTCTTTTGGTCGTAGGTCGCATACGCCGGCGGGCCGCTGGCCTGCGGCTGCCCTCCGGGCGGCGGACCCCACGGCTTCTCCGGACCCGGGCCCGCAGGCGGCGGGTTGATGCCCTCCGGCGGTGCCGGCGGGGGCAGCCACTTCGGATACGGGAGCTGAGGCGGCACCGGGGGTACCCCGGGCGGCTGCCACGACGTGAACGGCGGCGGCGGCCCGTTGTCGTTGGGCGGCGGCGGGTCGAAGGCCGGCTGCTTGTTGGGCAACGGGCCCGGCCCAGGCACCACGCCCGGGGGCGGCGGCCCGACCATGGCTGTGCCCGGATCCGGCTCGGCGCCCGGCGGGATATATGGAAACTTGTTGGGCGGCAAGGTGTTCAACCCATTGGTGACCGGGGTGTCGTACGGCACCGGCGGGCCACGCCACGGGTTGCGCCCGACCGGGACGTAGCCCTTCGGGTCGCGGCACAGCTGGACCGTCGGGGCGCGCTTGCCGGGGAACTCCTGGCACGGGTAGTTGCGGGCGCCGCGCACGGTACTCGGATCGTTCTGCGCGGTCTTGCAGTACATGTCCTTCGGCAGCTCGCGCACCGTCTCGTCGGCCGGGGTCCGCATCAATGGCGGCGGCAGGAAGCCGACGGCGCACGGCGGCGGGTCGTTGAGGTCGAGCTTGAAGTCCAGCTTGGCGCCCTCATCCTGGGGCCCACCGCCCGCGGCGGTGGTGATGGCGGCGAACAGCGCCGGCAGGACGACCAGCAGCTGCTCGATCGACTTGTGGTAGATCACGCCGACCCGGCCGAGGTTGGCCAGGCTGGCGGCCAGGGCCGGGAACGAGGGGCGGATGCCGGAGAACGCCGTACTGGCCTCGTCGGTGGCGCCCGGGGCCGTGGCCAGCGTGTCGCGAAGCTGCGGGTCCGCCTGACGCACCTCCGAGGTGAACCGCGCCAGCCCGTCGGACAGCGACTTGATGTCGCCGCCGGCGCGAATCTGGGCCTGCAGGAACGGGCCCGCCTGGTCGATCAATTGCGAGACTTGCGGATAGTTGGCGTTGGCCTCGTCCACCAGCAGCCGGGCGGACTCGTAGAGCCGGGCCATCTCCGGGCCGGAACCGTTTGCCGCGATGAAGGTCTCGTGCAGCAGCTCGCGCAGCCGGGTGTCACCGAGGCTGTTGACCAAGGTTTCCGAGCGCTTCAACAGGTCGGCGACGTCCTGGCCGATCCGGGTGTTCTGCCGCTGGATGCGGGATCCGTTGGTCAACTTCGTCGATGCCGGCGAGCTCGGGGGCACGAGGTCGATGTACTGCTCGCCGACCGCCGACACACTCTTGACGGTGGCGGTGACGTTCGACGGGATGGCGGTGCCGCTGTTCAGCCGCATGTCGGCGATGACGCCGTTCGGGCTCAGGCCCACCGACTCGACGCGGCCCACGGCGACGCCGCGGTAGGTGACGTTGGCGTTCTTGTACAGGCCCCCGCCGGCGACGAAATCGGCGCTGACGCCGTAGGTTCCGATACCGAACGTCGCGGGCAGCCGCAGATAGAAGATCCCCATCACGGTCAGGGTGATGGCCGTGATCACGGCGAAGATCGCCAGCTGGATCTTGGTCAGTCTGTCGTGCATCTGCGCCCGCCCCCTACTGTCCTGAAGCCGTGCCGGGCGGGATCTTGAACGGATCGGCCGCCTGTCCGGACAGGTTGGCCATCTCGCCGGTCAAGAAGTCGGGCGGGTTGAGGATCTCGTTCATGTGGGCCATATTCGGGTCGAAATACGCCGTGGTGAAGAACGTTTCACCAAGGCGGCGCAGGGTGAGGTCGAAGGTGGTGAACACGTTGAGGTAGTCGCCACGCACGGCCTGCTTGATACCGAAGTTGGGGAACGGGAACGTCAGCAACAGCTGCAGCGAGGTGACGAAGTTTCTCCGGTTGTCGTTCAGCGCCTTGACGACCGAATACAGGTCCTTCATGTCGGCGGCGAAGTCAACCTTGGTTTTTGCCAGGATGTTCGAGGTGACATTCGCCAGTTTGTGCAGCGCGCCGAAGGCCTCGACGATGTGGCCGCGGTTCTTGTTGAGCACGCCAATCGCTTCGGGCAGCGTGTCCAACGCCCGGCCCAAATTGTCCTTGTCGTGGGCCAAGGTCGCCGAGAATCGGTTCAATCCATCAACCGCATCGATGATGTCGTTGACCTGACGGTTGAGTCCCGAGGTCAGTTCCGCGAGCCTGGGGATCAGGTCGACGAACTGGTCCTGCCGGCCGGCGACGGCCCGGTAGGTCTCGTCGGTGATCTCTTCCAGGGCACCGACATTGCCCTTGTTCACCACCACGCCGAGCGCCGAAAGCACCTCTTCGGTGGTGGGATAGCGGCCGGTGTTGGCCTCCGCGATTTTCGACCCGTCCTTCAGCTTGCCAACGGCCGGCTTGTTCTTCGGGCGAGCCAAGTCGACGTGCATCGAACCGAGCAGCGATGTCTGGGCGACCGTCGCGGTCGAGTTGGCGGGCAGCACGACGTTCTTGTCGAGCGCCAATTTCACTGCGGCATAAAATGATCCGTCGGATCGTTGTTCGGCCGCGATTCCGGCGACACTGCCGACGGTGACGTCGTCCACCATGACCGGAGAGTTCTGCGGCAGGGTCGCCACGTTCGGCAGTTCGACGGTGATCGAGTAGGCGCCGCTGCCGTGACCTGCGGTGCCGGGCATCACCAGCGAGTTCAGCCCGCTGAATTGGCAGCCGGCCAGCAGCATGCTGCCCGTCGCCAATCCGCCGGCGCGCAACCACATCCGGTTCATCCGCCACCGCCCAAGTCGGCCGCCGGCCCGTTGGGCGCCTGACCGGCAGGCGGACCCGGCAGTGGACCGAACGCGCTTCCGGGGGCGGGGCCGGGGGCGGGGGCAGCGCCGGCGGGAGCCGGGCCCGGTGCGGGACCGGCCTGCGGGGCCGTCGGGACCAGCAGGGCCTGCAGGTCCGCCGGATTCTGAGGGGCCGGCTGTGTCTGGGCGCCCTTGGCCGGGACCCAGGTCAACTGCGGCACCGGGGTCGCCGACTTGGCCTGCGTCTCCGGGGTGTCGTAGATGATCTGGCCCTTGTATGCCGTAATCATGTTGAGCGGGTGGAACATCACCGGCGGGTAGTTCACGGTGAGCCGGCGCAGCACCGGTCCCAGCCGCTCACGGCAGAGTTCGGCGCGCTTGAAGTAGTCCGGCGCCCTGGGGCCGCCTGCGGTTTCGAAGGAGCCGCCGCAGATGAACTGCACGGGGTTGGCGAATTCCGGTATCGACAACAGGCCGTTGAGCGTGCCCTGCGCGGGATCATAGATGTTGTAGAAGTTGGAGATACCCGGACCCGCCACGTGCAGCACCTGCTCGATGTTGTCGCTCTGGTCGCTCAACGTCTTCGCGAAATCGTTGAGGTTGTTGACCGTATCGACGATCGTCGAGTTGTTTTCGTGCAGGAACCCGCGGATGTCCGACAGCGCTTTGTTGAGGGTCCCCAGCGTGGTGTCGAGGTGGCGCGAGCTGTCGGCGAGCACTTGCGACACCGAGGCGACGTTTCCGGCGAACTGGACGATCTGCTCGTTGCTGGACGAGAGCGCGTTGACCAATACCTGCAGGTTTTTCACCGTGCCGAAGATGTCGCCGCGCGAATCCCCCAGCCGCCCAGCGGCTTGCGAGAGCTCGCGCAAGGCGTTGTGGAACGACTCGCCCCTGCCGTCGAAGGTGTCCGCGGCCTGGTTGATCGCCGCGCCCAACGGTCCCTGCATCGATCCGGCCGTGGGTCCGAGCTGCACGGCGAGCTGGGTCAGCGATTCCTTGACCTCGTCCCATTCCACCGGGACGGCGGTATGGCCCAGGCCGATGCTGGCGCCGTCGGCCATCGCCGGCCCACCGGTGTACGCCGGCGTCAACTGGATGAACCTGGCCGCCACCAGGTTTGGCGACATGATGATGGCCTTGGCGTCCTTCGGGATCTTCACGTCCTTGCTCACCGACATGGTGATCTTGACGTCGGAGGGCCGCGGGTCGATCGTGTCGATGGTGCCGATCGGGACACCGAGGATGCGGACCTGGTCACCGGGATACAGGCCGACCGCAGAGGTGAAGTAGCCGACGATCTTGCGGTTATTCGCTTGCGACGACAGCACATACACGCCACCCACCAGCACCGCGACCAGCGCGATGATGGTGGCGTAGCGCAGCCCCCTGCTGCCGGTGATCCGCTGCATCACGGTGACTTCGGCCTGATGATCCAGCGTTCCTGAATCAAGCCGCGCAGGTAGTCGGCGAGGCTGGCTGGCATCTTTCCGGGCTGGTAGAAGAAGTCGAACATGGTGGCGAGCAGCGGCGCCGGGATCACACCGTAGACGTTGACGTTGAATCCGGGACCCGAACCAACCACCTCGCCCAGCTCGGTGGCGTACGTGGGCAGGCGCTTGAGGGCCTCGGTGATGTAGTCGCGGCGCTCATTGAGGTTGGACAGCACGTCGTTGAGCTTGTTCAGTGCCGGACCAAATTCCTTGCGGTTATCGGCGACGAAGCCGGAGATCTGCGTCGAGAGATCGCCGATCCCCGAGATCAGCTGGGCCAGTGCGCCGCGCCGTTCGTCGAGGGCGGCGAACAGCTCGTTACCGTCATCGACCAGTTTGTTGACTTGTTCGGCGCGCTGCGACAACACGCCGGTGACCGACTTTGCATGCGCCAGTAGGCTTTGCAGCGCCTCGTCGCGGCGGTCCAGGGTGCGCGACAGCGACGTCACGCCGTCCAGCGCACCGCGCAGCTGCGGGTTGGCGTCGTGCAGCGTGTCGGTCAGCACGTTCAGCGCCTTCTCGAACTGAGGCTTGTCCAGGTTGTTGGCGTTCTGACCCAAATCCTCGAGCGCGCCGGCGAGCGTATACGGCGTCGTCGTACGGCTGAGCGGGATGGTGGTTGCCTTGCCGCCACCGGCCGGGGTCACCGAAATCGAGCGCTCACCGAGGATGGTGTCGGTGCGGATCGCGGCCAGTGACTGGTCACCGACGGCGACGTGGCGGTCGACGCTGAAGCTGATCTTGGCGCTGTCGCCGGCCAGACCCACGGAGGTCACCTTGCCGACCTTGAAGCCCGACACGTAAACGGAATTGCCGGGATTGATGCCGCCCGCGTCGGTGAAGTAGGCGTCATAGATCTTGCCCTGCGGCCAGAACGGTAATCCGGCGTAGCCGAACGCAATGAGCACGACACAGACCACCAGCACCAGGCCGAAGATGCCGGTGCGCAGCGGATCGCGCTCGCGCTTTGCGTTACTTGACAAAAGAGCACCTCCCCTTGCTGGGATCCACTTGGCCGCCAAGCGGTAGCAGGATGTCGCTACCGGCCGGGCCGTTGAGCTTGATCGTCACGGAGCAGAAGTAGATGTTGAAGAACGACCCGTAGGCGCCGAGGGCGGACAGCCGCAGATAGTCCTCGCCCAGCTGCTCGACGTCGTTGTTCACCTCGGCCTTGCGGTCGTCCAGCTCGGTGGCCAGCGGGCGGGTGTTCTCCAGGATGCCCTGCAGCGGGCGGCGCGAATTCTTCAGCAGCTGCGTCAAATCCGTTGTCGTCGACGCCAGCGGCGGTATGGCACCCGCGATGTCGTCCTTGTGCTCGGCCAGCCCGGTGATCAGCTGCTGCAACTGGTCGACGCTGGTCGAGAACTGTGCGCTGCGTTGGTCCACCGTCGTCAGCACCGTGTTGAGGTTGTTGATCACGTCGCCGATGAGCTGGTCACGCTGGCCCAGCGCCGAGGAGAACGCGCTGGTGTCGGCCAGCACGTTCGACAACGCCCCACCCTGGCCCTGCAGCAACTGGATGACGGCGCTGCTGATGGTGTTGACCTTGTCGGCGTCCAGACCTTTGAGTACCGGTCGCAGTCCGCCCAGCAGCGCATCGAGATCCAGTGCGGGCTGGGTGTGCTGGCTGTTGATCGTCCCGCCGCCCGGCAGCTTTCGCAGCTCCCCGGGCCCCGACGTGATCTCCAGGTACCGGTCACCGACCAGGTTTTCGTAACGGATCACCGCGCGTGTGGACGAGTAGAGCGTGTAGCGCTTGTCGACTCCGAACTTGACGTCGATGGTGTTGTCGGGGTTGAGCTTGATCCCCGACACCGCACCGACCGGCACCCCGGCGATGCGCACCTTCTGGCCGGATTTCAGCCGCGATACGTCGGTAAACGTTGCGTGATAGGTGTTTTCGGGACCGAACCGGAAGTCACCGAACACCACGATCAGCCCCGCGGACACCAAAAGCATGGCCACCGCGAAGATGCTGACCTTGATGATCATCTCGCGGTGCGACGGCATTCCCGAGCTGGCCGCCATCAGAAGTCGTCACGTTCCGCGAAGGTGCCGTGGAACAAGAACTGCAGCGTGGAAGGTGCGTCGAACTGCAGCTCGGTGAACGGCTCGTACGGGATATTGGCGTTGTCGGTCACCAGGAATTTCGACCGGTAGAACGATCCGCCGGTCTGCTTGGTCGGGATGTGGGGCAATCCGCGGCAGTTCGGGCCGCCGGAGGCGTTCACGATGGGCAGCGATTCCGGATAGGTATATGCCGGCGCACCCAAGATGAAGCTAGACGAGGTGAACAGGCCCGCCTTGCGGACACCGAGCAGCGGGGCGAATTCCTTGATGCCGCGCTCGATTCCGGAGAACAGGCAGCCGAATTCCGGGGAGTAGTCGCCGGCCACCTTGAGCGGCGCCCGTAGCCGATTGATGGCGTCGATGAAGTCTTGTTCGGCGGGCGCCAACGTTTCATACGCGTTGTTCGACAGGCCGATCGTGGCCAACAGCGTGCTGTCCAGGTTCTTCTGCTGGTCCACGACCGTCTTGTCGATGGTCGGCAGGTTGTCGATCACGGTGGTCAGGTCCGGCGCCGCGTCGGCGTAGACGTTGGCCACCGCTGCGGTCTTGCGGAAGTCCTCCTGCAGCGCGGGCAGCTTCGGGTTCGCCTGGCGCGTCAGCGTATTCAGGCCGGTCAGGATGCCACCCAGGTCGTCGCCGTGGCCGCGCAGGCCTTCCGCGAATGCGCTCAGCGTGCCGTTGAGTTCGACGGGGTCGATCTTGTGCAGTAGGTCCATCAACGACTGGAACAAGGTGTTGACTTCCAGCTGCACCGAAGAGGCGGCCACGTGCGCGTCCGGGCGCAGCGACGTCGGTGAGGGAGCCTGCGGCGGAATGAATTCCACCGCCTTGGCACCGAAAATGGTGTTACCGGCGATGTGCACCGTCGCGTTGGACGGGATGAAATGCATGTCGTCGCTGTTGATGCCCAGCGTCAGCCGCGCCTGGTCACCGGAATAGTCGATGGTGTCGACCTTGCCGATCTGGATGCCGCGGTATTTGACCTTGGCGCCCTTCTCCATCACCAGCCCGGCGCGGGGCGCCGACACCGTGACGGTGTCGATCGACGCGAAGGCCGCTGTGTAGGAAAGGTAGGTCAGCACAGCGAAAGCCACCATCAGGCTGGCCAGCACTGCTGCTGCCAGCCGGACGGTTGTGCGTCGCGTGTCTGTTTCTGCCATGTCCCTTTTAAGCGGTCCTCTTATCCGGAGAGGTTGAAGTTACCGGACGCCCCATACACCGCGAGCGAGATGAACAATGTGATGACGACCACGACGATCAGCGAAGTCCGCACGGCCTGGCCGACCGCGATCCCGACTCCGACCGGCCCGCCGTGGGCGTTATAGCCGTAATAGGTATGGACGAGCATCACCGCGATCGACATCACGATCGCCTGCAGGAACGACCACAAGAGGTCCGACGGAATAAGGAAGGTATTGAAGTAGTGGTCGTAGAGGCCCTTTGACTGTCCGTTGATGTACACCGTGGTGAAACGGGCGGCGAAGAACGCGGCCAGCACCGACAGCGAGTACAGCGGGATGATCGCGACGAGGCCGGCGATCAGGCGGGTCGATACCAGGTAGGACACCGAATGCACCGCCATGCATTCGACGGCGTCGATCTCCTCGGACACCCTCATTGCGCCCAGTTGGGCGGTGGCGCCGGCGCCGATGGTGGCGGCCAGCGCGATACCGGCGATCACCGGCGCGACGACCCGGACGTTCAGGAATGCCGAGAGGAATCCCGTCAGCGCCTCGATGCCGATGTTGCCCAGCGACGAATACCCCTGCACGGCAATGACACCGCCGGAGGCCAGGGTCAGGAAGGCAGCGACACCGACCGTGCCGCCGATCATGACGAGCGCTCCCGCGCCCATCGTCATCTCGGCGATCAGCCGCACGGTCTCCTTGTGGTAGCGGGTGAGCGCATTGGGGACGTACCGCATGGTCTGCCCGTAGAACAACGCCTGCTCGCCGAAGTCGTCGACCGGCTCCTGCAGCCGGGCGAAGATGCGGCGGAACCGCAGTGTGGCGTCGTAACTCATGGCGTGCGCACCCGTCCCATCACTTTGCCGAGATCCGCACGCCGATGGCGGTCATCACCACGTTGATCACGAACAGACAGATAAAGGCGTAGACCACGGTTTCGTTGACCGCGTTGCCGACGCCCTTGGGCCCACCCTTGACCGTCAGGCCGCGGTAGCAGCCCACCATGCCGGCCATCACGCCGAACAGCAGCGCCTTGACTTCGGCCAGCACCAGCTCGCGCAGGCCGGTCAGCACCGTCAACCCGTTGATGAACGCGCCGGGGTTGACGCCCTGCAAAAAGACGGAGAACACATAGCCACCGGAAAGGCCGATGGCGCACACCAATCCGTTGAGCAGCAGGGCCACCACCGTGGAGGCCAGCACGCGGGGCACGACCAGCCGCTGGATCGGGTCGATGCCGAGCACCCGCATCGCGTCGATCTCTTCGCGGATGGTGCGGGCGCCGAGGTCAGCGCAGATCGCGGTGGCACCGGCGCCGGCCACGACGAGCACGGTCACCACCGGCCCCAGCTGCGTGACGGTGCCGAATGCCGTCCCGGCGCCGGACAGGTCGGCGGCGCCGATCTCGCGCAGCAGGATGTTGAGCGTGAAGGCCACCAACACGGTGAACGGGATGGACACCAGCAGCGTGGGGACCAGCGACACGCGCGCGATCATCCACGTCTGGTCGAGGAACTCACCGAATTGAAAAGGCCGGCGAAACGCTGCCCGGCCGGTATCCAACATCATTTCGAAAAATCCGCCGACGGCGCGGGCGGGAACCGCAAGTTGTTCCCTCAACGCGGTTCCCCCCTTGGTTTGGTCTCGGCGAAGTCTATGTGTGGCCTTTGCGTCGTCTACGGTCGCATGTGGCTCGGTGTGAGCCGGATCATATTAACTCAGAACAAGTTCGCCATGTCAATGAAAAGCACTTCTTATCCGAACCGTTAATTCGCCAGGTCAGGCCCACTTGTCACGTGTCAAACTGACACATGTTCTACCTGGCGATTCCCCCCGATCAACCAGCCTTTTACGGCTATTGCTCCATCAGCGCGCCGGCCGAGAAATTGTGCTCAGGATCACGGCCAGCAAAGTAATCCTGGAGCGTCGAACTCAGCTGAGCGGGGTCCCAGGCGACGCCGTCGGCGCTGAATTTCCGCTCCACGGTCGGCGCGGCGACCAATGTCACCTGTGGACCGTAGACGATGAACACCTGTCCGTTCACCTCGGCGGCCGCCGGGGACGACAGGAACTTCACCAGACTGACCACGTGCTCGGGCGACAACGGGTCGACGCCGCCCGCTTCCACCTCGGGTGCGTCGCCGAACACGTCGGCGGTCATCGCGGTGCGCGCGCGGGGGCAGATGGCGTTGGCACACACCCCGTAGCGGCCCAGCGCCCGTGCGGCCGTGAGGGTGAGCGAGATGATGCCCGCCTTGGCGGCGCCGTAGTTCGCCTGCCCGACCGGTCCGACCAGGCCGGCTTCCGACGCGGTGTTGACGATGCGCCCGAAGACCTGGCCGCCGGCGTCCTTGGCCTTGGCGCGCCAGTAGGTCGCCGCGTTGCGGGTCAGCAGGAAGTGCCCACGCAGGTGCACGGCAATGACCAGATCCCACTCCTCGTCGGACATGTTGAACAGCATCCGGTCGCGGGTGATCCCGGCGTTGTTGACCACGATGTCGAGGCCACCCAGCGAGTCGGCCTGAGCAACCAGTTCGTCGGCGGTGGCGCGTTCGCTGATGTCGCCGGCCACCGCGACGGCCTTCGAACCGGCGGAGTTGATTTCGTCGATGACGTCGGAGGCGTCCAACGCCGCGGCGATGTCGTTGACGACGACGGTCGCGCCCTGGCGTGCCAGGCCGAGCGCCTCGGCGCGTCCCAGGCCCGCGGCCGCACCGGTCACCACCGCGACCTTTCCGGAGAGATCGGTCGCGTTCGCGCTGCTAGTCAATTTATGAATACCTCTAGTTTCGGATTTACGCGCTCTGGGCTCGGATTAGTCGCCGCGCTGAAGTGCCGCGCGCGGGCATTCGGCGATCGCCTGCTCGGCCAGTTGCTCCTGATCGGCGGGAATCGGGTCGAGCTTCACCACGGCGTAGTCCTCGTCGTCCAGGTCGAAGATATCTGGCGCAATTCCCAAGCACACCGCGTTACCTTCGCACCGGTCACGGTCCACGATCACCCGCACAGCACCCTCCTTGAACCTGGCCTTCACCGCAGGACACGCCTCATCAGTATGTAGGTCCACCATAGGGCCCCGACACCTCTGGCGAAACGGTCGCTGGATTCCCAGACTAGAACGTGTTACAACCGGGGAGGCGAACGGGTAGCCGTTGGTCGAGCTGCAGCCTGTGACGAGGCTTGTTACTCCGAACGTAACCTCAAGGACGGCCGAAATGCGTATCAGTTACACCCCGGAACAAGAGGAGCTGCGTCGCGAGCTGCGGTCGTACTTCACCGAGCTGATGACCCCCGAGCGCCGGGAGGCGCTGACGTCGACGCAGGGCGAGGTCGGCACCGGCACCGCATACCGCGACACCGTCGCGCAGATGGGCAAGGACGGGTGGCTCACCCTGAACTGGCCCAAGGAGTACGGCGGCCAGGACCGCTCCCCGATGGACTCGCTGATCTTCACCGACGAGGCCGCCATCGCCGGCGTGCCGGTGCCGTTCCTGACCATCAACAGCGTGGCGCCGACGATCATGGCGTTCGGCACCGAGGAACAGAAGAAGTTCTTCCTGCCCAAGATCGCCGCCGGTGAACTGCACTTCTCCATCGGCTACTCCGAGCCTGGCGCCGGCACCGACCTGGCCAACCTGCGCACCACGGCGGTGCGCGACGGTGACGACTACGTCATCAACGGCCAGAAGATGTGGACCAGCCTGATCGCCTATGCGGACTGGGTGTGGCTGGCGGTGCGTACCAACCCCGAGGCCAAGAAGCACCGTGGCATTTCGATGCTGACCGTGCCCACGACCGCCGAAGGATTCTCCTGGACGCCGGTGCACACCATGGCCGGCGTGGACACCAGCGCCACCTACTACTCCGATGTCCGCGTCCCGGTGACCAACCTGGTCGGCGAGGAGAACGGCGGCTGGAAACTGGTGACCAACCAGCTCAACCACGAGCGGGTCGCGCTGGTCTCGCCGCAACCGATCTTCCTGGCCCTGCGCGAGGTTCGCGAATGGGCGCAGAACACCAAGGACGCCGGCGGCGCCCGGCTGATCGACTCGGAATGGGTGCAGATCAACCTGGCCCGCGTGCACGCCAAGGCCGAAGTGCTCAAGCTGATCAACTGGGAACTCGCCTCGGCGGCAGACGAAGCGCTGTCGCCCGCCGACGCGTCGGCGGCCAAGGTATACGGCACCGAGCTCGCCACCGAGGCCTACCGGCTGCTGATGGAGGTGCTGGGGACCGCCGCGACGGTGCGCCAGAACTCGCCGGGTTCGAAGCTGTCAGGCCGGGTCGAACGGATGCACCGGGCCTGCCTGATCCTGACCTTCGGCGGCGGCACCAACGAAGTGCAGCGCGACATCATCGGCATGGTCGCCCTCGGCCTGCCCCGGAACCGCTGAGCCGCTACGGAATAGAAGGACGGACGTTCATGGATTTCACCACCACCGAAGCGGCGAACGACCTCGGCAACCTGGTCGACACCATCGTGGACTCGATATGCACCCCCGGACACCAGCGTGAGCTCGACGGGCTCGATCAGCGGTTCGACCGCGACCTGTGGCGCAAGCTGATCGACGCCGGCATCCTGTCCAGCGCCTCGGCTTCATCGCTGGGCGGCGACGGCTTCGGCGCGCTCGAGCAGATCGCGATCCTGGTTGCGCTGGGCCACCAGCTGGCCGCGGTGCCCTACCTGGAGTCGGTGGTGCTGGGCGCCGGGGCGCTGGCCCGATTCGGCTCCGAAGAGCTGCAACAAAGCTGGGGCGTGCCCGCGGTCAACGGTGAGAAGACGCTCGCCGTCGCCCTCGACGGCGAGATGGGCGACGGCCCCGTGCAGGCGACCAGCGCCGGCGGCGGCTACCGACTGACCGGCACCCGCACCCAGGTCGGCTTCGGCCCGGTTGCCGACGCGTTCCTTGTGCCCGCCGAAACAGACTCCGGCACTGCGGTTTTCCTGGTCGCGGCCGACGACCCCGGCGTCACGGTGACCGCACTGGAAACCACCGGCCTGGGCAGCGTCGGACACCTGGTCCTGGACGGGACCGAGGTGGACGGGGGCCGCAAGGTCGGCGGCGCCGAGGTCGCGACGTGGCTCGGCACGCTGGGCACGTTGGGCCGCAGCGCTTTCCAGCTCGGGGTGCTCGAGCGGGGCCTGCAGATGACGGCCGAATACGCGCGCGAGCGTGAGCAGTTCGACCGTCCGATCGGCAGCTTCCAGGCGGTGTCGCAGCGACTGGCCGACGGCTACATCGACGTGAAGGGGCTGCGGCTCACGCTCACGCAGGCGGCCTGGCGGGTGTCGGAGGACATTCCGGCCGAGATCGATGTCGCCAGTGCGGCGTTCTGGGCGGCGGACGCCGGTCATCGGGTGGCGCACACCATCGTGCACGTGCACGGCGGCGTCGGCGTCGACACCGATCACCCCGCGCACCGCTACTTCCTGGCCGCCAAGGAGATCGAGTTCGCCCTGGGCGGTGCCACCGGGCAGCTGCGCCGGATCGGCCGGGAGCTGGCCGAGACGCCCGCTTAGGCGCAATGGATCTCACCGATGACCTGACGGTCACCAAGCTGCTGGCGCCGCTGACCGAGATCGACGACCGGGGTATCTACTTCGAGGACTCGTTCACCAGCTGGCGCGATCACCTGCAGCATGGTGCCGCCATTGCCGCGGCGTTACGTGCGCGGCTCGACCCGGGCCGGCCGCCGCATGTCGGCGTGCTGCTGGAGAACACTCCGTTCTTCTCGGCGGTGCTGGCGGCGGCGGGTATGTCGGGGATCGTGCCGGTGGGGCTCAACCCGGTGCGCCGCGGCGAGGCGCTGCAACGCGACATCGCAAGGGCCGACTGCCAACTGGTGCTGGCCGACTCGAAGTCGGCTGAGACGCTGGGCGACATCGAGCATCTGAACGCCGATTCGCCCGAGTGGGCCGACGAGATCGCCGCGCATCGCGACGCGCCGATCTCTTTTCAGAACGCCTCGCCGGCGGACCTGTTCATGTTGATCTTCACGTCGGGCACCAGCGGTGAGCCCAAGGCGGTCAAGTGCAGCCACGGCAAGGTCGCGATCGCGGGCGTGACGATGTCGCAGCGCTTCGACCTGGGCCGTGACGACGTCTGCTATGTGTCGATGCCCCTGTTTCATTCCAACGCGGTGCTGGTCGGCTGGGCGGTCGCGGCCGCCTGCGAGGGCTCGATGGCGTTGCGGCGCAAGTTCTCCGCCTCGAACTTCATCGTCGATGTGCGCCGCTACGGCGCCACCTACGCCAATTACGTGGGCAAGCCGCTGTCGTATGTGCTCGCCACGCCCGAGCGCCCCGACGATGCGGACAACCCGCTGCGCGCCGTCTACGGCAACGAGGGCGTGCCCGATGACATCGAGCGCTTCGGGCGCAGATTCGGGTGCGTGGTGCAGGACGGATTCGGTTCCACCGAAGGCGGCGTGGCCATCGCGCGCACGCCCGAGACGCCGGTGGGTTCACTGGGCCCGCTTCCCGACGGCATCGACATCATCGACCCCGACACCGGCGAGTCATGCCCGCCGGGCGTGGTCGGCGAACTGGTCAACACCGCGGGGCCGGGCCGTTTCGAGGGTTACTACAACGACGAGGCGGCCGAGGCCGAGCGGATGGCCGGCGGGGTCTACCACAGCGGTGATCTCGCCTACCGCGACGACGCCGGCTACGCATACTTCGCTGGGCGGCTGGGCGATTGGATGCGGGTCGACGGCGAAAACCTCGGTGCGGCCCCGATCGAACGGGTGCTGCTGCGCCACCCCGACATCACCGAGGTCGCGGTGTATCCGGTGCCAGACGCGATAGTCGGCGACCAGGTGATGGCCGCGGTGGTGATGGCGCCGGGCACCGAGTTCGACGACGGGAAGTTCCGCGCCTTCCTGGCCGAGCAGCCGGACCTGGGACCCAAACAGTGGCCGTCGTACGTGCGGATCAGCGCCGAACTCCCTCGGACGGTGACGTTCAAAGTGCTGAAGCGGCAGCTGGCCGCACAGGGCGTCGACTGCGGCGACCCGGTGTGGAAGATCCAGCGGTAGCGCCCCCGGACCGGGCGTTACCGCCTGATGCGTGGTCCTGGCAGTAAACTCAGCGGTTGATGAAAATCCGTGAAGTGATCGCAGGCTCGATCCTGGTCGGGACGCTGGGCGCCGCCGCGCTCGGGCTGGGTGCCGGTTTCGCCACGGCGGATCCGCCCCCGCCTCCCCCGGTGCCGCCCCCGCCGCCGCTGGTGTGGTCACCGCAGACGCCCGACCCCGAACATTGGGAAGCTCCTCCCCCGCAGGAGCCAGGGCTGCCGCTGCCACCGCTCCCGCCACCGGCGGGCTGACGACCGTTGCCCCGCATGCGCCGCAGATGACCGCGGGGCCGCACTGAAAATGCCGCAAGGACAAGGAGACGCGATGGTGGATGCGCCGGTCGCCCACCTCGCCGTTACGCGCGCGGATAGCGAAATCAGCGCATGACCGCACGGCCTCTCGAACTCGCGCTGGAAGCCAGCTTCGAACAGCTCTCCGCCGCGGCGCCGGCGAACGTCGGCGTCGCGATCGCCCGGTCGGACAGAACGTTTTCCCTGGGCAGCTGGTGGTCGGGCGTGGCATGGTCGACCATCAAGGTGCCCCTGGCGATCGCGGCGCTGCGCAGGGATTGGCTGGGCTCGCGCGAGCTGGTGGTGAAGGCGATCACCGAATCCGATAATCGCGCCTCCGAACAGTTGTGGTCGCAACTGGGCGGGCCGACGGACGCGGCGCGGCGGGTCCAGGGCGTGGTGGCCGAAGGCGGTGACACCGCGACGGTGGTCGAATCGCGGCGACTTCGCCGTGGCTTCACCGCTTTCGGCCAAACCCAGTGGAGCCTGCAGCGCCAGGCGCGGTTCGCCGCGGAGCTGTCGACCATCCGCGACGCCGCGGAAGTCATCGACCTGATGCAACGGCTGGTCGCCGGCGACCGGTGGGGGCTCGCCGCCAAAGGCCATGCCGCGAAGGGCGGTTGGGGCCCGGGCGTGCATGGCGGGTATCTGGTCCGCCAGTTCGGCATCGTTCCGACGCCGTCCGGCCAGTGGGGTGTGGCGCTGGCGGCGGACGCGGAGGACGGCGCGTTTGAAACGGGCGTCGACGTCGTCAATACGATGACGGACTGGCTGCTGAGCCGGCTGCCGACCCTAGCCCGTTATTGACGGCACCACGGCGTCGATCAGGTGCGGCCCGGGTTCGGCGAAGGCGTCGCGCAGCGCGTCGGCCAATTCCTCGGCGGTGGTGACGCGCCGCGCGGGTACACCCATGCCCTCGCTGAGCTTCACGAAATCTATTGTGGGGTCTGATAAATCGAGCAGCGCGAGCGCTTCGGGCCCGGGCGCGGACCCGGCGCCGACGCGTTGCAGCTCGATTCGGAGGATGTCGTAGGCGCTGTTGTTGTACAGCACGGTGGTCACGTTGAGGTTCTCGCGGGCTTGGGTCCACAATCCCGAAATCGTGTACATCGCCGAACCATCGGATTCCAGACACAGCACCGGACGGTGCGGGGCGGCCACCGCGGCGCCCACGGCGGCCGGGATGCCGTAGCCGATCGCCCCGCCGGTCAGGGTCAGCCAGTCGTGCGCCGGCGCACCGGCGGTCGCGCCCGAAAGCAACACACCGGAGGTGTTCGACTCGTCGACCACGATCGCGGCTTCGGGCAGCAGGGCCCCGATCGCGTCGGCGGCCGACGCGGAGGTCAGCGGGCCCGTCGGCAGCTGGGGACGCGATGCGGGCGCCACCGGCGCTTCGGTGCCCGGTGCCAGCTGATCGGCGAGTGCGATCAAAGCGTCTGCCGCGCCGCTGTATTCGGCGAGCACATGCACCTCGCAGCCGGCGGGTACCAGATCGCTGGGCATGCCCGGGTAGGCGAAGAACGAGACCGGCGGCTTGGCGCCGGCCAGCACCAGGTGCTTGGCGCCGTCCAGCTGGGCCGTCGCGGCCTCGGCGAAATACGCCAGTCGGTCGACCGCGGGGACGCCGGCGCCGCGTTCCAGCCGGGTCGGGAAGGTCTCGCACAGCACGCGGGCACCCGTGGCCGCCGCGATCCGGGTAGCCGCCGCCAGGCCGGCGTGGCGGGTGGCGTCACCGCCCACCATGATCACCGTCGGCTCCCCGGAGCCAAGCACCTCGAGCACCTCGGGCGCCAGCAGCGGATCGGCGCCCGTCGGCTGTGCCTCCAGGTTGGAGAACAGTTGGGCGCCGTCGGACCACGACACGTCGGCGGGCAGGATCAGCGTTGAGATCTGGCAACCCCACCGGCTGGCCGCGATGCCCTCGACGGCGTCGGCCGACACCTGGGAGGCGTCACTGGTTCGGCGCACCCACCCCGAGACACTGCCGGCAAGCGCGTCGATGTCGGATTCCAGTGGGGCGTCGTACTTCTTGTGATAGGTGGCGTGGTCGCCGACGACGACCATCATCGGCACCCGCGCGCGACGGGCGTTGTGCAGGTTGGCCAGGCCGTTGCCCAGTCCGGGGCCCAAGTGCAGCAGGACCGCGGCCGGGCGATCGGCGATGCGGGCATAACCGTCGGCCGCGCCGGTGGCGACCCCCTCGAACAACGCCAGCACGCCGCGCATCCGCGGCACGGCGTCCAGTGCGGCGACGAAGTGCATCTCCGAGGTGCCCGGGTTGGCAAAACACACGTCGACGCCGCCGTCGACCAGGGTGTTGATCAGGGCCTGGGCACCGTTCACTTCATTGCCTCCAGTCGGAAAACTCGTTCGGCGTTGCCGCGCAGGAAGTCTCGGCGAGCCTCGTCGGACAGCCCGAGTTCGTCCAGTCCGGCCAGCGCGTGCTCGTGGGTGATCATCGGATAATTGGTGCCGAACAACACTTTTCGCTGTCCGGTTCCGGTCTTCATGAACCGGACGAGTTCGTCCGGCAACCGCTTGATCGTGTACGCCGAGGTGTCGATGTAGACGTTTTCGTGCTTGCGGGCCACCGCGACCATCTCCTCGGTCCACGGGTAGCCGACGTGGCCGCAGACAATCACCAGCTCCGGGAAGTCCAGCGCCACCTGGTCGATGTAGGGAATCGGCCGGCCGGTCTCCGACGGACGCAGCGGGCCGGTGTGGCCGACCTGGGTGCAGAACGGTACGCCGGATTCCACGCACTGGGCGAACAGCGGGTAGTAGCGACGGTCGGTGGGCGGGGCGTTCCACAACCACGGCACCACCCGTAGCCCCACGAATCCCCCGTCGGCTATCCGGCGCCGCAACTCCCGGACGGCGTCCATCGGGCGGTCCAGGTCGACGGTGGCCAGGCCGGCGAGCCGGTTCGGGTGCGCGGCAATCCATTGCGCCACCTCGTCGTTGGAGACGAGGTCCGCGCCGCCGGGCCCGCGCCAGGCGCTGAGCACCCCCAGTTCGACGCCGGCGGCGTCCATCGACGCCAGGGTCGTCTCGATCGGGATGTCGGTGTCGGGGATCGTCCCGCCCGTCCACCGCCGCAGGGATGCCAGCATGTCGCTGCGCAGGAACCGCGCAGTCGGATGCTGCATCCAGACATCGATCGTCATGCGATCCGACTCTAGACCGGGGCCCGCCTCGGACCGGGCTCAGATGGTCAGCGCCGCGCGGGCGCAGGTGTGCGTCTGTTGCGCGTACCCGCCGCCGAACAGCACGACGTGCGCCAGCAGCGGGAAGAGCTGGTGCAGCCCGGTGCGGTCGCGCCAGCCGGGCCGTAGCGGTCGCACCTCCTGGTAGCCGGCGATCACGGCGTCGTAGTGCGGACAGCCGAACAGCGCGAGCATTGCCAGGTCGGTCTCGCGGTGACCGGCGTGCGCGGCGGGGTCGATGAGCACCACGCCGTCGGGCGTCCACATCACGTTGCCGCTCCACAGATCGCCGTGCAGCCGGGCCGGCCGGCCGCCGTCGTCGAAATCGCCCGCGCGGCAACGCGCCGCGACGGAGTCGACGGCCTCGCGGGTGCCGGCATCGAGCCGCGGGGCCGCGAGTTCGGCCATCGGGGCAAGTCGCTCCTCGGCGTAGAACTCGCCCCAGTCGCGGTGCGCTCGCAGCGACATCGGCAGCGGCTGCGAGAGCGGGCCGAAAAAGCCCGGCCCGTCCCAGCCGTCCGGCCCGGTCCCGAACGCCGGGGCGCCGGCGTCGTGCGTGATGGCCAGCCGACCGCCGAACGTACGCGCGGCCTCGCGGGTCGGGCCCACCGATTCCAGCCGCCGCAAGGTCAGGCTCGTGTCGTCCGCGGAGACGACCTGCGCGCACGGCACGCCGCCGTCGACGGCCGAAAGCCATTGCAGCCCCGCTGCTTCGGCCGCGAAGAAACCTTTCGGTGCGGCCGGATTACGTTTGACGAAGTCGGTCACGCAGTGGCGTGAGCGGCGTGCACGTCATCGGCCGGGCGGGCCTCGGTCTGCTCCTTGGCCCAGCGGTAGTCGGGTTTACCCGCGGGCGAGCGCTTGACCTCGTCGACCAGCCACAAGCTGCGCGGCACCTTGTAGCCCGCGATCTCGGAGCGCACGAAGCTGTCCAGCTCCGACAACGCGGGCCGGGTGCCCGGTCGCGGCTGTACGACGGCGGCGACGTGCTGCCCGTACCGGGGGTCGGGCACGCCGACCACCAGGGCGTCGAAGACGTCGGGGTGGCCCTTGAGCGCGGCCTCGACCTCCTCGGGGTAGATCTTCTCGCCGCCGCTGTTGATCGACACCGAGCCGCGGCCCAGCATCGTGACGGTGCCGTCGGCCTCGACCTCGGCGAAGTCGCCGGGGATGGCGTAGCGCACGCCGTTGAACGTCTTGAACGTTTCGGCGGTCTTCTTCTCGTCCTTGTAGTAACCGACGGGAATGTTGCCCTTCTTCGCGATGAAGCCGCGCACGCCGGAGCCGGGCTTGACCTCGTTGCCCTCCTCGTCGAGGACGACGGTGCGGTGGTCGATCGTCACGCGCGGGCCACCGGCGTGCGGCGCGTCCTTGGCGACGATGCTGGTGCCGCCGAATCCGGTCTCCGACGATCCGATGGAGTCGGTGATGACGCGGTTGGGCAGCAGCTCGAGGAACTTCTCCTTGATGCTCGGCGAGAACAGCGCGGCGGTGGAGGCGAGCAGGAACAACGACGACAGGTCGTACTCGTTGCCCTTGTCCTGGTGGGCCAGCAGCGCGTCCAGCAGCGGCCGGGCCATCGCGTCGCCGGTGAAGAACAGCAGGTTCACCTTGTGCTCGTGAATCGTGCGCCAGACCTCGTCGGCGTTGAATTCCGGTGCCAGCACGGTTGTTTGGCCCGAGAACAACGACATCCAGGTGGCCGACTGGGTGGCGCCGTGGATCATCGGCGGAATCGGGTGGCGGATCATCGGCGGGTTGGCCGCGGCCGCCTTCGCCAGGTCGTATTCATCCTTGACGAATTCGCCTGTGGCGAAGTCGGTTCCACCGAACAGCACCCGGTAGATGTCCTCGTGGCGCCACATCACGCCCTTCGGGAAGCCGGTGGTGCCGCCGGTGTAGAGCAGATAGATGTCGTCGGCGCTGCGCTCACCGAAATCGCGCTCGGGCGAGCTGTTCGCGATCGCGGAGTAGAACTCCACGCCGCCGTAGCTTGTGTAGTCGTTGTCGCTGCCGTCCTCGACGACCAGGACCGTCTTGACGTCGGGGGTCTCGGGCAGCACGTTGGCCACCCGGTCGGAGTACTGGCGCTCGTGGACCAGCGCGACCATGTCGGAGTTCTCGAACAGGTAGCGCAGCTCGCCCTCGACGTAGCGGAAGTTGATGTTCACCAGGATGGCGCCGGCCTTCACGATGCCGAGCATCGCGATGACGATCTCGATGCGGTTGCGGCAGTACAGTCCGACCTTGTCGTCCTTTTTCACCCCCTGCTCCAACAGGTAGTGAGCCAGGCGGTTGGCCTTCTCCTCAAGCTGGGCATAGGTCAACTTCTCGTCGCCGCAGATCAGGGCGACACGGTCGGGCACAGCGTCAATGGCGTGCTCTGCAAGGTCGGCAATATTCAAGGCCACGGCCACCAAATTAGAACGTGTTACATTTCGAGGCAAGCTCGTGCCCATTGTCGAGGGAAAGGCGGTAGCCGTGTCCGTGGAGAATGCCGGAACCCCAGCAAACACAGAAAACGGGGAGACCGGGCCCGACGCGCTGGTGGAACAGCGTGGTCACACCCTCATCGTGACCATGAATCGGCCACACCGCCGCAACGCCTTGAGCACGGAAATGATGGAAATCATGGTCCAGGCCTGGGACCGCGTCGACAACGACGACGACATCCGCTGCTGCATCCTGACCGGCGCCGGTGGCTACTTCTGCGCGGGCATGGACCTCAAGGCAGCAACCCAGAAGCCGCCGGGTGAGTCGTTCAAGGACGGCAGCTACGACCCGTCGCGAATCGACGCGTTGCTCAAAGGGCGTCGGCTGAAAAAGCCACTGATCGCCGCCGTCGAGGGCCCGGCCATCGCCGGGGGCACCGAGATCCTGCAGGGCACCGACATCCGGGTCGCCGGCGAGAGCGCCAAATTCGGCATCTCCGAGGCCAAGTGGAGCCTGTACCCGATGGGCGGCTCGGCGGTCCGCCTGGTGCGCCAGATCCCCTACACCGTGGCCTGCGACCTGCTGCTGACCGGACGGCACATCACCGCCACCGAAGCCAAGGAGATGGGCCTGATCGGGCACGTCGTTCCCGACGGGCAGGCGCTGACCAAGGCGCTCGAGATCGCCGAGGTCATCGAGAACAACGGGCCCCTGGCCGTGCAGGCGATCCTCAAGACGATCCGCGAGACCGAGGGCATGCACGAGGAGGAGGCCTTCAAGCCCGACACCGCCAATGGCATCCCGGTGTTCCTTTCCGAGGACTCCAAGGAAGGCCCGCGGGCGTTCGCCGAGAAGCGCAAGCCCAACTTCAAAAACCGCTAGGCGCTGGACGCGCCGAACGTGCACTCAGCGCGAAGATTCGGCCAAGACTTCGCAGTGAGTGCACGTTTCGGCGCAGCGAATCAGCCCAGCAGCGGCGCGCTCGGGGTGAACACCACCGGCATCGCTTCCAGGCCGCTGACGAAGTTCGCCGGCCGCAGCGGCAGGGTCGAATCGTCCTCGGCCAGCCGGAGATCCGGCAGCCGCTTGAGCACCCGCTCGGTCATCATCGACAGTTCCAGGCGGGCCAGCTGGTTCCCGAGGCAGAAGTGCGTGCCGAAACCGAAAGCCATGTGGCTGTTGGGGTTACGCCGGATGTCGAAGTTGTCCGGATCCTCGAACATCGACTCGTCGAAGTTGCCCGACTCGAACAGCAGCATGATCTTCTCGCCCTCACGCAGTGGGGTGCCGTGGAATTCGGTGTCGGCGGTCAGGATCCGGCACATGTTCTTCACCGGCGAGGTCCAGCGCAGCATCTCCTCGATGGCGCCGGGCAGCAGCGAGGGATCGCGCACCAGGGCATCCCACTGGTCGCGGTGACGCACCAGCTGCTCTGTCCCCCCGCTCAACGTGTGCCTCGTGGTCTCGTCGCCGCCGATGAGGATCAGCAGTGTCTCCATGACGATCTCGTCGTCGGACATCCGCTGACCCTCCACCTCGGCGTTCACCAAGATGGAGAACAGGTCGTCGGTGGGGTCGGCGCGCCGCTTGTTGATGATGTCCATGGTGAACGCGGTGTAGGCGGCGAAGGCGTTCATCACGCTTTGGGCGACCGCCGATTCCGGGTCGATGTGCGAGCTCAGCCCGCACACCAGGTCGTCGGACCACTTCAACAGCATGCCGCGTTCCTGGGGCAGCACGCCCAGCATGTCGCCGATCACCGCCATCGGCAGCGGGGCGGCGATGTCGCGGACGAAGTCACACTCGCCGCGTTCACACACCGCGTCGATCAGGGTGTCGCACAGCTTGGCGATGGACGGCTCCTTTTCCTTGACCCGCTTACGGGTGAAGCCGGCGTTGACCAGCTTGCGCCGCAACAGGTGTGCCGGATCGTCCATGTCGATCATGTAGGGCATGCCGGGTTGATCGGGACGGATGCCGCCCGTGCTGGAGAACAGTTCCGGATTGCGCTCGGCATCGAGGATGGCTTGATACGTGGTAGCACCGGCCAGTCCGTTGCGATCACGAAACACCGGCTGGTTGGCCCGCATCCAGCGATAGGCCTCGCGCGACGTGTGACGGTCGGCGTAGAAGTTGCCGTCGGTCAGGTCGATGTTCGAGATAGCTTCGGGGATGGTCGAAGTCATTCACAGCCTCCAAATATTGACGAGCGGATTACAGTAACCGGCATGCCTGAGTCACAACACGTAGTTGCGGGGACAGTCCTCACCATGCCGGTGCGGATACGAAAAGCGGACGTACACACCGCGATGTTTTCGGTGGATGCGCAAGCGGCACAACGCCTTATCGACTACAGCGGGCTGCAGGTCTGCCAGCCCCGCCCCGGCCGGGCGGTGGTGAACCTGATGCTGGCGCGCTACATCGACGGCGATTTGGGGCAGTACCACGAATTCGGTACCTGCGTCATGGTCAACCCGCCCGGCTCGACGGCGCGCGGCTGGCGGGCCCTGGGCGATGCGGCGGCGTTCATCCACCATCTGCCCGTCGACCAGAGCTTCACCCTGGAAGCCGGGCGCTCGATCTGGGGATTCCCGAAGATCATGGCGGACTTCACCGTTCGCGAGCACGGCCGGTTCGGATTCGACGTCAGCGCCGATGGCGCGCACATCGCCGGCATTGACTTCAGCCGCGGAGCGCCGGTGCCCTCGATGTTCACGTCGCGTCCGCAGGTGCTCAAGACCTACACCTTCGCCGACGGCACCACCCGGGAAGTGCCGTGGGAGATGCGGGTGCGCGGATTGCGCGGTCGGCTCGGGGGGGCGAAGTTGCGACTGGGCGATCACGCCTACGCCGAGGAGCTGGCGTCGCTGGGCCTGCCAAAGCGGGCGATGGTCTCTGGATCGGTCGGCCACGTCGAGATGACATTCGGCGACGCCCACCCGCTCGGCTGACCGGCCGGACGGACTTCGATTGCCCTGCTCCTCCACATCGCGCTGCGCGCTCAGCATCGTCGTCGGGCGTGTCATCCGGACAATCTAGAACGCGTTCTAAGCCCCTGGCAAGAAAATTAGAACGTGTTCTACTTTGTCGTGGGCGCGCGTCAGATCAGCGTCGCCAGCTCGCGGACCTGCTCCGTACTGCGGCCGGACACCACCATCATGGTGACGCCGGCGGCCTCCCAGGCCTTGATCTGCTTACGCACGTAGTCCAGGTCGCCGACGATTGCGGCGTCGTCGATCACCTCGTCGGGGATGATTTCCGCGGCCTTGTCCTTCTGGTTGCTGCGGAATAGCTTCGTCACGTCGTCGACCACCTCGGAGTAGCCCATCCGGCGGTAGACGTCGGCGTGAAAGTTGGTGTCCTCCGCGCCCATCCCGCCCATGTAGAGCGCGATGTAGGGCTTCATGGCCGCGAAGGCGGCGCTGCGGTCCTCGGTGATGACGATGTTGGCCGTCGCACAGATCTCGAAGTTCTCACGGCTGCGGCGTGCGCCCGGCCGGGCGAACCCCTCGTCCAGCCATTCGTTGTAGGTGTCGGCCATGCGCGGCGTGTAGAAGATCGGCAGCCAGCCGTCGCAGATCTCGGCGGCCAGCGCGACGTTCTTCGGTCCCTCGGCGCCCAGCATGATCGGGATGTCGGCCCGCAGCGGATGGGTGATGGGCTTGAGCGGCTTGCCCAGACCCGAAGCGCGCTCGCCGGTCAGCGGCAGCGGGTAGTGCGGCCCGGCGCTGGTCACCGGGGCCTCGCGCGCCCACACCTGCCGGATGATGTCGATGTATTCACGGGTGCGGGCCAGCGGCTTGGGGAACGACTGGCCGTACCAGCCCTCGACCACCTGCGGGCCGGAGACGCCGAGGCCGAGAACGTGGCGCCCACCGGACAGGTGGTCGAGCGTCAGGGCCGCCATGGCGCAGGCCGTCGGGGTGCGGGCGGACAGCTGGACCACCGAGGTGCCCAGCCGCACCCGCGACGTCGACGAACCCAGCCAGGCCAGCGGTGTGTAGGCGTCCGAACCCCAAGCCTCGGCGGTGAAGACGGCGTCGTATCCGGCCTCCTCGGCCGCGGCGACGAGCTCGCCATGGTTCTGCGGCGGCTGAGCGCCCCAATATCCCAGCTGCAATCCCAGCTTCATCGTCTTCGCCCTTCCGTCGCAGACCCGATGTTGAATCCGTTCTTAGAACCTGTTCTACTCGATGGCGTGACAGCCAGCTCGAGTAGCCCGCCCCTGATGGATCACCCTGAGCCACCGCTCGCCGCGCCACTGACATTGTCCTTCGACTACACCCGTTCGGTCGGCCCCACGCTGAGCAAGTTCTTCACCGCGCTGCGCGACCGGCACGTCCTGGGTGTGCGCGGATCGGATGGCCGGGTGCACGTGCCGCCGGCGGAATATGACCCGGTCACCTACGAGCCGCTGGGCGAGATGGTACCGGTGTCCAGCGTCGGCACCGTGGTCTCGTGGACCTGGCAGCCCGAGCCGATCGAGGGCCAGCCACTGGACCGGCCGTTCGCCTGGGCGCTGATCAAGCTGGACGGCGCCGACACCCCGCTGATCCACGCGGTGGACGCGGGCGAGCCGAAGGCCATCAAGACCGGCACCCGGGTGCATGTGCACTGGGTGGACGAGCCGGTCGGCGCCATCACCGACATCGCCTATTTCGCGCTCGGCGACGAAGCCGAGGCCGCGACCGAGCGGTCGGACGGCGCCAAAGACCCGGTGACCATGATCGTCACGCCCGTCTCACTGACCATCCAGCACAGCGCCTCCCACGAGGAGAGCGCCTACCTGCGGGCCATCGCGCAGGGCAAGCTGCTCGGCGCGAAGACGGGCGAGAACGGGAAGGTCTATTTCCCGCCGCACGGCGCCGACCCGGCCACCGGTCAGCCGACGACCGAGTTCGTGGAGCTGCCGGACAAGGGCACCGTCACGACGTTCGCGATCATCAACATCCCGTTCCAGGGCCAGCGCATCAAGCCGCCCTACGTGGCGGCCTACGTGCTGCTCGACGGGTCCGACATCCCGTTTTTGCATCTGGTCGCCGACATCGACGCCCACGAGGTACGGATGGGCATGCGCGTCGAGGCGGTGTGGAAACCCCGCGAGGAGTGGGGATTCGGCATCGACAACATCGAGTACTTCCGGCCGACCGGGGAACCCGACGCCGAGTACGACACCTACAAGCACCACCTGTAAAGGGCTTACCTGCACATGAGCGCTCGCAACGTTGCGGTCGTCGGCTTTGCCCACGCCCCACACGTCCGCCGCACCGACGGCACCACCAACGGTGTCGAGATGTTGATTCCGTGCTTCGCCCAGCTGTACGAAGAGCTGGGCATCAGCAGGACCGACATCGGCTTCTGGTGTTCCGGATCATCCGATTACCTTGCCGGACGGGCATTTTCGTTCATCTCGGCGATCGACTCGATCGGTGCCGTCCCGCCGATCAACGAATCGCATGTCGAAATGGACGCGGCCTGGGCACTTTACGAGGCCTACATCAAGATCCTGACCGGCGAGGTCGACACCGCGCTGGTGTACGGCTTCGGTAAGTCCTCGGCCGGCGTCCTGCGTCAGATCCTGACGCGGCAGACCGACCCGTACACCGTCGCGCCGTTATGGCCCGATTCGATATCGATAGCCGGGCTGCAGGCGCGCATCGGGCTCGACAGCCGCAAGTGGACCGAGGAGCATATGGCCCGCGTTGCCTTCGAGTCCTTTACCAACGCGCGCCGGGTGGACAATGTGGAGGGGGCCATCAGCGTGGGCGAACTGCTCGAGCGGCCGTTCTTCGCCGACCCACTGCGGCGTCACGACATCGCCCCGATCACCGACGGTGCCGCGGCCATCGTGCTCGCGGCCGGCGACCGGGCGCGCGAACTGCGCGAAAACCCCGCGTGGATAACCGGAATCGAGCATCGCATCGAAACCCCGTCGCTGGGGGCGCGGGATCTCACCGAGTCCCCGTCGACCAGGGCCGCGGCCCACGTGGCCACCGGTGGCAGGACCGACAACCTCGATGTGGCCGAGATCTGCGCACCGTTCACCCACCAGCACCTGATCATCGCGGACGCCATCTGGATACCGGGACGGACCAAGGTCAACCCGTCCGGCGGCGCGCTGGCGGCCAATCCCATGTTCGTCGCCGGTCTCGAACGCATCGGCTTCGCGGCACAACATATCTGGAACGGTTCGGCTGAGCGGGTGCTGGCGCACGCCACCAGCGGGCCTGCGCTACAACAGAACCTGGTCGCGGTGATGGAAGGGAAGAACTGATGGCCGGTGCAGGGCCAAACGTTGCTGCGGTACTAGGTACCGGACAAACGAAGTACGTCGCCAAACGCCAAGACGTTTCGATGAACGGCCTGGTGCGCGAGGCGATCGACCGGGCGCTGGCCGACTCCGGCAGCACCTTCGACGACATCGACGCCGTCGTTGTCGGCAAGGCGCCGGACTTCTTCGAGGGCGTCATGATGCCCGAGCTGTTCATGGCCGACGCCATGGGCGCCACCGGCAAGCCGCTGATCCGTGTGCACACCGCGGGATCGGTGGGCGGGTCCACCGGGGTGGTGGCCGCCAGCCTGGTGCAGTCCGGCAAGTACCGGCGGGTGCTCGCGATGGCATGGGAGAAGCAGTCGGAGTCAAATGCCATGTGGGCGTTGTCGATTCCGATCCCCTTCATCAAGCCGGTGGGTGCCGGCGCGGGCGGCTACTTCGCCCCGCACGTGCGCTCGTACATCCGCCGGTCCGGCGCGCCGACGAACATCGGTGCCATTGTCGCGGTCAAGGACCGGCTCAACGGCAGCAAGAACCCGCTGGCGCACCTGCAGCAGTCCGACATCACGGTCGAGAAGGTGATGTCGTCGCCGATGCTGTGGGACCCGATCCGTTACGACGAGACCTGCCCGTCGTCCGACGGTGCCGCCGCCGTGGTGATCGGCAACGAGGAGGCCGCCGAAGCCCGCCTGGCGCAAGGACATCCGGTGGCCTGGATTCACGCCACCGCGTTGCGCACCGAGCCGCTGCAGTTCTCCGGGCGCGACCAGGTCAGCCCGCAGGCCGGCCGCGACGCGGCCGCGGCGCTGTGGACCGCCGCCGGCATCGAGAGTCCGATCGACGAGATCGACGCCGCGGAGATCTACGTGCCGTTCTCCTGGTTCGAGCCGATGTGGTTGGAAAACCTCGGGTTTGCCGCCGAGGGCGAAGGCTGGAAACTCACCGAAGCCGGCGAAACCAAGATCGGCGGCCGGCTGCCGGTGAACCCGTCGGGCGGCGTGCTGTCGTCGAACCCGATCGGCGCCTCCGGCCTGATTCGCTTCGCCGAAGCGGCCATTCAGGTGATGGGCAAGGGTGGCGACCACCAGGTGCCCAACGTGCGAAAGGCCCTGGGGCACGCCTACGGCGGTGGCTCGCAGTACTACTCGATGTGGGTGGTGGGCGCCGATAAGCCGGCGGCCCAGAAGGTCGATGCGTGAGCGGGCATCCGGCGCACGAGGCAGGCCGCCGCTCCCGCGAGGCGGTGGCGGCCCGGGACAAGGACGCCTGGCTGGCGGTGTTCGCCGACGACGCCATCGTCGAGGACCCGATCGGGCCTTCGGTATTCGACCCCGAAGGCAGGGGGCACCGCGGTCGCGACGCGATCTCGGCCTTCTGGGACAAGGCCATCGCCCCCACCACCAAGATCGAGTTCTTCTTCCGCGACACGTATCAGTGCGGCAACGAGGAAGCCAACGTGGGGCACATCCTCATCACGACCGGTGAGTACCAGACGACCGCCGACGGCGTCTTCACCTACCGAGTCAACGCCGAGGGCAAGATGGTGGCCCTGCGCGCCTACTGGGAGATGGAGCGCGCGGCGGCCAACACCAAGAAGGTGTCCGGCTAGCGCCGAGCGTGAAATGCACGCCGCGATGCGCCGGTTCAGCGTCGCAGACTTCATCCGGCGGCGGGATGTCCATGTCATCCTTGGTCCGTGTCCGACAAGCACCTCGTGCTCATCCATGGCTCGTGGAGCCGTGGCGACCAGTGGGCGCCCGCACGCCGCGCTTTCATGGAACGTGGCTTCACGGTTCACACCCCAACGTTGCGACATCATGAGTTGCCTTTGCTCGAGGGCGCACCGAAAATCGCAAGGCTGAGTATTCGCGACTATGTCGACGACCTCGTAGCCCTCGTTTCGTCGCTGGATCCCCCGCCACTTCTGGTCGGACACTCAATGGGCGGACTGCTGGTCCAGCTTGTCGCCGCTCGAACCGCGCATGCCGGCATGATTGCCGCCTGCCCGTCCGTGGTGGGTCCCTCCGGTATCAACCCGACGACACTGGGAATTGCGCTGAGGCACGCTCTCATACCGCGGCCATGGGCTAAGCCGGTCTATCCCCCTACGTGGCGGCAGTTTTCACGCGGAGTCGCCGGCGCCCAGACCGAGGAGATTGCTCGCGAAACGTTCAACGACCTGGTCTGCGAATCCGGGCGAGTGCTGTTCTTCGAACTCGCCATGCCGTGGCTGGACCGAACCAAGGCCGCACGAGTTAACTACGACGCGATTTCCGGGCCGGTGCTCATCATCGGCGGCGGTCAAGACCGCATCGTGCCCCCGCGCCTGGCACTCCGGACCGCGGCCCGCTATGCGAACGCCAGCTACGCCGAAATTCCAGGGTCCGACCACATGGTGTTCGGCGGTAAGGCACTACCCATCACGATGAGCCACTTCGACGACTGGGTCGCGAGCCAGGACACCTTCTCAGCCGGACCCTAAATCGGTTCCAGCCCGGCCAGATGCCGCAGGGCGAGGTCGCGGTAGGCCTGCGGGTTCACCTTCACCCACATCTCGGCGCCCGTCCCGGCGACCGGTCCCTTGATCTGAGCCGGCGCGCCGACGGCCAGCATCCCGGGTGGAATCTGGGTGCCGGCCGTCACCAGTGAGTGCGCGGCGACCAGGCTGCGCGCGCCGATCACCGCACCGTCCAGAACGGTGGCGTGGTTGGCGATCAACGCCTCCTGCCCGACGTGAACCCCGTGAATGACGCACAGATGCGCCACCGTCGCGCCGGGACCGATGTCGACCGGGATACCGGGCGGCGCGTGCAAAACCGACCCGTCTTGGACGTTGGCGCCCTCGCGCACCACGATGGGTCCGTAGTCGCCCCGCAATACGGCGTTGAACCAGACCGAGGCACCCGCCTCCACCACGACGTCGCCGATCAGAGTGGCCGTCGGGGCCACGAAAGCGGTGGGATCGACCCGTGGCGCGCGGCCCTCGAACGCAAATAGCGGCATCGTTTACATATACCCCAGTGCGCATACGTCGCGGAAAACCCCAGCCAGGCGCGCCGTCGTTGCGCGCCCCCGCCGCAAAACTGTAACGTGTTCTAGTTAGAGGCCCAGCGAGTTGGAGGTAACAGGTGAGTACCGACACCAAGGCGGTCGGCATCCGGGAAATCGATCCCGGCGCCTTGCCGACCAGATACGCCCGCGGCTGGCACTGCCTGGGCGTTGCAAAGGACTTCCAGGACGGTAAGCCGCATTCGATTGAGGCGTTCGGCACCAAGCTTGTGGTGTTCGCCGACTCGCACGGGGACATCAAGATCCTCGACGGGTACTGCCGCCACATGGGCGGGGACCTGTCCGAGGGCACCATCAAGGGCGACGAGATCGCCTGCCCGTTCCACGACTGGCGCTGGGGCGGCGACGGCCGCTGCGAGCTCGTCCCCTACGCCAAGCGCACGCCCAAGACCGCGCGGACCCGGTCGTGGACGACCGACGTGCGCGCGGGCCTGCTGTTCGTCTGGCACGACCACGAGAACAACCCGCCGGAGCCCGCCGTGCGCATTCCGGACATCCCGGAATCCCACAGCGACGAGTGGACCGAGTGGCGGTGGAACCGCATCCTCATCGAGGGGTCCAACTGCCGCGACATCATCGACAACGTCACCGACATGGCGCACTTCTTCTACATCCATTTCGGGTTGCCGACGTACTTCAAGAACGTCTTCGAGGGCCACATCGCGTCGCAGTACCTGCACAACGTGGGCCGGCCCGACGTCAACGACCTCGGCACCTCGTACGGTGAGGCGCACCTGGATTCGGAGGCCTCCTACTTCGGGCCGTCGTTCATGATCAACTGGCTGCACAACAGCTACGGCGGCTACAAGGCCGAGTCGATCCTGATCAACTGCCACTACCCGGTGACGCAGAACTCGTTCGTGCTGCAGTGGGGTGTCATCGTCGAAAAACCCAAGGGCATGGACGAAAAGATGACCGACAAGCTGTCGAAGGTGTTCACCGAGGGCGTGAGCAAGGGCTTCCTGCAAGACGTCGAGATCTGGAAGCACAAGACCCGCATCGACAATCCACTCCTGGTCGAGGAGGACGGTGCGGTCTATCAGCTGCGCCGCTGGTACCAGCAGTTCTACGTCGACGTCGCCGACATCGAGCCGGAAATGGTGGAGCGCTTCGAGATCGAGGTGGACACCACCCGCGCCAACGAGTACTGGAATGTCGAGGTCGAGGAGAACCTCAAGGCCAAGGACTCCGAGGCCGACGAGACGGTCACCGGCGACGTGCCGGCCGAGCAACACTAGGAATCATGAGCGACGATCAGCCGGCGGTACCTGACGTCGATCAGCTTGCGCGATCGATGTTGTTGCTGCATGGCGATCATCACGACCATGACGACCATCCGGCCGGCCCCGAGCGCAAGGGCGGAACCTGGTCCAAATCAAGGGATTTCGCCAACGACCCACAAGGCGCGGCGGTAGTTGCCGAAGCCAGTCGCGCCGACCGCGAGCGATACCTGAACTCGGGTCTGCTGCCGGTGGACTGCCGGTTCTGCCACGTGCGGGTCACCGTTCGCAGGCTCGGACCTGGACACACCGCGGTGCAGTGGAACACCGAAGCGTGGCAACGCTGCGCGCACTTCACCGAGGTACGCGAGTCCGGAGGCGACACCGCGCGCACCAGGTCGTGCCCGAAACTCACTGACAGCATTGAACATGCGGTGGCCGAGGGTTATCTCGACGACGAGCCGGACGACGACTGAGCGAACCTCGCGCCCGCATTGCGGCCGCTCTCGCCAACTGCAACCCTCGCGGCGCCGGTGACTACAG
Organism: Mycobacterium senriense; assembly: GCF_019668465.1. Classification (NCBI taxonomy): domain Bacteria; kingdom Bacillati; phylum Actinomycetota; class Actinomycetes; order Mycobacteriales; family Mycobacteriaceae; genus Mycobacterium; species Mycobacterium senriense. The sequence continues at coordinate 2,574,150 of NZ_AP024828.1, read as the reverse complement.
GCCCGCGAACCGCTCCTTGACCGTCTCGGTGCTCAGGCCGTAGTCGGCAAGCGAGTAGGTGTGCTTGGGCGCCCGTGGGCCGGACTGGCTGTCGGCGTGGGTCTTTTCCATGGCGGCCTTGGCCTCTTCGGTCAACGTCAAGCCGAAGTGCCGGTAGATGTCGGCAACCGTGCCCATCGGGTCGGCGATCAACTCCTTGTAGTCCACGTCGTAGAACTGCGACGGGCTGTATTTGGCCCGTGCGGTGTTGAACCGCTCCAGGCCCCGCGACCACGTTTCCATCGCGTCAGCGCCGATTTGGGCGCCGGTGAACGAGGACGACCATCCCTCTGCGGTGTGCTGCGCCAGCGAGCACATCGAGGCCATGATCGTTTCGACCGGACGATGAGTCTGGATCACCAACGCGTCGGGATAGGTCGCCATCAACGCGTCCAGCGCGAACAGGTGGCTGGGATTCTTCAGCACCCACCGCTTGTCGGCGTCGTTGAGCCCGATCAGCTGAAGGTTGCGGCGGTGCCGCTGATATGACGGCGTCCAGTCCTGTTGGGACAGCCATTGCGAGTAGGTGGGCAGGTGCGCCAGGGTTTCGTAGGACGCCGAGTGCAGCGACTGCCGCAGCAGCTGCCAGCACTCCTCCAGCTCGTACGCCGCCATGAAGTGCAGACCCGTGTAGTCCGGGTTTTCGGCATGATGCTTCTCGAACTGTGCATTCAGCTGGCTGTAAAACGGGTTGGATTCCCAGGTTTCACGAGGCGGACGGGGCTGCGGAAATTCGGCCAACCACAGATGCAGGCCCTGGTGCGCGGGATCGGCGCCAAGCAGCCGATGCAAGGCGGTGGTGCCGGTGCGCACCAGCCCGGTGACGAAGATCGGCCGCTCGATGACGACGTCCGCATGCTGCGGGTACTGCTTCCAGGCAGCTTCGGAAAGCAGCCTGGCCACCAGCGCACCGCGCAGAAAAAACCGATTCATCTTGCTGCCCAACGGCGTCAAGTCGGCGTCGCGCCGGTAGGAGTCCAGCAGCACTTCCAGCGCTTCGAGGTAGTTGTCGTCGTTGGTACCGAAATCGTCCAGCCCGATCATCTTGCTGGCCGACGCCTTCAGGTCCTCGACGGTGCCGACATCGGTGCGTTGCGCCATCAGGTGTGGTACTCCCCGCAATTGACGTCCAGCGTCTGTCCGGTGATGCCGCTGGACAGGTCGCTGGCCATGAACAGGATCGCCGAGGCCACCTCGTCCTCGGTCGGCAGCCGCTTCAGGTCGGAGTCGGCCGCGGTGGCCTGGTAGATCTGCTCGGCCGTGGTGCCGTACTTGCCGGCCTGGTGGTTGAAGTAGCCCTGCAGTGTCTCGCCCCAGATATAGCCGGGCGCAACGGAATTGACCCGGATACCCTGCTCGCCGAGCTCGGTGGCCAACGAATGCGACATGGACAGCAGCGCGGACTTGGCCATCTTGTAGGCGCCGTACTTCGCCTGCGAGTGCCGCAGCACCATGGAGTTGACGTTGACGATCGAGCCCTTCGACTCGGCCAGCGCCGGCGTGAACCCCTGGATGAGCCGCAGCGCGCCGAGCGCACTGAGTTCGATCGCGTCGCGGATATGCTGAAAACTGGTGCCCGAGAACGGTTTCAGCGACGGCACCCGGAACGCGTTGTTGATCAGCACGTCGACCTTGCCGTACGCCTCCAAGGTGGCATCGACCAGGTTGCTCACCTGGTCGTCCTCGGTGATGTCGGCGCGCACCGTTGTCGCACGGCCTCCGAGGTCGGCGATCTGCTTGGCGACGTTGTCCAGGCGTTCCGGCGTGCGGGCCGCCAGCACCAGGTCGGCGCCTTCCCGCGTGCATCGGTGCGCCAGCGTCGTGCCCAGACCCGGACCGACGCCGCTGATCACCACCACCTTGCCGTCCAGTAACTTGGTCATCCCAGCATCCTCGCCTGAATCTGTTGGTGGCGCAGCGCAATTCGGGCGCGCCAGTCGTCCTCTGAAATCTTGTTGTGTTCGAAGTACGGCAACGCGGCCGGAACCTTGTCGATGTCGACCACCTCCACGGTCGGACCGTCGGCGTCGGTGAGCTCACGCGACACCCGCTGCCAGCGGAACTGCAGGAAGCCTCGCCGGTGGCCGACCGTCTCGGCCCAGTTCGTCACTCCCGGGTTCTGCTCGGCGACGACGATGCGGACCTTGCCGTCCGGATCCGCCTGTGCCTGAGTGTTGTTCAGCGAGGTCTGGTGGTTGATGTAGTCCAGCGAGATGTACCAGAGGCTGCCCAGCTGAAAGCCGAGGTAGGGCGCGTCGGAGACCGGGATGGTGATGACCATCGCCTGATCCGGTCGCAGGTCGAAGTGCCCGACCGACGAGTACTGCGTGGACAGCCCGCCCGGAGTCAGCCGCGGCGGCACCATGGTGTTGACCGGCAAATCGAGATAAAACCACTGCGGGAATTGCAGCCAGGTCTTCACCCGCTGGACAAGCTGCTTTCCCGCTGTGGCGTAACGCTTTTCGATGAGCTCACGGGTCAACGGCGGCGGCGCGGTGCCCGCCGTGTCGAGCCGGGAGATGGCCAGCGTGCCGCGCTGTGCCGACCAGTCGCCGTACACCTCGCGGATCACCAGTTGCCCGGCACTCGTCGGCCGCACCCGCCATTCGAAGCTGCCGTCGGGCGCGATCTCGAGCTCGCGGTCGTCGAAGGCGGCCTGGCTGACGGGCACGAAGTCGTCCGTGTACTCGCCGCCGAGTAGCTGGAAACTCAGATCGGTGGTCGTCCCGCGCCTGCCGGTGACCACGTAGTCGTGGTTGGCGTGCACCCGGGTACCGAAGTAAAGGGTGTCGGGGTTGTCCAGGCCCATCTTGGTGAACGGCCCGGTGCCCGACTGCAGGAAGGGATGGTTGCGGTCGTAGTCCACGGCCAGGTGGATGCAGCCCGAGATACAGCCGGCCAGGTACTGCAACCCTTCCAGCAGGTCGGCTTCGGTCTCGATGAAGGGTGCGTCGGCCACCAACTGCTCGGCCTCGGCGATCGCTTTCGTGAGGGAATCAGAGAACACGCCTAGACGCTAGAACGTGTTCTACTTTTTCGTCAATGGCGAACGTTCCCGCGCGTCGGCCGCAGCGTTCAACGACGACGCCGACTCACTACGGTGGGCAGGAGTGGGACAGGTCGATCAGGTGCTGGCGGACGTCGGGATGCCGATTGAGATAGTCGATGACGTTGCCGTTACCGCCCTCGGCCTGCGACCTGGCCTGCAGCTGCTGGTGGAGGTCCGGGTGCTTCTCCAGGTACGAGTTGATGGATGAACCCACGTCCTGATTGCATTGCGGATCCGCGTTGGCTATGCCTGCCACGGGCAGCGCGATCACCGTTGCGGCGGTAGCAGTCATCAACCCCCCGGCGAGCAGGCCGTACAGCCCGCGGCGACGGGCGCCGACTGTCTTGGATGTGCTCATGGGCGCCAGGCTACTCGCGATACCTATGCGCCGCCTGTGCGTGCCGCCGCGAAGCCGGCTGGTCAACGCGAGGGGGCGGCGCCGCTGTCCTTCTCGCGCTTGATCTCCAGCGCGATGTCGATGAGCTGGTCTTCCTGGCCGCCGATGAGTTTGCGCTGGCCCGCGCGGTGCAGCAGCTCATGCGGCGGGACGCCGTAGCGCTCACCTTGGCGGATGGCGTGCTTGAGGAAGCTCGAATACACGCCCGAGTACCCCATGATCAGGGCGTTGCGGTCGAGCAGGCACTCGGCGGGCATGGCGGGGGCCACCACCTCTTCGGCCGCGTCGGCGATGTCGAAGAAGTCGATCCCGGTCTTCACGCCGATCTTGTCGAACACCCCGATCAGCGCCTCGACGGGCGCGTTACCGGCCCCGGCGCCGAACCGGCGGCAGGAGCCGTCGATCTGCTTGGCGCCCGCCCGGACGGCCTCGACGCTGTTGGCGACGCCGAGCCCGAGGTTCTCGTGGCCGTGGAAGCCGACCTGGGCGTCGTCGCCGAGCTCGGCGACCAGCGCGGCGACCCGGTCGCGCACGCCCTCGAGGACCAGCGCGCCGGCCGAATCGACCACGTAGACGCACTGGCAACCCGCGTCGGCCATGATGCGGGCCTGCGCGGCCAGCTTCTCGGGCGAGATGGTGTGGCTCATCATCAGGAACCCGACGGTTTCCAGTCCGAGTTCGCGGGCCAGCCCGAAGTGCTGGATCGACACGTCGGCTTCGGTGCAGTGGGTGGCGATCCGGCAGATCGAGCCGCCGTTGTTCTGGGCCTCTTTGATGTCTTCTTTGGTGCCGACGCCGGGCAGCATCAAGAAGGCGATCTTGGCTTCTTTGGCCGTCTCGGCGGCCAGTTTGATCAGCTCCTGCTCGGGGGTCTTGGAGAACCCGTAGTTGAAGCTCGAGCCGCCCAGACCGTCGCCGTGGGTGACCTCGATGACGGGCACCCCCGCGGCGTCCAGCGCGGCCACGATGGCGCCGACCTCGTCGGCGGTGAACTGGTGGCGCTTGTGGTGAGAGCCGTCCCGCAACGACGTGTCGGTCATCCGGACGTCCCAGACCGGGTTGAAGAAGATGTCGGTGGTCATGATTGCGCTCCTCCGGCCGTCGCGCTCAAGGATTCCTTGGCGATCTCCTCGCCGACCTTGGTCGCCGCGGCGGTCATGATGTCCAGGTTGCCCGCATATGGCGGCAGATAATCGCCGGCGCCCTCGACCTCCACGAAGGTGGTGACCAGCGCCTGGCCGCCGGAGTTGATCGACGGGTCGTCGAACTGGGGCTCGTTGAGCAGCCGGTAACCCGGCACATAGGTCTGCACCTCGGCCACCACGTCGTGGATGGACTTGGCGATCGCGTCCCGGTCGGCGTCCTCCGGGATGGCGCAGAAGATGGTGTCGCGCATGATCATCGGCGGGTCCGCCGGGTTCAAGATGATGATCGCCTTGCCGCGTTTGGCGCCGCCGATGGTCTCGACACCCCGGCTGGTGGTCTTGGTGAACTCGTCGATGTTGGCGCGGGTGCCGGGGCCGGCCGACAGTGAGGCGACCGAGGCGACGATCTCGGCATACGGCACGCCGCCGAGGTCGGCGACCGCGCGTGACACCGCGTAGACGATCGGGATGGTCGCCTGCCCGCCGCAGGTGATCATGTTGACGTTCGGCGCGTCCAGGTGCTGGCGCAGGTTGGCAGGCGGGATCACCGCGGGGCCCACCGCGGCCGGCGTCAGGTCGATGGCCCGGATGCCGGCGGCCTCGTACTTGGGGGCGGCGTCGCGGTGCACGTAGGCGCTGGTCGCCTCGAACACCAGGTCGGGCTTGTCCGACTGGGCCAACAGCCAGTCGACACCCTCGTGGGTGGTCTCCAGGCCCAGCTTGCGGGCCCGGGCCAAGCCCTCGCTTTCCGGGTCGATGCCGACCATCCAGCGCGGTTCCAGCCAGTCCGATCGGAGCAGCTTGTAGAGCAGGTCAGTGCTGATGTTCCCCGACCCGACAATGGCCACAGTCGCCTTAGTCGGCATGATTGCCCCTTTTCGAAGCGTTTGAGATTTAAGTTAGACGATTTAATTCGAGCTTATTCGAACGATAAACGCACCGAACCGAGGCCCGTGAAGTCGGCGACGAAATTGTCACCGGGGTGCGCGTCGATCGCCCGCGTGCACGATCCGGGCAGCACGACGTCGCCTTTGCGCAGGCGGACACCGAAACCGTCCACCTTGCGGGCCAGCCAGGCCACCGCGGTGACCGGATTGCCCAGCACCGCGTCGGTACGGCCTTCCGCGACAACCTCACCGTTGCAGCGCAACACGGCGTCGATCCCCTTGACGTCGATGTCGCGGGGGGAAACGCGCGCCTCACCGAGCACAAAACCCGCCGACGACGCGTTGTCGGCGATGGTGTCGCACAGCTCGATCTTCCAGTCGGTGATCCGGGTGTCGATCAGCTCGATCGACGGGACCAGCGCCTCGGTGGCCGCCAGCACGTCGTCCTCGGTGCAGCCGGCTCCCGGCAGGTCCGCGTTCAGGACGAACCCGACTTCGACCTCGACCCGGGGGTACAGGTAGCGGTCCGCCTCGACCGGGGTGTCCTCGAACAGCTGCATCTCGTCGAGCAGATGTCCGTAGTCCGGCTCGTCGACGCCCATCATTTGCTGGATCGCCAACGACGACAGCCCAACCTTGTGGCCCAGCACCCGGGCCCCCTCCGCGACTCTCTGGCGGATGTTGATCAGCTGAATCTCGTAGGCGTCGACGACGTCGATGTCCGGGTAGGCGGCGGTAAGCGGGGCGATCGGCTCGCCGCTCCGCTCGGCTTGCGCCAAGTCGGCGGCCAGCTCGTCGCGCGTGGCAACACTGAGCATTTTTTCACGTCTCCTCGTACAGTCGACCGGGCCAGTAGCGGCCGCCCGGGGCAATTCTATAACGTGTTCTACATGTCAGCGCAGGAGTACGACGTCGTCGTGGTCGGGAGCGGCGGGGCCGGCATGGTGGCCGCCCTTACCGCCGCTCACCGGGGTCTTTCCACCGTAGTCATCGAGAAGGCCCCACACTTCGGCGGTTCGACGGCGCGCTCAGGCGGCGGCGTTTGGATCCCAAACAACGAAGTCCTCAAGCGTGACGGGGTCCGCGATACCGCCGAGGCCGCCCGCACCTATCTGCACGGGATCGTCGGCAACGTCGTCGAGCCGGAACGCATCGACACCTACCTCGAGCGCGGCCCCGAAATGCTGTCGTTTGTGCTGAAGCACACCCCGCTGAAGATGTGCTGGGTGCCGAAGTACTCCGACTACTATCCGGAGTCGCCGGGCGGCCGCGCCGAGGGCCGATCGATCGAGCCGAAGCCGTTCAACGCCCGCAAGCTCGGCGCCGACGAAGCCGGCCTGGAGCCGGCCTACGGCAAGGTCCCGCTCAACGTCGTGGTGATGCAACAGGATTACGTGCGGCTGAACCAGCTCAAGCGGCACCCGCGCGGTGTGCTGCGCAGCCTGAAGGTCGGGGCGCGCACCATGTGGGCCAAGGCAACCGGCAAGAACCTCGTCGGCATGGGCCGGGCGTTGATCGGGCCGCTGCGCATCGGGTTGCAGCGGGCCGGGGTGCCCGTAGTGCTCAACACCGCGCTCACCGACCTCCACGTCGAAGACGGTGTGGTGCGCGGCGTCTACGTGCGCGGCGCCGGCGATGCCGAATCGGGCGAGCCGCAGCTGATCCGCGCCCGGCGTGGCGTGATCCTGGCGTCGGGCGGATTCGAGCACAACGAACAGATGCGGGTGAAATACCAGCGCGCACCGATCACCACCGAGTGGACCGTCGGCGCGGTGGCTAACACCGGCGACGGGATTCTGGCGGGCGAAAAGCTCGGCGCCGCACTGGACATCATGGAAGACGCCTGGTGGGGACCGACCGTCCCGCTGGTAGGTGCACCGTGGTTCGCGTTGTCCGAGCGCAACTCGCCGGGATCGATCATCGTCAACATGTCGGGCAAGCGGTTCATGAACGAGTCGATGCCCTACGTCGAAGCCTGCCATCACATGTACGGCGGCGAATACGGTCAGGGGCCGGGGCCGGGTGAGAACATCCCCGCCTGGCTGGTGTTCGACCAGCGGTACCGGGACCGCTACATCTTCGCGGGATTGCAGCCCGGACAACGTATTCCGCGTAAGTGGCTGGAGTCGGGTGTCATCATCACCGCCGACACTCTGGCGGAGCTGGCGCAGAAGGCCGGCCTTCCGGTGAGTGAATTCACCGCGACCGTGGAACGCTTCAACGGCTTCGCCCGCTCCGGCATCGACGCCGACTTCCAGCGCGGCGAAAGCGCCTACGACCGCTACTACGGCGATCCGACCAACAAGCCGAACCCCAACCTCGGCGAGATCAGTCACGCGCCGTACTACGCGGCCAAGATGGTGCCCGGTGACCTGGGCACCAAGGGCGGCATCCGCACCGACATCCACGGCCGGGCGCTGCGCGATGACGGCAGTATCATCGAGGGCCTCTACGCGGCAGGCAACGTCAGTGCCCCGGTGATGGGCCACACGTACCCCGGGCCGGGTGGCACCATCGGGCCGGCCATGACGTTCGGCTACCTGGCGGCGTTGCACATAGCCGGCGGAGCCGGGGAAAGGTAACCGCGATGCCAATCGACGTAGACGTCGCCCTGAATGCCGAGCTGGATCCCATCGAATTCTCTTGGGCCAGCAGTGATGTGCAGCTCTACCACCTCGGGCTGGGCGCCGGCGCCGATCCGATGGACCCGCGCGAGCTGCGCTACCTGATCGACGACACCCCGCAGGTGCTGCCGACGTTCGGCAACGTCGCCGCCACCTTCCATGTCACGAAGCCGCCGACCGTCAAGTTTCCGGGCATCGACATCGAGCTGGGCAAGGTGCTGCATGCCAGTGAGCGCGTGGAGGTGCCCGCCCCGCTGCCGCCGTCGGGCTCGGCCGAGGCCGTCACCCGGTTCACGGACATCTGGGACAAGGGCAAGGCCGCGGTGATCTGGAGCGAGACGACGGTGACCGCGCCGGACGGCACGCTGCTGTGGACGCAGCGACGGTCCATCTTCGCCCGCGGCGAGGGCGGATTCGGCGGCGAGCGAGGGCCTTCGACGTCGGACGGCGCGCCCGACCGTGCCCCCGATCTCGAGGTCGACGTGCCGATTCTGCCGCAGCAGGCGCTGCTCTACCGGCTGTGCGGCGACCGCAACCCGCTGCACTCCGATCCCGAATTCGCCGCTGCCGCAGGCTTTTCGCAGCCCATCCTGCACGGGCTGTGCACCTACGGCATGACCTGCAAGGCGATCACCGATGCACTGCTCGACGGCGATACTGGAGCAGTGGCGGCCTACGGCGCACGTTTCGCCGGGGTGGCTTTCCCCGGCGAAACGCTCAAGGTCGGCATTTGGAAGGACAACGGCCGCTTCCTGGCCAGCGTTGTCGCGCCCTCGCGCGACAACGCCGTCGTGCTGTCGGGCGTCGAATTGGTGCCGGCCTAGGCTCCTTGCCGTCGAGCGTGAAGTTAGTTTCACATTCGGCTGCGAGCGTGAAACTAACTTCACGCTCGACGGGCACGAGCCGCGCGAACACGTCGGACGATTTCCGCAGGCCGGTCTCCTGCCACCACTCGAATGACGATCCAGCCGAGACGCTCGAGCATCTCCATTCGTCGGACGTCCCAAGTGTATTGTCGTCGATCGCTACGGTGCTGTTCACCGTCGTACTCGACCGCTACTTTTATCTCCTCCCAGCCCATATCGAGATAAGCCACCGGGTCACCGAAGTCATCGGTGACGGCGATCTGCGTCTGAGGCGACGGTAACCCGGCCTGGACCAGTACAACGCGCAGCCAAGACTCCTTCGGAGACTGTGCCCCACTGTCGAACAGGGCTATTGCCTGCCGTGCTTGTACGATGCCTCGGCGGCCCGGGTATCTTGCTGCGAGCAACTCGACATCGGCCCCCTCGATTCCCGTTGCCCGAGCCAATGCATCGATGCCCGCCACCGCCGCGGTAAGCGGATACCAGCAGCCGAGGTCCAGGGCCGTCCTGGCTGCCGAGGTCACCGGCATCCCTCCCATCACAACGATTTCGTCTTCCTCGATACGGTCTCCGTGAGCCCGAACTCCAGCCTGACGGTGGCGGTTCTCGTGAATGAGGTCCACCATCGTCACGCTGTCAACCCATTTGCTCCCATGCAGTGCGGCCGCGGAGAACCCTGCGACCACGCCCCTGCGCCCAGTCCACAGCCATCCGGCCTTCGCGCGCAGTGCGGAAGTAGCGTCACAATCCCTACTGACGTACACATCTCGAAAAAGCCTTGTGTATCCGGTACTCAGCTGACTTCTGGTCAATGCGCCGCAAGCAACGGCCTCGCTGCCAAGGAAGGGCTCACCCACGACGGCAGCGTCGCACGAGTCACCCGCAGCGTCACTTCAGCCGTCGAGTGTGAAGTTAGTTTCACACCCGGCTGCGAGCGTGGAACTAACTTCACACTCGGCGTACAGAGACGCATCCGCGGGCCGCACACTCGCGCCCAAGGGCCACTCAGCCCAGGATCAAGCCCGACGTCGGCACACCGGTTCCGGCGGTGACGAGGACGTGCTCGACGTCGGGCACCGGATTGACTGAGGTGCCCCGCAGTTGCCGCACCCCCTCGGCGATGCCGTTCATGCCGTGAATGTAGGCCTCGCCGAGTTGGCCACCATGGGTGTTGATCGGCAGTCGCCCACCGATCTCGATGGCACCGTCGGCGATGAAGTCCTTGGCCTCGCCCTTGCCGCAGAATCCCAACTCTTCCAACTGAATCAGCGTGAACGGCGTGAAGTGGTCGTACAGGATCGCGGTCTGAATGTCGGTCGGCTTCAACCCTGACTGCCCCCAGAGCTGCCGGCCCACGACTCCCATCTCGGGCAGGCCGAGCTCGGGCCGGTAGTAGCTGACCATCGTGTACTGATCGGGGCTGGAGCCCTGGGCCGCCGCCTCGATGATCGCCGGTCGCTGCTTGAGATCCTTCGCGCGCTCCGGAGACGTCACCACGATCGCGACGGCGCCGTCGGTCTCCTGACAGCAATCCAGCAGCCGCAGCGGCTCGGCGATCCACCGCGAATTCTGGTGGTCCTCAATGGTTATCGGCTTCTCGTAGAAATACGCCTTCGGGTTCTTGGCCGCATGCTTGCGGTCGGCCACCGAAATCGCACCGAAGTCCCGGCTGGTCGCACCGGACAGGTGCATGTAGCGCTGCGCGATCATGGCGACCTGCGCGGCCGGCGTGGAAAGCCCGTGCGGGTAGGAGAAGGAGTTGTCCGCCGCCGTCGAATCAGCCTGCACGCCGGCGTTTCCCACCAGGCGGGTCTGCACCTGACCGAACCGCATGCCGGAGCGCTCGTTGAACGCCCGGTATGCGACGACGACGTCGGCCACCCCGGTGGCCACGGCGATCGCCGCCTGCTGGACGGTCGCGCACGCGGCGCCGCCGCCGTATCCGATCTGTGAGAAGAACTCCAGGTCACCGATGCCGGCCGCCCGCGCCACCGCGGTCTCGTTATTGGTGTCCATGGTGAACGTGGTCAGCCCGTCGACGTCCGAGGGACTCAACCCCGCGTCGTCCAGCGCATCCAGGACCGCCTCGGCCGCCAGTCGCAGCTCGCTGCGGCCGGAGTCCTTGGAGAAGTCGGTGGCGCCGATGCCGACGATCGCAGCCTTACCCGACAACATCAGGACCCCCCGATCGTGAGCGTCACGTTCGCGATGACATGATCGCCAAGGCTGTTGCGGCCAAACACCTTCAGCGTGATCAGGCCGTCGTCGATGGCGGTCACCTCGCCGGAGAAGGTGACGGTGTCGTAGGCGTACCACGGCACGCCGAGTCGCAGCCCGATCGATTTGATCCGCGCGGTCGGGCCCGCCCAGTCGGTGATGTAGCGCTGCACCAGGCCGGTATCGGTGAGGATGTTGACGAAGATGTCCTTGGAACCCTTGGCCTGGGCCAGGTCCCGGTCATGGTGCACGTCCTGGAAGTCCCTGGTGGCCAGGGCCGTTGAGATGATGAACGTCGGCGTACCGTGCAGCTTGAGTTCGGGCAGGGTGGTGCCCACTTCAACAACGGGTGCGCTCATGCTTGATCTCCCAAGGGCTCCCAGGCGTAGAGGCTCCACTCCGGGCCGGACTCACCGGCCGGGAAGTCGATATAGGTTGCGCGGACCGGCATTCCGATCTTGATCTCGGCGTGGTCGACGTTGCGTAGCTCGCCGAGCATCCGAACGCCTTCTTCCAGTTCGATAAGTGCGATCACGAACGGCAGCGTGCGGCCGGGCACCTTCGGCGCGTGGTGCACCACGAAGCTGAACACCGTGCCACGGCCGCTGGCCACCGCGTAATCGATGGGCTCGGCCTTGTCCTGCCACACCGCCGGCACCGGCGGGTGCTGCAGCGTGCCGTCGGCGAGGCGCTGGATGCGCAGTTCGTGTGCTTTGACGCCCTCCCAGAAGAAGGCGGTGTCGCGCGACACCGCAGGACGCATCATGGCGTCGGCGTCCAGGTCCTGCGGGACGGAGCCGGTGGCGCCGGAATCCTCGCGCGGCCTGAACTTCAGGATGCGCCAGGCCATTTCGGCGACATCTTCGTCGCCGACCCGCCAGGTGATGTGCTGGTTGATGAACCAGCCCTCGCCGAGGCCGGTCTGCTTGGGGCCGATCACGTCGCGCATCTCGGAGTGGACGGTGACCCGCTCGCCCGGACGTAGATACCGGTGATAGGTCTGCTCGCAGTTGGTCGCGACCACACCGATGTAGCCGGCGTCGTCGAACAGCTGCATGATCGGGCCCATGGGGTCGTCGGTCGGGCGTTCGCCACCCAGTCCGAACATGGTCCACACCTGAATCATGGCCGGCGGTGCGACGATTCCGGGATGACCGGCGGCCTTGGCGGCGGCCTCGTCGACGTAGATCGGGTTGGCGTCGCCGAGCGCCTCGACCCAGTTGTTGATCGTCGGCTGGTTCACCGGATCCCGGGCGTCCCGCGGCTTAGCGACGACGGTGGCGGTGATTTCCGCGACCGCTTCTTTGATATCGGTCATCGAGGCACCCTCGGCACCTTGAGGCCGGACGCGGCGATCATCTCGCGCATCACTTCGTTCACGCCCCCGCCGAAGGTGATGACCAGGTTGCGCTTGGTCTGGGAGTCCAGCCAGTTGAGCAGCTCGGCGGTGTCCGAGTCGGCGGGGTTGCCGTACTTGCCGACGATTTCCTCGGCGAGCCGGCCGATGTACTGGATGCGCTCGGTGCCAAAGACTTTCGTCGACGCGGCGTCGGCCACGTTGATGTCCTCGCCCGCGGCGGCGACCTGCCAGTTGAGCAGCTCGTTGATCCGCCACATCGCGTGGATCTCACCGAGCGCCCGCTTGACGTCCTGGTGGTCGATCGGCGTGACGCCGTCGCTGCCCGGCTTGGACGCCCAGGCGTGCACCCGATCGTAGATGCCGGCGGTCCGGCCCGCGGGGCCCAGCATGACCCGCTCGTTGTTGAGCTGGGTGGTGATCAGCCGCCATCCGCCGTTCTCCTCGCCGACCAACATGTCCGCGGGCACCCGTACGTCGTTGTAGTAGGTGGCGTTGGTGTGGTGCGCGCCGTCGGACAGGATGATCGGAGTCCAGGAGTAGCCGGGATCCTTGGTGTCGACGATCAGGATCGAAATGCCCCTGTGTTTCACGGCTTCCGGGTCGGTGCGGCAGGCCAGCCAGATGTAGTCCGCGTCATGGGCGCCGGTCGTGAAGACCTTCTGCCCGTTGACGATGTACTCGTCGCCCTGGCGCACGGCGCTGGTCCGCAGGGAGGCCAGGTCGGTACCCGCCTCGGGCTCGGTGTAGCCGATCGCGAAGTGCACCTCGCCCGCCAGGATGGCGGGCAGGAACTTCTTCTTCTGCTCATCGCTGCCGAACTGCTGCAGAACCGGGCCGACCGTCTGCAGCGTCACCGCGGGCAGCGGCACGTCGGCCCGGTGCGCCTCGTTGACGAAGATCGACTGCTCGATCGGGCCGAAGCCCAAGCCGCCGAACTCCTTTGGCCATCCGACGCCGAGCTTGCCGTCGCGGCCCATCCGCCGGATCACCGCGCGGTAGGCCTCGTTGTGACGGTCCTGCTCCATCGCCTTCATCTCGTCGGACGAGATCAGGTTCGAAAAGTATTCTCGCAGTTCCGCTTGCAGCTGGCGCTGCTCCGGAGTCAGGTCTATGAACATTGCGCTCCCACCAGATCGAGACGATGAGAAGGGCCGCCCAGCAGCCGGGACAGGTCCTTGATCGTGGAATAGTACCGGTGCATCGGATAGGTGATGTCCATTCCCATCCCGCCGTGCAGGTGATGACAGATCTGCATGACCGGTGGCGCCTGCGAGGTGATCCAGTAGCCGAGGACATCCAGGTCGTCTTGTACTTGAGGGGCGGATCCACCCCGTTCCGACAGCCCCCAGGCAACCGACTTCGCCACCAAATCGATGGTCCGCGAGGCGATGTAGACCTCGGCGAGCTGGGCGGCCACGGTCTGGAACGTCGACAGCGGCTTGCCGAACTGCTTGCGGTTGGCCACGTAGTCGGCGGTCAGGCGCAGCGCCCCGGCCACCAGCCCGTCGGCATAGGCGCCGATGGCGGCCAGCACCAACTGGTTGACCTGGGAAGCCGTCGCACCCTCCAGAACGTCGGAGCCTTCGACCGCGACATCGGCGAACGTGATTGTGTACTCCTCGGAGTCGTTCGAGGTCGGGGTTTGAACCACCTCGACCCCGTTGGCCTTCGCCGACACCACCACCACCGCGCTGTCGGCGGTGACGAGGATCCAATCCGCTTGTCCGGCATAGCCGACGCCGACCTTGGTGCCCGACAACCGTCCGTTCGCGAACGTGGTCGAGGGACGGTCCGGAAGCGCGGTACCCGGCTCGTTGAGGGCCGCGGTCAGGACCGCGCCCTTGGCGACGCCGGCCAAAAACCTGTCCTGCTGTTCGTTGGAGGCCAGCTCGAGCAGCGGCAGCACGCCGAAACCCAGGGTGGCCAGCGCCGGCGTGATGGCGCCGTGGCGGCCGATCTCGGTCAGCACGGTGGCAACCTCGAGCAGACCCACGCCGTCACCGCCGAGACGTTCGGGCACCGGAAGCGCCGTCACACCCCCGCTGACCAAAGCGTCCCAGCTCAATTCGCGCTCGGACACCGACGTCACCACATCGGCGACGGCCTGTTGCGTCGCGGTGAGATCGAAGTCCATCAGGACGTCACCGCGGCATTGCCGGCGTAGTCAACCTGCCAGTGCTTGATGCCGTTGAGCCAGCCCGACCGCAGCCGCTCGGGCTCGCCGATCGGCTTGAGATCCGGCATGTGATCGGCGACCGCATTGAAGATCAGGTTGATCGTCATGCGGGCCAGGTTCGCACCGATGCAGTAGTGGGCTCCGGTGCCGCCGAAGCCGACGTGCGGGTTCGGGTCGCGCAGGATGTTGAAGCTGTGCGGGTCTTCGAAGACCTCTTCGTCGAAGTTGGCCGAGCGGTACGACATCACCACCCGCTGGCCCTTCTTGATCTGCACGCCGCTCAGCTCGGTGTCCTCGTTGGCGGTGCGCTGGAAGGCCGAAACCGGTGTGGCCCAACGGATGATCTCGTCGGCCGCCGTCGCCGGGCGCTCCTTCTTGAAGAGGTCCCATTGATCGGGGTTGTTCGCCATCGCGATCATGCCGTGGGTGATCGAGTTCCGCGTCGTCTCGTTGCCAGCCACGGCCAGCATCACCACGAAGAAACCGAACTCGTCGTCGGAGAGCTTCTCGCCGTCGATGTCGGCCTGGATGAGCGTGGTGACGATGTCGTCGGTGGGGTTCTGGTTGCGCTCCGCGGCCATCGCCATCGCGTACATGATCAGTTCCATCGACGACTGCGCGGGGTCGACGGTGGCGTACTCGGGGTCGGTGCCCCCGGTCATCTCGTTGGACCAGCGGAAGAGCTTGTCGCGATCCTCCTGCGGAACGCCCAGCAGACCCGCGATGGCCTGCAGCGGCAGCTCGCACGACACCTGTTCGACGAAGTCACCGCTGCCCTCCTTCGCGGCGGTCGCGGCGATGTTCTGGGCACGCTCGGCCAGTTCGGCCTCCAGCCGTCCGATGGCCCGCGGCGTGAACCCGCGGGAGATGATCTTGCGTAGCCGGGTGTGGTGCGGCGCGTCCATGTTGAGCATGACGCTGCGCTGCAGCTCGACCTGCTCCCGCTTCATCTCCGGCGGCCAGGTGGGGATGGCGCCGTTCATCCAGCTGGAGAAGATGTCGCTGCGCTTCGACACCTCCTTGACGTCGGCGTGCTTGGTGACGAGCCAATAGCCGTGGTCCTCGAATCCACCCGCGCCGTTCGGGATGTCAACCCAGTGGATCGGCTCTGCCTTACGCAGCTGGGCAAGCTCCTCGACTGGCAACCCGGCGAGGTTGACATCAGGGTCAAGAAAGTCGAAGTCGGCGGGAATATTGGGGGGTGCCATATAGAGTGCGCTCCTTTTACAACACTAATTGCAACGTGTTCTAGTTCCAGTAAAACACGCCTCGTAGGCAGATAAAAGGCAGGTCACCATCCTCGCTTGTCAGAGTAATGAAACGTGTTCTAGCCTGACGGAATGGGTAACCCTGTCATCGTTGAAGCCACTCGTAGCCCCATCGGCAAGCGGAACGGATGGCTGTCCGGCCTGCACGCCACCGAGCTGTTGGGTGCGGTCCAGAAGGCGCTGGTCGAGAAGGCCGGCATCGACGCCGGCGACGTCGAACAGGTCATCGGCGGCTGCGTGACACAGTACGGCGAGCAGTCCAACAACATCAGCCGGGTCAGCTGGCTGGTGGCCGGGCTGCCGGAGCACGTCGGCGCCATGACCGTGGACTGCCAGTGCGGCAGCGGCCAGCAGGCCAACGGCCTGGTCGCCGGACTGATCGCCGCGGGTGCGATCGACATCGGCATCGCGTGCGGCATCGAGGCCATGAGCCGCGTCGGACTCGGCGCGAACGCCGGTCCGGACCGCACCATCCTGCGGCCCGCCTCGTGGGACATCGACCTGCCTGACCAGTTCACCGCGGCCGAGCGGATCGCCAAGCGGCGCGGCATCACCCGCGAGGACATCGACGAGTTCGGCCTGGCGTCCCAGACCAAGGCCAAGCAGGCCTGGGAAGAGGGGCGCTTCGACCGGGAGATCTCCCCGATCGAGGCCCCGGCGCTCGACGAGAACAAGCAACCGACGTCCGAGCGCGTCACGATCAGCCGCGACCAGGGCCTGCGCGACACCACGCTGTCGGGCCTGAGCTCGCTGAAGCCGGTGCTCGAGGGCGGAATCCACACGGCGGGAACGTCGTCGCAGATCTCCGACGGCGCGGCGGCCGTGCTGTGGATGGACGAGGACAAAGCCAAGGCGCTGGGCCTGCGCCCGCGGGCCCGCATCGTCAGCCAGGCGCTGGTCGGGGCGGAGCCGTACTACCACCTGGACGGCCCGGTGCAGTCGACGGCGAAGGTGCTGGAGAAGGCCGGGATGAAGATGGGCGACATCGACATCACCGAGATCAACGAGGCATTCGCTTCCGTCGTGCTGTCGTGGGCACGGGTGCACGACCCGGACATGGCCAAGGTCAACGTCAACGGCGGCGCCATCGCCCTGGGCCACCCGGTCGGCAGCACCGGCAGCCGGCTGATCACCACGGCGCTGCACGAGCTGGAGCGCTCCGACCAGACCACCGCGCTGATCACCATGTGCGCGGGCGGCGCCCTGTCGACCGGCACCATCATCGAGCGCATCTAGCGCTCGATCGTTTTCCGGTACCTGGTGAGCGTCTCCGACGACAGCCGCATCGCCGCGGCGCAGGCCTACATCGACGCGTTGGTCAGCCATGACGGTGATGCCGTTCCGTTCGCGCGCAGGTGCACCCGCATCGAGCAGGGAATCAAGAACGGTTTCTCCGGAAATCACCTGCGGCGCAGCCTCAATCGCGGGCTCCAGTACCGCCTGCTCGCGGACACGACGCCGCCGGATTACCGCATCGACGGTGACCGGGTGCACGCGTCGTACCAGGTGCTGACCAAGGTCGCGCTCGGCGGCAGGCGGCTCGCCGCGCACGTCGACGAGACCTTCGTGATTCCGGCCGAAAGCGCAAGCGGGAAAGCCGAAATCCACCACATCAAGGTTCGCTTCCAACCCTTTATCCAGCGTTAAGGACGTCAAGGAGTTCCATGCCGAAACCGAAGCCGCGTTCACTCAATGCGCCCTGGGTCAGCTTCATCATCAAGTGGATGGCCAAGGGCAACACGTGGGTCTACAAGCGCAGCAACGGAAAGCTCGGCAACACCTTCCAGAAGGCTCCGGTCGCGCTGCTCACCACCACGGGCCGCAAGAGCGGCGAACCGCGGGTCAGCCCGCTGCTGTACCTGCGCGAGGGAAACCGGGTGATCCTGGTCGCCTCCAAGGGCGGCAGCGACAAGCACCCGCAGTGGTACCTCAACCTCAAGGCCAATCCAAAAGTCTCCGTGCAGATCAAGGACGAGGTCCTGCAGCTGCAGGCACGCGATGCCACCGAGGCGGAACGCGCCGAGTACTGGCCGAAGCTGGACGCCATGTATCCCTCGTTCGACGACTACCGGGCCTGGACCGATCGGGTCATCCCGGTCATCATCTGCGATCCCTGAGTTTCCATTGCGTCCAGCCGGGGAATCATCTGGGCACCATGTCCGACCGCCGCTGGATTCGCAACTCGCGCCCGATTGCGCTGCTGCTCAAGTATTTCGCGCGCGCCCATATCTGGGTGTACCGACGAACCAACGGCAAGGTCGGCGCCAAGCTGCTGCGGTTCCCGGCGGCCTTGCTGACCACCACCGGACGCAAGTCCAACGAGCCGCGGACCACCGCGACGCTGTACCTGCGCGACGGCGAGCGGGTGATCCTGCCCGCGTCCTTCGGTGGCCGCGACGACGATCCGCTGTGGTACCTCAACCTCAAAGAGAATCCCGACGTGCAGGTGCAGATCCGCGCCCAGTGCCTTGACCTGGTCGCCCGCGACGCCACCGACGCTGAGCGCGAACGGTATTGGCCACGACTGACGCGGATGTACCCGCCCTACCGCAAGTACCGCGAGGCCACCGACCGGGTCATCCCGCTGGTGGTGTGCGAGCCTCGCTAGGCGCCGTACACCGGGACCGGCCGGCGCGCCTTGGCGAGCAGGTCGGCGACGACGCGGCCCAGTTCCGCGGGATCCCACCTCGCGCCCTTGTCGATCTCCGGCCCGTGCGCCCAGCCCTCGGCGACCCGGATCTTGCCGCCCTCGACCTCGAACACCTTGCCGGTGACATCGCGTGCCTCGGCGCTGCCCAGCCAAACCACCAGCGGTGAAACATTTTCCGGCGCCATGGCGTCGAAGTCCTGATCCTGCGTCGCCATCATCTCGGCGAAAACCGTCTCGGTCATCCGGGTGCGGGCCGAGGGCGCGATCGCATTGACGGTGACGCCGTAGCGCCCCATCTCGGCGGCGGCGACCAACGTCAGCGCCGCGATGCCGGCCTTGGCGGCGCTGTAGTTGCCCTGCCCGACGCTGCCCTGCAGGCCGGCGCCCGAACTGGTGTTGATGATCCGGGCGTCAACGGTTTTGCCCTCCTTGGACAGCCCCCGCCAGTACGACGCGGCGTGGCGCATCGTGGCGAAGTGCCCCTTGAGGTGCACTGCGATGACGGCGTCGAACTCCTCTTCGCTGGTGTTGGCCATCATCCGGTCGCGCACGATGCCGGCGTTGTTCACCAAAACGTCTAGGCCGCCGAAGTTTTCGACGGCGGTCTGAATCAGGCTCTCCGCCTGGTCCCAGTCCGCGATGTTGGATCCGTCGGCGACGGCTTCACCACCGGCGGCGACGATCTCGTCGACCACACCTTGGGCGGCGCTGCCACCGCCGGCCGGCGAACCGTCCAGGCCCACCCCGATGTCGTTGACCACCACACGCGCGCCTTCTTCTGCGAAGGCCAGCGCGTGCGCGCGACCGATACCGCCGCCCGCTCCGGTGACGATGACGACGCGGCCGTCAACCACTCCCATAGTCCTTGTCTCCTCTACTTGATCGCGCTCGCGTTCGTGGTGGCCAGATAGTGCGGCGGCTCGCCGCCGCCGTGCACCTCCAACGACGCCCCGCTGATGTAGGACGCTATATCAGAGGCCAGAAACGCTGCGGCCCAACCGATATCGGCGGGCTCGGCGAGCCGGCCGAGTGGCACATTCTTCGAGATCGCGGCGATGGAGTCGGCATCGCCGTAGAACAGTTCGGATTGCTCGGTCTCCACCATGCCCACCACGCAGGCGTTCACCCGGACCTTCGGACCCCACTCCACGGCCAGGGTCTGCGTCAGGCTTTCCAGGCCTGCCTTGGCCGCGCCGTAGGCGCCCGTCCCGGGGGACGGCCGGCGGCCGCTGAGGCTGCAGATGTTGATGATCGACCCGCCCTGCTGCCGGGTTTGCATGTGGGCATTCGCGTGCTGCGAAACCGACAGCGCACCAATGAGATTGAGTTCGATGATCTTGCGGTTGAACTTGGCGCTGGACTCCGCGGTCAGCACGTAAGGCGATCCCCCGGCGTTGTTGACGACGACGTCGAGGCGCCCGTGCCGGTCCACGATGGTGTCGACCAAGACCTTGACGGCGTCGTCGTCGCGGACGTCGCACGAGTGAAATTCGTAGGGCAAGCCCTCGACCGCGCGCCGCGCGCAGGTGACGACGGTGGCGCCCTGCTTGGCGAAAACGGAGCTGATGCCGGCACCCACGCCGCGGACACCGCCGGTGACGAGAACCACCCGCCCGGCCAGCCCCAAGTTGATGGCGTCGGATGCTTCGGCGCGAGTCACTGTGCTAGCGTACCAAGCAAGTGCTTGCTTAGGTAGTTACCCCACAAGGAAGTGGCACCTTGCCCATCACATCCACAACCACCGAACCGGGCATCGTCGCGGTCACCGTCGACTTCCCGCCCGTCAACGCCATCCCGTCGCGCGGCTGGTTCGAACTTGCCGACACCATCACCGCGGCCGGCCAAGACCTCGCCACGCACGTGGTGATCCTGCGCGCCGAGGGCCGCGGCTTCAACGCCGGGGTCGACATCAAGGAGATGCAGCGCACCGAGGGATTCACCGCGCTGATCGACGCCAACCGCGGCTGCTTCGCCGCGTTCCGCGCGGTCTACGAGTGCGCGGTGCCCGTCGTCGCCGCCGTCAACGGGTTCTGCGTCGGCGGCGGCATCGGGCTGGTCGGCAACTCCGACGTCATCGTGGCCTCCGACGACGCCACCTTCGGGCTGCCGGAGGTGGAGCGCGGCGCGCTCGGCGCGGCGACGCACCTGTCGCGACTGGTTCCGCAGCACATGATGCGGCGGCTGTTCTTCACCGCGGCCACCGTCGACGCCACCACCCTGCACCAGTTCGGTTCGGTGCACGAGGTGGTGCCGCGCGACGAGCTCGACGAGGCCGCCATGCGGGTCGCGCGCGACATCGCCGCCAAGGACACCCGCGTCATCCGCGCGGCCAAGGAAGCGCTGAACCTGATCGACGTGCAACGAGTCAACTCGAGTTACCGCATGGAGCAAGGCTTTACGTTCGAGCTCAACCTCGCCGGGGTGTCCGACGAGCACCGTGACGCGTTCGCCGGTACCGAGAAGGGCAAGAAGTAGTAGCCGCCGGCGACGATGCAGAGCGAAGCGATGAGGAGGAGCGGCGCATAGTGTCCGACAAGAGAACCACCCTCGACGAGGCCGTCGCGCAAGTGCGCAGCGGCATGACCATCGGGATCGGCGGCTGGGGATCGCGGCGCAAGCCGATGGCGTTCGTGCGTGCGCTGCTGCGCACCGACGTCACCGACCTGACGGTAGTCACCTACGGCGGGCCGGACCTGGGCCTGCTGTGTTCGGCGGGGAAGGTCAAGCGGGTCTACTACGGATTCGTCTCGCTGGATTCCCCGCCCTTCTACGACCCCTGGTTCGCCAAGGCCCGTGCCAACGGCGCGATCGAGGCCCGGGAGATGGACGAGGGCATGCTGCGGTGCGGCCTGCAGGCCGCAGCGCAGCGCCTGCCCTTCCTGCCGATCCGCGCCGGGCTGGGCAGCTCGGTGCCGGACTTCTGGGAGGGCGAGCTGCAGACGGTGACCAGCCCGTACCCGGCACCCGGCGGTCGGCACGAGACCCTGATCGCGATGCCGGCGCTGCGCCTGGATGCCGCGTTCGCACACCTCAATCTCGGTGACGCGCAAGGCAATGCGGCCTACACCGGGATCGACCCGTACTTCGACGACCTGTTCCTGATGGCCGCCGAGAGGCGCTTCCTGTCAGTGGAGCGCGTCGTGTCCACCCAGGAATTGGTCAAGGCGGTCCCCCTGCAGGCACTGCTGGTGAACCGCATGATGGTCGACGGCGTGGTCGAGGCGCCGGGCGGCGCCCACTTCACCACCGCCGCACCGGATTACGGCCGCGACGAGAAGTTTCAGCGGCACTACGCCGAGGCGGTCTCGACGGACGAGGGTTGGCAGCAGTTCATGCAGACCTTCCTGTCGGGCAGCGAAGAGGACTATCAGGCGACCGTGCGCGCTTTCAAGGAGGAGGCCTCGTCATGAGCGGCGTTGTGATCACTCGTCCCGAGATCTGCGCGGTCGCCTGCGCGGAATTGTTCCGGGATGCCGGCGAGATCATGGTCAGCCCGATGACCAACATGGCCTCGGTCGGCGCGCGACTGGCCCGGTTGACCTTTTCACCGGACATCCTGCTGACCGACGGCGAGGCGCAGCTGCTTGCCGAGACCCCGGCCCTGGGCGCATCGGCTCCCGTCGAGGGCTGGATGCCGTTCGGCCGCGTCTTCGAAACCCTGGCCTGGGGCCGGCGGCACGTCGTGATGGGCGCCAATCAGGTTGACCGCTTTGGCAATCAGAACATCTCGGCGTTCGGCCCGCTGCAGCAGCCCAAGCGCCAGATGTTCGGTGTCCGGGGTGCGCCCGGCAATGCCATCAACCACGCGACCAGCTACTGGGTGGGCAACCACTCCAAGCGGGTGTTCTGCGAGAAGGTCGACGTCGTCTGCGGAATCGGTTGGGACAAGGTGGACAACGACAACCCGGCGTTCCGTTTCGCGAACACGTATCGGGTGGTGTCCAATCTCGGTGTGTTCGACTTCGGCGGACCGGATCGCACCATGCGGGCGGTGTCGCTGCATCCCGGTGTCGCGGCCGACGAGGTCGCCGAGAACACCTCGTTCGAGGTGTACGGCTTGGACGGCGCCGCGGAGACCAGGCTGCCGACCGATGACGAGCTGCACCTGATTCGCGAGGTCATCGACCCGAAGACGCTGCGCGACAGAGAGATCCGTTGATGAAGCTGCGCACGCCGCTGACCGAGCTGGTCGGTGTCGAGCACCCGGTGGTCCAGACCGGGATGGGCTGGGTGGCCGGCGCCCGGCTGGTGTCCGCCACGGCCAACGCGGGCGGGCTGGGCATCCTTGCCTCGGCCACCATGACCCTCGACGAATTGGCCACGGCCATCGCGAAGGTCAAGGCCGCCACCGACAAGCCGTTCGGTGTGAACATCCGCGCCGACGCCGCCGACGCCGGCGACCGCGTCGATCTGATGATCCGCGAAGGCGTCAAGGTGGCGTCGTTCGCCCTGGCGCCCAAGCAGGAACTCATCGCCCGGCTCAAAGATGCCGGTGCGGTGGTGATTCCGTCGATCGGCGCGGCCAAGCATGCCCGCAAGGTGGCGAGCTGGGGCGCCGACGCGATGATCGTGCAGGGCGGCGAGGGCGGTGGCCACACCGGGCCGGTCGCCACCACCTTGCTGCTGCCCTCGGTGCTGGATGCCGTGCAGGGCAGCGGGATTCCGGTGATCGCGGCCGGCGGATTCTTCGACGGACGGGGCCTTGCCGCCGCGCTGAGCTACGGCGCCGCCGGCGTCGCGATGGGCACCCGCTTCCTGCTGACCTCGGATTCGACCGTGCCGGATGCGGTGAAACGCCGTTACCTGGAGTCGGCGCTGGACGGCACGGTCGTCACGACGCGTGTTGACGGCATGCCGCACCGGGTGCTGCGCACCGGCCTGGTCGAGAAGCTGGAAAACGGCACACCGATCAGGGGTCTGACCGCCGCGGTGCGCAACGCCGCGAAGTTCAAGCACATGTCGCAGATGACCTGGCGATCGATGATCAGCGACGGCCTGGCGATGCGACACGGCAAGGAGCTGACCTGGTCGCAGGTGGTGATGGCGGCCAACACCCCGATGCTGTTGAAAGCCGGGCTGGTGGACGGGGACACCGATGCCGGCGTGCTGGCTTCCGGGCAGGTGGCCGGCATTCTCGAGGACCTGCCGTCGTGCGCCGAACTGATCGAATCGATCGTGCGCGACGCGGTAAAACACCTGCAAGCGGCATCCGGGCTGGTGGAAGGGCCGTAACCGGCTGGCCCCGACGACTGAAGCATATAGCTGAAGTTATGCGTTATTAAGCTATAGTCTTCATATGGTCCGGATGAAGCAGTATTCTTCACCGCGAGCGACCCTCATCGGCGACGTCGTCGGCTCCCGCCGCGCCACCGACCGCTCGAAGCTGCACCGGGCCTTGGCGAGCGCCCTGCGGCACGTCGCCGCCGACGCCATCGACCCACCGGCGTTCACCGTCGGCGACGAGTTTCAGGGCAGCTACCCGACCGTGGGCGCCGCGATCGATGCCGCGCTGTCGCTGCGGCTGGCCGTCGGCCCCGACATCGACGTCCGGTTCGGCATCGGCTGGGGCGCGGTCACCGTCCTGGATGCCGACACAGGAATCCAGGACGGACCGGGCTGGTGGACCGCGCGAGAGGCCATCCAACAGACCGCGGCGGCTCAGCGGCAGCCGGGCTTCCAGCTGGTGCGCACGACGTTCCGGGCGGATAGCGACACACGCGACGACGTCGCCGCGGTCAACGCGGCCCTGATTTGTCGGGACCATCTGCTTGGATCGCTCGATGAAAGGTCATTGCGGATTGTGACGGGGTTGATGACAGGCCGGACCAAAAAGGAGCTCGCCGCCGACGAGGGCATCAGCCCGTCGGCGGTGTCCCAGCGCGCGAGTCGCGACGGCTTGGATCTGGTTGTCCTTGCCAGCCAATACCTTCGGAGCCTGCCATGAGCGCCATCGCGGTCTTTCTCATCGCACTGGGAGTCGCGGACCTCTGCCGGCGGGTGACCCGCGCGGTCTGGCCGCCGCTGGTGATCGGGCCGGTGGTGGTGCTGGCATGTGCGGCGCTGGGGGCCCTCTGGCGTGCCGGCGACATCGCATTGCTGGTGTTGGCGGCCGCGGCGGTCATCGCCTGGGAATGGCTGTGCGCGCGAAGCGAGCGCAGCGGCACCGCGCAAGGCGCACCGTTGGCCGTCTTCGGGTCGGCGCTGGCGCTGCTGGCGGTGTTGTCGGGCTGGTCCTCGCCGGCCAACGGCGCCGTTGCGCGGTGGTCGGCCTGGGTCCACCTGCCGCTAGACCATGTCGCGCCCACGCGGCTGCTGATGCTTCTCGGCGTGGTGCTGGTCCAGTTCGCCACCGCAAATCAGTTGGTGCGCTTGGTGCTTGGCTCGGTGGGCGCGGTGCGCCCGGCCGGTGAGCCGCAGCCGTCGGACCGGCTCAAGGGCGGCAGGCTGTTGGGACCGATGGAGCGCCTGCTGATCCTGAGCCTCGGTGTCGGCGGACAGGTGGCCGCGGCCAGTGCCGTCGTCGCCGCCAAGGGCATCATCCGGTTTCCCGAATTGAACGCTCAGACAAACCGCAACGGCGGCGTCGGCATCGACGAGGTGACCGAGTACTTCCTGGTCGGCAGCTTCACCAGCTGGCTGCTCGCCCTGGGCAGCATCGGGCTGGTGGTAGCAACCCGCTAGCGGCGTAACGAGTGCGACTGCACTTCGGCCCGCACAAATCAACGCCTAGTTCGCAGTGGCCAGTTTGGAGCGGACGCGCACCAGCGGCGGGCTGGGATTCCACGGCTGCGGAACAGCGGCCAGACTGAAGTCCGCGATCACCCCCGGGCGGAAGATGAGGCACTCGGTGGAGCCGCCGAACTGGAAGTAGCCCAGTTCGTCGCCCTTGGCGATCCGGTTGCCGGGCTTGATGTTTGGGCCGATGACGCAGGAGGACACCTCCGACATGCCCACCCCCAGGAACGCGACAAGACCGATCTTCGGATCGTCCGCCTCGATCAGGATGATCGCCCGCGCGGCGACATGGGCCAGATAGCTCTGCGAGGTGGTCGGGTCCACCGCCTGGGCGCCCTCCGAGTCGTCCTCGGAGTAGTAGGTACCTTCCTGAACCAACGCGCGCGAGATTGTGCCGGCGACGGGGCTATGCCAGCGATGGTAGTTGGTGGCGCTCAAAAACGCTTGGTAGACGGTGCCGTCGACGAACTGATCAACGGCGTCGTCGTTGGCTAGCAGGTCGTTGAGTGAATACGGCTGGCGTTTGATCCAAAAGTAGTCCTGGCGTTGCACGCCGGTGCTGATCCGGTAGGGAGTCGACTCGCAGGCGCTGACGATCACCTTGTCGTCCTCGGGGGCGGCGACCGGTCGCGCGGCCTCGACGAAGCGTCGGGTGAAGTAGTCATTCCACGACGTGAAGCCCCAGTGCTCGTCCGCCGGGTCGTGCACGAACTCCTCGATGCCCACAGCACGTTTGGCGGCCTCGCATTTCCAACCCGACGGCGAATCGTTCAGCACGTACAGCGAATCCGCGCTGCTGAGGAATTCGCACCAAGCGTTGAGAATTTTTTTGAACATGGCGTTGATCCGCGGATCGCGGTAGGCGGCGAACCCGGCGGGTGTGCCCATGGTCCAGTCCAGGATCGCGTTGAGCGGCAGCGTCACCGCACTCTCGCCGAATTCGGGGGCCATCCTCAGCACCTCGTTGATCATGCGCAACAGCTGCGGCACGTCGTGCAGGTGCCGTTTGCGATAGGGCTTGCGCTCGGGTACCTGGGCGATCATCTCGTTGAGGTACAGCCGCACAACCGGATCGGCGTCGATCAACTGTTGGAACTCGACGAGCACAGGATGCAGCGGCACGTCCTGGCCGCGGCTCTCCGTCCGGTCGGCGTGACCCTCGAGCCAGGACTCGAGGTCTTCCTGGTTGGAGGGCAACCAGCCGGCGAGTTGCGGTGCACTTCTGGTTTCACTGCGCGATGTCATAACTGGCACGCATAACCGGCGCGCAGAAAATGAAACCTTTGACAAGGGTGCGCCCGCGGAAACTACGCGGGCGTCGTGTGCGTAATTTCGGTGTCGCGGTAGAGGCGCGCAGGCCTACCGGTTACAGGCGCTCGATGATAGTGACGTTAGCCGTGCCGCCGCCTTCGCACATCGTCTGCAGGCCGTAGCGCCCGCCGATGCGCTCCAGCTCGTTGAGCATGGTGGTGAACAGCTTGGCGCCGGTGGCACCCAGCGGGTGCCCGAGCGCGATCGCGCCGCCGTTGGGATTGACCTTCTCCGGGTCGGCCTTGATCTCCTTGAGCCAGGCCAACACCACCGGCGCGAAGGCCTCGTTGATCTCCACGGTGTCGATGTCGTCGATGGACAGCCCGGCCTTGTCCAGCGCATAGCGGGTCGCCGGGATGGGCCCGGTCAGCATGAAGACCGGGTCGGCGGCGCGGGCGCTGATGTGGTGGATGCGCGCCCGCGGCGTCAGATTGTGTTCCTTGACCGCCTTTTCGGACGCCAGCAGCACGGCACTGGCACCGTCTGAGATCTGACTGGCCATGGCCGCCGTCAGCCGGCCCCCTTCGACCAGCGGTTTGAGGCCGGCCATCTTCTCCAGCGACGACTCACGCGGGCCCTCGTCAACCCGGAACGGCCCGGATTCCGTTTCGACGGTGATGATCTCGTTGTCGAAGTGACCGCCGCGGATGGCCGCGAATGCGCGCTCGTGGCTGGTCAGCGCGTAGCGCTCCATCTCCTCGCGAGACAGGTTCCACTTCTCGGCGATCAGCTCCGAACCGCGGAACTGCGAGATCTCCTGGTCGCCGTAGCGGTGCAGCCACTGCTTGGACTCGTTGGTGGGCGAGGTGAAGCCGAACTGCTCGCCCACCGTCATGGCCGACGAGATCGGGATCTGGCTCATGTTCTGCACACCGCCCGCGACGATCAGGTCGGCCGTGCCGGACAGAACCGCCTGTGCCCCAAAGGAAATGGCTTGCTGGCTGGAACCGCACTGGCGGTCGACGGTGACGCCGGGAACCTCTTCGGGATAGCCGGCGGCCAGCCACGAGAGCCGGGCGATATTGCCCGCCTGCGCGCCGATGGCATCCACACAGCCGGCGATCACGTCGTCAACGGCGGCGGGATCGACGTCGACCCGGTCAAGCAGTCCGCGCCAGCCCAGGGCGCCCAGATCCACCGGGTGAACCCCGGAAAGCGATCCGCCGCGCTTGCCGACCGCGGTACGCACAGCATCGATGACGTACGCCTCTGGCATTTCAGACTCCTTCTTCGGTCTTCTTCGATTCCGCAGTGATTCCGCCAAGGACGATGGCGAGGTATTGCCGGCCTACCTGCTCCGCGGTGAGCGGCCCGCCGGGCTGATACCAGCGCACCGACACCCACGTGGTGTCCCGGATGAAGCGGTAGATCAGGTCGACGTCGAGGTCGGGCCGGAAACAACCCTGCTCCACGCCCTGATTGAGCAGCTCGAGCCACATCTTGCGTTGCTGCCGGTTCATGTCCTCGATGTAGGAGAACCGGGGCTGCGACAGCAGCCGCTGAGCCTCGTCCTGGTAGATGACGACCTGGGCGTGCCGGTGCTCGATCGCCTCGAACGACGCCATGAACAAGCCCTTGAGCCGCTCCAGCGGATTGGCTTCGCTGTCCACGATCTCGCGGTAGCGCGCGAACAACCAATCCAGGAAACTGCGCAGCAGCTCGTCGACCATCTCCTCCTTGGAGGAGAAGTGGTGATACAGGCTGCCGGACAGGATGCCGGCGCTGTCGGCGATGTCGCGCACGGTGGTGGCACGCAATCCGCGCTCGGCGAACATGGTCGCGGCGAGCTCTAATAGCTCGTCTCGCCGGCTGTTGGCCTGACCGGGCACTCGGTCCACCCGATCAGAGTATCAACCAAGCGCTTGCTTGGCCACTGGGACTCACGGGTGCTGGCTGGAAACCGAGATGACCTCGCCGGTGAGGTAGCTGGAGTAGTCGCTGGCGAGGAACGCGATGGTCGCCGCCACCTCCCACGGCTCGGCGGCCCGCCCGAAGGCCTCGCCGGCCGACAGCCGGTCGAGCAACTCCGACGACGACGTCTTCTCCAAGAACTTGTGCCGCGCGATGCTCGGCGACACCGCATTGATCCGCACGTCGTATTCGGCGGCTTCGATTGCGCTGCAACGGGTCAGAGCCATCACCCCGGCCTTGGCCGCGGCATAGTGCGACTGCGAGTGCTGCGCGCGCCAGCCGAGGACGCTGGCGTTGTTGACGATCACCCCGCCGTGCGGCGCATCGCGGAAATAGCGCAGCGCCGCGCGGGTGGCACGAAACACCGACGTGAGGGTGACGTCCAGGACGCGGTCCCATTCCTCGTCGGTCATGTCGACCACCGGGGTCTGCCCGCCCAACCCGGCGTTGTTCACCAGGACGTCGATGCGTCCCATCCGCGCGGTGGCCGAGGCGAACAAAGCATCGATCTGCGCGGTCGACGTCACGTCGCACAACACGCTTTCCACCCGGCCCTGCCCCAGGGCGGCGAGCTCGTCGGCGGTTTCCCCCAGCCGGCGTTCGTGGTGATCCGAGATCACCACGTCGGCACCCTCGGCCAGCGCCCGCCGTGCCGTCGACGCGCCGATGCCGGTGCCCGCGGCCGCGGTCACGACCACCACCTTGCCCTGCAGAAGCCCGTGTCCGGCAATCTCTTTCGGAGCTTCGGACAGACTCATCCTTTGACCTCTCGGGGTAGGCCGAGCACCCGCTCGGCGATGATGTTGCGCTGGATCTCGTTGGATCCGCCATAGATTGTGTCGGCGCGGGTGAACAGGAACAGCCGCTGCCATTCGTCGAACTCGCCGTCGGTCAGCGTGAGTCCGGGCTTGCCGACGACGTCCATGGCCAGCTCGCCCAGATCGCGATGCCAGTTGGCCCACAACAACTTCGACACGTTGTCCTGACCGGGCTGCTCGACGTCCATGGTGGCCAGCGCGTAGCTGCGCATGGCCCGCAGCCCGGTCCACGCCCGGGTCAGCCGCTCGCGGATGAACGGGTCGTCGGCGGCGCCGGTGCGCTGGGCGAGCTCGGCCAGGTTGGAAAGCTCACGGGCGTAACGGATCTGCTGCCCCAGTGTCGACACGCCGCGCTCGAAGGTTAGCGTCCCCATCGCGACCCGCCAGCCGTCGCCGGGCTCGCCGACCACCAGAGAAGCCTCGGTGCGGGCGTCGTCGAAGAACACCTCGTTGAATTCCGAGTCGCCGGTCAGCTGGATGATCGGGCGGACTTCCACGCCCGGCTGATCCAGCGGCACCAGCAGATACGACAGCCCGGCGTGGCGCTTGGACCCCTTCTCGGTGCGCGCGACTACGAAGCACCACTGCGCCCAATGCGCCAACGACGTCCACACCTTCTGGCCGTTGATCACCCACTCGTCGCCGTCGAGTTCGGCGGTGGTCGCCACGTTGGCCAGGTCACTGCCGGCGCCGGGCTCCGAATAGCCCTGGCACCACAGCTCGGTGACGTCGAGGATGCGCGGCAGGAAGCGCTGCTGCTGCTCGGGCGTCCCGAAGGCGATCAGCGTGGGACCGAGTAGCTCCTCGCCGAAGTGGTTGACCTTGTCCGGGGCGTCGGCCTTGGCGTACTCCTCGTAGAACGCCACCCGGTGCGCGGTGGACAGGCCGCGGCCGCCGTGCTCGACCGGCCACCCCAGGCAGGTCAGCCCGGCCTCGGCGAGATGCTGGTTCCATGCCCGGCGCTCCTCGAACGCCTCGTGCTCGCGTCCGGGCCCGCCGAGGCCCTTGAGAGCTGCGAATTCGCCGACCAGATTGTCGGCGAGCCACTGACGGACCTCCGCCCGGAACTCCTCGACGTCCTGCATGCCCTGTAGGCTAACCTACCAAGCACTTGCTTTGTTAGGCCGCCGGTGACTGCGCTTCGCGGGTGGAACTCTCTAGGAGCATTCGATGACCAACGATCCGCGCACGGTGCCCGCGGCGCTGGATCGTTTCGCGGGCCGGCTCCCCGATCACGACGCGTTGATCACCGACGAACGGTCCTTCACCGCGGCCGCGCTGCGCGACGAGGTGCACCGGGCCGCCGCCGCGCTCATCGACCTCGGCGTGCGGGCGGGCGACCGGGTGGCCGTCTGGTCGCCGAACACCTGGCATTGGGTGGTGGCCTGCCTGGCGATCCATCACGCCGGGGCGGCGATGGTGCCGCTGAACACCCGCTACACCGCCGCCGAGGCCTGCGACATCCTGGCCCGCACCAACGCGCCCGTGCTCTTCGGGATGGGCCGATTCCTCGGCCACGACCGCCTCGCCGACCTGGACCGTGCGGCGCTGCCCGCGCTGCGGTACATCGTTCGGATACCGATCGACGCCGACGACGGAACCTGGGACGAATTCGTCGCGCGCGGCAGCGACCTCGACGCGGTTGCCGCTCGCGCGTCCGCCGTCGCGCCCGACGACGTCAGCGACATCCTCTTCACCTCCGGTACCACCGGCCGCAGCAAAGGTGTGCTGTGCGCGCACCGGCAGTCGCTGTCGGCCTCGGCGGCCTGGGCGGCCAACGGCAAGATCACCAGTGACGACCGCTACCTGTGCATCAACCCGTTCTTTCACAACTTCGGTTACAAGGCGGGCATCCTGGCCTGCCTGCAGACCGGCGCGACGCTGATCCCCCACCTGACCTTCGACCCGCTGCGCGCGCTGCAAGCCATTGAGCTACACCGCATCACGGTGCTGCCGGGGCCGCCCACCATCTACCAGACGCTGCTGGACCACCCGGCGCGCAACGATTACGACCTGAGCTCACTGCGGTTCGCGGTGACCGGCGCCGCGACCGTGCCGGTCGTGCTCGTCGAACGCATGCAATCCGAACTCGACATCGACATCGTGCTGACCGCCTACGGGCTGACCGAGGCCAACGGCATGGGGACCATGTGCCGCGCCGACGACGACGCCATCACCGTGGCCACCACCTGCGGACGCCCGTTCGCCGATTTCGAACTGCGCATCGACGCCGACTCAGCCGGGGAATCGGGCGAGGTGTTGCTGCGCGGGCCGAACGTGATGCTGGGCTACCTGGAAGACCCGGAGGCCACCGCGGCCGCCATCGACGCCGACGGGTGGCTGCACACCGGTGACATCGGCGCCGTCGACGCCGCCGGCAACCTGCGGATCACCGACCGGCTGAAAGACATGTACATCTGCGGCGGATTCAACGTCTATCCCGCCGAGGTCGAGCAGGTGCTGGCCCGCATGGACGGTGTGGCCGACGCCGCCGTGATCGGGGTTCCCGACGAGCGGCTCGGCGAAGTGGGCCGGGCGTACCTGGTGACCCGGCCCGATGCCCAACTCGACGAGCAATCCGTGATCGCTTACACCCGTGAGCATCTGGCGAACTTCAAGGCACCGCGGTCGGTACGGTTCGTCGACGCGTTGCCGCGCAATGCGGGCGGCAAGGTGGTCAAACCCCAACTGCGAGAGCAGGACTGATGGATCTGGACCTCGATGAAGACACCCTGGCCTTCCGGGCCGAGGTGCGGGAATTCCTGTCGGCCAACGCCGATTCGATCCCGACGAAGTCGTACGACAACACCGAAGGCTTCGACCAGCACCGGCAGTGGGACCGCGTGCTGTTCGACGCCGGGCTCTCGGTGATCAACTGGCCGAAGAAGTACGGGGGCCGTGACGCGCCGTTGCTGCACTGGGTGGTGTTCGAGGAGGAGTACTTCCGGGCCGGCGCGCCGGGCCGGGCCAGCGCCAACGGCACCTCGATGCTGGCACCGACGCTGTTCGCACACGGCACCGAGGAACAGCGGATGCGCATCCTGCCGAAAATGGCCAGCGGCGAGGAGATTTGGGCGCAGGCGTGGTCGGAGCCCGAGTCCGGCAGCGACCTGGCGTCGCTGCGGTCCACCGCCACCCAGACCGACGGCGGCTGGCTGCTCAACGGGCAGAAGATCTGGAGCTCGCGGGCACCGTTCGCCGAGCGCGGTTTTGGGCTGTTCCGCTCCGATCCCGGCGCCGAGCGGCACAACGGGCTGACCTACTTCATGTTCGACCTGAAGGCCAAGGGCGTCACGGTGCGGCCCATCGTCCAGCTGGGCGGCGACACCGGGTTCGGCGAGATCTTCCTCGATGACGTGTTCGTGCCCGACGAGGACGTGATCGGCACCCCGCACGAGGGCTGGCGCGCGGCCATGAGCACGTCGAGCAACGAGCGCGGCATGTCATTGCGCAGCCCGGCCCGCTTCCTGGCCACCGCGGAGCGGCTGGTGCAGCTGTGGAAGGACAGCGGCTCACCCGACGCGTTCGCCGACCGGGTCGCCGACGGCTGGATCAAGGCCCAGGCCTACCGGCTGCAGACCTTCGGCACGGTGACGCGGCTGGCGCTCGGCGGCGAGCTGGGCGCCGAATCGTCGGTGACCAAGGTGTTCTGGTCTGACCTCGACGTCGAACTGCACCAGACCGCGCTCGACCTGCTCGCCGCGGACGGCGAGCTCACCGGCCGCTGGACCGAGGGCCTGCTGTTCGCGTTGGGTGGCCCGATCTACGCCGGCACCAACGAGATTCAGCGCAACATCATCTCCGAGCGGTTGCTGGGCCTGCCGCGCGAGAAGTCCGGGGGCAAGAAGTGAAATTTGCGCTAGACGAACAGCAGCGTGACTTCGCGGCCAGCATCGACGCCGCGCTCGGCGCCGCGGATCTGCCCGGCGCGGTGCGCGCGTGGTCCGCGGGCGATACCGCACCGGGCCGCAAGGTGTGGGAGCAGCTGGCCAACCTCGGCGTCACCGCCCTGGCCGTCCCGGAGAAATTCGACGGCATCGAGGCCCATTCGGTCGATCTCGTCGTCGCCATCGAGCGCCTCGGGCGTTGGTGCGTGCCGGGACCGGTGGCCGAATCCATCGCCGTGGCACCGGTATTGCTTGCCGAAGACGAGCGCTGCGCGGGATTGGCGTCCGGTGAGCTGATCGCCACCGTCGCGCTGCCGCCGCAGACGCCGCGTGCGGTCGACGCCGACGTTGCCGGCCTGGTGCTGCTGGCCGGCCAGGACGGCGTCACCGAGGCGACAGCGGGTGAGGTCCACGAGTCCGTCGACCCCAGCCGGAAGCTCTCCGACGTGTCCGCGACGGGGGCGGCGTGGCAGGCAGACGTCAAGCGCGCCTACGAATTCGGCGCACTGGCCACCGCGGCCCAGCTGATCGGTGCGGCCGAGGCGCTGCGCGACGGCGCGGTCGACTACGCCAAGCAGCGCACCCAGTTCGGCCGGGTGATCGGCTCGTATCAGGCGATCAAGCACAAGCTCGCCGACGTGCACATCGCCATCGAACTGGCCCGGCCGCTGGTCTACGGCGCGGCGTTGACGATGGACCCGCGGGATGTCAGCGCCGCCAAGGCGGCCGCATCCGAGGCGGGGCTGCTGGCGGCGCGGTCGGCGTTGCAGACCCACGGCGCAATCGGTTTCACCCAGGAACACGACCTGTCGCTGTTGCTGCTGCGCGTGCAGGCATTGCGGTCGGCCTGGGGAACGCCGGCGGGACATCGGCGGCGAGTGCTGGAGGCGCTATGACTGAAGAACGCGAGCTACTCCGCGAGACCGTCGCCGCCCTGGTGGCCAAGCACGCCGGCCCGGCGGCCGTGCGTGCGGCCATGGAGTCCGACCGCGGCTACGACGAATCACTGTGGCAGCTGCTGTGCGAGCAGGTCGGCGCGGCGGCCCTGGTGATACCCGAGGAGTTGGGCGGTGCGGGCGGCGAATTGGCCGATGCCGCAGCCGTTTTGCAGGAGCTCGGCCGCGCCCTGGTGCCCTCCCCGCTGCTGGGCACCACGCTGGCCGAGCTGGCGCTGTTGAGCGCGACCGAGCCGGACGCCGCGACGCTGGAAGACCTCGCCGAGGGCGCCTCGATCGGCGCCCTGGTGCTCGATGCCGACTACGTGGTGAACGGTGATGTCGCGGACGTCGTGGTCGCCGTCGAGGACGGCAAGGTGAGCAGGTGGACGCGGTTCGGTGCGGAGGCCGTCACCACCATGGACCCCACCCGGCGGCTGGCGCGACTGACGGCCGAGGAGACCGAGTCGATCGGCACCGACCCGGGTCTGGCGGACAGGGCGGCCGTCCTGCTGGCCGCCGAGCAGATCGGGGCCGCCGAGCGCTGTTTGGAACTGACCGTCGGATACGCCAAGGACCGAGTGCAATTCGGCCGGCCGATCGGCAGCTTCCAGGCCCTCAAGCATCGGATGGCCGACCTGTACGTCATCGTCGCCGCCGCGAAGACCGTCGTCGCCGACGCTTGCGATGATCCCACTTCCACCAACGCTGCCGCCGCCCGCCTGGCCGCCACCGAAGCGCTGAACACGGTGGCCGCCGAGGGCATCCAGCTGCACGGCGGCATCGCGATCACCTGGGAGCACGACATGCACCTGTACTTCAAGCGCGCCCACGGCAGTGCGCATCTGCTGGAGTCGTCGCAAGATTTGCTTAAGCGCCTGGCATCCGAGGTACTCAAGACGCCGTGACCGACCGTGTCTCGCTGCGCGCCGGCATCCCCCCGTTTTATGTGATGGATGTCTGGCTGGCGGCCGCGGAACGCCAGCGCAGCCACGGCGACCTGGTCAACCTGTCGGCGGGCCAGCCCAGCGTGGGGGCGCCCGAGCCGGTCCGAGCGGCCGCGGCCGCCGCCGTGCATTCCAACGAGCTGGGTTACTCGGTGTCGTTGGGCACCCCCGAGCTCCGCGCCGCGATCGCCGCGGACTATCAGCGCCAGCACGGGCTCGACGTCGAACCGGACGCGGTGGTTATCACCACGGGCTCCTCGGGCGGCTTCCTGCTCACCTTCCTGGCGTGCTTCGACGTCGGTGACCGGGTGGCGCTGGCCAGCCCCGGCTACCCGTGCTACCGAAATATCTTGTCCGCGTTGGGCTGCGAGGTGGTGGAGATCCCCTGCGGCCCCGAGACGCGTTTCCAGCCGACCGCGCAGATGCTGGCCGAGCTCGACCCGCCGGTGCAGGGGGTCATCGTGGCGAGCCCGGCCAATCCGACGGGCACCGTCATCGAGCCGGCAGAGCTGGCCGCCATCGCGTCCTGGTGCGACGCGACAGGTGCGCGGCTGATCAGCGACGAGGTCTACCACGGTCTGGTCTACGAAGGGGCACCGCAGACCAGTTGTGCGTGGCAGACATCGCGAAATGCCGTGGTGGTCAACAGCTTTTCCAAGTACTACGCGATGACCGGCTGGCGGCTGGGCTGGCTGCTGGTGCCCCCCGAGCTGCGCCGCGCGGTGGATTGCCTCACCGGGAACTTCACCATCTGCCCGCCCGTGCTGTCCCAACTCGCCGCGGTGGCGGCCTTCACCCCGGAGGCCACCGCCGAAGCCGACGGCCACCTGCATCACTACGCGACCAATCGCTCGCTGGTGCTGAACGGGCTGCGCAGCATCGGCATCGAACGCCTGGCACCGACCGACGGCGCCTTCTACGTGTACGCCGACGTCTCGGAGTTCACCGACGACTCGATGGAGTTCTGTTCAAAGTTGTTGGCAGAGACCGGTGTTGCGATCGCACCGGGCATCGACTTCGACACCACGCGCGGGAATTCGTACGTCCGGCTGTCCTTCGCGGGGCCGACGAACGACATCGAGGAAGCGATGCGGCGCCTGGGTCCCTGGCTCTCGGCCCGCTAGCGAAATGCGGCCGGGCGCTACGCGTCGAGCACCTGCGCGATGCGCGCCTCGAGCGCACCGCGGTCGCCGATGCCCGTCAGGTCGATGCCGAACCGCTCACCGAGCACGTCGACGACCGCCGCCGCGTCGTCCAAACGGATCTTCTCGCTGCCGTCGGCGCGGTGGATGGTCAGGTTGCGCCCGGCCAGGTTGTAGCGGGCGTCCTCGGTGGTCCGCGCGACCATCAGGCCGGTCACGAAGATCGAGGACGGGTGCGTGGACACGTACCAGCTGCCGACCCGCAGATCGACCTGCGGCACGGTGTTCGTGCCGAAGATGTACAGGGGTTGCCACTCGTCGCGGACCAGGGCTTGCAGGACCAGGCCGTCGCCGCGGTCGTTGAGCCGGTACGGCTCGTGCGTGGTCTGCTGGGTGTTCCCGGTCTGAAAGCGAATGGGTGAGGTCAGGGTCTGGCCACCGAACCCGACGTCGACCAGGAATGAACCCTGCGATCCCGGGAACGTCACCGCCAGCACCGTGTGCGTCTGGGCGCCCAGCGGCGTGTCGGGCGGTAGCATCCAGACCACCCGGCCGGCCAACCGCCGCACCCGAAACCCGATCTCGGTCAGCACGTACCCCATTAGGCCGTTCTGCTCGTAGCAGTAACCGCCGCGGCGACGGCGGACCAGCTTGTCGGTCAGGGCTTCCGGACTCAGGTCGTCGACCGGCACCCCCATCAGCGGGTCGAGGTTCTCGAACGGAATCGACCCCGTGTGCGCGGTCATCAGCTCCTGCAGCACCTCGAGGGTCGGCTCGGGGGCGCCGCGGTAGTTGATGCGGTCGAAGTACCCATCCAGGTCCAGCGTCATGACACCATTCTGGCCCAGTGCACCGCATCGAGCTGCCGCCTGCCTGCGGGCCCGGAGGCCATCGGCGAGAGGTCGCTGACCTCGCAGTAACCGTGCAACTGGTTTGATTCGTGCCGAAGAGGGCAACCGGCTAGGACGGGGCAGCCCGGGAATAGCAAACATCGATCGATCAAACGGAGCTCGCCATGAGTACCAACCAGATCACCTGGATTGTGATCGCCGCGGTAGCAGTCGTCTTAGTCGTCGTCCTGATCATCGTGGCCAGGCGGGCCACGATCCACCGCCGTCAGCGCGAAGCCGCACGAATCCGTCAAGAGGCCAGTGTGCAGACGCAGAAGGTTGAACGCCGTGAAGCGCTTGCCGCCGAGACGGCAGCAAAGGCGCGTGCCGCGCAGGCGGAGGCCGAGGCCAAAGCCGCGGAGGCAGCACGGCTGCAGGATCGGGCGGGCGCGCACCAGAGCGAGGCCGCCGCATCACGCGAAGAAGTCCAACAGCAGTGGGAGCGCGCCGACAGCATCGACCCGAAAGTCAAGGCCGACCCAGGCGCGGCCACGGACCAGTCCGGCGCCGAGCGCGATACCGCGTGGAGCGGGGAGCGGCCGACCGACGCCCAACAGCCCCGGCACGGCAACCACCGCGACGCGCGATAGTCGAAGCCGCGGCCCGTGTTGCCCGTCAGAGCCGCCGGGCGTCGTGACGGCATTGGCGAGCGATCTGCTGTTCGCGCGCATACATCATGCCGAAGGTAAAGCCGTTCTCTCCGACCGTGGTTCCCGCCGCCAAGCCCATCCTGCGCAGCGCTTCCGCGGCTACCACGCAGTCCTGATGATCGCCCAGCGTGCTCTGGATTCGCTTGTAGCGCTTGATGGTTCGTTTGGCGCGATTTCGCTTGCCCAACGGGTCGCAGAGTTCGGCGGCGTACCGGGCACGCTTGGCCGCTTTGCGCGCGCGGTGCAGCATCGCGGCGTCTCCGGATTCGAGCGCGGCCGCCAACCGCCGGTCCGCCTTGCGCTGTGCACGGCGCGCCCGCTGTCGCAGCGCCGCGGCCGCCACGGCCCCCGCGATGGGAGGTTCGGCGCGCCAGCGTCGCAGCGCGGCCATCATGCTCTGGTAGCGCGCGGATTCCATTGTCTCGTCGATGTGTTTGCGTGCCGGAAGCTCGATGGATGCAAAATGATCGCCGATCCGCGATTTGACCGGACCGAGGATCAGTTCGTCGGGCATGCCGTCGAGCACCTGATCGAACCGGGCGCGTTGGACTTGGCAATCGCGAACGTCGCCGAGTAATCCGGCAAACCACTTGAGTTCGGTTTCCATACCCTCGATTTCCGATGCGTCCAGCGCTTTGGCGAACACCCGCAGGGTGCTGCGCAACCTCCGGATCGCTACCCGGGTGTCGTGAATGGTGTCGTCATCCTCACCGTGGCGCAGCGCGAGGTCGCCGGCCTCTGTCCGATCGATTTGCGTATTCAGATAGTCGCCCAGCGTCCGGGTACCCCGGGCGGTGCGACCCTGTGACGGCGCGGTCGCGTGCATGCGTCACGCATTCCCGTCCGAGCGCGGGCGAAACATCGGCGTCAGAGCCAGGCGTCTCTAGAAAAGAGTTGGACGCGAAGTACCGGCCGGAGCGAATGAGTCGGGATCGCCTTACCGGTGGTCAGACACGGGGATGGCGGGGGTGGCTCAGAGCCAGGTGTCCTGCGTGGTGGTGGTCAGGAACGCTTCCAGATCGTCGCGCCACTGCGCCGGCGTCGTCTTGTCCGGCTCGATCCCGGTGTATTCGCCGCGATAGAACAACAGCGGCCGGGGCTTGATCTTCGGTGCCTCCGAAAGCGACTGCACCGCACCGAAAACCACGAAGTGATCGCCGCCGTCGTGCGCGGAGGTCACCGTGCAGTCGATGTAGGCCAGCGACCCGTCGATGATCGGCGAGCCGAGTTCGGAGGGGTGCCAGTCGATCCCGGCGAACTTGTCGGGCTCCTTGGAGCCGAACCGGGCCGAGACGTGCTTTTGCTGCTCGGTCAGCATGTTGACGCAGAACCGGCCGCTCGCCTCGATGGCCTTCCACGACCGGGACACCTTGGTGGGACAGAACAGCACCAGCGGCGGGTCCAAAGACAGCGCCGCGAAGGACTGGCAGGCGAAGCCGACTGGGGCGTCGTCGTGCACGGTGGTGATGATGGTGATCCCGGTGCAGAACTGGCCGAGCACGCTGCGGAACGTGCGCGGGTCGATCGGCGCGGCAGTCATAACCCCGAAATTACCCCTTGAAGCCGACGCTGAAGTCGTGGCCCCACAGGCTGATCGCGGTGCTTTCCCGGGCGATCCAGTCGTCGTCCTCGACTTGCCTTCCCTCGCAGCCGAATTCGACATCGAATCCGCTGGGTGTCTTCATGTAGAAGGACAGCATCAGGTCGTTGACGTGGCGGCCCAGGGTCGCCGACATCGGCACCTTCTTACGCAGCGCCCGGTCCAGGCACAGCCCGACATCGTCGGCCTCTTCGACCTCGACCATCAGGTGCACGATGCCGCTGGGGGTCTGTCCGGGCATGAACGCCAAGCTGTGGTGGCGAGGATTGCAGCCCAAGAAACGCAGCCAGGCCGGCGGGCCGTCGGCGGGCCGGCCGACCACCTGGGGCGGCAGCCGCATCGAGTCGCGCAGCTTGAAGTCCAGCACATCGCGGTAGAAATGCAGTGTCTCTTCGTCGTCGCGGGTGGTCAGCACCACGTGCCCCAGGCCCTGCTCGGCGGTGACGAACTTGTGGCCGTACGGGCTGACCACGCGGCGGTGCTCCAAGGCGGCGCCGTGGAAGACCTCGAGGCAGTTGCCCGACGGGTCGGAGAACCGGATCATCTCGTCGACCCGGCGATCGGCCAGTTCGGCGGCGGTGGCCTCCTTATAGGGCGTGCCCTCGACGTCGAGTCGGTTCCGGATCTCTTGCAGGCCAGCCGCATTCGCGCACTCCCAGCCCGCTTCGATGAGACGGTCCTGCTCGCCGGGCACGATCACCAGCCGGGCCGGAAAATCGTCCATCCGCAGATACAGCGCACCCTCGGTCGTGCCCTTGCCCTCGACCATGCCGAGGACCTTCAACCCGTACTCGCGCCAGGCCGCCATGTCGGTGGCCTCGATACGCAGGTAGCCCAGAGAGCGGATGCTCATCGCGCACCTCCCAGGAAATCGATGGTGAGCTTGTTGAACTCGTCGAACTTCTCCACCTGCGCCCAGTGCCCACATTGCCCGAAAACGTGAAGCTGTGCACGCGGAATGGTTTTCAGCGCGACCAGCGCCCCGTCCAGTGGGTTGACCCGGTCCTCGCGGCCCCAGATCAGCAGTACCGGCTGACGCAACCGGTGCACCTCGCGCCACATCATGCCGAGCTCGAAATCCGCTCCGGCGAACGACATTCCCATCGCGCGCGTCGCCGTCAGCGATTCGGGCGTGCTGGCCAACTCGAAGCGTTGGTCGATCAATTCGTCGGTGATCAGTTTCTGGTCGTAGACCATCACCCGCAGAAAAGCCTCGAGGTTTTCGCGGGTGGGGTCGGCGGAGAACTTGCCCAGCCGCTTGACGCCCTCGGTCGGGTCGGGGGCGAACAGGTTGACACTCACCCCGCCCGGCCCCATCAGCACCAGCTTGCCCGCCCGGTCGGGGTAGTCCAGCGCAAACCGCACCGCGGTGCCCCCGCCCAGCGAATTCCCAATCAGCGGAACGCGTCCCAGGCCAAGCTGGTCGAAGAGACCCTTGAGGGCCCGCGCCGCGTAGTGGTTGAACTGCCCGTGCTCGGTGC
Source organism: Mycobacterium senriense (assembly GCF_019668465.1). Classification (NCBI taxonomy): domain Bacteria; kingdom Bacillati; phylum Actinomycetota; class Actinomycetes; order Mycobacteriales; family Mycobacteriaceae; genus Mycobacterium; species Mycobacterium senriense. The sequence continues at coordinate 2,533,165 of NZ_AP024828.1, read as the reverse complement.
GCTTGTCGGAGTGGCCGTAGCCGGGCTGGTCGACGGCCAGCACGTGGAACTGCTGCGCGAGCACCGGGATGTTGCGCGAGAAGTTTGTCCAACTCGCCGCGCCCGGGCCACCGCCGTGCAGCAGCACCACCGTCTGCTCGTTGCCCACGCCGGCCTCGTGGTAGTGCAGCTTCAGTGGCCCATCCACGTCCACCTCTGCGAAGCGCGAGGTGGACTCGAAGGTCAATTCCTCGGTCGCAGTCACTGATCAGACCATGGTGTCGCCGGGCGGCAACCCGAACTCGTTGTTCCCGAAGATCTGGTAGGCCCGCTCGGGGTCGTTGGCCGCGTGCACCCGGCCGGCGTGGGCGTCGCGCCAGAACCGTTGCACCGGTTGGTCGTTGCCCAGGGCCGTGGCACCGGAAGCCTCGAACAGCCGGTCGATGGAGGCGATCGCGCGGCCGGTGGCGCGCACCTGGTCGCGGCGAGCGCGGGCACGCAGGTCGAACGGGATCTCCTTGCCGGCCGACAGCAGCGCGTACTCGTCGGCGACGTTGCCGCTCAGCTGGCGCCATGCCGCGTCGATGTCGCTGGCCGCTTCGGCGATGCGAACCTTGGCGAACGGGTCGTCCTTGGCCTTCTCACCGGCGAACGCGGCGCGCACCCGCTTGCCCTGGTGCTCGACGTGCGCGTCGTACGCGCCGTAGGCCATGCCGACAATCGGCGCCGAGATGGTGGTGGGATGCATTGTGCCCCAAGGCATCTTGTAGACCGCGGCGGTGTTGTTCTCGTACCCACCCGCGGTGCCGTCGTTCATCGCCTTGTACGACAGGAACCGGTGCCGCGGCACGAACACATCCTTGACGACGACGGTGTTGCTGCCGGTGCCGCGCAGGCCGACGACATGCCACACGTCGTCGATGCGGTACTCGCTGCGCGGGATCAGGAAGCTGCCGAAGTCGACCGGCCGGCCGTCCTTGATCACCGGACCGCCGAGGAACGCCCACGTCGCGTGGTCACACCCCGACGACCAGTTCCACGAACCGTTGACCAGGTAGCCGCCGTCGGTCACCACGCCCGCACCCATCGGGGCATACGACGACGAGACCCGGGTCGTGGGGTCCTCGCCCCAGACCTCCTCCTGCGCCTGCTGGTCGAACAGCGCCAGGTGCCAGTTGTGCACGCCGATGATCGAGCTCACCCAGCCGGTGGAACCACACGCGCTGGCGAGCCGCCGCACCGCCTCGTAGAACAGCGTCGGATCGCACTGCAACCCGCCCCACTGCTCGGGCTGCAACAGGGTGAAGAAGCCCACATCCTGAAGGTCCTGAACGGTCTCGTCGGGCAGCCGCCGCAGGTCCTCCGTCGCCTGAGCGCGTTCGCGAATCTGCGGGAGCAGATCATCGATGCCAGCCAAAACCGACTGCGCATCACGCTGTTGAATGGACGTCACTTACGTTTGCCTCCTGCGCCAGACTTACTCAGCGGACTTACACCAGAGACTAGAACACGTTCCGATTTGTGTCGAGCAGGGTATTCCTGCGGCTGGTAGCGATACGAATCCGCTTTTCTGTAACATGTTCTAGTTGCAACGAAAGGAAGGGAGGGCCTTGACCGAGGCTGATCCGGACCAAACACCCGACGAGCCACTCGGTGACCACGTCCTTGAACTGCAGGTCGCCGAGGTCATCGCAGAGACCGACGATGCGCGGTCCCTGGTGTTCGCGGTGCCCGACGACGTGGGCGACCCCGAAATCCCGCCCGAGCGGCTACGGTACGCGCCGGGCCAGTTCCTGACGCTGCGCGTTCCTAGCGAGCGCACCGGCTCGGTGGCCCGCTGCTATTCGTTGTGCAGCTCGCCGTTCACCGACGACGCTCTGACGGTCACGGTCAAACGCACCTCGGACGGTTACGCCTCCAACTGGCTGTGCGACCACGCGCACAAAGGCATGCGGATCCACGTGCTGGCCCCGTCGGGCAACTTCGTGCCCAAAACGCTGGGCGACGACTTCCTGTTGATGGCCGCCGGCAGCGGGATCACCCCGATCATGTCGATCTGCAAGTCGGCCCTGGCCGAGGGCAGCGGGCAGGTGACGCTGGTCTACGCCAACCGCGACGAAAATTCGGTGATCTTCTCCGACGCCCTGCGGGAGCTGTCCGCCAAATATTCCGACCGGCTCACGGTGCTGCACTGGCTGGAATCGCTGCAGGGCCTGCCCAGCGTGGCCGCGCTGGCCAAGCTGGCCGCCCCCTACACGGATCGGCCCGTCTACATCTGCGGCCCTGGCGCCTTCATGGACTCGGCGAAAGAAGCGCTGCACACGCTGAAAGTGCCTGCGCCGCAGATACATATCGAAGTGTTCAAGTCGCTGGAGTCTGACCCGTTCGCGGAGGTGAAGATCGAGGACACCGCCGAAGGTGACGAGCCGCCGGCGACCGCGGTGGTCGAGCTGGATGGCGAAACCCACACCGTGTCGTGGCCGCGCAACGCCAAGCTGCTCGACGTCCTGCTGGCCAAGGGCCTCGACGCGCCCTTCTCCTGTCGCGAGGGTCACTGCGGCGCGTGCGCGTGCACGCTGCGCAAGGGCGACGTGAGCATGGAGGTCAACGACGTGCTCGAGCAGCAGGATCTGGACGAGGGCCTGATTCTGGCCTGTCAATCTCACCCGGAATCTGATTCGGTAGAAGTCACCTACGACGAATAGTCGCGGGGTTAAGTTCACCCCGGGGTCAGAGGGAAAGGAACATCGATGATGCGGCTGGTATCGGGATTCGCAGTCGTCGCAGTGATGCCGATGTTTCTGCCCGCCGCGGTGTGCGCGGCGGCGAGCAACACCGCCACCACGCTGTTCCCCCTGGATGGCCCCAACCAACTGGAGACGCGCGTCATCCTCAATTGCTTCAAGGCCGATGGCCACTGCGACTTCACCGCCGGGGCGGACATGTTGACGCCCGGTGGGGTGACCGGCTTCCCGCCCAGCCTGTGGGCCCGGCAAACCACCGAGATCCGCTCCTCGAACCGGCTGGCCTACCTCGACGCGCACGCCGACGGCCAGTACGAGCGGGTGATGAAGTCGATGGGTTCCGACGAGATCACCACGATCTACATGGGTGAGGGCCCGCCGGAGAAGTACCAGACCAACGGGCGCATCGACTCCACCGACTGGCAGACCGGCCAGCCCAAGACCGACAACAACGTCATCGCCTGCACGCACATTCAGGTCGTCTACTCCGGGGTCAACATCACGTCGCCGAGCACCTGCGCGGTCACCACGTTCTCCTGAAATCCGGGCGAGCCAGCGGTTTATCTCCCCATTCGTAAGATGCGAGCCGAAACATCCCGATAGGCTGCGGCACTCGTGGATCCCACCGGGACTTACCTGAACGTGTCATAGCTTCTACCCCGTGGACGATTCGCGGGGTGTGTCGTCATCTCACTGACAACGGAACGGCCTTGTCCGCGAGGAGATTCCTTTGCTGCGGACAGCAAAACATCGACAGAGCGCGCGATTCCGGTGGCGATATCGTCGACTCCAGGCACGCTGTCGGGGCATGCGCAAACGCTCACGTCCAGCTTCTCACCATGGGAGGTCAGCGCAACGTTCAGCCCACCCCCCTCGGCTAGTGGCGCTACGCTATGCATACCGACGACCTTGGCGCCGGCGCAATACGCCGGCACCGGCCCATTGGCGATGTAGGAGACGCTGCCGTGACAGATCGGCTCGAACCGGTGCCGCAGACCTGATCGTGTGTAGAGCTGCGTACCGACGCGAGCTACGCTCGGTGGCATAAGCGACGCCAGCGTCGCCACATCAACTGTAGGACAACCCTTTTGATTGCTTCCGCCGCGGATGGCGTTCAGCCGTTCGGTGGCGGTATGCAGATTGGCGAGGACCTGCACAGGGTCGTCGAGGTGCACCGGGATGCGAAGTCGCCCCACAGTCAGCGACTTACCGATGTGTGGCGGATCCGTGGCCGGTAACTCGAACGGCATCCGCATGAGCAGCGGATCGTCGGGCACCTTGTCGTGCTGTTGCAGCCAAGCGCGCAGTGACAGCGTGCAGGCGGCTAGCACAACGTTGGGGATGCTGCCGCCGAACGCGTCGCTGACCGTCTTCACGTCTGCCAGCCGGATCGAGGCAAAGGCGACTGCGCGCCGCTCGGTCGGTGGCGCGTTGAATGCGGTGTGCGGCACCGGCCCGCTCATTGGCGATGCTGTCGGCGCCATGGAGTCCCGTCCAGCGGTGCCGGACAGCCGATCCCGTAGTGCCCGCAGCACACCAGACATGGTCTGAGCAGCCAGCCACAGGCCCGTGACATGGTTCTCGGCGATCTCGCTCACCACATCGGTAACGACGTCGCCGGCGGACGGCGCCGAGCCGAGGCTAGGCTCGGCCGGCAGATTATTTGTCGCGTCGGCGTGCGGCAAAGTCGTCAGCAGCCGCGGCCACAGAGACGCCATCCCTGCCGCTCCGTCATTCAGCACAGGCGACGTCTTCACCGCCAATGCCCAGCGGCCGCCCGCCAGACCGTCGATACTCCACGCTTCCCAGAGCCGGTCACGGGAATCGTGACGCGCCGTACTTAGGTCGCCGATGAGATCGGCCAACTCGCGCCGGCCACCGGGGGCGCGAACTGTTGCGCAATGGATCTGCGGAGAGGCGTCATAGTCCTCGATCTCGGCCCATAGCGGCTGCCCGAGACCTAGGGGCTTGTCCACCAATCGGCTGCGAAAGCGCGCCATCTGCGGCAGCGACGCCACCACCAGTTGGTGTAGCCGATGGTGGCTGAAGCGATCGGGCGCGTCGATGATGACCAGCGTGACCGTGTGGGCAGGCATCTTCGAGCTCTGGGTATGCAGCGACAACGCATCGATCCCCAACAATCGCGCAACCATCAGCGCACCATCCCCTTTCCAACGAATCCTTGTGCGCCGCTGCCCCTAACGACCACCATGCCGCCCGGCGAAGGGATAAACAACGACTGTTGCAATGGATGACCTAGTTATGGTGCGGTGGAGCGCCGCGGTATGGAAAAGGCGCCGGAACAAACTGCCGCAGGGTCGAGGATCGATCGTGACGCTTCGACCGGTTTGGCGTTGCATTGCGAATCCCAGCGCTCACGCGCGGCGTCCCGCTCGGTGCGGCTTTCCCTGTCCTGCACGCTGATCATGAGCAGGGTGTCGACGCTTGACGCGTTGCCCGACGCGGCGGCTGCCATCACAATCGCGTGCGCCTGGTCTGGATCGATGTGAGCCGGGACGACCAGGAAGACGAGCTTGTTGCCTTTGGCGTCAAGGACTTCGACCGTGTTGGGGTGCTGGCCACGGGATCCGTCAAGGTGGACCGCACGCTCGCTGGTGACGAGTTCAGTAGGCGTCGTTGCCCATTCGCCGGGGTGATACATCACCTGGCCGACGGCACCCAGGCGCCCCGACAGAACCTCGATCAGATCCGGCAGCTCCATCATCAGGTCATCGCTGCGTGGCCACCATGCGCCATCCACATGCCCGCTGCCATGCGCCTTGGGTTTCAATCGAAACCGCGGCATGCGGAAGTTCCGCGTGCCGTCCAAATTCACTCCGTTGCCGACTTTCACTCGCGTCATAGCGGACGCTCCCGTCTGGACCGCGAGACCGGCCAAATCATTCGAATCGGCGATGACGCAACCATGACGGTCACGAACGGAAGACCCCCGACGCTTCTTCCACGCTACGCCGGCTTGGTCTGGAACCAAGGGGCGCCGGCAGCCGCGCCGCCGCCACTGTTCCCGGCGACACCAGCTCAGCTGTCGCAAACCACGAGGCGGGCCACGGAAGCGAGTAACGCCTGACTTCGGCACTTGCCCAGGAGCTGTTGAGCCCGCAGGCCCGCGCCGAATTATCGGCTTTATCGGAGACGTACTGCGTTGGCGCACACAGTAGAGCATCGACGGCGGCCAGTCTGGTGCTGACTGCTTAACACCCAGTTGCAAACCAACGGCCATCTAGCAACGGACTACAAACGCAACCTGCTCGATCAATTGCTGACTCCCACGGTATGGTCAAATACGGCAAAAACAAAACGACTCGAAGGTCAGCCACAGCCACCACTGGGTACAGCGCTCACCGTGTCGCCGCAACCTAATTCGGCTCTCGCAGCTCGGGCGCAAGCCTGACCGACTGACGGGATCAAGCGACCTCATCGACAAATCCGGGGGAAACTTTGCTCTCCAGCGAAGTGTCTGCCGTGATCACGCCCGCCGGGTAGCGACCCGTCGGCGGTGCTGCTATGCGTGCGCGATGCGCGGCAGCCGCCGTACCCGCCTACCCTCTCGACAGCGCGTGTAGCGTAGGAATCATCGGCGATATTCCGTACCTGACTAATCAATGCCATGTCGTCGCCGAGTCGAATGAATTGACCGGTCTCGCGGTCAAGACGGGAGCGTCACTTTGACGCTGAAAAAAGACCAAACGGACGCCGCGCACCGGCATACCCCGCCCGCACACACGCCGCGCCTGAGGCTGAAATCCAAAGCGCCGACGAGCGGATACGTCGACGGTGCATGGTGGCCGCACAGTGACGACCTCACTGCAGAGCTGCCAGACTTGTTATCGGTCCTCTCGGTTCGGCTCGGACCGATCGGCCGCGTGATCTACAACGTCAACGAATGGGCAACGCCGCCAAAGAAAATCGCGACCGGCGGGCGAACGGTACGTATCGACGGATATCGCCGCCAGCCGGCCAGCACCGTCGAAGTGCTTGGCCTTAATTCCGGCAGAATCGTCTTATTGGTTGTCTCCCTGCAGGCTGACTCAGCCCAGGCACACGCCATTATGATGACCGCAGCCGGCCCGAGCAATGCCTCGGCGGTCGAGAACCTCCTCGCGACAAGCGCTGCCGACGCGGAAACTTCCACATAAGCCTGTCCGTAAAGCCCTAGATCTCAACGATCCGCACAGCACGTCGCCGACACGGGACGCGCGTCGGGCGGACCGGGCTCGGCTCAATCCCGACGGTCTTGGGGCATCACCGCGCAATCCGCCGCGCGCCCCGCGCTTCGAACATTTGCTCGCCTCGGGCCAAGCGAACGATCGATTCGGCTACCTGAAAGCCGCGAGAATTGCGAGGCGCCTCGAATACGGGCAGGCCTGCGGCCTGGCGTAACACCATCACCGCGAGTGCGGCACCGGTCCGGTGGGGAACGATCAAAAGGGTCGCCCGCCCATCGCGGCCGCCAACCGTCATAACGTGTGGGCGTATCCCCTGCCACCAGTCCCAATTCAGGTCGTGCTGGCGTTGCAACGATGGCCAGTTGACGTCTATTTCGCTGATCTGACCCAATCGGGCGTCCAAGACAAAGACCAACTCGGTCAGCTCTCGCGAGATCATCCCGGTACGGGGCCACCAGGCGCCATCGATCTTGTTCCCGAGCCGGTATGCGAGAGTGAGCCGCACCGGGCTGGTGGGGCGCCGGGGCCCTGCCGTACCGATCGTGTATGCCGAGCGATCCGTCAACGGGGAAGCCGTCCACTCGTCCCGCTGCCCCAACGAGTCTGCGGTCACATCTGTTACCGAAATCGGTTGGGATGCAATGGCACCGCTCGGCGGTCCTGCTCGCTTCATCAAGCACCCTTCGCAGTTCGATCGATTCAGCCCGCGAAACGGGCCGACGGAGAAATCACATTGCGGGTGATCTCGATGGGAATGCCGTGGAAGGCACCGAGGCTACCGCTGACAACGAAACGGCTCGCCAACGTTACGCCACAATTCGCTCTGGTGGGGCCCTACCAGGTGCGAAACCGTCGTCGCGCGCCATTGAGGTTCGTGCCGTCGCCACCCCAGTGGAGTTAGCCCTTTTCGGATCCGGGACGTGCGCGTCGTACTGCGCATGTGCACAGTCAAATGGTTCAACAACGACAAAGGTTTCTGGTTTCATCGCCCCTGACGGCGGCGCAAAAGATGTATCCGCCCACCATTCCGATATCCAGGGGGACGACTTTCGCTCCCCTGAGAAAAACCAGCGAGTCCAGTTCGACTCGTAAGTCAACACCGGGTGCTTTGAGCAACGGTCGAGTGAGTCCCGTTGGAAGGCAAGCGCGCTCGGCGAAACTAGGGACAACCACCCTGTAACTGATCGGCATCACCCTCGCCGCATGAAACCCGCGTTTCTCGTCCAGGAGACGCTGCACGCGTATTCGTCGCTTTCGATCCCCGAGATGGCCACAGCTGTCCTGGCTGACCAAATGCCGCAATATGTGTCGGGCATACCGTCGAATCTAAGGTCATCGCGGCGCGCCGTAGTCCGGCGGTTTCGCATCCGGGCAAGAGGCGTAAAGGTGGCGTATCGTTCGGCAAACGCCGGTTACGGAGCCATGCGGCCCGGCGTCTCTAGCGCCGCCGGCACCAGAACGCCAGTCCCGTGCTCCCCATGTTTTGTCCGCTGATCGGCCGCGCCGCCTTCGGAATCCCATGTCGACTCCGCCGCAGCAGTTTGTCTGCGCTCCGCGGTGCGGCGCATTCCCGCACGAAGCACATCCCCGGCGGTCAGATACGGCCTGGCGCTGGCCGTAGTCGTCGATCTGCTCACGCCGGCAGCGTTGGCAGTAACTGGTCCTTCGAGTACGTACGTCATCTCATCTCTTTCTCTATTTAGCCGCAAAAGCGAGCCGGCTGGTTTGGGTCGGCTGTCAATGGCGCGCATCGCCGATAACGCTTTGCGGCGCTGCTGATTACGCTGCAGCCCGAAGACCGCTACCAGGTGTGCAGCGGCGGGCGGGCCGGGTGTGCAAGGTGGCGCGCTTCGCCTTGTCATTGCGGCCCTGTCAGGAGAAATCCACAACCACCAACTTGGGGTTCGCACCTTCTCAGGTGGGCCCCGAGGATCGGCCACGCCTCCGCTAGGTGCCGACGATTCTTCTCTGTCAATCCCGTACGTAGATGAAAGGCGTTTCCGCCGTGGACATCTAGCTGTTCTTCTTCGGAGTTATTCATTGTGACCCGTTTGGGCGTCCCGGTGTCCCACAGGCAAAGACGTGTGGCAACGGCTGAGTCGATGATGCTAGAGCAACCGAGCGTTTCCCTTCCGTGGCAGTGTCCGCCGTTGACCGGAGGCGTGCGCCGAGGTGTTCGAGATTGCCGCAACGCGTGTCGTCGCGCGGCGACCGGCCTTGCGTCCCTCGGACCAAGCTGAATCGAATTCACGACACCAGCAAACTCAGGAGAGCGCCCGCTTCTATTCGCTTTCGATCTCGGCGCTCAGTCAAATCGCTTGTGAGATATCGTCTCAACACCGGCCGTATGTCGCATGTAGGCAAGCAAGACGATGACGAATCGGCCCTTCTCGACTTGGCTTCGGACAAGCCCGACGGCGGGGGACACTAAGGCGCGGTGCGGGCTGGGCAGGACCCTTAGGTCAAGCCCGGGGTCCCATTGTTTCCAGAGCGCGCAGAGCCGGCGGGTGGTGTCGGGGTCGGTGTCGACGGCGACCGGGACGACTTCGCCGCCAAGCCGCATCGCCACCTGCAACGCACACACGACGACCTTGCTGATTGTGACGACCGGGACTATGACCAGCGCTTCGCCGCACGGCCTCCCAACGGGTTTGGGTGGCAGCTGGCCGAGATCCAATTGTGCGGCGACACCGTTGTAGTAGCGTTCGATCCGATCGAAGAGGAGCATCCCACGGTCGCCCGCCTGATGCGGAGTTCATCGAGCAGATCACGCAGCAACGCCGCGAACGCACCCAGCGAATAGTCACCGCGCGGCTTGGCGGATTCACCGTGCCCCAACAGGTCCGGTGCCACCATCCGATACTTCTTCGACAATTCGGGAATGACCGCCCGCCAGGTCGCCGAGCTTCCGGCCATGCCATGAATCAACAGCAGCGCCTCGCCGGCCCCGGCGTCTCGATAGGAAAGGCGTTCACCGTGCAAATCGACATAGTTCATCTCGGTCACTTGAACCGCCATTGGCGGACCGCTGCGATGGCCGTCTTGAGACCGCGGCGGCGTCCTGTCGCTAGGTCGGTCCCGGCGAAACCAGGTTCCAGTTGGCTAAACATTCGCTCGCTGCGAGTCTCGGGCGCGTCGTCGGCGGTGTCGCGCAAGTAGCGGTCCGGCAGCGACAGTTTCGCGATGGTGCGCCAAGTCTTGGCGTACTGCATCAGGAATGAGCCAGTGGTGTAAGGCAAGTCGTACTTGTCGCAGACTTCACGCACTCGCACCGCGATCTCATGCAGCCGGTTGCTGGGCAGATCGGGGTAAAGGTGGTGCTCGATTTGGTGACACAGGTTGCCGCTCATAAACCGCAGCGCCGGTCCGGCTTCGAAGTTGGCACTGCCCAGCATCTGGCGCAGATACCACTGACCCTTCGTTTCGTCGATCGTGTCGTTTTTGGTGAATTTCTCTGCGCCATCAGGGAAATGCCCACAGAAGATGACCGCGTTGGCCCAGATGTTGCGGATCACGTTAGCCGCCATGTTGGCCGTCAACGTCGATTTGTAGGTCGCGGCCGGCGATAGCGAGGTGAGCGCAGGCAACGCGACATAGTCCTTGACCACCTGCCTGCCGGCCTTGGCTGAAAACTCGCGCACCTGCTCGACGGTCATTGCACGGTCCGTGCCGGCCTTGAAGACCTTGCCGAAGTCTATGGGCTGCAAGCCAATTCCCCACTCAAATCCGAGCGCGAGGATGGCGTTGAACAACAGGTTGCCGATGTTGAAGGGCTCCCAGGGTTGGTCGCGGGTAACTCGAAGCACGGTGTAGCCGACGTCGTCATCCATGCCGAGGATGTTGGTGTACTTGTGGTGCTGAAAGTTGTGGGTGAAGCGCCAGTGTTTTGACGCCCCACTCATGTCCCACTCCCACGTCGAGGAATGGATCTCGGGATCGTTCATCCAGTTCCACTGACCGTGCATGACATTGTGGCCGATCTCCATATTCTCGATGATCTTGGCCAGGCCGAGTGTCACCGTCCCGCCCCACCAGGCCCAGCGTTTCGAACTGCCGGTCAGCATGAGCCGGCCGACGACATCGAGGGCGCGTTGCGCCGCGATAGTGTGGCGGATGTAGTGGGCGTCGTGCTCGCCCAGGGAATCCTCGATTTCCAGCCGGACCGCGTCCAGCTCGACGGCCAGATTCTCGACATCGGCGTCGGTCAGGTGCGCGAACGCCGGAATGTTTGTAATTGCCAATGTGTTCCCTTCCGTGCTTGTTGGGTTCCCAGCGTCATAAGCCACCGACAAAAGCCCAGCCGCGATAAGCGAGGCCACTACTTTCGGTGGCTCGATTCGACCAAATGCTGGGCTGCGAAGTTCAGCCGCAGACGGTCAACAGTCTGCGGTTGCTTCTGGTTGGCGGACTTAGCTCGTGAGGCCGCCGGCTCGCGCCGATGAGCGGCCGAGCCGGGTAGCCACTGCTATACCTGGCCGGGTCAGTAGTAGTGGCGGCGGCCGCCGACGGCGTGCCCCATCCGTCCCACCACTGCGAGTAACAGTCCGACGACAAGGAGGATTACCCCAATGACCAAGCAAATATGAGCGTAGGCGAAGGTGGGGACGAGGGCAGGCAGGAGGAGCCCGAGGACGATAAGAACGATTCCGAGAGTGATCATGATATCTACCTAATTTCTGGAGAGATGTTTGGGAGAATTTCCGGGGTCAGTGCCTGAAGGTGGTCATTTAGCTTGGTCCCCAGCTGATTTGAATTGTCCTGTCGACAAGCCGACGGACACGGACCGGGGTGAACGCGGAGTTGGTGGTCATCGGAGGTCCCGGGTAACGAGGGGATGACTGGAATGCATGTCGTCTCGACCGCTCAGTCAGGTATCGGAATGTACGGCGCGAGCTGAAGCTCATCGAGTTCGGCGGCGTACAGCTAAACTCTTTCCGGACTGGCTGAAGGACTCAGCAACAACAACGTTACCCTTCTGGGGGATCCGCGGCTAGTCGACCGTCGAGTGCCGGCGCGAGCGCGGTGGTGAACGCAGGTGTGCAGCCAGATGGTGAGGACTCGGCGGCGTTTTGGCGCGGGGCCCCCGGGGCGGGCCAGGCGACGCACCATCACTGCACCTTTGACTTATACCAATTCCCGATATTTGGCGGATCCTCAGAACGGACAGTCAGATTCGGTACCCCCATACGGGACCGTTGTTGCCCACGGGCTGTTTCCCAACATCTTGCCCTACAACCGTCGGCACACCGGCAGTGTTCAGCTTCGTCAGTTTCAACGGCCGCTCGCTGATCGACAACGCGCCGAAGGTAATGACCACCCTGGCGATGAACACGCCCGTCGCCCAGGAAATCGGGCCCGAATCCGTCACCGCGAGACCTGCCACCCGGCCCGAGGCCACCCTCATCACCGTGTGCTCGGGTCTGAATTCACGGTTAGCTTGGACGCCAGCATAATTCGGATCTTCCATGCTGCGATCGAGTCGTCCGTTGTCGCTGCTGTGTCGCAGGTGGACCTGGATTGTTGTTACGCAGCGAGCGCATTGGTTGACCCGCTGCGGAGATGCCGCTTACACCACACGCCGCGGGCATATGGGCGCTACCGCGCCGCCTGGCTTTGCGCGATCAATGCACTCAGCCGATATTGGGTCCTGATCCGCGTGCGCCGCGTTGTTCCGGGTCTGCGGCGGCGAGCGTGTCGAGGATGAACTGCGCGATGGCGTGTCGCTCGGTACTCGATCGTTCGCCCTGAGTGTCCAGTTCTCGATCAGCTTGCTCCGGGGTATAGCCGCGTCCGATGAGGACGCCGATGGCCTGATTGATGACCGACACCGTCCGCAGACACGTCCCGGCGTCCGGCCTGGCTGGGCCGGGCAGGTGCTGATCGAGAACGAAGTCGCTGGGCGGGCGTCCGGTTAACCACGCCAGGTCAGCGGTGAGGTCGATAAAGGTTCCCGGCGTCGCGGCGTAGAGGATGAGGGAAACCGATAGCGATGACCGGCCGCCACCGACACCGGGCAGCCTCAGCCGAAGGGATGAGCGAACATCGTCCGCCGCGGCGCGGTCCTCGAGGATGGTGAACGCGATCGGCGGATCACTGCCGTCAACGGTAACGCGTAGGCCGAGATAGGTGGGCACCGCCGCTCGCGCGTTGACACCCAGTTGATGCAGAGTGTGCAGCACATCGGCGCCGGGTTGATCCAGGGCGGCGGTGAGGATGTCCAAATCAGCGGCCAGGGCCGCACCGATTTTCATCACGGGATGGTTCCGCTGGGCGCTCCCGAGCGCGGATCGAACCTGCCGGGCCGCACAGGCAAGTCGCCTGCAGGGTGGGGAACCTGCGACGCGAGCCAGGACCCGTCGCCTTGACTGTTTCCCCGCCCTTTAACCTACGCGCGCCACTTCGTGCGGCAGCAGTTCGGGCGTAGGCCGACCTCCCGGTCAGGCTCAGGTCAGGTTGCGCCGGGCGCGGGCGCGAGCGCGGCGCACGGCTTCATCGACGATATGTTGGGCCACTTCACCCAATTTGCGGTGTTCGACTTGGCTGATCGTCCGCAGCTGAGTGAACGCCTCCTCCGCACTGCGCCCGGTGCGTCCCCGAATCAGGCCGATCGCCTGATCGATCACCGGGCGCGTCGACAGCGCCATCCGCAACTGGGTGGTCAGCGTCAACGCGTGCGCGAGGGTCTGTGCATTGTGCACCGCCACCGCCGCGGGTTTGGCGAACAGCTCCCCCAACTCGGCGGCGTGCTCATCGAAGACGTCTTTGTCGTGGGCGTAGACATTGATAGCTCCAATCACCTGATCCGAGAGCAGCAGTGGCAGCGACAGCGCACTGTGCACCCCCAAACGCCCCACCCGGGGACCGAAGCGCGGCCACATCTTCTCCCCACCCAACGACCCAGACCGCACCGTGCGCCGCTCCAATGCTGCGGTAATGCAGGGCCCCTCCTTGAGGGTCACGTACTGGATCTCGTCGATCTCGGCGACAAATGGAGCGCTGGCCGCCAACGCTTCCACCATGTTGTCCACCCGATCGACCTCCAACAAGGTCACCCCGGCACCGTCGGCACCCGGTATCGCGTGCACCGCGAACGTCGACACCTCAGCCAGCAACTCAGGCAAGCCCAGACTGCCCGCCACCAAGCCCGCCAGGTCGTCGATCCCGGCCCGCAAATCGGCCGCATCGGCACTGGCCTGCTGCACGCTCAGCGACCCCAACGGCAAACCACTGGCGTCCTCGGTAAACTCCGTCATCGCTGCGCCCAATTATCTTGCCGGAACTGCACATCCACACCGAAGCCCGGCGCCCCAGCCGCGGACCAACCGTCGAAAGGCGGTTGTCAGAGTAATAGTAGCGCCCCACTGTTGATACGGACTGTGAGAGCGATGAGCCGGTGCGTGTTCGAAAAGCAGACACCGTCATTCGGTTCCGGTGTCGGTGGCCAGACGATGGCCGAACAGTATTGCTGCATGCCGTGTATGCGTCAGAGCCCCCGCTGCGCGACATGTTTAGTCAATCGGCTGGCCAATCCGAGCAGTCAAACGGGTGTAGCGTCGAGGGTGCTGAGAATCTCAGCTGGTCCGGGATGAGTTCGGCTGTCCGCCGCCTAACTCAAGGAGCATCGGCTCCGAACCCTCACACGCCGTTGATCGATGCGCGTCAGGTCACCCATCACCACTTCACTCAATTCCCCTCAGCCCACCCACGCGCGGGCGTCCCAGATCCCGACGACGCTTGCCTCGCCGGCTAACTCACGCCTGACGTCGGCTTCTTTTGCGACGAGGCCCGAATCCCAGATTCCTCGATATCTCTGAAGGACATGCCATGAAAGCTCTGATCATCCTGGTGGTGGTGCTGCTCGTTGTCGCCCTGATCGTGTTGTCGTTGTCGGTCAGAGTGGTGACCCAGTACGAGAAGGGGGTGTTGTTCCGCCTCGGCAAGGTGGTGGCTGTTAAGGACCCCGGGCTGGCCTTGATCATCCCGGTCATCGACCGGCTGATGAAGGTGTCGTTGCGAATTGTGACGATGCCGATCCAGTCCCAGGGCATCATCACCCGCGACAATGTCAGCGTCGACATTTCGGCGGTCGCTTACTTCCGGGTTATCGACGCGGTGAAATCGGTGATCGCCATCGAGAACGTCCACGCCGCAATCAACCAGATCGCGCAGACCACCCTGCGTAAGGTCGTCGGCCAGCACACCCTTGACCAGGCGCTGTCGGAGACCGACACCATCAACGCCGATATCCGAAAGATCCTCGACATCGCAACACTTGAATGGGGTGTCGAAGTGACACTGGTCGAGCTCAAAGACATCCAGTTGCCCGACAGCATGAAACGCGCGATGGCTCGGCAAGCCGAGGCCGAGCGCGAGAAGCGAGCCAAAATTATTGCGGCAGAGGGCGAATCGATGGCCGCAGCCGCGTTGGGTGAGGCGTCGGACACGATGATGGCGCACCCGCTGGCGTTGCAACTGCGCAACCTGCAGACGCTCGTCGAACTCGGGGTGGAGAAGAACACCACCATTGTTTTCCCGGCACCTCTCATGAGTGCGATCGGTGAACTGGGCGCCTTCCTCGCCAGAGAGAATTCGGCCGCCGCGTCCCCACCCCATCCGGTCAGCACCGCGATTGGGGCCGGCACGTCAACGCGAACCGGGCCTCGGCCGACGAACGGCGTAGTTGCCGGACCCGGGGCCAAGCCCGCTGAAACCCCCTGACCGGCCGTCCTTTCCGGCCGCAACCACCGTGACGTCACACGGGAGCGAGCAGGCTGCGAAACGCACGTGAAATGGGATTCCAACCGTAGACCTACACCAGGGGTCAACGGTGTTGACACGCTCGAGATTGAGGCGTGTAATGAACTTCTGCACTGCAAATTGGAGACTTCGACATGATTGTCATCGTTGGATTGGTTGTTCTACTCTTCGCCGTCATCGTGGGATTCACCGGCGTCCTCAACAATGCCGGACCCACGCATCCGTTGAGCGAGAACTTCTCGGTGTGGGGCTATCACGTCACGGGATCGACCGGCACCCTGTTCCTCTTCGGGATCGCGATTGGCGCGCTGGCGATGCTGGGTATGAGCGTATTGCTGGCCGGTGCGCGGCGCACCGCGGCACGCGGCCGCGACGCCCGACGTGAACTGCAAAGGTCCCAGCGTGAAGCGGAGTTCTTGAACAGAGACCGCGACTTCGACCGCCAGCCCGCCGTGGCAGGCGGCGCAACCGTGAACTCGGAAACAGCAGGGATCCGACCGAAAAGTAAGTGGGGTCCCCTCGTCCGCCGGCCGTACGGTCGACAACCGACCTCCCCGCGCGCCGGCGGCGGACGCTGGTAGCCGCCAAGTCAAGGCGACACGTACGGCCTCAGTCGCCAGCTCTGGGATACCTGAAGTAAGAACTCGCAACGAAATAGGTGAGAAGCAATGAGTATCGGTAAGAAGATCGCCCATAAGCTCGAAGGGGCAAAGGGCGCCACCAAGAAGATTTTTGGCCGCACCACCGGTAATACCCGCCTGCGTACCGAGGGGCGCGCCGACCAATTCAAGGGCAATACCAAACAAGCAGGGGCCAAGGTCAAAGACGCCTTCAAACACTAACTCGGGCAGCCAAGGCCCGCGCCGCGCAAGCCCAAGGCCGAGAACTTTCGCGGGAAGACTATGCATGGCGCGCGTGTCACGGGCTGTCGGCTATGGGTGGTGTCTGCGACCGGCTGAAACCAACCGAAAACACCGTACGCGCACGCCGGTGGCGTTTTGACGTTTAAGGGCACCCTTCCGGTATATGGTGTAGTGCGGTTGACTCCCCAGCCTCCCGGAAACGTCCGGTGGCGATCTGTTCAAGGTCCCCGCCTGTACCGTGTCCGCACACCGCATAGCCGACAGTTACAGGGTCGTGCTGTTGGACCGACATCGACGGAGTCGCGTGCTCAGGGCTTCAAAGGGGACGACCGCAGCTGGCGGAGATTTCGGCGCGCCTCGGCACCTGGGTGCCGGTCAGTACGTATGGTCATCACGTCTGCACTGCTCGACCCCTCGCTTCGCCCGGAGTGACGGTCCGTCCGGTGCGGGCGTGAAAGGAGCAGGCGCTCCCGCCGCAGTCAGCGTCAGCCTCAGTTCCGGGCCGGCGGCAGTCACAGCGCAACGGCACGAGTGGTGGCGGCGTGCCCGCAATTTTCGAGGCGAGCTTCGCGGCTCATACCCACCCATTCAACGCTTACGCGTCATGCGTGTCCGCCGTTGAACACCCCACTCGCAGTCGGAGGTCAACCGCAGGGCCGGAGCCGGAGGGAGGATCTTGAGTAAATTCACCGACACCATGTATGGCACCGCCCAGTCCAGTTCGAAGGGTCTGGTCACCGGGGAGCCGAACTGCCCGGTCAGGCATACCTGGGGCGAGGTGCACGAGCGGGCCCGTCGGATCGCGGGTGGCTTGGCCACGGCCGGCGTCGGCTGCGGTGATGCCATCCCGGTGCTGGCCGGCGCCCCGGTCGAGATTGCGCCGATCGGCCAGGGCATCTGGATGCGCGGCGCCAGCCTCACCATGCTCCACCAGCCGACTCCCCGTACCGATCTTGCGCGCTGGGCCCAGGAGACCACCGCTGTCGTCAACATGATCGGCGCCAAGACGGTCGTCATCTCGGACCCGTTCATTGCCGCGGCCCCGGTGCTGTCAGACCTGGGTCTGCAAGTGCTCATCGTCGAGCAGCTGCTTGGCAGCCGCCCGATCGATCCGGTCGAGACCAACGATGACGACGTCGCGCTTCTTCAGCTGACGTCGGGTTCTACCGGGTCACCCAAGGCGGTACGGATCTCGCACCGCAATGTCGTTTCAAACGCCGAGGCGATGTTCACCGGCGCGCAGGTCGACATCGAAACCGACGTCATCGTGAGCTGGCTGCCACTGTTCCATGACATGGGCATGACCGGATTCTTGACCGTGCCAATGTATTTCGGAGCAGAACTCGTCAAGGTCACCCCGATGGACTTTCTGCGCGACACGCTGCTGTGGGCCAAACTCATCGACAAGTACAAGGGCACCATGACCGCGGCGCCCAACTTCGCCTACACGCTGCTCGCGAAACGCCTTCGCAGGCTGGCCCAGCCTGGCCAGTTCGACCTCTCCACCCTGCGATGGGCCCTGTCGGGCGCCGAACAGGTCGAACCCGCCGACGTCGAAGACCTTTGCGAAGCGGGCAAGCCGTTCGGGTTACGTCCGGAGGCGATCCTGCCGGCTTACGGCATGGCCGAGACGACCGTGGCCGTGTCGTTCTCTGAGTGCGGCGCAGGCCTATTGATCGATGAGATCGACGCGGACCTGCTCGCCGTACTACACCGGGCTGTCCCCGCAACCAAGGGCAAAACCCGGCGACTGGCCACGCTCGGACGTTTACTCCAGGGGCTGGAGGCGCGCATCGTCGACGAAGACGGCAACATTCTGCCCGCCCGCGCGGTCGGCGTCATCGAGGTGCGCGGTGAGCCGGTGACGCTGGGTTACGAAACAATGGCCGGTTTCGTCGCGGCACAGGACGACCAGGGCTGGTATGACACCGGCGATCTGGGTTACCTCACCGAGACCGGTCACGTCGTCCTCTGCGGCCGGGTCAAGGACGTGATCATCATGGCCGGGCGAAACATCTACCCGACCGATATCGAACGCGCCGCCGCGCGCGTTTCCGGTGTACGGCCAGGTGGCGCCGTGGCGGTGCGACTGGAAGCGGGACATGCGCGAGAGACGTTCGCGATCGCCGTGGAGTCCAACGACTGGCAGAACACGGCCGAGGTGCGCCGCATCGAGCAACAGGTGGCACACGAGGTGGTTGCCGAGGTCGACGTCCGGCCGCGCAACGTGGTGGTGCTCGAGCCCGGAACAATTCCCAAGACGCCGTCGGGCAAGCTGCGGCGCGCCCACACGTTGGCACTCATCGGCTGACTTTCGGTACTCGACCGAGAGTAAGTTTGTGGTCGAGGGTGTACGCGAGGAGGGAAGTTGGCCGACTTCGACGCCCAACCGAACCGTATGACGCCGCGATTGCCCGAACTCTCCGCTACCCAGCGGGAGGCAGACGCGGCAGAGCTCTACGCGGGGCTCCGTGGAGTGGCCGGGATTGTGGCCGGTGGCCGCGGGGTGATCGACCTTCTCCGGGATGTGGCGGAGTTCGCGTCGCAGGCGATTCCGGGCGCCGACGGTGTCGGGGTCGCACTGATCGATCCGGAGCAGGGCATCTCCGGCGTCCGTACCTGGGCCGCGACAGCGGTGCTCGTCCACGACATCGACACCGTACAAGACAGCGAACTGCACGAAGGTCCGTGCATCACCTGCATGGAGTCCCAACGCCCTACCGTGAGCGGATCGCTGGGCAGTGACATCCGTTGGCCGCACTTCGGTGGCCGGGTGGCCCGCAGCCCGCATGCGCACCCACTCCGCGTTAGCGCTGCGCTGATCGTCGGCGACCAGGTAATCGGTTCGATCAATGCCTACGCAGCAACCCGCGACGCGTTCGCCGACCACGCGGTGCAGTTAGGGTCCCAATTCGCCAAACCCGCCGCCGTTTCGGTGTATAACGCCCAGTTGCTGGCCGTCGCACATGAACGGACACTGCGATTACAGCGGGCATTGGACAGCCGATCGGTGATCGATCAGGCGATCGGCATCATCCGTAGCCGATCGGGTGCGGGCGCGGAGGAGGCATTTCAACGTCTCGCCCAGATCAGCCAAATTGAGAACGTCAAGCTGCACACCGTCGCCGAGCGGCTGGTCGAGGAATCCGCGCGGCGCGCGCGAGCGCGGCGTCGCTGAGGCCGCTAGTGCGGTCGCGCGGCCAGGAAGTCGGCCAACTCCGCCACAAGTATCGGGCGGCAATACCGATCAGTCATCAATCTGCGGGAAACGTCGGTCAAGTGTTCGCCGTGGGCCCGCGCGTAGCTCCGCAACAGTTGGAACGCCTCCTCTACAGATACATCCAGCATTTCGCGGAGGAAGCCCTTGGCCTGCTCGACGATGACGCGGCTGTTCAGCGCGGAGCGTAAATGCGGCACGAGGACGGCGGGTGTGGGTGCGTGTTCCTGGAGGATCGCGACACATGCGATGTGGGCCAGGGTCTGGCCAACGAGCAGATCGGCCTCGTTGAGCCCGCCCGGGCGGGTGCCGAACAAGTTGAGCGCGCCCAACACCATGCCAGCGGCGCGCATCGGGACGGCGTGCACGGAGGCGAAGCCGGCGCCAACGGCGGCGGGGACGAACCGCGGCCACCGCTCTATTGCCCCTTGGATGTCGGCGACCGAGACCGGTTGGCCGGTGGCATAGCAATCCAAGCACGGGCCTTCGTCGGCTTGTAACTGGAAGAGCTCGAGTTCGCGGGCCCGCTCCGACGTCGCGGCCAGCAGGCGGAGCTGGTTCAGCGGGTCGGCGAGCAGAAATCCCGCGGCGTCGATGTCGAGCAGCTCAGCACTGCGCTCCGTGAGCACGGTCAGCAGCTCAACCACGTCGAAGTCGTCGAGCAGGCTGTCGACGAGCGAGACGACGGCGTCGAGTACGCGGGTTTCACGAGGGGTGTCAGTCACTTCGCCCTCTCACTTCCTGGACTGTCTAGTCCGCCAGGCGCACATCAGTCGGCCTCGAGCCGCAGGCGGCGGTCGAGGATGTCGCGCGCGACGTCGGTGGCGCTGCGGCCGGTGGCGTAAGCATGGGCGCGCAGCCGGACCAAGGCCTCGGTCGGCTCGATCTCCAGCTGAGCAACGAGCATGCCGGTGGCCTGGCTGACCTCCGCGCGGCTCAGTGCGTTGAGTTCGGCCCAGGCATTGCTTTTAGGGTCTGCGACCGCCGCCTGCAGGTCAGCGTCCACGAGATCGAGCAGCGAAATGCCTGCGAGCTCTGCGGCGGCGACAGCACTGGTCAGGCCCTCGCCCGGCAGCGGGCCCGGCTGCGCGCGGAAGAGGTCGAGCGCACCGACGAATTCGCCGGCAACCACGACGGGGATCGCGTAGACGCCTCTGATCTGGTGGGCAAGCATGGCGGGCCCGTACGCGGGCCAGCGAGCCTCCTCAGGATCGGCGAGGTCGACGACCAGAACCGGATTCCGCCGGGCGACAGACTCCAGGCACGGGCCCTCCCCGAGGATGAACTGGAGTTCGTCATACATACGGGCAGGTTCGCCGCTGGCGCCCAGCGTTCCGCTGCTCGCGCCGTCGAACACGATGGAGATCGCGGCTGCGTCAACGTCGAGCAGGTCCACGCAGGCCTCGCAAAGGCGGTCCGCGGCCGCTATCCCGCGTCGGCCGTCGACAGCAGCGCGGAGCTGCTCGTGGATTGCCACATTTAGCCGAACAGGAGCCAAGCGGCAGCATTGATGCCCAGCTGGCTCGTTGGGGACGTCATCCTCCCAGCCTGTCACTAATTGGGTCGCTTTACGAGCGCGACGCCGTTGTCGTGGCCGACCGGGCTCGGCGGCCGGGTAAATGTGTCATTGACCGGTGCGGTTGAGGAGGAGAATCCTCAGGTGATCGCCGGGACGAAATCGCGTCTACTACGGTGACGGCGGCGAAGAGATCGATTCGCGGTACGTTGTCGGTCTCGTCAATCGCCAGGTACGGGAGTGACCGAAGCGATAACGACCCACACGGCCGAATTCCGTTTCGTGCCACCTTGATTAGGAGGCGTCAGCGGCGAACGGGCGCCGGCTTCGGCGCCCGCCAGAGTTGCTTCGGGCGATGATCGCGGTCGACAATCCCCGCCGCTTTGCATCCTCGCCTGCACCCGAGCGGCGCGACGGTTCCCTCGCAATCCGAAACCTGTTCTCCGAGGCCGTTTCTGGTGCGTCGTCAGAAGAAGCGGACAGGAACCGGTCCGGCAACGCCAATTTGCAGAGGTACGGACGGTCAGCAAGTACTGACGAACCCACGGGCCGGTCGTGTACGGAAGGTCGTAAGCGACGCACAACGCGCGGACCCGCGCGGCAATCTCGGGGTACCGATTACTTGGCAGGTCGGGGAACAGGTGGTGCTCGATTTGGTAGCAGAGGTTTCCGCTCATGAACGCCATCACCGGTCCGGCGTGGAAGTTTCGGTGCCCAGCATCTGCCTGAGATACCACGCGGCCTTCGTCTCATCCTCCAGCACGGCCTCGGTGAACTTTTCCGCACCATCGGTGAAGTGACCGCAGACGATGACCAGATACGCCCACGCATTGCGCAGTCCGTTGGCCACCACGTTGGCCCCCAGGGTACGGCGCCACCGCCGGCGACTCAGCATAGGGAACAGAACATAGTCTTTGCCGACCTGGCGAGCGATTTTGCGGCGCAGGGCTTTTGCGTGGGCCGATTTACCGGCAGCTGTCTTCTCGCGTTCCTGCACCGAGTACAAGCAGTGCAGTGCCACGCCCCACTCAAACAAGAGGGCCAGCAGCACCGCCCGCAACGGTTGCACCAAGGCGCCCCGCTGCCAATTCTCGTCACGAGTGACGCGCATGATGCCGAACCCGAGGTCGTCGTCGACGCCGACGACGTTCGCGAAGACGTGGTGCCGGTAGTTGTGGGAGTGTTGCCACTGCGAGGAGAGACCGGTACTGGAATGGATTTCGGGATCGTTCATCCAATCCCATTGGCCGTGGCTGACGTTATGGCCGAGCTCCATGTTCTCAATGCACTTGGCCGCGGCCAGAGCCGCCGTGCCGACGGCCCATCCGCGCTTGCCTCTGCTCGTGGCAATGACCAGCCGCGCCGCGATCTCCAGGCAACGCTGAAAAGCGATTGCCCGCACGATGTATGCCCGGTCCTTGGCGCCGCGCGAAACCTCAATATCGCAACGGATCGCTTCCAGATCGGCCGCGAACGCCTCGAGGTCCTCGTCGCTCAGATGAGCGTATTCAGGTAATTCGGTAATAGCCATTGGAAATCATCGAAATTCGGGCGCGTTGATCGGGGTCAGGCCACGACGACGCGCAGCCCGGGACAGTTTGCGAAACGCAGCATGAGTAAATAGGTCCGATCTATGGGAGTCAGTCGCCCGCGAGCCACGACATTAGGGCGCAAGGTCAGCTAAGCCGGACAATTCTCGGTCAGCAGAACTGCGGCATCGGGCGACAAGCTACTTCTGTCGGCCGCGAATACGGCTGCACTACTGGTGCAGTTACCGTCGTTGCCCTCGTCACCGGAGTCGGACCGTACGGCCTGCCCGGACCCCTAGGGATCCGGAGGGCGTTGAGCCATTCTGCTTGACACACCTGCCTTAGCGGCTCTACGCCGTGAGCCCTGACCGTAGGCCTTCGGGGCACACTCATGCAACACGCTGACGCGTGGGCGACCCCGACGCTACCTCAACCGGCGGATCCCCCGCGCTGCGCGTGACTGTGGTGATCGAATCGAGATTCGCGGCCGGTCAGTGAGTTACTGGAACTCGCCGGCGGAAAGCGGCACGCTAAGCGCCAGCACAGCGACGTCGTCCTCGACTCCCGAACCGAGGCCGTCGAGCAACGCGTGGACAGCTTCGACGATGCCTGACGCCGTCGCCGGCGCATGGGATGTTGCGAAGCGCAGCAGGGCCCCTCGGTCGTCGAATCGTTCGCGGCCGACACCGGTACTGGCCTCGGTGAGTCCGTCTGTGTACAGCACGAGGGTGTCGCCGGGCCCGAGATGGAACCTGATGGCCACGAAGCGCGGTTCTGTGACGAGGCCGACGGCGTGACCCCCGATGCTATCCACGTAGTGGGCACCGCCGTCGGCGTGCAATTGCAGAGGAGGTAGATGGCCGCCGCTGCCGAGCTCGACGTCAAAGCCAGTGCCCCGCCTGGTCAGGTTGCCGTAGATCACGGTGCAGAAGCTTTCGCTCCGGGTGCCGAGCTTCTGGCCGAGGACGGCGTGGAGGTTGTGCAACACCTGCACCGGGTCGTCGTCGGATACAGCCGCGGAGCGCAGCACATACCTGGTCAGTCCGGTGACCACCGCGGCCTCAACCCCTTTCCCCACGACATCACCGAGGAAGAAGCCCCACTTCGTGCGGGACAGCGGGAAGAGATCGTAGAAGTCGCCGCCGACGTCGTCATCGGCCGCCGTGTGGTAGTAGTCTGCTGCGTCCAACCCGTTCGGGGGGACAGCACCGGCGGCAGCAACGAGCGGCGTAACGTGTCGGCAAACGCCCGTACCCGGTCGTGCTCGGCCTCGGCCAGCCGGCGCTGTTCCAAAAGCTCCCGCTCGTAGGCCCGGCGGTCGGCCGCGTCGACCGCGCTGATCGCAGCAATTCCGGCTGCCCCTGCGGGCCCGTCTTGACGTTGGCGGTGAGAAACATGGGCAGACGTGCCCCGTCGGCCGCCACGAGGTCGACCGTGACACCGTTGAGTTCACCGCTCATGTGGAGCAGCGGCTCGAAATGGGTCTCGTAGTGGATCCGACCCCAGCGGTGAAGAGATCGCTGAAGAGCGTTCCCTGCAATGCATTTGGTTCATAGCCCAACCAGCGGATCATGGTGTGGTTGACCCGGACGATTCGGCCGTCGGGCTGGGCGATGAGCTGGCCACAGGGACTGTTCTCCCAGAAGTCCTCCAGATTAGGCTCGGTCACGCCCATCGGACGAAAGCCGAAATCGCGGACGCGGTGGCGTCCGGGGCGCCCACCTGGGGGCAGTGGCCAGTGGCATCGAGAGTGATCAATCGACTGTCCGGAACGTGTTCGTGGACATACGCGCCGACCTCGCGCGGTGCGATCGCATCCGTGGCACACTCAATCACCAACGTGGGAACTGGGATCCGTGCAAGGTCGTCGCGGTTGTCGGAAAGGAATGTGGCGCGGGCGAACACGCGAGCATGCGCGGGGTCGTTGCGGCAGAAGGTATCGACCAGTTCGTCCTGCAGCGCGGGCCGATCCGGGGTCCCCATGATGACGGGTGCCATCGCGTGCGACCAGCCACAGGTAATTGAGCTCCAAGGATTCAAGGAGTTCGTCGATATCGGACTGCGAGAATCCGCCCCGATAGCCGTCGTCATCGATGTAGCACGGCGACGGTGTGAGCATGACCAGCTTCGCGAACCGATCGGGCTCGGCGATGACCGCCAGCGTGCCGATCATGGCCGCCACAGAGTGCCCGACGAACACGACATCGCGCAGGTCAAGTTCACGAACTATGTCGACGATATCGGCGGCGTATCCCGTCAGCGACGAATATTTCTGCGCGTCCCAGCACGCCGGATCCGACTCCCCGCAGCCGACGTGGTCGATGAGCAGCAGGCGAAAGTCCCACTGCAGCCGGTCGACGACCCGACGCCACAGCTGCTGATCGCAGCCGAACCCATGCGCGAGGAGGATCAGTGGCCAGTCCGGAGCGCCAACGATCTTGATGTTGTTCCTGGCGTAGACGTCCACGCTTCCACTGTAAGCTGCCCCGCGGCGCGGATCGCCGAGCCGTGACGCGGTGAGGATGCTCTCCCCGCTGCAGGCGAGGACCCGGCGAACCACTGCCCCCGGTGGGATCAATCCCAGAAACGGAACTTCTTCCAACTTTTTTCGTCGCCCGAAACGTCGGACCACTCGTCGCGCGCATACGTGTGCGGTCGTTTGACGCCACTGCGAATGACGTCGAGCGTGCCATCGCTGTGCTTACGGTAGGCGTCGCCGAATCGCATATACCTTTCGATTGCTCCGTCTCGCAGAGTCACGGTAACTGCCATAGTTGAACCTCCAAGATCGCCGGCCAAACGCCGACGGTCGTCCTTTGACAACGAATAGCGTTGCGGCGTCCTGTGATTCGCTTAGCCGCAGCAGATTGTTGGATATCGAAGCCGGTGACGTTGTGGTCATGCCCATACCCGTCGCTGCGCAACGACTTGACGCGCCAGCACCAGATAGGCGCCGGCGACGACCGGCCAGGCCATCTCAGGCGCCAATCGGCGGGCCTCGGCCGCCATCGCACTCGCGAACCGCGGCTCCGTCAGCACACGACGCAGGGCAGCTACCAGCGCATCCGGCTCGTCATGCCCGACGACGATTCCAGCGCCGGTTCCCAGCAGCTCGACGGCGTGTGGGAACGCGGTGGCCACAACTGGCCGGCCACTCGCGACAGCATCGACCAGGGCCCCCGAAGTGACCACATCGGCCGAGTCGTAGGGCAAGACGACGACGGCCGCGGCCTGAATGAGGGCGGTCAGCATCGGGCCGTTGCGGTAACCCGCATCGAAGAACACCGAATCCGCGACGCCACATCGCAGTGCCTGAGCGGTCAAGGCATCGCGATACTCCTCACCAGCGGTGGCGAGCACCCTGGGCTGTGTCGGACCAGCAATCAGGTACCGCGGCCGCCCGGGCAAACCGCTCAACGACCCCATCGCGTCAATCACCCGCTCGATACCCATGCCGGGTCGAAGCAAGCCCCACGTCAACAGGGTCGGTCGACCGCCCCGGATGCACGCGCTCATCGGCACACTCGCTCCGTGCGGGATGACGGCGAGTTTGCGGCGGTCGATATCGAAGCCGCAGCTTAACTTCTCGCCGGCCACGTCGGACATCACGATCACTCGATCGGCCCGCGCGGCAATGGCCTCGAACACGGTACGCTGTTGTCGCGTCGGGCTTTTGAGGACAGTATGGGCGATCACAATCGACGGCACGCGCAGTCTCTCGACGATGTCCAGCACCGCGTCTTCGTCGACGCCTCCGTGTACGCCGTGCTGATGCTGGATGACCGCGACGTCGCTCTGGTTCAACAAGTCAGCGCATGCCGCGACGGAGGCCGGTGAGTCATTGATCAGCTCTCCAATGACGTGGGTGCTCAAGGACGGCGCGGCGTCGGACACTCGCACGACGCTGACGTCGGCGCCATAAGCGGTCAACCCAGAGACAAGCCCGGCGCCGAACCGCGCCGGCCCGCATCGCGTCGGTGGAAAAGCACCCAGGATGCCAAAACTAGGGACATTGGAAATTACCGGGTCCACAATGGGATCCGCCGGTCTACGAAGTGGAGCCAAAGCGCTCAAGCGATCCCAACTGCAGTGGGCACCGGCGTGAGCGGCGTGAGCGGTTGCTCGGCGCGGTCAGCTCGAAATGGCTAACTCATCCCGGATTAGCTGGGCCTACTGATTAGATTGACGATACACCAATAAGCGGTTGATAACGCCGACGCGCAACCTGAGCCCGAAGATCGCGCACTCGCAGCATTCCGCCTCGATCCCACCCATTCATACACCCGTGACGAGACACACTTGAGCACAACGAGTTTCGGTTCACACGGTGGCGGCGTGGTCTGCGCCGCGCCTGCATGCCGCCGCGGTTGCGTATCGAAAGGGGCCCGCAGCCTTGTGTTAAGGCCGCGCGCTGAACTGTCTCAATTGACTATTTCCCTACGCTTTTCGTCTTTAAGGGTACCTTGCGAGCTAGCTATCGGCCGTTGAGGCGGGCGAACCCAGGCAACGACCCCAGTGGTCGAAAGCCTTGTCAGCGCGGCAGGCCGAGAAGTCGCTCCGCCGCGACGGTGAGCAGGATCTGCTCCGTGCCGCCGGCGATGGTCAGGCAGCGGGTGTTGAGGAAGTCGAACACCGCTCGGTCGCCGTCGGCCCGGCGGTCGACCAGCCCGCCGCCCTCGGACACGTCCATCGTGAACTCCGCCAGGGCCTGGCGGTAGCGGACACCGACGAGCTTGCGCACGCTGGACTGCGCCCCGGGGTCTTGGCCGCCCACGGCCAGCTGGGCGATCCGCTGATCCAGCAGCGCGCCGGTCTGCGCGGTAACGATCAACCGCCCCAACCGATCTTGCTGCGCGGCGTCGAGGTCGAGCTCGGCCAGCAGCTCGAGCAGTTCCTCCATCGGGTTGCCCAGCGCCGTTCCGTTGGCCATCGCGACCCGCTCGTTGGCCAGCGTGGTGCGGGCCAGCCGCCAACCGTCGTTCACCTCGCCGACCACCAGCTCGTCGGGAACGAACACGTTGTCCAGGAAGACCTCGTTGAACAACGAGTCACCGGTGATCTCACGCAGCGGACGGATCTCGATGCCCGGGGAACTCATCTCCACCAAAAAGTAGGTGATGCCTTTGTGTTTCGGCGCATCCGGATCGGTACGGGCCAGGCACACGCCCCACTTCGCCTTGTGCGCGGCCGACGTCCACACCTTCTGCCCGGTCAGGTTCCAGCCACCCTCGGTGCGGACCGCCTTGGTGCGCAGCGAGGCCAGGTCCGAACCCGCCCCGGGCTCGGAAAACAGCTGGCACCAAAGGAATTCGCCACGCGTAGTGCCCGGCACGAAGCGCTCGACCTGTTCCGGTGTGCCATGTTCGAGGATGGTCGGCGCCGCCCACCAGCCGATCACCAGGTCGGGCCGGGCCACGCCGGCCGCCGTCAGCTCCTGATCGATCAGCAGCTGCTCGGCCGGACCCGCGCCGCGTCCGTATGGCGCCGGCCAGTGCGGTGCCTGCAGGCCCGCCTCGGCCAGGGACGCCTGCCGCTTCTCCTCGGGCAGCTCGGCGATCTGGGCCACGGCGGCGGCGATCTCCGCCCGCCGGTCCTCGACCTCGGTCAGGTCGATCTCCAGCCGGCGCCGCACACCCGCCTGGGTCAGCGCGGTGATGCGGCGCAACCAGGTCTCGGCCCCGCCCAGAAATCGGCCGATGGCATGCGCCCGGCGCAGGTACAGGTGCGCGTCGTGCTCCCAGGTGCAGCCGATGCCGCCGAGCACCTGGATGCAGTCCTTGACGTTGGCCTTCACCGCGGCGATGCCGGTGCTCGCGGCCAGGGCCGCGGCGATGGAGAACTGGGATTCGTCGCCCTCGGCGGCGGCGCGCGCGGCGTCGGCGGCGGCCACCTCGGCCTGCTCTGCGCGGCACAGCATTTCGGCGCAGATGTGCTTGATGGCCTGGAAGCTGCCGATCGGCTTGCCGAACTGCTCGCGGACCTTGGCGTAGTCGACGGCGGTCTCCAGCGACCAGCGGGTGATGCCTGCCGCCTCGGCCGCCAGCACCGTCGCCGCCAGCTCCTCGACGCGTGCGCGGGTGTCCGACACCACCGTGGCCGTGGCCGAGTTCAGCACCACCCGGGCCAACGGCCGGGAGAAGTCGCTGGCAGCCAGGGGCTCGATCTGCACACCCGCACCGCCGGTGTCGATCAGCAGCCACTTCCCGTCGGCCGGCGCCAACAGCACGGCGCCCTCGGCCACGCCCAGCGCGAACGGCAGGGTGCCCGACGCCTTTGACGTCGCGCCGTCGAACTCGATCTCGCCTTCCAGCGCCAGCCCCGCGAAGCGCTCCCCGGAAGCGAGCGCCCCCAGCAAGTCGGGATCCGAGACCACCAACGTGGCCAACGCGGTGGTGGCTACCGGCCCGGGGACCAGCGCTTTCGCCGCTTCCTCGACCATCGCGCACAGGTCTTCGATGCTGCCGCCCGCGCCGCCCGACTCCTCCGGGATCGCGACGCCGAAGATCCCCAGCTCGGCCAGGCGGGAGAACACCGGCCGCCAGGCGTCGGTCTTGCCCTGCTCCACGTCACGGATCGCCGCGGTGCCGCCCGGCCCCGACGTCGCATTGCGGGCCCAGTCGCGCACCAGGGCGCGCGCGGCAAACTGCTCGTCGGTGACGGTCGCTACCACCTTGAGGACCTCCGCGTCCTTGACTCCACGGACAAGGGGGTTGGACCCCTGTCCTGATTGTGCGATCTGCCCGCCAAGCGGGTATGTCTCCATCACGTGTTGGCACGCAACCCGCTCTCTCGAGACTAGAACGTGTTCTAATAGTGCCAGTGATCGACCGTCAAGTCGAACGCCATTACAGCAGCACAGCGCTTGTCCGCGGCGGTATGGAGGTGGGAAATTCACACGCAGAATGCGTATCGTTTGCAAGCGAACCGCCGGGAACAGGAGCAAACCGTCACATGCCAGCCAACGCAAATCCGAGCCGCGTGTCTGACGCGCAGCCGCGAGAGGTCATAAACGTGGCGGTACTGGCGGAATCCGAACTGGGGTCGGAGGCGCAGCGGGAACGCCGCAAGCGCATCCTGGACGCCACCATGGCCATCGCCTCCAAGGGCGGCTACGAGGCAGTTCAGATGCGGGCAGTGGCCGACCGCGCGGACGTCGCGGTGGGAACGCTCTACCGGTATTTCCCGTCGAAGGTGCACCTGCTGGTGTCGGCGCTGGGCCGCGAGTTCAGCCGCATCGACGCCAAGACGGACCGCACGGCGATGACCGGTGGCACGCCGTTCCAGCGGCTCAACTTCATGGTGGGCAAGCTCAACCGCGCGATGCAACGCAATCCCCTCCTGACCGAGGCGATGACGCGTGCCTACGTGTTCGCCGACGCGTCGGCGGCCAGCGAGGTCGACCAGGTCGAGAAGCTCATCGATTCGATGTTCGCGCGCGCGATGGCCGACGGCGAGCCGACCGAGGACCAGTACCACATCGCCCGGGTGATCTCCGACGTGTGGCTGTCGAACCTGCTGGCATGGCTCACCCGGCGGGCCTCGGCCACCGACGTCAGCAAGCGGCTGGACCTGGCCGTGCGGCTGCTGATCGGCGACACCGAACAGGCCTAGTCTCCAACCGGCTCACGCCGGCGGGCCGGCGGTGCGGCCCCGGACGAGCTCGGTGTCCAGCAGTTCCACGGCCGGCAGACCCGAGCGCGGCGGCTTCAGCAACAGCTCTCCGGCCCTGCGGCCCTTCTGCAGGCTGGATTGCGACACCGTGGTCAGGCCGCGGTTGACGGCCTCGGGCACGCCGTCGAACCCGGTGACGGTCATCTGGCCGGGCACGTAAATGCCGTGCGCGCGCAGGTAATCCATGGCGGACAGGGCCAGGATGTCCGCGGTGCACATGAGCGCGGTGATCCGCGGATTGGTCTCGAGGGCCACCTTGGCGGCCGCGCCGCCCGATTCGGGCAGGTGCTCGTAGCTTTCCACCACGGTCAGGGAATCGGGGTCGACCCCGGCGGCCGACATCGCCTCCCACACGCCGACGATGCGCTCGCGCTGCACGTCGAAGGCGGGTGAGCGCAGCCGGTCGGCGTCCACCAGACCCTGGCGCCGGTCGCGGCCCAGCCGCATGGTCAGCAGCCCGATCTCGCGGTGCCCCAGGCCCAGCACGTAGTCGGCGAGTTCGCGCATCGCGGCGCGGTCGTCGATGCCGACCCGGGAAACGCCGGCCAGCCCTTTGGGTTGGTCGACCACCACGACCGGCAGCCGGCGCTGCAGCGCCACCTGCAGGTAGGGATCGTCGTCGCACACCGAATACACCACGAAGCCGTCCACGCCGGCCGAAAGCACCGCGGCCGTCCCGTCTTTGAGGCTGCGGCTGGGCCCGACGGCCACCAGCAGCAGCCCCTGCCCCAACGCCTCGCACGACTGCGCCACCCCGGTGACGAAGTCCCGCGCGGCCGGGTCGCTGAAGAAGTAGGTCAGGGGTTCGGCCATCACCAGGGCGACCGCGCCGGCCTTGCGGGTGCGCAACGATCGCGCCACCGGGTCGGGGCCGGCGTATCCGAGCCGCTTGGCCGTCGCGAGCACACGCTCACGCAAATCGGGCGAGAGCTGATCGGGCCGATTGAAGGCATTCGAGATCGTCGTGCGCGAAACGTTGAGCTCGTCCGCCAACGACGCCAGAGTCGCACGCCGGCGCGGTGTGGGACTCACGTTCGGTGAGGGTACAGCGGATCGGGGCCCGCGCGTACGCGCTTCAGCGTGCGGGGTCGTAATGGAAACAGTTTTCATCTGGATCGGCCGGGGCGATCGCGAGCGTCTCGTTTCTGATCTACCTGATTTGCTGGCTGATCGGGCGCCGGCAAGAGTCCGCCGCCTAAGCTTGTTACACACATTGGCCCCACGTCGGAGAAGGCAGTGGTGCGCAGGCGAATCGCGTTCCCGGTGCTTGCGGCAGTGTGCGCCCTGACGGCCGGCTGCACCAACGTCGTCGGCGGCCGCGCTTCGCCCGCGGATGCCGTCGGTCCAGTGCCCCAGACCCCGCTGACCGCCGCGGCCCTCGACGGGCTGCTGCTCGATAAGGACCAGATCAACTCCTTGCTCAACGCGGGGATGCGGCTGCGCTACGGCGTGCAGGAGATGTGGGACTGGAGCTCGACTTTCAGCGACAAGAGCTGCCTGGCAATGGACGGCCCGGCCCAGGCAGCCGTCTACGCGGACACCGGCTGGACGGCGATGCGCGGCCAGCGCCTCGACGACAACTTCGATGACCCGGCGGTCCGCAACGACTCCGCCATCCAGGCAGTGATCGCGTTCCCGTCCGCGCGGAAGGCCGACACGTTCTACGACGCCTCGGTGCGACGGTGGTTCGCGTGCGCCAATCGCAAGTTTTCCGAACGTCCCACGGGCAAGCCCGAAATCGTGTGGGCGGTAGGCGAGACCCACAAGGTCGGGGGCACGCTGAGCACATCCGAGGTTCAGGACAGCAGCGACGGCTGGACGTGCCAGCGGGCGTTGACCGCGCGCAACAACGTCGTCATCGACGTCGCCACCTGCGGCTCCTTCCTGCCCGGCGGGTCCGCGGTCGACCTCGCCCAACAGATCGCGGCCAAGGTCACCAAGCGGTAGGCGGGCGCCGCACAGCCGCCTGGCCTAGGCCGGCCCGACCGCGCCCCCATAAGCTGGGCGGGTGGCCGGTATCGACCTCAACGCCGACCTGGGCGAGGGCTTTGGCGTCTGGCGCCTGGGTGACGACGACGCCATGCTCGGCATCGTCACGAGCGCCAACGTCGCGTGCGGTTTTCATGCGGGCGACCCCGCGGGCCTGATCCGGGTATGCCGGTCGGCCGCCGGGCGTGGGGTCCGCATCGGGGCGCAGGTGAGCTATCGCGACCTGGCCGGATTCGGCAGGCGCTTCATCGACGTCGCCGCCGAGGACCTGATCGCCGACGTGGTGTATCAGATCGGCGCGCTGCAGGCGATAGCGCACGCGGCCGGCTCGTCGGTGGCCTACGTCAAACCGCATGGCGCGCTGTACAACACGATCGTGACCCACACCGAGCAGGCCGCCGCCGTGGCCGAGGCGGTGCGCCTGGTGGATGCCGGGCTGCCGGTGCTGGGCATGGCGGGTTCGGCGTTTTTCGACGAAGCCGCCCGCCGCGGGTTACGCACGGTCGCAGAGGCTTTCGCCGACCGGGCGTACCGGCCCGACGGCCAGCTGGTGTCCCGTCGTGAGCAGGGCGCGGTGCTGCACGACCCGGCCGAGATCGCCGACCGGGTGGCCACCATGGTCACCTCGGGGCAGGTCACCGCGACCGACGGCACGCGGCTCGCTTTGACGGCGGAATCCGTTTGTGTGCATGGTGATTCGCCGGATGCCGTGCAGATCGCCGCCGCCGTCCGCGGCCGCCTCGAGGCGTCCGGCGTCAAGATCGGGGCCTTCTGCTGATGCGCCTGAAACTCGGGCGGCCCGACATCGCGCGCTACGCGGACCGGTTCGACGCGCCCCCCGCCGAACCCGGCGCGCCCTCGGTGACCTGGATGGGTGTGGCGACCCTGCTGATCGACGACGGCTCGTCGGCGTTGATGACCGACGGCTACTTCTCCCGGCCGGGCTTGGCCAGGATCGCGGCCGGCAAGGTGGCGCCCTCGCCGGCGCGGGTCGACGGATGCCTTGCCCGGGCGAAGATCTCGCGGCTGGCGGCGGTCATTCCGGTGCACACCCACATCGACCACGTGCTGGACTCCGCGCTGGTCGCCGATCGCACCGGCGCGCAGCTGGTCGGCGGGCAGTCCGCGGCCAACGTCGGGCGCGGGTACGGGCTGCCCGAGAACCGGATCGTCGTCGCGGTCGACGGCGAACCGATTCGGTTGGGCGCCTACGACGTCACCCTGATCGAATCGCACCACTGCCCGCCCGACCGGTTCCCCGGCGTCATCGACGAGCCGGTGACCCCGCCGGTGAAGGCGTCGGCGTACCGCTGCGGGGAATCCTGGTCGGC
This sequence comes from Mycobacterium senriense, assembly GCF_019668465.1. Taxonomy (NCBI): domain Bacteria; kingdom Bacillati; phylum Actinomycetota; class Actinomycetes; order Mycobacteriales; family Mycobacteriaceae; genus Mycobacterium; species Mycobacterium senriense. The sequence goes on along the minus strand of NZ_AP024828.1, from coordinate 2,499,382 downwards.
GCTGGTGCACCACCTGCCCACCGACCGGCGGCTGCTGATCCAGGGCAGCGCCGGCTTCGTCAAGGGCGCCCTGGCCGGCCACCGCGCCGACGCCGTGTATCTGTCCGTCGGGCAATTGGGGCTGCAGCCGCGCTCGTACCTGGTCGACTACTGGACCGAGACGGTGCGCGCGGTGGGGGCGCGACGGGTGATCCTCATCCACTGGGACGACTTCTTCCGCCCGCTGACAAAACCGTTGCGCGCCTTGCCCTATGCGGGTGACGACCTGAACGTCTCCGTCGGCATCCTCGACGAGCTGGCCGCACAGGACGGTGTCGCGGTGCACATGCCCACGGTGTGGCGACGCGAAGACCCTTGGCAGTGAAGCGGATCTGACGTTGGCCCTGACGCTTGCGCTGTTGCTGCTTGCTGTTGTCCTGGCGTTCGCCGTCGCGCGCCCCGGGGGCTGGCCCGAGGCGCTGGCGGCCGTCCCGGCGGCCCTGATCCTGGTCGCGGTCGGCGCGATCTCGATGCACCAGGCGGCGAAACAGATCGCCGACCTGTCCGGGGTGGTCGCGTTCCTGGGTGCGGTGCTGGTGCTGGCCAAGCTGTGCGACGACGAGGGCCTGTTCGAGGCCGCGGGCGCGGCGATCACGCGGGGACGGGTCGGGTCGGGCGGCCTACTGAGGCGGGTGTTCGTCATCGCGTCGGTGATCACCGCGGTGCTGAGCCTGGACGCCGCCGTGGTGTTGTTGACCCCGGTCGTGCTGGCCGCCGTGCGGCGACAGCGCACCCGGGTGCGGCCGTACGCCTACGCCACCGCGCATCTGGCCAACGGCGCCTCGCTGTTGCTGCCGGTGTCGAACCTGACCAACCTGCTGGCCTTCCACACCGCCAACATCTCGTTCACCAAGTTCACTCTGGTGATGGCGGTGCCCTGGCTGGGTGCGGTGGCCGTCCTCTACCTGATCTTCCGGTGGTTCTTCGCCAAGGATCTGCGGGTGCAGCCCGATCCGGAGGAGCTGGGCGTGCCGCCGCGCCCGCCCGTCTTCGTGCTGGTGGTCGTCGCGCTGACGCTGGCCGGGTTCGCGGTGGCCCAGTCCGTGGGGATCGCGCCGGCCTGGGTGGCGCTGTGCGGGGCGGTCGTCCTCGCGGTGCGCAGCCTGCGCCACCGGCACACCTCGGTGTCCGACATCGTGCGCTCGGTGAATGTGTCGTTTCTGGTGTTCGTGCTGGCGCTGGGTGTCGTGGTGCAGGCGGTCATGCTCAACGGGATGGACCGGGCGATGTCGGCGGTGCTGCCGTCGGGTTCGGGCCTGCCGGCGTTGCTCGCCATCGCCGCGATAGCCGCCGTGCTGGCCAACGTCGTCAACAACCTGCCCGCCACGCTGGTGCTGCTGCCGCTGGTTGCGCCGAGCGGGCCGGTGGCGGTGTTGGCCGTGCTGATCGGGGTGAACATCGGCCCCAACCTGACCTATGTCGGTTCGTTGTCGAACCTGTTGTGGCGGCGCGTGTTACGCCAGCACGACGTCGACGCCGGTGTCGGCGAATACACCCGCCTCGGCGTGTGCACGGTGCCCGCCTCGGTGGCGGTGGCGGTGCTCGCGCTGTGGGCGTCGGCGCGGCTGCTGGGTCTCTAGGGCGGGGTCGAGCCGCAGGGGCCCGATCGGATGATCGACGCCAGTTCCTCGCGCGACTGGGCCCCCACCCGCTGGCAGGCCCGGTACACGTGGCCTTCCACGGTGCGCACCGACATCACCAGCTTCTCCGCGATCTCGCGATTGGACAGGCCGGCGACCACGAGTTCGACGACGGCGCGCTGTCGGCCGGACAACTTCAGGCCCGTCGGGGTGTGCAGCGCCGGCGTGTGCAGGCCACCGCACTCGTCGGCCAGTTCCCTGGCCAGCGCCGCGGCGTACATTCCGCGGCGACGGTGTTGGTGTTCGTCGAACACCACCGAGGCCTGCGCGGCCGCGTCGGCGGCCGCGACCCGATCACCGATCCCCCGGTACGCCGCCGAGGCCGCCAGCAGGCCCTCCCCATCGCGGGCCGACAGCGCCTCCGCATGCGATGCGACGGCCTCGGCCAGCGGCAGCGACAACGCGCCGGCCAGCTCCCGCGCCCGCGCCGCGTGCGTGGCGTCACCCCATTGCGCCGCCGCCTGGATGCAGGCCAGCTCGTGGGTGGGCTGGCCACGGTCGCGCGCCAGTCGCACCGCGTCCGTTGCGCATGCTACGGCCTCGTCCAGCCGTCCGCTCGCCGCCATCGCCCACCCCTCGGCCAGGGACAGGCCGGTGTGCATGAACCGAAAGTCGGCCGGCACGCATGACCGCGCCGCGGCGACCGCGTCGTTCGCATCGTCGGCCTGCCCGAGCTTGGCGTGCGCCTCGGCCAGTGCGAAATAGCTCGCCGGCCGCAAACCCGTTGTCACATAGTGTGTTTGCACCCCGGCCGCCGCCTCGTGCACCAGCCGGGCCGCCTCGGCGACGGCGCCGCGAGCCAGCTCGGCGGTGCCGGACAATAGGGCCAGGTTCGCATACGCAAGGCCAGGAATATCGCGGGACGATTCGGCCAGTTGCCTTGCCGTGCTGACGAATTCATCGATCCGACCGGTCAACCGGCAGGCGCGACCGTAGACCGCGCCGAACCAGAACCGCATATGCGATGCCTGAAACGACGTCGTCGCACGCCGCAGCGTCTGCTCGGCCACGCCGGCGAGCTCATCGACCTGACCCAGCGCCCCCATCGCCATGATCAGCGCGAGCGAGGCCATCATCGTATGGAAGCCGGGCAGGTCGAGAAAACCCAAGGCGGCCCGGGCATTCGCGGCCGCGGTTTCGCAGCGCGCCGTCACCGCATCCAGGCAGGCCTGCACCGCCAACCGCTCCGCTCGCTGGGCGGGAGTCTCGGAGTCAAGCGCGGCAAGCCCGTCGAGGATCTCGGCCGCTGCGTTGGGGTCGAAGAGATTCCACATCAGGTTGGCCGCCCGCACGGTCGCCCAGTGATGGCCGTCGGGCAGGTCGCTGCCGGCCATCGCGCGCAGCGCCGACTCGGCCGGATCGCCGCGTCCCTGCAGCGCCAGGTTCATGGCCCGCACCCCCGCCGCCCCGGGCGCACCGGCTTCCGTTGCGGCGGTGGCGAATCGGTCGGCCAGATCCAGATCCAGCAGGGTCATCGCATGGCGCGCCGATTCCAGGTACAGCCCGGGGTCGGGATCGAGGTTCGACTCGAGGCGCAGCAACGCGCGCCGGACCGTGGCCTGCATGTCGGCGTCACCGTCGTCGCCCAGCCGCGCCGCCAGCCTGCCGCGGATCTCCGACAGATACAGCTCGCCGGCGCTCGCGCGGCGCAGCTCACCGAACAGCGGGTGGGCGAGTCTGGCCGTCAAGCCGGCGCCGGTGCGTTCGATGCTCACCAGGCCCATCCGCTCGGCTGCCGCCAGGTCGCTGCGCCGCGCCACGTCGCACAGCACGTCGACGGCCAGCGGCTCACACTGCGACAACGTGTCGATCACCATCGCCACTTCCGGGCTGAGCCGCCCCATCTGACGGCCCACCGTTTCGGACAGGCTCGCCGAGACCGCGACGTCGCCGTCCCACATCCATACCCCGGCCGTCTTGCGCATCCGCCCGGCGGCCACCTGATCCGCCAGCAGCTGCCGCAGGAACAGTGCGTTGCCACCGGTCAGCCTCTGGAACCGCGCTGCGCTGAGCGCATCGACCGGACCGCCCAGCTTGCTCTCGATGACCTCGCGTGTCGCCGCAGCCGAAAATGGTTTGAGATCAAGCCTTTCCAACAACCCGTCTTTCCACAGCGCCGTCACCGCGTCCGGTTCGTCGAGGCCGATGCGTACGGTGACCACCAGCCGTACCCCACCCGACTGCGCCAACTGGTGGACGACCATCGCGGACAATCCGTCCAACAGGTGCGCGTCGTCGACCCCGATCAGCACACGGCGTTGACGCTGTTGCGCGACAAACGAATTGATCACCCGTCGCACATCGGTCAAAGGATCCGACTGCGCCTCGTTCAGAGCCTCGGTCATCGACCCGATGAACGCTCCCAGTGGCAGCGCCTGCGCCGAGTCGGTGCCGACGATCCACCTGGTCCGCTCCCCGGACGCCTCGGCGCGCCGCAGTGCCTCGTGGGCGAGCCGGGTCTTGCCCACTCCGGGGGCTCCGGCGATCACCACGCCCGTGTGGTTGCCGCCCGCACTCAGGGCGCGGCGAATGATTCCCAATTCGCTGGCGCGCCCGGCCAGCGGCTCGGTGCCGATCATTCGGCGACTATAACGGGCCGCGCGCATCGCGCGGAGCCGCTTTGGCGGCGTTCGCTGGCATCGCGAGTAGCCGCCCCGTGGCAATGGCGTAGTCGGCTACGCTGTCGGCCCCCGTTTCCGGCCATGAGCATGGTTTTCGTCGGGTACGCGCTCAGCACAGGCGGTGGGCTATGGCAATGATCGGCGATCACGCGGTGGTCTTGGGAGCGAGCATGGCCGGCCTGGTGGCCGCGCGATCGCTCAGCGAGTTCTTCGGCACGGTCACGGTGGTGGAGCGCGATCCACTGCCCGACATCCCTCCCGAAACGGCCTGCGCTCGTCGCGGTGTGCCGCAGGGTCGCCACCTGCACGGCCTGCTGCCTCGCGGCGCCCTGGTGCTCGAGCAATTGTTCCCCGGCGTCCTCGATGCGATGGTCGTCGACGGCGCGCATCACCTCGACGGCCGTGATCTCTCGCAGCTGTACTACAGCTTGGGCGACCACCTGATGGTGCGTTCGGGGGGCGCCCCTTCGTTCGCCGCCTATCTGGCCACCCGGCCGTTCCTCGAGGAGCATGTCCGAGCGCGACTGCGCCGGATCCCCGGCGTCACGCTGCTCGACGAGCACGACATCGTGGACTTGACCACGACATCGGATCGCCGACGGGTGACCGGCGTCCGGGTGGTCGACCGTCGCACCCGCGACGGCGTTACGCTGAGCGCGGATTTGGTGCTCGATGCCACCGGGCGCGGAGCGCGCACCCCGGCCTGGCTGACCGCCCTGGGCTACCAGCGCCCGGCCGAGGTTCATGTGCCGGTGCAGCTGACCTACGTGAGCCAACGCCTGCGGATGGCGCCGGACGCACTGCACGAATTCGGTTTCATCGTCGGAGCGGTGCCGGGGCGTCCGCGCGGGGTGGGCATGTTGCGCTCGGAGAACGACACCTGGATGTTCACCGTGTACGGCATAGCGGGCCACGGGCCGCAGCCCGACCTGACATCGATGTGCGAGTTCGTCGAGGACTGCGCCCCGGCCCATCTGCTGGCCGCGGTCCGAGCCGCCGAACCCATCGGCGATCCCACCCGGCACGGTCAGCCGACCAGCCAGTGGCGCCGCTACGACAAGATGCAACGCTTCCCGGAAGGCCTGCTGGTGATGGGCGACGCGATCTGCAGCTTCAACCCGATCTACGGCCAGGGCATGACGGTCGCCGCACTGGAGGCGGTGGCGCTGCGCGACTGCTTGTGGGAGGGCACAGAGGATTTGGCGCGGCGATTCTTCCGGGCCGCCGCGGTGCCGATCCGCCAGGCGTGGGAGCTGTCGGCGAACCCGGACCTGTGCCTGCCCGAGATCGAGGGCACGCCACCGCTGCTCACCCGGCTGCTCAACGGCTACATCGATCGCATACTCACTGCGACCGAATACGACGCCGTCGCGGTCGATCGGTTCGTCAGGGTCACCGCACTTATCGATCCCGCTTCCCGACTGCTGCGCCCGGGCATGATGTGGCGGGCCGCGTGCGCGAACCTTCGCCGACCGCGACGCGGCGACGAGCAGCCTGCTCGGGACAACGGCGATCTGGCCGGCAGCATCGCCCGCTAGCCCCGCCGGTAGGACGGCGGCAACGGCATCGCCAGTTCGGCGAGCACGCCGCGCAGCAGCGTCGGATAGTCGGTGATGATGCCGTCGACCCCGTATCCGATCTGCTGACGCATGGCGGCGGTGTCATTGACCGTCCACGGAAGCACCTTGAGCCCCAACGCATGTGCGCGGTCGACGTACGCCTGGCCGGTGACCAGTCGATAATCCGGTGAGACGATGCCGGCGCCCACCATCCGCGCACCGATCAACGGATCGCCGATGAGCGTGGGGTTTTCGCCGGCCAGCCAGGGCGAGTCCGGCACCCAGGTGTGCCCGTCGTACAGGGCCGCCAACGGAATTGACGGATCGGCGCGCCGCACCAGCGGCAGGGTGCGCCAGTCGAAGCTCTGAATCTCCACCCGATCGGCCTTGCCCGCGGACCTGACCGCGGCCAGGATCACGTCGACGAACTCCTGCGGCTCGGCCGATGTGCCGGGCCGGTCGGCCTCCACCTTGGTTTCGATGTTGTAGCGGATCCCGTCGGCGCGATAGGAGTCGGTGAGCGCGAAAACCTGCGGCAGCGTCGCTACCTTGTTGCCCCGCACCACCTCTGCCCGGGGAAACTCATCGAGCAGGCGGCCGCAGTCCAGGGTTTCGACCTGCGCCAGGGTGAGTTCGTGCACGAGCTTGCCGACGTACGGGTACTGCGGGTCACCGGCGAACGCGGGCGCGGTGTCGGCGCACTTTTCGGCCTGGATGGTCGGATCATGCCACACCAGCGGTTGCCCGTCCTTGGTCAGCACGACGTCGAGTTCCAATGTGCTGACGCCCAATTCGAGCGCCTTGGCGAACCCGCGCAGGGACTCCTCGGTGGTCTCCCCGCGCCCCCCGCGGTGGGCCTGCAGGTCGAAGTCGGTCGCCTGGGCCCGGGCAGCGCCGACCGGCCACAGCGCCACGGCCAGCAGCACCACCGCCACCGCGGCACGAAGGCGCGCGGGCCGGCCGGGCAACGGGATTAACCCCTGCGCTGGCGGGTGATTTCGGCGAGTACCACGCCGGCGGCCACCGACGCGTTCAGCGATTCGGTGTTTCCGGCCATCGGGATGGACACGACTTCGTCGCAGTTCTGCCGCACCAGCCGCGACAGCCCCTTGCCTTCCGAGCCCACGACGACCACCAGCGGATCGGTGCCGTCGACGTCGTCGAGCGTGGTGCCACCGCCGGCGTCCAGACCGATCACCCGCAGGCCGCGCCCGGCCCAATCCGTCAGTGTCCTGTTCAGATTCGTGGCGCGCGCCACCGGGATGCGGGCCGCGGCCCCCGCGCTGGTGCGCCAGGCCACCGCCGTCACCGAGGCCGACCGGCGCTGCGGGATCAGCACCCCGTGGCCGCCGAATGCCGCCACCGATCGGACGATCGCGCCCAGGTTGCGGGGATCGGAGATGTTGTCCAGCGCGACCAGCAGCGCCGGCGGCGAGGCGAGCGCGGCGGCAACCAGGTCATCGGGGTGGGCGTAGTTGTAGGGCGGCACCTGCAACGAGATCCCCTGATGCAGGTGGTTGCTGGTCATCCGGTCCAGATCGGTACGCGGTACCTCGAGGATGGAAATCCCCAGATCGGCGGCCCGGGTGACGGATTCGGTGAGCCGTTCGTCGGCCTCGGTGCCCAGCGCCACGTATAGCGCGGTGGCCGGCACCCCCGCCCGCAGGCATTCGAGCACCGGGTTGCGGCCCAGCACCGTCTCGGCTTCGTCGGTTCGGGGGCCGCGCGCCGGCCGACGGCTCTGGGCCTTGGCGCGCTTGGCCGCAGGATGGTTCGGGCGCATATGCGCGGGCGGGGTGGGGCCGCGTCCTTCCAGGCCGCGGCGGCGCTGGCCCCCCGAACCCACGGTCGGGCCCTTCTTGGTGCCCTCCTTGCGGATCGCCCCACGGCGGCGCGAGTTTCCGGCCATCTACTTGTCGCGCTTTTCTTCGTGGGCCAGTAGCGACCACTGCGGCCCGTCGGCGGTGTCGGTGACCTCGATGCCGGCGTGCTTGAGCCGGTCGCGGATCTCGTCGGCGAGCGCCCAGTTGCGTTCCTCGCGCGCCTTCTGCCGGTTCTCCAGCTCCGCCTGGACCAGCACGTCGACGGCCGCGAGCGCCGCCGAGGTTTCGTCGCGGGTCTCCCAGCGTTCGTCCAGCGGGTCGCAACCCAGGATGCCCATCATCGCGCGGATGGCGCCGGCGTGTCGCAGCGCGCCTTCGTGATCTCCGGAGTCCAGCGCCCGGTTGCCTTCGGCGCGCGCCTGGTGAACCTCGGCCAGCGCGGCGGGTACCGCGAGGTCGTCGTTGAGCGCGCCGGCGAATTTCTGCGTCCACTGCCCGGGCTCGACGCCACCGACCCGCACCCGCACCCGGTGCAGGAATTCCTCAACGCCGACATAGGCTTTCACGGCGTCCTGCAGGGCGTTGTCGGAGAATTCCAGCATCGACCGGTAGTGGGCGCTGCCCAGGTAGTAGCGCAGTTCGGCGGCGCGCACCCGCTGCAGCAACGCCGGTATGGCCAGCACGTTGCCCAGCGACTTGCTCATCTTCTCGCCGCCCATCGTCACCCAGCCGTTGTGCAGCCAGTAGCGGGCGAAGCCGTCGCCGGCGGCGCGGCTCTGGGCGATCTCGTTCTCATGGTGCGGGAAGACCAGATCCATGCCGCCGCAATGGATGTCGAATTCCGGTCCCAGATACGTGCGGGCCATCGCCGAGCACTCCAGGTGCCAGCCCGGGCGGCCACGGCCCCACGGTGTCGGCCACGACGGCTCCCCGGGCTTGGCGGCCTTCCACAGCGTGAAGTCGCGCTCGTCGCGCTTGCAGGTGGCCACGCCCTCACCCTGATGGACGTCATCGATCCGGTGGCCGGACAGCTGCCCGTACTCGGGGTAGCTGAGCACGTTGAAGTAGACGTCACCGCCGGCGGCGTAGGCGTGATCGGTTTCGATCAGCCGTCCCATTAATTCGACCATCTGGGTGATGTGCCCGGTGGCTCGCGGCTCGGCCGACGGCGGCAGCACGTCCAGGGCGTCGTAGGCGGCGCTGAAGGCGCGCTCGTAGGTGGCCGCCCACTCCCACCACGGCCGGCCCGCCGCGGCGGCCTTGTTGAGGATCTTGTCGTCGATGTCGGTGACGTTGCGGATGAACGCGACGTCACAGCCGCGCGCGATCAGCCATCGACGCAGGATGTCGAAGGCCACGCCGCTGCGGACATGGCCGATGTGCGGCAGGCCCTGCACGGTGGCGCCACACAGGTAGATGGAGACGTGACCCTCGCGCAGCGGAACGAAATCACGGACGGCACCGGCCGCCGTGTCGTGTAGCCGCAAGCGGGCGTGATCGGTCACGACGTGCCAGCTTACCGGGTAGTTCCCCGGCGCCCGGCGCTGCGCGGGCTTACCCGGTGGGGACCACCAGCGCGGTGGCGATGGCGGCGAGACCCTCGCCGCGTCCGGTCAGCCCCAACCCGTCGGTCGTCGTCGCCGACACCGAGACGGGCGCGCCGAGCAATTCCGACAACACCAGCTGCGCCTCGTCGCGACGCGGACCGACCTTCGGCCGGTTGGCGATGACCTGCACGGCGGCGTTGCCGACCCGGAAGCCGTGCTGCGACACCAGATCCGCGACATGGCGCAGCATGTCGGCGCCGCTGACGCCCTTCCAGCGCGGATCGTCGACCCCGAATACCGCTCCCAGGTCGCCCAGCCCGGCGGCCGAGAGCACCGCGTCGCACAGCGCGTGCGCCCCGACGTCGCCGTCGGAATGGCCGGCACAGCCGTCGGCGTCGGTGAAAAGCAGACCCAGCAGCCGGCACGGCCGGCCGGGTTCGATCGGGTGCACGTCGACGCCCAGCCCGACCCTGGGCAGGGCGGGTAGCGCGGTCACCGGCGCACCACGGTCTCGGCCAGCAACAGATCGAGCTGGGTGGTGATCTTGAACGCCAGCGGATCGCCGTCGACGACCTGGACCTGGCCGCCGACATGCTCGACCAGCGACGCGTCGTCGGTGAAACCGGCGCCGCCGCCGGCCTGGTAGGCCCCGTAGGCGCGCAACAGCAGTTCGGTGGCGAAGCCCTGCGGGGTCTGCACGGCACGCAGCCCGGCGCGCTCCGGCGTCCCCAGGACCACCCCGTTGGCGTCCACGGCCTTGATGGTGTCATGCAGCCGCAGCGCGGGCACCACGGCGTCGTGACCGGCCCGCAGCGCCGCCACCACGCGGGTGATCAGCGCCGGGGGCGTCAGCGCCCGTGCGGCGTCGTGCACCAGCACGTACTCAGGCGGCGCCGTCGGCAGGGCCGCCAGGGCGAGGTTGACGGATTGGGTGCGTTCGGACCCGCCGGCGACGACGGTGGCCTGCCCGGCGCCGACGTGGCCGCCCAGCACCTGCTTGGCCTCGTCGACGCGGTCGGCGGGAACCGCCACCACGACGTGATCGACGACCCCGGAATCCAACAAACCGGCGACGGCGCGCTGCAGCAGCGTGCGGCCGTCAACCAAGCAGAATGCCTTGGGAATTCCTGCGGCCAGCCGTACACCCGAGCCTGCGGCGGGGACGACTGCGACTACTTTGCCTGGGGTGCCCGTCTCCTGGCCCACCGAAGTGTCAGGCCCTTCAGGAAGCGGCGGCCAGAACCTCGTCGAGGATGGTCTCCGCCTTGGCGTCGTCGGTGCTCTCGGCCAACGCCAATTCACCGACCAGAATCTGACGGGCCTTGGCCAGCATCCGCTTCTCGCCGGCCGACAGACCGCGCTCCTGATCGCGACGCCACAGGTCGCGGACTACCTCGGCGACCTTGTTGACATCGCCGGAAGCAAGCTTTTCGAGATTGGCCTTGTAGCGACGCGACCAGTTCGTCGGCTCTTCGGTGTGCGGCGCGCGCAGCACCTGGAAAACCTTGTCCAAACCTTCTTGTCCGACGACGTCGCGGACACCCACGTACTCAGCGTTATCGGCGGGAACTCGAACTGTCAGGTCTCCCTGCGCCACCTTCAAGACGAGATATTCTTTTTGTTCCCCTTTGATCGTCCGGGTTTCGATCGCCTCGACTAACGCCGCACCGTGATGCGGGTAAACAACGGTGTCGCCGACCTTGAAGATCATCTGATTCGAGCCCCTTTCGTTACTTCATCCTAACACGGCCGCCTAGCTACGCGCGAAGCAACGATGCAGGTCAGGGGCACAACACGCGCAGATTAGGGGTTGACATGGGGATCAAGTCGTGCAGTGCAGCACATTACCAACGCCCCGGAAGCGGCCCGGCGGCGGCCTATTCGGGCGCTCCTGCGCTGGTCTGGCGCCCCCCGCTATCGTGCGCGGGACGTTCCTACTACTGTGCATAGTTGCATCAGTCGGACCGGCTCAGCAGGAGGCCTGAGAGAGTGAACCGCTTCAAGATCCGCCTCGGCCTTCCCACGCTCGCCCTCGCCGGGGTGATGGCCGTTCTGGCCGCCCTGCTGAGCGGTTGCGGAGCCGGCCAGGTGTCGCAGATGGCGGTCCAGGAGCCCGCCATCAACGGCAACAAGGTCACGTTCAACAACGTGGCGTTGCGCGACATCCGGATCCAGGCCAGCCAAACCGGCGACTACCTCAAGCCGGGCCGGACCGTGGACCTGGTGCTGGTGGCCGTGAACCAGTCGCCGAACACCGAAGACCGGCTGGTCGGCATCACCACCGACATCGGCACGGTGACGGTCAGCGGCGACCCTCGGCTGCCCGCCGGCGGGACGCTGTTCATCGGCACGCCCGAAGGTCAGAAGGTGGCCCCCGGACCGGTCGGCTCCAACACCGCGGCGGCCAAGGCGACCATCAGTTTGGCCAAGCCGATCTCCAACGGCCTCACCTACAACTTCACCTTCAACTTCGAGAAGGCCGGGCAAGCCACCGTCGCCGTGCCGATTTCGGCCGGCCTGGCGCCGCCCCAGCAAAACCAGGCGGGGTAACCGCCTGTCGTGACGCGGGCTTGTCGTAGCGGCTCGATACCGTCTTGGCGTGGCAACTGCGCGCTCTCAATATCGGTGTTCGGAATGCCGGCATATCACCGCGAAGTGGGTGGGCCGCTGCATGGAGTGCGGCAGCTGGGGCACCGTTGACGAGGTCCCGCTACTCAGTGCGGTCGCCGGCCGGCGTAGCGGCGCGGCCACGGCATCGCCGGCCGTGCCCATCACCTCCATCGAGCCCAACGCCAGCCAGCACCGCACGACGGGTGTAAACGAACTCGACCGCGTGCTCGGCGGCGGTGTGGTGCCCGGTTCGGTCACGCTGCTGGCCGGTGATCCGGGGGTGGGCAAGTCGACGCTGCTGCTCGAGGTCGCGCATCGCTGGGCGCAATCCGGCCGCCGGGCGCTGTACATCTCGGGTGAGGAGTCCGCGGGCCAGATCCGGCTGCGCGCCGACCGCATCGGCTGCGGCAGCGATGAGCTTTATCTGGCCGCCGAATCCGACCTGCACACCGTGCTCGAGCACATCGCCACGGTCAGGCCCGCGCTGGTGATCGTGGACTCGGTGCAGACCATGTCCACCACCGAGGCCGACGGCGTGGCCGGCGGCGTCACGCAGGTGCGCGCGGTGACGTCGGCGCTGACCGCCGCGGCCAAAACCAATGCGGTCGCGCTGATCCTGGTCGGGCACGTCACCAAGGACGGGGCCATCGCCGGGCCGCGTTCCCTTGAGCATCTGGTGGACGTGGTGCTGCACTTCGAAGGCGACCGCAACGGCTCGCTGCGCATGGTCCGGGGGATCAAGAACCGGTTCGGGGCCGCCGACGAGGTCGGGTGTTTCCTGTTGCACGACAACGGGATCGAGGGCGTCGCCGACCCGTCGAACCTGTTCCTGGATCAGCGTCCGGCCCCGGTCCCGGGCACCGCGATCACCGTGACGCTCGACGGCAAACGGCCGCTGATCGGCGAGGTGCAGGCGCTGCTGGCCACGCCGGCGGGCGGATCGCCGCGGCGCGCCGTCAGCGGCATCGACCACTCCCGGGCCGCGATGATCACCGCGGTGCTGGAAAAGCACGCCAAGTTGCCCGTCGGCGCCAACGACATCTACCTGTCCACGGTCGGCGGCATGCGATTGACCGATCCGTCGTCGGACCTGGCAGTGGCGGTCGCGCTCGCTTCGGCGCTGGCCGACCTGCCGCTGCCCACGACGGCGGTGATGATCGGCGAGGTGGGACTGGCCGGGGACCTCCGGCGGGTCAGCGGCATGGAGCGGCGCCTGTCCGAAGCCGCGCGCCAGGGCTTCAGCATCGCGCTCATCCCGGACGGTGACGATCCCCGGCGCGAGATCGTGCCGAACGGGATGCGGGCGCTGCGCGCACCCACCATCGTCGCGGCGCTGGAGCACATGATCGACATCGCCGACCACCGCGGCGGCGCGCCCGCAAACCCGCGGCGGCTGGACGAGTGGCGCGCCGGGCCTGAAGAATGACCTTTTGTGACTCGTCCGACACTGCGTGAGACTGTCGGCCGCCTGGCCCCGGGCACCGGGCTGCGCGACGGCCTGGAACGCATCCTGCGTGGGCGTACCGGCGCCCTGATCGTGCTGGGCAACGACGAGGCCGTTGAGGCAATCTGCGACGGCGGCTTCGCTCTGGACGTGCGCTACGCGCCGACCCGGCTGCGCGAGCTGGCGAAGATGGACGGCGCCGTCGTGCTGTCCACCGACGGCAGCCGCATCGTGCGGGCCAACGTGCAGCTGGTCCCGGATCCGTCGATCGCCACCGACGAGTCGGGGACCCGGCACCGCTCCGCGGAACGGGCCGCGATCCAGACCGGCTACCCGGTGATCTCGGTCAGCCACTCGATGAACATCGTGACCGTCTACGTGGGCGGCGAGCGCCACGTCGTCGCAGACTCGGCGACCATCCTGTCCCGGGCGAACCAGGCCATCGCCACCCTGGAGCGGTACAAGATCCGGCTCGACGAGGTCAGCAGGCAGCTGTCGCGCGCCGAGATCGAAGACTTCGTGACGCTGCGCGACGTCATGACTGTGGTGCAGCGGCTCGAGCTGGTCCGTCGGATCGGCCAGGTGATCGACAACGACGCCGTCGAACTCGGCACCGACGGGCGCCAACTGCGGCTGCAGCTCGACGAGCTGCTGGGCGGCAACGACAACGCCCGCGAGCTGATTGTGCGTGACTATCACGCCAGCCCGGAGCCGCTGTCCGAGGTGCAGATGTCGGCCACGCTGGACGAGCTGGATGCGCTCTCGGATACCGAGCTGCTCGACTTCACCATCCTGGCAAAGGTTTTCGGGTATCCGACGACCAGCGAGGCGCAGGACTCGGCGGTCAGCCCGCGCGGCTACCGGGCGCTGGCCGGCATCCCGCGGCTGCAGTTCGCCCACGCCGACTTACTGGTCCGCTCGTTCGGGACCCTGCAGAACGTGCTGGCGGCCAGCGCCAGCGACCTGCAATCCGTCGACGGCATCGGCGCGATGTGGGCCCGCCACGTGCGGGAGGGACTGTCGCAGCTGGCGGAGTCGACGATCACCGACTCGTTGAGCTAGATCTTGCGCTGAATCGCGTTCAGCCTCAGCCGGCCGGCTGCGGGGGCACCGGCGGCGCCTCCGGCTGGGGCACGGCGCCGGGCTGACCCGGCCCGGGCACCGGACCCGGTGGCGGCGGCGGCTGGTTCATGATGAACGGAACCGGCATCGAGCGCAGATTGCCCAGCTGCACCACGAGGTTGTAGGTGCCCGGCCCGATAGCCGGACGCGGCAGCGGGCAGTGCGGAGCCGAGCCCATGCCCGTCCACGTGACCGCGGTGGTCACCTGCTCGCCCGGCGTGAAGGTTTTGATCAGCGTCTCGTTGGACGGGGCGCAGTCCAGGTTCGACCACAGCCGCTTGTTGTCCAGTGAGTAAACGTAGGCCGCCAGCACCGCGGCGCCGACGTCGCGCTTGCAGGCCACCAGGCCGATGTTGGTGACGACCATGGTGAACTTCGGCTGATCACCGATGAAGTACTGGGGCGCGTTGGTCAGACCCTTGACCGCCAGCGTCGAATCGGGGCAGTCGTCGCCCTCCTTCAGCACCGGCGGCGGCTGGACCGCGGCGGTGGGTGTGGGGGTTTCGGGGTTTTGGCCCTGCGCCGGCGGTGCCGCCGGAGCGGGACCCTCGGGTCCCGGCGGTGGGGGGGCTTGGGGCGCAGGCGATCCCGGCTTGTTCTGAGCGGCACTGGCTTTATCGGCATGGGCGGGCTTGGCTCCCGCGTTCTGCCCCATGAAGGCGATGACGATGGCGGCCACGATCCCGATCACGACGACCGCGATACCAATGGCCAGGCCTCTGCGCCGCCAATAGATCTCGGTGGGTAGCGGGCCACGCGGTTCCAGATCGAGCACGTTCGCAGCGTAGGCCCAGGTCACATCGATTCGGCTGACCCGCCCCGGCGTGTCGCCAGGTTTGCTGGGCAACCGGCGTGTAGTGGCGCTGCGGAACTCGGCCCCGTAGGTGCCCTATCCGGGGCTATTCCCCTATGTCGCCGGCGTGGTCGCACAACTCCGCCCGCCCGTCCGCAAGGTGGTAGGTGACTCCGGCCACCGCGACGGTGCCCGCCGCCACCCGCTCGGCGATGATCGCCGAGCGAGACGTCAGTTGCGCAACGGTTTCGCAGACGTGTCGCTTCTCGAACTCGTCCACGCGGCTCAGGCCCTCGCGCCGGCCCATCAGGATCGATGGGGCCACGCGTTCCACCACATCACGCACGAAACCGCCCGGTATCGTGCCGTCGTCGATCGCGGCCAGGGCCGCCTTGACGGCGCCGCAGCTGTCATGCCCCAACACGACGATGAGCGGCACATTGAGGACCGCGACGGCGAATTCGATGGAGCCCAGCACCGCCGAATCGATGGCCTGCCCGGCGGTGCGCACCACGAACATGTCGCCCAGGCCCTGATCGAAGATGAGCTCGGCGGCCACCCGGCTGTCGGCGCAGCCGAACACGACCGCGGTGGGGCTCTGACCCGCGGCCAGGCTCGCCCGATGCTCAACACTTTGGCTGGGATGCTGTGGCTTACCGGCGACGAATCGCTCGTTACCCTCTTTGAGTGACTTCCACGCGGTTACCGGACTGGTGTTAGGCATGGCTGACATCATGCCGCACGCGCGGATGATCGTCTCCGCGAACAAACTTCTCGACTGGTACGACCGGTCGAGTCGCGATCTGCCGTGGCGGGAGCCCGGAGTGAGCGCCTGGCAGATCCTGGTCAGCGAATTCATGCTGCAGCAGACGCCGGTCTCCCGGGTGCTGCCGATCTGGACCGACTGGGTCCAGCGCTGGCCCACCCCATCGGCCACGGCCGCGGCCAGTACCGCCGACGTGCTGCGCGCCTGGGGCAAGCTGGGTTATCCGCGGCGGGCCAAGCGGTTACACGAGTGCGCGGTCGTGATCGCGCGCGATCACGGCGACGTCGTGCCCGACGACGTCGACACCCTGCTGACGCTGCCCGGTGTCGGCAGCTACACCGCCCGCGCCATCGCCTGCTTCGCCTACGGCCAATCGGTACCGGTGGTGGACACCAACGTGCGCCGGGTGGTGGCGCGCGTGGTGCACGGGCTGGCCGACGCGGGCGCGCCGTCGGCGACGCGCGACCACGCCGACGTGTCGGCGCTGCTGCCCGCCGACGCAACGGCACCGAAGTTCTCCGTCGCGCTGATGGAACTGGGGGCGACGGTATGCACGGCGCGTGCGCCGCGTTGCGGGCTGTGCCCGCTGGACCGGTGCGCCTGGCGGGACGCCGGTCATCCGCCCGCGCAAGGCCCGGCCCGCCGCGTTCAGACCTACGCCGGAACCGACCGCCAGGTCCGCGGTCGGCTGATGGATGTGTTGCGCGCCAACGACTCTCCGGTGCCCCGCGCCGAGCTGGACGTGGCCTGGCTGACCGATACCGCGCAGCGCGACCGCGCGCTGTATTCGCTGCTGGCCGACGGCTTGGTGACGCAGACGCGCGACGGCCGGTTCGCGCTGGCCGGCGAGGAGTAGCCGGTCAGGCCGACGGGCGCGGTGCCCCGAGAAACGATTCGACCGCCTCGCGGTACAGCCGGGGCGCCTCGTCATGAATCAGGTGTCCGGCGTTCGGAGCTCGCAAATATGTTGTCGCGGAACGGGTTTTGGCCATCTCCTGCATCTGTCCGGGCGGGGTCACCGAATTGCCGGCCTCGATGAGCAGCGCGGGGGCGCGCACCGCGCGCCACTGCGCCCAGTAGTCCCGGGTGCCCCACTCGGCGGCGATGTCGATCCAGCGCGCGGTGTGACCGTGCAGCCGCCAACCGGTTTCGGTGCGGTCGAAGGCCTCCAGAAAATACTGGCCGGCGACGGGCCCGAATTCGGCGAAAACCTGTTCGGCGGAATCGAATTCGACCGGAAGGGCATGCAGCCACGGTTCCCAGGGGCCGGTGGTGCGGCCGCGGAAGTCCGGCGCCATGTCCTCGAGCACCAGGGCGGAAACCAGTTCGGGCCGCTCGGCCGCCAAACACCACGAGTGCAGGGCCCCCATCGAATGCCCGACCATCCTGGCCGGGACCGCCAGCGAGCCCACCGCGTCGGCCAGGTCGGCCACGAACCGTTCGGTGCTGATCGGGTGTGGATCGTCGACGTCGCGACCCCGGTGCCACGGGGCGTCGTAGGTGTACACGGTGCCCAGCCGGGTCAGCCAGGGCAGTTGCCGCGGCCAGGTGGTCCCCCGCCCCATCAGGCCGTGCACCAGCACCAGCGGCTCACCGTCTCCCCCGCGGCAAGTCAGCAGTTGGCTGGGCATAGCACCATCTTGCGGGGACCGCCCTCGGCTCGAGCACGGGGATGGGCGGGGTAGCCTAGCGGCATGTCGCCAGTGGTGAAGATCAATGCAATCGAAGTACCCGCCGACGCCGGCCCAGAGCTGGAGAAGCGGTTCGCCCACCGGGCGCATGCCGTCGACAACCAGCCCGGCTTCCTCGGCTTTCAGCTGCTCCGCCCGATCAAGGGTGAGAACCGCTACTTCGTGGTGACCCAGTGGGAGTCCGAAGAGGCATTCCAGGCGTGGGCGCAGGGGCCGGCGATCGAGGCGCACTCCGGTGAGCGGGCGAAGCCGGTTGCGACCGGGGCCTCGCTGCTGGAATTCGAGGTTGTGATGGACGTTGCCGGCAACAAGCAGGCTGGCTAGCGGGCTGTCGGCCTGGCGCCGCGCATTGACGCTGAGCGCGGCGGCCGCACTGGTGGTGACATCGGCGCCCGGGTGCGCCCCCAACCCTTCCCCGCAGGCGAACGCGGCCAATCCGGGACGGCAGATCGACACTCGGACCCCGCCCGGGATCCGGGCGCAGCAGACGTTGGACATGCTCAACTCGGACTGGCCCATCGGCCCGGTCGGGGTCGGCACCCTGGCCGCACCCGACAAGGTCGAGTCGGTGGAAACCACCATGGAGGCGCTGTGGTGGGACCGTCCGTTCGCGCTCAACGGCGTCGACCTCGGCGCGAGCGTCGCGACCCTGCACCTGACCTCGTCCTACGGTGCCCGGCAAGACATCCGGATTCACACCGACGACGGCGGTTATGTCGATCATTTCGACCTCGACACCCAGGCGCCCAGGATCAACTCGTGGCACGACATCGACGCGGTGTTGGGCAAGACCGGTGCGCGCTACTCCTATCAGGTCGCCAAGGTCGACGACGGGCACTGCGACCCCGTGGCGGGCACCAACACGCACGAATCTTTGCCACTGGCATCCATTTTCAAGCTGTACGTGTTGCATGCGCTGGCGGGCGCGGTCAAGAACGGGACGGTGTCCTGGGATGACCAGCTGACCGTCACCGACAAGAGCCGGGCCGTCGGCTCGTCGGGATTGGCTTTGCCTACCGGAGCGCACGTTTCGGTACGCACCGCCGCAGAGAAGATGATCGCCACCAGTGACAACATGGCGACCGACCTGCTGATCGGGAGAATGGGCACGCACGCCATCTCCGAAGCGCTGGCCACCGCGGGTCATCACGACCCGGCCAGCATGACCCCGTTCCCCACCATGTACGAGTTGTTCTCGGTCGGCTGGGGCAGGCCCGACCTGCGCGACCAATGGGAACACGGATCGCCGCAAGTCCGCGGGCAGCTGCTGGAGCAGGCGAACTCGACGCCCTATGACCCGGATCCGATGCGGGCGCACTCGCCGGCATCCTCCTACGGCGCGGAGTGGTACGGCAACGCCGAGGACATTTGCCGCGTCCACGCCACGTTGCAGGCCGATGCGGTCGGCAAGGCCGCACCGGTTCGCGAGATCCTCTCCGCGGTCGCGGGCATCCAGTTGGACCGCAACGTGTGGCCGTATATCGGCGCGAAAGCCGGTGGCCTGCCCGGTGATCTGACGTTCAGCTGGTATGCCGTCGACAAGACGAAACAGCCGTGGGTGGTGAGCTTTCAGCTGAATTGGCCGCGCGATCACGGCCCGACGGTGACCAGCTGGATGCTGAAGATCGCCAAGCAGGCCTTCGCGCTGATCGCCCCGCGCTGAGGCTCACAAGCGCAGCGTCCAACGGCCGCCCCGGAAGTGCAGGACGACCCGGGTGACCGGCTCGACGTCGATCCGCCAAAACGACGCCGGGGTGATGTCCAGCGCCGCCACGATCGCCGCGCGGATCACCGCCGGGTGCGTCACCGCCACCGTGCGTAATGGGTTGGCGGTCAACGACTCCAGCCAAAGCGAAACCCGTGAGATCAGGTCGGCGATCGACTCGCCGCCGTGTGGCGCGGCACCCGGTTGACCCAGCCACGCCTCGAGTTCGTTGGGCGGCAGGACCGCAAGCGACTCGCCGCGCCACCGTCCGCAGTCGAGGTCGGCCAACCGTGGCTCGCTTTCGGCTTGCAGGCCAAGCAGTTTCGCGGTCTGCCGGGTGCGTTGCTCGGGTCCGCAAAGCCGGCGCTGTGCGGAACCGGCGACGCCGTCCATCGCCTCAACCTGGCGGCGGCCGACCGCGTTCAGCGGTTCGTCGGCGGGAAATCGGCCGTCCGCCATGGCATCTGTCATGCCATGCGAGAGCAGGGTCAGCCGGGCGACCTCGGTCACGCCGCGATGCTCGACGCCTGCCCGCCCGGCTCCCGAACCGAAAGCAGCCGCCCGCTGATCGTCGCGAAGACCAGGCCGATGCCCGTCCACAGCACCAGCTGGGTGGCCAGCGACAGCAACCTGAATTCGTAGAGGACGTCGGCGGGAAAGCCCGGATAGACGATCGTCCCGGCGGCGTCGCGCAGCGGTTCGGGTGTCTCGTCCACGCTCGGCAGCAGCACCGCGGCCACGATGATCGCCACCAGATACGCACCCGCCGCGAGCAGCCTTGCGTTCCACGCGCCGAACCGGTCGGCCAGGCGACGCGCCAGCCATACCGCGCCGATAACCAGCACCACCGACACCAGCACCATCGCCAGGTACCAGCCGGTGCGCGCCGCGATCGTGTCGGACTGTCCGACCGCCGGTGGGTTCGGCGGATACTTCACGAACGGCACCACGTACACCGCGCCGAAGGACCCAGCCGCCAACAACAGCGAAAGCGCTTGCGGTTGAGCGGTTTCCGTCCGCGCATAGACGACGCTGAACAACACGGCGAACAGCGCCCCCATGGCGAGGCCGAAGATCAGCACACCGAATCCCAGCCCGGGGCCGGACTGCACGCCGCGGGTGAACAACTCGGCGCCGTGCTCGTGCACGCCATGCGCGTTCTCGGCGTCGGTGCGGCCGTCTTCAAAAGCGATTGCGCGGCCGATGACGGGCTCGGCGCACAGGCGGGCGAAGACGAACGCCAGCACCGCGCCGATGGCACCCGCCAGAAGACCGCCCCCGATCAGGCGTCTCTCCACGAGGCCGGGTCAGTGGCAGGGGAAGCCGAGGAGGTGCCGCGCGTCGTGCACGAATTCGTGCACGTGCGAGTCACTTCCGAACAGCGAGACCGCCCCCTGGTCGACGCCGACGAAGTACAGCGCCAGCAACGCGAGGAAGACGGTCGCGGCGAACCAGAGCGCGGTACGTGCCGCGGACAGGTCAACGGATCGGCTGCGACTGCCGGTTAGCTGCGGGTGGGACACAATCGACTCCTTCTGGGGATAACGCGTCCCCGTGGGTATGACGAGTCTCGGGTCTGACTTTGGACAGTGGCGCGACCGTTCTGGACTTTCACCAGATTCCGTTACACGTCGATGACAACGGTCAGTCTAGGGGGCAGCGAAAACGGGCGGTAGTCCGAGATCGACTACCGCCCGTTTTCCGTTGGTCGCTACTGCGCGTCCGGCCCCGGCTCGCCGGCGCTGTGCGCTCCGGCCTTCGCCAGGTCGGGCTCGGCCGGCGGCTTGCGGGTTCCCGTGAAGGTGAACTTCGCGTCCTCGCCGGAGCTTTCGCCGTCCCAGTTGTCGACGTCGACCGTGACGACCTGCCCCGGACCGACCTCCTCGAAGAGGATCTTCTCGGACAGCTGGTCCTCGATCTCGCGCTGGATCGTGCGCCGCAGCGGACGGGCACCCAGCACCGGGTCGAAGCCACGCTTGGCCAGCAGTGCCTTGGCCTTGTCGGTCAGCTCCATCGCCATGTCTTTGGTCTTGAGCTGCTTGCCGACGCGCTCGATCATCAGGTCGACCATCTGGATGATCTCGTCGCGTGTCAGCTGGTGGAAGACGATGATGTCGTCGATGCGGTTGAGGAACTCCGGGCGGAAGTGCTTCTTCAGCTCGTCGTTGACCTTCTGCTTCATCCGCTCGTAGTTGTTGTCACCGCCGCTCTGGGTGAAGCCCAGGCCGACCGGCTTGGAGATGTCGGAGGTGCCGAGGTTGGAGGTGAAGATCAGCACGGTGTTCTTGAAGTCGACCGTGCGGCCCTGACCGTCGGTGAGCCGGCCGTCCTCGAGGACCTGCAACAGGCTGTTGTAGATCTCCTGGTGGGCCTTCTCGATCTCGTCGAACAGCACCACCGAGAACGGCTTGCGCCGCACCTTCTCGGTGAGCTGGCCGCCCTCTTCGTAGCCGACGTATCCCGGCGGGGCGCCGAACAACCGCGACGCGGTGAACCGGTCGTGGAACTCGCCCATGTCGATCTGGATGAGCGCGTCGTCGTCGCCGAACAGGAAGTTGGCCAGCGCCTTGGACAGTTCGGTCTTACCGACACCGGACGGGCCGGCGAAGATGAACGAACCCGACGGGCGCTTGGGGTCTTTCAGCCCCGCGCGGGTGCGGCGGATCGCCTTGGAGACGGCCTTGACGGCGTCCTCCTGGCCGATGATCCGCTTGTGCAGCTCGTCCTCCATGCGCAGCAACCGGGTGGTCTCGGCCTCGGTCAGCTTGAACACCGGGATGCCGGTCCAATTGCCCAGCACCTCGGCGATCTCGTTGTCGTCCACCTCGGCAACCACGTCGAGATCGCCTGAACGCCACTGCTTTTCGCGCTCGGCGCGCTGACCCACCAGTTGCTTCTCGCGGTCGCGCAGGCTGGCAGCCTTCTCGAAGTCCTGGGCGTCGATCGCCGATTCCTTCTCCCGGCGCGCCTCGGCGATCTTCTCGTCGAACTCGCGCAGGTCTGGCGGCGCGGTCATCCGCCGGATGCGCATCCGGGCGCCGGCCTCGTCGATCAGGTCGATCGCCTTGTCGGGCAGGAACCGGTCGTTGATGTAGCGGTCGGCCAAAGTGGCCGCGGCCACCATCGCCCCGTCGGTGATGGACACCCGGTGGTGCGCCTCGTAGCGGTCGCGCAGACCCTTGAGGATCTCGATAGTGTGCTCCACCGTCGGCTCGCCCACCTGCACCGGCTGGAAGCGGCGCTCCAGGGCGGCGTCCTTCTCGATGTACTTGCGGTACTCGTCGAGCGTGGTGGCGCCGATGGTCTGCAGCTCGCCGCGGGCCAGCTTGGGCTTGAGGATGCTCGCGGCGTCGATCGCGCCCTCGGCGGCGCCCGCACCGACCAGGGTGTGCAGCTCGTCGATGAACAGGATGATGTCGCCGCGCGTGTTGATCTCCTTGAGCACCTTCTTCAGGCGCTCCTCGAAGTCACCGCGGTAGCGGCTGCCCGCCACCAGCGAACCCAGGTCCAGCGTGTAGAGCTGCTTGTCCTTCAGCGTCTCGGGGACCTGACCGTGCACGATGGCCTGCGCCAGGCCCTCGACCACGGCGGTCTTACCGACGCCGGGCTCGCCGATCAGCACCGGGTTGTTCTTGGTGCGCCGGCTCAGCACCTGCATCACCCGCTCGATTTCCTTTTCGCGGCCGATGACGGGGTCGAGCTTGCCTTCCATCGCAGCAGCCGTCAGGTTGCGGCCGAACTGGTCGAGCACCAGCGAGGTGGACGGGCTGCCGGATTCGCCGCCGCGGCCACCGGTGCCGGCCTCCGCGGCCTCCTTGCCCTGGTAGCCGCTCAGCAGCTGGATCACCTGCTGGCGCACCCGGGTCAGCTCGGCGCCCAGCTTCACCAGCACCTGCGCCGCCACGCCCTCACCCTCGCGGATCAGGCCCAGCAAAATGTGCTCGGTGCCGATGTAGTTGTGGCCGAGCTGCAGCGCCTCGCGCAGGCTCAGCTCGAGGACCTTCTTGGCGCGCGGCGTGAACGGAATGTGTCCCGACGGGGCCTGCTGACCCTGGCCGATGATCTCCTCGACCTGGCTGCGAACGCCCTCGAGCGAGATGCCCAGCGACTCCAGCGACTTCGCCGCGACGCCTTCGCCCTCGTGAATCAAACCCAGCAGGATGTGCTCGGTGCCGATGTAGTTGTGGTTGAGCATCCGGGCCTCTTCTTGCGCCAGGACGACGACCCTGCGGGCACGGTCGGTAAATCTTTCAAACATCGGGTTACCTGCTCTCCCTCACATCGGTACAAACCTGTTGGCGGCCCAGTGCCGGTCCCCTGTGGCCGGAATCGCGTACCTGTCTCCACTGTAATGGTCGGCTTGCCAGCGGGCCTAACCTTGTCGTGCCTTCTTCGCTACGGACCCGCTCGGTGTTTCCGGGCAAATCTCACCCGCCGCTGCCAGCGGCGTTGCGCGCCATAACTGAAGAAACGTCGTGGACTTCCATTTCGTTTCCGCGAACCGCCAGGCGATTGTTTCGCGCCCAGCGAAACGACAAACCGGCGCCCGGGCTTGGAGCCCGGACGCCGGTTTGAGGACTGCTAGGTGGCCGCGTGGAATGCGTCGATCACGTCGGCCGGGATGCGGCCACGGGTCGACACGTTGTGCCCGTTACGGCGGGCCCATTCGCGGATGGCCGCGCTCTGCTCACGATCGATCGCGCCACGGCCGCGGCCCGTGCCGGAACGCCCACGGCGACGGCCGCCGACGCGGCGACCGGCCTCCACCCATTGCTTCAGATCCCCGCGCAGTTTCGCGGCATTCTTGGACGAAAGATCAATCTCGTACGTCACCCCGTCAAGCCCGAATTCCACCGTTTCGTCGGCCGCGCCGGCACCGTCGAAATCATCGACCAAGGTGACGGTCACTTTTTTTGCCATTCGCTTACCCTCGCATTTCGTCCTGAGCGGTTACTGAGCAGATTGTCGGACCTCCCCGGTCACCAATCTGCCATAACAGCGAAGCATACTCAATCTGTACGGAAGTCGCACAGTTGAAATCTTTCAACTACGACTGCGGCCGAACAATCGGGAACAAAACTGTCTCTCGAATTGACAGACCGGTCAATGTCATCAACAACCTGTCGATACCCATTCCCGTTCCGGTGCATGGGGGCATCGCATACTCGAGTGCGGCAAGAAAATCCTCATCGAGCACCATAGCTTCGTCGTCGCCCGCGGCGGCGGCACGCGCTTGCGCGGCAAACCTCTCGCGCTGCACCACGGGATCATTCAATTCGGAATACCCGGTGGCGAGTTCGACACCACGCACATACAGGTCCCACTTCTCGGTGACACCCGCAATGCTGCGGTGCTGACGCGTCAAAGGCGTTGTCTCGACCGGAAAATCTCTTACGAACGTGGGAGCGACAAGCGAGTTTCCCACCGTGTGCTCCCACAGTTCCTCGACGATTTTTCCGTGACCATAGCCCCGGTCAGCGGGAATCTCGACGCCGAGCCGATCGGCGATTGCGAGCAGTTGTTCGGCAGACGTCTCAGGGATGATCTCTTCACCGAGTGCCGACGACAGTGACGGGTACATTTGTATCGAAGCCCATTCCCCGTCTATGTCGTAGACACTGCCGTCGGGCAGTGGTAGTTGTCGGGTTCCGATCGCCTCGTCGGCCACCTCTTGAATAAGCTCACGCGTCACTACTGCCGAATCGTCATAGGTTCCGTACGCCTGGTAGGTCTCCAGCATGGAAAATTCCGGAGAATGGGTGGAATCCGCACCTTCGTTTCGGAACACTCGATTTAGTTCGAAAACCCGGTCGAAACCACCGACGACGCACCGCTTGAGGAACAGTTCCGGTGCGATCCTCAAGTAGAGATCGATGTCCAGTGCATTGGAATGTGTGCTGAACGGCCGCGCGGCCGCGCCACCGGCCAGCGTCTGCAACATTGGGGTTTCGACTTCGAGAAACCCGCGCCGTTCCAATGCGTTGCGGATGGCGCGGACGACGGCGATCCGCTGCCGGGCCACGGTGCGCGCCTGCGGCCTAACGATCAGGTCGACATAGCGCTGCCGCACCCGCGCCTCTTCGCTCATGTCCTTGTGCGCGACGGGCAGCGGACGCAGGGACTTGGACGCCATCTGCCAGGAGTCGGCCAGCACGGACAATTCGCCGCGCCGCGAGCTGATCACGTTGCCGTGCACGTAGACGATGTCGCCGAGGTCGACGTCGGCCTTCCACGCGTCGAGGGATTCCCGGCCCACCTTGTCGAGGCTGATCATCACCTGCAGGCTGGTGCCATCACCCTCCTGCAGGGTGGCGAAGCAGAGTTTGCCGGAGTTGCGGGCGAAGATCACCCGGCCGGCGACGCCGACGAGGTCGTCGGTGGCGGTGTCGACCGGCAGATCGGGATGGGCGGCACGGACCTGGGCCAGCGTGTGGGTGCGTTGGACGGCGACCGGGTATGGGTCGTGCCCCTCGGCGAGCAGCCGAGCGCGCTTATCGCGGCGGATTCGGTACTGCTCGGGGATATCCAGATCGTCGGCACTCACGACGTGCCAGCTTAAAGGACTGGGCTTTGAGGCCACGCCGACGGCTTTGCCCGCGCGGTGCGGCGCGAGGCCGGTGTGTCAGCGCGCCGTCTTCAGCCGGCCGCGCTGGGCGTCGCGGTTGCGTTCGAAGATCAGCCGCAGCCCGTGCAGGGTCAGGTGCTGGTCGTAATGGCTGACGGTCTGCAGCTCGGGCAGCAACAGCGGCGCGGTGTGGCCGGTGGCGACGATCGCGACGTCGTCGCCGGCAAAGCCGTCCACGTCCTCGCGGATGCGCCCGACTAAGCCGTCGACCAGCCCGGCGAAACCGAACACCGCGCCCGCCTGCATGCACTCGACGGTGTTCTTGCCGACCACCGAACGCGGGCGGGTCAGCTCCACCCGGCGCAGCGCGGCCGAGCGGGCCGCTGCGGCGTCGGAGGACACCTGCAATCCGGGCGCGATCGCACCGCCGAGGAATTCGCCCTTGGCCGACACCACGTCCACGCAGATCGAGGAACCGAAGTCGATGACGATGGCGGGGCCGTTGAACCGATGGAAGGCCGCCAGACAGTTGACGATTCGGTCCGCGCCCACTTCCTTGGGGTTGTCGACCAGCAGCGGGATGCCGGTGCGCACCCCGGGCTCGATCAGCACGTGGGGCACCGAGGGCCAGTACTGGTCGAGCATCAGCCGCACCTCGTGCAGCACGGAGGGGACGGTGGACAGCGCCGCGGCGCCGGTGAGCCGTTCGGAGTCGTCGCCGATGAGGCCGTCGATGGTCAGCGCCAATTCGTCGGCGGTGATCTCCGCTTCGGTGCGAATCCGCCACTGCTGCACGACGTTTGCGTGCTCCTTGGATCCCGATATCAGCCCGACGACGGTGTGGGTGTTACGGACGTCGATCGCGAGCAGCACGGCTACCGCGCAACGATCCGGGGATCCAGCAGTTCGGCCGCGTCGGCGGGCACGAATGCCGGATCGTGGCCGAGGTCGATCGGCTTGTTGTCGGCGTCGACGAAGACGACCCGCGGCTGGTATGCCCGCGCCTCCGCCTCTTCCATGGTCCCGTAGGCGATCAGGATCACCAGGTCACCCGGGTGGACGAGATGTGCTGCCGCACCGTTGATTCCGATCACACCGCTGCCGCGCTCGCCGGTGATCGCGTAGGTGACCAGCCGGGCGCCGTTGTCGATGTCGACGATGGTGACCTGTTCGCCCTCGAGCAGGTCCGCGGCGTCCATCAGATCGGCGTCGATGGTCACCGAGCCGACGTAGTGCAGGTCGGCCTGCGTGACGGTGGCGCGGTGGATCTTTGACCTCAGCATCGTCCGTAACATCAATTCCTCCAACGTGATTGGGCGTATTCGTGGTGTCCGTCCGGCCCACCGGTGCCGGCGGGTGTTTCGATCTGAATTTCGATGTTGTCCAGCAGCCTGGTGGTGCCAAGCCGGGCCGCGACCAGCAGCCGGGCCGAACCGTGGGCGGGCGCCGGGCCGAGCCCGGCGTCACGCAACTCGAGGTAGTCGACGGTGAGGTCGGGCACGGCGTCGAGCACCGCGCGCGCCGCGGCCAGCGCAGCCGTGCCGCCGTGGTGCGCGGCGTGCGCGCCGGCCGTCAGTGCGGCCGAAAGTGTCACGGCCAGTTCGCGTTGCGTGGGGTCCAGGTAGCGGTTGCGCGACGACATCGCCAGGCCGTCGGATTCCCGGACCGTCGGCACTCCGATCACTTGCGCGTCGATGTTGAGGTCGGCGACCATCTGGCGGACCATCACCAGCTGCTGATAATCCTTCTCGCCGAAGAAGATCCGGTCCGGGCGCACGATCTGCAGCAGCTTGCACACGACGGTGAGCATGCCGGCGAAATGGGTCGGCCGGACGGCGCCCTCCAGCTCGGCGGCCAGCGGCCCCGGCTGCACGGTGGTGCGCAAACCGTCGGGATACATTGCGGCGGCCGTTGGGGTGAAGACGATCTCGACGCCCTCGGAGCGCAGCAGGGCGACGTCGTCGTCCAGGGTCCGCGGGTAGGCGTCGAGGTCCTCACCGGCGCCGAACTGCAGCGGGTTGACGAAGATCGATACCACCACCACCGCGCCGGGCACCCGCTTGGCCGCGCGCACCAACGCCAGGTGCCCGTCGTGCAGTGCGCCCATGGTGGGCACCAGCATCACCCGGCGCCCGGTGTGGCGCAGGGCGCGGCTGACGTCGGCAACATCGCGCGGGGCGGAGTAGACGTTGAGGTCGCCCGCCGTGAAGGCCGGTGGCTTGCCGGGTCTCATGGCGCCAGCACCTCCACGACTTCCTGGGGGGCGTGCGCGCGCTGGGCGGTCCGCAGGGCGTTCACCCGGTACGCCTGCGCCAACTCCGGGCCGACCTGACCCAGCGCGGCCAGATGCCCGGCGACCGCGGCCGCGTCGCCGCGCGCGACCGGACCGGTGAGCGCGGCCTGCCCGCGCTGCAGGGTGTTCTCCAGCGCGGCCCTGGCCAGCGGCCCGATGATCCGTTCGGCGATGCCGCCCGGCTGGTCGTCGACGGATTGTTGGCCGAGCAGTTCGCTGCCGCGCAGCGCGGCGCGCAACGCATCGAGCGCGTCGGCGAGCACGGTCACGATGTGGTTGCCTGCGTGGGCCAGCGCGGCGTGGTAGAGCACGCGGGCGTCCTCGGCGACGCAGAACGGTTCGCCGCCCATCTCCAGGACCAGCGATTGCCCGATCGCGTACCCGATTTCGTCGGCGGCGGTGACGCCGAAGCAGGAATCCGATAGCCGGCCGATGTCCTCGTCGGACCCGGTGAACGTCATCGCCGGGTGAATCGCCAGCGGGATGCAGCCGTTCTGGGCCAGCGGGTCGAGAATGCCGATCCCGTTGGCGCCCGACGTGTGGACCACGATGGTTCCGGGCCGCACCGCCGACGTAGCGGCCAGCCCGGACACCAGGCCGGCGAGTTCGCTGTCGGGAACCGCGAGCAGCAACAGCTCGGCACCGGCCGCCACATCCGGCGGCGTCGCCACCGGCGTATCGGGCAGCCGGCGTTGCGCGCGCTGCCGCGACGCATGGGAGATGGCGCTACACGCCACCACGACGTGGTCCGCGCGCTCCAGCGCGACACCCAGGGCGGTGCCGACCCGGCCGGCCGAGATGATTCCCACCTTGAGCCGAGCGGGGCGCAGACCGTCGAACTGCACCATCGCAGACGACCTCACAGATACTTGTTTCGTTCCGGTCCCACTTCGTGGGTACCGTTCGGTCACTACGACTGTAGTCGATTACCAGGCATTACCCAATGTGAGGAAGCTCCCAGCTCAGCCTTCGCGGCGGCGGCGCCGGCCGCCCTCGGAGGGCTGCACCTGCAGGCGGGCCAGCAGGTCGGCCACCGACTGGCCGCCCGTGGAGGTGCCTTCTGCCGTGCCGCCGGGGTCATCTTGCTCCGCGTCACCGCCGTGCCGTGGCGCCTGCTCGGGGGCGGGCGGCGGCGCCAGGCGTGGTGGCGGCGGCGCGCCGGCGGACGGGCCCGGGTGCATCGGGGGTGGCGGGGGGCGGCGGCGCCGCGGCGGCCGGCGGGGGGCGGCCCGGCGGCGGGTGGCAGCCCGGCCGGCGGCTCGTTATTGGGCGAGAAGTTGCGCACCCCGTAGTCGCGGTACTCGGCCGAGTGGCGCGACCGTGCCCGGCGACCGGAATCGCCGTACGGCGGTGGCGG
Organism: Mycobacterium senriense; assembly: GCF_019668465.1. NCBI lineage: Bacteria > Bacillati > Actinomycetota > Actinomycetes > Mycobacteriales > Mycobacteriaceae > Mycobacterium > Mycobacterium senriense. The sequence goes on along the minus strand of NZ_AP024828.1, from coordinate 2,469,807 downwards.
CACCGGCTCGACGGGCAGGCCGTCCCAGGCCTCGTCGACGCCCGAATGCCGGGCACGCCGCCGGCCACCGGCCGATTCCGCGGACGAATCGGTGCCGGCCCAATTGCTGCCCGGGGCGCCGGGCGGCAACCACTGGCCTTCCGCCGCGGTCGGCTGCCAACCCTGCCCCGGCCACTGCCCCCCGGGCTGTCGCTGCGGATCCTCCGCCGGCTCCGGCTCGGACCGCGGTGCGGGCTCCGGCTGCGGCTCCGGCTGGAACTGGGCCGCGGGCGCCGGCGACGGTTGGTGACGGGACTCGAAGCGCGGCTCGGCCGGTCCCGCATACGGCGACTCCTCGGCGTATGCGGGCTCTTCGGCGTAGGCGGGCTCTTCGGCGTACGCCGGGTCCGGTTCGTACTGGTGACGAACCCGCTCCCGCCGGGACGGCGGCTGCTGACGGGGCGGGATCAGCGGCTCCTCGGGCACGTCGATGATGGCGTCGTCGGCCCGGCCGGCGTTGTCCTGCGGCACCGACGTCACCCGGTCGCTGGCCACCCAATCGACCGGGGTGTCGCGGGGGTTCTCGCCGTTGCGTTCCCACTCGCTGTAGGCGCGCTCCGGTTGCGGCTCGGCCTCGGGGGTGCCGCCGAGGGCCGGGCGGTGCGCGAGGTCGGTGTCGAACAGGATTTCCAGGCTGGTCCGCAGGGCGGAAAGTTCCGCGCGCAACTCGGCCAGATCGTCGGCGGCCTGGGCGCGCAGCTCGGAGGCCAGCTCGCGGCGCAGCTGGGACTCGACGGTCAGCTCGTATTCACGCCGGGCCGAGATCTCGCGGTCCAGCTGCAGGTCGTAGACGAGCTTGAGGTCGCGGACGCGGGACTGATCGGCGTCGCTTTGGCGCCGATAGAGCACGGAAACGAAGGCGCCGGCGACTGCGGCCCACAGCGCCAGGATCACAGCGAGCTTGAGGAGTTCCACCCGATTGGTGAAAACCAGCGCGGAACTGGCCCCGATCGCGAGGACCAGCAACGCTGTCAAGAGCACCCACCCCGGCCTGCGGCCGCCGCGCCGCACCCGGGCGCCGCGGGACAGAACGGTCATGGCCTGAGAGTACCTGCGGGAGGTCAATCCGCGTGTCGCGCGGCTCCGGCGATTCTCGCGCGGGTTACCGGTGGCGTCGCCAGCGAAGGTGATCCCCCGCCGGCGGCCGGCAATCGCGGCGCCGGGCTAGGTTTCCGCACCCTCGCCGTGCTCAGTCTGATCCGGCGGTGATTTGCAGCAATGTTGCAGCCACAGCGCGGCAATCAGCAGCGCCAACGCGCTGACGGCCGCGACCACGGTCCCCGAGGTGTCCTCGGCGGCGGCCCGCAACCAGGACTTGCGCGGCAAAAAGTACACCAGGATGCCGACCCACCAGCCCAGCATCACCGCACCCACCCAGGCCGAGGCCTTGGCGACCATCAGGCTGCGCGCCACCGCAAGCGGGTGCAGCCAGCCCGGACCGGACCCGATCTCGCCCTCGCTGATCCTGGCCCGCACGTAGCGCGCCCACAGCGCCTCGACGACGGCCACCGCCAGCAGCGACAGGCCGGTCCACACGGTGATCGGCGGAAACCACCGGTAGAGGCCCTTGACCAGCAGATATCCCACAAAGGCGGCGCCCACCACCGCGGCGGTGAGGTCACGCTTGCGGGTGGGTCCCATCAGGCCGTGGGCCCCTGATCGCCCGGCCGCTTTCCGTTCGGCCGAAGCGTCAGGCCGGTCGGGCGCACGCCGTCCCGGTCGGCCGCTTCCAGCTGGGCCAGCAGGCCGGCGGCCGGCTGCGGCCCGTCGGCCAGCGTCAGCTGCGCGTCCGGGTCGACATCCAGCCATGGGATGAGCACGAACGCCCGCAGGTGGGCCAGCGGATGCGGCAAGGTCAGGTTGTTCTCCCGGGAGATCACCTCGGTCGGGCCGTAGCAGGCGATCAGGTCGACGTCGAGGGTGCGCGGGCCCCAGCGTTCGCCGCGCACGCGGCCCGCCGCCCGCTCGAACTCCTGCGCCCGCCGCAGCCAGCCCTGCCCGTCGCAGGCCGGGTCGTCGGCGATCAGCACCGCATTGAGAAACGGCGCCTGGTCCACCCGCCCCCAGGGGTCGGTCTCGTACACCGGCGACACGGCGAGCACCTTCTCCCCGAGCCCGTCGACGACCGACTGCAACCGCGCCAGCCGGTCACCCAGGTTGGAGCCGATGGACAGCACGACGCGCGTCATACCGACGACCCGCCCGCCGGGACCACCGACCCGCGGCCGCCGCGGCGCGACCGTCGCACCACCACCGCGACGTCGGCGAACTGCTGCGGGATCGGGGCCTGCGGCTTGTGCACCACCACCTCGACGGCGTGCACGCGTTCGTCGTCCATCACCTGGTCGGCGATCTGGGCCCCGACGGTTTCGATCAGATTGCGCGCGGGGCCGGCCACCACGTCGGCGGCCAATTGGGCCAGCGCGCCGTAGTCGTAGGTGTCGGCCAGTTCGTCGCTGGCGGCGGCGCCGTCAAGGTCGATCCACACCGTGATGTCGACGACGAAGTCCTGCCCGTTGGCGCGCTCGTGGTCGAAAACCCCGTGTTGTCCGCGAACCTTCAATCCGCGCAACTCGATTCGATCAGCCATTGTCTCCAGCCAGTTCCGTGTGCGACCCGTCGGTCCAGGCCGCCACGACCTTGAGGGCGTCGACCGTGGCCCGCACATCGTGCACACGCACCCCCCAGGCCCCGTGCAGTGCGGCCAGCGCGGACACCACCGCGGTGGCCGTCTCACGCCCATCGGGCGGTCGCGGCGAGCCGTCGGCCCCGGCCAACAACGTACCGAGGAACCGTTTGCGTGATGCACCCAGGAGCACCGGGATGCCGGAGGCGACCAATTGCGGCAGGGCGTGCAGCAGCGCCCAATTGTGTTGTCCCGTCTTGGCGAATCCCAGTCCGGGATCGATCATCAGCTTGCCGGGGTCGACACCGGCGGACACCGCGGCGTCGACGCTGGCCAGCAGTTCGTCGCGGACCTCGGCGACCACGTCGCGGTAGTGCGGCGCCGTGTGCGGCCGTTCGGCCGACACCGAACGCCAATGCATCAGTACCCAGGGCACTTTCGCGTCGGCCAGCAGCGGCGCCATCCCGGGATCGGCGCGGCCGCCGGACACGTCGTTGACGATCCGCGCTCCCGCGCACAACGCCGCCCGCGCGACATCGGCGTGCATGGTGTCGATGCTGACGGTGATGCCCTGTGCTGCAAGTTCTTTGACGACGGGGACGACCCGGGATGTCTCGACGTGAGGATCGATCCGGGTGGCGCCGGGCCGGGTCGACTCCCCCCCGACGTCGACGATGTCGGCGCCGTCGGCAACCAGGGCCAAACCCTGCGCCACGGCCTTGTCGGGGTCGAGATAGCGGCCGCCGTCGGAGAACGAATCGTCAGTGACGTTCAGAACTCCCATTACCTGCACAGGCGCCAGACTCACTTACGCAGGATTAGGTCGAGCGCCTCGGCTCGAGAAGCAGCGTTGGTCTTGAACAGGCCGCGCACGGCCGAGGTGGTGGTGACGGCGCCGGGCTTGCGGACGCCGCGCATCGCCATGCACAGGTGCTCGGCCTCCACCACGACCATTACGCCGCGCGGGTTGAGCTTTTTCACCAGGGCGTCGGCGATCTGACTGGTGAGCCGCTCCTGCACCTGGGGCCGCTTGGAATAGAGGTCGACCAGCCGGGCGATCTTGGACAGGCCGGTGACCCGGCCGTCGTTGCCCGGGATGTAACCCACGTGGGCCACGCCGTGGAACGCCACCAGGTGGTGCTCACACGTGGAATACAGCGGAATTTCCTTGACCAGCACCAGCTCGTCGTGGTCCTCGTCGAACATGGTGTTCAGCACGCTGTCGGGATCGGTGTAGAGCCCGGCGAACATCTCGCGATAGGCGCGCGCGACGCGCGCCGGCGTTTCCCGCAGGCCATCCCGGTCGGGGTCTTCGCCGATCGCGTGCAGCAATTCGCGGACCGCGGCCTCGACGCGCTCCTGATCGAACACCCGCGGCGCGCGCATCGCGGTATCCGGCAACGCCATCGAATCCTCCGTTTGCTCAGCCGTGAGCCGGCGGGTTGGACCGGCTTACGTCGTCATCCTGCCGGTCGGGCGAGGCGCCCTCCGGGGCGGGTTGGCCCGGCGGCGGATACGGCGGATACGGCGGGTAGGCGGGACGCGGCTGGCCCAGGTGGCCCGCGGCGCCCTGCTGACCGGGATGACTTTGCTGACCACCCGGGTGACCCTGCTGGCCGGGATACCCCTGGGGCGCCGGGTAGCCACGGGCCGGCTGCTGCCAGTAGGGCTGCTGTCCGGGCTGCGCGGGCGGGTGCCAGTAGGTCGGCTGCTGTTGCTGCGGCGGCCATCCGGGTGCGCGCCAGCCGGCCGGTGCGCCGTAGTCGGGCTGGGTGGGGCCCTGCTGCTCCCCCTGACGATTGCGGCTGCCTTGAGCGCCGTGAGAACCGTTGCCGCCGTTGGCGTTTCGGTCGGCCTCCACCCGGGCGGCGGCAGCGGCTTCGGTGGCCCGCGCGATCGCCGCCTTGAAGGCCGGCTCGGGGGTCGGCGGCGGCCACGGCTCGCCGCGCTCGATGGCCAGCTCGCCGGGTGTCTTGATCGGCGGCTTGTCCGACGGGATGCGGCCGCCGAAGTCGTCGAACACGGTTAGCCTGGGCCGCTTTTCGACTCCGGAGAAGATGGCCTCCAGCTCGGCCCGGTGCAGGGTTTCCTTTTCCAGCAGCTGGCCCGCCAAAATGTCGAGTATGTCCCGGTATTCGGTGAGGATCTCCCACGCCTCGGTGTGGGCGGCCTCGATCAACTTGCGGATCTCGTCGTCGATGTCACGGGCGACCTCGTGTGAGTAGTCCGCCTGCGTCCCCATGGTGCGGCCCAGGAACGGGTCGCCGTGCTCCGAACCGTATTTGACCGCACCGAGTTTGGAGCTCATCCCGAATTCGGTCACCATCGCGCGCGCGATCTTGGTCGCCTGCTCGATGTCGGACACCGCGCCGGTCGTCGGCTCGCGGAAGACCAGTTCCTCGGCGGCGCGTCCCCCCATCGCGAACACCAACTGCGCGATCATCTCCGAGCGGGTCCGCAGGCCCTTGTCCTCCTCCGGCACCGCCACCGCGTGCCCGCCGGTGCGCCCACGCGCCAGGATCGTCACCTTGTAGATGGGCTCGATGTCGGGCATCGCCCAGGCCGCCAGGGTGTGTCCGCCTTCGTGGTATGCGGTGATCTTCTTTTCCTGCTCGCTGATGATCCGGCCCTTGCGGCGCGGCCCGCCGATCACCCGGTCCACCGCTTCCTCCAGCGCGGCGCTGGTGATGACGGTGCCGTTCTCGCGGGCGGTCAGCAGTGCGGCCTCGTTGATGACGTTGGCCAGGTCGGCGCCGGTCATGCCGACGGTGCGCTTGGCCAGCCCGGCGAGGTCGGCGTCCGGGCCGATCGGCTTGCCCTTCGAGTGCACCTCCAGCACCGCTTTGCGACCCGCCAGGTCCGGGTTGGAGACCGGGATCTGCCGATCGAAGCGGCCGGGGCGCAGCAGCGCCGGGTCCAGGATGTCCGGCCGGTTGGTGGCGGCGATCAGGATGACCCCGGCCCGCGGGTCGAATCCGTCCATCTCGACCAGCAACTGGTTCAGCGTCTGCTCGCGCTCGTCGTGCCCGCCGCCCAGGCCCGCACCGCGCTGGCGGCCCACGGCGTCGATCTCGTCGACGAAGATGATGCAGGGGTTGTTCTGCTTGGCCTGATCGAACAGGTCGCGCACCCGGGACGCGCCGACGCCGACGAACATCTCGACGAAGTCGGAGCCCGAGATCGTGAAGAACGGGACACCGGCCTCCCCGGCGACCGCGCGGGCCAGCAGCGTCTTACCGGTTCCCGGCGGGCCGTAGAGCAGCACGCCCTTGGGGATCTTGGCGCCCAGCGCCTGGTAGCGGCCGGGGTTCTGCAGGAAGTCCTTGATCTCGTAGAGCTCCTCGACCGCCTCGTCGACGCCGGCGACGTCGACGAACGTGGTCTTGGGCATGTCCTTGGAGAGCTGTTTGGCCCGCGATTTGCCGAAGCCGAAGCCCATCCGCGCGCCGCCCTGCATGCGGGAGAACATCACGAACAGCCCCACCAGCAGCAGTAGCGGCAGGACGTAGACCAGCAGTTCGCCCAGGATGCTGCCCTGGTTGACGACCGTGCTGACCTTCGCGTTCTTGGCACTCAGCGCGTTGAACAGGTCGACCGCGTAGCCGCTGGGAAACTTGGTGATGACCTTGTCGGAATTGTCGGTGTCACCATTGCCCTTCTTCAGGGTCAATCGCAGTTGCTGTTCGCGGTCGTCGATTTGCGCGCTTTTGACGTTGTCGCCGTTGATCTGGGACATCGCCACGGATGTGTCGACGGGTTTATAGCCGCGGGTGTCGTCGCTGAAGTAGAAGAACGACCAACCGAGCAGCACCACGACAGCAATTGCCGTGATGGTGCGAATCACGTTTTTCCGGTTCATCAATCATCGGCCGTAACGGCCAGGTCCTTCCCCGATATACACGCAGCTGAAAAAGTCCAGGCTACCGCTAGCGGCGATCGCCAGCTCCGGCAGAGCGGTCGCCACCGCTTCTATCAGTTAACGACCGGCAGTTCCCGGCTAGCCGTAATACCGGGCCTCGACCACGTTTCCGTCCGGATCGGCGAAGTAGTACCCCTGCGGTGCCCATCCGCGCGCGCCGAAGCTCCGGTTCAGCCGCGCGCCGGTATCCACGCCCTCGGCCTGAAGCCGCCGGTCCAACGCGTCATATTCGGCCTTCGACAGGGCCAGGCAGACGTGATTCACCGGATGGCCGGCGCTGCCCTCGGTGCGCGTCAAAGTCTCGGTCGCCGAAATGTCTTCGGTGGGCATCAGGTCGATGATGGAGTCCGCACAAATCCGCACGCTCGGGAACGGCGCGTCTCCGGCCTCGTATTCGGCGAAGCGGACCGGTTCCAGCCCGACGACGCGGGTGTAGAAGTCCATCGACGCCCGCGGGTTCCTCGTCCAGAGCACCACGTGGTCCAAGCGCATCGAACCAAGTATTCCCGGCGTGCGCCTTCTCGATCGCCAACCCGGCGCGGACGAGCCAGACGATTCGGGCCTTCTCAGTCAGCAACCGTTGTGCTTTGGTGAGACGATGCCCCCAACCGAACGGTTAGTAGAGACCAATGGTGCGCGGCTACGGGTGATCGAAGCGGGCGACCGCGGCGCCCCGGTGGTGCTCCTGGCGCACGGCTTTCCCGAACTCGCCTACTCCTGGCGCCACCAGATACCCGTCCTCGCCGATGCCGGCTACCACGTGCTGGCACCCGATCAGCGCGGCTACGGCGGTTCGGACCGTCCGGACGCCGTCGACGCCTACGACATTCATCAGCTGACCGCCGACCTGGTCGGGCTGCTCGACGACGTCGGCGCGCAGCGCGCCGTGTGGGTCGGGCACGACTGGGGCGCCGCCGTGGTGTGGAACGCCCCGCTGCTGCACCCGGACCGGGTCGCGGCCGTCGCGGCGATGAGCGTGCCGGTGACCCCGCGCCCGCGCGTCGCGCCGACGACGGCGTGGCGCAAGACCTTCGGCGAGAACTTCTTCTACATCCTGTACTTCCAGGAGCCCGGCGTCGCGGACGCCGAGCTGAACGCCGATGCCGCCCGGGTGATGCGACGCATGATGGGCGGCCTGCGCACGCCCGACGACAAGGCCGCGGCGCTGCGACTGGTGGCGCCGGGTCCGGAGGGCTTCATCGAGCGGCTACCCGAACCCGACGGGCTGCCGGACTGGATAAGCCAGGACGAGCTCGACCACTACATCGCCGAGTTCGCCCGCACCGGCTTCACCGGCGGCCTGAACTGGTATCGCAATTTCGACCGCAACTGGGAGACCACTCCCGAGCTCGACGGCGTGAAGATCTCGGTCCCGTGTTTGTTCATCGGCGGCACGGCCGATCCCGTCCTGTCCTTCACCCGGACCGACCGCGCCGCCGACGCGATCTCAGGCCCGTACCGACAGATGATGATCGACGGCGCCGGGCATTGGCTGCAGCAAGAGCGTCCCGACGAGGTGAATGCGGCCTTACTGGAATTCCTCAACGGATTGGAGCTGCAATGAGCGCGCCGCTGCGTTTCGGTGTCTTTATCACCCCGTTCCACCCCACCGGCCAATCCCCAACGGTGGCACTCGAATACGACATGGAACGCGTCGTCGCCCTGGATCGGCTCGGATTCGACGAGGCGTGGTTCGGCGAACACCACTCCGGCGGCTACGAGCTGATCGCCTGCCCGGAAGTCTTCATCGCGGCGGCGGCGGAGCGGACCAAGCACATCCGGCTGGGCACCGGCGTGGTGTCGCTGCCCTACCACCATCCGCTCATGGTGGCCGACCGGTGGGTGCTGCTCGATCACCTGACCCGCGGCCGGGTGATGTTCGGTACCGGGCCCGGCGCGCTGCCGTCGGACGCCTACATGATGGGCATCGACCCCATCGAGCAGCGTCGGATGATGCAGGAATCGCTCGAGGCGATCCTGGCGCTGTTCCGCGCCGCACCCACCGAGCGAATCGACCGGCACTCCGACTGGTTCACCCTGCGTGACGCCCAGTTGCACATCCGGCCCTACACCTGGCCTTACCCCGAAATCTCCACGGCGGCAATGATTTCGCCTTCGGGACCGCGGCTGGCCGGCGCGCTCGGCACATCGCTGCTGTCGTTGTCGATGTCGGTGCCCGGCGGCTACGCGGCGTTGGAAACCACCTGGGACGTGGTCCGTGAGCAGGCCGCGAAGGTGGGGCGGGACGAGCCCGACCGGGGCGACTGGCGCGTGCTGAGCATCATGCACATCGCGGACAGCCGCGAGCAGGCCATCGACGACTGCACCTACGGGTTGCAGGATTTCGCGAATTACTTCGGCGCCGCCGGATTTGTGCCGCTGGCCAACAGCGTGGAAGGCACCCAGACGCCGCACGAGTTCGTCGCCGACTACGCGGCCAAGGGAAACTGCTGCATCGGCACCCCCGAGGACGCCATCGCCCATATCGAGGACCTGCTCGACCGCTCCGGCGGCTTCGGCACCCTGCTGATGCTCGGCCACGACTGGGCCTCGCCGCAGGCGACGTACCACAGCTATGACCTGATGGCGCGCAAGGTGATTCCCCACTTCAAACGGCAGCTCGAAGCGTCCCGCTCGTCGCACGACTGGGCCAGGGGCAAGCGCGACCAGTTGATCGGCCGGGCCGGCGAGGCCGTCGTCAAAGCCATCACCGAGCACGTCGACGAGCAGAAAGACGCGGTGCACTGATGCGCGCTGCGGTGTTGCGGGACGGCCGGATGGTCTATCGGGACGACGTGCCCGACCCGATACCCGAGGCGGGCCAGGTGCTGGTGGGCGTGCGTGCGTGCGGAATCTGCGGCTCCGACCTGCATTTCGCCGCCCACGGCGCGCAGGTGCTGGAAATGAGCGATCGGGTGGCCGGCGGGTCGGGCGCCATGCACGTCGACCTGGACCACGACATCTTCATGGGTCACGAATTCAGTGCCGAAGTACTCGAAGCCGGCCCCGGCACCGATACCCATCCGCCGGGCACCCTGGTCACCTCGTTGCCGGTGCTGTTGTCCGCCAGGGGCGTCGAGCCGATCGTCTACAGCAACAGCACGGTCGGCGGCTACGCCGAACGGATGCTGCTGTCGGCGCCGCTGCTGCTGCCCATCCCCAACGGCCTGGACTTCAAACACGCCTCCCTCACCGAGCCGATGGCGGTGGGGCTGCACGCGGTCAACAAGTCCGATATAGGGCCCGACGAGACGGCCCTGGTGCTCGGCTGCGGCCCGATCGGGATCGCGATCATCGCCTCACTGCGCGCGAGGGGCGTGGAACCCGTTGTGGCGTGCGACTTTTCGCCCAAGCGCCGCGAGCTGGCCATCGCGATGGGAGCCCACCAGACGCTGGATCCGGCGCAGGGTTCACCCTTCGACACCGTCAAGCCCGCGGTGGTGTTCGAGGCGGTCGGTGTGCCCGGCATCATCGACGACGTACTCCTTCGAGCGCGGCCCGGCACCCGCCTGGTGGTCGCCGGCGTGTGCATGCAACCCGACACCGTGCACCCGTTCTTTGCGATCGCCAAGGAGATCAACGTGCAGTTCGTACTCGCCTACACCCCCGAGGAGTTTTGCCATTCGCTGCGCGCCCTGTCCGAGGGCGACATCGACGTCAGCCCGCTGATCACCGGCGAGGTCGGCCTCGACGGGGTCGGTGCGGCGTTCGACGACCTCGCCGACCCCGAGCGGCACTGCAAGATCCTCGTCACGCCCTGAAGGTTGTCGGTCGGCCCCCCTATAATCGAACGTATGTTCGAGTGGCGATCGGATCCGTCCGCCCTGCTGGAGATGATCGAGTCCACCCACCGGGAGGAGTCGATCCTGGTGGCCCGCCGGCTGGCGGCGGTGGCGGCGCTGCTCCGGCATCGGGTTGCGGTCGCCGAGCGGTCGGACCGGGAATACGCGGAAATCGACGGCTTCGAGCAGACCGCCGCCGAGGTCGCCGCCGCGATGAACCTCTCCCCCATGGGCGCCAGCTACCTGGTGTCCTATGCGGAGGCGCTCGACGTCAGGCTGCCCAACATCGCGGCGCTGTTGATGACGGGCCGAACAGATTGGCGCACAGTGCGGTTGATCATCAGCCGCACCGATCTGGTCACCGACGAAACGCTGATCGCCAAGCTCGACCATTCGCTGGCCGAGCGCATCGGCGACTGGCACGGCTGGTCCAGGCAGCGCATCGTCAACGCCGTCGACGCCGCCGTGCGAACCGCCGATCCCGACGCCGCCCGCGAGCGCCGGCTGACCGCCGAGGGCGAACGCTGCATCGGAATCAGCGCCGCGGCCGACGGGATGGCCGAGGTGCACGGATCGGTCGCGGCCTCGGCCGCCGTCGCTTTCGATCGGCGGCTGTCCCAGCTCGCCAGGCAGGTGTGCCCGGCGGACCCGCGAACCATGGACCAGCGACGTGCCGACGCATTGGGCGCGCTGGCGCAAGGGCGTGAATTGGGTTGTGCCTGCGGCCAAGCGGAGTGCCCTGTCCGGGTGGACGATCGCGATCTCGATGACGATCGGGCCGGCGCGCGCGTCGTCATCAACGTGGTGGCCAGCGAGCGGATCGTCCATGACAATGGAGCCGAGCCCGGCTATCTGGAGGGCTATGGCGTCATCGACGCCGAGCAGGTGCGCCAATTGGCCGCCGCCGCATCCGTACTCGTCGCCAGCCCGGTGACCAGCCCTGTCGAAGCGCTGCGCTATCAGCCGTCCGCCGCTCTGGAGCGGGCCGTTCGATGCCGGGATCTGACGTGCCGCTTCCCCGGATGCAGCCGTCCGGCGGTGGTCTGCGACCTCGACCACACGGTTCCGTTCAACCACCAGCATCCGGCGGCAGGCGGACCCACCACCGCGGAAAACCTCAAATGCCTTTGCCGTCAACACCATCGACTGAAGACGTTCGGTGGCTGGCGCGACAAACAGCTTCCCGATGGCACCGTGGTGTGGACGGCTCCGAACGGACGGACCTATCGGACCTCGCCTGCCGGCGCCGACCTGTTCCCACAGCCGCGCGGCCCGGCATGCATCACGCCGCTCCCGAAACGGCGGGCCAGATCACAACACCGCAGCGCACGAATTGCCCGAGCCCGCAAGCACAATCGCGAGCAACGGCCGATCAACGAGGCCCGGATGCTGCTCGAGCAGGCGCGAAAACAGGAAATCGCGTCGCGCAAGTTCCGAAACCATATGCGCGACATGCTCTTCCTGTTCAAGGGCGTACCGAGCACCAGCCCCTACTGCATCTGGGTGAACGATCCCAGGGAGCCTGAAGAGTTGCCGGCGGATTGGCGCCCCGCCGAGGCCGTTCTGGAGCCCCTGCCCGACGACCCACCCTTCTAGAACCATCGACGGCGGCCCAGCGGCTAGGGTGCCAGGCATGTCGGTCGCAACGAACGCCTCGAAGTTCATCCGCCGATCGATCGCCGTGGCGGCGGCCGGCCTGACGATCGCCGCGATCTCGGCATGCGACAAACACAACCCGCCGCAGCCCGGGGCCAATCCCCGTCAGGTCACGGTTGTGGGCACCGGTCAGGTGCAGGGCGTCCCGGACACCCTGACCGCCGACGTCGGCATCGAATTCACCGCGCCCGACGTCACCACGGCGATGAACCAGACCAACGACCGTCAACAGGCGGTCATCAACGCCTTGACCGGCGCCGGAATTGACCGCAAGGACATCAGCACCACCGAGGTCACCCTGTCGCCGGAATACAACAACCCCGGGCCCAGCGGTACCGCCGCCATTACGGGGTATCGCGCCACCAACGCCATCGCGGTCAAGATTCACCCCACGGATGCCGCGTCGCGCCTGCTGGCCCTCATCGTCGGCACGGGCGGTGACGCCACCCGGATCAAGTCCGTCCGCTATTCCATCGCCGACGATTCCCAACTGGTGAAGGACGCCCGGTCGCGGGCCTTCAACGATGCCAAGGATCGCGCCGATCAGTACGCCCAGCTGTCCGGGCTCCGGCTGGGCCGGGTGCTGTCCATCTCGGAAGCCACCGGCAACACCCCGCCGCCGGTCGGGGCGCCGCGGGCCATGCCGTCGATGGTTCCGCTGGAGCCCGGCCAGCAGACCGTGAACTTCTCGGTGACGGCGGTGTGGGAGCTGGACTAGCGGCGATCGCAAGCGCGGCGTAGCCGGGCGCAGCGGGTCGTCGCCATTGGACTGACCCGACGGATCCGGGCGGGCCCTACTGCTGGTAGACCCTGGGGTCCAGGGTGCCAATGTAGGACAGGTCGCGGTAGCGCTCGTCGTAATCGAGGCCGTAGCCGACGACGAAGTCGTTGGGGATGTCGAAGCCCACATAGGCGATGTCGACGTGGGCGCCCTGCGCGTCGGGCTTGCGCAGTAGCGTGCACACCCGCAGCGAACGCGGGTGCCGCGTCTTGAGGTTGCGCAGCAGCCACGACAGCGTCAGGCCCGAGTCGACGACGTCCTCGACGATCAGCACGTCGCGGCCCTCGATATCGCGGTCCAGGTCCTTGAGAATCCGCACCACGCCCGAGGAGGACGTCGACGACCCGTAGGAGCTGACGGCCATGAATTCGAACTGGGTGGGCAGCGGAATCGCGCGGGCCAGGTCAGTGACAAAGATCACAGCGCCCTTGAGCACGGTGATCAGCAGCAGGTCCTGTCCGGTCTCGGTCGCGGCGTCGCGGTAGTTCTCGCCGATTTCGCGGCCGAGTTCGGCGATTCGCGCCTGAATTTGCGCCGACGTCAGCAGGACAGACTTGATATCCCCGGGGTACAGCTCCACGGGTTGGGCTGGGGTGATCGCCGAGGAGATCTGGGCCACGCCCACAGAGTGCCATGACGACGGGCGAATAACCAACGGCAGCCCCGATATTGCGGCTAATGGATCGGTTTGCCGACCGGCTCGCGCCACAGCGTCAGCACGCCGTCGCGGCGGCCCGCGAACAACCGCTCCTCGGGCAGCGACGACCCGACCGCCACCCCGCCCTGCCCGTGCCATCCGGTGACCAGGGCGTCCACCCCACGAATCTGCTTGTCGGTCAGGTTCGTTGCGCCACCGGCCAACAACCAGGCCCGGATCACCCGGCGGCGCACCGGGGCGTCCAGCGTCGCCAGCGCCTGCACCCGCAGGCCCGAGTCCGCCTTGACCTCGGGCAGGGCCCGGGCCGCCAGCGCGTCGATCAGCTCGGAGTCCTCCCGCAACGACGTCGCGGTGCGGGCCAGCGCCTCGGCCACGCCACCGCCGAGCGCGTCCTCCAGCAGCGGCAGCACCTCGGTGCGCAGCCGGGTCCGGGTGAAACGGCGGTCGGTGTTGTGCGGGTCCTGCCAGGGGGTCAGCCCCAGCTCCGCGCAGGCGGCGTGGGTGGTGGCGCGCCGAACCTCCAGCAACGGGCGGCACCACGGCGGGTCGTAGGGGCGCATCCCGGCGATCGAGCGCACCCCGGACCCGCGGCCCAGCCCCAGCAGCACCGTCTCGGCCTGGTCGTCGAGCGTGTGCCCCAGCAGCACCGGGCCGGTGTGATAGGCGCTCAACGCAGCGTAGCGGGCCGCGCGCGCCGCCGCCTCGGGACCGCCCTGGTTGCCCACCTGCACCCGAACCACTTGAGCCCCAACGCATCCCAACGCGATGGCCTGCGCCCGGGCGGCCTCGGCGACGGCGGCCGACTCGGATTGCAGGCCGTGGTCGACGATCACCGCCGTGGTGGGCCGCAGCGGGGCCGCGACCGCGGTCAGGGCCAGGGAATCGGGGCCGCCGGACAGCGCCACGCACCACTGTTCGACGGCGGCGAGGTGGGTCTTGACGAACGCCTCGACGGCCGCGCGCAGCCGGCCTACAGCACCCGGTCGATCCATCGCTGGGGTTCTTCGATCTCGGCGGGCAGCGGCAGTGTGTCGGGGCCCGTCCAGATGGCGTTGAACCGCGCCATGCCAACCTGGCCGACCACCTGGTCGACGAACGCCTTGCCGCGGGTGTACTGGCTGAGTTTGGCGTCGAGCCCCAGCAGCGCACGCAACAACCGCTGCAGCGGGGGCTGCTTGCGGTGGCGGCGCTCGTCGAACCGGCGGCGGATGGTGGCCACCGACGGCACCGCCATCGGCCCCACGGCATCCATGACGTGATCGGCGTGGCCCTCCAGCAAGGTGCCCAGCACCAGCAGCTGATCCAAGGCCTGCCGCTGCGGTTCGGACTGGACCGCACGCACCAGCCCGAGGATGCCCGACGAGTTGGCGTCGGATTCCGACGTTCCGGCGCCACGGTTGCGGGCGTAGTCGGCGAGCCGGCCGATCACCTGGCCCAAGTCCTCACCGGCATCGCGGGTCAGCAGGGCCAGCGCCTGCGACATGTAATCGGGCAGCCACGGGTTGGCGGTGAACTGCACACGATGGGTGACCTCGTGCAGGCACACCCACAGCCGGAAGTCGGACGGCTCGATCCGGAGCTGGCGCTCGACGGCGATGACGTTCGGATAGACCAGCAGCAGGCAGCCGGTTCTGGCCCCGTCATTGGCGGCGAACGGGTCGTATTGGCCGAGGATCCCCGAGGACACGTAGGCCAGGACGGCGCCGGTCTGCGCGCCGGTGACGCGGCCGGTGAGAAACCCGCGCGGCTCCTCGGCGCCGTTCATCATCACCCGCATCGACTCGGTGGCCGCGGCGATCCAGTCCGGGCGGTCGACAATCCGGGCCGCGGGCACCGCGCCGTCGGTGACCAGGCCGGTGACGTCCCGCACCAGCGGCTCGGCTTTGGTGGACGCGGTGGCGAGTTCGTCCATTACCTGGCGGCGGGTGTAGTCGCTGGACGGCGGACCCGGACGGGCCAGCCGCCGACCGACCGTGGCCGCGAACCGCCAGTCGACGGCGGTGCCCAGCGTCAGGTCCGGCGACGGCGTCATGAGCACCCGCAGGACCACAACCGCGTGGCCAGGGCGTCCATCACGTTGCGGCCGTTCGGGCCGGCGTTGTTGGAGATGAACGCGAAGGTGAGCACCCGGCCGCTGTGGTCCGTGAGCACCCCGGCCAGCGCGTTGATGGCGGTCAGCGAGCCGGTTTTGGCCCGCAACCAGCCCGCCGGGCCCTGGGCCGTGGAGGCGTCGGTGAAGCGATCGGCCAGCGTCCCGCTGCCGGCGGCGATCGGGAGCAGATCCAGCAGCGCCCGCAGCGACGGCTGGTCGGGCCCGGCCGCGGCCTGCAGGACGCCGTCGAGCGTCTTGGCCGTCAGCCGGTCGTCGACAGAGAGCCCACTGGAATCGAGCAGCGCCACACCCGCCGTGTCGACGTGCGCGGTGGTCAGCCGGTTGGTCACCGCGTCGGCGGCCCCGGCGAAGCTGCGCGGCCGGTTGATGGCGGCCGCCACCTCGCGGGCGATGCTTTCGGCCAGCACGTTGTCGGAATGGTCCATCATCTCGGACAGCCGCTGGACCAGCGGCGCCGACTGCACGACCGCCACCTGCCGGGCCCCCGACGGCGCGGTGGCGGTCGTCACCGCGTTGGGGTCCAGGCCCAGCGCCTTGGCCAGTTCGCGCCCGGCATCGAGCGCCGGGGTCCGGGACCGCCGCGAGTTGACCGTCGACGGCTGGATGCGTCCGGCGTCGATCATCACCGACTCGATCGGCGCGATGTCGCCGTTGTCGACGTCGGCGAGGTCCCAGCCCTGCGCCATCGTCGGTCCGCTGAACGCGGAGGTGTCCACCTGCACCGAGGTCGGCGTCACGCCGCTGCGGCGGATCTGTTCGACGAGATCGCTGAGCCGCGCCGACCCCCGATACCAGGTGTCCACGCCGGGCGGCGCCGCCGACAGTGCCGGATCACCCGCGCCCACCAGCACGACCGGCCCCTGCGCGTTTTGGCTGCCGGCCACCACGCGGGTGCTGATCCGGGCCTGGCGGTCCAGCGTCAGCAAGGCCGCGGCCGCCGTGAGCACCTTGTTGGTCGATGCCGGCACCAGCGGCATGTCGTCGCCGACCTGCCACAGCTCTTTTCCGGTGATGGCGTCGGTGACCCGTCCGCCTAACCGGCCCAGGTTGGGGTCGCCCGCCACCGGCGCCAGCATCGCGGCGACGCCGGGTCCGCTGGGTAGCTCGGCGGTGTCGCTCACCGGGACCATGCCCGGCTTCACCGCCGGCGCGTGCGGGGGCGGGATCGGGGCATGCGCGCTGTTGGCGCCGTGTCCGGTCGTGGTGAAAAACGTTGCCGCCACCACTACGGCGACGACAAACGCCAGCACGCCCAACCCGATGAGCACTGGGGTGGATTTTTGCCAGCGAGTACGGGCCATCACTCTCCTGACTGTCTCAACCCATTCTGCCGAATCGGCGGCGACGCGCTCGACTAGGGTGTAGCAGAGCAAAATTGGCCTGCCTAAAAGAAGGAGTCCACGCGGTGGAATTCGACGTGACCATCGAGATCCAAAAGGGCCAGCGGAACAAGTACGAGGTCGACCACGAGACTGGACGGCTACGTCTGGACCGCTACCTGTACACCGCGATGGCCTACCCGACCGACTACGGCTTCATCGACGACACCCTCGGCGAAGACGGCGATCCGCTGGACGCGATGGTCCTGTTGCCGCAGTCGGTGTTCCCCGGCGTCATCGTGGAGGCCCGTCCGGTCGGCATGTTCCGGATGACCGACGAAAAGGGCGGCGACGACAAGGTGCTGTGCGTGCCGGCCGGCGATCACCGCTGGGACCACATCCAGGACATCGGCGACGTTCCGGAGTTCGAGCTGGACGTGATCAAGCACTTCTTCGTGCACTACAAGGACCTGGAACCGGGCAAGTTCGTCAAGGCCGCGGACTGGGTCGGCCGCGAAGAGGCCGAGGCGGAGATCCAGCGCTCGATCGAGCGGTTCAAGACCGAAGGGCACTGAACAACACCGGCGCGTTGATGCTTTCGGCGTAATCGCGCGCTCGCCGCTGCGGGATTCTCGGTGGCATCCTGGCGATGTGACCCCGGTGCTGCATTTCGCCGCGAATTTCTGGTGGCTGGTTTTCCCGCTGGGCGGCGTGATCGGCGGCGGGCTGAGGGCCATCGCCGCGGCCAACGAGCGTCGAGCCGAGCGCCGGATGGAGCGTTACCGGTTGAAGCAGCAGGCCAAGATCGCGGTGGCCGAGGCATCCGGGCGGGGGCGGACCCAAGAGCAAGCCGACCGCCGGGAACTCGCCAAGCTCGTTGCCGCACATGACCGTACCGACGCCCGGTGGTTCGACTATGAGGTCGACATCGCAAAGCTGTTGGACTTCCCGCTGATGACCAACATGCGCGACCCGCTCACCATCGCCTTCCATAAGGCGAAGCGCCGCGCCGACCTGCTACGGCCGGAACCGCCCGACGCCCTGGTGGGTGACCGGGATGCGCTGCTGGACTACCGCGATGCCGTCCACGAGTACCTCAGCGCGTTCGAGATCGCCGAGGCCGAGGCGATCCGGCGGCGGCGCAGCGACTTCTCGGCCGACGACCAGCAGCGGCTGGCGCGCGCCCAGAACCTGCTGCACCTGGCGAACGACGAAGCGGCGACCCGCGAGGAACGCCAGAACGCCTACGCGCGGGCGACCAAGGAGCTCGACGGTTTGATCGCGCTTCCCGCCCCCGCGCGGGCCGCCATCGAACAGCGCATCGCCGGACAGATCGAGGCCTAGACCGTCGCGCCGGCGCGGGCGGCGCGGCGATTGCGCAGGATGCTCCATCCCAGCGCCGCCGCGATGAAGACCACGCCGACCGAGGCGGTGACGGCCTCGGGTACCTCGAACTTCGGCTCGATGGAGGCCAGCATGATCACGGCCAGCGCCCCGATCGCCCAGTGCGCGCCGTGTTCCAGATAGACGTACCGGCCCAAGGCCTCCTGGCGGACCAGATAGATGGTGATCGACCGGACGAACATCGAGCCGACCAGTCCCAGCCCCAGCGCGATGACGATCGGGTCCGAGGTGATGGCGAACGCGCCGGTGACGCCGTCGAAGGAGAAGGCGGCGTCGAGGACCTCGAGGTAACCGAACAGGGCCAGCCCGGCCCAGCGCGTCGCCGGGCCGACCCTGCCGGCGTCGGTGGGGGTGTCGGTGTCGGCCGGCCGGAATGCCCGGCTCAATCCGTTGACCACCAGATAGGTGACCATGCCCAGCAGTCCGGCGGTCAGCACCGTCGCGGCCTCGTCTGCGGAGTGCGTCAATTGCGTGCCCACCAGCACCAGCGAAAGGCCGGTGACCACCAGCGACACCTGCCCCAGCCGGCCGATGCGCGCGAAGGGGATCTCAATCCACTTGAGCCACTTGATGTCTCGGTCATAGAAGACGAAATCCAGGAACAGCATCAACAGGAAGATGCCGCCGAACGCGGCGATCTGGGGATGCGCGGCGATGACGAGCTTTTCGTAGCTGGGCGAGCCGTCCGGAAACTCCAGCGCGCCGTGCGGCGGCGGATGCAGCGCCAGCTCCATGGCGCGCACCGGTTCCAGCCCCGCGGTCGCCCAGACGATGAGCAGCGGGAAGAGCAGTCGCATGCCGAACACGGCGACGAGGATCCCGATCGTCAGGAACATCCGCTGCCAGAAGCGGCTCATCCGCTTCAGGATCGAGGCGTTGATGATGGCGTTGTCGAACGAGAGCGACACCTCGAGGGCGGCCAGCACCAGCAGCAGATAAAGACCTTTGAAGCCGCAGTAGGCATATCCGAGGCACAGCGCCGCCGCGGTGACCACCAGCGAGATCCCGAAGGTGCGCAGAGCGGACATGGATCCTTTCCGACAGCCGATCACACTAGCGAACCGGATCGCCGCGATGGGCGATCGCTGCGGGCCGCATAGAATTTTCAAATTGTGGCGAAACATCGGGGCAGTCGGCCGAAAGCGCCGCGGACCCGATGACCGAGATCAGCGCCTCGCAGGGGCCGGTGGCGCGTGGCAGCATGGCCCGGGTCGGCACCGCCACCGCCGTCACGGCGTTGTGCGGTTACGCCGTAATCTATCTGGCCGCTCGTGACCTGGCGCCGAGCGGGTTCTCGATATTCGGCGTGTTCTGGGGGGCTTTCGGACTGGTCACCGGCGCGGCCAACGGCCTGCTGCAGGAAACCACCCGCGAAGTCCGCTCGACCCCCTACATCAGCGACCTGGCCGCACTGCCGGCGCACGGCGAGCCCCGCACCCACCCGATGCGCGTCGCGATGCTGGTCGGGATCGCCGCGGCCGTCCTGATCGCCGGCAGCTCCCCGCTGTGGAGCGGCCGGGTGTTCGTCGAGTCGCGGCTGCTGTCGGTGGCCCTGCTCAGCGTCGGGCTGGCCGGGTTCTGCGTGCACGCCACCCTGCTGGGCATGCTGGCCGGCACCAACCAGTGGACCCGCTACGGCGCGCTGATGGTGACCGATGCCGTCATTAGGGTGCTGGTGGCCGCGGCCACCGTGGCGCTGGGCTGGCGATTGGTCGGCTTCCTGTGGGCGACGGTGGCGGGCGCGGTCGCCTGGCTGCTCCTGCTGGTGGCCTCGCCGGCCACCCGGGCCACCGCCCGCCTGCTGACCCCGGGCGGCACCGCGACCTTCCTGCGCGGCGCGGCGCATTCGATCACCGCGGCCGGCGCCAGCGCCATCCTGGTGATGGGATTTCCGGTGCTGCTGAAGCTGACCAGCGCGGAGCTCGGCGCGCAGGGCGGGGTGATCATTCTGGCCGTCACGCTGACCCGCGCGCCGCTGCTGGTGCCGCTGACGGCCATGCAGGGCAACCTGATTGCCCATTTCGTCGACGAGCGCAGCGACCGGATCCGCGCGCTGCTCGCCCCGGCGGGGATCGTCGGGGCGATCGGCGCGGTCGGGGTGGTGGCCGCGGGTGTGGTGGGCCCGTGGCTGTTGCGGGTCGCGTTCGGGCCGCAGTACCACGCCAGCAGCGCCTTGCTGGCGTGGCTGACCGCGGCCGCGGTGGCGATCGCCATGCTGACACTGACCGGGGCGGCCGCCGTGGCCGCCGCCCTGCACCGCGCCTACTCGCTGGGTTGGGTGAGCGCCACGGTCGCGTCGGGACTGCTGCTGTTGCTGCCGCTGTCCCTGCAGACCCGGACCGTGGTCGGGCTGTTGTGCGGCCCGGTGGTGGGGATCGGCGTCCATCTACTGGCGCTGTCGCGCGCCGCGCGCTCTACCGGCTGATATGACCTGCACCAACGTGTACCTTGTGGGCTTAGATGGGTACTGAAACGGATGTCGTCTGGGTCGTCATTCCCGCCTTCAACGAAGCAGCTGTCATCGGCGAGGTGGTCGCCGATGTGCGCTCGGTGTTCGACCACGTCGTCTGCGTGGACGACGGCAGCGCCGACGACACCGGTGAGATCGCGCTGAGGGCCGGGGCTCACCTGGTGCGGCATCCGATCAACCTCGGGCAGGGCGCCGCCATCCAGACCGGCGTCGAGTACGCCCGCAGGCAGCCGGGGGCCCAGATCTTCGCCACCTTCGACGCCGACGGCCAGCACCGCGTCAAGGACCTGGCGACCATGGTGGACCGGTTGCGGGCCGGCGATGTGGACATCGTCATCGGCACCCGGTTCGGCACGCAACAAAGCGCCCGGCCGCCGTTCGTCAAGCGGATCGTGCTGCAGACCGCCGCGCGGTTGAGCCGGCGCGGCCGCCGGCTTGGCCTGACCGACACCAACAATGGGCTGCGGGTGTTCAACAAGAAGGTCGCCGACGGCCTGGACATCACCATGAGCGGCATGAGCCACGCCAACGAATTCATTATGCTGATCGACGAAAACCATTGGCGCGTCGCCGAAGAGCCGATCGAGGTGCTCTACACCGAGTACTCGAGGTCGAAGGGGCAACCCTTGCTCAACGGCGTCAACATCATTTTCGACGGGTTCCTGCGAGGACGGCTCCCGAGATGAAAAGGGTTAGAAAATGAACTGGATTCAGGTGCTGCTGATCGGGTCGATCGTCGCGCTGCTGGTCTATCTGCTGCGCTCACGCCGCAACGCGCGGTCCCGGGCCTGGGTCAAGGTGGGCTATGTGGTGTTCGTGCTGGGCGGCATCTACGCCGTGCTGCGACCCGACGACACCACGGTGGTGGCCCAGTGGTTCGGGGTGCGCCGCGGCACCGACCTGATGCTCTACGCGCTGATCATGGCGTTCTGCTTCACCACGCTCAGCACCTATATGCGGTTCAAGGACTTGGAGCTGCGCTATGCGCGGCTGGCCCGGGCGGTGGCGATGGACTCCGCCCAGGCGCCCGAGGTGGTCTAACCGGCCTGCGTCTGCCGGAAGAATTCCACCGTGCGGGCCACCCCGTCGGATAGCTCGACCTTCGGTTTCCAGCCCAGAACCTCTGCGGCCGAACCGATGTCGAGGCAGGAGCGCTTGAGGTCGCCGAGCCGCGGCGGCGCGAACTCCGGATCGTCGGGCCCCCCGACGGCGGCCGCCACCGCCGAATGCAATTGGCGGTCCGAGGTTTCGATGCCGGTGCCGATGTTGAAGCGCTGCCCGCCGCCGGCGTCCCCGGACGCCTTGACGAAGGCGTCCACGACGTCGTCGACGAACACGTAGTCGCGGGTGTTGCTGCCGTCGCCGAAGACCTTGGTGGGCTTACCCGAGAGCAGCGCCTGGGCGAAGATCGCCACCACGCCGGCCTCGCCGTGCGGATCCTGGCGGGGGCCATAGACATTCGCCGGAGCGATGTGTGAGCAGTCCAGGCCGTAGAGGTGCCGGAACGTGTTCAGGTAGATCTCGCCCGCCACCTTGCCCGCGGCATACGGCGACGCGGGGTCGGTCGGCACGGTCTCGGGGGTGGGGTACCGCGGCGGGGTGCCGTAGATGGATCCGCCCGAGGAGGTGTGCACGATCTTGCGGACCTGCGCCCGGCGGGCCGCCTCGGCCAGGCGCACCGTGCCGATGACGTTGACCGAGGCGTCGAACTGCGGGTCGGCCACCGAGTGCCGCACGTCGATCTGGGCGGCCAGGTGGAACACCACCTCCGGGCGGTGCTCGGTGAGGATGGCCTCCAGGTCGGCGGTCACGATGTCGGCCTCGACGAAGGCGTGAGCGGGATTGTCGGCCAGGTGCTCGAGGTTGGTCGCGCGGCCGGAGGCGAAGTTGTCCAGCCCCACCACCGCATGGCCGTCGGCTAACAGACGGTCGACTAGCGTCGAGCCGATGAATCCGGCCGCCCCGGTAACCAGTGCACGCACCGGCCCACCATACATAGCGATCGCGGCCGCCGCGCTTATCGCGGTGCAGCTGGCGGTGCGGGCGGTGCTGGCGTTCGGCGGCTACTTCTACTGGGACGACCTGATCCTCATCGGCAAGGCCGGCACCCACAACCTGCTCGCGCCGTCCTATCTGTTCGACGACCACGACGGGCACGTCATGCCGGGGGCATTTCTGGTCGCGGGCACCATCATCCGGCTGGCGCCGCTGAACTTGACCTGGCCGGCGGTCAGCCTGCTGGTGCTGCAACTGCTGGCGTCGCTGGCGTTGTTGCGCGCGCTGTACGTCATTCTGGGCTGGCGGCCGGTGCTGCTGATCCCGTTCACGTTCGCGTTGTTCACGCCGCTGGCCGTGCCCGGATTCGCCTGGTGGGCGGCGGCGCTGAACTCGCTGCCGATGCTGGCCGCGCTGGCCTGGGTGTGCGCCGACGCCATCCTGCTGGTACGCACCGGCAAACAGCGCTACGCCGTGACGGGGGTGCTGGTCTACTTCGGCGGGCTGTTGTTCTTCGAGAAGGCCGCGGTGATCCCGTTCGTCGCGTTCGCGGTGACCGCGTTGCTGTGTCACGTCACCGCCGATCGGGGCCTGGGGTCGGCGCTGGCCACGGTGTGGCGGGCCGGCCGGCGATTGTGGATCGCTGCGCTGGTCCTCACCGCGGCCTGGATCGCGCTGTATCTGGCGGTGGTCAACCAGCAGCGGTGGAGTTCCGACCTGTCGATGACGGGCCGGCTGCTGATGCGCTCCATCACGCACGGCATCGTGCCGGGGTTGGCCGGGGGGCCGTGGCACTGGGACCGGTGGGAGCCGGCCTCGCCGTGGGCGACGCCCCCGCCGTCGGTGATGGCGCTGGGCTGGCTGGTGCTGGCCGCGATCGCGGCCGTGTCGCTGCTGCGCAAGGAGCGCATCGGACCGGTGTGGCTGATCGCCGTCGGCTACGCCGTCGCCTGCCAGGTGCCGATCTACCTGATGCGGTCGTCGAAGCAGACCGCGCTGGAACTCGCGCAGACGCTGCGCTACCTGCCGGATCTGGTCGTGGTGCTGGCGCTGCTGGCCGCCGTGGCGTTGTGTGCCCCGAACCGGCAGACCGGCCCGCGCTGGCTGGACGCCTCGCCGAAACGCACCGCGGTGGTCGCGGTTTTGGCGGTGTTGTTCGCGGCCAGCAGCCTCTACTCGACGGCCACGTTTTTGACCAGCTGGCGCGACAACCCCGCCCAGCCCTATCTGCGCAACGCCCAGGCTTCGCTGGCCGCGGCCCACGCCGCCTCGGCCGTGCCGCTGCTGGACCAGGAGGTCGATCCGTTGGTGCTGCAGCGGGTGGCCGCACCGGAGAACCTGGCCAGCCACCTGTTCGCGCTGCTGCGGGAAAGACCCGAATTCACGCCCGCGACAACGCAATTGCGCATGTTCGACCGCTCGGGCCGGCTGATCAAGGCGCGGGTCACCTGGGTGCGGACCATCGCGCCCGGGCCGATCCCGCGGTGCGGCTACTTCGCCCAGCCGGACAAGCCGGCCCGCCTGGTCCTCAACGGCCCGCTGCTGCCCGCCGACTGGACCGTGGAACTGAACTACCTGGCCAACAGCGACGGCTCGATGACGCTGAAGATGACGCAGGGCCCCGAGGTCAAGGTGCCGGTGCACCCAGGACTCAACCGGGTCTTCGCCAGGCTGCCGGGCGCCGGCGACGCGATCACCGTGCGCGCCAACACCACCGCGCTGGCGTTGTGCCTCGCGTCGGGCCCGGTGGGCTTCGTCGCGCCCGCGTAAAAGATGGAGCCGCCTGGGGGAATCGAACCCCCGACCTATTCATTACGAGTGAATCGCTCTACCGACTGAGCTAAGGCGGCATACCCGCACGCCGGGCGGCACGAGTCTACGGCAGAAGGGCAGGCACTCCCAAGCCGCCCGCAATCAGTCGCGCAGTTCCTGGCCGATGGTGGCGACCATGGCGTCGACGGCGAACTTCTGCTTGACGTTGATCGCCAGCGCCTCGCGGCATTCGAGCACCGCTTCGATGCAACGCAGCAGCCGCGCGGGCGGGGCGTGGGCGGCCAGCGCCGCGACCTTCTCGGCCATATCCGGATGATTGGCGGACACCGCCCCCGCGTGGGCAGAGGTCATCAGCGCGTCCCGGAAATAGGTGGCCAGGTCGATCAGCGCACGGTCCAGTGCGTCGCGCGAGGCCCGGGTCTGCCGCGACTTCTGCCGTCGCTCAAGGTCCTTCATCGCCCCGGCCGCGCCGCGCATCGCGCCCGCGGTGCCCTTGCCGGTGCCGCCGGCACCCAGGGCGGTGCGCAGTTCCTCGGTCTCGGCCTCGGCGCGGCCCGCGGTCAGCACGACGGCCTCGGCCTCGGCCGCGGCCACCAGCTCTTCGGCGGCGGCGTAGGCCCGCGACGGGGTCGCGGCATCGCGTACCAGCGACAGCGACCGCTCCCGGCGCTCCCTGGCCTCGGGGTCGGTGGCCAGCCGGCGCGCCCGGCCCACGTGGCCGCCGCTGACCGACGCCGCCCAGCTCGCCGTGTCCGGGCTCAGGCCGTCGCTGTCGACCAGCACGTGCGCGATCGCCTCGGTCGACGGCGTCACCAGCGCCACATGCCGGCACCGGGAGCGCAGCGTGATGGCGATGTCCTCGGGATCCACCGACGGCGCGCACAGCAGGAACACCGTCGACGGCGGCGGTTCCTCGACCACCTTCAGCAGGGCGTTGGCGGCGCCCTCGGTCAGCCGATCGGCGTCCTCGATCACCACGACCTGCCAGTGCCCGGTGGCCGGGCGTCGCGACGCGATCTGCACGATCGACCGCATCTCGTCGACCCCGATGGACAGGCCTTCGGGAATCACCCGCCGCACGTCGGCGTGGGTGCCGGCCATGGTCGTCGTGCACGCGTGGCAGCGCCCGCAGCCCGGGTCCCCGTCTGACGTGCACTGCAGCGCGGCGGCGAAGCACAGCGCCGCCACCGACCGCCCCGAACCCGGCGGACCGGTGATCAGCCACGCATGTGTCATAGTCCCGGCGCCCACCGCGTTGTGGCCTGAGTCACCACGAGCGGCTCGGGCGGCGGCCAGCAGCTCGGCCGTCACCGCGTCCTGGCCTACCAGCCGCGTAAACACCCCGGACATCACCGGTAACAGTAGTGGCGCTGCCGACAGATACCGAACGGCCACCGTACCGCGACCATTCCGTTATCTTCGGCGTCGGCGACTGTACCCGAACGACCTGCCGAGATCCTTATTAAGTTTCCGGGAGGTCGGCGGTGACCGATACGGTGGGTTAGTGACAACGGCGGCGGCACTACCGGGGCGGATCAGCGCATTCGTCCGCTGGGTGATGCGCACGCCGTGGCCGCTGTTCTCGCTGAGCATGCTGCAGGCCGACATCATCGGCGCCCTGTTCGTGCTCGGCTTCCTCCGCTACGCGCTGCCGCCCGAGGACCGCATCCAGTTGCAGGATCTGCCGGTCTTGAACGTGGCGATCTTCGCCACCGCGCTGGTGGTCGTCTTCCTCACCGGGTTGGCCGTGACGCTGCGGCTGCTGATGCCGGTGTTCCGGTGGCAGCGCCGCGACAACATGCTCGCCGAGGCCGATCCGGCGGCCACCGAACTGGCCCGCAGCCGCGCGCTGCGAATGCCGTTCTACCGCACCCTGATCAGCATCGTGGCCTGGGCCATCGGCAGCGTGGTGTTCATCATCGCCAGCTGGTCGGTGGCCCGATACGCCGCGCCCGTGGTCGCGGTGTCCACCGGGCTCGGCGCCGCGGCCACCTCGATCATCGGCTACCTGCAGTCCGAACGGGTGTTGCGGCCGGTGGCGGTGGCCGCCCTGCGCAGCGGGGTGCCCGAGAACGTCAAGGCGCCCGGCGTCATCCTGCGGCAGATCCTGACCTGGATGCTGTCCACCGCCGTGCCGGTGCTGGCGATCGTGCTGGCGGTGGTGGCCGACAAGACGTCGCTGCTGCACGCCACCCCGGAGAAGCTGTTCACGCCCATCCTGTTGCTGGCGGTGGCGGCGCTGGGCATCGGGCTGGTCAGCACGCTGCTGGTGGCCATGTCGATCGCCGACCCGCTGCGCCAGCTGCGCTGGGCGCTCTCCGAGGTGCAGCGCGGAAACTACAACGCGCACATGCAGATCTACGACGCCAGCGAGCTGGGCCTGCTGCAGGCGGGCTTCAACGACATGGTCCGCGACCTGTCCGAGCGGCAGCGGCTGCGTGACCTGTTCGGCCGCTACGTCGGCGAGGACGTGGCCCGCCGGGCGCTGGAGCGCGGCACCGAACTGGGCGGCCAGGAGCGCGATGTCGCGGTGTTGTTCGTGGACCTGGTCGGCTCCACCCAGCTGGCCTCGACCCGGCCGCCCGCCGAGGTCGTCCACCTGCTCAACGAGTTCTTCCGGGTGGTCGTGGACACCGTTGGCAAGCATGGTGGTTTCGTCAACAAGTTCCAGGGTGACGCCGCGCTGGCCATCTTCGGCGCGCCGATCGAGCACCCCGACTCACCCGGTGGCGCGCTGGCCGCGGCCCGGGAACTGCACGACGCGCTGCTGCCGGTGATCGGTTCGGCGGAGTTCGGCATCGGGGTGTCATCCGGGCGGGCCATCGCCGGTCACATCGGCGCGCAGGCCCGCTTCGAGTACACGGTGATCGGCGACCCGGTCAACGAGGCCGCCCGGCTGACCGAACTCGCCAAGCTGGAGCCCGGCCACGTGCTCGCGTCGGCCATCGCGGTCAGCGGGGCGCTGGACGCCGAGGCCCTGTGCTGGGACGTCGGCGAGGTGGTCGAGCTGCGCGGCCGTCGGGCGCCCACCCAATTGGCGCGTCCGGTGAACCTGGCCGGCACCCCGGACTCGGACGCCCCTCGGGCTCGCGCCGAAGAGATGTCCGGCGAGGCCATCGGCCCGGGCTATTGAGCCGGATCAGCTGCGCTTGGCGGCCTTCTTCGCCGCCGCCTTCTTGGCCGGGGCCTTGCGGGTCGTCTTCTTGGCGGGACGCTTGGCCGGGCCACGAGCCCGGCGATCGGCCAGCAGTTCGGCGGCGCGCTCGTCGGTGATCGATAAGACGTCGTCGCCCTTGCGCAAGCTGGCGTTGGTCTCACCGTCGGTGACGTACGGACCGAACCGGCCATCCTTGATCACCATCGGCTTGCCCGTCGCCGGATCGGCGCCCAGCTCACGCAACGGCGGCGCAGCGGCGCCTTGCCTGCCACGGCGTTTGGGCTCGGCGTAGATCTTCAAAGCTTCCTCGAGGGTGATGTCGAACATCTGCTCCTCGGTCGCCAGCGAGCGAGAATCGGTGCCGCGCTTCAGATATGGGCCGTAGCGGCCGTTCTGCGCGGTGATCTCCTCGCCGGAGGCGGGGTCGACGCCGACCACCCGCGGCAACGAAAGAAGCCGCAGCGCATCCTCGAGCGTGACCGTCTGCAAGTCCATGGTGCGCAGCAACGACCCGGTGCGGGGCTTGGGACCGGTGGGCTTCTTGCCCTTCTTCGCCGGCGCGGCGCTGCCGTCGTCGTCAGGCGGTGGCTCCGGCAGGACCTCGGAAACGTATGGGCCGTAACGTCCGTCCTTCGCGACGATCTCGTGACCGGTTTCCGGGTCCACCCCCAGCACGCGACCCTCTTGCGGCGTCGCGAACAGCTGCTCGGCCACCTCCAGCGTCAGCTCATCGGGGGTCAGCGAGTCGTTGAGGTTGGCGCGCTGCGGCTTGGGCTCGCCGTCGTCGCCGGTCACCATGCGTTCCAGATACGGCCCGTTCTTGCCCACCCGGACGTACACCGGCCGGCCCTGCTCGTCGTCAAAGAGCCTGATGGAGTTGACTTCTCGCGCGTCGATGCCTTCGAGGTTGACGCCGACGAGTTTCTTCAGGCCACCGGAGCGCGCCACCGAGTCGGCCACCCCGTGCTCGCCGCCGAAATAGAAGTTGTTGAGCCAGTCGGTGCGTCGTTCCTGTCCCGAGGCGATCGCGTCGAGCTCGTCTTCCATCGCGGCGGTGAAGTCGTAATCGACCAGGCGGCCGAAATGCTGTTCCAGCAAACCGGTTACGGCGAAAGCCACCCAGGACGGCACCAGCGCGCTGCCCTTCTTGTGCACATAGCCGCGGTCCTGGATGGTCTTGATGATCGACGAGTACGTCGATGGGCGGCCGATGCCCAGCTCTTCGAGCGCCTTGACCAGTGACGCCTCGGTGTAACGCGCCGGCGGATTGGTGGCGTGGCCGTCGGGGGTCAGTTCGATGGCATCCAGCCGCTGGCCCTGGGTCAGCTGCGGCAACCGGCTCTCGGCGTCGTCGGCCTCGCCGCCGGCCAATTCGTCCACCGTCTCCACGTAGGCCTTCAAGAAGCCCGCGAACGTGATGGTGCGGCCGCTGGCCGAGAACACGACCTCGCGGCCGGCCGATTGGCCGTTGATCCGCAGGCTCAGGGTGGTGCCGCGGGCGTCGGCCATCTGCGAGGCCACCGTGCGCTGCCAGATCAGCTCGTAGATGCGGAATTCGTCGCCGTCGAGTTCGCGGCGCACCGCGTCCGGGGTCGCGAACGTCTCACCCGCGGGGCGGATGGCCTCGTGAGCCTCCTGGGCGTTCTTGACCTTGCGGGTGTACTGGCGCGGCGACGGGGACACGTACTCGGCGCCGTAGAGCTGGCGGGCCTGGGTGCGCGCGGCATTGATCGCGGACTCCGACAGCGTGGTGGAGTCGGTACGCATATAGGTGATGTAGCCGTTCTCGTAGAGCCGCTGGGCGATGCTCATCGTGCGCTCGGAGGAGAACCGCAACTTGCGGCCGGCTTCCTGCTGCAGCGTCGAGGTCATGAACGGCGCATATGGGCGCCGGGTGTAGGGCTTTTCCTCGACCGATGCGACGGTGAGCTGGGCGCCGCGCAGACCCGCCGCCAGCTGTGTGGCGCTCGCCTCGTCGAGAATGGTGACCTCATTGGCCTTGCGCAGCTGCCCCAGCGAGTCGAAGTCGCGGCCGGCGGCCACCCGCAGTCCGTCGACGCCGGTCAGGCGGGCGGTGAAGGTGGGCGGCGACGCCTGCGGGTCGGACACGCTGGCGTCAAGCTGGGCCACGATGTCCCAGTAGGAGGCGCTGCGAAACGCCATGCGGTCGCGTTCGCGCTGCACGATGATGCGGGTGGCCACCGATTGCACCCGGCCCGCCGAGAGCTTCGGCGCGACCTTCTTCCACAGCACGGGGCTGACCTCGTAGCCGTACAGGCGGTCCAGGATGCGCCGGGTTTCCTGCGCGTCGACCAGGTCGATGTCCAGGTCGCGGGGGTTCTCGGCGGCCTCGAGGATGGCCGGCTCGGTGATCTCGTGGAACACCATCCGCTTGACCGGGATGTTCGGCTTCAGGGTTTCCAGCAGGTGCCAGGCGATCGCTTCGCCCTCGCGGTCACCATCCGTGGCCAGATAGAGCTCGTCGACTTCCTTGAGCAGCCCCTTGAGTTCGGTGACCGTGCTCTTCTTCTCTGGGCTGATGATGTACAGCGGTTCGAAGTCCGCATCGACGTTGACCCCGAGGCGGGCCCAGGGCTCCGACTTGAATTTCGCCGGCACGTCGGCGGCGGCCCGGGGCAGGTCGCGGATGTGACCGCGCGACGACTCGACGATGTACCTGGAGCCCAGGTAGCTGGCCAGTTTGCGCGCCTTGGTGGGCGACTCGACGATCACGAGTCGCCGGCGGCTGCCATTCCCGCCGCTGCCGGTGTCCTTTAGTTTCGGGTCAGCCAACTGCCCTTACGCTCCATCCGTGATTGGTCCCCCCTGCGAGACCACCTGCAGGAAGAATGACAGGTCGGCATCGAAAATTCCGGTGAAATTCAGGTACGCAACCGTTCCTTCGCCCTGCGGCATCTGACAATTTCGCACCCTTGGCCGGGCCTGCGCAAACTGACAACCGCGAAAATGACGGAAAGCCGACACAATTTCGGGCGTTGTCCCCAGCCTAGACTCGCGGCCACCGCGATAGCGCCTCATCGCCGCCGGGCGCCTCGCCCACGTTCTCTACCAGGCGCGATAGCCTGCGGCGCCCGCTGATCCGCAGCGCCGGCCGGCCACCGCGGGTGCCGATCAGGGTGGGCGCGATGCCGACGCGCATCAATGCGGACGCCAACGGCGAGTGCGTGTCCGGCGCGTGCGGGTCCAATGCCAGCAGGTAGTGCTCGCCCTCGGGATTTCCGCCCGCCAACGTCCACGCCCGCAGCTCGCGCGGCCCGGGCAGCCAGCGCGGCGGCACGGTCTTGACCGCACCGCGCGTCCATTCGGTGGCCAGCGTGCTCAATGAGGGATCTACCGCCGTGCGCACCAGCGGGGTGTCCTCGTCGGTCCGGCTGATTTCGGCCACCAGGCCCGCCTCCCGGATCATCTCGGCGAGTGCGGAGGCCCGCCAGGTCTGGTCCACGACCACCGACAGCCGCGCGCCCGCGACCCGACTCTCACCGGTGGCACCCACGGTGACGATCTGCCCGGACGCCGCCAGCACCCCGGAAAGATCGGCGACCGCGGGCGGCACCGACTCCGCTGTAAAGAAGGAAAGCTGGCTCACGCCACCGACAGTAGGCCAGGGGGCCCACCCGCGTCTTGAGGTGATCGGCGCGGCGTCCCGGGCCAACGGCGACGCGCACCTGGTCGCGGCGGTAGATGAGGAAACCCCCCGGCCGGACCCGCTGGGCGGGTCTGCGCGGGGGGCGTCCGTTCAGGTCTGCTCGGTCTAGACGGAGCGGACTCCGGTGGCCTGGGGGCCCTTAGGGCTGTGGCCGATCTCGAACTCGACCTTCTGGTTCTCTTCGAGGGTGCGGAAGCCCGAACCCTGGATCTCCGTGTAGTGGACAAACACATCAGCGGAACCGTCTTCGGGGGCGATGAAACCGAAGCCCTTCTCCGCGTTGAACCACTTCACAGTTCCCTGTGGCATCTCTCGATCTTTCCTTTTCTTCTGGGTGCGGAGCATCGCCTTTCGATGCCCCGGGCCTGGTACGACCGCCATACCTCGCTGAGTCGCCGGAACTTCACCCGACCGATTAACCTCGCAGGAACCGCGGCCGCAACGTCGATCCTGCGAAAGTTTTACACGAACACAGAAGCTGCGACCGCAAATAGTCAACCATGTTCATCGCGTCGGCGACAGACTTGTGTCTGCCGCCGATTCGAAGGCCGATTTGAAGGCCGAATTCACGACGGACCTCGGGGGGAGTGAGATGGCGAGTTTCGGCAGCGACCTGCTTGCCGCCGCGCTCGCCGGAACAGCGTCGGACGAGCATCCGCTGCGTCACGTCGCCGAATTGCCACCGCGCGGCGGCCGGCCGCGGGATTGGCCGGCCTGGGCCGAGTCCGACGTGGTCGGCGCGTTCGCCGACCGTGGGATCAAATCACCGTGGTCGCACCAGTTCGCGGCCGCGGACCTGGCGTACGCGGGCCGTCACGTGGTGCTCAGCACCGGTACCGCATCGGGTAAGTCACTGGCCTACCAGCTTCCGGTCCTCAACGCGTTGGCGACCGATCCGCGGGCCCGGGTGCTCTACCTCTCGCCCACCAAAGCGTTGGGCCACGACCAATTGCGGGCCGCGCACGCGCTCACCGCGGCGATTCCGCGGCTGCACGACGTCGCGCCCACCGCCTACGACGGCGACAGCCCAACCGAGGTCCGACGCTTCGCGCGGGAACGTTCGCGGTGGTTGTTCTCCAACCCCGACATGATCCATTTGTCGATCTTGCGCAATCACGCCCGTTGGGGCGTCCTGTTGCGCGGTCTTCGCTTCGTGATTGTCGACGAATGCCATTACTACCGTGGGGTTTTCGGTTCCAACGTGGCGATGGTGCTGCGCCGCCTGCTGCGGTTGTGCGCCCGCTATTCGTCGTCGCCGACGGTGATCTTCGCCAGCGCGACAACGGATTCGCCCGGCGCGACGGCCGCCGAACTCATCGGGCTGCCGGTCGAGGAGGTCACCGAGGACGGTTCACCGCAGGGCGCCCGGACGGTGGCGCTGTGGGAGCCCGCGCTGCGGGCCGACCTGACCGGCGAGAACGGCGCGCCGGTGCGCCGCTCGGCCGGTGCCGAGGCGGCGCGCGTGATGGCCGACCTGATCGCCGAGGGCGCTCAGACACTGACGTTCGTGCGGTCGCGCCGGGCCGCGGAATTGACCGCGCTGGGCGCCCAGGCCAGGTTGGACGACATCGCCCCGGAGCTGTCCCGACAAGTCGCCTCGTATCGGGCCGGTTACCTCGCGGAGGACCGCACCGCCCTGGAGCGCGCGCTGGCCGAGGGCCGGCTGCGGGGTCTGGCCACCACCAACGCGCTCGAACTTGGCGTGGACATCGCCGGACTGGACGCGGTGGTGCTCGCCGGTTTCCCGGGCACGGTCGCCTCGTTCTGGCAGCAGGCAGGCCGGTCCGGGCGGCGCGGCCAGGGCGCACTGGTGGTGCTGGTGGCCCGCGACGATCCGCTGGACACCTATCTGGTGCACAACCCCGCCGCGCTGCTGGACAAGCCGGTCGAGCGGGTCGTGATCGACCCGGCCAATCCCTACATCCTGGGGCCCCAGTTGCTTTGCGCGGCAACCGAACTGCCGCTGGACGAAGCGGAGGTCCGCGCCCTCGACGCCACCGAGGTGGCCGACGGCCTGGTCGACGACGGGCTGCTGCGGCGCCGCGGTGGCAAGTACTTTCCGGTGCCCGGCCTGGAACCCCATGCCGCGGTGGACATCCGGGGCTCGGCGGGCGGCCAGATCGTCATCGTGGAGGCCGACACCGGAAGGCTGCTGGGCAGCGCCGACGCCGGGCAGGCGCCGGCCACCGTCCACCCCGGCGCGGTGTACCTGCACCAAGGCGACAGCTACGTGGTGGACTCGCTGGACACCGAGGAAGGCATCGCGTTCGTGCACGCCGAGGACCCCGGTTACGCGACGTTCGCGCGCGAGATCACCGATATCACCGTCACCGGAACCGGCGAGCGCCTGACGTTCGGGCCGGTCACGCTGGGCCTGGTGCCGGTCAGGGTCACCCATCAAGTGGTGGGGTATCTGCGCCGGCGGCTCTCCGGGGAGGTGATCGACTTCATCGAATTGGACATGCCGGAACACACCCTGGCCACCACGGCAGTGATGTACACCATCACCGCAGATGCTCTGCAGCGCAAGGGCGTTGAGGCGACGCGCATCCCCGGAGCGTTACACGCCGCCGAACACGCGGCGATCGGGCTGCTGCCGCTGGTGGCCAGCTGCGATCGCGGCGACATCGGTGGGCTGTCCACCGCCGTCGGGCCCGATCCCTTGGGCCTGCCCAGCGTCTTCGTCTATGACGGTTACCCGGGGGGCGCGGGATTCGCCGAACGGGGCTTTCGCCAGGCCCGCATCTGGCTGGGTGCGACAGCAGCCGCCATCGAAGCATGCGAGTGCCCCCGGGGATGCCCGTCGTGCGTGCAGTCCCCCAAGTGCGGCAACGGCAACGACCCGCTCGACAAGGCGGGCGCGGTGCTGGTGCTGAAGCTGGTCCTCGCAGAGCTGGCGCAGGGGCCCGGGAGAACAATTTCCGCGGACGACCGACCCCTCGACGGTCGACCCAGCGGATTTGCCTCGTGACGCCCACGCCAAGAACGCGTTTCCTGCTGCTCGAGAAATGGCGGCGTGCTGTCGCGCTGAACGATAAAACGATTACGTGTGCGCCGGCCGCAATCCCGACAATGCGGACGCAGCAGGAAAGTACCAAGGCCCCGACGGCATCGCAAGCACAACGGACGCCGGTGACGACTGCCGGCTGCGGAGGCCTTCGGCGCCCGGCGAATCGGACGCACTCCCCCAGATCCGTCGCCTCCCCGTAAAATCAGCCGCATGGCCCACGACTGGTTGCTCGTGGAGACACTCGGGGGGGATCCCACCGTGGTGGCGCAGGGCCGCCAACTCAAAAATCTCGTCCCCATCACCACCTTCCTGCGCCGCAGTCCCTTTCTGGCCGCGGTTCGCACGGCGATCGCCGAGTCGGTGCAGACCGGCCAGGCCCTGACCAGCATCACGACCAAGCGGGACCGCATCATTCGCACCGAACCGGTGGTGATGTCCGACGGCTTCATCCACGGCGTGCACGTCTGGACCGGTCCCTCCGACGTCGAGCCGCCCGAGCGGCCGATCCCGGGGCCGCTGAAGTGGGACCTGACCCTGGGCGTGGCCACCGACACCCGCGAATCGCTGATCAACAGCGGGAAGAATCCCGAAGTCGAGGTCACCTTCGGCAGGGCCTTCGCCGAAGACCTCCCATCCCGCGAACTCAACCCGAACGAAACCAAAGTGCTGGCGATGGCGGTCAAAGCCAAGCCCGACCAAACACTGTGCAGCACCTGGGATCTCACCGACTGGCGGGGTGAGGCGATCCGGATAGGTTTTGTCGCACGCACGATTCTGGAACCGGGGCCCGACGGCCGGGAGCACTTGGTGGCGCGGGCGATGAACTGGCAGTCCGAGTTCAGGGGCCCGGAGGTATCAACCGATGATCTGGCGCAACGGATCCTCAGCGGTCTGGCCCAGGCCGGGGTGCACCGGGCGCTGATCGACCTCAATACCTGGTCGTTGCTGAAATGGCTCGACGAGCCCTGCGCGTTCTACGACTGGCGCAGCAGTGAGACGGGCAAGCCCCGGGTTCACCCCGATGACCAAGACCTGATGTCCACCATGACAACGGAATTCAGTGGGGGTGCCACCAGCCGGGTGTTGCGGATGCCGGGGCACAACGGGGATTGGGTGCCCGTGCACGTCACCGTCAACCGGGTGGAACTCGAACCGGATACGTACGCCGGACTGGTCTCGCTGCGCCTGCCCACCGACGAGGAATTGACCACCGCGGGATTGTCGCCGAGCCCCGACGCCGCGCCCTAGTCGACTTCTCCCGTCGCCGGCCCCGCCCGCGCGGCGGCCCGCGCCGCGCCGCCGAACGCGATGGTCACCCTCGCGGTGACGATGACATCGAGACCGTCGACCGTACAGCCGATGTCGTCGACCCGCATCTGTCGTGCCACGCCCGCGGCACTGCCGCAGGCCGCATCCACTCCGGAGGTCAGCCGCGCCGCGCCCGCCAAGGCGGCCAGGTCGGCGACCGCCTGTGCGCGGTGTCGCGCCACCACCGCCGAGCCCAGGTACGCGCCGGCGCCGGTCACCGCCAGCAGCACCATGATCATCCAGGCGGCGACCAGCGTGGCCGAGCCCCGCTCACCGCGACGGCTCGGCAGCCGAGACCGCTCTGGCCGCAATGTCGATGGTGGGCAACAACTTCGAATGCGCGACGACGGTGGCCACCAGGAAGTCGCCGTCGCGGCGCAGGTCGACTCGCGCACCACCGGGCGCCAGCCGGCGCGCGGTGGCCACCGCGGACCGTTCGTCGCCGCGCGCCGCCAACCGGGCCGCTTCGCGCGCGGCGTCGACGCAGCGCACCTGCATCGACACCGCGCTGACACCGGCCAGGCACAGCACCAGCACCACCACAAGCGCGGCGATGCCCAGTGCCGCCTCCACGGTGGAGGCACCGGCATCACCTGCTACACCTTGGTGTTGAGCGCACGACCGATGATGTTGGTCAGCGCCGAGACGATCGAATCGCCGGTGACGACGGTGTAGAGCACCGCGCCGAAGGCGGCCGCCGCGATGGTGCCGATGGCGTACTCGACCGTCGACATGCCCGACTCGTCGGTCACCAGCACGGCCACGCGTGCCGAGAATTGGCGAAACATGTTGAGCATCAATCGTTTCCTTTCGTTTCACAGCAGGCCCGACTGCAAGACATCGCCGGCCAGACCGGCTACCACCGGGACGATGCCCAGGCAGATGAACGCCGGCAGGAAGCACAGGCCCAACGGACCGGCGATCAGCACGCCGGCGCGCTCGGCCGCGGCCGTCGCCGCGTGCGCGGCGTCGTGGCGGGACTCCTCGGCCAGCTCGGTGACGCCGCCGGCCAGCGCCGCGCCCGAGGACGCCGAACGCCTGGCCAACCGCAGCAGCGCGTCGATCTGCGGATCGGCCGCGTTCTGCGGACCGGGCGGAATAGACCATGCGACAGCGGGATCGGCACCGAGCGCGAGCAGGTCGGCCGCGCGGCGCAACACCCTGGCCAACTGCGGCGGTGCCGCCGGGGCCGCCGCCGCGGCGGCCGTCGACACGGCCATGCCCGCCGCCATGCACACGGCCAGCACGTCCAGACAGGAGGCGACCGCCAGCGGGTCCGGCCCGCGCGACGGTGCCTGTCCGCGCGGCCGTCGACCGCCAGGCATCGGCGTTCCGGCGCGGCCGCGCACCAGCGAGGGACCGGGGCCGACCCACAGCGCTGCGGCCAGCAGCACCGCCACGACGTTCATGTGCCCCTCCTCCTCATCGCTTCGCTCTGCATCGTCGACGGCGTGGTTCATGCGCCGCCCCTCACGACGCCACCCGCTCGGCGATGCGATCCGCCCACAGCAGCCCGACACAGGCCAGCGTCGACCCGACGAGCAACAGCCACCCGCCCGCGTGCCCACCCAGCAAGAAGCGCAGTGGCCGGGCCCCGATCAGCTGACCCAGCAGCACCCCCAGCACCGGCAGAGCGGCCAGGATCGTCGCGGTGGCCCGCGCGCCGGCCATGCTCGACGCGACGCGAGCCGAGAACCGTTGCCGCTCAGCGATGTCGCGCTGTGCGGCGCGCATCAGGGTGGCTATACCCAGCCCGTTGTCGCTGGCCAGCCGCCAGCACAGCGCGAGCCGCTCCCAGTGCTCGGGCAGCGCAGAGCCGCGGGCCGCGGCGGCCAGGCCGGCCGCGACGTCGGCTCCCAGCCGGGCCCGCGCCGCCACCGAACGCAGCGACACCGCAACCGCGCCGGCGGTGTCGTCGGCGGCGACGCCGAAGGCGCGCACCGGGTGCGAGCCGGCCCGCAACTCACCGACCAGCACCTCGAGCGCGGATTGCAGCGCGTCGCCCTCAGCTGTGGCACGCCGGATGCTTTGCCGGCGCCGATATCGCAGACCCGCGGTCGCGCCCACCACCGCCAGGCACAGGGCGGTGGTCAACGGCAGCAGGACAACGGCCAGGCAGCCGACACCCGCGGCGACGCAACCCGCCTCACGAGGTCCGACGGCCGGGAGCCGTCGGCGTCGTGAGGCCGACAGGCGTCGTCGCGGCGGGGGCCGAACGACGATGAGCGCCAGCGACAACGGCAGCGCGCCGGCCAGCGCGTCGCTCATGCCGGCATCCGGCTGCGCAGCAGGCGCTGTAGCTGCGGGGCGGCATCCGTCATTCCCCGATCCGCATGCCACACGGTGACCGCGCGCACCCGGCCGTGATCGTTTCGCAGCGCGGCGATTTCGGCCAGCCGCCGCCGGCCGGTGCGGTCGCGTTCGACGTGCAGCAGCACCTGCACGGCGGCGGCGAGTTGGCTGTGCAGCGCGGCACGGTCGAGGCCGCCGAGCGCACCCAATGCCTCCAGGCGGGCTGGCACCTCACCGGGGCTGTTGGCGTGCACCGTGCCCGCGCCGCCGTCGTGGCCGGTGTTCAGCGCGGCCAGCAGGTCCACGACTTCGGCGCCCCTGACCTCTCCGACCACGATGCGGTCGGGCCGCATGCGCAGCGCCTGCCGGACCAGTTCGCGTACCGGAACCTCGCCGACGCCTTCGACGTTGGCGCGCCGCGCGACCAGCTTCACCAGGTGCGGGTGCCGCGGCGCCAGCTCCGCGGCATCCTCGACGCAGACGATCCGTTCGCCCGGCGGCACGGCACCCAGCATCGCGGCGAGCAGTGTGGTCTTGCCGGCGCCGGTGCCACCGCTGACCAGAAACGCCAGCCGGGCGCCGATGATGTGGCTGACCAGCGCGGCGGCCGCGGGCTCGATCGCGCCGGCGGCGGTCAGGGCCGCCAGATCCTGGCTGGCGGGCCGCAGGACGCGCAGCGACAGGCAGGTACCCGCGGCCGCCACCGGCGGCAGCACCGCGTGCAGCCGCA
This sequence comes from Mycobacterium senriense, assembly GCF_019668465.1. Lineage (NCBI taxonomy): Bacteria > Bacillati > Actinomycetota > Actinomycetes > Mycobacteriales > Mycobacteriaceae > Mycobacterium > Mycobacterium senriense. Next base: position 2,431,108 of record NZ_AP024828.1, on the reverse strand, counting down.
CCGCGAACCCTCCGGCGCCGATGCCGGTCAGCTCGCCGTCGACCCAGGGCTGCGCGTCGTCCAGGCGTCGGCCGGCGGCCAGCGCCAGCCGCTGCGCCAACCGCCGCACCGCCGCCTCGTCGGGGAAGCGAATCTCGGTGCGTCGCAGGGCGGTGCCGTCGTCGACCCACACCGCATCCGGTGCGGTGACCAACACGTCGGTCGTCCCGTCCGCGCAGAGCAGCGGATCGAGGATGCCGGCACCGGTGAGCTCCGTCTGCAGCACCCGCAGGTTGGCCAGCACCTCGGTGTCGCCGAGCATCCCGCCGGACTCGGCCCTGATCGCGGCGGCCACCACGGCCGGCCCCAGCGGGCCGGCCTCGCCGGCCAACCGCTCACGGACCCGTTCTATCAGCGAACCGCTCACGCCGCCTTGCCGTTCCGCCGCGGCCCGGCGGGCGGAAGCACGCCGAGCACTTGTCGGGCCGCAGCAGCGAGCGCCGAGCGCCGCCCTAACCGCAGGCCGCCGCGGTCGACCTGCTCGGCGAGCTGCGGCTGCGCCCTGATCGTGGCCAACAGCGGCAGGCCGGCGATGTCGGCGATCTCGGCCGGCCGCAATCCGGCGGGCGACGGCCCCCGCACCACCAGGCCGATGTTGGGATTGATGGACGCCAGGACCGGCGCCAGCGCCCCGGTCGCCGCGCAGGCCCGCACGTCACAGCGGCTGACGACCACGACCAGGTCGGCCGCGCTCAGCGCGGCCTGGGCGGCGTCGGTGAGACGACGGGGAAGGTCGCAGATGACGCTGACCGCGCCGCGCCGGCCGGCGTCGATGATGGCGTGCACCGGCCCGGCGTCCAGCTCGTAACCGCGCCGGGTGCCGGACAGCACGCTCACCCCGCGGTGCCGTGGCAGCGCGTCGCGGACGGCCGACCAGTTCAGCCGTCCGTCCTGTAACGCCAGATCCGGCCAGCGCAGCCCCGGCGCGCTTTCGCCGCCCAGCGACAAGTCGAGGCCGCCACCCCAGGGGTCGAGGTCCACCAACAACGCGTCCGTGGCGGCCTGGGCCAGGGCGACCGCGAGCAGGGACGCGCCCGCCCCGCCGCAGCCCCCGATGACGGCGACCGCGTGGCCGCGCGCGCCGTCGTCTCGCGACGATTCGGCGGCCTCGGCAAGCGCGCGGACCAAATCCGCTTCCTGCCCCGGCACCCGCAACACGTGCGCGGCGCCGACCCCCACGGCGGCCGCCCACGTCGTCGTCTCCGGTTCGGCGACCGACAGCACGGTCACGTGATCGCGGCGCGGCAGCGCCCATCGCCCGCAGCGCGCCGCCGCCCGCGCGTCCAGCACGACGGCCGCGGCCGCCGCCCAACTCTTGCGGCTGACCGGAGAACCGTCACCGGCATGCACCACTCGGACACCGGCGGCGGCCGCCACCCGGTCCAACTCGGCGCGCATGTCGGGCTCCGCCAGCATCGCCAACACACCCGCGGATCCCGTCGCGTCAACTCTGGAGCTGCTAGCCACCCGACCACTCTGCGGGGCCGTGACCTTGGCACAACAGTCCCAAATGCGAATTTGTGGATAGAGACGCGAGTGTGCACAAACGCGTCGCGAGGGCACGCCGCCAGCGACTACGGACACACTTTCCCGCAACCCACCCCGGAGCCGAGCCCGGCGCCCTGCGGCGAGAAAAAACTGACCGTAGAAAGGGGACGACCCCCGCCAGGGGGGGAGGAGGCGAGGGTCGTCGTGTATCAGCCCCGGGGGGTCGGGCTGATACACCCTCGGCCGAGGCCGAGTAATGCTTACTATACACATGCCAAGCCGGACTAACGCAAGACATCATTTCCTTAAAAAATAAGCTTGAGCCGCGTAAACACCGCCTCGTTCGCCCCCCGAACCGCCCTGAGCGGCCATTTTCGGTACGGGATCGCGGCGTCGCGGGACTGTCGACCTATGCTGGGTCGGTGACCGTCTTCGACCCCACCGCGGAGCAGTCAGCCGCGGAGCAATCAGCGGCCAGCACCGCTCCGCATGCCCGAACGGCGGCCTTCTTCGACCTGGACAAGACGATCATCGCCAAGTCCAGCACCCTTGCGTTCAGCAAACCGTTTTTCAACCAGGGCCTGCTCAACCGCCGCGCCGTGCTCAAGTCCAGCTACGCGCAGTTCATCTACCTGCTCTCCGGTGCCGATCATGACCAGATGGATCGGATGCGCGCCCACATGACCAACATGTGCACCGGCTGGGACGTCGAACAGGTCAAGTCGATCGTCAACGAGACGCTGCACGACATCGTGACCCCGTTGGTGTTCGCAGAGGCGGCCGACCTGATCGCCGCCCACAAGTTGTGCGGGCGCGACGTCGTGGTGGTGTCGGCCTCCGGCGAGGAAATCGTCGCCCCCATCGCCCGGGCCCTCGGTGCCACCCACGCGATGGCAACTCGAATGGTCGTCGAGGACGGTCGGTACACCGGCGAGATCGCGTTCTACTGCTACGGCGAGGGCAAGGTGCAGGCGATCCGCGAGCTCGCCGCGCGCGAGGGCTACCCGCTGGAACACTGCTACGCCTACTCCGACTCGATCACCGATCTGCCGATGCTCGAATCCGTCGGCCACCCCAGCGTGGTCAATCCCGACCGCGGGCTGCGCCGCGAAGCCGTCGAACGCGGTTGGCCCGTGATGTCCTTCTCCCGCCCGGTGTCGCTGCGTGACCGCATCCCGGCGCCCTCCGGTGCGGCGATCGCCACGACGGCCGCGGTGGGGATCAGCGCCCTGGCCGCCGGCGCGGTCACCTATTCGTTGTTGCGCCGCTACGCGTTCTGAGCACCGCGGCAGGCGACAGCAAACTCGTTAAACGCGCAATCCAAAATGGATTCGGCGCCATTTCGCGAATTGCCCTTGCTGTGCTAGGGGTCTAGTAGTACAAAGGAACCACGGAAGCCCGGTGAGGCCAAGATCGATCCGGAAGAGAAGGTTCGTTCTCCCGACCCGGGCGCCCAGCACGGTGCTCGGCACCCACGCGGAGTCATAGCCGCGAAAATGGCAGAAGTGTTGCGGGCCTGCGAAATTGCGAAAATGCCGAAGGTATTGACGACCCTTTGGGTGGGGTTGCAACCGTAAGCGTCGTGAGTTCGCCGAGGCCAACCCACGCAGCCTAGAGATGCACGCTTGGTAACCGAGCCCCGTGCTAGCGGGCGGCGGACCGAACATTCGGAACGTCGCCCGCTCTACATTTTTCCGGCCAATTTCCGGTGCCCTTTGCCGGTCTTCGGTCACCGCTTCAGCTACCGGTTCGACATCGAGTCCGCGATCGACACGGCCTCTTGCGCACCGGCTTTCATCGCCCGGCAACACAGCACCAACCAGGCCCCCACGCCCTGCGGCGTGCCGTCGGCGAATCCCTGCGCGGCATCGCGATACGCGGCGGGTTGGCGCATCCAGCTGACCTCGGGCACACCCAACCCGTGTGGGTCCAGCCCGCTGGCGATGGTCACCAATCTGGACACCGCGCGCGCCACCACGCCGTCGGAGCTGCCGAACGGTTTGAGCGTCAGCAGTTCGCCGTGGGCGACGGCGGCAAGCACCGGCGCCGGCACCCGGGTGCGTCCGTTCACCAAGTCCCCCAACAACTCCAGTCGCGGACCCACCCCGGCGTCCGCACGTGGGCGACCCAACCGCTCGTCGTCGACCTGCTCCGCCGCGGCCAGGACGTGCAGGCGGGCCAGTGCCTGCAGCGGCGCCCGTCGCCAGATGGCGACGACGGGACCTTCGCCGCCCTCCAGCGCCTGGGCCACGCGCAGCGCCCCGGCGAACACCGGATCACTGATCTGCCCCGCGTCGGCCAGATCCTCCAGCCGGACGGGGCCACCGTCGAGCACCGACGACGCGCGCGCCGCCCGCAGCGCCGCCTCGGCGGCCGTCACCGGCCAGCCACGCAGGTTGGCGCGGTGGCGGTGGGCACGCCCCAGCGCGTCGCGGGCGCGGTCACTGGCCTCGGCGACGCCGGGCAGCTCCATCAGGGGGGCCAGCGGATCTGCTGTCACAACTTCACAACCTATCCCCGTCGTAGTTCGGCTCATGAGGGATGGCGTCCAGCAACTGCCGGGTGTAGTCGTGCCCGGGGTCGGTGAACAGCCGCTCGGTGGGCGCGTGCTCCACGACGCGGCCCGCCCGCATCACCAGGACGTCGTCCGCGATCTGCCGGATCACCGCCAGGTCGTGGCTGATGAACAGGTAGGCCAGGCCCAGTTCGGCCTGCAGCTCGGCCAGCAAGTCGAGGATCTGCGCCTGCACCAGCACGTCGAGCGCCGACACCGCCTCGTCGCAGATCAGCACCTCGGGCCGCAGCGCCAAGGCCCGCGCGATCGCGACACGCTGACGTTGGCCGCCCGAGAGCTCGCGGGGCAACCTGGTCAGCACCGACGCCGACAGCGCCACCTGGTCGACGAGTTCGCGCACGGTGTTCGCACGGTGCCTGCGGTCGCCCACCCGGTGGATACGCAGCGGTTCCTCGATGGCGCGGAACACCGAGTACATGGGGTCCAGGCTGCTGTACGGATTCTGGAAGACCGGTTGCACGCGCCGGCGAAACGCCATCATCGTGTCCCGGTCGGCCGCGTCGGAGATTTGCGTCCCGTCGAAAACCACTGTGCCCGAGGTGGGTTGGAGCAGACCGAGCGCCATGCGGGCCACCGTCGACTTTCCCGAGCCTGATTCGCCGACGACGGCGAGGGTGCGGGCGCGCTGCAGCCGGAACGACACCGCGTCGACCGCGCGAAACTCGCCACGCCGCCACGGTGCGCCGTGCGAATCCCGGTAGACCTTGGTGAGCTCCGAGGCGACCAGGATGTCGTCGCTTCGGGTGGGCGTTCGCCGGCTCACACGCGTCAGCGACGGAGCCGCGGCCACCAACCGCTGGGTGTACTCGTGTTGTGGCTCACGCAGAATAGTTTGGGCGGCACCGGTTTCCACCACGACGCCGCGGTGGACGACGACGACGCGCTCCGCCCGTTCGGCGGCCAGCGCCAGATCGTGTGTGATCAGCAGTAGCGCCGTGCCCAGTTCGTCGGTGAGCCGCTGCAGATGGTCGAGGACCTGACGCTGCACCGTGACGTCGAGCGCTGACGTCGGCTCGTCGGCGATCAGCAGCTGCGGACGACCTGCCAACCCGATGGCGATCAGCGCGCGCTGGCACATCCCGCCCGATAATTGGTGCGGGTAATTGCCCGCCTGCTTCGCCGGATCCGGCATACCGGCCTGGGCGAGCAGCTCCACCGCGCGTTGCCGAGTACGATGACTAGAAGTGTTGGCCCGCAACGCTTCTCGTATCTGAAAGCCAACCTTCCACACGGGGTTGAGGTTGGTCATCGGGTCTTGCGGCACGTAGCCGATGCGACGCCCCCTGATCGAGCGCAGCAGACGACGATCAGCCGAGGTTATATCGATCCCGTCAAACGTGATGCGGCCGCCCGTTATTCGACCCCCCGGGGGGAGCAGCCCGAGGATCGCGGCGGCCGTGGTGGATTTCCCGGATCCCGACTCGCCGACCACGGCGACGGTCTGGCCGCGCAGGACGCTCAGATCCACTCCGGCCACCGCGGGGGCGTGGTCGCCGAACCTGACCTGAAGGCCCTCGACGGTCAACAGCGGCGCTTCCCCGACGGTCATTTTGCGCCGCTCCTCCTCATCGCTGCGCTCTGCATCGTCCCCGGTACTCATGCGCGCCTGGCCCGCGAGGCCGGATCCAGGGCGTCGCGCAGCGCATCGCCCATCATCATGAACGCGAGCACGGTCATCGCCAGCGCGCCGGCGGGATAGAACAGGATCGGCGATCCGGCCCGCAGCCGCGTCTGGGCCAGGTTGATGTCGCCGCCCCACGACACCACCGAGGTCGGCAGACCGACACCGAGGTAGGACAGCGTGGCCTCGGTGACGATGAAGGCACCCAGCGCGATTGTGGACATCGCGATCACCGGTCCCACCGCGTTGGGCAGCGCGTGCCGGAGCAGCGTTTGAAACCTGCTCATTCCCAGCGCTTTAGCCGCGAGCACATAGTCGCTGCCCCGCACCTCCAGCACCGCGCCACGGGCGATCCTGGCTATCTGCGGCCAGCCGAACAGGGCCAGGATCGCGATCACCGTCCACACCGTGCGATGGTGCAGCACCTGCATGAGCACGATCGCGGCCAGCAGCAGCGGCAGCCCGAAGAAGATGTCGGTGACGCGGGAGATGACGGCGTCGAGCCAACCCCCGTAGAAGCCGGCGAACGCGCCCAACACCCCGCCGACGACGAACACCAGCAGCGTGGCGCCCAACCCGACCGTCACCGACGCCCGCGCCCCGTAGATGGTGCGCGCGTAGATGTCGTGGCCCTGTAGGTCGGTGCCGAACCAGTGCGCTGCCGACGGGCTGCGCAGGCTTTGGCCCGGATCGGCATAGCCGGGGTCGGCGTGGGTGAACAACCCGGGAAACAGTGCGACGAGCAGGATTAGGAGGATCAGCACGGCGGCGACGACGAACTTCGGACGGCGGTGCAGCTTTCGCCAGGTTTCACCCCAGAAGCCAGAGTGCTCAGCCATAGCGGATCCTCGGGTCCAGCGCCGCGTAGAGCAGGTCCACCATCAGATTGGTGACCAGATAAATCAGCACCAGCACCGTCACGATGGAGACCACCGTGGGCGCCTCTTGCCGGGTGACGGCCTGATAGAGCACACCGCCCACGCCGTGAATGTTGAAAATGCCTTCGGTCACGATGGCCCCGCCCATCAGCGCGCCCAGGTCGGCGCCCAGGAACGTCACGACCGGGATCAGCGAGTTGCGCAGGATGTGCACGGTCACCACCCGTGGTCGTGACAGCCCCTTGGCGGTGGCGGTGCGCACATAGTCGGCGTGCGCGTTGGCGGCCACCGCCGATCGGGTCAGCCGGACGATGTAGGCGAATGAGACTGAGCCCAAGACGATTCCGGGGAGCAGCAGGCGCCCGAAGGTTGCCCGTTCGCCGACGGTGACCGGTGCGATGCCCAGCTTGACCCCGAACAGGAATTGGGCCAGGAAGCCCAGCACGAAGATCGGGATCGCGATGATGATCAGTCCGGCGATCAGCACCGTGGCATCGAAGAATCCGCCCTGGCGCAGCCCGGAAATCACACCGAACCCCACGCCCAGCACCGCCTCGACGACCAGGGCGATCAAGGCGAGCCGGAGCGTGACCGGAAACGCATGTGCGAGAACGGCACTGACCGGCAAGCCGGAATAGGCGCGGCCCAGGTCGCCGTGCGCAACGCCGCCCAGGTAGCGCAGGTACTGCACGATGAAGGGATCGTCGAGGTGATAGCGAGCGCGCAGCGCGGCGGCCACGGCCGGAGTCAGCGGGCGATCGCCTGCGATGGCGGCCAGCGGGTCGCCGGGCAACAGGAAGACCATGCCGTAGATCAGCAGGGTGGCGCCCAGGAAGACGGGCACCATGACGGCGATCCTGCGTGCGATGTACCAACCCATGTTCACGCCTTGACGATGTTCTCGTAGTCGGGCAGCCCGTTCCAGGTGACCTTGACCGCGCTGACCTCCGGCGACCATCCGACCACGGCGATGTAGTACCACAGCGGCACGGCGGGCATGTCGTGCAACAAGATTCGCTGCGCGATGTTGACCAGCGCGTCGGCCTGCCGTAGGTCGGCAGCCGCCTCGGCGGCGGCCAGCCCGGCGTCGAATTCGGGGCTGGAATATCCGACGTCGTTGGATCCCGCACCGGTGGCGTACAGCGGGGCGAGGAATTCGATCATCGACGGGTAGTCGCCCATCCAGCCGGCCCGGAACGCGGTGTCGATGGTGCGGTTGGTGATCTGGGTGCGAAACCCGGCGAAGGTCGGCTGCGGCGCACCGACGGCATCGATGCCCAGCACGTTCTTGATGCTGTTGGCCACCGCGTCCACCCACTCCTGATGGCCGCTGTCGGCGTTGTAGGCGATGGCGTAGCGCCCGGTCCACGGCGAGATCGCGTTGGCCTGGGCCCAGAGCTGTTGTGCCCGTTCGGGGTTGAAGTCCAGTGCCTCGCTGCCCGGGATGTTCGGATCGAATCCGGGCAACGAGCTGGCGGTGAAGTCACGGGCCGGGCTGCGGGTGTTGTTGAAAATCTGCTGACAGATCTGCGGGCGGTTGATGGCCGCCGACAACGCCAGCCGGCGCAGCCTGCCTTCCTCACCCCCGAAGTGCGGCAGCCGCAGCGGCGTGTCGACGGACTGGCTGACGGCGACGGGCCCGCGGGCGGCGTTGCCGCCCAGGTCGCGCTGGTAGATCGTCAACGCGCTGGACGGGATCGTGTCCAGCACATCGAGGTTGCCGGACAGCAGGTCGGAGTAGGCGGTGTCGAGGTTCGAGTAGAACTCGAACCTCAGCCCCTTGTTGTGTGGCTTACGGTTGCCGCGGTAATCGGGGTTGGGCCGCAGGTCGATTCGGACGTTGTGCTCCCACGCGGGCCCGTCGGGACCGTCGGCGAGTTGGTACGGGCCGTCGCCGATCGGGTGCTGTCCGAAGGCGCTCATGTCCCGAAAAGCCGCCTGCGGCAACGGATAGAACGCGCTGTGCCCCAGTCGCAGTTTGAAGTCGATGGTGGGACCTTTCAGCCGGACGGTGAACTCCCGGTCGTTGATCACCCGTAGGCCGGACATGGTGGTGGCCGTCGGCTTGCCGTCGCCGGCCAGCCCTGCGACAGCGTCGTACCCGTCGATGGGGCTGAAAAAGCTTTGCTGCAGTTGGGCGTTGGTGCTCAGCGCGCCGTAGTTCCATGCGTCGACGAAGGAATGGGCCGTCACCGGCGAACCGTCGGTGAACGTCCAGCCGGGTTTGAGGACGATCCGGTAGTTGACGTTGTCGGTGGTGTCGACCGATTGGGCGACCTCCGGCGACGGATTGCCGGCGGCGTCATACGACATCAGCCCGGCGAAGAGCCGATCGAGGATCCGGCCACCCTGGCTGTCGTTGGTGCCGGTGGGAATCAGGGGGTTCGGCGGTTCCCCGCCGTTGACCACCACCAGATCCGGGCTCAGCGCGCCGCCACCGCAACCGGCCAGCGCGGCGATCGCCAGCATCGCGGCGGCAACCGGGGCCAGCAAGGCCACCGGGGTCCGCATCCGACGCATGACACCCGACCCTAGGGCCTGAAGTCGCGCGACGGTGAAGTGCCGGTACGGGTTAGCCAATTTAGAATCCAGCCGTGACCGTCACATTGCTCGCCGCGGAGGGAACCGCGTTTGGGGCGGGTCGCTTGATGTTCTCGCTCGGTGTGCCCGCAATCGGATTGGTTTGCCTGGTCATTGGGCTGGTGGAGCGCTCGCGCGGCCGTCGACGGGCTTCCGCCTACCCGCCGCCGCAGTATCCGCCTGGCTTTCCGGTCAACCCCGGTTATCTTTACCCGCCACCGCCGGGCTATCCGGTTCCGCCCTATCAGGCCTATCCGGGTCCCGCGGCCGGCTATCCGCCGCGGCCGCGGACGCCGAAGTCGGCTACCACGCTCATCACCATCGGTGTTGTGCTGCTCGTCCTGGGCATCCTCGGCAACGCAGTGCGGGTCCTGTCCGGGCATGGAGCCGATGCCATGCTGAGGGTGGGCCAATGCATAACCGAAAGCGATTACGCGGCAAACCATTACGATCTGCCCGGGAACGGCGGCTGCACCGACCCGGCGAACACCTACGAACTCGCGTTCAAGGGGACTGCCTCGGACACCTGCCCTGACGGCAAACGCGAGCACTCGATCTATGAGCGCACCCGCAACCGCTCGACGACCCTGTGCTTCATGATCAACCTGCGGCAGGACCAGTGCTACCAGGTGATCCGCGACGGTGAAGCCGTGAGCATGAAACCGGACGACTGCAACGAATCAAGCCCGCTGCACGTGAGAGTCAGTCAGCGCATCGACGGCAGCTCGGACAAAACGCAGTGCCCGCCCGACAGCAGGGGCATCGCCTACCCCGTCCCCGCGCGGGTCTATTGCCTGGTAAGAGCCGACTGAGTCGCTCAGACCGCGGTGATCGGGTGCACCTGCAGCGCGCAGGCGTCGATGGTCGCCGACACGGTCACCACGTTGGTGGTGTCCGGCGGATTGACGATCAGGTCGGTATAGGTGGGGCACGGCTTGCCGTCGGCGTCCACGGCGGTGCCTTCGACGATGGCCTGCCCCTGGGTCGATATCGACAGGATGACCGTCGGCGGCTCACTGGCGCCGGCCGCCAGGCCGCCCATGTATCCCCGCAGCGTGGGCTGGGCATGAATCAACGGTCCGCCCGCACCCGAGTCCACCCCGGCGTAGCCGGTGAGCGTGCACGGGTCGGCGCCGCCCGCGAGGCTGAACATCAGGGTCAGCGCGCGATGCCCGACGGCGGCCTCGGCGGGCGAGGCGGTGACGGCGATCTGGTCCGACCAGCACGGCGTCGGCGCCTCGGCGTTGTCGGCGGGCATGGCCGATGCGGGCCACCCCAGCGCGGTGGCCGCCGCGAAGATCGTTGCGGCCCCGGCAAAGCTGGGGATTAGTCGGCGGATGCCCCGCCCATGACCCGGCACACGGGTGATTATCCGGCATCAGGGCACACTTTGACCCCGGATTTGCGCGCGCGGCTACCCCTCGCACAGCTACACCTCACCCGGCTAGGCTCGCAGTCGGCCACTCCAACGGCGCAGTCTCGACACAGGAGAACCCAGTGACCGCCACCAATACCGCAGGTCCGTCGTACCCGCCGCCGGCGCAATTCGCCGAGCAGGCCAATGCCGGCGAGGAGCTGTACCGCGAAGTCGAGCAGGATCGACTCGCCTTCTGGGCCAAGCAGGCCAATCGGCTGTCGTGGGCGACGCCGTTCACCGAGGTGCTGGACTGGTCGCAGGCACCATTCGCCAAGTGGTTCGCCGACGGCCAGCTCAACGTGGCCTACAACTGCGTGGACCGCCACGTGGAGGCCGGGCACGGGGATCGGGTCGCCATCCACTGGGAGGGCGAACCCGTCGGCGAGAGTCGCAGCTTGACCTATTCCGATCTGCAAGCCGAGGTGTGCAAAGCCGCCAACGCGCTGACCGATCTCGGTCTGGTCGCCGGCGACCGGGTCGCGATCTATCTGCCGCTGATCCCCGAAGCGGTGATCGCGATGCTGGCCTGCGCGCGGCTGGGCCTGATGCACAGCGTGGTGTTCGCCGGCTTCACTGCCAAGGCGTTGCAGGCCCGAATCGCCGACGCGCAGGCCAAGTTGCTCATCACCAGCGACGGCCAGTTCCGCCGCGGCAAGCCGGCGCCCCTGAAGGACGCGGCCGACGAGGCCGTCAAAGGCGCCGACAGCCCCGTCGAACATGTTCTTGTGGTGCGGCGCACCGGAATTGAGGTGTCCTGGAACGACGACCGCGACCTGTGGTGGCACGACGTCGTCGACGCCGCCTCCGCCGAACACACCCCGGAGCCCTTCGACGCGGAGCAGCCGCTGTTCCTGCTGTACACCTCAGGAACCACCGGTAAGCCCAAGGGCATCGTGCACACCAGCGGCGGCTATCTGACCCACGCCGCCTACACCCACTACTACGTCTTCGACATCAAGGCCGAAACCGATGTGTTCTGGTGCACCGCCGACATCGGCTGGGTCACCGGACACACCTACGGCGTGTACGGTCCGCTGGCCAACGGCGTCACCGAGGTTCTCTACGAGGGCACGCCCGACTCACCCAGCCAGCACCGGCATTTCGAGATCATCGAAAAGTACGGTGTGACAATCTATTACACCGCACCCACGCTGATTCGCACGTTCATGAAGTGGGGACGCGAGATCCCGGACGCACACGACCTGTCCAGCCTGAGGCTGCTGGGTTCGGTGGGCGAACCGATCAACCCAGAGGCCTGGCGGTGGTACCGCAAGGTGATCGGCGCCGACAAGCTCCCGGTCGTCGACACCTGGTGGCAGACCGAGACGGGCGCCACGATGATCTCCCCGCTGCCGGGAGTCGCTGCGGCCAAACCGGGTTCGGCGATGAGGGCGCTGCCGGGCATCTCGGCCAAAATCGTCGACGACCACGGCGAGCAACTGGTGCCGGGCATCCACAAGGGCGAGCACGTCACCGGCTACCTGGTATTGGACCAGCCGTGGCCGTCCATGCTGCGCGGCATCTGGGGCGATCCCGAGCGATACGTCGAAACCTACTGGTCCCGGTTCGCCGAGCAGGGCTGGTATTTCGCCGGTGACAGCGCTTATTACGACCGCGACGGTGACATCTGGGTGGTGGGCCGCATCGACGACGTCATGAACGTCTCGGGACACCGGCTGTCCACCGCCGAGGTGGAGTCGGCGCTGGTCGGCCACGTCGCGGTAGCCGAGGCGGCGGTGGTCGGGGCTACCGATTCGACCACCGGCCAGGCCATCTGCGCGTTCGTCGTCTTGTGCGCGGATTACCAAGTGCACGACGGGATCGTCGACGAGTTGCGCGTTGAGGTGGCCCGGGAGATCTCACCCATCGCCCGCCCGCGCGAGGTGCACGTGGTGCCCGAACTACCCAAGACCCGCAGCGGCAAGATCATGCGCCGACTGCTGCGCGACATCGCCGAAAACCGCGAACTGGGTGACACGTCGACGCTGCTGGATCCTGGCGTCTTCGACGCGATCAGGGCGGCGAAGTAGTCGCTGCCGCCGGTCAGCCCGGCAGCGGGCTGAACCCCGCACCCGGCCGATGTTTTGCGTTGATGTCGGCGAGGGCGGCGTTGAATGACACCACCACCGCCGGGGTGTGCAGCGGGATGTACTTGATGATGCACGTCGGCAGGTTGTCGCTGAATGCGCCGTGAATCATGCCGACCAGCAGGTTGTTGACGGTGACCGGCGCCCCGGAGTCACCCGGCTGGCCGCACACCTGCATGACGATCGTGCCCGGGTCCTGCCCCGGTCCCCAGGTGACGCCGCACGAATTGCCCGTGGTTCGGCCCTGTTTGCAGGCGATCTGGCCGAAGGCCGGGTCCGGTCCGATGCCGTTGATCACAAAGCCGTTGTAGTTGGCCACCGGTGTCACCTTGGCCGGGTCGAACTTGATCACCGCGTAGTCCAGGTTGTCGTTGCCCGAAACCATGGTGCCCAATACGCCCGCGTTCTCGGCGCCCTCGGCCGACACCTGCGCTCCCGGGCCGCCGCAGTGCGCGGAGGTGAAGCCGATCAGCTCACCGGCCGCATCGCCACCGATTGTGGTCAGGGTGCACATCGTGTCGCCGTTGATGACGATGCCCGCCCCACCACCCATCGGGATCCGGACGTCAGCGGCGGCGGCGCGCGCAAACGAACCCATCGCGGCCACGAGCAGGGTAACCATCGCCACCAGGAAGCATCGGTGCGCCCTCCGCACAGCCCCACTCCTATCGGTAGGCCGGACATCGCGACCGGCTTGGCCGAGTGTAATCGGCCAGGATGTGATGTTCGCGCTCTGGAAGCGCCTTGGCCCCGCGTCGTCGCCGACCGCCTTCTGGCCGAACCGAACTGGCCGTCGGGCGCTCGAACCTGCGGCGCGGTACTCGTCTGGCTTCGTCTATCCGGGCGCCGCATGGCAACATAAACCGCGATGACGCCGAGCCGGGTGACGACGAAAGAGGACCGTCTGTGAGCAAAGCCGATGGCAAGAACGGTGTGCCCAGCACCCTGACCACGATCCCGTTGACCGACCCGCATGCCAAACCCGCCGAGCCGTCGATCGGTGATCTGATCAAAGACGCGACCACCCAGGTCTCCACGCTCGTGCGCGCCGAAGTCGAACTGGCCCGCGCCGAAATTACCCGGGACGTCAAAAAGGGTCTCACCGGCAGCGTCTTCTTCATCGCCGCGCTGGTGGTGCTGTTCTACTCCACCTTCTTTTTCTTCTTCTTCCTCGCCGAGTTGCTGGACACCTGGCTGTGGCGCTGGGTTTCGTTCCTGATCGTGTTCGGGATCATGGTGGTGGTCGGCGCCGTGCTGGCCCTGTTCGGCTTCCTCAAGGTGCGCCGGATCCGGGGACCGCGCGAGACGATTGAATCGGTCAAGGAGACGCGCAGCGCGCTGACGCCGGGCCACGACAAGGGCCCCGGCGGTGCCAAGGCCCTCCCCGAGCCCCACGGCAAGCACGCGAAGCCCGGTAACGGCGCTGCCGGCGATCCATCGGGTTGGTAGATGGCGCCGCCGGATCCGTCGGTAACCCGCATCGACGGGCCGTGGCGCCATCTCGATGTGCACGCCAATGGCATCCGCTTCCACGTCGTCGAGGCGCTGAGCGAGGCCGGCGACCCGCCCGCGACGGCGCGCCCACTGGTGATGCTGCTGCACGGTTTCGGATCGTTCTGGTGGTCCTGGCGTCATCAACTGCGCGGATTACGCGGCGCGCGAGTGGTCGCCGTCGACCGGCGCGGCTACGGCGGCAGCGATAAGCCGCCCCGCGGCTACGACGGCTGGACGATGGCCGGCGACACTGCCGGACTCATTCGGGCGCTGGGGCATTCCTCGGCCACCCTGGTGGGCCACGCCGACGGCGGGCTGGCGTGCTGGGCCACCGCCTTGCTGCATCCGCGGCTGGTGTCGGCGATCGCGCTGATCAGTGCACCGCACCCGGCCGCGGTGCGGCGATCGACGTTGACGCGACGAGACCAGCGTTATGCGCTGTTGCCCACACTGCTGCAATACCAACTACCGTTGTGGCCCGAGCGCGTGTTGACCCGGGACGACGGCGCCGAGATCGAGCGCCTGGTCCGCAGTCGCAGCAGCGGCAAATGGCTTGCCTCCGAAGACTTCTCCGAAACCATCGGCCACCTGCGGACGGCGATTCAGATCCCGGCGGCCGCGCACAGCGCACTCGAATACCAGCGCTGGGCGGCGCGCAGCCAACTGCGCGATGAGGGCCGGCGCTTCATGAAGTCGATGAGCCAGCAGCTCAGCGTGCCGCTGTTACACCTGCGCGGCGAAGCGGATCCGTACGTGCTGGCCGACCCGGTCGAGCGTACGCGGCGCTACGCGCCGCAGGGCCGCTACGTATCCATCGCGGGCGCAGGGCATTTCAGCCACGAAGAGGCCCCCGAGGAAATCAACCGGCACCTGACGAAATTCCTCGAACAGGTGCACCTGACCCGAGCCGGCTGAGCGCGCCCGCTCAACCGACGCAGGAGCCGGTGCCGACCAGCTGGGTGTCACCGATCCTGGACAGCTGACTGGCAACCTCATCGGCCGTCAACACGAATCCGGTGTCGGGATCGTCGACCGCCGCGCCGAACACCACACCGAGCACGTGCCCGTCGAGGTCGATCAACGGCCCACCCGAATTGCCTTGCTCCACACTGGCTCTGATGGTGTAGACGTCACGGGTGACCGGGGCCGGATCCCGATAGATGTCGGGCCCGCTCAGCTTGATCAGCTCGCGAATCCTGGCCGGGGTGGCGGTGAAGTTACCGCCACCGGGATAACCGAGGACTACCACGCTGGCACCGGTTTTCGCGTCGCCCTGCGCGAAAGCCAGTGGGGGCGGGGGCAAACCGGGGACGGCCAGGATCGCGATGTCTACCGCCGGATCGTAGGACACCACCGTGGCGTCCAGCGGACTGCCGCTGGCATAGATCTGCACGCTGTTGGATCCGGCCACCACGTGCGCATTAGTCATCACCCGGTCGGGCGCGATCACGAATCCGCTGCCCTCCAACACTTTCTGGCAGCTGGGGGCCAGGCTGCGCACCTTGACCACGCTGGGCGCGGTGGCCTGCACCACCGGGTTGCCGGCCAGCTCGGGATCGGGTGAGGCGACGGGAATGACCGGGGTGCGGCTGAACGGCTCCAGCACCGCGGGCAGACCGGAGGTGTTCAGCAACGCGGACAGTCGCTTGGGCACCGTCTTGAGCCAGGGCGGCGCAACGTCGTTGACCTGAGCCAACACTCGCGAACCGCGGACCGCGGCGGCCAGTTCCGGCTGGTCCTTGGACTGGGTCAGCGGTGTCGCCAACAACCACGCCGCAGTCAGCACCACGACCAGCTGGACCGCCACCCCGATCACCGAGTCGACCGTTCGGATCGAACGGCTACGGATCGCGCCGCGCACCGCACGTCCCAGCACCACACCGGCGACCTCGCCGATGACGACCAGCGCGAGGATCAAAAACAGTGCGGCAAACAATTTCGCCCGCGGCGCCGCGATGTGGCTGACCAGGTGGGGCGCCAGCAGCACGCCCGCGATCGCGCCGAGCAACACGCCGACGAACGACAACAACGAGCCCAGCGCGCCCGACCTCCAGCCCGAGATCGCGGCGATGAACGCGACCGCCAGGACGGCGACGTCCAGCCACTGCGACGGGGTCATGGAATTCATCGAGATCCGCTCCCGTCGCCGACCAGCGCCATCGCCGCGTCCAACTCCCGCTCGTCGGTGGTGTCCCACGGCTGGGCCCAGCCGGCGACGTCGAGCAGCGCAGAAATCACTTGGCCGGTGAATCCCCAGACCAGCATCTCGTTGAGCAGGAACGCCGGACCGGCCCATCGGCGGCCGAGATCGCCGCGGTACACCATCAGCCGGTTGTCCGGGTTGATGAAGGCGCGCACCGGAACTCGCGCGACGATCGCCGTTTCCGCCTCGTTGACGACGGCCACCGGGCCGGGATCCGGCGAGTAGGCCAGCACCGGCACGACGTGAAACTGCGACGGCGCGATGAACATCTTTTCCATCGTTGCCAAGGGGTAGAGCCTGCTGACGTCGATGCCGGTTTCCTCGCGGGCCTCGCGCAACGCGGTATCGATCGGGCCGTCGTCGGTGGGATCGGCGGCACCGCCGGGAAACGCCGCCTGGCCGGCGTGGTGGCGCAGGGTCGACGCCCGCACGGTGACCAGCAGGTCGGCGTCGTCGGGTAAACCGCCGTCGGGTGCGCCGGATTCCGGACCGGAGAACAACACCAGCACCGCGGCTTCGCGGCTCGCGCCGCGCAGCGTCGCCACCGCCGAGGCGGCCTTGCTGGTGATCATCGCCAGCACGTCGGCCGGCAGGCGGCGCCGGGCCGCGTCGGGCACGTCATCGACGTGGTCGACCAGCGGACGCAGCCAGGACGGGCAGGCGTCAGGCCTCAGCGGAACGGACCCGCGCGGGGGGGCGGGGTCCCCACTCCGCAGGGGCGAACCCCCAGCACTCACGGCCCCTCCAGTCGGTTCAATTTTTCCGCTTATCCCCTGTCGTTACCGATCGCGGCCGCGATCTCATCGGCAGTGGTGAAAGCTCGTGGCAGCGTTTGGGCAACGCTACCGTCCGGCCGCAGGACCACCGTCGCGGGCATCACATTTACCACCCGCAGCGCGGCGGCAACCCGGCGACGACCGTCCTGCAGGGTCGGCAACCGCACCCCGAGCTCGGCCAGCCGCAGCAGCGCCGCGGTCTCGTTCTCGTCTTGATGCACCGTCACCACCGTCACGTCCGAACCGGCCCGACGTTGATACTCGGCCATGGCGGGCAGTTCGGCCGCGCACGGCGCGCACCAATATGCCCACAGGTTGAGGACCACCCGGCGACCGGCCAGCGCGCGGGCGACGTCGACCAGGGAACCGTCGGCGGCGCAGTCGGCCGTCACCCCGCGCAGCGCGGCGGGACCGTCGCCGGTTCCGGCGCCGGGGCACGGCGACAGGTTGGCGCGCTGCCGCGGGCCCGCCAGCGCGGCCGGCGTGTCGGCGTCGCGGTGTTCCCGGTCGGCCACCGGCTGGTCGCTCGCGGGCGTCGGCGTCGAGGCGGACTCGTCGCGCAGCTGGGCGACCAGCGCCACGATCATCGCCGCGACCACCGCCAGAATCGCGATGTGCCAGCGAGCCTTCCGGGTCAGCGTCGGCATGCGGTCCCTGCGCGTCGGTCGCGGGGCGGGCTTACAGCCCGGCCAGCGCGAGCAGGTGCTCGGTCTCCGGGCCCTTCACCAGGGGCGCGGCCAACGCCGGTTCGGTGGGGCCGAGGCCGAAGGAGGGGCAGTCTTTGGCGATCAGGCAGACGCCGCACGCCGGTTTGCGCGCGTGGCAGACCCGGCGGCCGTGGAAGATCACCCGGTGGCTCAGCATGGTCCACTCGCCACGTTCGATGAGCTCACCGACGGAGTGCTCGATCTTGACCGCATCGTTGTCCTCGGTCCAGCGCCACCGGTGCACCAGCCGCGTGAAATGGGTGTCAACCGTGATGCCGGGGACGCCGAAGGCGTTTCCCAGGATGACGTTGGCAGTCTTGCGTCCGACCCCGGGCAGGGTGACCAGTTCGGCCATGGTCGACGGCACGTCGCCGTCGAAGCGTTCGACCAGGGCCTGCCCCAAGCCGATCAGCGAGGACGCCTTGTTGCGGAAAAATCCGGTTGGCCGGATCAGGTTTTCCAGCTCGGCGCGATCCGCCTGGGCGTAGTCCAGCGCCGATGGGTACCGCTTGAACAGTGCCGGCGTCGTCAGATTGACCCGCTTATCGGTGCTCTGCGCCGAAAGGATTGTGGCCACCGTCAATTCGAGCGGCGTGGTGAAGTCCAGCTCGCAGTGAGCGTCCGGAAACGCTTGTGCCAGAGCACGATTCATGCGTCGCGCCCGCCGCACCAAGCCGACTCGAGTTTCCTCGGACCAGCGTCGGGCATCACCGCCGCCGGCCGGGACCGGAGTCGATTTCGAACGCCCGGACGACTTAGCCGCTGTCACCTACGACAGAGTACTGATTTCGTGATCTTGCCGAGACCCCGAGTTGATTCCAGGCGATGTTTACTCTTCGTGTGTCGTGGTTGCTGGTGGCCGGTATTCCGGCGCTGCTGATGCTGGCGGCGCTGGGACTAGGGCGGCTCGAGTCCGAGCTCGCGCCCGGCGCCGTGGCGGTGGCCGACGTCGACGAATTCCTGGAGCGTGCCGGCGGGGTGGACATGCACACGCTGGCCTCCGAGGGCATGCCCGAAGCGCTGGAATACCTGCATCGGCGCGAGCTTGCGCAGCTGTCCGAGGCCCCGGCTAACGGGCGCGGCGGCGGACCGCGTCACGCCGCGCCGTCGTTTTCCGTCAGCTTCGTCGACCGCGATGAGATGACCTTGCCGACCCGGATCCACGGCCAAACGCACGTCAATCCGCAGTTTAGGGCACCTCGACACGCCAATCGTGTGTAGCGTTGGCACGTTAGACACAACGGCGTTCCTCTAGACTCGTCACGCGAGCAAGGGGTTAGCCTGCCCGTATCACATTAATTTTTGGGAAAGTTGAAGAGGCAACGTGGACGAGATCCTGGCAAGGGCAGGAATCTTCCAAGGGGTTGAACCCGGCGCAGTCACAGCGCTGACCAAGCAGCTGCAACCCGTCGACTTCCCCCGCGGACACACGGTCTTCGCCGAGGGGGAACCCGGCGATCGGCTGTACATCATCGTCTCGGGGAAGGTGAAGATCGGTCGCCGCTCGCCCGACGGACGCGAGAACCTGCTGACCATCATGGGCCCCTCGGACATGTTCGGCGAGCTGTCGATCTTCGACCCGGGTCCGCGGACGTCCAGCGCCACCACCATCACCGAGGTGCGCGCGGTGTCGATGGACCGCGACGCGCTGCGCGCGTGGATCGCCGATCGTCCCGAGATCGCCGAGCAGTTGTTGCGGGTGCTGGCCCGACGGCTGCGTCGCACCAACAACAACCTGGCCGACCTCATCTTCACCGACGTCCCCGGCCGGGTGGCCAAGCAGCTGCTGCAGCTCGCTCAGCGGTTCGGCACCCAGGAGGGCGGCGCCATGCGGGTCACCCACGACCTGACGCAGGAAGAGATCGCGCAGCTGGTCGGGGCGTCCCGGGAAACGGTGAACAAGGCGCTGGCCGACTTCGCCCACCGCGGCTGGATCCGCCTGGAGGGCAAGAGCGTGCTGATCTCGGACTCCGAGCGGCTGGCCCGCCGAGCGAGGTAAGCGCGCGCGTAGCGCGGGCGCAACCGAGCGAGACATCCGACCCCGAGCGAGGTAAGCGCGCGCGTTCGGCCGGCCTTTGCCACACCAGCCTCATGGGCACCACCCCGTCACCCGTGAGGCAAGTTCAAAACGTGCTAGCGCCGGCGCTAGCGCGTTTCGGAAGCACTGTGTCCCTCCAGAGCCGGGACTCATGGTGCGGTAGTGACTTATGCGAAACGTGGTTACGCCGACGGGTCCGAGCGCAGGTGATTGAGCTGCACCTGCACCGACCACTCGGCGGCGTCCCACAGCTTCTCGTCGACATCGACATAGACGTGTTCGACGATCCGGCGGGCGCTGGCGTCCTCCCCCAGCTCCCGCACCGCCGATCGCACCTGGTCCAGTCGCTCCCGTCGATGTTCGAGGTAGCCCTGCGCGATGCTTTCCAGATCGGTCAGGTCCGGGCCGTGGCCGGGCAGCACCGTCCGCCGGCCCAGGCCGCGCAGCCGCCGCAGCGATTCCAGGTAGTCCGTCAGGCTGCCGTCCTCCTTGTCGAGGACGGCCGTGCCGCGGCCCAGGACGGTATCGGCGGTCAACACGGCGTCGTCTAGCAGGAAAGACAGCGAATCGGCGGTGTGGCCGGGGGTCGCCATGACCTTGATCTTCAGGCCGGCAGCATCGATCACCTCGCCGTCGGTCAGCTCGCCGCCGAGGCCGCGCAGAAAACCGCTGCCCGCCGAGCGGACGGTCGCGCCGGTCCGCTCGACCAGCTTGTCGATGCCGTCGGTGTGATCGCCGTGCCGATGGCTGATCAGGACCAGGGCGATACGGCCGAGCGCCGCCACCCGTGCGATGTGCTCGTCGTCGTCGGGTCCGGGGTCCACGATGACCAGCTCGTCGCTGCGCGGGCCGCGCAGCACCCAGGTGTTGGTGCCCTCGAGCGTGAGCAGCCCGGGGTTATCGGCCAGCAGGACCGACGCGGTCTCGGTGACCGGCCGCAATTTGGCGTACGCGGGATGGGTCAGCGACCCGGAGGCCTGGGTCACGGCGTTCAGCCGACCTCGACGATCAGCTCCACTTCCACCGGCGCATCCAGTGGCAGCTCGGAGACGCCGACCGCCGAGCGCGCATGTGCGCCCTGCTCGCCGAACACCTCGGCGAGCAGCTCGGAGGCACCATTAATGACGCTGGGCTGGCCGTTGAATCCCGGGGCCGAGGCGACGAATCCGACCACCTTCACCACCCGGGCCACCTCGTCGATACCCACCAGCGAATTGACGGCCGCCAGCGCGTTGAGCGCACAGATACGCGCCATCGCCTTGCCCTCATCCGGGCTGATGCCGACGCCGACCTTACCGGCGGCCAACAGCTTGCCGTCCTGCATCGGGAGCTGACCCGCGGTGTAAACCAGGTTCCCGGTGCGCACCGCCGGTACGTAGGAGGCCAGCGGCGCGACCACCTCCGGCAGCGCGAGGCCGAGCTCCTCAAGCCGGGCCGAAGCACTCATCGGACCCGACCCTTTACTTGGGGCGCTTCAGATACGCGACGTGCTGCTCGCCGGTCGGCCCTTGCAGCACCGACACCAACTCCCAGCCGTCGGCACCCCACTGGTCGAGGATCTGTTTGGTGGCATGCGTCAGCAGCGGAACCGTGACGTACTCCCATGCGGTCGGTTGGCTCATGCCGCGAGCTTATCGGTCGCCGGTGAACCGCTCCGGCCAGCCCAGCGGCCCGTCGGGCTAGCATGCGAAGGTGGCAACCACATCGAGCGGCGGAGCTGCCATCGGCTGGCCGTCGCGCTTGACGAAGGCCCGTTTACATTTCGTGACCGGCAAGGGCGGCACCGGCAAGTCGACCGTCGCGGCCGCCCTGGCACTGACCCTGGCCGCCGGGGGCCGCAAGGTGCTGCTCGTGGAAGTCGAGGGCCGCCAAGGGATTGCGCAACTCTTCGACGTCCCGCCCCTGCCGTATCAGGAGGTGAAGATCGCGACCGCCGAACGCGGCGGTCAGGTTAACGCCCTGGCGATCGACATCGAGGCGGCGTTCCTGGAATACCTCGACATGTTCTACAACCTGGGCATTGCCGGCCGCGCGATGCGCCGCATCGGCGCGATCGAGTTCGCGACGACGATCGCGCCGGGTCTGCGTGACGTGCTGTTGACCGGCAAGATCAAGGAGACGGTGATCCGGGTCGACAAGAATCGGCTCCCGGTTTATGACGCGATCGTCGTCGACGCCCCGCCGACCGGACGGATCGCGCGCTTCCTGGATGTCACCAAGGCGGTGTCCGATTTGGCCAAGGGCGGCCCCGTGCATTCCCAGGCCGACGGCGTGGTGAAGCTCTTGCATTCCGAGCAGACGGCCATTCACTTAGTCACCCTGCTGGAGGCGTTGCCGGTCCAGGAGACGCTGGAAGCCATCGAGGAGCTTGCCGCAATGCAGCTACCGATCGGCAGCGTCATCGTCAACCGCAACATCGCTTCGTACTTGCAGCCGGCCGACCTGGCGAAGGCCGCCGAGGGGGACGTCGATGCGGATTCGGTGCGGGCCGGATTGGAAAAGTCCGGAATCACCTTGAGCGACAAGGACTTCGCGGGCCTGCTAACGGAGACCATCGAGCATGCCACCGTCATCGCTACGCGCGCCGAGATCGCGCAACAGCTCGATGCGTTGAAGGTGGCCCGACTCGAATTGCCCGCCATTTCCGACGGGGTCGACCTCGGTAGCCTCTACGAGCTGTCGGAATCGCTTGCACAGCAGGGGGTTCGATGAGTACCACACCCAAACAGCTTGATATGGCCGCCATCCTGGCCGACACCACCAACCGCGTGGTGGTGTGCTGCGGCGCGGGTGGGGTGGGCAAGACCACCACCGCGGCCGCGATCGCGCTGCGCGCCGCCGAGTACGGCCGCAACGTCTGCGTGTTGACGATCGATCCGGCCAGACGGCTGGCCCAGGCGCTGGGGGTCAGCGACCTCGGCAACACGCCGCAGCGGGTCCCGCTGGTGGCGGAGGTTCCCGGCGAGCTGCACGCGATGATGCTCGACATGCGTCGCACCTTCGACGAGATGGTGATCCAGTACTCCGGACCCGGTCGGGCACAAGCGATTCTGGATAACCAGTTCTATCAAACGGTCGCCAGTTCACTCGCCGGCACGCAGGAGTACATGGCGATGGAGAAGCTGGGCCAGCTGCTGGCCGAGGACCGCTGGGACCTGGTGGTGGTCGACACCCCACCGTCGCGCAACGCGCTGGACTTCCTGGACGCGCCCAAACGGCTGGGCAGCTTCATGGACAGCCGGCTGTGGCGGCTGCTACTCGCGCCGGGCCGGGGCATCGGGCGGTTGGTTACCGGCGCAATGGGTTTGGCGATGAAGGCGATTTCGACGATCCTGGGTTCACAGATGCTCGGCGATGCCGCGGCATTCGTCCAGTCGCTGGACGCCACCTTCGGCGGCTTCCGCGAGAAGGCCGATCGCACCTATGCGCTGCTGAAAAGGCGTGGGACGCAGTTCGTTGTGGTGTCGGCGGCGGAGCCGGATGCGCTGCGCGAGGCGGCGTTCTTCGTCGACCGGCTGTCGCAGGAAGGGATGCCGCTCGCCGGGCTGGTCCTCAACCGCACCCACCCGCCGCTGTGCTCCCTGCCGGCCGAGCGGGCGATCGACGGCAGCGAAATGCTGGACCACGACGCCGACTCCGAGGCGGCGTCGCTGGCCTCAGCGGTGCTGAAGATTCACGCCGAGCGGGCGCAGACCGCCAAGCGGGAGATCAGATTGCTTTCCCGGTTCACCGGCGCCAATCCGCACGTGCCGGTCATCGGCGTTCCGTCGCTGCCCTTCGATGTCTCGGACCTGGAGGCGCTGCGCGCGCTGGCCGATCAGATCACTTCGGTCGGTGACGGCCGCGCAACGGCCGGCTGACTCGATTGCAACTCCGCGGCCCCGGGCCCGTCGTAACAGAAACGTAATGAGGAGCGGGCAGGCCGCTCAGGGCTACGGCCCCGCAATTGGCCAGGTGAACCGTCAGCCGACGCTGCGGGGCCGCCTCTTGTCGAAGAAGTCTGACCAGGAAACCACATCGGGGTGCTGCTTGAGCAGGGCGCGGCGTTGCCGCTCGGTCATGCCGCCCCAGACCCCGAACTCGACCTTGTTGTCCAGCGCGTCTGCCCCGCACTCCTGCATCACCGGGCAATGCCGGCAGATCACTGCCGCCTTGCGCTGGGCCGCGCCGCGGACAAACAGTTCGTCGGGATCGGTGGTCCGGCATAGCGCCCTCGAGACCCACGCGATCCGTTCTTCGGCATCGACACTGCGGAGTACCCCTTGTGCGGCTGCAATGTTTGTCCTACGCGCCGCCGGCCGTATTGGTGACACGAACTGTTCCCTTCCCTACCGGCCGCCCGTCACGGCCGCCCTCCTGGGGTGCAGATCCAGTCTCGCGATCTACGCCACACTGTGTACTTCGGTGTTACCTGAATCTCACCGTGTGTCTAAGTTAGGTGGTCAGGTGGCAATTGCGCAACAGTCCGATAACGCTTTTTTTGGGACGAGCGTCCAGCCTCGTACCAAACGACCGACGAAGAAGTGATCTTGGACGCGCCGTTGCCCGTCTGACCTGTGCCGCAATTCCAATTCGCGCCCGTCGCCGCCGGTGTTGAGATGACGAAATTTTTTGGAGAAAGCGCAGCGTGGCGGCGTGACTGGGGGCCGCTACTGTAGTACCCATGTCAGACCGCCCCCCGGCCGCGCTCACGATCCTCAAGCTCGCGGGGCTGTGTGTGTTGGCCAGCGTCGTCGCCACGGCTCTCCTGTTCCCCTTCGCCGGCGGAATAGGACTGGTGTCCAATCGGGCATCGGAAGTGGTCGCCAACGGCTCGGCTCAGCTTCTCGAGGGCGAAGTGCCTGCCGTCTCGACGATGGTCGACGCCAAGGGCAACACCATCGCCTGGCTGTATTCGCAGCGCCGGTTCGAGGTGCCCACCGACAAGATCGCCAACACGATGAAGCTGGCGATCGTCTCCATCGAGGACAAGCGGTTCGCCGACCACAACGGGGTGGACTGGAAAGGCACCCTGACCGGTCTGGCCGGCTATGCCCGCGGCGACGTCGACACCCGCGGCGGTTCGACGATCGAGCAGCAATACATCAAGAACTACCAACTGCTGGTCACCGCGAAGACCGACGCCGAGAAGCGCGCGGCGGTCGAAACCACCCCGGCCCGCAAGCTGCGTGAGATCCGCATGGCGCTGACGCTGGACAAGACCTTCACCAAGCCCGAAATCCTGACCCGGTATCTGAACCTGGTCTCGTTCGGCAACGGATCGTTCGGCGTGCAGGACGCCGCCCAGACGTACTTCGGCATCAACGCGTCCGACCTGAACTGGCAGCAGGCGGCGCTGCTGGCGGGCATGGTGCAGTCGACCAGCGCGCTCAACCCGTACATCAACCCCGACGGCGCCCTGGCACGGCGAAACTTGGTGCTGGACACCATGATCGAGAACATTCCGCAGGAAGAGGAGGCACTGCGCGCCGCCAAGGCGGCGCCGCTGGGCATCCTGCCGCAGCCCAACGAGTTGCCCCGCGGTTGCATCGCGGCGGGCGACCGCGCGTTCTTCTGCGACTACGTCCAGGAGTACCTGTCCCGGGCCGGCATCAGCAAGGAACAGGTCGCCCGGGGTGGTTACCTGATCAAGACGACGCTGGACCCGGACGTGCAGATCCCGGTCAAGTCGGCCATCGACAAGTTCGCCAGCCCGACGCTGCCGGGCATTTCGAGCGTGATGAGCGTGATCCAGCCCGGCAAGACGTCGCACAAGGTGATGGCCATGGCCAGCAACCGGACCTACGGGCTCGACGTCGACGCGGGTCAAACCATGCGCCCGCAGCCCTTCTCGCTGGTCGGCGACGGCGCGGGATCCGTGTTCAAGATCTTCACCACGGCCGCGGCGCTGGACATGGGCATGGGCACCAACGCCACCCTCGAGGTGCCGGGCCGCTTCCAGGCCAAGGGCATGGGCAGCGGTGGGGCCAAGGGCTGCCCGAAGGACAACTGGTGCGTGATCAACGCCGGCAACTACCGCGGGTCGATGAACGTCACCGACGCGTTGGCCACCTCCCCGAACACGGCGTTCGCCAAGCTGATCCAGCAGGTCGGCGTGACCCGAACGGTGGACATGGCGATCAAACTCGGGCTTCGGTCCTACGCCGATCCGGGCACCGCTCGTGACTACAACCGGGACAGCAACGAGAGCCTGGCCGACTTCGTCAAACGGCAGAACATCGGCTCGTTCACCCTGGGCCCGATCGAGGTGAACGCGCTGGAGCTGTCCAACGTCGCGGCCACCCTCGCGTCGGGCGGCACCTGGTGCCCGCCCAACCCGATCGACAAGCTGGTCGACCGCAAGGGCAACGAGGTCGCGGTGACCACCGAGACCTGCGATCAGGTGGTGCCCGAGGGCCTGGCGAACACCCTGGCCAACGCGATGAGCAAGGACGCGCTGGGCGGTGGGACGGCGGCCGGCTCGGCCAGCGCCGCGGGCTGGGACCTGCCGGTCTCCGGTAAGACGGGCACCACCGAGGCCCACCGCTCGTCGGGCTTCGTGGGCTTCACCAACCACTACGCGGCGGCCAACTACATCTACGACGACTCCACCAACCCCACCGATCTGTGCTCCGCCCCGCTGCGCCACTGCGGCGAGGGCGACCTGTACGGCGGTAACGAGCCGGCGCGCACGTGGTTCACCGCGATGAAGCCGATCGCCCTCAACTTCGGGCCGGTGCAGTTGCCGCCCACCGACCCTCGCTACGTCGACGGGGCGCCGGGCTCCCGGGTGCCCAGCGTCGCCGGCCTGGATATCGACGCGGCGCGCCAGCGCATCAAGGAGGCCGGTTTCCAGGTCGCCGACCAGAACAACTTCGTCAACAGCAGCGCCAAGCAGGGCGAGGTGGTCGGGACAACCCCTAGCGGCGCAACGATTCCGGGGTCGATTGTCACCATCCAGGTCAGCAACGGCATCCCGCCGGCTCCGCCGCCGCCACCGGAAGGCGCGCCGCCGCCGGTCGGCTCGCAGGTCGTCGAGATTCCGGGTCTGCCGCCGATCACGATCCCGCTGCTGGCGCCGCCGCCACCGGCACCCGCTCAGCCGCCCCCGTAGGCGCGATTGCCGCGCTCTCCCCCGCAAGCGGGAGGTACCCCCACCGCACCCCGCTTCGCGGGCCGCGTGGTCGCACGGCCGGGCGTCGTGACCCAAGAGATACGCTGCCAGTCCCCGACCGGCAGTAGGCTGCCAGCATGGCTGATGTTTTGCCCGTCCTGATACGTGCCGGCGCCGCCACAGTAGCTTCGAGCGTCGCCGGCCTCGGCTATGCCGCGTTCATCGAGCGCAACGCGTTCGTCCTGCGCGAGATCACGATGCCCGTGCTCAGCCCGGGCTCGACCCCGCTGCGGGTGCTGCATATCAGCGACCTCCACATGACGCCCGGACAGCGCCGCAAACAGGCGTGGCTGCGCGAACTGGCCGGCTGGGAACCGGATCTGGTGGTCAACACCGGCGACAACCTGGCCCACCCCAAGGCGGTCCCGGCGGTCATCCAGGCCCTGGGTGATCTGCTGTCGCGGCCGGGGGTCTTCGTGTTCGGCAGCAACGACTACTTCGGCCCGCGGGTGAAGAACCCGCTGAACTACGTGACCAACCCGTCGCACCGGGTTCGCGGTGAACCGCTGCCCTGGCAGGACCTGCGGGCGGCGTTCACCGAGCGCGGCTGGCTCGACCTCACCCACACCCGGCGCGAGTTCGAGGTGGCAGGTCTGCACATCGCCGCCGCGGGCGTGGACGACCCGCACATCGACCGCGACCGCTACGAAACCATCGCGGGCCCGGCCAGTCCGGCCGCGAATCTGCGGCTGGGACTCACCCATTCGCCCGAGCCGCGGGTACTGGACCGCTACGCCGCGGACGGCTACCAGCTGGTGATGGCCGGACACACCCACGGCGGTCAGGTGTGCCTGCCGTTCTACGGCGCGCTGGTGACCAACTGCGGTCTGGACCGCTCACGCGCGAAGGGACCGTCCCGCTGGGGCGCCAACATGCAACTGCATGTCTCCGCCGGGATGGGCACCTCGCCGTTCGCGCCGGTGCGATTCTGCTGCCGGCCGGAGGCGACCCTGCTGACGTTGATCGCCACCCCGATGGGCGACCGCGACGCGGCCAGTGACCTGAGCCGTTCGCAGCCAACAGCATCGGTGCGTTGACCGACCAGACCCGGATCGCGGCTCGCGGCCGCTCACGCTGCTGGACAGACAACGCGATCCGGCTGATCCAGGCCGACGCCCGGCGCAGCGCCGACACCCACCTGCTGCGCTACCCGCTGCCCTCGGCGTGGAGCGCGGGCGCTGAGGTCGCGCTGTACCTCAAAGACGAGACGACGCACATCACCGGCAGCCTCAAGCACCGGCTGGCCCGCTCGTTGTTCCTCTACGCGCTGTGCAACGGCTGGATTGACGAGGGCACCACGGTGGTCGAGGCGTCGTCGGGTTCGACGGCGGTGTCGGAGGCCTATTTCGCGGCGCTGCTGGGTCTGCCGTTCGTCGCGGTGATGCCCGCGGCGACGAGCACCTCGAAGGTGGCATTGATCGAATCCCACGGCGGCCGTTGCCATTTCGTGCAGAGCTCCAGCGAGGTCTACGCCGAGGCCGAGCGGGTCGCGCGGGAGACCGGCGGGCACTACCTGGACCAGTTCACCAACGCCGAGCGCGCCACCGACTGGCGGGGCAACAACAACATCGCCGAGTCGATCTTCGAGCAGATGCGCGAGGAGCGCTACCCCGTGCCGGATTGGATCGTGGTCGGGGCCGGCACCGGTGGAACCAGCGCCACGATCGGCCGCTACATCCGCTACCGACGGCACGCCACCCGGCTGTGCGTCGTGGACCCGGAGAACTCCGCGTTCTTTCCCGCCTACGCCGAGGACCGCAACGACGTCGTGATGCCCACCTCGTCGCGCATCGAGGGCATCGGCCGTCCGCGGGTGGAGCCGTCGTTTCTGCCCGGCGTGGTCGACCGGATGGTGTCCGTGCCGGACGCGGCGTCGATCGCGGCCGCGCGGCACGTCAGCGCCGTGCTGGGCCGCCGCGTCGGACCGTCGACGGGCACCAACCTGTGGGGTGCGTTCGGCCTGCTCGCCGAGATGGTCGCCGAGGGCCGCAGCGGCTCGGTGGTCACCCTGCTCGCCGACAGCGGCGACCGCTACCGCGACACCTATTTCAGCGACGAATGGCTGACGGCGCAGGGGCTGGACCCGGCGGGACCGGCCGAGGCGCTGGTGGAGTTCGAGCGATCGTGCTCCTGGAAGTGACCTGCCCCACCGCGGTTTGGCCTCCCGATGGGCCGGTGCGATAGGCTGTCGAAGCTTCAAGCGGGGTGTGGCGCAGCTTGGTAGCGCGCTTCGTTCGGGACGAAGAGGCCGTGGGTTCGAATCCCGCCACCCCGACCAGTTCGACATTGATCGCTCATTCGCCGCTGCGGGCCGGCCATCCGAGCACAGCATCGCAGCCGTGGGCCGTGTTTCTGCCGGACCGGTATCGGGCGCCCTCTCCCGAAACCGGGCCGATATAGTGGATCTCACCGTAATGCTGAGCAAACAGCATTGACATTCGTCGCCGTCAAAAACTCCAAGTGATCGCTCTGCGAGACCGCAGGCTCCTGAACGGTACGGGTCTATGCCTGCCACCGGTCTCGAAGCATGAGGGCGACACTCAGTGACCAATCTTGACGATCTCAGCCTGCTCACCGACGTTCTGCGGGCCATCTATTCGGCGGACTCCGGCGACTTCCCCCAGGTGCTGGACGACCTGACCAGGGCGGCCGCGCACTGGGTGCCGGGCGCCCAGGAAGCGGGGATCACCGTCACCAGCCGGCAGAACGAGATCAGCACGCCGTCGGTCACGCACGACTGCGCCCGGCTGCTCGACGAGTTCCAGCAGCGCCACCTCGAGGGACCCTGCGTCCACGCCGCGTGGACTCGCAAGGTCGTCGTCATCGACGACCTCGAAGCCGATGAGCGCTGGCCGAAGTATCGGGCCGACGCGCTCGAACACACGCCGATTCGCAGCGTGCTCTCGCTGCCCATGTTCGCCGACGAGCTGAGCATGGGCGCGCTCAACTTCTACACCGAGCGCCCGCAGTCCTTCGCCGAAGACTCGCGCCGGATCGCCGCCATCTTCGCGACGCTGGGCGCCCTGGCGTGGAGCAACGTCGTGCGCACCCAGCAGTTCCGGGAAGCCCTGAGCACCCGCGACATGATCGGACAGGCCAAGGGCATCCTCATCGAGCGCTACGACCTCGACGACCAGACCGCCTTCAATACCCTGATCAAACTGTCGCAGAGCATGAACACCCCGCTTCGCGACATCGCGCGCCGGGTGATCGAGGACGCAACCGGGCGCTGACGCCACGGAGGGTGACCGGCGGCCGGGCCGAACATGCCGTGGCCCAGCACATCTCGCTAGCTTTCCCACTCCGGTTCGAGCCGTTGCGGTCTGGCCCGCGGTGCGACCGCGTGTGTGCGCCGCGGACCCCGCACGACGACGGGCTGAATTCGTGTCCAGCTCTGCACCTGGGAGCGGCCCACCAGGCGGCAGTGGTGGGTACCCGCCAACCGGCGGGCCGCCTTGGTGAAGGTCTGGTTGGTCACGACCACCGTCCCGCTACAGCCGTGGTGCAGCGCCCCGGCCACGACCTGCTGGACCGCGGCCACGCCGACCGCCTTCGCCAGCCTCTTGCATTGGACGGCCATGCGGGCGCCGTCTTTCTTGGCGATCAGATCCACGCCGTAGTCACCGGTGCCGGCAGTCGGGGTGACGCTGTAACCCGCGACGCGAAGCTGCGCCGCAACGAATTCCTCGAACTCGGTGCCCGACATCCGGTCGATCGCCCGCAGCCCGGATTTCGACAGTTTCAGGTCCCGTCGTCGGTGCGCGTCGGCCTGGTAGCGGTCCCGCTGTACCGACAGCCACCACGAGATCGCCACGGCGACGGCGAGCCCGCCTAGTCCGGCGAGGCATCCCGCCGGCAGGCTGCCGGTGGCCTTCTGCGTCAAATACCAAGGGAGCGCTAAACCCAGCAGCAGGAGCGACCCGAGTACCTTCTCCATTTGTCCGATGAACCTAGTGGATGCCACCGACAACCCAGGGCGATCCACGCAGGTTCACCGTCGCGCCATGGCCCGGCGAGGTGCGTCACCGGGCCGTGGGGTGTGCCGCCAGGGCGGTGTCAGGCGCAGTCGGCGCACACCGGCGCGCCGGCGCTGGAGACCCGCATCCGGCTGCGGTGCTGCACCAGAAAGCAGCTCGAGCAGGTGAACTCGTCGGCTCGCTGGGGAATCACCGTCACCGACAACTCTTCTCCGGACAGGTCGGCGCCCGGCAGCTCGAAGGGCGCCTCGTTGGGGTCCTCGTCGACCACGGCGGTGGCAGGCCCGTGGAGGGTCGGCGCGAGTTCGCGAAGCGAGGATTTCTCGTGGGTGTCGGCGTCGGATACACGGCGTGCGTCGTAGTCGGTGATGGTCGCCATTGCTGTTCCTTCCTGCGATGGAACGGGTTGACGCACTTTCCTGTACCCACCCGTGGCGCAGGCTGTACCCCGTTTGTGGGCGCGTTACACCGTCGCTGCCGGAAAAAAGTTGTGGCAACCGGGAAATCGGCCGCGAGCATGCTCCGCCCGGTGCCGCCCCGCGGTGGGGTGCCGCACCGACGGCAAACCACGCGTCCTCAGCTGCTGGGCGGTGGCGCCGGTTGGTCGAATGCGCGGCGTGCCAGCGTAGTTCGCCGTCGCGGACGTTGCGGTGGGAGCGCAGCAGCCACGCGGCGCTCAGCGCGCCCAGCGCAACGGCCACGAGCAGGGCGACGGCGCCGCCCACCAGATGTCCGGCCGCCACGGCGGACAGGCCGACGGTCAAGGCGAGGACCGCGACGGCGGAACCGGCGAGGCCGGGGGCGTTGGCGCCGTTCTTGAAGGGTTCTCCGGCGTGCTGACGGGTGGTACGGGCATGGTCGACCGGGGGTTCTTGGGGTAATCCAACGTCATTGCTCGTCGAGAATTATTGTGTGCCAGCATTATTCGTGCGCGTACGGTCACGATCGATCCGCCGTCCGGCACGGCGAAGACGCCCCGCTGTCGCGGATCACGCCGCAGCTGTACCCGTCGCGTCGGTGGCCAAACGAGACCATGCACTGTGTCAGCCGCCCCCAGCCTGGGTATGCCGCGCACATGACTTCACGACCGCGCGTAGGCACGCTTGCCGACACCGACCCCAGGAGCCTGCCCTGATGGCGCGTGGCGGCACACCCGCCGTCCTGTTCGACGTCGACGGCACGCTGGTGGATTCCAACTATCTGCACGTCCACGCATGGCGGCGCGCGTTCGACGCCGAAGGCATGCGGGTCGCGTCCTGGCAAATCCACCGGTGCATCGGCATGGACGGATCCCGGCTGGTCCGAACGCTCTCCGATGACGCCCCGGACGACGTGCAGGAACGGCTCAGCGACAAGCACAGCCAGTACTACCGGGAGATCACCCCGCTGCTGCAACCTTTGCCCGGGGCCCGTGACCTGCTGCGCCGCGTCGCCGAGCTGGGCTTACAGGTGGTGCTGGCCAGCTCGGCGCCCGAAGACGAGCTGGAGATTCTGCGCAAAGTGCTCGACTCCGACGACGTGATCTCCGAGACGACATCGTCGCGGGACGTCGACACCGCCAAGCCCGAACCCGGCATCGTGCGAGTGGCGCTGGACCGCGCCGGCGTGGACGCCCAGCACGCCGTGTTCGTCGGGGACGCCGTATGGGACGCGCACGCCGCGGCCGGCGCGGGATTGCCGTGCATCGGGCTGCTGAGCGGCGGCATCGCCCGCGCGGAGCTGCAGGAGGCGGGCGCCGAACCTGTCTTCGCCGATCCACGCGACCTGCTCGAGCACCTGGACTCCACCCGAATCGCGGCACTCGCGCCGGGCCGCTGACCGACGAGTTTCGCCTCAGTCGCCGCGCGTCCGCAGCATCAGCGGCAGCACCCACCAGAAGAAGGTGAACAGCGGCAGCGCACATGCTCCGGCTATCAGGCCGACATTACGCCCGGCCACCGCGGCGAAAATGATCGTGGTGAGGCCGATCACCGCCAGGCCGAGCAGGCCGAGCCCGGCGAAGGCGCACCGGTGCGCGGCCGATACGAGGACCTGAAGCCGATGACGCCGGAAGAGTAAGCGATGCATCGCGACCGGGGCGATCAGCAAGACGGTCGCGCACACCGCGCACACCACGGTGGCCAGGTAGACGACGCGCATGTGCGGGCCCAGCACGTCGAACCGCTGCTGAAACGGCAGGGTCAGCAGGAAGCCGGTCAGCAGCTGCACCCCGGTCTGCACCACCCGCAGCTCCTGCAGCAGGCTGTTCCAATTGCGGTCCAGCCGTTGAACTTCGGTCTCGCCTCGCTCATCGCGATCCCAACGCTGGTCGTCTTGCGGATGGTCGACGTCCATAGTCCCGATCATCGCACCTGGGCTGCGCGGCGACATCGGTTCGAACGGATGCGCCGCCGATAGAGGTCGAAAAACTCGGGGATAAGTCCCGAAATCGATGCAATGCGGCATCAGACTCACCGCATTTGCGCCAAACATGTTGGCAGGCAACTGAACCCGTCGGGATTCGGCTCGCCGAAATCAGGTCGTTTGGACGGCGCCAGGCCGACGGGTGGGTAGCTAGCCGTTGAGCTTGCCGTCGCGCACCCCGGTCAACGCGTCGTCGAGCGTCGGGTACAGCGGGAAGGTCTTGTCCAGGCCGGTCAGATGGATCGGCCTGCGGGTGGCCGGGCCGCGCGCGACCACGCCGAACCCGGTCTGGTTGCCCAGCTTCTCGAAGGTCGCCGCCAGGATCTTCAGGCCGACCGAGCCGAGAAACTCCACCGCGGAGAGATCGATGATCAGTGCTGCGGGGCTGTCCGCGACGACCGCGCTGATGGCTTGTTCCAGGGCCGGGGCCGTGACCAAATCGATTTCGCCGCTGACACTGACCACGGACACGCCGTCGTGGTCCTCAACTAACGTGGTAATCGAGTCAGGAGCTGACAATGGCAATCCTTTGTCCTGGGCCGTGGCGTGCTACAACCCTAGCCTGCGTTACCGAACTGCGAGAAGAATATGCCCTCTACACGTGCCCCGCGACAACCCACGCTAGTCTCGCAACAGGAACTGCAGACCGCAGGGCGCGACGTGGCACTCGGGAGGCCAGATGTCAGATTCGCCGTCGGATTTCAACAGTACCGGCACTGCAGCACAGACCGTCGGCATTTCCAGTGAGGGGCTCCTTCCCCAGCTGGTCCAGCATCTGCGGCAGAATCGAACCGTCCTGCGAGAGGAATGGGCCCGCCGGATCACCGAGGCCGAGCTGCTCACCGCCATGACGCCGGAGGAGCTGTTCTCCGAAGCCACGGCCGTTTACGACAACTACGTCGAGGTGCTTGAGACCGGTAGCGTCGAGGCGCTGCAGGCCTACGCGCGTGACCTGTCCGAACGCATCATTCCGCGAGGCGTGGAGACCGACGAGGTGCTCGGCATCGTCCTGCTGCTGCGTGACGTGCTCGCCCGCTCGCTATTCGAGAAGTATCAGACCGAGTTCGAGATGCTCAACCGCGTCCTCGACGCCTACGAGCCGGCGGCCAACCGCATCGCCAACACCGTGGGCGTCAGCTTCGTGCAGGAACGCGAGCGCATCATCCGCCAGCAGCAGGAGGCCATCCGCGAGTTGTCGACGCCGGTGCTGCAGGTGCGTGAACAGCTGCTGATCCTGCCGATCATCGGGGTGCTGGACAGCCAGCGCGCCCGCCAGGTCACCGAACAGCTGCTGCGGGCCATCCGCGCGAACCGCGCCAAAGTGGTGGTCATCGACATCACCGGTGTGCCGACCATCGACTCGACGGTGGCCAACCACCTGGTGCAGACGGTCGACGCATCCGGCCTGATGGGCGCCAGCGTGATCATCACCGGCCTGTCCTCCGAGATCGCGCTGACGCTGGTGACGATCGGGCTGGACCTGTCGAAGATGAACGCCGTCGGTGACCTGCAGGGCGGGATCGAGGAAGCCGAACGCCTGCTGGGTTATGAGGTGACCCGCACGGGCGAGCAGACCGGATAACCACCATCGACGCGAGCACCCCATGCCAGTACCGATCCTGAAACAGGGCTCGATCCTCATCGCGTCGGTACAGGCCGCCCTCACCGACTCCGACGCCGAACGCCTCCGCTACGACCTGATGGAACGGGTCAGCCAGTTCCGCGCGCAGGGCATCATCGTCGACGTCACCGCCATCGACGTGATGGATTCCTTCGCCGCCCGGTCGCTGCGGACGATTGCGCACATGACCCGGCTGCGCGGCGCGGACACCGTGATCGTCGGATTGCAGCCGGAGGTTGCCTTCGCGATGGTCCAGCTTGGCCTGGAGTTCGACGACATGAACACCGCACTGGATCTCGAAGAGGGCCTCGCGCTGCTCAATCGCCGAGGCGGAG
Source organism: Mycobacterium senriense (assembly GCF_019668465.1). Taxonomy (NCBI): domain Bacteria; kingdom Bacillati; phylum Actinomycetota; class Actinomycetes; order Mycobacteriales; family Mycobacteriaceae; genus Mycobacterium; species Mycobacterium senriense. Next base: position 2,395,716 of record NZ_AP024828.1, on the reverse strand, counting down.
CGGGGAAGTCAACGATCGGGCTCGACGGTGGCGGCTGATATCGTCGTCGCCATCGACCACCCCGACGACATCGTCGAAGCCCGCAAAGCCGGACACGAGCTCGCCCTTGATTTGGGATTCTCCCTGACCGACGTCACGATGATCGCCACGGCGATCTCCGAGATCGCCCGGAATATCACCAGCTACGCCGGCCGCGGCGCTGTCCGGGTCGCCATCGCCGACCGGGAGGGACGCAAGGCCCTGGTGGTGCGCGCCGAGGATCAGGGGCCCGGCATCGCCGACATCGAACGGGCGATGGAAGACGGTTATACAACCGGACGCGGGCTGGGCCTGGGTTTGCCGGGCGCCCGCCGCCTGATGGACCGGCTCGTCGTCGCGTCCACGCTGGGACAGGGAACCGTCATCGAAATGTGGAAATGGGTCCCCCCTCGTGCATGAGAGCGGTCGGTTCGGACCCATCGAATGGGCAAGGGCGGGGCGGCCTTTGCCCAGCGAATACACCTCCGGTGACCGGGGTATCGCAGTCGATGTCGGCGGTGAGGCCGCGCTGTTCGGGGTGGTGGACGGCCTCGGCCATGGGCCGGCCGCCGCGGAAGCCGCGCTGCGCGCCGTCGACGTGGTCACCCGCGCCGGCTCCGAGCGGGTCGAGGTGCTGATCCAGCTCTGCCACCGCGTGTTGGTCGGCACCCGCGGAGTCGCAATGACGTTGGCGCGGGTGGATTTTGCCGCCAACACGATCACCTGGACCGGCGTCGGCAATGTCACCGCCGACCTGGTGGCCAAGGTGCCAACGGGTATCGAGATTCGTTCCAGCGCACGGCTTATCGGAGGCATCGTCGGCTATCGCATACCGGAAATCAGGCCGGCGCAAGTGGTTCCGATGCGCCCCGGCGACTTGATCGTGATGAGCACCGACGGAATCGCCGAAGACTATCTGGACCACATCGACTTCTCGGCCACCGCTGTCGCTATCGCCGAAGGGCTGCTCGGCAAGGACGCGAAAGAGACCGACGATGCGATGGTGTTGGCGGCGCGTCACAGGGGTGTATCGATTTGAGTGACGACACCGACTTTCACGAGCATTACGAGGCCGCGCTGCGCGCCTATCTGGCCTCACACGACGAGGCGAGCCTGTCGGTCGGCAACGAGCTCGGGCGCAGGGCCCTAAAGGAGCAGATCAGCCTGCTCGACATCGTCGAGCAACATGTCCGCCTGGTATTCGAAATCTCGCAAGACGTGCGCATCGATGCTCCGATCGCGCTGGAGTTCCTCCTGCAGCTACTGGTTCCCCTTGACGTCGCGACGCGCGGCTTCATCGACGGCAACAGACGCTACGCCGAGCAGCGGGCCCGCGCCGAGGGGCTGGCCGACCGCGACAAATTCCGCACCGCACTGGTGAATTCGCTGCAGGAAGGCTTCTTCGTCGCCGATCACGAGGGCTCCGTGGTCGAGATAAACAACGCCTTCATCGAGATCCTCGGGTTTCCCCACGAGGGCCTGCCGTACCGGTGGCCGCACCCCTGGATGGTCGACACGAAGACGGCAGCCGAACAGGTAACGCTGGTTCTGCGCCACGGCAGGGCCGATTACGAAACACCGATCCGCCATGCCGACGGGCATCTGGCGTGGGTGAAGTTCAGCATCAACGCGGTCAAGGAATCCGGCAGCGATCGAGACATCTACGTCGGAACGATCCGTGACGTCACCGCCGAGCGCGCCTTCGCGGCCCGGGAAAGCGCGGTGCTGCGTCTGGCCACCGCTGTCGCGGTCGCCAAGAGCGTGGACGAGCTGCTGTCGATAACCCTCGAGGAGTGCAGAACGGCAATCGATGTGCAACGGGTGATCGCGGTATCGTGGCCGAACGGCGAAGGCGACCCGACGGTCCAAGTGGCGGGCGAGTCCTCGGCCTTATCGTGGCGCACGCTGGATCCATGGTTGCGCAATACTTTTCAAGATGCGCGTCACCAACTGCCGTTGACGGCGAGAACGATTGAGGAACCTGACCATCCCGGCAAGGCACAGGGGTTGATCGCGGTGCTCTCCGGTACCGGAGACCTGGCGTTGTGGCTGGAGCTGCGCACCCCTCGCTGGGTCAGCGGGGAGGATCGGCTGCTGGTCACCGTGCTCATCGGGCACCTGAGCCTGGCCATGCAGCACGTGCGCCAGTTCGAGAGCGCGCGTGAGACGTCGCTGACGTTGCAACGGGCCATGCTCCCGCCGGTTCAGCCGCCGCCGGGTTTCGCCGTTCGCTACGAACCCGCGGTGCCGCCCTTGGAGATTGGCGGTGACTGGTACGACGTGCTGCCGATCGGTGAACACCACATCGGCATCGTCGTCGGAGACTGCGTGGGTCGCGGCCTGCCTGCCGCCGCGATCATGGGTCAGCTGCGCAGTTCCGCGCGGGCGTTGCTGATCAACGGCGCCGAGCCCGCCGTGCTGCTCGATCAGCTGGACTCGGCGGCCTCGCTCATCCCGAACGCGTACTGCACGACCGTGTTCCTGGCGATCCTGGACACCGAGACCGGGGTGCTGCAGTACAGCAACGCCGGCCACATGCCGGCCGTGCTGGCCGGCCCGGAGCCCGGCACGACGACGATGTTGACCGATGCCGCGTCGGTGCCGCTGGCGGTCCGCCGCACCGAGCCGCGTCCGCAGACCACCCAGGTGCTGCCGCCCGGCTCGACGCTGATGTTGTTCACGGACGGGCTCGTCGAACGCAAGCATGAGTCGATCGATGACGGAATCGCCCGTGCGGCAGACGTTCTGGCACAGACCATGACGTCGCCGCTGGATACCGTCGCCGACGTGGTGCTTCGCGAACTTTCCCCGGCGGCGGGGTATGACGACGACGTCGCGATGGTGATCTACCGGCACCAGCACACGCCCCTGCGGATCGAGACCGGCGCCACCGCGGATCAATTGGTCCTCATCCGGCATCGCCTGGCCGACTGGCTGCACGCCGGTGGCGTGACGGAGGACCGGGCCGCCGACATCGTGCTGGTCGTCAACGAGGCGTGCACCAATTGTGTCGAACACGCCTACCGTGGATTCGCCGCCGGAACCATGCTGCTCGAGGTAAGTATCGCCGACGGCGAAGTGCGCACCCGGATCACCGATTACGGGTCGTGGAAGGCGCCGGCCATCCCCCCGGGCAACGGCGGACGCGGCCTACCGCTGATGCAGATGCTCAGCGACTCGATGGAGCTCGATAAAACGGCCGGCGGCACCACCGCGGACATCACCTTCCGCCTGCCTCAACGGCCGTCTGAGGCGCGTGACGGCCGTTAGCGGCCGGCCTGCCCCGCCGTTTGCCCGACCCGCGCAGCGGGTAGACACCGACGTGACCCACGCATCGACACTGACCGAACCCATGCTGCCTGCGGCGCACGGGCCCCTGTCAACAGCCGTGCGCTGCGCGCTGGCCGGTCCACCGTCGGTCGACCACCTGGCGCGTATCGGCTCCTCGGTGCGCGATTCCGATCCCTACGGCCTTGATCTGCAACTGGCGCTGTCGATGTGCTACGAGCTGCACTACCGCGGTCTCGCCGGCGTGGACCCTGCCTGGGAGTGGAATCCCGCGCTGCTGGGGCTGCGCGCCGAACTGGAGCGGGTGTTCCTGGCCGGCGTGCGCCGCGACGTCGGGCACATCGATCCCGATCAGACGGCGGCAGCCGAGATGGAAGCGCTCACGGTCGAACCCGTCGACGGCACCGGTCCGTCGTATTACCTGCGTGACACCGGAACCTGGGAGCAGATGTGCGAATACTTCGTACATCGCTCCCTGTACCACCTCAAAGAGGGCGATCCGCATGCTTTTGCCATCCCGCGCCTGACGGGCGTGGCGAAAGCGGCGTTTGTGGCAATCGAATTCGACGAATACGGCGCCGGACGGGGATCGCGGCTGCACCAGCAGCTGTTCGCCGACCTGCTGAGCGCGGCGGGTCTGGACGCCACGTATTGGGGTTACGTCGACTCGGTGCCCGCCGAATCCTTGGCGGTGGTCAACCTCATGTCACTGTTCGGTCTGCACCGCTCTATGCGCGGCGCGGCGATCGGGCACTTCGCCTCGACGGAGATCACCTCACCGCCGGGATCGCAGCGCATGGTGAAGGCCTTGCGTCGCCTGCAGGCACCGGCGGCCTGCATCGAGTTCTACAGCGAACACGTCGAGGCCGACGCGGTGCACGAACACGTCGTGCGCAACGATGTGGTGGGCGATCTCGTCGCCCAGGATCCACGGCTCGAGCACGACGTCATCTTCGGCATCCGTGCCCATGCGGCAGTCGAAGACCGCTTGGCAGAACGGATTATGACGTCGTGGGGGCGGAATCAGACGTCGCTGCGGAGGCCGCTGGAGCAGACGGGCTTGCCGGCGTCTTGAGGCGCCGGCACCGGCGATGGCTGGTGTCGCAAAGCGGGTAGCGGCCGCTGCGGCGGCAGGTGCAGATGGCCACCATGAAGCGGTCGGATTCGACGACCACGCCGCCGGGCATCTCGATGCGCACCGGACCCGACACCAGCACCGGGCCGTTGGGCACCACCTGCACCCGGGTGGTGGTCATCGCTTCTCCGCGCGGATCACGATCAGCTCTTCTTCCCGGCGCCCGCGCGGGATCAGGCCGACCTCCTCCAGCCACTCCGCCCGGGAAGACATCACCGGGCCGAACGGTATCCATTTGGAGGCAATCACTTTCGCATCCATGCCGGCCCACTTCAGCGAATCCAGGGACTGCTGAACGCCGGCGAGCGCGGAATGCACCAGCAGCAGGGATCCGCCGTCGCGCAGCAGCTTTGGTGCCGACTCACACAGCGGGTCGAGGATCATCCGGCCGTCCACACCGGCGTTCCACGCCCAGGACGGGCCCGCGGTCGGGCAGATCTCTTCCATCTCCGCACCGGGCGGCGTGGGCACATAGGGCGGGTTCGACACGACCACGTCGAACGGCGCTAAATCCACCGCCGCGATCCACGATCCTTCGCGCACATCGACCTCGACACCGGCCACCGCCGCGTTTTCCCGGGCGCAGCGCACCGCTTGCGGGCAGATGTCGAACGCCGTGGCACCGGCGCATCCCATCGCGGCGGCCGCGATGGCGACGAAGCCGCTGCCGGTGCACAGGTCGAGGACCCGCCGCCCCGGGATCAGGCCGGTGTCATGCATCACGTCGACCAGCAGTCGAGAGTCCTCTTGCGGCTGATACACGTTCGGAACGGGCGAGATAGCGGGCTCGGGATACGTGGTTGTCACTGTTGGCCTTTCGAGAACCCTACAAAGATTGCCGTTCATCACGGCTTGGCGGGATAATGCCCGCAAACCGGCGAATTCAAACGGACCAGCCGGAAAGTCTTGGCGGCTAACCCGCCGTCGCATGGGCGAACTGTTTGAGGATGGTCGCGCAGAACGCCGGGAGGTCCGACGGCGAGCGGCTCGTGATCAGATTGCCGTCGACTGCGACCTCCTCGTCGACGACGCGTGCACCCGCATTGCGCAGATCGGTGCGAATGCTGGGATAGGACGTCAGCGTGCGGCCCACTGCCACACCGGCTTCCACCAGTGTCCAGGGCCCATGGCAGATAGCCGCCACCGGCTTGCCCGACCCGACGAAATCACGGACGAAGGACACCGCGGAGCTGTCCATCCGCAGCTTGTCCGGGTTGACGGTGCCGCCCGGCAGCACCAGGCCGTCATATTCGTCCACCGACGCCTCGGATACCTTTCGGTCGACGGCGAACGTTCCGGCCGGTTCGAGATCGTGGTTGCGTGCCTGGATTTCGCCGTCCTTCAGGGACAGCAGCTGCACCCGGGCGCCGGCATCCTGCAGCGCCGCACGCGGCTCTTCGAGTTCCACCTTTTCCACGCCGTCAGCCGCCAGAATCGCTATCGTCTTGCCCTGCAATTCATTTGACATCGTCGAATCCTTTCCTGCATCACCCGTCGGATCAAACAGCTCGTAGCTGCGGAGCGCCGTGTCGAACCCCGCTGGTTCGCAACGCCGTGTAGAGGTCGAGTCCGGCGATGCCGGAGAGCAGCGTGGCCGAAATGACACCCTGGCGCCGGCGCCCCGGCCCGCGGGCGACCACACCCGCGATCAACAGCGCCATGTCCAGGACGTCACCGGCCACGCGGGTCCACACCAGCTGGGGCGGCCCGGCCAGCAGCGCCGCGCCATGGCCGCATTCGCGCACCCCGAGCGCGCGGATCACCCGCCGCGACCGGACGGTGTCGTCCACGCCCGCGATGGCGGCGACTTTCCCCGGGGCCACCATTTCACTCACACCCAGGCCGAAACTGGCGCCGCTGAGCGCCTTGACGAGTGTGGTCGTGGTGTCGCCGCTTTGATCGCTCATACGTTCACTCCCCCTGCTTTTGCCGGATCGCGGATGCCTGCAGGCCGGCTGTGTCGGCAGCAGCGTGTTAAGGCCAACGCACGCCGGAACGCCCGGTTCACGTCCCAGCTCCACCGGCGTCCGACGCGCGTCGGCTGGCTGCGCACGACTGCGAGCCGGATACCCGGGTGCGCGGCGGTCAAACCTGCGATCAGTTTGCTGCGTCGCGCAGCGCCGCCAGCAAAGGCTCCGCAGCTTGGTCGAGGAAGCGTTCCTGGGTTTCGCCGCCGATCTGCACGAGGGCGATGTCGGTGAACCCGGCTTCCCAGTAGGGCCGGACGCCCGCGACGATCGCGTCGAGGTCAGGACCGCAGGGAATGGTCTCGGCGACGTCTTCGGGCCGCACATACTGGGTCGCGCCGGCGAAGCCGGCCGGCGTCGGCAGGTCGGCGTTGACCTTCCAGCCGCCGGCAAACCAGCGGAACTGGTCGTGCGCGCGTTTGACGGCGGTGTCACGGTCGGGGTCCCAGGACACCGGTATCTGGCCGACCACCCGCCCACCCCCGGCGAGATTGGCGGCCTGGCGGGCGCCGTGCCAGGCGTCGACGAGTTCGTTCTCGGGTTCCGTGGCGATCAGATGGTCGGCCAGCTTGGCGAACTTGTCGACGGCCCTGGTGCCGCCGATGGCCACCCCGATGCCGACCGGAACGTCCGGTACGTCCCACAGCCGCGCCGAATCGACGTGGAAATAGTCGCCGGTGAAGTCGACCAGTTGCCCGCCGAACAGCTCGCGGATGATTTTGATGGCCTCGCGCAGCATGTCCTGCCGGCGCGTGACGGTCGGCCAGCCTTTGCCGACGACGTGTTCGTTCAGGTTTTCGCCGCTGCCCAGGCCCAGGGTGAACCGGCCGTCGGACAGGATCTGCACGGTAGCCGCCTGCTGGGCGACGATCGCGGGGTGATACCGCATCGTCGGGCAGGTCACATAGGTGTAGAGGTCGACCCGCTCGGTGGCCTGCGCCACCGCACCCAACACCGCCCAGGCATTCGGCGCGTGTCCCTGCGAAGTGAGCCACGGCGAGAAGTGGTCGCTGCACACGTGAAAGTCGAAACCGCGCTCTTCAGCCGAAACCGCATACCGGACAAGGTCTTTGGGTCCACTCTGTTCGGTCATCAAAGTGTAGCCAAAATTCGTCATGCGTGACGGAGTACCCGGCTACTCCGGGCGCAAACGACCCCGGCGTTCAGTCCGCGGTGGTGATGGAGTCCCCGGTGACGCCGGCCGCCCGGCGGGCGGCGAGCCTGCGCTTCTGCGGCTCGATCGTGTAGCGGGGGTCACCGGCCGATTCCTTGCCCGCCTCGAAGAAGCCGAACCGCAGCAGCGCCGACGCCGTCAGCAACGTCACGCCGGACAGGACGGCGACACCGCGGTGGCGTCCGCCCAGCAGCGCGCCCAAACCCCCTGCGGCGGCAAGCCATTCGCTGAGCGACAGCAGCCGCCCGGGCGTGCCGTGATGCAGCGGTTCCCGGGCCACCGGGTCCATCCGGTACTCGGTGAACCTGGCGGAGATCAGGTCACCGACGGCGCCGATGACCGCCAGCTTGCGGGCCGGCCCCGCCTCGGCGACCCCGGTGGTGATCATGGCCAACCCCGACGCGGCCAGGCTCGCCGAGCTGACGAACACGAACGGCAGGTCCCGATACGCGGCGTTCCAGGTCGGGGTCGCGGTGTCGGTGAGCAGCACCGCGGTGTAGACGGCCAGCGGTGCCGCGAAGACGGCGGCTTCCAGTCCGGCCGGTCCCTCCACGGCGCGCAGGACGGGCCGCAACGGGCCCAACGGGATTCGCTCGCCGGTCATCCGGTCCACCTCGGCGGCCGCGGCGACGCCGATGCCGGCGGAGAAGAAGCTGAGGATCCAGGAGCCGATGCTCATCGGCGAGGTCAGCTTGACCGTCCGCAGCATGTTGACGAAACGCTCGGGGCGGCCTAGGTCCTTCACCAGGGCGACGGCGCCGAGCGACACCGCGATCAGGGCGGACAGCCTGGTGTTGCGGCGCAACGTGTTTCGCCCGGTGAGCTGGGCGCCGGCCGCCAGCAGACCGGATCCGCCGGCGACGCCGCCCAGGAAGAGGTACGCCGCCACCTCGTGTCCCCATGGCGCCGGCTTGACCACCGGACGTCCGTAATACGAGGTGAATTCGGCGTCGGGAACCATCGGCATCTCGCGTGACCCGTCGCCGCCGCCGCGACGGCCCGCGCGCCTGCCTTTGCGGCGCCTGCCGCCCTTGGGTTCCGGCGGGCGGAAGCTGTCGAATTCCGAGGTGCTCACCGGCTGCTCCAGAATGCCCACGCGGCCGCGCCGACCATGCCGGCCGCGGCCATGCTCGCCCGCTTGAACATGGTCTTCAGATCGGCCGTGCACACCCGCGGATCGGGCGGCAGTCCGTACACCTCCGGCTCGTCGAGCAGCAGGAACACCGACCCGGTCCCGCCGACGCCGTCGTTCTCGTTGGCGCCGTAAAGCCTTGCCTCGGTGCGGCCTTCGGCATGCAGCTGCGCGACCCGCTCGCGCGCCTGGGTCACCAGCTCGTCGTGATTGCCGAACTTGATCGACGTCGTCGGGCAGGTCTGGGCGCACGCCGGTACCTGGTCCTCGACCAGGCGGTCGTAGCAGAGGGTGCACTTCTGGGCGACGCCGGTGACGAATTCCTCTTTCGGCTTCCCCGGGCGCTCCACCGGCGTCGCGTACGTGCCGTCGCTGCGCCGTTCGACCACGCCGAACGGGCATCCCGCCACGCAGGTTCCGCAGCCGTTGCACACGTCGTGCTGCACCACCACGGTGCCGAATTCGGTCCGGAACAACGCGCCCGTCGGGCAGACGTCCAGGCAGCCGGCGTGCGTGCAGTGCTTGCACACGTCCGACGACATCAGCCAGCGAAATTCCGGCGTGTGCAGCGGCTGCGAAACAGGCTCTGGTTCCGCGGGTTTCGCGGCGCCGGGAATGGCGGGCATGCCGAGATTGATCAGTGCGCGACCGGATTCGCGGGCCTCTTCGATGCGGTCACGGTCCTGCTCGATGAAGGCGACGTGCCGCCAGGTGCTGGCGCCCAGCGCCCCGGTGTTGTCGTACGACGACCCCAACAGCTCGAGGTCCCCGTCGCGCGGGTTGCGGTTCCATTCCTTGCAGGCGACCTCGCAGGCCTTGCAGCCGATGCAGATCGAGGTGTCGGTGAAGAACCCCTTGCGCGGCTTGCGATCCGACCAACCGGCGTCGGTGGCCGGGTCAGTCGGTCCGATCAGCTGACCCATCCGCCCTCCTCGTGTCCGGCAACCCGATGACGTCCCACACCGCATCGTCGATCCGTACATTGTCCGTCTCGGTGGTGGCGCCCGACCGGGACTGGTATTCGGCGATCAGGCGCAGCAGCTCCTCACCCTGCGGACGACGCCCCGGCCGGATGTCACACGAGCCGGCCTTGGACTCCTGGATCTGCACGTTGGGATCGAGCGTCACGCCGAGCAGGTCGTTGGCCGCGTCGCCGCTGACCACCGCGTCGCTACCCACGCCCCAGTGGTAGGGCAGCCCGATCTGATGCACGGTGTGGCCGTTGATGATCAGCGGGCTGACCCGTTTGGTGACCAGCACCCGGGCTTCGATCGCGGCGCGCGGCGAGATGATGGTGGCCCACCCGTAGGGTTCGAGGCCGCGTTCGGCGGCCAGTTCCGGGGACACCTCGCAGAACATCTCCGGTTGCAGCTCCGACAGGTAGGGCAGCCACCGGCTCATGCCGCCGGCGGTGTGGTGCTCGGTGAGCCGGTAGGTCGTGAAGACGTAGGGGTAGACCTCGGCGCCGGGGTCACCGGCGCTCGGTGCGAACAGATTATCCTTGCGCGGGAACATGATTCGCGCCGGATTGCGCTGCTGCGGGTAGAGCGCGTTGGCGACCGGTGACTCCTGCGGCTCGTAATGCGTGGGCAGCGGCCCGTCGACCACACCCTTCGGCGCGAAGAGCCAGCCCTTGCCGTCGGCCTGCATGATGAACGGGTCGTCCCCGGCCAGCGCGTCGGGACCGCCGAGGTCGGGGTCGGGCCGGCTGCCGGGGGCCCGGTCGGGCACGAAGTCCGGCACGTCGTAACCGACCCAGCGCTTTTCGTCCGAGTCCCACCAGACGTATTTCTTGCGTTCGCTCCACGGCTTGCCGTCGGGGTCGGCCGAGGCGCGGTTGTAGAGCACCCGCCGGTCGGCGGGCCACGCCCAGCCCCACTCGGACTGGCTCGGGGAGTCACCGCCGTGCGGCACCCGGCGAGCTGCCTGGTTGGTGGCGTTCGCGTACACCCCGGTGTAGATCCAGCAGCCGGCGGCCGTCGACCCGTCGGCGCGCAGCTCGGTGTAGGAGGTCAACGGTTTTCCGGTGTCGGCGCCGCCGATCCGGTACCCGTTGACCTCGGCCAGCACCGCTTCCCCATCAGGTTCGCCGTGCTCGTCGGTCGGGTAGTCCCACGTCAGGTCCAGCAGCGGCCGGTCCCGCTCGTCGGTCGAGCCCGCCAGCCGTTGCCGGATCCGCTTGCCGAGTTCGTAGAAGAACTGCAGTTCGCTCTGGCACTGGCCCGGCGGCTCGACGGCCTTGTGACGCCACTGCAACAGTCGCTGGGTCTGGGTGAACGATCCCGCCTTCTCGACATGCGTTGCGGCGGGCAGGAAGAACACCTCGGTCTCGATGTCGGAGGTCTTGAGTTCGCCCGACGCGATCTCCGGTCCGTCCTTCCACCAGGTGGCCGACTCGATGAGGTTGAGGTCGCGGACCACCAGCCACTTGAGATGTGACATGCCCAGGCGCTGCATCCGGCCGTGGGCCGAACCCACCGCGGGATTCTGCCCGAGCAGGAAGTAGCCCTCGACCTCGTCGTCCAGCATCCCCATCACGGTCTGATAGGTGCCGTGCGGACCGGACAGCCGCGGCAGGTAGTCGTAGGCCCAGTCGTTGTCCGCGGTGGCCGCATCCCCCCACCACGCCTTGAGCAGGCTGACGGTGTAGGCATCGGCGTTGGCCCAGAAGCCTTTCTGCTTCTTGGATGCGACCGCGTCGAGGTAGTCGGCGAAGGTGTCGTGCATGCCCGCCTTCGGCATCGGCAGGTAGCCGGGCAGCAGGTTGAACAGCGTGGGGATGTCGGTGGAGCCCTGGATGGTGGCGTGACCGCGCAGCGCCATGATGCCGCTACCCGGACGGCCCACGTTGCCCGTCAGCAGCTGCAAAATCGTTGCGGTGCGGATGAATTGGGCGCCGAGCGTGTGCTGGGTCCAGCCGACGGCGTACGCGAAGCAGGTGGTGCGCTCGCGCCCGGAGTTCTCCACGATGGATTGGGCAAGGTAGTCGAAATCCTCGCGGCTGATCCCGCAGACGTCCTTGACCATCTCCGGGGTGTAGCGGGCGTAGTGGCGCTTGAGGATCTGGAACACCGTCCGCGGGTGCTGCAGGGTCTCGTCGCGCTGCACCCGGGCATGCGCCAGCGGTGGACCGCCGCTGCCGTGCTCATGACCGGCGCCGCTTTCCGAGGCGGTGGCGCCGTGCGTGTGACCGCCGCCGGGGGATTCGATCTGGCCGTTCTCGTCGTAGGCCCAGCTCGACGTGTCGTACTGCCCGGTCTCGGGGTCGAATCCGGAGAACAGGCCGCCGAGATCCTCGGTATCCCTGAACTTTTCGTTGATCAGGGTGGCGGCGTTGGTGTAGGCCACCACGTACTCCTTGAACCACAGGTCATTGGACAGGATGTGGTTGATCAGCGCGCCGAGCAGCACCACGTCCGAACCGGCGCGGATCGGGATGTGCCGGTCGGAGACCGCCGAGGTGCGGGTGAAGCGCGGGTCGACGTGGATCACCCGCGCGCCGCGGGCCCTGGCCTCTTCCACCCACTGGAACCCGACCGGGTGGCACTCGGCCATGTTGGAACCCTGGATGACGATGCAGTCCGCATTGGCCATGTCTTGCAGTGATTGGGTGGCGCCGCCGCGCCCGAAGGAGGCTCCCAGACCGGGAACCGTTGCGCTGTGTCAAATGCGAGCTTGGTTCTCGATCTGAATGGCGCCCGCGGCGGTGAAGAGTTTCTTGATGAGGTAGTTCTCCTCGTTGTCCAGGGTCGCACCGCCGAGCGCGGCGATACCCATGGTGCGGCGCAGCAGGTTGCCCTTCTTGTCGATGTCCTGCCAACTGTTTCGGCGTGATTCCACGAAGCGGTCGGCGATCATGTCGATCGCGGTGTCCAGCTGCAGCGGTTGCCATTCGGTCGCCCGGGGCGGCCGGTAAAGCACCTGCAGTTGCCGGCCGGGTGAATTCACCAGCTGCTCACTCGCAGAACCCTTGGGGCACAACCGTCCTCGCGAGATCGGCGAATCGGGATCGCCCTCGATCTGGACGACCCGCTCATCCTTGACGTACACCAGCTGCCCGCAGCCCACCGCGCAATACGGGCACACGCTTTGCACGACGCGGTCGGCGGTGGTGGTGCGCGGCGTGAGGGCACGGGTGTGTTTCGACGTCACCGCCGAGCCGCGGCCGAGTTTGTCTGTCGATCGCAACTGGCGCAGGACGGGCCATTCCAGAAAAACTTTGCGCAGGGCCATGTCCTCACCCTAGTGCGATCGGCCCGCTCAGCGCACCACGATGGTGTGCTCACCGCGCGGCACCAGCTCGCCGATGACGGGCGCCCCCGGAATCTCCCCGGCGATCAGCAGCCCGCCGGAGGTCTGGGCGTCCGCGAGCAACAGGGCGTCGTCCCGGCCCACGGCCGACAGGTCGACGTGCGGCGCCACCCAGCCGAGGTTTCGCCGGGTGCCGCCGGACAGGTAGCCGGCCGCCAGCGCCTCGCGCGCGCCGTCCAGGTAGGGCACCGCGGCCGAGTCGATCACCGCCGTCACGCCGCTGGCCCGCGCCAGCTTGTGCAGATGTCCGAGCAGCCCGAAGCCAGTGACGTCCGTGGCACATTCGGCGCCGGCCGCCAGAGCCGCGGCGGCCGCCTCGGCGTTGAGCGTGGTCATCACGGCGACGGCCTCCTCGAAGCGCTCCCCGGTGGCCTTGTGCCTGGTGTTCAGGACGCCGACACCGAGCGGCTTGGTCAGCGACAGCGGTGTTCCCGGCTTGCCGGAATCGTTGCGCAGCAGGCGGTTTGGATCGGCGATCCCGGTGACCGCCAGGCCGTACTTGGGTTCGGGGTCGTCGACGCTGTGTCCGCCGGCCAGGTGGCAGCCGGCCAGGCCGCACACGTCCAACCCGCCGCGCAGCGTCTCGGCGGCCAGCTCGAACGGCAGCACCTCGCGCGGCCAGCCCAGCAGGTTCACCGCGACCACCGGGCGCCCGCCCATCGCGTAGACGTCGGACAGCGCGTTGGCGGCCGCGATCCGGCCCCAGTCGTAGGCGTCGTCCACCACCGGGGTGAAGAAGTCGGTCGTCGCGATCAGCGCCGTACCGTCCTGGACGCGGACCACCGCCGCGTCGTCGCCGTTGTCCAGGCCCACCAGCAGCTCACCGACCGCGTGGCGCGGCGGGTTGGATCTCAGCCCGCGGACCACCTCCTCGAGCTCACCGGGCGGGATCTTGCAGGCGCAGCCGCCGCCGTGGGCGTATTGAGTCAGTCGGTACGTCACGGCGTCCATGGTGCCCGCGCCGCGGGGGCTGCGACAATTGGCGCCATGGCTGAAGGAGGCGTGTCCGGTCTGGTGACCGGCGCGGTCTTCAAAACCGTCGAACGGCAGTCGCTGCCGTTGGCGGGTTCAATTCCCGTCCGCCTCCGCCATGTTCTTTCGGGCCCGATATGAGCGATCCACGCCGACGGGTGCCCGGCACCGACACGCTGCTCGCCGATCCGCGGCTGGTCGCGGCGCAGCGGGTGTTGGGCCGCGATCTGGTCAAGTCGGTGATCACGGCGGCCCAGCGGCGGGCGCGGGCCGGCGAGATCGCGCCCGAGCAGGTCGCCGAGCAGGCCGTGGCCGCCCTTCCCGCCACCGCCTCGAGCCTGCGGCCGGTCATCAACGCCACCGGGGTGGTGGTGCACACCAATCTGGGCCGCGCCCCGCTGTCGCGGGCCGCGCTGGACGCGGTGGTCGCCGCGGGCGGGGCCACCGACGTCGAGTTCGACCTGGCGACGGGCCGGCGCGCGCGCCGCGGCCGGGGTGCGCTGGCCGCGCTGGCGGGCGCGGTCCCGACCGCCGGCGGCGTGCACGTCGTCAACAACAACGCGGCCGCGCTGCTGTTGACCGCCATGGCACTGGCTCCCGGCAAGGAGATCGTGCTCAGTCGCGGCGAACTCGTCGAAATCGGTGACGGGTTCCGCATCCCCGAGCTGCTGGAATCCACCGGATCACGGCTGCGCGAAGTCGGCACCACCAACCGCACCAGCTTGCGCGACTACACCCAGGCGCTCGGGCCGCAGACCGGTTTCGTGCTCAAGGTGCATCCGTCCAACTTCCACGTCAGCGGCTTCACCTCGGCCGTCGGCGTCGCCACGCTGGCGCCGCAACTGCGCAGGCTCGGCGTACCGCTGGTGGTCGACATCGGCTCCGGCCTGCTGTCGCCGCATCCGGTGCTGCCCGACGAGCCGGACGCGACGTCGATGCTGGCCGACGGCGCGGACCTGGTCACCGCGAGCGGGGACAAGCTGCTGGGTGGGCCGCAGGCCGGGTTGCTCTTCGGCCGCGCCGAGCTGATCGAGCAGATCCGCCGCCATCCCGCGGCGCGTGCCCTACGGGTCGACAAGCTGACGCTGGCCGCGCTGGAGGCCACGCTGCTGGGCCCGCCCCCGCCGGTGGCGCAGGCGCTGGCCGCCGACGTCGAGCGGCTGCGCGCCCGGGCCGAGTCGCTGGCCGCCGGGCTGTCCGGGGCCATGGCGGTGGACTGCGTCGCGGCCGTCGGGGGCGGCGGGGCGCCCGGCGTCGAATTGCGCAGCGCCGCGGTGAGCCTGCCCGAGTCCTACGCCGCCGCGCTGCGCCTCGGCAGCCCACCCGTCGTGGGCCGCCTCGAGGGCGGCCGCTGCCTGCTCGACCTGTGCACGGTGTCGCCCGAGGACGACGAGCTGCTGGCCGCGGCGGTACGGGCGTGTTCGTCCTAGCCACCGCCGGACACGTCGATCACGGCAAATCAACTCTGCTGCAACGGATTACCGGCATGCGGCCGGATCGGTTGGCCGAGGAGCGGCGCCGCGGCCTGACGATCGATCTGGGCTACGCGTGGACCGAGATCGACGGCCGTCAGCTCGCGTTCGTCGACGTGCCCGGCCACGAAAGGTTCGTGGCCAACATGCTGGCCGGCGTCGGTGCGGTCCCCGCTGTGGTGTTCGTCGTCGCCGCCACCGAGGGCTGGATGCCGCAGTCGGAGGAACATCTGGCTGCCCTGGACGCGCTCGGGGTCGGCCACGGACTGCTGGTGATCAGCAAGGCCGACCTCGCCGATCCGGGCCCGGCGGCCGCGCAGGCGTCCGAAAGGCTTGCCGCCACATCACTTGCCGGCATTCCCGTGGCCATCGGCACCGATCTCGACCGGGTGCGCGCCGAACTGGTGGCGCTGACCGACCGGCTGCCGGCGCCGGACCCCGGCGCCGACGTGCGGCTGTGGGTGGACCGCAGCTTCACCGTGCGGGGCGCGGGCACCGTGGTCACCGGCACGCTGGCCGCCGGCACGGTGCGGGTGGGCGACGAGCTCGAGCACGCCGGACGGCGCGTCACCGTTCGCGGGCTGCAATCGTTGGGCCGCGCCGCGGACGCGGTGGGCCCAGTTTCCAGAGTGGCGCTGAATCTGCGCGGCGTTGACCGGCACGACATCGGCCGCGGGGACACCGTGCGCACACCGGGGGCCTGGCTGGACACCGCGGAGATCGACGTCGCCCTGCGGTCGGCGGACACGCTGCACCGCCAGCTGGTGCTGCACATCGGATCGGCGGCGGTGCCGGTGCTGGTGCGCCGGCTGGGGCCCGCCGGGGCGCGGCTGCGGCTGGCCAGGCCCCTGCCGCTGCGCGTGGGGGACATCGGGTTGCTCCGCGACCCCGGCGAGCACCGGATCGCGGCGGGCGTCGAGGTGCTCGACGTCCGCCCGCCCGGGTTGCGGCGGCGCGGCGCGGCGCGGGCGCGCGCCGAAGAACTGGCCACCGGCGAGGTCGCCGCGCCCGACGTCGCGCGGGCGGCGGACCTGCGCGCCATGGGCCTGCCGGCACGCGGGCAGCCGGTAGGCGACTGGGTGGTGGATCCGCGGTGGTGGACGGCGCGGCGCGAGGACGCGGCCGCGGCGGTGCGGCGCTGGGCGGGTGATCATGACATCGCGGCGGGCATGCCGCTGGAGACGTTGCGACAACAGGTCGGGCTGCCCGCCGCCGACCTCATGCCCAAGTTGCTGGACGGCACGGGCCTCGAGGTGGCCGACGGGTTGGTCCGTCCGCCGGGGGCGGGCCTGCCGGCCCGGGTGGAGAAGGCCGTGTCCGCGGTCGAGGAGTGGCTGGCCGCCGAGCCGTTCCGGGCGCCCGAGGCCGATGAGCTGGCCGAGCTGAAGCTGGGCCCGCGCGAGCTGGCCGCGGCGGTGCGGGCCGGGCGGCTGACGCGGATCGCCGACGGGGTGGTGCTGGGACCCGATGCCCTGGATCGCGCCGCCGGCGTGCTGGCGGCGCTGCCGCAACCGTTCACCGTCAGCGAGGCGCGCCGCGCGCTGGGCACCACCCGGCGGGTGGCGGTGCCGTTGCTGGAGCAGCTCGATGCCCGGCGCGTGACGCGCCGCGGTGACGACGGGACCCGGGTGGTTACAGCCGCTCTTTGACGGCGGCCGAGAGGCGGGCGCCGTCGGCCTTGCCGGCGGCGATCGCGGTGGCGGCCTTCATCACCATGCCCATTTGTTTCATCCCCGGCCGCTCGCCGATTTCCTCGGCGACCTGCGCGATCGCGGTGTCGGCGACGTCGGCCACCTCGGCCTCGGTGAGCGGGGTGGGCAGGTATTCGTCGATGATCCGCCCCTCGGCGTGCTCGTTGGCGGCGAGCTCACCGCGCCCGTTCTGGGTGTAGATCTCCGCGGATTCGCTCCGCTTGCGGGCTTCCTTGGCCAGCACCTTGAGGACTTCCTCGTCGGTGAGGTCCTTGGCCTCCTTACCGGAAACCTCCTCGGTTTGGATCGCGGCCAACAGCATGCGCAGGGTGGCCGTTCGCAACTTGTCCTGGGCCTTCATCGCCGCGGTCAGGTCGGTCCGGATCCGGGATTTGAGTTCCGCCATGTCTGAGACGCTACGCGCCGGGCGGGGGGTCAACGTTGTGAAATGCCCCGGTCGCCGACAGGATGGAGCCCATGACGAACGACGCGCCCGGCTGCAAAGGCCGCGGGGTTCGGTGAGCGCGCCGCCGCCTGGTTATCCGGTTGGTCCGCCACCGGCATTCGGCCCACAACCTGAATACGGTCCGCCTCCGGGCTACGGCCCGCCACCGGCGTACGGCGCGCCCCCGGCGTACGGCGCGCCCCCGGCGTACGGCCCGCCGCCGGGGTATCAACCCCCGCCCGGCTACGGGGCCCCGCCGGGCTACGGGCCGCCGCCCGGCTATGGGCCACCACCCGGATATGGGCCCGCGCCGGGCTACGGATCGCCGCCACCCTTCGGCACACCGCCGGGCTACGCGGCCGTCAAACCCGGGATCATCCCGCTGCGGCCGCTGACCCTCGGCGACATCTTCAACGGCGCGGTCGGCTACGTCCGGGCGAACCCGAAAGCGACGTTGGGCCTGACCGCCATCGTCGTGGTGATCATGCAGATCGTCACCAAGATCGCCTTCTTCGGGCCGCTGGCCGCGGCCGACAGGCTCGCCAGCGATCAGCCCGGCCAACTGAGCTCGGGGGTCCTGGGGGCCTGGTCCGTGTCGGTGGGCGGCGGCATCCTGGTCGGCTGGCTGGGCGGCATGATGCTGTCCGGGATGCTCACCGTCATCGTCGGGCGGGCCGTCTTCGGTTCACCCATCACCATCGGCGAAACCTGGTCCAAGATCCGCGGGCGACTGCCGGCCCTGCTCGGCCTGGCCCTGCTGGAAGCCGTCGTGGTCGCGGCCCTCGCCGGGCTGGTCGCGGTGATCATCGGGGTACTGGCGGCGATCGGCAGCGCCGCGTCGGCCGTGGTGCTGGGCATTCCGCTGGTACTGGTCGTCCTCGCGCTGCTGGTGTTCCTGTACACCGTGGTGCTGTTCGCCCCGGTGCTGATCGTGCTGGAGCGGCTGCCGGTCATGGACGCCATCACCCGGTCGTTCAAGCTGGTGCGCAACGGTTTCTGGCGGGTGCTGGGTATCCGGGTGCTCGCGTTCCTGGTGACGTCCGTCGTCGCCAACGCCGTCGCGGTGCCGTTCAGCATCGCCGGCCAGTTTTTCCAGATCACCTCGTCCGGCACGGCGTTCCTGGTCAGCACGGCGGTTCTGTCGGTCGGGGCGGCCATCGGCGAGATCATCACCGCGCCGTTCAACGCGGGGGTCATCGTGCTGCTGTACACCGACCGCCGGATGCGCGCCGAGGCATTCGACCTGGTGCTGCAGAGCGGAGCCGCCCAAGGGCCGTATGCGGCCGCGTCCACCGACAACCTCTGGCTGACCCGGCCCCTGTAAGGCCGAGCGAGGACTAGCCCAAGGATGCCTTCCATCGACATCGACCGCGATGCCGCACACCGCGCCGCGCAGGACGAGCTCAACCAACCGATCTATTCCAAGGGCTCCGCGCGAGAACATTTCGTCGACTGGATCAACGACCTGATCTACCGGCTGCTGCAGAAGACTTCCTCGGTTCCGGGCGGATGGCTCACCGCCACGGTGCTTTTCATCCTGCTCGCCATCGCGGTGATCGTCGGCATCTACATTCTGCGACGCAGCATGCGCACCCGCCGCGGTGGCGACTACTCGTTGTTCGAAGCCGCCCAACTGACCGCCGCCCAGCATCGCGCGACCGCGGAAAACTATGCGGCCGAGAGTGATTGGGCCGCCGCGATTCGTCACCGGCTGCGTGCCGTCGCCCGCCAGCTCGAGGAGACCGGGGTGCGGACACCCGCCCCCGGCCGCACGGCCAACGAGCTTGCCCGCGACGCGGGTGCCGCGTTGCCCCATCTGGCCGGCGAATTAACGCAAGCGGCAACGGCTTTCAACGACGTCACCTATGGCGAACAGCCCGGGACCCAGGACGCCTACCGGATGATCACCGACTTGGACGACCACCTTCGGTTCCGCTGGCAGGGCGGCCCGCTCGAGCCCGGCCGGGCGCAAGCACCCGAGTCATGGGCGCAGGTGCGGTGATGGCGACGATCACCGATGCCGGTGCTGAGACCACGCCGCGGCGTCGGCGCACCTGGCGCTGGGTGTTCGTCACCCTGCTCGTGCTCGCCGTCATCGCCGGCGTCGACGCGTACCTGAGCGCGCCGCGACCCGGGGCCCGCATGGACGCCGCGTCGACCGGCTCCGACGGTGCCCATGCGCTGGTGGAGTTGCTGCGCGGGGCCGGAGTCGACGTCGTCGTGGCCAACAACATCGCCGACGTCGAACACGCTGCCCGCCCGGACGCGCTGATCCTGGTGGCCCAGAGCCAATATCTCAGCGACACGCTGCTGGACCGGCTGGACAACGTGCATTCGGACCTGCTGCTGGTGGAACCGACCACCCGGACCCGCGAGGCGCTGCTGCCGGGCGTGAAGGTCGCCGGCGCCAACGGCTTTGACCTCGACCCGAATTGCACTCTGCGCGAGGCTGTTCGCGCCGGGTCCGTCCGATTCGGGGCCACCAACACCTACGAGTCCAAAGACGGCCGCGTGATGACCCGCTGCTACGACGGCGCGCTGATCCGCTTCCGCAATGACGGACGCACCATCACCGCCGTCGGCAGCACCGACTTCATGACCAACGGCAGCCTGCTGCAGGCGGGCAACGCCGCGCTGGCGATGAACCTCGCGGGCGACCGGCCCCGGCTCATCTGGTACGCACCCCATCACATCGAGGGTGAATCCTCGCCCAACGCAACGCTTTTCCAGCTGATTCCGCCCAACGTGATCTGGATTGTCGGGCAACTGGTGCTGGTGGTGCTGCTGGTCGCCATGTGGAAGGGCCGCCGGCCCGGACCGCTGGTGGCCGAGGAGTTGCCGGTGGTGGTGCGCGCGTCGGAGACCGTCGAGGGTCGCGGGCGGCTGTACCGGTCCCGACGGGCGCGCGATCGCGCGGCCGCGGCTTTGCGTGCCGCCACGGTGGCGCGGCTGCTGCCGCGGCTCGGCCTGGCTGCGGGCGCGTCGCCGGCGGCGGTGGTGACCACCGCGGCCCAGCGCACCGGCTCGGATCCGGCGTTCGTCTCCTACCATCTGTTCGGTCCGCCCCCGACGACCGACAACGACCTGTTACAACTCGCCCGTGCGCTCGACGAAATCGAAAGGCAGGTCGCACACCCGTGACACAACCCACTACCGCTCAGTCCCCCACCGCTGAATCGGCGCGCGAGGCGCTGCTGGCGTTGCGCGGCGAGCTCGCCAAGGCCGTCGTCGGACAGGAGGGCGTGGTCAGCGGCCTGGTGATCGCGCTGCTGTGCCGCGGCCACGTGCTGCTGGAAGGTGTTCCGGGAGTGGCGAAGACGTTGCTGGTCAGGGCCTTGTCCGCGGCGCTGCAGCTGGAATTCAAGCGGGTGCAGTTCACCCCCGACCTGATGCCCGGTGACGTGACCGGTTCGCTGGTGTACGACGCGCGCACCGCCGCGTTCGTGTTCCGGCCCGGGCCGGTGTTCACCAACCTGCTGCTGGCCGACGAGATCAACCGGACCCCGCCCAAGACGCAGGCCGCGCTGCTCGAGGCGATGGAAGAGCGTCAGGTCAGCGTCGACGGCGAACCGCGACCGCTGCCCGACCCGTTCATCGTGGCCGCCACCCAGAATCCGGTCGAGTACGAGGGCACCTACCAGCTGCCCGAGGCCCAGCTGGACCGCTTCTTGCTCAAGCTGAATGTGACGCTGCCGCCGCGCGACGCCGAGATCGCCATCCTGCACCGGCACGCGCACGGCTTCGACCCGCGCGATCTGTCGGCGATCAAGCCGGTGGCCGGACCCTCCGACCTGGCGGCCGGCCGCGACGCCGTGCGCAGCGTGCTGGTCGCCGACGAGGTGCTGGGCTACATCGTCGACATCGTCGGGGCCACCCGTTCCTCCCCGGCGCTGCAACTGGGCGTGTCACCCCGCGGGGCGACCGCCCTGCTGGCCACGGCGCGCTCCTGGTCGTGGCTGTCCGGCCGCAACTACGTCACACCCGACGACGTGAAGGCCATGGCCCGCTCGACGCTGCGGCACCGGGTGATGCTGCGGCCCGAGGCCGAACTCGAGGGGGCTACGCCCGACGGCGTGCTCGACGGGATTCTGGCGTCGGTCCCGGTGCCCCGCTAGTGGTGCTGACCGGACGCGCCGGGCTGGTCGCGCTGATCTGCGTCCTGCCTATCGCGCTGTCTCCTTGGCCGGCAATCACTTTCGCGGCCCTGCTGATAGCGCTGGCAACCGCGGTGGTCCTCGACATCGTCCTGGCGGCCAGCACGAGCCAACTGCGCTACGTGCGTTCCCCGGATCGCTCGGCGCGGCTCGGGCAGCAGGTGGAGTGCGGCCTGTTGATCCACAACGACGGCGCGCGCCGGTTCCGCGGCCAGATCCGCGACGCCTGGCCGCCCAGCGCGCAGGCGCGGCCGCGCATCCATCCCATCGACATCCCCGCCGGGCAAGACCAGCACGTCCAGACCCAGCTGCAGCCCGTTCGTCGCGGTGACCAGCGCGCGACCGTGGTGACCGCCCGATCGATCGGCCCGCTCGGGCTGGCGGGACGGCAGCGATCGCGACCGGTGCCCGGGCAGCTGCGGGTGCTGCCCCCGTTCCTGGCCCGCAAGCACCTGCCGTCGCGGCTGGCCAAGCTCCGCGAGATCGACGGCCTGCTACCCACGCTGGTACGCGGCCAGGGCACCGAATTCGACTCGCTGCGCGAGTATGTCGTCGGTGACGACGTGCGCTCGATCGACTGGCGCGCCACCGCGCGTCGCGCCGACGTGGTGGTGCGCACCTGGCGGCCCGAACGCGACCGGCGGGTGGTGATCGTGCTTGACACGGGCCGCACGGCGGCGGGCCGGGTCGGTGTCGACCCGACCGCGGCCGATCCCGCGGGCTGGCCGCGGCTGGATTGGTCGATGGACGCCGCGCTGCTGCTGGCGGCCCTGGCGTCGCGGGCCGGCGATCACGTCGACTTCCTCGCCCACGACCGGGTGAGCCGCGCCGGCGTGTTCGGCGCCTCGCGCACCGAACTGCTCGCCCAGCTGGTCGACTCGATGGCGGCCTTACAACCTACTCTTGTCGAATCGGATTGGCGCGCAATGGCTTCCGCCATCGCGCTGCGCGCCCGCCGACGTTCCCTGGTGGTGCTGCTGACCGACCTCAACGCGGCCGCGCTCGACGAGGGCCTGCTGCCCGTGCTGCCGCAGCTGTCGGCCAAACATCACCTGCTGCTGGCCGCGGTCTCCGATCCGCGCGTCGACCAAATGGCCGCGGGGCGTTCGGATGCCGCGGCGGTGTACGACGCGGCGGCCGCCGAACGATCCCGCAACGACCGCGGCGCGATCGCCACCCGGCTGCGCCGCAGCGGGGTGGAAGTCGTCGACGCCCCGCCCACCGAACTCGCGCCCGCCCTTGCCGATCACTACCTGGCGATGAAGGCGACCGGGCGCCTGTAGCCCGCCGGCGACCCCTACTCAGCGCGTCGGAACGAAGTCCGGCGCCTCGGCCATGTCGCCGCTTTCCCCGGCCTTCACCCCACGGCGGCCGAAGTACACGATGTAGGACAAGAACGCCACCTCGGCGATGACGCCGACGCCGACCCGCACGAACGTCGGCAACGGCGACGGGGTCACCAGCGCTTCGATCAACCCCGAGACCAGCAGCACCGCAACCAGACCCACGGCGACCGAGACGACGGCGCGGCCCTGTTCGGCCAGCACCTGGCCCCGGGGCCGGTCTCCGGGCGAGATCACCGACCAGCCCAGCCGCATTCCCGTTGCGCCGGAGAGGAATACCGCCGTGAGCTCCAGCAGCCCGTGCGGGACAAGCAAACCCAGCAGCAGGGCGCCCTTGCCGGCCGGGAACATCAGGCCGGCGATGACACCCAGGTTGGCGGCGTTCTGAAACAGCACAAAGGGAATCGGCACGCCCAGCACCACGGACAGCGCGATGCACTGCGCGGAAACCCAGGAGTTGTTCACCCAGATTTGCAGCGCGAACGCCGCGGCGGGATGCTCGCTGTAGTACGACTCCACGTCGTGGTTGACCAATTGCTGGATGTCGCTGGGGGTTCCGAGCGAGGACTGCACATCCGGGCTGCCGGCGACCCAGAGCGCGACGATCACGACCACGGCGAAGAACGCCGCCGCGGTGGCCAGCCACCACCGCCAGGTGCGGTAGGCCACCACCGGGAACGACACGGTCCAGAACCGGGTGAACGCACTGCTCAGTGGCGCGTGGGCACCCGTCACCGCCGAACGGGCCCGCGCGACCAGGCTCGAGAGCCGGCCGATCAACACGGAATCCGACGACGCCGAGCGCAGCATCGACAAGTGGGTGGAGACCCGCTGGTAAAGCTCGACGAGTTCGTCGATTTCCGCGCCGGACAGCGACCGGCGCCGCCCGATCAATCGGTCGAGGCGGTCCCAGGTCGGGCGATGGGCCAGCACGAATGCATCGACATCCACCCTCGGCAGCCTAATCGCACCGCCGCCAGGACAAAGCGCGGCCGGCCACCCGCACCCAGCCTGTACCGTTCGAAGTTATGTCGGAGGTGGTGACCGGGGACGCCGTGGTGCTCGATGTGCAGATCGCCCAGCTGCCGGTGCGGACGCTCAGCGCGCTGATCGATATCGTGGTCATGGTCATCGGCTACCTGCTCGGGCTGATGTTGTGGGCAGCCACCCTGGCGCAATTCGATACCGCACTGAGCAACGCGATCCTGCTGATATTTACGGTGCTGGTAATTGTCGGCTATCCCTTGGTCCTCGAAACGGCAACGCGGGGACGCTCGGTCGGCAAGATCGCGATGGGCCTGCGTGTGGTGTCCGACGATGGCGGCCCAGAACGCTTCCGCCAGGCGCTGTTTCGGGCCCTGGCGTCGCTGGTGGAGATCTGGATGCTGTTCGGGAGCCCGGCCGTCATCTGCAGCATCTTGTCTCCGAAGGCCAAACGGATCGGCGACATCTTCGCCGGTACGGTGGTGGTCAACGAACGCGGACCCCGGCTCGGGCCCCCGCCCATGATGCCGCCCTCCCTGGCATGGTGGGCATCCTCGTTGCAGCTGTCCGGCCTGTCGGCCGGTCAGGCCGAGGTGGCCCGCCAATTCCTTTCCAGGGCAACGCAGCTCGACCGTCAGCTGCGCCTGCAGATGGGATACCGGATCGCCGCTGACGTGGTGGCCCGCATCGCGCCGCCACCACCACCCGGCGCCCCACCGGAACTGGTGCTCGCGGCCGTCCTCGCCGAGCGGCACCGCCGCGAACTGGCCCGGCTGCGCCCGGTCATGCCCGCGCCGGGACCGATGGGGCCGGCGCCATGGCCACCGCCCGGCCGTGCATACCAGGGCCCGCCAGGCTGGCCCGCCCCGCCGCCGGGCGCGGCGCCGCAACGATCCGTCGGATGGCCTGACCCGCGATCGGGAGGTCCCGGCCCGGGAGACCCCGGCGGGCCGGACGGTTTCTCAGTGCCGCACTAGCCGGCCACACTCGCCGCCATGAGGGCGACGTCGATGATCAGCAGTGCCCACCCGCACAACGGAACCGCGATGCCGGCGCGTCGTTTCGCGGTGAAAAACGAGATGATGATGACGACCACGGCGACCGCGGGCGCACCGTAGAACGCGACGCCGAAATCGATCCCGCCGTGGCCCAGGTTGGGACAACTGCGGTCGCTGCAGCCGTCGGTGCTCATCACGGCACCGAGCGCGAAGAGCATCACGATCGCGGCCGCGGGCACCGTCGCCAGCGCCAGCCCCCAGTTGATCCACGTCCGGCGATTGCGCCGCCGGGCACCGTCGGGCCGCCCCAATCCGGCCGCGCCTGCGCTGCCGCTATCGACCTGCAGGTTGTTGTCAGCGTTCATCTCACTACTTCCTACCCGTCGCGTGGTGCATGCAAACCGGCCCACGGGCGGTCGTTGTCACATCTCCGCAGCTCAGCGGCAATTCAGCGAAAAGACTTCAATATATTTAGTTGCATCGCGATAGTTTCCGATATATCGTGATGTTTCGAAGCGCACGATCGGTGCGCGACCCACAAACGTAAGGACAGAAAAATGAGCAACCCATTCACTCCCCCCGAAGGACCATTCGCCGGCCGGCCCGGTTTCGGATTCGGCTTCGGCTCCGGCCCGGTTGACCGGCGCGCCCTGCACGAGGCACGGCGCCACGCCCGACGGGACTTCCGCGAGCATCTGCGCGATCACGCCGGTGGCCACGACGGTCCGCTCGGCTTCGGCCCCGGTTTCGGTCCGGGCTTCGGCCCCGGCTTTGGCCCGGGCTTCGGCTTCGGCCCCGGTGGCCGGCGCGGCGGATGGCGCCGTGGCGGCCCGGGTCGCGGCAAGCGCGGCGACGTACGAGCGGCCATCCTGACGCTGCTGGCCGAGCAGCCGATGCACGGCTACGAAATGATCCACCAGATCGCCGAGCGCAGCAATGGACTGTGGAAGCCGAGCCCCGGTTCGGTGTACCCGACACTTCAGTTGCTCGACGACGAAGGCCTGATCACCGCGAGTGAAACCGAAGGCAGCAAGAAGCGTTTCGAGCTGACCGAACAGGGCCGCGCGGTGGCCGAGAAGATCGAGACCCCGCCGTGGGACGAGATCACCGAAGGTGCCGACCCGGGTCACATGAATCTGCGGGCGGCCGTTGGCCAATTGTTCGGCGCGGTCGGGCAGTCCGCCCACACCGCTTCGGCCGAGCAGCAGCAGCGCATCGTGGACATCCTCAACAATGCGCGGCGCGAGATCTACGGCATTCTCGGCGAAGACTGAGTGCCTTTGGCGGGCCCTGGATCGGGCGGCGTCACGTGACGTCGACCCAATCCAGGGTCCGCCGCACGGCTTTGCGCCAGCCCGCGTAACCCGCGGCGCGCTGCTCGTCGTTCCAGGCCGGCGCCCAGCGCCTACCCTCTTGCCAATTGGCGCGCAGGTCGGCCGGATCGGCCCAGAACCCCACAGCCAGACCGGCCGCGTAGGCGGCGCCCAGCGCGGTCGTCTCGGCGACCACCGGGCGCACCACGTCCACGCCCAGCACGTCGGCCTGGATCTGCATGCACAGGTCGTTTCCGGTGATACCGCCGTCGACCTTCAAAACCTCAAGGTGCACACCAGAATCCGCCGCCATGGCGTCCACCACGTCGCGGCTCTGGTAGCAGATCGCCTCCAGTGTTGCGCGCGCCAGATGCGCGTTGGTGTTGAAGCGGGACAGGCCGACGATCGCGCCGCGCGCATCGGATCGCCAGTAGGGCGCGAACAATCCGGAAAACGCGGGAACGAAATAGACTCCGCCGTTGTCGTCGACCTGGCGTGCCAGCGATTCGCTTTGCGCGGCACCGCTGATGATGCCCAGCTGATCGCGCAGCCACTGCACGGCCGCGCCGGTCACCGCGATCGAACCCTCGAGCGCGTACACGGGTTTGGCGTCCCCGAACTGATAGCAGACGGTGGTCAGCAGCCCGTTGTCTGACCGCACGATGGTCTCGCCGGTGTTGAGCAGCAGGAAGTTTCCGGTGCCGTAGGTGTTTTTGGCTTCGCCCTCGGACAGGCACACCTGACCCACCATCGCCGCGTGCTGATCGCCGAGCATCCCGGTGATCGGTACCTCGCCGCCGGCCGGTCCGGTCTCCGACGTCACGCCGTAGGGCTGCGGCGACGACGACGGCCCGATCTTCGGCAGCATCGCACGAGGGATGGCGAAGATCGACAAGAGCTCGTCGTCCCAGTCCAGGGTCTCCAGGTCCATCAGCATGGTCCGGCTGGCATTGGTCACGTCGGTGGCGTGTACGCCGCCGCGCGGCCCCCCGGTCAGGTTCCACAACACCCAGGTGTCGGCGGTGCCGAACAGGGCGTCACCGTTTTCGGCGGCCGCGCGCACCCCATCGACGTTCTCCAGGATCCACTGCAGCTTGGCACCGGAAAAATAGGTGGCCGGGGGCAGGCCGGCCTTGCGCCGGATCACGTCGCCGCGACCGTCGCGTTCGAGCGCCGACGCGATCCGGTCGGTGCGGGTGTCCTGCCAGACGATCGCGTTGTAATAGGGCCGCCCGGTCTTGCGGTTCCACACCAGAGTCGTCTCGCGCTGATTCGTGATCCCCAGCGCGGCAATGTCTTTCGTACTCAGGTTGGCCCGATTCAGCACCGACGTCAGCACCGAGGAGGTGCGCTCCCAGATTTCGACCGGGTCGTGCTCCACCCAGCCGGCCCGGGGCAGGATCTGTTCGTGCTCGAGTTGATGGCGGGCCACTTCGGCACCCTCGTGATCGAAGATCATGCAGCGAGTGCTGGTGGTCCCCTGGTCGATCGCGGCGACGAATTCGGCGAACTCGGCCAACTGCTCTCCTCCACCCGTGAGCTCGGACACGTTTACGGCAAAAGTCCATCATGGTCTACCCACCAGGCGCACGAGGCCGCAACTGCGACTCGCGAGAGCTTGCGTTACGGGCGGTAACCCTGTTGCATCTGCGGTGTGGGCGAAGAGGTCAGGCGCACCACGTACGACAGCGCACACCGGCAGGAATACCGGCGCAAGATACAGCTGTGTCTGGACGCCTTCGAGACGATGCTTGCCCAGTCAAGCTTCGATTCCGAGCAACCGCTCACCGGCATGGAGATCGAGTGCAACCTGGTCGACGCCGACTACCAGCCGGCCATGTCCAATCGCCACGTGCTGGACGCCATCGGCGATCCGGCGTACCAGGTCGAATTGGGCGCCTACAACATTGAATTCAACGTTCCGCCGCACGCGCTGCCCGGGCACACCGGCCTGGATCTCGAGGCCGAGGTGCGGGCCAGCCTGAACGAGGCCGAGAACAAGGCCGTCGCCGCAGGCGGTGCCCACATCGTCATGATCGGCATCCTGCCCACCCTGATGTCCCAACACCTGGACCACGGCTGGATGAGCGAATCGAAGCGATACGCCGCCCTCAACGAATCGATCTTCAACGCTCGCGGCGAAGACATCCCCATCAGCATTTCCGGACCCGAGCCGCTGAGCTGGCACACCTCGACGATCGCACCCGAATCCGCGTGCACCAGCATGCAATTGCATCTGCAGCTGGATCCGGAGACGTTCGCCGCCAACTGGAATGCGGCGCAGATCGTGGCCGGCCCACAGTTGGCACTGGGGGCCAACTCGCCGTTCTTGTTCGGGCACCGGCTGTGGGCGGAAACCCGTATCGAGCTGTTCGCGCAGTCCACCGACACCAGATCCGATGAGCTGAAATCCCAAGGCGTGCGGCCGCGGGTGTGGTTCGGCGAACAGTGGATCAGCTCCGTCCTCGACTTGTATCAAGAGAACATCCGCTACTTCGAATTCCTGCTGCCCGAGGTGTCCGACGAAGACCCGGTCGCCGAGCTGAGTGCCGGGCGCATCCCACACCTCGCCGAATTGCGGCTGCACAACGGCACCGTCTACCGGTGGAACCGTCCGGTGTACGACGTGGTCGACGGCCGCCCCCATCTACGGCTGGAGAACCGGGTATTGCCGGCCGGGCCGACCGTCATCGACATGCTGGCGAATTCGGCCTTCTTCTACGGCATGCTGCGCAGCATGTCCGAAGCCGACAACCCGTTATGGACCGCCATGGATTTCGGTGTGGCGGAAGCCAATTTCCTGGCGGCCGCGCTGGACGGCATCGACGCCCGGCTGCGCTGGCCCGGGCTGGGCGAGGTGACGGCACGCGAACTGGTGCTCGACACACTGCTGCCGATCGCCGACGAGGGGTTGCAGCGGTGGGGCGTCGACGCCGAGGTCCGCGACCGGTTCCTGGGGGTCATCGAGGGCCGCGCGCGAACCGGTCGCAACGGCGCCAGCTGGCAGGTGTCCACCGTGCGGGCCCTGCAGGACGGCGGCATGAGTCGGCCGGCGGCATTGGCCCAGATGCTGCGGCGATACTGCGAGCACATGCACGCCAACGAGCCGGTGCACACCTGGGAATCCTGACCGCGGGTAGGTTGGACACCGTGGCGCCTGATCAAATTGTCGACTGGGACAACGTATATCGCGAGCAGGGCGAGTTCGAGGGCCCGCCGCCGTGGAACATCGGTGAGCCGCAGCCCGAACTGGCCGCCCTGATCGCGGCCGGGAAGTTCCGCAGCGACGTGCTGGACGCCGGCTGCGGAGTCGCCGAGCTGTCGTTGACCCTGGCCGCCCAGGGCTACACCGTGGTCGGCATCGACCTCACCCCCACGGCCGTCGCGGCGGCCACCAAGGCCGCGGCCGACCGCGGCCTGACCACGGTCACCTTCGTGCAGGCGGACATCACGTCGTTCACCGGCTACGACGGACGGTTCTCCACCGTGGCCGACAGCACGCTGTTCCACTCGTTGCCGATCGAGGGCCGCGAGGGGTACCTCAGCTCGGTACACCGCGCGGCTGCTCCGGGAGCCAGCTACTTCGTGCTGGTCTTCGCCAAGGGTGCTTTTCCCGACGAATGGGAGACCAAGCCCAACGAAGTCGACGAGGACGAGTTGCGCGACGCGGTGAGCAAGTACTGGGAGATCGACGAGATCCGGCCGGCCTTCATCCACGCCAACATTCCGCCGACCCCCGACGGCCCGCAGCACGACCGCGACGAGAAGGGCCGGATGAAGATGCCGGCCTACCTGTTAACGGCGCACAAAGCCGGCTAGCCGGTCGCGGTCGCCGCGGCGGCGGCGATGAGCGCCTCAGCGAACGTCTCCAGGTCTTCGGCCGTGGTGTCCACGTGCGGCGAGATCCGCAGCACGGGTTCGGTGAGCTCCAGCGGCGCCCGCTGCAGGCCGGCAAACGTGGTCAGGATCCGCCGCTCGGCCAGCAGCCAGTCGCGCACCATTTGCGGGTCGCCGCCGTCGTTCGGCGCCAAAGTGGTGATGGCACTGGGTTCTTCGACCTCTTCGACCACCGTCCAGCCGGTCACATCGGCCAGCACCGTGCGGCTCATGCTGCCCACCTCGGCCAGCCGCGCACACACCGCCTGCGGTCCGTACGCCAGATGCTCGCCCAATGCCAGCGAAAAACCCACCCGCGCGGCGACATTGGCCTCGCCGAACTCCAGCTGTTCGGCCACCGTCGGCGAGCCGTCATTGCGGGCCCAGTCCGGCGTGGCCAGCCGTGGGCGCAGGCTTTCCATCAGCTCGCGGCGCACCCCGAGCATCCCCACACCGCGCGGACCGGCGATCCACTTGCGCGACGAGGAATACGTCACGTCGGCGCCCACCGCGCAGTCCACCTGGCCCAGCGCCTGGGCCGCGTCGACGACGAGCGGCAGCCCCAACTCCCGGCAGAGTCGGGCGACCATCGAAACCGGTTGCACCACACCGCAATGGCTGGCCACCGCGGTCAGATGCACCAGGTCGGGCGGATCGGTCTGCAGGGCCAGCGCCGCGTCGTCCAGCGTGACACGGCCGTCTTCCCGGGTCGGAAGCAGCTGACGGTCGAATCCGTGCGCGGCCAGCATCGCCAGGTTGGGCCCGTATTCGCCGGGCAGGCAAGCCACCGTTCGGCGCTCGGCCGGCCAGCTGCCCAGCAGCAGGTCCAGGGCGTTCAGCGAGCCAGTGGTGAAAACCACCTCGGCATCGCCCATTCCGGTCAGCGCGGCGAACGCGACTCGACCGGCGTCGAGCACGGGCGTGGCCGCCTCCGCCGCGACATAGCCGCCGAGCTCGGACTCGTTGCGGGCGTGCTGCGCGGCGGCCTCGAGCACCGCCAGGCTCTGCCGCGAACAGGCCGCGTTGTCCAGGTGCAGCCCGGCCATCGGCGGGCGGGCCGACCGCCATTGATCGGCCAGCTCGGTGGCGCCGGTCACTTCACGGCCAACGACAACCCGAAGTCGCCCGCCTCGTCGGTCCACCACCGGGTGCGGCGCAACCCCGCGGTGGCCAATTCACCAGTCACCTTGTCGGAGTGGAACTTACACGACACTTCGGTGAGCATTTCCTCGCCGGCATCGAAGTCGACGGTCAGCTCGAGCGCACCGACCCGCACCCGCTGGCGGCGGTCGGACCGCAGCCACATCTCGATGCGTTCCTCCGCCGCGTTCCACCGGGCCACATGCCGGTAGGCGTCGACGTCGAAGTCGGCGTCGAGCTCCCGGTTCACCACCGTGAGCACATTGCGGTTGAACGCCGCCGTCACCCCGGCGGCGTCGTCATAGGCGCGCACCAGCCGCTCGGTGTCCTTGATCAGGTCCGTACCCAGCAGCAGGCTGTCGCCGGGCCGCATCTGCGCGGACAGTGCCGCAAGGAATTCGGCGCGCGGTCCGGGCGTGAGGTTGCCGATCGTCGACCCCAGGAACACGAACAGCCGCCGCCCCCCAACGGGGATCTCAGTGAGGTGCTCTTCGAAATCGCCGCAGACGGCCTTGATTTCGACGCCCTCGTATTCCTGCTGGATGGCCGCGGCGGCGGTCGACAGGATGCTGGCGTCGACGTCGAACGGGACGAACCTGCGCAGCGAACCCAGCGCGCGCAGCGCGTCGAGCAACACCCGAGTCTTCTCCGATGTCCCGCTGCCCAATTCCACCAGGGTGTCCGCCTCGCTGGCCGACGCCACTTCGGCGGCGCGCGCCCGCAAGATCTCGGCCTCGGCGCGCGTCGGGTAGTACTCCGGCAGCCGGGTGATCTGGTCGAACAGATCACTGCCCACCGAGTCGTAAAACCATTTGGGCGGCAATTCCTTTGGCGTCCTCTGCAGGCCGTTCAGCACGTCGCGGCGCAACGCGTGGTACGCCGAGTCGGCGGCCAGGTGGTTCGACAGCGACAGCGTCATCAAGATCCTCTCGACTGATTCAGCGGTGTCATCGTGACACCGTTCGCGGTGACTTCGACAAGGTGGCGGTCCGGCACGTCCTCCCAGTCGGAGTCGTTGTCGTAGGGTTCGCTGGCCAGGACCACTCCGTCCGGCCGGCGCAGGATGGACAGCGTGTCACCCCATGCCGTGGCCAGCATGCGAGAGCCGTTGGCGGCCAATATGTTCAGCCTGGCGTTTGGATCGGCCGCGGCGACCTCTTCGATGGTCTCACCCAGCGCGTCGAGACCGCGCTCGAAGATCGTGGCCGCCAGTATCGCGCTGTCACAGACCGATTCGGCACGCGCCGCCGCCGGCAACACGGCGCGGTCGACGATTCCGTTGTGCGACAACAACCACTGCCCGTCGGTGAACGGCGCGCACGCGCTGGCCTCGATCGGCATGCCGACGGTGGCCGAGCGTACCGCGGCCACCACGCAGTGGCTGCGCAGCGCGGGCGCGATCGAGTCGAACGACACGTCGCCCCACAGCGGCGCCTGGCTGCGCCAGCGGCGGGGCAGCCCGTCCTGCGGGGAGCCGGACGAGGTGTCGAAAAATCCCACGCCCCAACCGTCGGCGTTGAGCAGGCAATGCTTTTGCCTGCGCGGCGCGTAGGACTGCACCCGCAGGCCGAACGGCGGGTCGAGCACCAGCGAGGAGACCGTGACGTCAGTCCCGAGCCAGCCCAGGTGCCGACACATCAGGCGCGATCCCCGCCGTCGGGGACGTCCCACGCCAGCCGGACCCCGGAGAAGATCTGGCGCCGGTAGGGGTGGTCCCAGTTGCGGAAACTCGGGCGCATGATGCCGGGCTCCACGGCCCACGAGCCACCGCGCAGTACCCGGTAATCGCCGTCGAAGAAGGGCTGCGAATAGCGCTCGTAGAGCATCGGGACGAACCCCGGCCAGGGCCGCAGCGGGGAAGTGGTCCATTCCCAGACCTCGCCGAGCATCTGCTCGGCCCCGCACGGCGAAGCGCCGCCCGGGTAGGCGCCGACGGGCGCCGGCCGCAACGCGGTGCCGCCGAGGTTGGCCAGCGCCTCGTCCGGTTTGCGCTCGCCCCAGGGATACCGGCGCCGCGTGTTGGTGGACGGATCCCAGGTGCAGGCCTTCTCCCATTCCACCTCGGTGGGCAGCCGGGCACCGGCCCAGGCCGCGTAGGCCTCGGCCTCGAAATAGCTGACGTGCTGGACGGGTTCGTCGGCCGGGATGTCCTCGACGTGGCCGAACCGGGTGCGGGTCGTGCCGTCGGAGCTCCAGAACTGCGGCGCGGTCAGGCCCGCGGCCTGGCGGTGCTGCCAGCCGCGCTCCGACCACCAGCGCGGCTGGTCGTAGCCGACGTCGTCGACGAACCGGCGCCATTCGCCGTTGGTGACCGGGACCCGTCCGATCCGGAACGCGGGCAGGTCGACGACGTGGGCGGGGCGCTCGTTGTCCAACGAATACGGTTCGGCGGCGGCGTCCACGCCGAGTACGAATTCGCCGCCGGGCACCAGCACCGACGTACCGGCCAATCCTGCTCGACCGGCCGGCAGCACGGACGCGTCCCGCAAAAGCGGTGCGCCACTGCGTAAATTCAGCGCCTGCAGCATGGTTTCGTCGTGCTGGTTTTCGTGGCTGACCACCATCGCGTACACGAACGCGGCGTCGTCGCCGGCGGGATCGTCGGGTAACGCGTCGAGCGCGTCGAGCACGGCCGAGCGCACGGTCCGGCAGTAGGCCCGCGCCTGGCCCGGCGACAGGAGCGGCAGATCGACCCGGCTGGCGCGCGAATGCACGAAGGCGTCGTAGAGCCCCTCGACCGCCGGTGGCAGCATCCCGGGGCGCGCAATGTCACCACCGCGCAACAGCCACAGCTCCTCCTGCTGACCGATGTGCGCCAGGTCCCACACCAGCGGGCTCATCAGCGGGTCGTACTGGCGATAGAGTTCCGCGTCGTCGAACTCGACCAGACGCAGCGTCCGCGCCCGCGTCCGCGCCAGATCGTCGGCGATGCCCTGCCGGCACGACGACCGCAAGCGCGGCGCTGGGGGCACCTCCCGCTTGCGGGGGACCGGGCGCAGCGGGTCGGAATCATCAGGAGACGTCACGGCACCCCTTGCGCGAGTCGCGCCACCGTGGGGGCCAGGCCGTGCTCGACCACCTGGTCGGAGAAATCGTCGCCGGGGCAGCGCCCCTGGTCGACCAGGCGGACCAGCCGCTGCATCGAATCGCCGAGTTCGGCGGGTGCCTTCGCGGCGGCGATGGCCATGCACGCGTTGGCCGCCGCGTACAGCCGCCGGTCCCGCAGCCCCACCCGGGCCGCGGCGTCCCAGGCGGTGGCCACCGGTTCGACGGCCTCGGCCGCGATGTCGGCGGCGGCCGGGTCGTCGAGCAGGACCGTCAGGGTGAATGCGACGGCGGGCCACAGCGCATCGGGCACGCTGTCCAGATAACGGATCTCCAGCCACTGCCTGGGCCGCACCGGCGGGAACAGCGTGGTCAGGTGGTATTCCAGGTCGGCGACGCTGGGGCGACGGTCCCCGAGCAACTCGCGGCCGTCCACCCAGTCGGCAAAGGGCACCCAATGCATGACGGCCTCGGCGTCGGGGTTGTGCACCAGCATCACCGGGGCCTTGAGTGCATACCGCGCCCAGTCGGTGCCCGGGTCGTCGCCGCTGGCGCCCAGGATGGGTCCGCAGCGCGCCGAGTCCATCCGGCCCCACACCCGCTGCCGGCTCGACACCCAGCCGGTGAAGTCACCGTCCAGCATCGGCGAGTTGGCGGTGATCGCGATCATGGTGGGCCCCAACGCATGTGCTAGGCGCACCCGCGCCGCCCAGCCGTCGCGCGGCCCGGCGTCCAGGTTGACCTGAATCGATGCGGTGGACGTCATCATCGCCGCACCGGCCTCCCCGGAGTGGCTGGTAGCGAAGAACTGTTCCATGGCGCGGTACCTGGCGCCTGGGTTGATGCGCTTCGGCGGGCGCAGCGGGTCGGCGCCGAGGAAGACCAGGCCCAGCCCGGCCGCAGCAAACGCCGGCTGCAGCACGGCCTGATCGCGGCGCATAGCATCGATGGCCGGCACCACGCCGTCGGCCGGCGGCCCGGACAGTTCGACGGCGCCGCCCGGTTCCACGGTGATCCTGCTGCCGCCCGGCAGCGCGGGCAGCGCGTCGAGCACATCGGCGATCTCGCTCCAGCTCGGTCTGCGGTGCGGGTCGGCCGGGTCGTGGCAATGGGCCTCCAACTCCAGGCCGACACGGCCCAGCGGGGCGTCCACCAGACATCCCTCGGCGATGTATTGCGCGACGGCCGCGGAGTCGGCCAGCTCGGCCAAGTTGACCTCGGGCGCGGGTCCGACACCAGGCACGCTCGACTCCGACTGCGAAGCCGCGGCAGTGATCGGCGCGAACGTCATATCACGATCCCTTCGGGCCCGGGCAAGCGCAAACATGCTCCTGCGGACCGCTTCCCTGCGCAGCTAATCGAACGTTAATCGGCACCACTTCGTCTAGTGCTTCATCTACCAGATGCCCCCGACATATTCCCTTCTCCGCACTTCGAGGTGCCCGGGACAGACGGTTACCCAATCGCTCGATTATTGACCCAGCGCGTTCTGCATCGCCCCTGCTAGCACGTTCACCGCAGGTCCGGCGTTGCCGGATTGGCACACTTTCGCCTGCAGCAACACGTTTTCGCGCAGCCTGGTTTGATTGAAGCACCGGCGGTCGGTGCCCGCCTCCTGCTTCGTCCAGTTCTCGTCGGCCGGGCCGGCCGGCCCGCCATCGAACGACCACACCTGCGTGCTGCCGTTGTCCAGGTGGAGCGCGGTCGTTTGTCCCGAACAACCGACCGTTCGATCAACCACCCGATGGAAAGCCCGACCGGCGGCATCGTTGGTGGCGAACACCCCCACGGCCTGTTTGACCAGATGGGTCTGGTCGGTGGCCGAAGTCTGGGTGAGGGCTCCGTTGAACGACGCCAGGTCGGGATCGTTGTACACCTCGGGCAAGCCGATGTCGGCCCAGTTGTTGCAGTCCGGCAGGTCCACCCAGTCACCTTGCCCGGGCTGGGTGGACACCGATTCCCACCCCATGGGCCCGCCGACGATGTTGCCGACCGACCCCTTGCCCAGCACGGCGTAGTTCACCACGCCCGGCTCCGACGGGTGCGCGGCCGCGACCGGCGTTGCGGCCGTGCCCGCCAGGACCAAACCGATGGCCATCGCGCCCCCGAGCAGCCGGGCAACCTGCGTAACCCGCATGGTCATGCAGCGATCATGCCAGGCGCACCGACGCGCGGTCAGCCCCCGTTGCCCCGCACGCCTTCCTCGACCAACTTGGCGAGGTCGGGATCGACGTTGCGCCAGTACTCGAACACCCGCGACAGCACCGGCTCCTTAACACCCTGAGAGACGTGGCCAATGATGTTGTGCGCCAGGCGTTCCCTGGCCGCATCGTCGAGGACCTCGCGGACCATGGTGCCGGCCTGCCCCCAGTCGTCGTCCTCGGCGTGCAGCGTGTAGGCCGAGCGGACCATGTCCCCGTCGGCGTGCCAGCGGATCTCGGCGGCCCGTGCCGGGTCGGCCTGCGGCCCGCCGTAGGAATTGGGCGCATAGACCGGGTCGGACACGTTGTTCATCCGCATGGCGCCGTCTTTGGAGTAGCTGTTCACCTCGACTCTGGGGGTGTTGACCGGGATCTGCCGGTAGTTGGTCCCCAGCCGGGCGCGATGGGCGTCGGAGTACGAGAAGCCGCGCGCCTGCAGCATCTTGTCCGGGCTCAGGCCGGTGCCGGGCACGGTGTTGTTCGGCTCGAAGGCTGCCTGCTCGATCTCGGCGTGGTAGTCGGTGACGTTGCGGTTCAGCGTCATCCTGCCGACGTCGATCAACGGGTAGTCGCCGTGCGGCCACACCTTGGTCAGGTCGAACGGGTTGAAGCGGTAGTTCTTGGCTTCCTCGTACGGCATGATCTGCATTTTCAGCGTCCAGCTCGGGTGATCGCCGCGTTCGATCGACTCGAACAGGTCGCGCTGGTGGTAGTCGCCGTCCTCGCCGGCCAACCGGTCGGCGTCCTCCTGGGTCAGGAACTCGATGCCCTGATCGGTGATGAAGTGGTACTTCACCCAGAAGATCTCGCCCGCCGCGTTGATCCAGCTGTAGGTGTGGCTGCTGTAGCCGTTCATGTTCCGCCAGGTCTTGGGGATTCCCCGGTCGCCCATCAGCCAGGTCACCTGGTGCGCCGATTCCGGGGACAGGCTCCAGAAGTCCCACTGCATGTTGTGGTCGCGCACATTGCTTGCCTGCAAGCGCTTCTGGGACCGGATGAAGTGCTGGAATTTCAGCGGGTCGCGCATGAAGAAGACCGGCGTGTTGTTGCCGACCAGGTCGAAATTGCCCTCGCTCGTGTAGAACTTCAGCGCGAAGCCCCGCGGGTCGCGCCAGGTGTCTGGACTGCCCCGCTCGCCGGCGACGGTGGAAAACCTGGCCAGCATGTCGGTTTTGGTGCCGGGCTGGAACACTGCTGCCCGGGTGTATTGGCTGACGTCATTGGTCACTTCGAAATGGCCATATGCGCCACCACCTTTGGCGTGTGGCTGGCGCTCCGGGATACGCTCCCGATTGAACATCGCCATCTGTTCGATCAGGTAGTGGTCCTGCAACAGAATCGGGCCGTCTGGGCCGATCGTCAGCGACTGGTCGTCGCTCGGCGCAGCGATGCCGGCGTCATTGGTCGTGAACCGCTCAGTCATTTCGCTCTCTCCTCGTCACCGGGCTGAAGGCCGCGGTGCCCGAGGACCTTCCGGCCTGCAATCAAGTATTCCCCTCATCTTGACCAGGTCAAGAAAATGCGGGCGGCTTCCGGTCGTTCGCCCACTACGGGTTGATACCCATTCCGGGCACGATTTAAGGCGTGACCTGAGCGGGCGCCGTCAGGGCCGCGGCGCGGGCGCGCCGGGCGGCGGGCTGACAGGCGGCTGGCCGGGGCCGCTGACGCCCGGGCCACCCGGTCCGCCGGGACCACCGGGTCCGCCGGGGGGCATGGGAACGATCAAGCCAGGACCGCCGGGCCCAGGCCCATATCCCCATGGCCCGTTGTCGGGTCCCGGACCACCAGGACCGCCGTACCACGGTCCGTAGCCGCCGGGGGCGCCGTACTGCCCAGGCCCGTTGCCCGGCCCGGGGCCAGCGGGTCCCCAGGGCCCATTGCCCGGCCCGGGACCGCCGGGGCCGCCCGGGTGGAACATGCCGTGGTGATGGTGGCAGTGGTGTTGGTGCATCCAGATGGAGGCGCCGACAAAGAACAACGACGTAAGGATGAAGACGACGCCGGCGACGATCACCACCCAGGCGGCCGCCGTGTAGAGCCGCGGCGGATTCACCCGGTGCGTGGGTGCTGGCGGCGGCGCGGTGACGGGTGCGGCTGGGGTCGACTCGGTGTGTGGTTCGGGTGTCTCGCTCATGCCTTGCCATATTGCCCCGCGCGCGGGATACCCAACAGGTCTCGGCGACAAAATTGTTGTGAATCGAGATGCGGCGGTTAGACGCCGGTGACCGCAAAAGACAGGTGGCCCGGCGCTCGCAAGGAGCGCCGGGCCACTGGTTGACAACGGTTTTTCAGTTGGTCAGCACGATGATGCTCGGGACCTGACCCGTCGCGGCCGCGGAGTGGAAGACCGACGGCGGGAGCTGGCCGGGGGCCATGCCGCTGGGACGCACGCCCGACGGAGCCGGTGCAGTGGTGGTGGCTCCCGGACCGTTCTGTCCGCCCTGACCGCCCTGGCCACCCGGTGCGCCCGGGCCGCCGAAGTTGCCGGGTCCGCCAGGACCGCGGTGGTGAACCATCGCGTGGTGGTGCTTGTGGTGGTGGCCGTGATGGCCGCCGCGGTGGCCGAGGATGAAGCCGGTGAAGAAGATGACCGCGACGATGAACACGATCCCGGCGACGATGGCGACCCACGCGGCGAGTTGGAAGACCCGCGGGGCCCGGTAGGCCGCCGCCGCTTCCGCGGCGACCGGTGCAGTGGCGGTGGAGTGCCGCACAGTGGGGGTTTCAGATGTTTCACTCATGAGACAAATGATGAAGCCGTTAACAGTAGTGGCGGCTATGCGCTACTTATGTAGCAGCTGTGAACTAAAGCCCCCGCTCAGCGGGCATATCGGACCGGGAAAGCCCCGGCGATCACCCGAACGGTCAGCCGCCCCGGAACGGGCATCGGAACGACGGGCCCTACTCGGGCCGGAACGGGTTGACCGCGAACTGGATCACCCGGTACGGCGCGGCCACCCGCGCGCGAGTGTCCCACTGGCTCACGAAAATTCGCAGCTCATCCAGCGTGGAGCCGGGCGAAATGTAGCCGCCGTACGGTTGCGCGAGCCGATTGTCGTAGGGCGGCGGCAGGCTCTCCGCCGGATCCGGCCACTCGTCGTGCTGCACCACCGTGGTGACCGGTGCGTCGCCCAGGCCCGTCGGGTCATTGGCCACCCGGACCTCAATGTTGCCGGTGACGGCATTGAAATAGGACAGCACCGCCTTGCCGTCGATCTGCCGAATGCACATCTCGCCCACCGCCTCCGGCCACAGCGGCGTCGGCGGCTTACCCCAGCCCCCATTCGGACCGGCCGCCCAGCCCTGCCACCGCGACCGGTCGGTGAACGTCTGTGGGGTGGCCCGGTACAGCAGCACCGGGTCCCTGCGGGTGAAACTGTCGGCGACGATGTACACCCACCCGCCGGGCGAGTCCGGGGTGGGAATCGGGTCGTAGTAGCCGCTGATCTGCGTCTGCGAGCCGCCCTGATACGACGCGGGCCGCTTGGATCCCGGGATCGTCTGCCAGCCCGCGCGCGCCGGCTCCGCGCTCACCAGCCGTGAGGTCTGCGGCTCGAGGTTCTTGGTCGTCGTCACCATCAGGTAGTTGCGCCGGTTGATCTGCACCACCCCGGCGGGCAGCTGCGAGACGCCCGGCGGGGCGGGTTCGGCCAGCAGCGGATTGCTGATGCCGGTGACCCCGGTGTAGCGCACCCCGCCGGGGTCGTCGACGGACGAGGTGTCGACGCGCAACGCGACCGGCGCGTACCAACCGCCGAAGCCGACGCCCTGACCCGCGAAGCTGTCGCCGCACACCTGGAGCAACTCGGCGGGGAACTCGACGAACTCACACAGGTCGGTCGCGCCGATGCCGTAGTCCCCGGTCGGCGTGCCGGTTCCCGCGGTGGGCCCGATTCGCAACACCTGACCGGGCGCCAGCGGCTGCAGCACGGGTTCCGGGGCCGGCGCCGCCGGATCGGCGTGCGCGACGCTGGAAAACCAGTGTGGCACAACCAAACACACCGCGGCGAACAGTGAGCACCGCGCGATCAGGCGAGTGTGGGTGGTGCTCACCCGCTTGTCACAGCTGGGCGGCCAGCAGCTCGGCGATCTGGATGGTGTTCAGCGCAGCCCCCTTGCGCAGGTTGTCACCGGAGATGAACAGGGCCAGCCCGCGGCCGTCGGGCACCCCGGGGTCGTGCCGGATCCGGCCGACCAGGGATTCGTCGACGCCGGCGGCCGCCAACGGGGTCGGCACGTCGACCACCTTGACGCCGGGCGCCCCGTCGAGCAACTCGCGGGCCCGCTCGGGCGACAGCGACCGGGCGAACTCGGCGTTGATCGACAGCGAGTGCCCGGTGAACACCGGCACCCGCACGCAGGTGCCGCTGACGGCCAGGTCGGGGATGCCCAGGATCTTGCGGCTCTCGTGGCGCAGCTTCTGGTCCTCGTCGGTCTCACCCGAGTCATCGTCCACCAGGGAGCCGGCCAGCGGAACCACGTTGAAGGCGATCGGCGCCACGTAGGTCTTGGGCGTCGGGAACTGCACCGCTCGGCCGTCCTGCACCAGCTGCTCGGCGCCGTCGATGACCGCACGCGCCTGCGTGGCCAGCTCCTCGACCCCGGCGATCCCGCTGCCGGACACCGCCTGATAGCTGGACACCACCAGGCGTTGCAGCCCGGCTTCCTCGTGCAGCACCTTCAGCACCGGCATCGCTGCCATGGTGGTGCAGTTCGGGTTGGCGATGATGCCCTTCGGCCGGTTGGCGGCATCCCTGGCGAAGTTCACCTCCGACACCACCAACGGCACGTCGGGGTCCTTGCGCCAGGCCGACGAATTGTCGATCACCGTCACCCCGGCCGCTGCGAACCGCGGCGCCTGCACCAGCGACATCGTCTTTCCGGCGGAGAACAACGCGATGTCCAGGCCGCTCGGGTCCGCCGTCGCGGCGTCTTCGACCTCGATCTCCTGGCCGCGAAATTCCAGCTTGCGGCCCTGCGAGCGCGACGACGCGAAAAACCGAACCGACGTCGCGGGGAAGTCCCGCTCGTCGAGCAACCTGCGCATCACCTGGCCGACTTGGCCGGTGGCGCCCACAACTCCGATGGCAACCATCTATCTACCCGTCCCCGCATACACCGTCGCCGACTCCGCACCGCCGAGTCCGAACGCTTCGTGCAACGCCACGACGGCCTTATCTAGTTCGGTGTCGCGGCACAGCACCGAGATGCGGATCTCGGAGGTGGAGATCAGCTCGATGTTGACGCCCACCTGGGCCAGGGCCTCACAGAACGTGGCGGTGACCCCGGGGTGGCTGCGCATGCCCGCCCCGATCAACGACACCTTGCCGACGTGATCGTCGTAGAGCAGCTGGCTGAACCCGATCTCTTCCTTGAGCGCGTCCAGCTTCGCCACCGCGGTGGGCCCACTGTCGCGCGAGCAGGTGAATGTGATGTCGGTCTTGCCGTCCTCGACCTTGGACACGTTCTGCAACACCATGTCGATGTTCACGTCGGCATCGGCGAGCGCCCGGAAGACGCGGGCGGCGTAACCGGGGATGTCGGGTATGCCGACGACGGTCACCTTGGCCTCGCTGCGGTCGTGCGCGACTCCGGTCAGGATGGGGTCTTCCATAGCTATGTCCTTGATCGATCCGACGACGACGGTGCCTGGGTTCTCCGAATACGAGGATCGGACATGCACCGGAATGTTGTAGCGGCGTGCATATTCCACGCAGCGCAGCATCAAAACCTTGGCGCCGCAAGCCGCCATCTCGAGCATCTCTTCGAAGGTGACCGTGTCCAGCTTGCGGGCGTTGTGCACGATCCTGGGGTCGGCACTGAAGATGCCGTCGACGTCGGTGTAGATCTCGCAGACGTCGGCGCGCAGCGCCGCGGCCAGGGCCACCGCCGTGGTGTCGGAACCGCCGCGACCCAGCGTGGTCACGTCGCGGGTGTCCTGGCTGACGCCCTGGAATCCGGCCACCAGCACGATGCGCCCCTCGTCGAGCGCGGTCTGCAGCCGTCCCGGAGTGACGTCGATGATCTTGGCGTTGCCGTGCGTGCCGGTGGTGATCACCCCGGCCTGCGATCCGGTGAACGAGCGCGCCTGCGCACCCAGCGATTCGATGGCCATCGCGACCAACGCGTTGGAGATGCGCTCACCGGCGGTGAGCAGCATGTCGAGTTCGCGCGGCGGCGGGGCCGGGCATACCTGCTGGGCCA
The DNA here is from genome assembly GCF_019668465.1 of Mycobacterium senriense. Classification (NCBI taxonomy): domain Bacteria; kingdom Bacillati; phylum Actinomycetota; class Actinomycetes; order Mycobacteriales; family Mycobacteriaceae; genus Mycobacterium; species Mycobacterium senriense. Next base: position 2,352,853 of record NZ_AP024828.1, on the reverse strand, counting down.
GATCCATCAGGTCATCGGTGGTGTCGCCCATCGCGGAGACGACGACTACTACGTCGTTGCCCTGCTTCTTGGTAGCGACGATGCGCTCGGCCACCCGCCGGATCCGGTCGGCGTTCGCCACTGAGGATCCGCCGTACTTCTGCACGACGAGCGCCACGTTCTTCCTGCCTCTCCGGCCCTGCGCACTTCAATTTCGGGTATAAGTCCACAACAGAATACGTGCCACCGCAGGGTGATTTACGTCGCGATACCTGCCTCCCCGGCCTGCGCATTCGCTATCGTCTCAGCGGCATTTTTACCAAGGAGCCAAAAGCGGTAAAGTGCAGGACGTGCAGCGGGTGCTCCTCCTCGGACGCCGCGACGGGGTCTGATCCAGACCGGCCTCCCGTCGCGGGTGTTCGCGATGCGCCGGTCTGAAGTCCCCCCTTCTGAGATTCCGGAGCGATCACCGTGACTACCAATCCCGACGCATTCAGCTCGACACGAACCATCGTCCAGCCGGCCGGCCCCCCGGGCCCCGGACAGCCCGCGTGGAACCCGCAGCGGGGCTCGTCGATGCCGGTCAACCGATATCGGTCCTTCGCCGAAGAGGTCGAGCCCGTCCGGCTGCCCGACCGCACCTGGCCCGACCGCGTCATCGGCAGCGCGCCGCTGTGGTGTGCGGTCGATCTGCGCGACGGCAACCAGGCGCTGATCGACCCCATGAGCCCGGCACGCAAACGCCGCATGTTCGACCTGTTGGTTCGCATGGGCTACAAGGAAATCGAGGTCGGATTCCCGTCGGCCAGCCAGACCGACTACGACTTCGTCCGCGAGATCATCGCCGACGGCGCCATCCCCGACGACGTCACCATCCAGGTGCTGACCCAGTGCCGGCCCGAACTGATCGAGCGCACCTTCGAGGCGTGCCACGGCGCGCCGCAGGCCATCGTGCACTTCTACAACTCGACGTCAATCCTGCAGCGCCGCGTGGTTTTTCGCGCGGACCGGGCCGCGGTGCAAGCCATTGCGACCGAAGGCGCGCGTAAGTGCGTGCAGGAGGCGGCCAAGCACCCGGGCACCCGGTGGCGGTTCGAGTATTCGCCGGAGTCCTACACCGGCACGGAGCTGGAGTACGCCAAGCAGGTGTGCGACGCCGTCGGCGAGATCATCGCGCCGACGCCGGACAACCCGATCATCTTCAACCTGCCCGCCACGGTGGAGATGGCCACGCCCAACGTCTACGCCGATTCGATCGAGTGGATGAGCCGCAACCTGGCCAACCGGGAGTCGGTCATCTTGAGCCTGCATCCGCACAACGACCGCGGAACCGCCGTCGCCGCAGCCGAGTTGGGCTATCAGGCCGGTGCCGACCGCATCGAGGGATGCCTGTTCGGCAACGGCGAGCGCACCGGCAACGTCTGCCTGGTGACGCTGGGGCTGAACCTGTTCTCCCGCGGTGTGGACCCGCAGATCGACTTCTCCAACATCGACGAGGTCCGCCGCACGGTCGAGTACTGCAACCAGCTGCCGGTGCACGAACGTCACCCCTACGGCGGAGACCTGGTCTACACCGCGTTCTCGGGCAGCCACCAGGACGCCATCAACAAGGGCCTGGACCAGATGAAGATCGACGCGGACGCCGCGGACACCGACGTCGAGGACATGCTCTGGCAGGTGCCGTACCTGCCGATCGACCCCAAGGACGTCGGGCGCACCTACGAGGCGGTCATCCGGGTCAACTCGCAGTCCGGCAAGGGCGGGGTGGCCTACATCATGAAGGCCGATCACGGCCTGGCACTGCCGCGACGGCTGCAGATCGAGTTCTCCCAGGTGGTGCAGAAGATCACCGAAGGGGAAGGCGGCGAGGTCAGTCCCAAGGAGATGTGGGACGCCTTCTCCGAGGAGTACCTGGCCCCGGTGTCGCCGCTGGAGCGGATCAAGCAGCGCGTCGACGCGTCCGAGGAAGACAGCGGCGTGACCCGCATCACCGCGACGGTCAAGCTCAACGGCGCGGAGACCGAGATCAGCGGGCAGGGCAACGGCCCCCTGGCCGCGTTCGTTCACGCGCTGGGCCGTGTCGGTTTCGACGTGGCCGTCCTGGACTACTCCGAGCACGCCATGAGCGCCGGCGACGACGCGCAGGCCGCTGCCTATGTCGAGGCGTCGGTGGGCGGTCGCACGGTGTGGGGCGTCGGCATCGCGCCGTCGATCACCACCGCTTCGCTGCGTGCCGTCGTGTCGGCGGTCAACCGCGCCGCCCGCGGGTGACGCCGTGCCGGCGGAGGGTCTCCGCCGGCACGGGTGTGGGCTGCCGCAGCGCTACACCGCAAGCAACCGCTCAAAGAAGTCGCGGTAGTGCATCAACGCCAGGCGGAGGTCTTCGGTGGACGCCTGCTCGCCGCGCGCCCACTGCTCCTCGAGGCGCGAGCGCGCGTGGGCGAAGCCGTTCGTGAGCCGATCGACCACATCGGAGACCAAAACATCGGCCTTCTGCACGCAATCCTTCGGGTCGTCGACGAAGGCGGCCTGCACACCAGCCCACCGCGCGCGCAAGTCCGCGAGGTCGTTATCGGCGAAAAGCAGCTGTTCCGTTGATGATTCGTCCGCTGCCCGGGCGTTCGAGCGATCCTCGGTTGCGATTTGGGTTTGGTTCGCTGCATCGTCGACGGCCGGCGGCGCACTCGCGGGCGCCGACGGCTCGACCGGCGCGGTTGGTGCGCTGTGATCACCCACCTGGCCAGTGGTCTCGGGGACCGCGGGCTGGGACTCGTCGTAGGAATCAGTCAATGGACGATCATGTGTGGTCATGCGCTCGCCTCCTGTGACGCATCGTCGTTTGTTGTTGTCTCGAGCAACTTTTGGAACAGCGCCCGATAGTGCACGAACGCCTCCCGCTGCTCCTCGGTGCTGACTTCGCCCCGCAAATGGATGCCGTGCGCTGCGCGGTAGTTGTCGACAACCCCTGGATGATCCACCGAGATGTCGGCTGCCCGCCGTTCGAAATCGTCGATGGGATAACCGCGTTCACGCATCACCTCGGTCACCAGCCGATCGGCGACACCGACGGCGGTTGCCGGATTATCGACGAACCCGGTCTGCACCTGCTGCCAACGGGCGCTGAAGTCCGACAGCGCCGATGGCGTCAACGGAACTATGTCGAGCTTGTTCCGTTCGCGTTCCCTGGCGGTCAATTCCTGCTCCGCCACGTTGGGATCTCCGGCCTGCGACACCAGGCGCTCGTACTCGCCGCCATAGTGCTTTTTCAGCCGGTCTGTTTTCCGGCGACTGCTCACCACTTTCGCAGCGATGGCGAGTACTGCCACAACAATCACGATGGAGACTGCAATCAAAATCCACTCCCAGGTGGGCATTTCGTGCTCCTCTCGTACTCATGTCGAATAACCCGGGCGCTGTCGATGCAAACGTTTTTCGTGACGTGCAACGTGTAGCCCGAGGTCGGGCGTCTCGATTGCGGCGATCAGAAGTAATGACGACGGCCGCCGACGGCGCGGCCGGTGGAACCGAGGATCGCCAGGATCACGCCGACGATGACGAGGATGATGCCGATGGTCCACAGCACCGCGATCTTGAGCAGAAAACCTGCGATCAGCGCGATGATGCCAAGGATGATCACGATGTGCCTCCCTCTGAGGTTGATACTGGCTATCTGGTTGCGCCAGCGATGAGTTCAGTGCATCACCCTTAAGGGGGGTGGCAATACACCCCTAGGGAGGTAATCTCGCCGACATGCCGCCGCCTTCCCCTCGCGCACCGATCACGGTGGCGCTTGTCGACGACTACGACGTCGTCGTGAAGGGCGTGGCCAACATGCTGGACCCATATCGCGAACGTGTAGTTATCGCCGAACTCGACTCCACCATGCCCGTCGCTGACGTGGTCGATATCGTTTTGTACGACTCGTTTGCCCAACCCGAATCCGACCACGAGGAGATCGGGATTCTGGTCGCCAACCCTCGTGCGCGCCGAGTTGTGGTCTACACATGGAACTTTCACCCCGACCTCGTCGAGAGCGCTCGGCAACATGGGGCTCACGGCTACCTCTCGAAGACCCTGCCGGCCCGCGAGCTGGTCGCCGCGTTAGAAGCAGTGCATTCCGGCGAGGTGATCGTCAGCGACATATCCGGCCGGGCGCGCAGCGCGCCCGGACTCGACTGGCCCGGCCGCGGCGAAGGGCTCAGCGACCGCGAGGCCGAGATCCTGGCGCTGATCACCCAGGGCAAGAGCAACGCCGATGTGGCGCGGCTGACCTACCTGAGCCCGAACACCGTGAAGTCCTACATCCGGAACATCTACCGCAAGCTCGGCGTCGGAAGCCGCACGCAGGCCGTGCTGTGGGGCGTGCAGCACGGGTTCACCCCCGACCACCACCGCATCGAACACTGGCGCGGCGGGCCCTGATTTGGCGTGGCGGGCACAGCCGCCTGATCAGAACAGCGCCAGCTGCTGGTCCAGCGTGCTGGCGTCGGTGAATTCGTCCATGCTGGTGCCGCCGATGACGGCGCCGACGCTGTCCATGAAGTGCGCGTCGGAGATCACCGGCACCCCCAGTTGCCGGGCGAGGTAGCCCTTGCCGTGCTCGGGGGCGGGATCATTGCAGACCACCAGCGAGGTCTCCCGGTCGACGACGTCGGTGTAGGCCAGCCCGGCGTGCAGGATGCGCTCCACGAGTTCCTCGTGGGTGCGGCCGACCTCGGCGGCCAGGGCCACCCGCATGCCCTGCACCAGCGGACGGCCCCCGACGTAGGGGCCCGGGTTGAGATACGGGCAGGGCATCCGGGACGCCAGCACCTTCAGCGGTCGCAGTTCGTCGTGGGTGACCCGGCCGTTCGGCCAGCGGCGCCGGGTCACCGGGTGGATCGGCAGCCAGATGTCGCCCGCGCGGGCCACCTTGAGCGCCGAGGCCAGCACACCGGTCAGCACCATCGCGTCGTCGAAGGCGTCGTGCGGCCGCTCCTGGGTGATGCTCCAATGCGCGGCGAGCGTCTCCAACCGCAGGTTCTCGACGCCGAGGTCCAGCCGCCGGGCCAGCTCGACGGTGCACATGACGCTGTCGACGGGCAGTTCGGTCTCGGCCAGTTCGGCCTCGGCGGCCAGAAACGCGTAGTCGAACGCCACGTTGTGGGCCACCAAGGTGCGGCCGCGCAGCACCTCGGCCACGTCGCCGACAATGTCGGCGAACTGGGGCTGGTCTTCCAGCATGGCGGCGGTCAGGCCGTGCACGTGGGTGGGGCCGGGGTCCACGCCGGGGTTGAGCAGGCTCACCACGGAGTGTTCGACGTTGCCGTCGGCGTCCAGGCCGAGGGCGGCAACGCTGATGATCCGCGCCTGCCCCGGCCGAAAGCCCGAGGTCTCGACATCAACGACGGCCCAGCCGGCGTCCGGCTCGCTGGCCGGCCGACCCCAGGACACCCCGCTCATGCACTGAGGATGGCACGGCAGACCGACATCACCCGGCCGCTACGCGCCGTGTCGGCTCGGAAATCGAAGACGGCGGCGCTCGGAATTCGAAGACCGCGGCGGCACACATTTAAACTTCCCGGGTGATCACCACCCGCGCCCGTCTGGCCCTCGCCGCAGGAGCGAGCGCGCGCTGGGCGTCGCGGCTGACCGGACGTGGGGCCGGGGCGATGATCGGCGGCCTGATCGCGATGACGCTGGACCGCTCGGTTCTCCGGCAACTCGCCGCCGGCCGGCGCACCGTCATCATCACCGGCACCAACGGCAAGTCCACCACCACCCGGATGACGTCGGCCGCGCTGGCGACGCTGGGCGGGGTGGCCACCAACGCCGAGGGCGCCAACATGGACGCCGGCCTGGTCGCCGCGCTGGCCGGCAACCGCGATGCGCCGCTGGCGGCCCTGGAAGTCGACGAAATGCACGTCCCGCACGTTTCCGATGCCGTCGAGCCCGGCGTCGTCGTGCTGCTCAACCTGTCGCGCGACCAGCTGGACCGGGTCGGCGAGATCAACGTCATCGAACGAACCCTGCGCGCCGGCCTGGCCCGGCACCCGAAGGCGGTCGTCGTGGCCAACTGCGACGATGTGCTGATGACGTCGGCGGCCTACGACAGCCCGAACGTGGTGTGGGTGGCCGCGGGTGGCTCGTGGTCGAACGACTCGGTCAGCTGCCCGCGCAGCGGCGAGATCATCGTCCGCGACCGGGGGCATTGGTACTCCACGGGTGCGGACTTCAAACGGCCCAGCCCGCAATGGTGGTTCGACGACGACGCCCTCTACGGGCCCGACGGCCTGACCCTGCCGATGCGGCTGGCGCTGCCCGGCGCGGTGAATCGGGGCAACGCCGCCCAGGCCGTCGCGGCCGCGGTCACGCTGGGCGCGGATCCCGCGTCGGCGGTCGCGGCCGTCTCGGCGGTCGACGAGGTCGCGGGGCGTTATCGGACCGTCCGGGTCGGTGCGCACGCGGTGCGCGTCCTGCTGGCCAAGAACCCGGCCGGCTGGCAGGAGGCGCTGTCGATGGTCGACAAGCACGCCGCCGGGGTGGTCATCTCGGTCAACGGCCAGGTGCCCGACGGGGAGGACCTGTCGTGGCTGTGGGACGTGCGTTTCGAGCACTTCGAGCAGACCGAGGTGGTGGCCGCCGGGGAGCGCGGCACCGACCTTGCGGTGCGGCTGGGCTATGCGGGCGTCGAGCACACCCTGGTGCACGACACCGTCGCCGCGATCGCGTCATGCCCGCCAGGGCGGGTGGAGGTCGTCGCCAACTACACCGCTTTCCTCCAGCTGCAACGAGCGTTGGCGCGCCATGGCTGAGTCGGTGGTGCGGATCGGGCTGGTGCTGCCCGACGTGATGGGGACCTACGGCGACGGCGGCAACGCCCTGGTGCTGCGGCAGCGTCTCCGGCTGCGCGGCATCGCCGCCGAGGTCGTCGAGATCACGCTGGCCGACCCGGTGCCCGAGTCGTTGGACCTGTACACGCTGGGCGGGGCGGAGGACTACGCGCAGCGGTTGGCCACCCGGCACCTGATCAAACACCCGGGCCTGCAGCGCGCCGCCGAACGGGGCGCCCCGGTGCTGGCGATTTGCGCGGCCGTGCAGGTGCTCGGGCACTGGTATGAAACGTCGGCCGGGGAACGCGTCGACGGCGTGGGCATGCTGGACGCGACCACGTCACCGCAGGAGACGCGCACCATCGGCGAGCTGGCGACCAAGCCGCTGCTGGCCGGTCTGACCGAGCGTCTCACCGGTTTCGAGAACCACCGCGGCGGCACCGTGCTGGGACCGGCGGCGTCGCCGCTTGGCGCGGTGGTCAACGGCGCGGGCAACCGGTCCGGCGACGGCTTCGACGGCGTGGTGCAAGGCAGCGTGATCGCGACCTACATGCACGGCCCGTGCCTGGCCCGCAACCCGCAACTAGCCGACCTGCTGCTGGGCGCGGTGGTCGGCGAGCTGCCGCCGCTGCCGATGCCGGAGGTGGACCTGCTGCGCCGCGAACGGCTGGCGGCACGCTAGGAGTTCCACGCAGCAAAGTTTTGGGTAAAAGACGTGTCGATGAGCATCCGACGCCGCCGGTACAGCTGCGCACACAACGACACCCGAGACGCCGGTTCGGCTGTGCGCCGAGACACCCTGGCCACGGCCATCGGCAATTTCATGGAGTGGTACGACTTCGGCGTCTACGGCTACATCGCGACCATCATCGCGCAGGTGTTCTATCCGGGTAACAGCGTCAGCGCGGTCCATCTCGTCGCCACCTTCAGCACGCTGGCGGCGGCGTACGTGGTGCGGCCGCTCGGTGGGTTCGTCCTCGGCCCGCTCGGTGATCGTGTCGGGCGCAAGCGGGTTTTGTTGATCACGATCTCGCTGATGGCAGCCGGGACCACTATGACCGGGTTGCTGCCCGGCTACGCCACCATCGGCATCTGGGCGCCCATCCTGCTTCTGGTCGCCCGGGTCTTTCAAGGCTTGTCGACCGGCGGTGAGTTTGTCGGCGCGATGACATATCTCGTTGAGCGGGCCCCGGACGGCAAACGGGGCAAGATGGTCGGGTTCCTGCCGCTGGGCAACCTGGTCGGGTTTGTGCTCGCCGGGTTGCTGGTGACCGCACTACAGGCCTGGCTACCGAGCCGCGACATGTTGGCGTGGGGCTGGCGGATCCCGCTGCTGCTGGGCGCGCCGGTCGGCGTCCTCGCCCTCTACCTGCGGCTGCGGATCGAGGAGTCACCCGCCTACAAGCAGGTGAGCGGCAACCCGGATAGCCCGGCTGACCGGGGCTGGCAGCAATTTCGGCGCACGGTGGTGGAGCAGTGGAGGCCGATGGTGATCTGCGCGGCGATTGTGGTGACCTCACAGGTCCCCGACTTCATGCTCACCGGTTACTTGCCGACTTACCTTAAAGTGGTTGTGCACGTGGGTAACACGGCTGGGCTGGTGGTCATCGTGGCGACGTTGGCGATCCTGATGGCGTCGGTGGTGTTCGTCGCCATGTTGTCCGACCGTGTCGGCGTCAAGCCGATCATGTGGACGGGCTGCGGATTGCTCGTTCTGGCGTCGGTCCCCGCCTTCTTGCTGATGCGCCTCGGCGGCATCCTTCCGTTGATCTTCATCGGTGTGCTGCTGGTCGGACTGATGGAACTGTGTTTCGACAGCACCACGCCCCAAGCTTTGCCGGCACTGTTCCCGACCAGGGTGCGCAACGGAGCGCTGGCAATCTCGTACAACATCGCGCTGTCGACCGTCGGCGGAACCACTCCGGTGATCGCTCAAGCGCTGATATCCAGCACCGGCAGCGCCATGGTGCCGGCCTACATGCTGATCTTCGCGGGCTTGGTGGGGACGGTCACCCTTCGATTCATGCCGGAAGTCGCCGGCAAGCCACTGCCGGGATCCGGGCCTTCGGTCGACAGCGAGGCCGGCGAACTGACCGGCGCGTGAAGGCTCGCGACCGGCGCCTCAGACCATGGCCCGGCGCCCGGCCAGCGCGCGACCGAGCGTCAGTTCGTCGGCGAACTCCAGGTCACCGCCCATCGGCAGGCCCGACGCGATCCGCGTCACGGTCAGCCCGGGGATGTCGCGCAGCATCCGCACCAGGTAGGTGGCCGTCGCCTCGCCCTCGGTGTTCGGGTCGGTGGCGATGATCACCTCGGTGATGTCGACGTCGTCGACCCGCTCCCCGATCCGACTAAGCAGCTCGCGGATCCGCAGCTGATCGGGCCCCACCCCGGACAACGGGTCGAGCGCACCGCCCAGCACGTGGTAGCGGCCGCGGAATTCGCGGGTGCGCTCGACGGCCTGGACGTCCTTGGGTTCCTCGACGACGCAGACCTGCGAGCCGTCCCGGCGGGGATCCGCGCAGATCCGGCACCGCTCGTTGTCGGAGACGTTGCCGCACACCGCGCAGAACCGCACCCCGTCGCGGACCTTCGCCAGCACCGCGGTCAGCCGGTCGATATCCGGCGGTTCCACCGACAACAGGTGGAAGGCGATGCGCTGGGCGCTTTTGGGCCCGATGCCCGGCAGCTTGCCGAGCTCGTCGATCAAATCCTGGACGGGTCCTTCGAACATGTCGGTCGCGGAGCCTAAAGCCCCTGCGCCGGCGCGGGCGGCTGCCCCGGTGGCGGGCCGAAGCCGCCGGCCAGCGACCCCAGCCGCTCCTGGGCCATCCGGGTGACCTGCTTGGACGCGTCGCCCATGGCGCCGACGATCAGGTCCTGCAGGGTTTCGACGTCCGACGGGTCGACGACGGAGGGATCGATCTTCACCGCGACCACCTCGCCGCTGCCCTTCACGACGACGCTGACCAAGCCCCCACCGGCCTGACCATGCACCTCAGCGTTCGCCAATTGTTGCTGGGCCTCCATCAGCTTTTGCTGCATCTGCTGCGCCTGGGCCAGCAGCGCCGACATATCGCCTCCGGGTTGCATGACAATCCCCTCGCATCTTGGTCTCGAGTTGGTTTCGCTCGTGAGTCTCCGGCGATTCGAAACCCCCAGCGTAGACCGCGCGGCGTTAGCTTTGCGCCGTGGACCTACGACTGAGCAGGCGTGTCGGCGTCAGGACGATCATCTGCATGATTGTTGCTGCGTCGGCCATCGTCATCCCCAACGCCGTGGCAACCCCCTCCAACATCGCCGGCATGGTGGTTTTCATCGATCCGGGCCACAACGGCTCAAATGACGGCTCCATCAACCGTCAGGTGCCCACCGGCCGCGGCGGCACCAAGGACTGCCAGACCAGCGGGACCGCGACCAACACCGGCTATATGGAGCACACGTTCACCTGGGACACCGCGCTGCGGGTGCGTGCCGAGTTGAGCGCCCTGGGAGTGCGGACCGCGCTGTCCCGCGCCAACGACAACGGCCTGGGGCCGTGTGTCGACGAACGCGCGAACGCGGCCAACGCGCTGCACCCCAACGCGGTCCTGTCCATCCACGCCGACGGCGGCCCGCCGTCCGGCCGGGGATTCCACGTCAACTACTCGGCCCCGCCGCTCAACCAGGTCCAGGCGGGCCCGTCGGTGCAGTACGCGCGGATCATGCGCGACCAGATGCAGGGCTCGGGGATCCCGCCGGCCAACTACATCGGCCAGAACGGCCTTTACGGCCGCTCGGACCTCACCGGCCTGAACCTGGCGCAGTACCCGTCGATCCTGGTCGAGTGCGGCAACATGAAGAACCCCGCCGATTCGGCGCTGATGGAGTCGGCCGAGGGCCGGCAGAAATACGCCGACGCACTGGTCCGCGGGGTGGCGGGCTTCCTGGCCTCGCAGGGCCAGGCGCGCTGAGGCTGCGGTTGAGTATTCGTTCCAATACTTCGGCGTGGGCAATCGGGTCGCCCGGACACGTGTGAATTCCTCGGCCGAATGCGATGTACTGCAATAGATTTGCCGCGCCGTTCAAACCAGCACGCTCGGCCGGTGTCGATCGATCAGGTCCTCGGTGAAGAAGTCGAGGTACTCGAGTCCACCCACTCCACCTCGCGAGCGTTACTACCCGAGGTTTGTTGGGCCCGCCACAATCGTCCGGCACGGAATCGCGTAGGACACAATGAAAGACCCCCGGTTCCAGCTACACAATCGAGTAGTACCTGTCGCCGATCGACGCCGGCCCACGAGCTCGCGAGTCCCGCACATCCACGGATCCTCGTTTAGCTGAGCTCGCGCGAGATGCCGTGCCGGGAAGGAACGCCGCCCATCAATCGGTCGCTCTTCGGCGAGCTCATCGCGACAGCTTGGTCACGTTCTGAGCTTGTACACTGCCGAGCTGATTCGCTTCGGCGTACAGATCATTGGCGCGCTCCTGTTCTGCCGCAAGCTTTTCCAGTGCCGCGATGGCGCGCCTGAGGAGGTCGATAGATTCCTCGACAGACTCCTTCATTTCGTTGAAACCGGGTATGAATCCCATCTGGGGTCCCCTCCTATCGGGATCTTCCCTCGCTTGCAAGCCGAAACTTCACGCCGTCTTCTCTGATCAGCGTTGGTCCGTCCGGCCATCGTAGGCCAGCAAACCAGAGCGCGCCTCGCTAACGGGTTCACGATCCACGCCGCCCATTCGGACGGCCCGTTACCTCAGGTTGCCAAATCGCGCTGTACGTAGCCATACACTCCGAGCGCGGCAAGGACAGCGCCGACGAGCAGGAAAATGGCGGTGGCCGCCCAATTGGGCGGTGCGTCGGGCACGGCAGCGAGGTGCGTCCACGGCGACAGGTTGGCCGCCCAGCCAGGGGCGTTCGTGGACTTCATGATGACGTTCACCAGAAACCCGCCCACAACCGGCAGTGCGCCGATTGCGGCGGCAGCGGAGGGGAGCCACCCGGCGCCCACGGCGGCCGCCCCGGCCGCGAGCAACGCCACCGGAACGGAATTCAGCGCACCTGCAAGCGAAGCGCTCAACTGCAGTGGTGCGCCGGTGATTTCGGCTCCGACCCAGATGCCCATTGCGGCCGAGCAATGCAGGGCTACCACCCCGCCAACCGTGACCATGATCTCAGCCGACATCAGATGTACACGCGAAATGGGCTGGGCGAAAAGCAAGTTCAATCGACCTGCCGTCTCGTCGGCGACCATCGCCGCGAGACGCACAGCGGCGTACAGCCCGGTGGGAACGGCGAGCACGCCGAACAGAACCGCAGCGCCGACATTCACCAGTTCATGGCCGCCCATCCCGGCGGGCGCGGCGAGTTTAGCGATGCGCGGGTTTGTCTGAAACAACTTGAGAATCGAGGGGAGCAATACGCCGACCAGGAAGAAGTACGCGGCGATACCCGTTGCCCAGCCGAGCGTGGTCCGGACGGTCCGGCGAAAGGCGAACCCACCGATCGACTGCAACGAGCGTGTTCGTGGAGGACGGCTGACAGGCACCGTCACCACCCCGTCGCCCAAATCGCGGTGGCTTGCCGTGAAGAGGGCCGCACCGGCCAGCACTATCGGAAACGCGCCCAGCACGATCAGCGGGATGATGCGGTTCTCGGCGTATGGCGCCGACCGGGCGGCAAGCCCGAACGGGGTCATCCAGGCCGACCATGCCAATTGATGCGAGCCATCGGAGATCATGCGCAGCATCAGGCTTACACCTAAAGCTGCGGCCGTAAGTCCCGTGGCGCCGGATCGGCTCGGCATGACTTGCGCGGCGAGCAGCGCCATCGTGGCGAAAGTTGCAGCGATACAGGCGGTTGCGACCGCATAGATCACCGCACCAGTTGGTTGAGTGCGAGCCGCCAGAAGGCCCGCCGCTATCGCCACACCGATCAGCGCCGAGCATCCAATAAGAGCGGCCAGGCATCGGGTGACCACATCAGCCATTCGCAGGCGTCCGGCGAGGAGCAGATCCCACCGCCGGTTATCCTCCTCACCGCGGGTAATGCGTGTGGCGGCAAGCATGATCCATCCGCTCGCGATTACCGAAACGGCTGTGCCGGTACGCCATACGGTGAAACCGCCGGGATTGTCGAGAGCGACCGGCGGGCCCGACAAGACCCTTATGGCGGGATTCTCGGCGAGTACACGAAGGTCTGATTGATTCAGCAACGCGCCGATCGGTTGGTACTGGAAGGCGACCAACGCCGACATGACTCCGCAGATCAGGGCGGCCAGCACGGCACCGCGACGAAGCTGGCGCACGGCCAGCCGACTCACGGCCTGCCCCGGCGCGAGTTGCGGCCCTGCGGCCAACGACGAACCGGGCAGCGTGGCCGTTGTCATCGCGCGGAATCGCCGTAGTAGTCGAGAAAGATCTCCTCGAGTGTCGGCTCGTGCACCGCGAGCGCGGTGATGTCAGCTGCGGCGAGCGCTCGAAGCGCGCCCGCCGGCGGTCCAGTTAGGTTGAACCGCAACCGTTCACCGTCCAGCTGTTCGACACCCGACACGGTCGCAACGTCCTGCAGGAAAGGCTGACCGCCGCGATAGGACACCTCGACCACGGTCCGATGCAACCGGCGTAGATCGGCGATGCTGTCGACTTCGACGAGTCGCCCGGCACGCAGAATCGCTACCCGGTCGCACACGGCTTCTACCTCGGCCAACTGATGAGAGCTGAGGAACACCGTCTGGCCTCGCTCGCGCGCTTCGGCGACACAGCCGCGAAATTCCCTTTCCATCAACGGGTCCACACCGCTTGTCGGTTCATCGAGCACCAGAAGCGGCGCCCGTGTCGCGAATGCAGCAACAAGTGCCACCTTCTGTCGGTTGCCGGTCGAATATGTTTTGGCCGGCTTGTCGAGCTCGAGATCGAAACGATCGACCAACTCGTCGCGGTAGGCCGCATCGACACCGCGGCCCAAAGAGCCAAGCAGCTCAAGGATTTCCGCGCCCGTCAGTCGCGGCCACAGCGCAACATCAGCGGGCACGTATGCGATGTGACGATGGGACCGGCGGACGTCATGCGCAGAGCAACCGAATATCTTCGCAGTGCCCGCGGTCGGGCGAATCAATCCGAGCAGCAGGCGAATCGTCGTCGACTTGCCGGCACCGTTGGGGCCCAAGAATCCGAACACCTCGCCGGGCGCGACGCTCAGACTCAGATCCTCCACGGCCGCGATGCGGCCGAACCGTTTTGTCAGTCCGTCGACCCGGATAGCAGGTTCGACCGCAGTCCGCGCCGAGAGTTCCATGACCCGAAGGGTAAGTCACCCGGCGTAAAGACCGGCTTTGTTCGACCGGAAATCGCCTTTGCTGATTCGCGTCGGCTGAGCCGAGACGATGTTCGCTAGCGCGACTAACAAGCACTGAAAGTTCATCAGCTTAGCAAGGTCGAGACCGTCATGTAGTGATAAGGTACGAGCCAAAATAGCACGTCAGGTCAAGGTCAGGAGAAGCCTTGGTCGGCCGGTTGTTGCGTCGCGCGCGCGAGTTACTGAGCTGCACTGGCAGTCCCATCACGGACTTTGCCATACCCGGTGTCCAGTTGGCGGATCCTGCACCTGTACTACAGCACTACTCCATCTGGGCTCCTGACCACTCGACTTATCTGTGAATTCTGACGAGGCCCGCTTGAGGGGCCATACGGTCCGCACATGACAGCCAGTCGGAAGGTCTGGATGGTGAGTTCACTGGTCGAAAAGTTTGGGCGAGAGACTGGAAGCGGGCCGCCCTGCCGATAAGTAGGCACTTAGCAGGTGGGGTAGTCGGATGGAACTGGATGACCTGGTTTTACCGCTGACGCGGGGACAACTAGACATTTGGATTGCGCAGAAAACGGGCAGCTTCGGTGCGAAGTGGCAGCTGGGCGAGCTGATCCGAATCCAGGGTGCCATCGAGCCGGAGTTGCTTCAGCGGTCAATTGTCCAAGCGGTGCGCGAGGCCGAACCGCTTCGAGCCGGGTTTCTCGAGCTGAATGGCAAGGTTTTCCAGAAACCGGTTGATTACCCGGACGTTGAGCTTGCTCGTTATGACCTGACCGGCTCGCCGGATCCCGCACAGGACGCCCATCGGCTGGCATCATCGATCCAACGCATCCTGATGCCCCTCGCCGGCCCGCTGTTCAAATTTGCATTGATGCAGACACAGGTAGATGAATTTTATTGGTTCGTGTGCTGCCATCATATAGTAGTAGACGGCATCGGTATTACTCTTGTTTGTCACCGAATCGCGGAAATCTATAATGCAATTGCTGCTGGAGCATCTGCCTCGCCCGCTTTTTTCGGGTCGCTGAAGGATCTAATCGATTGCGAATTAGAGTACGAATCGTCGACCGATTATCTGAATGATCGGGCTTACTGGATCAGGAACATTCCGCAGGAAAGCGAACCGCGTTATCGGTTGCCGGCGGCCGCCGACGATGGCAGTGGTCCGGACGAACCATCTGAACCCGTGCAATTGGACCCTCCAGCCGTGGCTGGCATCCAAGTGCTGTCCCAGGCCTGCGGGGTGCGTCGATCTTCGGTGATCACCGCAGCGTGCGCGCTCCTGGTACGCGCGTTCGACACCGAGAGTCCGGAGGTAGTGCTCGACTTTCCGGCAAGCAGGCGAGTTCGTCCAGAAACCCATACGGTGGCCGGAATGATTTCCGGGTTCGTGCCACTGACGTTGAAAACTCCGCCTGAACTTTCAATCGCGGAGTTTTGTAAAAATGTCGACACGTGTATGCGCGAAGCGTTACAGCATCAACGGTTCCCGGTGCATTCAATCGATTACAACGCGCGCCTTCGCGGCTCTGGACAGGCGTCGAATCGAGTCGTAGTTAATTTTATTCCAGGCACACATCTGGGGGATCTCGCCGGTGCTCCGGCATCAGGAACCCTGACCCATGCCGGCCCCGTCGAATTCGCGCTGATCTTTTTCAGAGACGGTGATCAGCTCTTCCTCAGCACGGCGGGTCCCGGACAATTGTTTTCCAACTCCGATGCCCGCGATCTAGCCCAGCGGTTGGGGCGGGTGTTGGTGGCGATGGTTGCTGAGGTGGGGCGGCCGGTGTCGTCGGTGGATGTGCTTGGTGAGGCCGAGCATGTCCGGCTTGGGGTGTGGGGGAATCGGGCGGGGTGGACCCGGCTGCCGGTGGCGGTGTCGATTCCGGTGGTGTTCGCCGAGCAGGTGGCCCGCAACCCGCAGGCGATCGCGGTCCGCGCGGGGGGCCAGTCGATGACCTATCGGGAACTGGATGCGGCGGCCAACCGGTTAGCGCATCGGCTGGCTGGCCGCGGGGTGGGCCCGGGCCAATGTGTGGCGCTGCTGCTGGAGCGTTCCGCCGAGGCGATCGTGGCGATTTTGGCCGTGCTCAAGACCGGGGCCGCCTACCTGGCGATCGACCCCGCCGTGCCCGCCGCGCGGCTGCGGTTCGTACTCGCCGATGCCGCACCAGCAGTAGTGCTGAGCAGCACCGCACTGTCCGCCCGCCTGCACAGGGTGGACGTGGCGGTCCTCGACCTGGCCGATCCCGGGCTTGACGCCCAGCCCGACACCGGATTGCCCCCGCCGCACCCGCACGACATCGCGTATCTGATCTACACCTCGGGCACCACCGGCACCCCCAAAGGCGTGGCCATCACCCACCACAACGTGACCGCGCTGCTGGCCCACCCCGATGCCGGGCTGCCCACCCCCGGCGTATGGACCCATGCCCACTCGCTGGCCTTCGACGTCTCGGTGTGGGAGATCTTGGCCCCGCTGCTACGCGGGGGCCGGCTGGTGGTGGTCGACGAGACAGTGGCCGCCTCCCCCCCAGAGCTGCACCAACTGCTGGTCGCCGAAGGCGTCAGCGTGTTGACCCAAACCCCCTCGGCCGCAGCGATGCTCTCCCCACACGGGCTGGAGACCACCACACTGGTGACCGTCGGAGAAGCCTGCCCCCTGCCAGTCGTCCACCAATGGGCCCCCGGGCGGGTGATGCTCAACGCCTACGGCCCCACCGAAACCACCATGTGCGTGACCATCAGCACCCCCCTGACCGCCGCCACCCCCGTGGTGCCGATCGGCGCCCCGGTCCCCGGGGCCACCCTGCACGTCCTGGACCCCTGGCTACGCCCCGTCCCGATCGGGGTGATCGGCGAGCTCTACATCGCCGGGGCCGGGGTCGCGGTGGGCTACCTGGGCCGACCCGCACTCAGCGCCACCCGCTTCATCGCCAACCCCTACGGCCAACCCGGGGCCCGGATGTATCGCAGCGGGGACCTGGTGCGCTGGGGCCCCGATGGCCAACTGCACTACCTCGGACGCGCCGACGAACAAGTCAAGATCCGCGGCTACCGCATCGAACTCGGCGAAATCCACACCGCGCTAAGCGCACTCGACGGCGTCGAGCAAGCCGTCGTCATCGCCCGCCACGACCACCCCGGCCACCCCCGCCTGATCGGCTACATCACCGGCACCGCCAACCCCACCCACGCACGCACCCAACTCGCCGAACAACTCCCGGCCTACATGATCCCGGCCGCCATCATCACACTCGACACCCTGCCGCTAACCCCCAACGGCAAACTCGACACCCACGCCCTGCCCGCACCCGACACCCCAGACCTGCACGACTACCAAGCCCCCAACACCGTCCTCGAAGAAATCCTGGCCACCATCTACGCCCAAGTCCTCGGACTCGACCAAGTCAGCATCAACGACTCCTTCTTCGACCTCGGCGGGGATTCGCTATTGGCCATGCGTTTGTCTGGGGCGATCAACACAACACTGGATGCCGACGTTTCGGTCCCGACCGTGTTCGACGCGCCCACGGTTGCCCAGTTGGTAGGCCATATCGGCGTGGGTTCGCGGCGGCTGCAACCCTTGGTGGCAGCAGAGCGGCCAGCGGTGGTGCCGTTGTCGTATGCCCAGCAGCGGTTGTGGTTTGTCGACCAGTTGCAGGGACCCTCCCCGGTGTACAACCTGGCCGCGGCATTGCGGTTGAACGGGCGCCTCGATACCGACGAATTGCGCGCGGCGATGGCGGATGTGGTCGGCCGTCATGAAAGCCTGCGCACGCTGCTTGCCGCGCCCGAGGGGATCCCCCAGCAGCTAGTACTGTCGCCCGAGCGAGTCGACTTCGGTTGGGATCTTGTCGATGCCACCAGCTGGTCGGCGGATCGGTTGGAGGAGGCCATCGGCGCGGCAGCGCGTCGCGGTTTTGACCTGGGAACCGAAATCCCTTTGCGCGCAACACTTTTCTGCGTCGCCGAGGAAGAACATGTGCTGGTGGCCGTGGTCCACCACATCGCTGCCGACGGCTGGTCAATCGGCCCGCTGATCAGGGATCTGGGTGTGGCCTACTCCAGTCGGTGTGCCGGGCAGCCCCCTGGCTGGGCGCCGCTGCCGGTGCAGTACGTCGATTACACACTGTGGCAACGAGCGCAGCTGGGAGACCTCGACGACAGCGACAGCCCCATCGCCGCGCAACTGGACTACTGGGAGCAGGCCCTGGCTGGGCTGCCCGAGCGGCTGCAGCTGCCCACCGATCGGCCCTACCCGCCGGTGGCCGATCAGCGCGGGTCCAACGTCATCGTGGATTTTCCGGCCGAGCTGCAGCAGCAGGTTGCACGATTGGGCCGCGAGCACAATACAACCAGTTTCATGGTGATTCAGGCCGCCGTGGCGGTGCTGTTGTCGAAGGTCAGCGCCAGCCCCGAGGTGGCCGTCGGGTTCCCAATCGCCGGACGACGCGACCCCGCACTGGACGAACTGGTGGGTTTTTTCATCAACACCTTGGTGCTGCGCGTCGACGTGTCGAAGGACCCCACCACCGCCGAACTGCTGGACCAGGTGCGCAGACGCAGCCTGGCCGCCTACGAACACCAAGACGTGCCCTTCGAAGTGCTTGTGGAGCGACTCAATCCGTCAAGGTCGTTGGCTCACCACCCGCTGATTCAGGTGATGGTCGGCTGGCAGTTCGCCGGCGATAGCGATCCCGCGGCGGAGCTGGCATTGGAGGGCCTGCAGGTCACGTCGCTACCGGTGAACACCCGCACCGCCCGGATGGATCTGGCGTTCTCCTTGGCCGAACGCTTCACCGAGGGCGGTGACCCCGCCGGGATCGGCGGAACGGTGGAGTTTCGCACCGATGTGTTCGACGCGGCCAGCGTCCACGCGCTGGTCGGGCGCTTGGAGCGGGTGCTGGTGGCGATGACCGCCGACCCGGCGCAAAGGATTTCGTCGATCGATGTACTCGACGAGGGTGAGCACGCCCGCCTCGATGAACTCGGCAACCGTGCGGTACTGACCCAGCCCGCAACCGAAGCATCGATTCCGGCTGTGTTCGCCGAGCAGGTGACCCGTGCCCCCGATGCAGTGGCGGTGACCTTCGAGGGTCGCTCCCTGACCTACCGCGAGCTTGATGCGGCCGCCAACCGGTTGGCGCATCTGTTGGCGGGCCACGGCGCCGGCCCCGGTCAGTCTGTGGCACTGCTGTTTTCGCGGTCGGCTGATGCGATCGTGGCGATTTTGGCCGTGCTCAAGACCGGGGCGGCGTATCTGCCGATGGATCCGGCGCTGCCGGCGGCCCGGATCGAGTTCATGGTCGCCGATTCCGGACCGATCGCTGCGATCACCACGGCGTGCCTGCGCTCCCGGTTCGATAAGTGCGAGCTGGCCGTTTTCGATTTCGACGACCCTCGCGTCGATTCCCAACCCAATACCGCCTTGCCGAACCCGGCCCCTGATGACCTGGCACACATCGTTTACACCTCTGGCACAACCGGGGTGCCCAAAGGTGTGACCGTCACGCACCACAACGTCACTCAGATGTTCGACGCACTGGATATCGGGGTGGAGTTGGCACCCCACCAGGTGTGGACGCAGTTTCACTCCTACGCCTTCGATTTCTCGGTCTGGGAGATCTGGGGTGCGTTGCTGTTTGGCGGGCGGCTAGTGGTGGTGCCTGACTCGGTGGCGCGCACACCGGAGGACTTCCACGCGATGCTGGTCGACCAGCAAGTCACCGTGTTGACCCAGACCCCGTCGGCGGTGGGGATGCTTTCGCCGCAAGGGTTGGAGTCGGCGGCGTTGGTGATCGGTGCGGAACCCTGCCCCGTCGAGTTGGTGAACCGGTGGGCGCCGGGACGCGTGATGGTCAACGTGTACGGCCCGACCGAGACGACGATGTGGGCGTCCAAGAGTGCACCTCTGGCGGCGGGGTCGGGGCCGCCGCCGATCGGCTCGCCGATTGCGTGGGCGGCCTTCTTTGTGCTGGATGCCTGGTTGAACCCGGTGCCGGCCGGAGTGATCGGCGAGCTGTATCTGGCGGGCCGCGGGGTGGGCGTTGGGTATGTGCGCCGGGCCGGGTTGACCGGGTCACGCTTCGTGGCGTGCCCGTTCGGCGGGCCGGGGACGCGGATGTATCGCACCGGAGATCTGGTCCGCTGGGGCCCCGATGGGCAGCTGCACTACCTTGGACGCGCCGATGAACAAGTCAAGATCCGCGGCTACCGCATCGAACTCGGCGAAATCCAAACCGCGCTAAGCGCATTGGACGGCGTCGAGCAAGCCGCCGTCATCGCCCGCGAAGACCGCCCCGGCGACAAACGCCTAGTCGGCTACATCACCGGCACCGCAGACCCCACCCAGGCGCGGACCGCCCTGGCCGAGCGGCTACCGGCCTACATGATCCCGGCGGCGGTGGTAGTCATCCAGGCGCTGCCACTGACCCCCAACGGCAAACTCGACACCCGCGCCCTGCCCGCGCCGGAATACACCGTTGGTCCCTATCGGCCTCCGGGCAGCGCCATCGAGGAGATCCTGGCCGGCATCTACGCCCAGGTGCTGGGGCTCGACCGGGTCGGCATCGACGACTCCTTCTTCGACCTGGGCGGCGACAGCATCTTGTCGATGCAGGTAGTGGCCCGCGCCCGGGCGGCGGGGCTGATCTGCCGCCCCCGCGACGTCTTCGTCGAGCAGACCGTGGCCCGGCTGGCCCGGGTGGCCACGGTCGCCGACGGCATCGCCGGGGTGGTCGATGAGGGTGTCGGGCCGGTGATTGCGACTCCGATCATGTGCTGGCTGCGGTCCGTGGACGGCCCGATCGATGAGTTCAACCAGACCATCGTCATGTCCGCCCCCGTCGGGGCCACCGAGTCTGACGTCGTGGCGGTGCTGCAGGCGTTGCTGGACCGGCATGCCATGTTGCGGCTGCGCGTGGATAGCGACGGCGCCGACGGCTGGTCGCTGTGGGTGCCCAATGCCGGGTTGGTCGATGCCGGCGCATGTCTGCAACGGGTCGACGTGCTCTCGGATGATGCCCTGGTGGCGGCCCGGGCCCGGCTGAACCCGGCCACCGGCAGCATGCTCAGCGCGCTGTGGGTAGCCGACACCGGCCAGTTGGCGATGATCATTCACCACCTGGCCATCGACGGGGTGTCCTGGCGAATCTTGCTCGAAGACCTCAACATCGCCTGGGCCCAACACCACAGCGGCCAACCGATCGCCCTACCACCAGGCGGCACCTCGTTCGTCCGATGGTCAACGCTGCTCGACCAGCACGCCCGCCACCCCCACGTCGTGGCCCACGCCGACACCTGGAAACAGCTGACCGCGACCCCGGCCAGGCTGCCCGCCGTGCAAGCAGCAGTGGATACCTACGCCAGCGCCGGACAGCTCACCGCGCAGCTGGACAGCGAGCTCACCCGCATGCTGCTCGGCGAGGTGCCCGCAGCCTTCCACGCCGGCGTGCAAGACATCTTGTTGATCGCCTTCGCGATGGCACTCGCCCAGTTCTTGGGACACCGGCGACACCCCGATCGGCATCGACGTCGAAGGCCACGGCCGCCACGAGGAACTGGCCGCCGAGGTCGACCTGTCCCGCACCGTGGGGATGGTTCACCACCAAATACCCGGTGTCCTTGACCGTGGGCCGGGCTGCCCTGGTCCCAGGTGCCCTGACCGGCGCACCCGCGCTGGGCGCGGTGATCAAGGACGCCAAAGAACAGCTGCGCACCCTGCCCGATCCATTGACCTACGGTCTGTTGCGCTATTTGAACCCCGAGGTCGATCTGCCCCACCGCGATCCCGCCGATCGGATTCAACTACCTGGGACGGCTAGGGGGCCGCGGCCGCCGAGCTTTCCGAGGAGCTGTGGCGGATCAGTCCGGACGGTAAGTCGGCGGCCGCGGCGGCCGTGGCCATACCCATGCCGCTTGGGCACACCGTGGAACTCAACGCGGTCACCGAGGACGCCGACACCGGTCCCCTGCTACACGCCACCTGGACCTGGGCGCCCTCGGCACTGGATCACACCCAAGTCAACCGCCTGGCCCGGCTGTGGTTTGACGCCCTGGCCGGCATCTGCGCCCATGTGCGCGGCGGTGGCGGCGGGCTGACCCCGTCGGACATCGCGCTTGCCGGGCTGAGCCAGCAACAGATCGACGAGCTGGAGCGCCAATATGCGGATCGCTGACGTTTTGCCTTTGACTCCCCTCCAGCAGGGGCTGTTCTTTCATGCCAGCACCGCACAGGGTCACGGCGACGATGTTTATGCGTCTCAGCTAGACATCACCGTGACCGGCACGCTCGACCCGGACCGCCTGCGCGAAGCGGTACAGACCGCGATCGACCGGCATCCCAACCTGGCGGCTCGCTTCTTCGAACGGTTCGGGGAGCCGGTTCAGATCATCCCGGCCGATCCGGCGCCGGGGTGGCGGTACGCCGACCTCGCCGCCGGGGACGGCGAATCCGGCGTCGATGAGCATTTCCGGCAGATTTGCGCAGCCGAACGCGCCGCGGTGTGCGATCTGGCTGGAGGGCCGGCCTTCCGGGTGGCCGTGATCCGCACCGCCGCCGAGCAGTACCGGTTGGTCCTGACCAACCATCACATCGTGCTCGACGGCTGGTCGCTGCCGATCCTGCTGCAGGAAATCTTCGCCGCCTATTACGGACAGCGACTGCCCGCGGCCGCGTCGTATCGGGAGTTCGCCGCCTGGCTCGCGACGCGTGACCTGGAAGCCGCCCACACCGCTTGGCGTTCGGTGCTGGCCGGCTTTGACACGCCCACCCTGGTCGGCCCGGCGAATCGGTTGGGGCTCGGTCGTCGCGGGGTCGCCTCATCGCGGCTATCCCTCCACACCACGCAATCGCTAAGCGAACTGGCCCGCTCTCGCCACACCACCGTCAACACCGCGCTGCAAGCCGGTTTTGCACAACTCCTGACATGGCTGACCGGCCAGCACGACGTCGTGTTCGGCACCGCAGTCTCGGGTAGGCCGGCCGAGCTGGTCGGTGCGGAATCGATGGTTGGCCTCTTCATCAACACCGTGCCGGTGCGGGCGCGTATCACACCGGCCAGCACCACCGCCGACCTGCTCGATCAGATGCAAACGGCCTACGCCGACACGCTGGAACACCAGCATGTGGCACTCAGCGAGATTCACCGAATCACCGGTCAGGACAAGCTGTTCGACACCTTGTTCGTGTTGGAAAACTATCCCGTCGACACCGCGACCCTGTCCGGCGGCGACCACCAGCTGGCCATTACCGAGTTCACCGGCCGCGAGTACAACCACTACCCGCTGACGGTGCAAGCCACCCCGGGCCGCCAACTGGGGCTGCGCGCCGAGTACGACACCGACGTGTTCGACGCCGACAGCATTCAGGCGCTGATCGACCGGTTTGAGCGGGTGTTGGTGGCGATGACCGCTGACCCGAACCAGCGGCTGTCGTCGATTGATCTGCTCGACGCCGGTGAGGTTGCCCGGTTGGACGCGGTCGGCAACCGCGCCGCGTTGACCCGATCGGGGCCGCCGCCGATGTCGGTTCCAGCGCTGTTCGCTGAACAGGTGGCCCGCGCTCCAGAGGCGGTGGCGGTGACCTTCGAGGGCCGCTCCATGACCTACCGAGGACTCGAGGAGGCCGCTAACCGGTTGGCGCACCACCTCATTGGCCATGGGGTCAGCGCCGGGCAGCGGGTGGCCTTGCTGTTGGAACGTTCGCCCTCGGCCATCGTCGCGATGCTGGCGGTGTTGAAGACCGGCGCGGCTTATCTGGCCATCGACCCGGCGTTGCCGGGCGCGCGGATCGGATTCATGGTCGGCGACGCCGCCCCGACGGCCGCGATCACCACCGCCACGCTGCGCCCCCGGCTGAACGAGGGCGACGTCACGGTCATCGACGTCGACGATCCCCGAATTGCCACGCAACCCAGCACGGCATTGCCGGGGCCCGATCCCGGCGATATCGCTTACCTGATCTACACCTCGGGAACCACCGGTGTGCCCAAAGGTGTGGCGATCACGCACGGCAATTTGACCCATCTGGCGGATTCGCAGCCCGTACTTCTGCCGGCGAAACAGGTTTGGACACAGTGCCATTCATATGCGTTCGACTTCTCGGTGTGGGAGATCTGGGCCGCGCTGCTCACCGGTGGGCGGTTGGTGGTGTTGCCCGATTCGGTGGTGAACTCACCACCGGACTTTCACTCCGTGTTGCTCAGCGAACGCGTCAACGTGTTGACCCAGACCCCGTCGGCTGTGGGGGCGCTGTCGCCGGAGGGGCTGGAGTCGACGGCGTTGCTGCTCGGCGGTGAGGCGTGTCCGGCCGAGGTGGTGGATCGATGGGCGCAGGAACGGGTGGTGGTCAACGCATACGGCCCTACCGAGACCACCGTGTACGCGTCGATGAGTGTTTTGACGGCGGGGGCGGGGACGCCGCCGATCGGCTCGCCCGTACCGGGCGCGGCGTTGTTCGTGCTGGATGGGTGGTTGCGTCCGGTGCCGATCGGGGTGGTGGGTGAATTGTATGTCGCCGGTGCCGGCGTCGGGGCCGGTTACCTCGGCAGGGCCGCGCTCACGGGATCGCGCTTCATAGCGTGTCCCTGCGGTGTGCCCGGAGCGCGGATGTATCGCACCGGGGATCTGGTGCGCTGGCGCGCGGATGGACAGCTGCACTACCTCGGGCGCGCCGACGAACAGGTCAAGATCCGCGGCTACCGCATCGAACTCGGCGAAATCCAGGCTACGCTGACCGCACTGGACGGCGTCGAGCAGGCGGTCGTCATCGCCCGCGAGGACCGCCCCGGTGACAAGCGCATCGTCGCCTATTTCACCGGCACCGCGGACCCCACCGACCTACGCACTGAACTAACCCAACGGCTACCGGCGTACATGGTGCCAGCCGCGGTCATGGGCATCGAAGCGCTACCGCTGACCCCGAGCGGAAAACTCGACGCGCGCGCCCTACCGGCACCGGATTACTCAGGGCGCGGGTATCGCAGCCCGGCCACTCAGGCACAGGAAATCTTGGCCGGCATCTACGCCGACGTTCTAGGGCTCGACCGTGTCGGCGTCGATGACTCATTCTTCGATTTGGGCGGGGACTCCCTGTCGGCAATGCGCCTGATCGCCGCGGTCAATACCGGCTTGGACACCAATCTTTCGGTGCGTACCGTGTTCGAGGCGCCCACGGTGGCTCAGCTGGCCCCACATATCGCTGTCGGTGGGGGTCTGTTGGAGCCGTTGGTGGCCGGTGCACGTCCGGCGGTGGTGCCGTTGTCGTACGCCCAGCAGCGGTTGTGGTTCCTTGACCAGTTGCACGGTCCCTCCCCCGTCTACAACATGGTGGCGGCGTTGCGGTTCGACGGGGCCCTGGATACCGAGGCGTTGGGTGCGGCACTGGCCGACGTGGTGGCCCGCCAAGAGAGCCTGCGCACCCTGTTCGTGGCGCCCGAGGGGATCCCCCAGCAGACGGTCGTCGCTGCCGAGCGGGTCGACTTGAGGTGGGATGTTGTCGATGCCGCCGGCTGGTCGGCTGATCGGCTGGCCGAGGCCATCGACACGGCCGCGCATCACACCTTCGATCTGACCGCTGAAATCCCTTTGCGGACAACGCTTTTCCGTCTCGCCGATGACGAGCATGTGTTGGTGGCCGTGGTGCACCACATCGCCGCCGACGGCTGGTCGATCACTCCGCTGGTGGCTGATCTGCGGGTGGCTTACACAAGCCGGTGTGTCGGCCTGGCCCCGGACTGGGCGCCGTTGCCGGTGCAGTACATCGATTACACGCTGTGGCAGCGCGCGCAGCTTGGTGATCTGGCCGATGGCGATAGCCGCATCGCCGCGCAGCTGGCCTATTGGGAGCAGGCGCTGGCCGGGCTACCCGAACGGCTGCAGCTGCCCACCGATCGGCCCTATCCGCCGGCGGCCGATCAGCGCGGCGCCAGTGTGATGGTGGACTGGCCGGCGGAGTTACAGCAGCAGATTGCTCGGGTGGGCCGCGCGCACAACGCGACCAGTTTCATGGTGGTTCAGGCGGCCCTGGCGGTGCTGTTGTCGAAGATCAGCGCCAGTTCCGATGTGGCGGTGGGGTTCCCGATCGCCGGGCGTAATGACCCAGCGCTCGATGAGTTGGTGGGTTTCTTCGTCAACACCTTGGTGCTGCGAGTAGATCTGACAGGCGATCAGACTCTCGCAGAGCTGCTGGCCCAGGTGCGCCAGCGCAGCCTGGCCGCCTACGAACACCAAGACGTGCCCTTCGAAGTGCTTGTGGAGCGACTCAACCCGACGCGGAACCTGACCCATCACCCGCTGGTGCAAGTGGCGTTGGCCTGGCAGAACAACGAGCCCGCGAACCTGACACTCGGTGATCTGCAGGTTAGGTCGCTGCCGGTCGACACCCGCACTGCCCGTATGGATTTGGCGTTTTCATTGGCCGAACGCTTCAGTGAGGCCGGTGAGCCCGCCGGGATCGGCGGAGCGGTGGAGTTCCGCACCGATGTGTTCGATCTGGGCACCGTTGAGGTGTTGATCGCGCGGTTGTTGCGGGTGTTGGTGGCAATGGTTGCTGATCCGGGGCGGCGGGTCGCGTCGGTGGATCTGCTAGATGAGGGTGAGCAGGCCCGGCTCGAGGAGTTCGGTCAGCGCGCGGTGTTGACCCGGCCCGCGCCTGCCGCGGTGTCGATTCCAGAGGCGTTCGCCCAACACGTGACCGGCTGCCCGGAGGCAGTCGCGATCAGCTGCGGTGAGCGTTCGTGGACCTATCGCGAACTCGACCAAGCCGCCAACCGGTTGGCGCATCTGCTGGCCGGCCATGGCGTGGGCCCGCGACAGTATGTGGCGCTGCTGCTTTCGCGTTCAGCCGAGGCGATCGTGGCGATGCTGGCGGTCCTGAAAACCGGGGCGGCCTACCTGCCGATCGACCCGGCGCTGCCGGCGGCGCGGATCGAGTTCATGATCGTCGATGGCGCGCCGATCACCGCGCTCACCACCGCCGAACTGCGCCCGCTGCTTAACGGGTGCGACGTGGCGGTCATCGAGGTCGACGATCCCGCCATCGCCACCCAACCCAGCACCGCCTTGCCGGGGCCCGATCCCGCCGATATCGCGTACCTGATCTACACCTCGGGCACCACCGGTGTGCCCAAAGGGGTGGCCATCACCCACCACAACGTGACCCGGCTGCTGACATCACTAGACACCTGGGCGACACCGGAACAGGTGTGGGCGCAGTGGCATTCGCTGGCCTTCGACGCCTCCGTTGAAGAGATCTGGGGTGCGCTGCTCCACGGTGGACGCCTGGTGGTGGTGCCCGAGTCGGTGGCCAGCTCAGCGCACGACCTCCACGCCCTGCTACTCGCCGAGCGCGTCAGCGTCTTGAGTCAAACCCCGTCGGCGGTGGCGACGCTGTCGCCGCAGGGACTGGAGTCGATGGCGCTGCTGGTGGCCGGTGAGCCGTGCCCGGCCGAGGTCGCCAACCGGTGGGCGCCGCACCGCAGGATGGTCAACGCCTACGGCCCCACCGAGACCACGATATGTGCATCCAGGACCGCGCCGTTGACTGCCGGGGCCGGCACCCCGCCGATCGGCGCGCCGGTGCCCACCGCGGCGCTGTTCGTGCTCGACGGGTGGTTACACCCGGTACCGATCGGGGTGCTCGGCGAGCTATATGTGGCAGGCGCCGGCGTCGGGCTCGGTTATCTGCGGCGCGGTCCCCTAACGGCCTCGCGGTTTGTGGCCTGCCCCTTCGGGAAGCCCGGAACACGGATGTATCGCACCGGGGATCTGGTGCGCTGGCGCCCCGATGGGCAGCTGCAATATGTCGGGCGCGCCGATCAACAAGTCAACATTCGCGGCTACCGCATCGAACTCGGTGAAATCCAGACCGCCCTGGCCGCACTGGACGGAGTCGAGCACGCCGCGGTGATCACCCGCGAAGACCACCCCGGCGCCAAGCGCCTCATCGGCTACATCACCGGTACCGCAAACCCCACCCAAGCACGCGCCGCCCTGGCCCAACAGCTCCCCGCCTACATGATCCCCGCCGCAGTCGTCGCACTCGAAACGCTGCCCCTCACCCCCACCGGCAAACTCGACACCCACGCCCTGCCGGCACCCGAACACACCACCGGCCAATACCGCGCCCCTAGTGACCCGGTAGAACAAATCCTGGCCCACACCTACGCCCAAGTCCTGGGGCTCGACCGGGTTGGAGTCGACGACTCATTCTTCGAGCTGGGCGGCGACAGCATTTTGTCGATGCAGGTGGTGGCGCGGGCCCGCGCGGCCGGGGTTCTGTGTCGGCCGCGCGATGTTTTCGTCGAGCAGACCGTGGCCGGGCTGGCCCGGGTGGCCGCCTTGGCCGACGATGAAGCTGACGCGATCGATGAGGGCATTGGGCAGCTGCCAGCCACCCCGATCATGCGTTGGCTCGGAAGCATCGATGGCCCGGTGCAGCAGTTCAACCAGACGATGGTGGTGCAGGCTCCCGCGGGGGTGACTGAGGCCGACGTGGTAGCGGTGTTGCAGGCCTTGGTGGATCGGCATGCCATGCTACGACTTCGCGTCGACGACGACGCTGGGGCGTGGTCGTTGACGGTGCCCGAGGTGGGGTCGGTGGATGCCCGCGAGTGCCTGCAATCGGCGGACGAATGGTGCGATGCGGCGCTGGTGGGGGCGCGGTCGCGGTTGAACCCGGCCGCCGGCGTGATGGTGAGCGCGCTGTGGGTGGCTTCGGCGGGCCAGTTGGCGTTGATCATTCATCATCTGGCCATCGACGCGGTGTCGTGGCGGATTTTGTTGGAGGACTTGAATATCGCCTGGGCGCAGCACCGCGGCGGGCAGCCGGTGTTGTTGCCGGCGACCGGGACGTCGTTTGCCCGGTGGGCGGAGCATCTCACTGAACACGCCCGGACCTCGAAAGTTGTTGCCCAGGCACAGGTGTGGAAGCAGGTGGCGGCGACCCCTGCCGTGCTGCCCGCGGTGCAGCCGGCGGTGGATACCTATGCAAGCGCCGGGCACTTGTCGGTGTCGCTGGATGATGTTGACACGACCCGCATGCTTTTGACTGAGGTGCCCGCGGCATTTTATGCCGGGATACACGACATTCTGCTGATCTCGCTTGGCTTGGCAGTGGCGGAGTTTTCGAGCAACGGCGGCGCGCCGATCGGCATCGACGTCGAGGGCCACGGGCGCGCCGAGGAACTGGCCGCCGATATTGACCTGTCCCGCACCGTGGGGTGGTTCACCACTAAATATCCGGTGTCGTTGGCGATGGGTGGGCTGTCTTGGGCGCAGGTGGTTACCGGTGAGGCCGCACTGGGGAGGGTGATCAAGGACGCGAAAGAACAGCTTCGCGCCCTTCCGGACGGCCTGAGTTACGGTGTGCTGCGCTACCTGAACAGCGATGTTGACCTGGACGGGTCTGACCCGCCGATCGGGTTCAACTATTTTGGGCGTCAGGGCGCCCCCGGGACTGGTCTGGACGAAGATCTTTGGCAGATCTCCCGGGACGGGTCGTCAGTCACCAGCGCGGCAATGGCGATACCCATGCCGCTGATGCACACCGTTGATGTCAACGCCGTCACCATCGACACCGACGCCGGTCCGCAGCTGCACGCTACCTGGACATGGGCGCCCTCCGCACTAGATCACGTGCAGGTCAGCCGGCTGAGCCGGCTGTGGTTTGAGGCCCTGTCCGGTATCTGCGCGCATGTGCGAAGTGGTGGGGGCGGGCTGACCCCGTCGGATATCGCGCCGGCCCGGCTGAGCCAACACCAGATCGATGAGCTTTACCATCACTATGAGATCGCCGACGTGCTGCCGTTGACTCCCTTGCAGCAGGGTCTGCTGTTTCACGCCAGCACCGTGCAGGGCAACGACGACGATGCGTATGCGGCGCAGCTGGCTTTCACCATGACCGGCCCGCTTGACCCGCAGCGGCTGCGCGATGCGGTGCACGCGGTGGTCACCCGGCATCCCAACCTGGTGGCCCGATTCTGCCAGCGGTTCGACGAGCCGGTGCAGATCATCCCGGCCGATCCGGTGGCGGGGTGGCGGTATGTCGACCTGGCCGGTGGCCCTGAGCTCGACGACGTCGATGTCGAGGAGCAGATCGCGCGGGTGTGCGCCGACGAACGTGCCGCGGTCTGCGATCTGGCCGATCAGCCGGCCTTTCGGCTGGCTTTGCTGCGCATCGCGGCGGATCGGCACCGGTTGGTGCTGACCAATCATCACATCGTGCTCGATGGCTGGTCGCTGCCGATCCTGCTGGGCGAGATATTCGCCGATTATCGCGGGCAGCGGCTGGGCGCAGCCGGGTCGTATCGCCCGTTTGTGACCTGGTTGGGCGGTCGTGACCTGGAGGCCGCGCGCGCGGCCTGGCGTGAGGTGTTGGCCGGTTTTGACACCCCCACGTTGGTGGGCCCACCGGGCCGGTTAGAGCAAGGACCACGAGGCGATGCCGTGTTTCGGGTGCCTGAGCAGATCACGCGGGCCGTTAGCGAGCTGGCGCGCTCGTGTCATACCACCGTCAACACCGTGTTGCAGGGCGCCTTCGCGCAGCTGCTGATGTGGTTGACCGGTCAGCACGATATCGCCTTCGGCACCACGGTCTCGGGGCGGCCGGCCGAGGTGGCCGGTGCGGAATCAATGGTGGGCCTGTTGATCAACACTGTGCCGGTGCGGGCGAACATCACGGCGGCAACTACCACAGCGCAGCTGCTCGACCAGCTGCAAGGCGCCTACAACGACACACTCGAGCACCAGCACCTGGCGCTTGCGGAAATCCACCGCGTCACCGGTCAACAGCAACTGTTCGACACCGTTTTCGTGTACGAGAACTATCCGTTCGACACCGGCGAGTTGGCGGGGGCCGACGAGTTGGCCATCACCGATGTCACCGGCCGCGTAGCCAACCACTACCCGCTTGTGGTGGAGGCCTCGCCGGGCAGCGAGCTGGGTCTTCGCGTCGGATACGACACCGATGTTTTCGACGCGGCCAGCATCGAGATGCTGATCGAACGGTTGCAGAAGGTGTTGGTGGCGATGACCGCCGACCCCACCCGGCGGCTCTCGTCGGTGGATCTGCTCGATGATTCTGAGTACGCCCGGCTGGATGGGTGGGGCAACCGGGCGGTGTTGACCCAGCCCGCAACCAGCGGTGCATCGATTCCGGTGTTGTTCGCCGCGCAGGTGGCCCGCACCCCGGAGGCGGTGGCGCTGAGCTTCGAAGGCCGCTCCATGACATACCGCGAGCTCGAGGAAGCCGCCAACCGGTTGGCGCATCTGTTGGCCGGCCAGGGTGCGGGCCCGGGTGAGCGTGTGGCGCTGCTGCTTTCCCGTTCGGGCGAGGCTATCGCGTCGGTTTTAGCGGTGCTGAAAACCGGGGCGGCTTATCTGGCGATCGACCCGGCGGTGCCAGCGGCCCGGATGGAGTTCATGGTTGCCGACGCCGCGCCGATCGCCGCGATCACCACCACCGAGCTTGCCGACCGGCTCGACGGATATGACCTGGTGGTCATCGATGTCAGTGATATCGAGGGCACCGCTGTTGACACCCAACCCAGCGCCGCACTGTCGGCGCCGGGTCCGGATGATATCGCCTACCTCATCTACACGTCCGGCACCACCGGTGTCCCCAAGGGCGTGGCCATTCCCCATCACAACGTGACCCAGCTGTTGGAGGTGCTGGAGGCCGACCTGGAGCTCTCGCCGGGACAGGTGTGGACGCAGTGTCATTCTTTGGCCTTCGACTTCTCGGTGTGGGAAATCTTCGGTGCGTTGTTGCACGGTGGGCGGTTGGTGGTGGTGCCCGATTCGGTGGTCCGCTCACCGGAAGACTTGCACGCGGTGCTGGTCACCGAAGAGGTCAGCGTGTTAAGCCAGACCCCCTCGGCGTTTTATGCGCTGCAGAACGTTGATGCGCAGCACTGGTGGCAAAGCTCGAGCACGGCGTTTGAACGCCAGGTGACACGCTGGCTCGGCTTGTCCGTATCGCGATCACCTGAGTTGGAATATCAGCTCAAGCTGCAGACGGTGGTGTTTGGCGGTGAAGCGCTAGAACCGCAGCGTCTTAGGACGTGGTTTGATAACCACCCTGGATTACCGCGCTTGATCAACATGTATGGCATCACCGAGACGACGGTGCATGCCTCGATGCGGAAGATCGTCGCCGGTGACGCCGATAGCACTGTCAGCCCAATCGGGGTGCCATTGGCGCATCTTGGCTTCTTGGTGCTGGATCGCTGGTTGCGGCCGGTGCCAGCCGGTGTGGTCGGGGAGTTGTATGTGGCCGGTGCCGGAGTGGGGTGCGGATATTGGCGGCGGGCGGGCTTGACGGGGTCGCGGTTTGTGGCGTGCCCGTTCGCGGCGGGACAACGTATGTATCGCACCGGAGATCTGGTGTGTTGGGGTGGTGATGGGCGGCTGCGGTATCTGGGGCGCGCGGATGACCAGGTCAAGATCCGCGGGTATCGCATCGAGCTCGGTGAAGTTCAGGCCGCGCTGGCCGGGCTGGATGGGGTGGAGCAGGCGGCGGTGATCGCCCGCGAGGACCGCCCCGGCGACAAACGGATGGTCGGCTACGTCACCGGGACAGCAGACCCGGCCCAGCTCCGGGTCGCGCTGGCCCAACGACTCCCGGCCTACATGGTTCCGGCCGCGGTGGTGGTGCTAGAGGCGTTGCCGCTGACGGTCAACGGCAAACTCGACAAACGGTTGCTGCCGGCACCGGGGTACTCCGCTGGGGAGTATCGGGCCCCGGCCACCCCCACCGAGGAGATCCTGGCCGGGATCTACGCCCGGGTGCTGGGGATCGAGCGCGTCGGGGTCGACGACTCGTTCTTCGATTTTGGCGGGGATTCGCTTTCCGCGATGCGGGTGATCGCCGAGATCAATAAAGCCCTTGATATCCACCTTTCGGTGGGTGCGATTTTTTACGCGCCATCGGTGAGAAGCCTGAGCCAGCAGTTGGGCACAAGTGCCAGCTGGGACAGCTTTGTGTCCGTGCACGGCGCCGCAGACGAGGACGACACCACCAAGGTGCACGCCCGCGACCTCACCCTGGACAAGTTCATCGACGCCACGACGCTGGCCGCCGCGCCGGGGCTGCCGGGGCCGAGCGCCGAGGTGCGGACGGTCCTGCTGACCGGGGCGACCGGCTTCCTCGGGCGCTATCTGGCCCTCGAGTGGCTGGAGCGGATGGAGCTGGTCGACGGCAAGCTGATCTGCCTGGTGCGCGGCGAGACTGATGAAGAAGCGAGGAGTCGACTCGACAAGACCTTCGACAGCGGCGACCCCGGACTGCTGCGGCACTTCCAGAAGCTGGCCGCCGATCATCTGGAGGTCATCGCCGGCGACAAGGGCGAAGCCTACCTGGGGCTGGACCAGCAGACCTGGCAGCGGCTGGCCGACACCGTTGATCTGATCATGGATCCCGCGGCCCTGGTCAACGGCGTCTTCCCCTACAGCGAGCTGTTCGGGCCTAACGTCGTGGGCACCGCCGAGCTGATCCGGTTCGCGCTCACCACGAAACTCAAGCCCTACAGTTACGTGTCGACTTCCGACGTGAGAACCCAGATCGATTCGTCCGCGTTCACTGAGGATGCCGACATCCGGGTCATCAGCCCCACCCGCACGAACGATGGCAGCTACGGCAACGGCTACGCCAACAGCAAGTGGGCCGGTGAGGTGCTGCTGCGCGAGGCTCACGACCTGTGCGGGCTGCCGGTCGGAGTGTTTCGCTGCGACGTGATCCTGGCCGACCCCACATACGCGGGTCAGCTCAACGTGTCGGACACGGTCACCCGGATGGTGCTGAGCCTGGTGGCCACCGGCATCGCGCCCGGCTCGTTCTTCCGGCTCGACGCCGAGGGCAACCGACAACGCGCGCACTTTGACGGGCTGCCCGTCGGTTTCATCGCCGAGGCGATCGCCACGCTGGGTGCCCAGGTGGTCACGTCTTTAGCGGGCTTTCAGACCTATCATGTGATGAACCCGCACGACGACGGCATCGGGCCCGACGAGTTTGTCGACTGGCTGATCGAGGCCGGTTACCCGATCCAGCGCATCGCTGACTTTGGGGAGTGGTTGCAGCGGTTCGAGACCGCTCTAGGTGCCCTGCCGGATCGACAGCGCGAGAACTCGGTGCTGCAGATGTTGCGGTTGCGTCCTTCCGAGCAGTTCGAGCTTCCCGAGCCGACCCGAGGGGCGTTCGGGCCGACCGACCGATTCCGCGCTGCGGTGCAAGAAGCAAAAATCGGCCCCGACAAGGACATCCCGGACATCCCGCATGTCTCGGCCCCGATCATCATTAAATACGTAACCGACTTGCAACTGCTCGGACTGCTCTAGCTTGCTTGAAAACGCCATTCTGCACACGCCCATCGACAATCCCGGGAGGAACAAAATGCGCCGAATTGCCCTTTCGATCTACTGGGGGTTCTTGGTGGTTGTCCGCTCCTTCAGCCTGGTGCGACAGAAAACTGCCGCAGCTTATTACACGACCCTCGGAGACGACGCCATCGACTTTCTGGATGAAGGGTACGTCGACGACTCCAAGCCGTTATGGCTCAACCTCGGTTACTGGAAAGAGGCTCGCACCTATCCCGACGCTTGCGTCGCGATGGTCGAGCTGCTGGGAACGCGCGCCGGGCTGAAACCAGGCGATGAAGTCCTCGACGTCGGCGTCGGTTTCGCCGAGCAAGACTTTGTTCTTCTCGATCGCTTCAAGGTGTCTCGGATCACGGGCATCGACATCACCCCCGTCCACATCAACAAGGGTCGGGAACGAGTCGCCAAGCGCGGGCTGGAGAATCAAATCGACCTTCGGCTCGGGTCGGCGACCGCGATGGAGTTTCCTGACGCGTCGTTCGACAAAGTCTTGGCCCTGGAATGCGCATTCCACTTCGACACGCGTGAGGAATTCATGCGCGAGGCATTTCGCGTCCTCAAACCCGGAGGAACCATCGCGATCGCCGACATGCTCCCGGTTCCAGGCAGGAAATCCGGCCGGGTGAACGTTTTCGCCCGGAGGTACGGCCACATTCCCGAGGCCAATCTGTATGACCGCGAGGAATACCCACGGCGACTGTCTGCGGTGGGTTTCGGCGATGTCCTCGTGGAATCGATCCGGCAAGACGTGTTCCCCGGGATGGCCAATTACAGTCGGCAGCGCCTTGAGGGAAAGAAAAAGATGGATGAGGTGGTCGTGGAAGTCTCGGAAGACGATCGCGCCCAGTGCCGTGGCGTAGAGATCTGGGAACGAGGGAGCGGTTTGACGGACTATGTGATGGTGTCGGCGCGGAAGCCTTTGGACATGGGAGTTCCAGGGAAATGAACTTGTGGCTGTTTTGTGTCGAACCGCGGCTCGCTTAATCCATCATGGTCCCCATGGATACGGCAACCCCCGACATTGCCAACATGCCCCGAGGCGGGCCGAACGCCTCGTGGTTGGACCGGCGGCTGCAGACCGACCGGCTGGAATACCTGGACCGCGACGACGTCGACGATCTGAAGCGCAAGGTCATCCAAGCACTCGACCGCAGCGGACGACGACGGTTTTTAGGTAATTACACCTTGTGCGCGCGGGCGGCGCTTCGCGAGGTGAGCGATATCGCCTCGCCGAAGATCCTCGAACTCGGGTGCGGCCTCGGCGGGCTGTCGCGCAAGCTACTGGAGTATCGCCCCGCTGCTCAGGTGACGGTCACCGACATCGATCCCGAGTTCGTGGCCGCCGTCGCCGCCAGCGACCTCGGCAGCAACCCACGCGCCACGGTGCGGCAAATGGACGCCACCGCAATCGACGCCCCCGACAGGTATTACGACCTCGCGGTGTTTGCGTTGTCGTTGCATCACCTGGCGCCCGAGCAGGCCGCCCAAGTATTCGCCGAAGCGACCCGGGTAGCGAAGAAGTTGATAGTCATCGACCTCAGCAGGCGGCCGCCGCCGCTCCAGTTGATGATGTTGGCGCTCATACTGCCGTTCACCAGGCTGAAGCCGTTGTTACACGACGGGATCATCAGCTCGCTACGCGCCTATAGCCCGTCGGCGCTGCGTGCGCTCGCCCAATATGCCGACCCGGCAATTACCGTCGAGTTCCGCGCTCGACCGTGGGGTGCGACGGTGATGGTTGCCGTCCGCCCGGCAACCGGACAATCAACCGTCTAGCCTTCGAGTTCCTTCTTGAGGTTGGCCAGCACCTCGCCCTGAATCCTCTTCAGCCCCAACGGCGCAAAGGTCTTTTCGAAGAAGCCCTTCACACCGCCGGCCCCGGTCCAGGTGGTTTTCACGGTGACGCTGGAGCCGGGTCCGGCGGGAGCCACCGTCCAGTTGGTCACCATGGACGAGTTAGCGTCCTTCTCGATGACGGTGTGCCCGGCGACGTCGACGTTGACCTGCACGTCGCGCACGCGTGACTTGGTGGCCTGCAGCTTCCACTTGGCGACCGTGCCCGGCCCCTGCCCGCCCTGCAGCACCTGGTATTCGCTGTACTGCGGAGAGAGAATTTTCGGGCGGACGGTCTGATAGTCCGCGACGGCGGCAAGGGTTGCCGCAGGCTCCGCGTTGATCAAGATGGTGCTCTCCGCATTCACCTGTCCCACAGCGACCCCTCCTTATCGAAGATTTTCCCCGGTGCCGGCCCTTTCCACGGGTGCACGGGCTGTTGTCGAAGACTAGGGTATATGTGGTGCCTGTCCCTGGATCTGCACTATCGGCCCACAAGTCCGGCGTTGACCGGATGCTGGCAAGTTATCGATCTATTCCCGCAACGTCGGCCGTCCGGCTGGCCAAGCCGACGTCAAATCTGTTCCGCGCCCGCACCAAACGCGATGCACCAGGCCTGGACACGTCCGGGCTGACCGGAGTCCTGAGCGTGGATCCCGAAACCCGCACCGCCGACGTGGCGGGCATGTGCACGTATGCGGACCTGGTAGCCGCGACGCTGCCGTACGGTCTTTCGCCGCTGGTCGTCCCGCAGCTGAAGACCATCACCCTGGGCGGCGCGGTCAGCGGCTTGGGCATCGAGTCGGCGTCGTTCCGCAACGGCCTGCCGCACGAATCGGTGCTGGAGATGGACATCCTCACCGGCGCTGGCGATTTGCTCACCGCCTCGCGCACCCAGCATCCCGACCTGTTCCGCGCCTTTCCGAATTCCTATGGGACGCTTGGCTATTCGACCCGGCTTCGGATCGAACTGGAATCCGTCGCGCCGTTCGTGGCGCTGCGGCACGTCCGATTCCGCTCGCTGCCCGATCTGATCGCGGCCATGGAACGCATCATCGACACCGGCGGGCAGGGCGGGACACCGGTCGACTATCTCGACGGGGTGGTCTTCAGCGCCGACGAAAGCTACCTGTGCGTGGGCCGGCGGACCAGCACGCCCGGCCCGGTCAGCGATTACACCGGCCGCAACATCTACTACCAGTCCATCCGGCACGACGGCCCGGGCCTGGAAGCCACCAAGGACGACCGGCTGACGATGAACGACTATTTCTGGCGCTGGGACACCGACTGGTTCTGGTGCTCACGCGCATTCGGCATGCAGAACCCGCGGCTGCGGCGCTGGTGGCCGCGCCGCTACCGGCGCAGCAGTGTCTACTCGAAGCTGATCTCCATGGACCGCCGCTTCGGGCTGTCCGACCGGATCGAGACGCGCAAGGGCCTGCCGGCGCGCGAGCGGGTGGTGCAGGACATCGAGGTGCCGGTCGAACGGACCTGCGACTTTTTGGAGTGGTTCCTGGACAGCGTGCCCATCACACCAATCTGGTTGTGCCCGTTGCGTCTACGCGACCACCACGGCTGGCCGCTGTACCCGATGCGCCCGGATCACACTTACGTCAACGTCGGCTTTTGGTCGTCGGTGCCGGCCGGCGCCACCGAGGGTGCCACCAACCGGATGATCGAAGCCAAGGTGGACGAGCTCGACGGCCACAAGTCGCTGTATTCGGACTCCTTCTACTCCCGCGAGGACTTCGACGAGTTGTACGGCGGCGAGGCCTACAACACCGTCAAGAAGACCTACGACCCCGACTCTCGTTTACTCGACCTCTACGCGAAGGCGGTGCAACGGCGATGACGACGACAAAAGAACCCCACCGCTCATCGACCGGCAAACTGAGCATGGCCGAGATCCTGGAGATCTTCGCCGCGACCGGGCGACATCCGCTGAAGTTCACCGCCTACGACGGCAGCACCGCCGGAAGCGAGGACGCCGAACTGGGTCTGGATCTTCGCAGCCCCCGCGGCGCCACCTACCTGGCCACCGCACCCGGCGAGCTCGGCCTGGCCCGCGCCTACGTGGCCGGTGACCTGCAGGCCTATGGCGTCCATCCGGGTGATCCGTACGAACTGCTGAAGACGCTGACCGACCGGGTGGAATTCAAGCGGCCGCCGGCACGGGTACTGGCCAACATCGTCCGCTCGATGGGTTTCGAACGGTTGGTGCCGGTCGCACCGCCGCCGCAGGAGACGCCGCCGCGGTGGCGCCGGGTCACCGACGGGCTGATGCATACCAAGGCCCGCGACGCCGAGGCCATCCATCACCACTACGACGTCTCCAACACCTTCTACGAACTGGTGTTGGGCCCGTCGATGACCTACACCTGCGCGGTGTATCCCGACGCCGAGGCCACGCTGGAAGATGCGCAGCAGAACAAGTACCGGCTGATCTTCGAGAAGCTGCGGCTACAGCCGGGCGACCGGCTGCTCGACGTCGGCTGCGGCTGGGGCGGCATGGTGCGCTACGCCGCGCGCCGCGGTGTCCGGGCGATCGGCGCGACCCTGTCGGCCGAGCAGGCGAAGTGGGCGCAGCGGGCGATCGCCGACGAAGGGCTGACAGAGCTGGCCGAGGTGCGGCACTCCGACTACCGCGACGTGGGCGAGGCGCAGTTCGACGCCGTCTCCTCGATCGGGCTGACCGAGCACATCGGTGTCAAGAACTACCCGGCCTACTTCGGGTTCTTGCAGTCGAAGCTGCGCACCGGCGGTCTGCTGCTCAACCACTGCATCACCCGGCACGACAACACCTCGACCTCGTTCGCCGGGGGGTTCACCGATCGCTACGTCTTCCCGGACGGGGAGCTGACCGGCTCGGGCCGCATCACCTGCGCGATCCAGGATGCGGGCTTCGAGGTGCTGCACGCGGAGAACTTCCGCCATCACTACGCGATGACGCTGCGCGACTGGTGCCACAACCTGGTCGAGCACTGGGACGTGGCGGTCGCCGAGGTCGGTCTGCCGACCGCCAAGGTGTGGGGCCTGTACATGGCGGCTTCGCGGGTGGCGTTCGAGCAGAACAACCTTCAGCTCCATCACGTACTGGCAGCCAACGTCGACGGGCGGGGCGACGACGACCTGCCGCTGCGGCCGTGGTGGACGGCCTGACCCGCTACCCGTTGTCGATTGGGCGGGCGCCCAGCTCGCTCTGCAGCAATTCGAGCGCGACCTCTTCGGGGTCGCGGCGCGGCGCCGACGGCTCGTCGCGGACGGCTTCGGCGAGCATGTGTTCCTCTTCGTCGCGGCGCGCGGAGTCCACGTCGGGCGCGGGCTCGGCGACATTGGTCGCCGAGGGGCCGGCTCCCCCACCGGCGGGTGGTGGTGGCGCGGCCGACGCCGGTGCGCCTGCCTCACAGCGCACCCGCCAGTTGACGCCCAGCGCGTCTTTGAGCGCTTCGGCGATGACGTCGGCGTTGCGCTGCTCGCAAAGCCGCTTGGCCAGCGGCGCCGATTCATGGCTCAGCACCAACGTGTTGCCCTCGATGGCCCGCACGGTCGCCCCGGCCAGCATCACCTCGGTGGTGCGGCTGCGCTGCCGCACCTTTTCACGCACCGTCGGCCACATGCTGCGCACCGCAGCGGTGTTGAGTTCACCTGGCACAGAGGCTGTTTCGGCCACCGGCGCCGCCGCCGGGGCGGGCGCCGCGGGCGTAGGCGATTCGGCTGCGGGGGCCGCCGTGGGCTCGGGCTTGGGCTCGGGTTTCGGTTCGGCCTTGGCGGTGGCCGCCGCGGAGGGCCGGGTGAACCGGACGGGTGGCTCGGGTTCGGCCGGTGCTGGCGCGCTGCGCGGCGCCGCGGCGGGGGCTTCGGAGCCGGGAATGGACATGTCCAGCCGGGTCTCGATCCGCTCGACGCGTTGCAGCAGCGCCGCTTCGGTGTCGCTGGCCGAGGGCAGCAGCAGACGCGCACACACGACTTCGAGCAGCAGCCGCGGCGCCGTCGCACCGCGCATCTCGCCCAGCCCCGCCTGCACCGCCTCGGCGTAGCGGGTCAGGGTCGCCGGCCCGATTCGGGTCGCTTGCTCACGCATCCGCTCCAGCACGTCCTCCGGCGCGTCCACCACCCCGCGGCTGGCCGCGTCCGGGACGGCCTGCAGCAGGATCAGGTCCCGGAACCGCTCGAGCAGATCGGTGGCGAACCGTCGCGGGTCATGCCCGGCATCGATCACCGACTCCACCGCACCGAACAACGCCGCGGCATCGGCGGCGGCGAGGGCGTCCACGGCGTCGTCGATCAGCGCCATGTCGGTGGCCCCCAGTAGGCCCAGCGCCCGCTGATAGGTCACGTGGGAGCCCTCGGCGCCGGCGACCAGCTGGTCCAGCACCGACAGGGTGTCGCGGGGCGAGCCGCCGCCGGCGCGGATCACCAGCGGGTAGACGGCGTCGTCGACGGCGACGCCCTCCTGCTCGCAGATCCGCCCGATCAACGACCGCATGGTCTTCGGCGGCAACAACCGGAACGGGTAGTGATGCGTGCGCGACCGGATCGTCGGCAGCACCTTCTCCGGTTCGGTGGTCGCAAAGATGAAGATGAGGTGTTCGGGGGGCTCCTCGACGATCTTCAGCAGCGCGTTGAAACCCGCCGTCGTCACCATGTGCGCCTCGTCGACGATGAACACGCGGTAGCGCGATTGGGCGGGGGCGTAGAACGCGCGGTCGCGCAGCTCGCGGGTGTCGTCCACACCGCCGTGGCTGGCGGCGTCGAGCTCGACCACGTCGATGCTGCCCGGCGCGTTGGGTGCCAGGGCCTGGCACGAGTCGCAGACCCCGCACGGGGTGGCCGTCGGGCCCTGAGCGCAGTTCAGCGAGCGGGCCAGGATGCGCGCCGAGGAGGTCTTTCCGCAGCCCCGGGGCCCGGAGAACAGGTAGGCGTGGTTGATCCGCCCCGCTTCCAGGGCAATGGACAACGGTTCGGTGACGTGCTCCTGCCCCACTACTTCGGCGAAGGTTGCCGGGCGGTATTTGCGGTAGAGGGCCACGGTCAGCAGGCTACCGGCGCACGCTGACGATGCGGATCCGGCAGGGTCGTCAGCTCACACTCGACGCGGACGACGCCAGCAGCGATTCGGACGCCGCCAGCAGCGCGCAGGTGGCCAGCCCGTCGACGGCGTCGCGCAGGTCCGGCAGCGACGGGAAGGTCGGCGCGATCCGGATGTTGGTGTCCCTCGGATCTTTCCGGTACGGGAAGGATGCGCCCGCCTCGGTCACCGCGATACCGGCGTCCTTGGCCAGCGCGACGGTCCGCTTCGCGGTGCCCGGCAGCACGTCGAGGCTGATGAAGTAGCCGCCCTTGGGGTCGGTCCACGACGCGATCTTGGAGTCGCTGAGACGCTGATCGAGGATCTCGGCGGCCAGCGCGAACTTCGGCGCCAGGATCTGCTGGTGCTTCAGCATGTGCAGCCGCACCCCGTCGGCGTCGCGGAAGAAGCGCAGGTGCCGCAGCTGGTTGATCTTGTCGGGTCCGATCGACTTCTTCCCCGCATATTGCAGGTACCAGGCGATGTTGCCCAGCGATCCGCCCAGGAAGCTCACGCCGGCGCCGGCGAAGGTGATCTTCGAGGTGGACGCGAACACGTAGGGCCGATGCGGATTGCCTGCCGCGGAGGCCAGCCCGAGCACGTCGACCTGCCGGATGAAGTCGTGGGTCAGGGTGTGCACCGCATACGCGTTGTCCCAGAACAGCCGGAAGTCCGGCGCCGCGGTCCGCATCTGGACGAGCCGCAGGACGTTGTCCCAGGAGTACGTGACCCCGGTGGGGTTGCCGAACACCGGCACCGTCCACATGCCCTTGATGGCCGGGTCGGCGGCGACCAGCTCTTCGATCAGGTCGACGTCCGGGCCGTCGGACAGCATCGGGACGGGAATCATCTCGATGCCCATCGTCTCGGTGATGGCGAAGTGCCGGTCGTAGCCGGGGGCCGGGCACAAGAACTTGACGCTCGGTTCGTCCTTCCAGGGCCGCTGCGAGTCCACGCCCCCGTACAACATCGAGAAGGCGACCAGGTCGTGCATCAGTTCCAGGCTGGAGTTGTTGCCCGCGATCAGGTTCTGCACCGGGATGCCGAGCAGCTCCCCGAAGATGGCCCGCAGCTCGGGCAGGCCGTGCAGGCCGCCGTAGTTGCGGGTGTCGGTGCCCTCGCTGTCGCGGTAGTCGTCCCCGGGCAGGCTCAGCAGCCGGTTGGACAGGTCGAGCTGGGCGGGAGCGGGTTTGCCGCGGGTCAGGTCCAGCGCGAGCTTCTTGGCCTGCAGATCGGCGTAATCCTGCTGGTGCCGCGCGTGTGCGCCGGCGAGTTCTTCCGGGCTGAGGGACTCCAGCGACACCATGGACCCTTTCGCTGTCGAAGGCGGGAAACCAGTGGCGATCGCAAGCGCGGCGGAGCCGGGCGAGGCGGGTCGCCACTCATGGATATAGGGGACCCCGCGCACCCGACAGAGCCCATTGACCCTTGCTGCCTTCCGGCCCTGGGGGAGTTCACAGGATAGACGCCGCGCGGGGTCCAGCGACGAGTCTAATACCTGCCCTGGAGTCGACGGCCAGCAGCTGGCGGGGGCCATCGGGGCCTCGGTTACCATGGCCACGGAGGATTCGCCTAGTGGCCTATGGCGCTCGCCTGGAACGCGGGTTGGGTTAACAGCCCTCGCGGGTTCAAATCCCGCATCCTCCGCCATTGGTCCGCCAAAGCGGACACGCACGAATTGATATGGATTCGGGTCGGCCGGCTTTAGGCTGGCGCGAAATCACCAGCACGAGGAGGGGCATGGGGCGCAAGGTCGCCATCCCGTGGCACGCGACATTTTCGATCGCTGCCGGCTTCCTCTACTTCTTCTTCGTGCTGCCGCGCTGGCCCGAGCTGATGGGCGACACCGCGCACACGTTGGGGACGGCGCTGCGCATCGTGACGGGTGCGCTGGTCGCGCTCGCGGCGCTGCCCATGGTGTTCACCCTGCTGCGCACCCGCAAGCCCGAGTTGGGGACGCCGCAGCTGGCGCTGTCCATCAGGATCTGGTCGATCGTGGCCCACGTGCTGGCCGGGGTGCTGATCATCGGCACTGCGATCAGCGAAATCTGGTTGAGCCTGGACGCCGCCGGACGGTGGTTGTTCGGCATCTACGGCGCCGCCGCCGCGATCGCGTTGCTCGGCATTTTCGCCTTCTACCTCTCCTTCGTCGCCGAGCTGCCCCCGCCGCCGCCCAAACCGATCAAGGCTAAGAAGCCCAAGGAGCGTCGCGTGCGGCGCAAGAAGGGCGCCGAGGCCGAAGCCGACGAAACGGAAGAAGCCGACGCCGACGAGGCCGACGAGGACGAGGCGCAGACCGCCGAGGCGGCAGCCGAAGAGACCGAAGAAGCCGAGCCGGCCGAACCGGCGGCGGCCCCCGACGAAGTCACCGCCGAAACCACCGAAACGGCCGAAGCCGAGGCCGCACCGGAACCGTCGACCGACGCGACGCCCGTCGAAGACACCGAGGCGGCCGGCGACGAGGGCGACGAGTCGAAGGCCAAGTTGCGCAACCGGCGCCCGACCGGCAAGGGATCGCACCGGATGCGGCGCAGGCGCACCCGGGCCGGCGTGGCCCTCGACGAAAACACCGAAGAGGACTAGTCAGCGACGCCGCAGCCGCTCTGCGTAGGCGGCGATGCGTCGCAGCGTCTCGTCGGTGTCCCACATGCGGCGAACCTCGTCATCGACCCCGCGGTGCTGATGTCGATGACGATCATTTCTCCGATCAGCGGCTGACGGCCGCGAGGACCACGGGGATATCCGTGTTCTCGTCGGTGTGATAGCTCGCGCAGACGCGGTGGTAGCCGTCGGCGATCTGTAGCGGAACCCCGGTCATGAAGTCGCCGCGCACCAGCAGGATGGGCGACAGCGGCAGGCCCTTCTCGATCTTGGTCAGGTCCGCCGCGACGTGCGGGTTGTCGACCGGCAGCAGGCCCAGCTGCGCCGCCCGCAGGATGTCTTTGGCCTTTTTGTGCGTCACGGTGCCGGACTTCAGCTTTTTGACCACCTTCTTCACGGTCTGCCCGTCCGCAAGCATGACGAGATAGTCCGCTGCCGCCGGAAAGTCATGGGCCTCAGGCTTTTCCAGCCATTTCACGCTGAGCATCGTGTTCCTCCCTGTGCCGGCTCCGACATCGACGCAGCCTACCGGCTCGGCCCCGCGAAATTTGGGATCGGCAGCGACCGGCGCGGGACGCCTTCCGCGCCGAAATTTCGTCCTCAGAATCTGCCTATTAGGCCTACTAAGAACCCCGGTCATTCCCTATGCTGAGCGAGTGCCAAACACCTATCGCGTCGTTCAGTGGAACACCGGAAACGTCGGCAAGAGCTCACTGAAATCGATCGTCACCAACCCCACCCTGGAATTGGTGGGCTGCTACGCCTGG
Organism: Mycobacterium senriense; assembly: GCF_019668465.1. Classification (NCBI taxonomy): domain Bacteria; kingdom Bacillati; phylum Actinomycetota; class Actinomycetes; order Mycobacteriales; family Mycobacteriaceae; genus Mycobacterium; species Mycobacterium senriense. The sequence continues at coordinate 2,308,129 of NZ_AP024828.1, read as the reverse complement.
TCGCCGGAGAAGGCGGGCCGCGACGCCGGTGAACTCGTCGGGCTCCCGCCGCTCGGCATCAAGGCGACCAACGACATCGACGAGGTGTTGGCGCTGAAGCCGGACTGCGTGGTCTACAACCCGATGTGGATCAACGTCGACGAACTGGTCCGCATCCTGTCCGCGGGCGTCAACGTGGTGACCACCGCGTCGTTCATCACCGGACACAACCTGGGTGAGGGCCGCGAGCGGATCCTGGAGGCCTGCGAGAAGGGCGGCTCCACGATCTTCGGGTCCGGCGTCAGCCCGGGCTTCGCCGAGCTGCTGGCCATCGTGTCAGCCATGGTGTGCAACCGGATCGACAAGGTCACCGTCAACGAGGCCGCCGACACCACGTTCTATGACTCCCCGGAGACCGAGAAGCCGGTCGGCTTCGGCCAGCCGATCGACCATCCCGACCTGCCGGCGATGGCCGCGAAGGGCACGGCGATTTTCGGCGAGGCCGTCCGGCTGGTGGGCGACGCGCTGGGGGTCGAGCTCGACGAGGTGAAGTGCGTCGCCGAGTTCGCCCAGACCACCGAGGATCTCGTTATGGCGTCCTGGACCATCCCGGCGGGGCACGTCGCGGGCACCTACATCAGCTGGCAGGGCATCGTCAACGGCAAAGTCCTGATCGACCTCAATGTCCGGTGGAAAAAGGGGCAGACGCTCGAACCCGATTGGCAGATCGAGCAGGACGGCTGGGTCATCCAGATCGACGGGCAGCCGACGGTCACCACCAAGGTCGGCTTCCTGCCGCCGCCGTACTTCGAGGCCACGACGCTCGAGGAATTCATGGACCTCGGACACATCATGACGGCGGTGCCAGCCATCAACGGGATCGCCGCCGTCGTCGCCGCGGCGCCGGGCATCGCTACCTACGCCGACCTTCCGCTCACGCTGCCGCGCGGCAACGCGTATGTCAGCATTGATCGGTGAGTGCGCGCGGCATCACTCGCATCCTCGGCATTGCGGCCGCGACGGCATCGGTGACCGTCAGCGGGCCGCCCGGCATCCCTGCGGCGCAAGCCGATCCGTGCCCGGCCGTCGAGGTGGTGTTCGCCCGCGGCACCGGCCAGGACGTCGGCGTCGGCGAGATTGGTCAGGCCTTCGTCGACTCGCTCGGATCGCAGATCGGTGGGCGTTCGATGAGCGTCTATCCCGTCAATTACCCGGCGACAGCGGATTTCGCGTCGAGCGCGCAAGCCGGCGCCGACGACGTAGTCGCTCACGTCAATGACATGATCGGGCGCTGCCCCGGCACGCGGCTGGTGCTCGGCGGCTTCTCCCAGGGCGCCGGCGTCATGGATCTGGCGACCAGGGCCCTGCCGCCCCAGGCCATTGATCATGTGGCGGCGATCGCCGTCTTCGGTAATCCCACCAGCGAGCGTGCCGGCAATTTCACCGGCGTCGTCTTTTCGTCGATCGGCCCGCCGTATGCCGCCAAGACCATCGAGATGTGCGCCGACGGCGATCCGGTATGTTCCTCCTCTGGCGGCAGCCTCATGGCGCACGGCTCGTACGTGCAGTCCGGGATGACGGACCAGGCCGCCACGTACGTCGCAGGGCGGGTGTAACCGGACGCTCAACTCTCGCCCGACGCCGCGGCGTCCGGGACATTCGCCCGTCGCCGTGCGGGTTGCGTAGCGGACGGGCAAGGCCCGCAACGGATCCCGTGTCGAACGACGGCGTCATCGCCTCGTGACGCCTCGAGCGTTCACCGGGCTGGAGCTATCAGCCCAGATGTTCCGGTGGCTCGGGTTTGATGCCGGGGGCTTGTTCGGGGGGTGAGTCGCTCAGGTAGCGCCTCAGCCGCATCAGCTGATTGACCACCATGCCGATGCCGAGCAGCATCAACACCACCACTACTGCCACCACGATTGCGGTGCTCACAAGTCCATGATGACAGCGCGGGGTTTCGACAGCTCCTGTTGAGGGGTAGCCAGCATGTCATGAGCAACGAAGACAAAGCGAAGAACAAGATCGAGGACCTCGGGGGCAAGGCCAAGGAGGCCGTCGGCAAGGCGACCGGAGACCACGACACCAAGAACGAGGGCAGGGCGGACCAGGCGAAGTCCAGCCTGAAGGACGCCGGTGAAAAGGTGAAAGACGCCTTCAAAAAGTAATGAGGGGTCGCGCGGCGCTGGCCGCCGTGTCGCCGCGCCGGCTGTCGGTGTCCGCGCTGTCGGCTGCGGCGGTGTTCGGCTCGTTCGTGCCGAGCGCGACGGTTCCGTCCGCGGCGGCCGAGCCGTGCCCCGACGTCGAAGTCGTTTTCGCCCGGGGATCCGGCGAACCGCCCGGCGTCGGCGGGATCGGTCAGCCGTTCATCGACGCGTTGCGCTCACAGATCGGCGGCAGGTCGCTAACCGTCTATCCGGTCAATTACCCTGCAAGCACTGACTTTTCGAACCCCGACTTCCCCGTGACCGTCGTCGGCGGAATCCGGGACGCCAGTTCGCACATCGAGTCGATGGCGGCGAATTGCCCCAACACCAAAGAGGTGCTCGGTGGCTACTCGCAGGGCGCGGCGGTGGCGGGCTACACCACCTTGGCTGCGGTGCCCCCGGGCGTCCCCGCATCCGCGGTGCCCCCGCCGATGCCGCCGGACGTCGCGAAGCACGTGGCCGCCGTGACGCTGTTCGGCACGCCGTCGGGTGAGTTCCTGCAGAAGTACAACGCGCCTCCGCTGACCATCGGGCCGCTGTATCAGCCCAAGACGCTCGAGTTGTGCGCGCACGGTGACCCGATCTGCGGCAACGGCGACGGCAACGACTTCGCCGCGCACACGTCGTATCCGATCAACGGCATGACAAACCAGGCCGCCAACTTCGCCTCCAGCCACCTCTAGGTTTGGCGGTCTTGCAGAATGAGCCCATGCGGGTTCTGATCACGGGCGGCACCGGGTTCGTCGGCGGGTGGACCGCCAAGGCCATTTCCGACGCGGGGCACTCCGTCCGGTTCCTGGTCCGAAACCCCGACAAGCTGCAGACCACGGTCGCCAAGCTGGGCGTCGACGTGTCGGACTTCGCCGTCGCGGACATCACCGATCGCGTCGCCGTGCGCGAGGCATTGCAGGGATGCGACGCCGTCGTGCACAGCGCCGCGCTGGTCGCCACCGATCCGCGCCAGACGCCCGAGATGCTCGCCACCAATATGCAAGGCGCCCAGAACGTCCTGGGTCAGTCCGTCGAACTCGGCCTGGATCCCATCGTCCACGTGTCCAGCTTCACCGCGCTGTTTCATCCGGACCTGGAGACGCTGACCGCGGACCTGCCGGTGGTGGGCGGCGCGGACGGATACGGAACGTCCAAGGCGCAGGTCGATATCTATGCGCGGGGCCTGCAGGATGCGGGGGCGCCGGTCAACATCAGCTATCCCGGCATGGTTTTGGGTCCGCCGGTCGGCGACCAGTTCGGCGAGGCCGGCGAGGGGGTGCGGGCGGCCGTGCAGATGCACGCGATCCCGGGCCGCAGCGCGGCATGGCTCATCGTCGACGTCCGCGACCTGGCCGCGCTGCACGCGGCATTACTCGAGACCGGACGCGGACCACGCCGCTACACCGCCGGCGGTCACCGGGTGGCCGCGGGCGACCTCGCAAACCTGCTCGGCGAGGTCGCCGGGACCCCGATGGTCGCGGTTCCGATCCCGGACACGGCGCTGCGCGTCGCGGGCGCGGTGCTGGATCGCGCGAACCGTTTCCTGCCCTTCGAGACGCCGTTCACCTGGGCGGGCATGCAGTACTACACGCAGATGCCGGCGTCCGACGATTCCCCGAGCGAACGAGAACTCGGCATCAAATACCGGGATCCGAAAGAGACGGTGGCGGACACCTTCGAGGCCATTCGCGCCGCAGGCGGCTGACCGCGGGGCGCCTCAGCCGGCGGGCTTGATCTCCAGGCCGACGTGCACCTTGTCGATGCCACCGCGGACGATCGAGTGCACGTAGAACCACGGCGCGTGGTACCAGTACCGCTTGAGGACGGCGTTGTAGACGCGTCGCGTCTCGGACTTCGGTAGCACCCGGGCGACCGCTTGGACCTCTTCGCTCTTGGGCTTGCCCAGCGCCGCGCTCTTGGCGATCGTCACCCTGGGAGTGTTGTTGATGCGCTTGGTTTTCCACGACCCGTCGTCGGTGATCACCAACAGCGTGTCGTCGCCGTCGGGCACGCCCCAGATCGGTGTCGGTTTCGGACGGCCATCCTTGGTGAATGTCGTCAACAGCAAGTACTTGGATTGGATGACGTCCTTGAAGCTGGGGGCCACGAATGTTCCTTACCTATGCGGGATTGCCCATCCCTATCCCCGATAGTTAAGAAACTTAAACGTGGTGGTAGCCCTGCAGGTCACGAGGCCGCGGTCGAAATGGATTGGCTTTGCTCGATCATCCGAATGTGCTGATCGGTTCGGCGGAACACGTTGCCGAGGCGCTGCATTCGCGCCGGGAAACAATGGGCATCAACTACGTCACGGTGCAACAGGCACAGATCGACTCCTTCGCGCGGGTGGTGGCCCGCCTGCACGGACGGTAAGCCTTGACCGCCGCGACCGCAGGTGCAAGCATGTCAGCATCGCTGGTTTGGGCGATCGCCCAAACCAGCTGGCTGACGGTTTCTCGCAGAATGAGACGGCTCAATGGCAAAACGAACTAGGTACAGCGACTATCACGATCGGTATGCGAACTGGGGCCGCTTAAACAACGGCGAAGTAATGGACAAGCCCGAAAATCTGCTGATGCCCAGCAGTCGAGGCCTGGTCAAGCTCGATGAAAAGGCCTGGTACGCAACGCTGCTGCACCTGCCCTATTCGATGATCATGGTCTCCTATGCCCTCAACGTGTTCAAGCAGAACCGCATCCCGGACTCCGGCGCCGCGTTCTTCGACGTGGTTGCCGAACCGGCCCCCTGACACGGCCTGTGATAAGACCACACTATGACCGCATTCCAGCGACCGAAGGCGCGTGATTCGACCACGCGCGACATGCTGGTGGCGGCGACGAGTCAGATCATGGTCGAGGAGGGCTACGCCGCCGCCACGTCGCGGCGGGTGGCCGCCAAGGCCGGCGTCAAACCCGCCCTGGTGCACTACTACTTCCCCACCATGGACGAGTTGTATCTGGCCGTCTTCCGCAGCGGCGCCGCCGTCTACCTGGAGCGTCAGCAGCAGGCATTGGCCTCCGACCGCCCGCTGCACGCCTTCTGGGACACGCTCACCGCACCCAAGGACACCCGGCTGCTGCTGGAGTTCATGGGACTTGCCAACCACCGCAAGGAGATTCGCGCCGAGATCTCGGCGTGGTCGGAACGCTGGCGGGAACAGCAGATCACCGCGTTGAACTTCATCGTTCGCGAACACGAGCTCGATACCGACGAATTCCCGCCCGCGGCCCTGGCGGTGATCATCGCCTCCATCGGGCGCACCCTGATCCTCGAGCAGGGGCTCGGCACCAGCGGTGGGCACGACGAGGCGGTCGCATTGGTCAACCGCTTGCTGGACCGGTTCGAGATGCCCGCCCCGAAGAAACGCCGGACCACCTGAGCTGTTCTCAGGGCAACGCGATCCGCAGCCGCTCCCAGCCGCGCACGGTCGACGTCGACGCCAATTGCGCGGTGTCGTAATCGATGTCCCATTCGGGCCACCGGTTGAGGATCTCGTCCAGCGCGACGCGGCCCTCGAGGCGGGCCAGGTTGGCGCCCAGGCAGTAGTGCACGCCCTTCCCGAAGGTGATGTGCGAGATGTTGTCGCGACGGATGTTGTAGGTGTCCGGATCGGTGTAGCGGCGGTGGTCGCGATTGGCGGCGCCGAACAGCAACAGCATGGCGCTACCGGCCGGGACCGTCGTGCCGTAGCACTCGAAATCCTTTGCCATCCACCGTGCGACGTGCGGACCGGTGGGTTCGAATCGCAACGTCTCGTCGATGGTACGGGTCAACAGTGACCGGTCCTCGTAGACCTCGCGGCGCTGGTCGGGGTGCTCGGCGAGCACCTTGGCCAGCCAGCCGATCAGCCGGCCGGTGGTCTCGTTGCCCGCCCCGGCGACTACCTGGGTGTAGTGCAGCACCTCTTTTCGGGTCAGCTTGCGGTGCACCCCGTTGGCGTCGTCGAATTCGACGTTGAGCAGCGTCGTCATCAGGTCGTCCGAGGGGTTCTTGGAGCGCCATTCGACGTAGTCGGCGTAGATCCGCCCGTCGGCGATGGAGTCGGCGTGGGCGACCTTTAACGGCGCACCCGGTCTGGTGCGCAGGTTGGCGTCATTGGCGTCACGCACCGAGATCTGTTCGGACTCCGGGATTCCCAACAGCATGCCGATCACGCGCATCGGCATCATGGATGCCAGCTCGGCGATGATGTCGAATCCACTGGAACCGACCAGCGGGTCCAGGCAGCGAATGCAGTACTGCCGAATCTGGTCCTCGAGGGCGGCCATCCGGCGGGGGGTGAACACCCGGGACATCAGGTTACGCAGCCTGGAGTGCTCCGGCGGGTCCTGGAACATCATGACGCCGCCGGGCATGTCGAATTTAGACTGGACGAGTTCGAGGATGTCGCTTCGCCGGTTGGAGAAGGCCTCCCAGTTGGCCAGTCCGTGCTCGACGTCGGAATGCCTTGACAGCGCCCAGAAGTCGTAGCGTTCGTTGTAGTAGATCGGCGCCTCTTCGCGCAGCCGCGCGTAGATCGGGTAGGGGTTGGCATTGATGTTGACGTCGTAGGGGTCGTAGTAGACGTCGGTGCCGTTGGTGACGGTCATCGATACTTCCTTACTTCAGGCAGCTGCCGGCATCAACCGGCAGCGCCACGCCGGTGATATATCGCGCTTCGTCGGAGGCCAGGAACAACACGGCATTGCTGATGTCCTGGGCGGTGACCCACGGGATCGGCAAAGTGTGGAAGGTTTGGCAGATCGGCGCGAGGTCGTCCGGCCCGGGGTCCTGCAGATCGGGGCGGAAGGCGTGAAAGGTGCCCTGGTTGATCAGCAGCGGAGTGTTCACATGGGTCGGCAGCACGGCGTTGACCCGGATCATCTTGTGCCCCAATTCAACTGCGAACGCCCGCATCAGTCCGATTACCCCGTGCTTGGCCGACGTGTAGTGGCCGGTGTGTAAGTAGGCCTTCTTACCCGCGACCGACGAGGTCAATATGATCGAACCGCCGCGGTCCCCGTTCAGCATGTGCGGGACACCGGCTTTGACCGTCTTCCACACCCCGCTGAGGTTGACGTCGATCATCTCCTGCCACAGCGCCTCGTCGGTCTTGTGCAGCTTGCCGGTCATCGTGCCGATGCCCGCATTGGCGACGATGACATCCAGCCGCCCCAGCTGTTCCACGCCACCGTCGACCGCCGCCTTCAAAGCGTCGTACTCACGTACGTCTACTTCGGCGGTCACGACGCGACCTCCGGCGTCCTTGACCATGCCCGCGGTGATGTCGAGGTCTTCCGGCGTGGCGGCGGGCGCCGGCGAGCCTTCGAATCCACGGCAGATGTCGACCGCGATGATGTCGGCACCCTCCTGCGCGAGCCGGACGGCGTGGCTTCTGCCCTGCCCCCGTGCCGCGCCGGTCACGAATGCGACCTTGTCGTCCATCCGACCCATGCATCCTCCACCCTCGACTTTGGGCGATCGCCCAAAAATGTGGCGCAGGCCATGTTTAGCAGCATGGCGACGAGTCCGTCAAGACTGCAGGGCCGGGATCGATCAGCGTCGCCGCGAGCATGGACCACGGGCGCGGTGTCGTTCAGCGACGTGGCCATCGCGGTGGCACCCTCGAAAAGCACGGCCAGCTGCTGGCCGAGCAGATGCGGATCGGCGGCACCGGTTTCGCGGGGACGGCGACCAGGCGGCCGCTGAAGTCCCGCTTGTAGGTCCGCACAATTTCGTCGGTCGTGGCCGGCGATCCGGCCGACTCCACGGCCGCGTTGTGAAAGGGCCAGCCGCGCACGACGTCCGATTGGCGCAGACTCGCCATCGTCACCGCCGATGATGCCGTCGCCGCGATCGCATCTTTTTAAGGAGACGTCACGGAGCCGTCCCGGCTTCGTGAAGATTTGCGGCATGGGTGTGAAAGCTTCGTTAAGAACGAGGCGCGCCGCCCGCCGGACCCGCACCGTGGAACCATGACGTTCGCCGCTACCCGCGACGGCGCCCTGCGCTGGACGCAGGCGCCCCTGCGCGCTGTGCCCGCTGCGGCGTCGGTTCGAGTCACGGCCACCTATGCGGTCATCCTGCTCGCGATCTACCTCATCCTCGCGGCGCTGGGCCCGCACGCGCACGAGGTCGCCGTGAACCGAATGAGCACAAACGTTCACAACCTTGGACGCGGCCATCTGGGCACCTTGATCGGGAGCGCATTCGTCAACGACGGCGGCGACCTGTTCTTCTGGCTGCCCGGACTGGTCTGCCTGCTGGCTTTGGGTGAACTCATGTGGTGCGGCCGGGGTCTGCTCGTCACCTTCGCCGTCGGCCACATCGGCGCCACGGTGATCGTCGCGGTCGGGTTGGTTGCCGCCATCGAGACGGGGATGCTGCCCGGCTCGGTCGCCCGGGCCAGTGACGTGGGCACCAGTTATGGCGCGGTATGCGTGCTCGGCGCGTTCACAACGGCGATCCCGGCGCGCTGGCGCGGGGCATGGGCGGGCTGGTGGCTGGGTACCGCGGTGGTGGCGGCCGCGGGTGCTGACTTCACCGCTGTCGGTCACGTGGTGGCGTTGCTGCTCGGCATCGGATTGTCTTTTCGGATGCGGCCGGCCGCCGTCTGGACACCGTTGCACCAGGCCTTTCTCATGGTCGGTGTCACGTTCGGCTATCTGGTGCTTGCCGGGCCTTCACTGATGGCACCGGCCGGCGGCCTTGCCGGTGCACTCATCGGAGTGGTCACCAATCGCTCCCTAGCCAGAGGGCCCCGTCACTGTGTCGACGTGGTAGCGGCTGGCGGTCCAGAGCGGTGAGTCGGCGGTGGGCGTCAGGGTGACGGTCACCTGCGCCTTGCCCGCGGTCGCCGACTGCGGCACCAGGTAGGTGTCGTCCAGCCAGCGGTGAAAGGTGTTGCTGCGCGGCTGTAGCCAGTTGCCCGTGGATACGCCGTCGACGGCGACGTCCGCAGATTGAAATCCGGTCGCTTGATCCGAGGTGCGCCGCAGCAGGACGCCGTGGTTGTCCGGATCGATCTGGACGTGAAAGGTAATCGGGCCCTGGGTGGTACGGACCGAGCCGACCACGGGCAGGGTGTCCTGAGTGCCCTCGTATTCGCTGACCAGCAGCTGGTCGGTCGCGTCGGAATCGGCGTAGCCGTGCAGGACTCGATTTGCGGGATCGGTGGGGCCGACGTCGTCGCCGGCGGTGATGCCGGCGTCGGGCTGCGTGTAGAGAAATGCGGTTGAGCCGTAATCGGGTTGGACCATATTCCTCTTCCCGTGCTCGATGCCGAATCGGATCCCGGAGTGGTAGCCGATCGCCTCGGCCAGCATGATCCGGTACATGGCGACGCAGTAGTCGGCGCAGCCGCCCGTAGCGGTGCGTTGATCGGGCTGGCCGTTGAGTGGGTCACTGAAGTGGGTGCCGTTCTTGAAGTACCACCCGCCCTCGTAGAGGTCCTCGGTGCCGGTGCCGTACCACTGCGGGGAGGCGGCGCCGTCGGTGTACACCCGCTCGGCGCCTTCGAGAAAGTAGGGGGCGTCATCGCTGAACGCCGTCCTGGTTCGAAAGCCGCGAATGGTGTGACTGACGCCGACGAATTTGCCGCGTCCCTGTTCCTCGGCGAACACCCAGTCCTGGCCCGCGGCCGTCGGCCCGGCGTGCGAGCGCGCGGTGAAGTAGCCGGCGCGGCCGCTGGTCAACGCGGGCGCCCATTGGGGGTCGGGTGTGGTGACGACGTCGCTGACTACGCCCATGACCGGGGTGGCGCCGGCGTTGACGAGTGTGACACGGGCCGACTGCGCGAAAGGCATTGGCCACCAATCGCATAACACCCACGATCCATCTGGTTGGGCGCTGGTCCCGAACATCAACGATCGCACGGGGTTCATACCGAGGCCTGCACCGAAGAATTCCCCGAGTGGCGAGTCGACCATGGTTCGGCCGTCGAACTCAATCTGCAGCCGCAAGTCGCCCAGCCGTTCCGCAGCTGATTCGGGCAGTTGCAGCCGCAGCTCCGAGATGCTGGCCGAGCCAGTCGATTCGGCGATGGTTTGCGCGGCGCCGGCGGCCAGGTCGCTGACCCGAGTGCTGTGCGCCGCGCCGGCTGCCGCCGGTTTGGGGTCAACCGCACCGGCCGACTTGAGCGTGTCCAGCACATCGAGCGCGGGATCGGATGGTGAGAACGTGTTCACCCCGTCGCCATCGGGAAACTGCCGATAGTCGACGTGGTAATACTCCAAATGCGATGTGACGCTGACCCGCATCGAGCGCCGGTAGGGCATCGGTACCTTGATGTAGACGCCGCCCGGCGATTGTGCGGCGTTGGCCACCAGCGGCCATACGAACGGGGCCCCCGCCTTGCCGTCGACCAGCGATTGCAATGGTGTGTCTACAACGGCCTGCCCGTCCAGCTCGATGCGGATGTTTCCGAGTGCTCGCACATTGCCGCCATCGCGGGTCAGCCAGATCGAATCGATTTCTCCGGCATCGTGATCCTCCGCGATGATGCAGCCGGCACCGCCGGTTCCCAGGCACCCGCCAATGCCGTTGCGATTGCCGGTGGACATGTCGAAATCGCCGCCGCTGCGGTCAAAGCTCGATACCTGCAGAGTCTGCGAACCGGGGTTCAAATAGGGCAATCGGTCCAATCGGCGGTAGGTGTCCCAGCCGACCATTCGTGCGCCCGATTGGTTTGTGTCGGGTGCGGCCGGCTCTGCGCCGACCACCCCGGCACCGGGAATTGCCAATAGCAGCAACGCGAATACCGCGGAGCTCACCCGCGCCGCCACCGACATAGGCACTGAGCCTACTTTTGTCGGTCTCGTGGACGGATGGTCCGACCGCAACTTGTCAATCGACGGGTAATTCCGTACTCGCAGTTCAGGGGTAGGGGAAATTCCGTACCGGAAGTTGGATTTAGGCGCGTTGGGTAAGCTTGTATCCCGTTTCAAGACAACGTCTTTAAGCCGACCCGGATCTCACGGAATTCGGGTAAGGCGATCGAAAAGCGTGGTCTTCGCAACTCAAGGAGCGCAAAGCGCGACGATTGCATTCAACTACCTGCCTTGCGGCGCGGTAGGACCCGCTTTTCGCGGGAATTCAGGGCCGCACACTGTCGCGACGATTCGAATTCGTGCGTTCGTTACCCGTCGGGATTCAGTCAGGTGACGTAATTAATCGAAATTACTCATTCCCGTACTCGTCCGAGTGCTCGACGCGTAACATACCTACTCTCGGGCGTTAGATTTCTCCCTACGGACGGAGTGGTCATGTCTGGTCTGAAATACAAAGTTGTTATTGGTCTTCTCCTCACCTTCACCGCCCTCACGGCTTCCGGCTGCACAACGCCGGTAACAATCGACTGCGGACCTAACCTGACCTGCACAATGTAGGTCTGCCGGGTAACCGGCAGGGTCGCAGCTACTCGCACCCATTACTCGGTACGGCCCACATTCGGGCCTATTGAGTGCTCCCCAAATGACATTGGGTGCCAGTCCTCGCACGGCTACATGCCGCGACGTACCGACGTAGCGGATACTGCCGTGACCGCATCGGCCAAGGCCACGTGACGTGAAAACACCTGGGCCTCGCAGCTTTTGCGGACAGCTGGTTGCGTGTCCGGCTACCCCCGGCCACAACGCCGGCGCTCAAACCATTCGGGGGCGTGCGCACGTTTCGGGCCGTGCGCACGCTTTACGCGAATTGCTTGCTGCCTTTGCATGGGTTGGCGGTAAGCTAATCGCCTCAGCGCGGCAATGCTGAAAAAGTGGTTGGCACCGGCACCTCGGCAGTTCGGGCGGGGGAATTCGTGTCGTTTGAATCCGGTTGGCAATTCCGGAGTTAACACTGATTCGGCGTTTCCCCGTCGAGGCCGGCACCGCTGCAATTCGGCTTGCCCGATGACCCCAATTGTCACTGTGACAAATCGCCTTAAGCCACTGCGGCGCAAGAGAATCACTTCCCGCGCCCGGTTCGCGGGTGCTACGTTGCGGTCCTCACGCGGGGCAAACCGGCTCACCTAGGCGAGAGGGGTAAACGCGGGCCAACCGCCGGCCGCGGTTCCGATCCGCCGATTGATTTCCAGCTAGCCCTTGTCGCTTTTGAGATCTCGATCCCGGCTGGGCTGAACGCGTTTGGGCTCGCCGGGCATTTTCGGATAGTTCGGCGGATACGGCATATCCCCGAGCCCGCGCTCTTCGTCGGCCTCGGCCATTTCCAGTAGGGAAGCGATCGATTGGACCGCATCATCCATAGCGGCCCAGGGGTCTTCTCGGTCTCGGACCAGATCGGGCACCGTTGCCATGGTGTAGTCGTCCGGCTCGGCGTCGGCCAGCTCCTCCCACGTCACTGGCATCGATACCGTCGCGATCGGGGTGCGCCGCACCGAATACGCCGACGCCATGGTGCGGTCCCGGGCGTTCTGGTTGAAGTCGATGAAAATGCGTTCGCCGCGCTCTTCCTTCCACCAGGATGTGGTGACGAGGTCGGGCGCCCGGCGCTCGACCTCGCGGGCCAGGGCGATGCCGGCGCGGCGCACCTCGATGAAATCCCAGTCGGCGGCGATCCGCAGAAAGACGTGGATCCCGCGACCACCCGAGGTCTTCGGATATCCGACCAGACCCAGCTCGTCGAGCAGCGGCCGCAACACCTCGACCGCGACGATGCGCGCCTGCTCGAACGCGACACCGGGCTGCGGGTCCAGATCGATGCGCAATTCGTCGGGATGGTCGGTATCCGGGCAGCGCACCTGCCACGGGTGCAAGGTGACGGTGCCCATCTGTGCCGCCCACACGACCGCCGCCGGATGAGTCACCTTCAGCGCGTCAGCCGTCCGCCCGGACGGAAACGTCACCAGGCATGTCTGCAGGTAGTCGGGATGGTGCTGCGGGATCCGCTTCTGGTAGATCTCCTCGCCGTCGATACCGTCCGGGAAACGCTGCAGGTGGGTGGGCCGGTCACGCAGCGTGTCGAGCATCGGACCGCCCGCAACGGCGCGGTAGTAGTCCACCAGGTGTCGCTTGGTTCCCTTCGACCCCAGTTTTGGGAAATACACCTTGTCCGGATTGGTCAGGCGCACCGCAATGCCGTCGACGTCGAGCTCTTCTGCAGCAGCCATACCGTTGATTCCAGCACAATCAGGCTATGGACCTCCCTGTCATGCCGCCGGTGTCGCCGATGCTGGCGAAATCGGTGCGCTCAATTCCCAATGACGCGTCCTATGAGCCCAAGTGGGACGGCTTCAGGTCGATATGTTTCCGCGACCACGACCAGGTCGAGCTGGGCAGCCGCAACGAACGGCCGATGACGCGTTATTTCCCCGAGTTGGTCGCAGCGGTCAAATCCGAGCTGCCGGAGCGCTGCGTGATCGACGGCGAAATCGTCATCGCCACCGATCGCGGGCTGGATTTCGAGGCGCTGCAACAACGCATCCACCCGGCCGACTCACGGGTGCGAATGCTCGCCGAGACCACGCCTGCGTCGTTCATCGCGTTCGACTTGCTCGCGCTCGGCGACGACGACTACACCCGACGGCCCTTCAGCGAGCGGCGCGCCGCCCTCGTCGACGCCCTGGCGGGCTCGGGACCCTCGATCCATGTCACGCCGGCGACGACCGATCTGGGCACCGCGCAGCGCTGGTTCGACGAATTCGAGGGCGCCGGCCTCGACGGCGTGATTGCCAAGCCGCTCGACATCACCTACCAGCCGGACAAGCGGATCATGTTCAAGATCAAGCACGAGCGGACCGCCGACTGTGTGGTCGCCGGCTATCGGGTGCACAAATCAGGTGCCGGCGCGATTGGTTCGCTGTTGTTGGGTCTGTATCAGGATGACGGCCAGCTCGCGTCGGTCGGCGTGATCGGCGCGTTTCCGATGGCCGAGCGGCGGCGGCTGTTCGACGAACTACAGCCGCTCGTCACCGATTTCGAGAATCACCCGTGGAATTGGGCCGCGCACGAAGCCGGCGAGCGGACTCCTCGTAAGAACGAATTCTCGCGCTGGAACGCCGGCAAGGATCTGTCGTTCGTGCCGCTGCGGCCCGAGCGGGTGGTCGAGGTCCGCTACGACCACATGGAAGGCCGGCGATTTCGTCATACCGCACAGTTCAATCGGTGGCGTCCGGATCGCGAACCACGCTCGTGCACCTACGAACAACTCGAACAACCGGTGACGTTCAGCCTCGGCGAGATCGTGCCGGGACTCGGTTCGGGCTAGGACGGTGGTCGATTCCCGGCCGGGCGGCGGCGTCTGAGCCGGGATGTCGGTTTCGATTGTCACACTTCCGTTGTCGCGCGTATCGCGAACGAATTTTTGATACCGGTGCTGGTGAGCTACCTAGTTGGTTGTCGGTGGTGGTTGCGGCTGGAAGGGTTCGTACCACCACCAGTCGGCGCGCTCGCCGGTGGGCCCGGGACACGGCGGGACGGCGGGTGGGGCAAGGTTGGGAGGACGCGCGAGCGACCCCGGGTGCAGTGATCGCCCGGAGCTGTCGGTGACGCCGAGATCGTCGGCGGGTCCGGTGATGGTGATGACGCCACGATGGTGCAACCGGTGGTGATAGGGGCATACCAACACCAGGTTGGCCAACTCGGTGGGGCCGCCGTCTTCCCAGTGCCAGATGTGATGGGCGTGCAGACCGCGGGTGGCGCCACAGCCGGGAACCACGCACGCGGGCTGGCGGTGCTCAAGGGCTCGGCGCAGCCGCCGGTTGATCACCCGCGTCGCACGCCCGGCACCAATGACCTCACCGTCACGTTCAAACCACACTTCACACGTGACATCACAGGTCAGGTATCGGCGCTCGGCGTCGGTGAGCAGCGGACCCAAATGCAGCGCGGCGGCACGCTGCTGAGCGTCGACATGCACCACCACAGTGGTGTGATGGCCGTGCGGCCGGCGGGCCGCCTCGGCATCCCATCCGGCCTCGACCAGGCGCATAAACGCGTCGCCAGTGCTGGGCAACGGCGGCGCGATATCGGAGGCACGCTCGTCATTGCCGCGATCGTGCTGCCACTCGGCGATCAGCGCATCACGATGAGATGCCAACGCCGCGTCGAACTTCGCCGCATCCAGGTGCGGAAGTTTGATCCGCCAACAGCAAAACTCCTCACCGGAGGTCTTGGTGATTGAGCGCTGCGGTTCAGGCCCAGAATCGGGTTCGGGTCGCGGTTCCAGCTTGACCGCGGTGCGCAGCTGGTTGACTGTGGCAACCCCGGCCAGCTGCGCGTAGTGCTCATCAGATCCCTCACCGGCACGCGCCGCGATGACGCCGACCTGATCCAGCGACAGTCGCCCCTCCCGCATGCCCTGCGCGCAACGAGGAAACGCCTCGAGCCGGCGCGCCACGGTGGTCATCGTGTGGGCGTTTGCCGATGACCAGCCCATCTTCCAGGCCAGCAACGCCGGGACCGACCGTGCGCCCGTGGCGCCGCAAAGCTCATCGCGATCGATCTCGGCGACGATCTCCACAATGCGCCCATCAATGGCATTGCGCTGACCGGCCAACTCCGACAACTCCTCGAAGAGCACCTCAAGACGCTCAGCAGGGCCCACCGCCACCGGAGGCGATGCAGTCGACGACATAACCTCATCATCGCAACCGGGTACGACAAATCCCGGCCACCCAATACAGCGCTGGCAAGTGATCGTCATTATCAAGCCGCCGTGACGACCGCGGACCCCGAATCATCAGCCAAGTCAGGTTTCAGTCTTGGCGACATGATTCCGGCCTCGACTCGGGCCGAGGCGGCGGCCGCTCAGCCGTCGATGTGTGTCGGTGGGTCGCCGAAGGTGAAATCCGAGGGCTGCTGACCGGGACCCATCAGACCGCAGTGATTGTCGGGCACGAGGTAGGAACTGGCGCCGTTGGGAACCAGGCGGGTGACTGCGACGCAACGTTGCCAGGTGCCGTCGGGCTGGACGGGTCCGTCGCACTTACTGAGTACGGGTCCCCCGTACCGACACCCGGCGCCGGCCGGCGGCGCCGAGGCGATGAGTTGCGCGCCCAACAGCAGGACAGCAAATCCTCCGACGATGCACCGCGTCATGGTCGTCTCCCGTCACGCCGCCGCTGTGGCGTTGCCGAGTGCGTGGGGTGGCAATCGCCGTCGACAGCCCAGTCAGCTACGGATGACGCTACCGCTTCGGCCACCTTGAACCCACGGTTTGGCGGCGTTTAATCGCGTCCGAAGCGGGCACGCGGCCACCATGTCAGTCACAGCCTTTCAAGATCTTCCGTTGGCCGATCGTGACCGCAAGTGGGATGGCGACGCGGCCGAAAAGCGGGTCCGTAAGTGGGCCGGTGCCGAGGACAGGCCGAACCAGAAATACCGCGACGCGCACGTCTGGTACGACAGCGACAAACAGGACAACTTCACGGCCTACAAGCTGCTGATCGCCGACGTCATCGACGGCGAGCTCAAGGCCGTGCCACGCGCGGTGATGGCGGCCGGCGCGATCATGGACGGCGCGCGCGGCGGTATCGACGTGCCCGAGTCCGATGTCGATCGGATCAAGAGCCACTTGGCGAAGTACTACAAAAAGATGGGCGAAACCCCGCCGTGGGAACGGGACTAGACCGCGACCATGAGCTGCGACAGCCCGCGCAGCGTGACATTGGTCTTGTATTGCGGCTCACTGTCCAACCTGGCGTTCGGGAAACGTGCCGTCACCGCCGACAGGGCCAAACCTGCTTCGAGCCGAGCCAGTGGCGCGCCCAGGCAGTAATGCGCTCCGCGACCGAATCCTAAGTGCCGCAGCGCTTTCCGGTCGGGGTCGAAGACGTCGGGGCGGTCGTATTCGGCGGGATCGCGCTGGGCGGCGGCGGTCAGCAGCATCATGATGTCGCCCGCGGCCACGTCGATGCCCCCAATTGCCATGTCGTCGCCCGCAGTTCGGGCGATCATCTGCACCGGCGGGTCGTAGCGCAACGTCTCCTCGATGACCGCCGGGGCGCGGGTGGCGTCGGCGCCGAGCGCGGTCCATTGCGACGGTTGGCGCAGCATCGCCAGGACGGCGTTGCCGATCAGGTTCACCGTGGTCTCGTGACCGGCGACCAACAGCAGGACACAGGTGGAGACGATCTCCTCCGCGCTCAGCTGGTCGCCCGACTCTTCCACGGCGATCAGCCCGGACATCAGATCGTCACCGGGCCGCGAGCGTCGCCGGTCGATCAGGCCATGCAAGTAGGCGCGCAACCACATTCCGGCGTCCATCCGCTCCTTCAGGTTCTCCGACGGCGTTCCGGTGAAGGCGACGAAGGGGTCCAGGGACTGCGCCAGCAGCGCGGACACTCTGCTGAATTGCGGTTCGTCCTCGATCGGTACGCCGAGTAGCCGGCAGATGACCGCCACCGGCAGTGGATAGGCGAGGTCCTCGACGACTTCGAACCGTCCCCGTTCGGCGATCCGGTCGAGCAGCCCGTCGATCAGCGCGGTGATGTCGGGTTGCAGCGCGTTCACCACCTTCGGCGCGAACGCCTTGCTGACCAGTTTGCGCAGCCGGGTGTGATCCGGCGGGTCCTGGAACAGGAATCCCGGCGGGGTTTGTGGCGGCGCCTCGGCACCGGCCTCGATGAGCTGCCGGGTCTGCGCCTCGATCTGCGCGCGGGCGGCCGTCGACTTGAGCCGGTCGTTGCTCGATGACGGGTGGCGCAGAACTTCGTCGCAGTCGCGGTAAGTCGAGAACACCGCGAGGTTGCCCTCCGACAAGGCGAATGATCCGCGTTCGCGAAACTGCGCGAACAGCGGGTACGGGTCGGCACGGACCGCCGGGTCCAACAGCCGCACCAACAACTCGTCGGGTTTTGTGGACTCGGTCGGCGCTGTCGTCATGCCGACATTGTGCCCGCCACCCGGCAGCGCCCGACTCAGCGGCGCACGAACTCCACGATGTGGCCGGCCAGTTCCGCTCCGGCGTCCTCCTGCAAGAAATGGCCGGCATCGCGAATCACCGGGTGGCCTATCCCCTGCGCGCCGCGCATCTCGCGCTGGAATATGGCGGCCATCGGCCCGGTGATCGGGTCGCTGTCACTGAAGGCGACCAGCATGGGTGTCGAGCTCACCGACAGCCTGGCCCAGGCGGTCTTGTTGGCCGCGGCGGCGGGATCGTCCGGTGACGTGGGCACCAGGCCGGGCATGGCGCGAGGCCCGGCGCAGTACTGGTCGGTGGGGAACGGAGCGTCGTAGCCTGCGCGCTCCTGCTGGCTCATCTGTCGGCGACAACCACCCTGCACGAACGCGCTGACGTTGAGCGTCGGCGCCGACGTGATGGCTTCACGGAAGCGCCACCAGACGTCGGCCATGGGCTGCTCGCCGTTCGGCAGCCCGGTGTTGGCGACGACCACCCGCGCGAACCGCTCGGGATGCTCTGCGACAAGCCGCAATCCGATCAGCCCGCCCCAGTCCTGGCCGACCAGGGTGACGTTGCAAAGGTCGAGCAGATCGAAGGCCACCGCTCGCATCCACTCGACGTGGCGCGCGTAGCTGTGGTCTTCGAGGCGGGTGGGCTTGTCCGAACGGCCGAACCCGACCAGGTCGGGGCAGATGACTCGATGCCCGGCAGCAGCCAGCACCGGAATCATCTTGCGGTACAGATATGACCACGACGGTTCGCCGTGCAGCATGAGAATCGGATCGCCGCTTTCCGGCCCGTCCTCGACCCACGCGACGCGCAATGTGCCGCCTTCATCGTCGGACACTTCGCCATACCTTGGGGCGTAAGGAAAGTCGGGGACACCGTCGAATCGGTCGTCGGGTGTTCGCAGCGTTTGCATGTCACGTCCCTTCGAATAGTCCGGCCAGGCCCGGATCCGCCATCAGGCGATCGAGAAAGCCGAGCTGCCCCTTCAGCAATTTGATGCGCGCGGTCGTCACCGAGAACCAGTCGACGCGATCGACCTCGGGAAACTCGCGCAGCTTGCCCGATCCTCTCGGCCACTCCAATTCGAAAGCGTTGCTGCGCGCGTCGGTGACGTCGAGGTCGGCGTGCACGGCGAAGGCGGTCACCACCTTTCCGCCGGACTGCTTGCACTGACCCAGGTCGATTCGCGGGCCGGCCGGCACCGCCAGCCCCAGCTCCTCGGCGAACTCACGCCGCGCGGCAGCCCAGGGGTCCTCCCCGTCGGTGTACTCGCCTTTCGGGATCGACCACGCGCCGTCGTCTTTGCGGGCCCAGAATGGCCCACCCGGGTGCGCGATCAATACCTCGACGACGCCGTCGCAGGTCCGGTACAACATCACGCCCGCGCTGAGTTTGGCCATCGAGTTCTATTCTCCCACAGCGTGTTCCAGATCCTTGAGCGAGGACTCCAGGTGCGCGAGCAGGCGTTGCAGATGCGGCACGCTGCGCCGGCAGCCCACCAGACCGAAGTCCAGATTGCCGGCGTTGCTGACCAAGGTGATGTTCAGCGCCTGGCCATCCAGCGCGATGGACAGCGGGTAGTTGCCGTCGAGCCGGGCGCCCCCATAGTAGATCGGCTGCGTCGGTCCCGGCACGTTCGAAATGATGATGTTGAACGGGGGTGACGTCGACGCGACCCAGCCCGGGACCGCCGCCAACGCCAACGCCGACGTGTTGACGGCCGACAGCGCCAACGCCTGAAGACGCGGCAACTGCGAGAAAACCTTCTTGTTGCTGCGCATCGAGTCGCTGATGGTCAGCAGACGCTGGGCGGGATCGTCGGCGTCGGTCGCGAGATTGCACAGGATGGCCCCGACCCGGTTGCCACCGGCGTCGGCCTCTTCCTCGGTGCGCAGGCTCACCGGGACCATCGCGATCAGTGGCGTGTCCGGCAGCGCGTCGTGCTCGAGCAGGTAATAGCGCAGGGCGCCCGAGCACATCGCCAGGACGACGTCGTTCACCGTGACCCCCGCGGCCTGCTTCACGCATTTGATGCGGTCCAGCGACCAGGACTGCGCCGCGCAGCGGCGGGCGCCGCCGATCTTGACGTTCAACATGGTCTTCGGCGCCCCAAAGGGCAGAGTCAGTTGCTGTTCGAACAGCGCCGCACGCGCCAGCCCTATTGTCGAAGGGGCAAGTGCAGCAAGGGATCCCGCCGTGCGGACCAACGAGCTCAACGGAGACGACGGGCCGGATCTGCGCTGAGGTTTGCGCAGACTCCACGGGGCGCGGATCTCTAAGTCGTCAGGGTCGGTGGACAGCGAGCGCTGCATCAACTTCTGCGCGGAGACGCCGTCGATCAGCGCGTGGTGCACCTTGGTGTAGATCGCGAACCGGCCATCTTTCAGGCCTTCGACGATGTGCGTCTCCCACAAGGGACGGTGGCGATCCAGCAGGCTGCTGTGCCATCGCGAAGTGAGCTCGAGCAATTCGCGAACTCGTCTAGGCGACGGCAGTGCCGAGCGCCGGACGTGATACTCGATGTCGACGTCGTCGTCGTAAGACCAGCCCAGGTTTGCGATTCCGCCGACAAAGCTCGCGGGATGCTTGCGAAACGTGGGCTGAAAATCCGGCTGCGCGGCCAGGCTCTTGTAGAGGTCAGTAACGAAGCCGCGGCCGGCGCCCGGCGGCGGCTTGAACAACTGCAAGCCTCCGACGTGCATGGGATGTTCGCGAGACTCTCCCAGGAGAAAGATCGCGTCGGTGGGCTTTATCAGTTCCATCCACCTATTAGACCCATTTCGGTCTGATCCGGAAAGGCATAGCGTGATCGGACCGGCGCCGGGCCCGCCTCGGCGGCGGCCACACGGCCCGGCCGTGCCGCGGGCGGCGTCAGGTCACTCGGATGCCATCGACCATGCCGAAGTCGCGATCAAATCTCCACGCTCCAGGCCGGCGACGCGAAGTTCGTGCACCTTGGCGTACTCCTGGGTCGTCACCATGTCGATGAAGGCCTGTGGGTTTGGGTACTCGACGACGAGAATCGCGTCCCACCAAGGTCGTTCGCCGTCGCCGATCACCACCGACGGCGCTCCCCCGGCATAGCGCAGGGTGGCGCCGACGCGTTGCAGGTGTGGCGCCACTTCCCGGCCGTACTGCAGATAGCTCTCGACGCCGCCCTCGGCTTTGAACTTCAACAGGTTGACCATCACCACCGGCGCGTCAACCGGTCGTGCCGCAAGCGCAGCGAATTGCTCGGGCGTTGGTTCCAAGCCGGCCATGTGAATCTCCTTGCGCTTGTTTTGTTCTGCAGGTGGCCCGGGGTGCTACAGCAGATCGGTGATGGTTTTCAAGCCCGCGTCGTAGAGCACGCCGGGCAGCATCCCGCCGTCGCATTCGACGGTGGTGCCGTTGACGAAGTCGGCCTGCCCGCCGGCCAGGAAAACGCAGACCCGCCCGACTTCGGCGGGCTCACCCGCACGGCGCAAGGGCACGGCGGCGAAATACTTTGCGCCATCGGGGTCGTCCTTGGGCAGCACGAAGGACCGGAAGTTCTCGGTCATCGTCGGGCCCAACGCCACACAGTTGACCCTCACCTTGGGTCCCCACTCTTCGGCCAACGAACGGGTGAGGTGGTTGAGGCCACTCTTGGCCGCCCCGTAGGAGACCAGGGTTGGTGATCCCGCCGGATGTCCGGCGCCGCTGGAGACGTTGATGATGCAGCCCACGCCGTCCTGGTTCTGCATCTGCCGATAGGCACGGATCGCGAACCACAGTGGGCCGATGAGATTCATCTGCACGGCGAACGCGTGGAACAGCGCCGTCCGCGCGTAGTCGTCATCGTCGGCGGGCGCGCCCTGAATGCGTTGCACCAGTTCGGGAATGCTCTCGGCATGCGGCGCCGGGACGGTGCCGCCGGCATTGTTCACCAGGATGTCGACCCGTCCATGCGTGACCACGACGTCCGCGACGAACGCGTCGATCGAGCGGTAGTCACCCTGATCGCAAACCTGTTGGGAAGCGCGGTCCGCCCAGTCTGGTTCGATGCCTGGGATGCCGTCGAGCGGTGAGCGCGAGCAGCCGATCACGGTCGCTCCGGCGCGCAGCAGTTCGTGGGCGATGCCCACGCCCACGCCGCGGCTGGTGCCGGTGACGATCGCGATCTTGCCGTCGAGGACGCTCATCAACAGACCCCCTCACCGAACGGTCGATTATTGACAGTCACTGTCAGCAAGTCATAGCCTGCCATTTCATTCGCCGATGTGTAAAGGCCGCACACCGTCAGGGAGGTCAATGATGAGCAGCCCGTCCAAGCTTCGTGTCGTCCAGTGGGCCACCGGGGGCGTGGGGAAAGCGGCGATCGCGTGCGTCATCAATCACCCACAGCTGGAGCTGGTGGGGTGCTGGGTGCACAGCGCGGACAAGAACGGCGTCGACGTCGGCAAGATTATCGGGACGCAGGAGCTCGGTGTCAAAGCCACCACCAGCATCGACGAAATACTGGCGCTGGACGCCGACTGCGTGATGTACAGCCCGCTGATACCCAATGACGACGAGGTGATCGCGATCCTGCGATCCGGGAAGAACGTGGTCACCCCGGTCGGCTGGGTGTACCCCGACCCGGGCAACGCGCGTCACCGAGCCGTTGCCGACGCGGCGACGGAAAGCGGTGTGACGCTGCATGGTTCGGGAATCCACCCCGGAGGCATCACCGAGCGGTTCCCGCTGATGGTGTCCTCGCTGTCGTCGGCGATCACGCATGTGCGTGCCGAGGAGTTCTCCGACATCCGCACCTACAACGCACCGGACGTGGTGCGCCACATCATGGGATTCGGCGGCACACCCGAGGAAGCGACCCAAGGGCCGATGGCCGGACTGCTCGACGGGGGCTTCAAGCAGTCGGTCCGGATGATCGCCGACCACATGGGATTTCGCATCGATCCCAACATCAGGACCATCCAGGACGTCGCCGTGGCGACCGCCGATATCGACTACGAGCCCTTCCCGATCACGACCGGCACCGTGGCCGCGCGCCGGTTCCGCTGGCAGGCCCTGGTTGACGGCGAGCCGGTCATCACCGCGGCCGTCAACTGGCTGATGGGCGAGGAGAATCTCGAGCCGGCCTGGAATTTCGGCGACCGCGGCGAACGCTTCGAGGTCGAGATCACCGGCGATCCCGATGTGAGCCTCACCTTCAAGGGTTTGCAACCGGAGACGATCGCGGAAGGCTTGGTGAAAAACCCGGGCGTCGTCGTCACCGCCAACCACTGCATCAATGCCATTCCCGACGTCTGCGCCGCCGAGCCGGGCATCAAGACCTACCTCGACTTGCCGTTGTTCGCCGGGCGCCCGGCCCCGAATCTTTCGACGGGTAAGCGGTGACGGACAACGGCGTCCTCGGCGACGTCTCGTTCTGCCACCTCGTCGTCGGCGTGACCGACATGGACCGTGCCCTGGCGTTCTACCGCGATGTGCTGGGCATGGAGATCGTCTTCGAAACCCTCATCTCCGGAGAGCCTTTCGACGCGGCATTGCACTCGAACCGCAAGCAGGAGGGCCGAGTGGTCGGCGGACTGCTGGGCGGGTTGATGATCGAGCTCCTCTCGATCGGCACCAACCCGCCCCCACAGAAGCAGCGCCGAGGCATCACCGGCATCCACAACGTGTCGCTGTCTGTGACCGATCTGGACGACACGCACCGCCGCATCATCGACGCCGGCTACACCCCCGACCAAGACCCCTTCGAGATCGGCGGCGTCCGAATGTTTTTCGTCAAGGACCCGGATGGGACACCGGTCGAGTTCATCGAACTACCCGACGGGGCGCGAAGCACCTACGAAATGCACCGCGGCATACAGCTGCAGATGGGACCCGTCAGATGACGTACAGCCACCCGGATTCGATGCGCGGTCACGTCGCGATCGTCACCGGCGCCGCCCAAGGTGTCGGTAAGGGCGTCGCCGCCGCGTTGCTCGAACGCGGTGCCGAGGTGCTGCTGGTCGACATCCAGGAAGAGGCCCTCGGCCGCACGGCCACCGAGCTCAAGGTGACCGGGCGGGCGGACCAACTCGTCGCCGATCTGCGTGACCCGGACAGCGCGCAGCGGATCGCGGCCGCGGCCGTTGACGCCTTCGGCAGCGTGCACGGCCTGGTCAACAACGCCATCGCCACGAACGAGCCCAAGGCGTTCGTCGACATCACCACCGAAGACCTGGCTCTGGGCTACGACGTGGGCCCCCGCGCGACTTTCCTGCTGATGCAGGCCGTGCACCCACTGATGGTCGAGACCGGTGGCGGGTCGATCGTGAACCTCGGTTCGGGGACGGGCACCGGTGGCGAGCCTAAGTGGGGCGGCTATGCCGCCGCCAAGGAAGGCATCCGCGGACTGTCGAAAGTGGCCGCGCTGGAATGGGGCCGTGACAACATCCGCGTCAACGTCATCTGTCCCTTCGCCGAATCCGACGGCGTCAAGTTCTGGAAGTCGTTCGCGCCCAAGGAGTACGACAAGGCCGTGGGCCGTGTGCCATTGAAGCGCATCGGCGACGTCCGCACCGATGTGGGCGCGCTGGTGGCGTTCCTGCTCGGCAGTGACGCCACCTTCATCACCGGCCAGACCATCCACGTCGACGGCGGGATCGGTTGCTTCCGATGACCGGCGAGTCGCTCCGCGACCGGCAACGTGCACAGATCCGGGCCGATATCCGGCGTGCGGCGTTCCGCCTGTTCGTCGAGCGCGGGTACGACGCGGTGACCACCGAGGAAATCGCCACGGCCGCCGGCGTATCCGCGCGCACGTTCTTCCGGCACGTGCCGGCGAAGGAAGAGCTCCTCCTCGCGCCCGTGCGCTACGGCGGCGCCGCGATCGTCAATCTCCTCGAGGGGCGGCCCGCGGACGAGTCGCCCGATGTCGCGCTGATCAACGCCATCATCACCCGGACTCGCTCATTCGAGCAGGCCGACACCGAGGAGTGGCGCGAAGCCCTGCTGGTGGTTCCCGACCTGCTCGACAAGGTCACGGTGCACCGGCCGGCCGACAAGGAGCGCGCGACCAAGCTCATCGCCGAGCGGATGGGCGTCGACCCGGATGCCGATCTCCGTCCGGGCCTGTTGGTCCAACTCGCGTTCGCGGCGGCCGATTTCGCCTTCCAGCAATGGGTGCGACAGTCCGGAAAGCCGCGGCCGCTGGATCGATACGTCGCCGATGCGCTGGACGCGGTCAAGAGTCCGCATTGGAGACGGAAGTGAGCCGGTTTAATCTCGTTGCGTTACTTCGGGATTAGCGATCCTGATGGGCTTTCCGTCCAGGAAGGCCACCACCGATTCCACCGAGTCGGAGTAGAAGGCGCCCAGCATCTCGCGGGTGACGTACCCAAGGTGGGGAGACAGGGTCACGTTCGAAAGGAGCCGCAGCGGATGGTCTTTCGGCAGCGGCTCGGTGTCATAGACGTCGAGTCCGGCCCCGGCGATGCGCCGGCTTTCCAGCGCAGCCAGCAGGGACGCCTCATCGACGATCGGGCCCCTGGAGGTGTTGATCAAGTAGGCGTGTGGCTTCATCAATGCCAGCTCGGCCGCACCGACTAGTCCCCGGGTGCGTTCCGAGAGCACCAGATGAATGGAGACCACGTCCGAGCATTCGAACAGCGTCGCCTTCTCGACTCGGCGGGCGCCCACGCTCGCGGCGGCCTGCTCGGTGAGATTCTGGCTCCACGCAACGACTTCCATGCCGAACACCGAGGCGTATTCGGCCATGCGCCGGCCGACTCTGCCCAGGCCCAGCAGCCCGAGGGTCTTGCCGGACAGGGTGATACCCGCGCTGCTCTGCCACCCGCCGGCCCGCATGTTGCGATGCTCGTCGGCGAGATTGCGCACCGTCGCGATCATCAGCCCCCAGGCGAGTTCCGGCGTGGCATCGCGCATGGACTTGAATCGGGGATGGGCGAAATCCGAATGTGCCACCAAAATCCCGTGTTCGGTTGCTGCGGCCATGTCGAGGTTGGGCAGGCTCCTGCCGACGATCGTGATCAGCTTCAGGTCCGGCAGCCGCTCGATCAGGGTGCGCGGAAAGGCCATCCGCTCTCGCAGGGTGCACACCACATCAAACGGCCGCAGCGCATCGGCCGCCTCGTCCTCGGCGAGGTGCCGGCCGAAAACGGTTACCTCGGACCGCTTTTGCACGGGCGACCAGTCGGCAACCTGTAAGGCCACGCCCGCGTAGTCATCGAGAATCGCTACCTTGGGCATGCCGTCTCCCCAATCCGGTGCATGGCTATCGCTGGCGGGTAAGGAAGGTCCGTGCTGCTGTGCGGATCGACGTATACCGGGCGACCCAGATACGGGAAGGCGCGTTGCGGGCAGGCGGGCCGGTCACAGATCTTGCAGCCGGCGCCGATCGGCACGATCGATTCGGCGTTGGTCGGATCGATGCCTACGGAGTAGATGAGTTTCTCGGCATGGGCGACGTCGCAGCCCAACCCGATGGCGAAGCTCTTGTCCGGACCGAGGTAGCGGCTCGGCTCGGTCGTCGTGGTCCGCGCTATCCAGAAGTAGGTGCGCTCATCGGGCATCTGCGCGACCTGCGTCAGGAATTGGCCGGGCCGGGAAAACGCATGATGCACCACCCACAACGGACAGTTTCCGCCGACACGGGAGAAGTGAAACGCCGTGGCCGACTGCCGCTTAGAGATGTTTCCCGCGCTGTCGGTGCGGACGAAGATGAAGGGAACGCCGCGCGCGTTGGGGCGTTGCAGGGTGGACAGCCGATGGCAGATGGTTTCGAACCCCACATCGAATCGCCTTGCCAGCTGGTCGATGTCGTAGCGGACACCCTCTGCGGCTTCCAGGAATCTCAGGTAAGGCAGCAACAGGGCACCGGCGAAATAGTTGGCCAGACCGATGTGGGCGACGCCACGCGCATCGTCGCTGAGCTGATCGTCGCCGGCGATGATCCCGGTGATCATCCTTTCCTGGGTCAGCAGGGCGATCTGGGTGGCGAGCTGAAAAGCGCGCTGGCCGGGGTGAAGCCACCGCGCCAGATAAAGGGTCTTCGATTCGGGCGCAAACAGCCGTTTGGAGTTGGGACCCAGCGCCTGGCCGTCGTCGATCACCACCGCGACACCGAGTTGGTCGGCGAGCAGCTCCGCCAGCTGGCCGTCGAGACCCCCGATGCGCAACCGGTTCTCGTTGAAGAGATCTTCGGCCGCGACGTCCAGTTCGCCGATGTAGTTCCTGCGATCGTAGAAGAAATCGCGGACCTCTTCGAAAGGCATTGGCTGCTGGGACATTCCCGACATGTCGACATTCGCGCGACTGTGCAGCGCTTCGAGGTCGGCGGTGGTGTCATGCAGCCGGCGGTGCAGATTGACCAGTGTCTGCCCGATCGCCGGCATGCGGGCGACCAACTCCTCGACTTGCCCGGCCGTCGCAGACGTATCGGCCAGGACCTCACGCAGGTCCGACACCAAGCGGGCGTCGGATTCCGGTGCGAAGTAGTGCGTCGGCAAGTCGAACCGCTCGGTGAGCGTGAGTAGCACCGGAACCGTGATCGGGCGCTGATCATTTTCCAGCTGATTGACGTAACTGGTCGACAGTCCCAGGACGCGCGCCAGCGCCACCTGAGTCAGCCCCTGCTCCTCGCGCAATCGCCGCAGCCGCGCTCCGGCGAACGTCTTCGCCACCTGACACACGCTACGCCCGCCCCTTTCACAAAGTTTGCAAAACCCTGCCGCTAAGGACACACAATTACGCTTTTACAGGGGATTTACCCGGTATCCGGCGCTGCGTACTGTGTGGCTTATGCGGATCCATGATGTGCGAACCCGGCGCAGCGCCGACGACTTCCCGCGTAGCGAGCACTTGGCGTGGAAGATCGCCGAGGTCGCGGCGGACCCGATCTCCGTGCCTGCGGATACCGAGGCGATGGTGATCAACCGCATCATCGACAACGCCGCCGTTTCGGCCGCCTCGGTGACGCGTCGCCCGGTCGCCGCGGCGCGGGCTCAGGCGCAGGCGCACCCCAACTCGCTCAAGGGCGCGAAGATTTTCGGCATCCAGGGCGATTACTCCCCGGAGTGGGCGGCCTGGGCCAACGGCGTCGCCGTGCGCGAACTGGACTTCCACGACACCTTCCTGGCCGCCGAGTACTCCCACCCGGGCGACAACATCCCCCCGCTGGTGGCCGTTGCCCAGCACCTCGGGATCGGCGGAGCCGACCTGATTCGCGGCATCGCAACCGGTTACGAGATCCAGATCGATCTGGTCAAGGGTATCTGCTTGCACGAGCACAAGATTGACCACGTCGCCCACCTCGGCCCGTCAGTGGCCGCCGGCCTGGGAACCATGCTGCGGCTGGACAAGGAGACCATCTACCAGGCGATCGGGCAGGCGTTGCATGTGACGACGTCCACCCGGCAGTCACGCAAGGGCCTGATCTCCAGCTGGAAGGCGTACGCGCCCGCCTGGGCGGGCAAGGTCGCCATCGAGGCGGTCGACCGCGCCATGCGCGGCGAGGGCGCGCCCGCCCCGATCTGGGAGGGCGAGGACGGGGTGATCGCCTGGCTGCTCTCGGGTCCCGAGCACACCTACCAGGTCCCGCTGCCCGAACCCGGCGAGCCCAAGCGCGCCATCCTGGACAGCTACACCAAGGAGCACTCGGCCGAATATCAGAGCCAGGCGCTGATCGACCTGGCCCGCCGGATGCGCGAACAGATCGGCGACCTGCGCCAGATCGCCACGATCGTGCTGCACACCAGCCACCACACCCACTACGTGATCGGCACCGGATCAGGCGATCCCCAGAAGTTCGACCCCGATGCCTCCCGCGAAACGCTGGACCACTCGGTGATGTACATCTTCGCGGTCGCGCTGCAGGACGGAACCTGGCATCACGAAAGGTCTTACGCACCGGAGCGGGCACACCGGCCCGACACCATCGAGCTGTGGCGCAAGGTCTCGACGGTCGACGATCCCGAATGGACCCGGCGCTACCACTCCGCCGACCCCGCGGAGAAGGCATTCGGTGCCCGCGCCGAGGTCACGCTGAAAAACGGTGAGGTCATCGTCGACGAGATCGCCGTCGCCGACGCACACCCCTTGGGGGCCCGGTCGTTTGAGCGCAAGCAGTACATCGGGAAATTCACCGAGTTGGCCGAGGCTGTCGTCAGTCACACCGAGCAGCAGCGGTTCCTGTCAGCTGCTGAGGCCCTGCCGGACCTACAGGCGGGCGCGCTGGGTGCGCTCAACATCACCGTCGGTCCGCTGGTGCTCGAGAAGGCGCCCAAGATTCCAGCGGGAATCTTCTGATGAGCGGACTGATCGGCGCGGGCTCGCCCGCGGCAGAGAAACGGGCGCAATTCCGCGCCGCGCTGGAAAGTGGTCGGCTACAACGGTTTCCGGGCGCCTTCTCGCCCCTGGTGGCAAAGCTCGTCGCCGAACTCGGATTCGACGGGGTCTACGTGTCCGGGGCGGTGCTGTCGGCCGACCTCGGCCTGCCCGACATCGGCCTGACCACCCTCACCGAAGTCAGCGGTCGCGGCGCACAGATCGCTTCGGTCACCGACCTGCCCACCCTCATCGATGCCGACACCGGTTTCGGAGAACCGATGAGTGCCGCGCGCACCGTGACCGTGCTGGAGGACGCCGGGCTGGCCGGTTGCCATTTGGAGGATCAGGAAAACCCCAAGCGGTGCGGACATCTCGACGGCAAGGCGGTGGTGCCGGCCGGCGAGATGATCAAACGCCTGCGCGCCGCCGTATCCGCCAGGCGCGACCCGAATTTCATCATCTGCGCCCGCACCGACGCCGCCGGCATCGAAGGGATTCCGGCGGCGATCGACCGCGCGAAGGCTTATGCCGACGCGGGCGCCGACCTGATCTTCACCGAAGCGCTGCACACGCCGACGGAATTCGAACAGTTCCGCGCCGCGGTGGACACGCCGCTGCTGGCGAATATGACCGAGTTCGGCAAGTCAGAGCTGTTGACCGCTCGGCAGCTGTCCGACATCGGCTACAACGTGGTGATCTACCCGGTGACCACTCTTCGGCTGGCCATGCACGCGGTCGAGGCCGGCCTTCGTGAAATAGCCGACAGCGGAACACAATCCGGGCTTCTAGACCGCATGCAACAGCGCAGCCGACTCTACGAGCTGCTGCGCTACGCCGATTACAACCAATTCGATTCCGACATTTACAACTTCGCCCTCCGAGGAGGCGTGCAATGAGCACCGTCGAAGACAACCAACCCCGCATCTACAAGGGCCTGGCCGGTGTCGTGGTCGACACCACCGCCATTTCCAAGGTCGTCCCGGAGACCAATTCCCTGACCTACCGGGGATACGCGGTCCAAGACCTGGCGGCCAACTGCAGCTTCGAGCAGGTCGCCTACCTGCTGTGGCACGGCGAGCTGCCCGACGATCAACAGCTTGCGCTGTTCACCCAGCGGGAACGGGCCGCCCGCCGGCTGAACCGATCCCAGGTGTCGCTGTTGTCCAAGTTGCCCGAAACCTGCCACCCGATGGACGTGGTGCGCACCTTCATCAGCTCTATGGGCGCCGAAGATCCCGAAGAGGACGACAGCAGTCCGGCGGCCAACTACGCCAAGGCGCTGCGGATGTTCGCGGTGCTGCCCACCATCGTCGCCGCCGACATGCGCCGCCGGCGTGGCCTGGAACCCATCGCCCCGCACAGCCACATGAACTATGCGCAGAATTTCCTGCACATGTGCTTCGGTGACGTGCCCGAGCAGGTGGTCGTGGATGCGTTCGAGCAGTCGATGGTCCTGTATGCCGAGCACAGCTTCAACGCGTCGACGTTCGCCGCCCGGGTGGTCACCTCGACCCAGTCCGACATCTACAGCGCGGTCACCGCCGCCATCGGCGCTCTCAAGGGCCCGCTGCACGGCGGCGCCAACGAAGCGGTCATGCACGACATGCTCGAGATCGGTACCGCCGACAAGGCCGCGGAGTGGCTGCGGGGCAAGCTGGATCGCAAAGACAAGATCATGGGCTTTGGGCACCGGGTGTACAAAAACGGCGACTCACGGGTGCCGACCATGAAGGAGGCCCTCAAACGCGTCGCCGCGGCCCGCGCGGGCCAGAAGTGGCTCGACATTTACGAGGTCCTGGAGAGGGGCATGGCCGAGGCCAATGGCATCAAACCCAACCTGGACTTCCCGACCGGGCCGGCCTACTACCTGATGGGCTTCGACATCGGCATCTTCACGCCGATCTTCGTGATGAGCCGGATTACCGGCTGGACGGCACACATCATCGAGCAGACCGCATCCAACGCGTTGATCCGTCCGCTGAGCGAGTATGTCGGACCTCCGCAGCGCGCTCTATCGTAAATACCGTGTTTGCGAAGGTATTGGTCGCCAATCGCGGGGAGATAGCGATCCGCGCGTTCCGCGCGGCCTATGAGCTGGAAATCGGCACGGTCGCGATCTATCCCTACGAGGACCGCAATTCGGTGCATCGGCTGAAGGCCGACGAGTCCTACCAGATCGGCGAGGAGGGCCACCCGGTCCGCGCGTACCTGTCGGTCGACGACATCGTCGCGACGGCCCAGGCTTGCGAAGCGGATGCGATTTACCCCGGGTATGGCTTCCTGTCGGAGAATCCGGACCTGGCGGCAGCGTGCGGCGCGGCGGGCATCACCTTCGTCGGCCCGAGCGCGGAGGTGCTCGAGCTCACGGGCAACAAGTCGCGGGCGATCGCGGCGGCGCGGGAAGCCGGTCTTCCGGTGCTGGCTTCCTCGGCACCCTCGACGTCGGTGGACGAACTGATGACGGCCTCCGAGTCGATGGAGTTCCCGCTGTTCGTCAAGGCGGTCGCCGGTGGCGGCGGTCGAGGGATGCGCCGGGTGGCCGACGCCACGTCGCTGCCCGAGGCGATCGAGGCCGCCAGCCGTGAGGCTGAGTCCGCGTTCGGGGACGCCTCGGTGTTTCTCGAGCAGGCGGTGATCAATCCGCGGCACATCGAGGTGCAGATCCTGGCCGACACCCAGGGCAACGTCATGCACCTCTACGAGCGGGACTGCAGCGTGCAGCGCCGCCACCAGAAGGTCGTCGAGATCGCACCGGCACCCAACCTGGCCCCTGAACTGCGCCAACAGATCTGCGCGGACGCGGTGGCGTTCGCGCGCAACATCGGCTATACGTGTGCCGGCACGGTCGAGTTCTTACTCGACGAACGCGGCAATCACGTGTTCATCGAGATGAACCCGCGGATCCAGGTCGAGCACACGGTCACCGAGGAGATCACCGATGTCGACCTGGTGTCGGCGCAGCTGCGGATCGCCGGCGGGCAGAGCCTGGAAGACATTGGCTTGAACCAGGATTCGGTCGTCCCGCACGGCGCGGCGCTGCAGTGCCGGATCACCACCGAGGATCCGGCGAACGGCTTCCGCCCGGACACCGGCCGGATCACCGCCTACCGCACCCCGGGCGGCGCGGGCATCCGGTTGGACGGCGGCACCACGCTGGGTGCGGACATCAGCGCGCACTTCGACTCGATGCTGATCAAGCTGACCTGCCGGGGCCGCGACTTCGCCACGGCCGTGCGCCGGGCGCGACGGGCGGTCGCCGAGTTCCGGATCCGCGGTGTCTCGACGAATATCCCGTTCCTGCAAGCCGTTCTGGACGACCCGGACTTTCAGGCCGGCCGCATCACGACATCGTTCATCGAGGAGCGCCCGCAGCTGCTCACCGCCCGCACCTCCGCCGACCGCGGCACCAAGATTCTCAACTACCTGGCCGACGTCACCGTCAACAAGCCACACGGTGAGCGTCCGTCGGCGGTGTACCCGCACGACAAGCTGCCCGACATCGACCTCTCGACTGACCCGCCTGCGGGATCCAAGCAGCGGTTGACCGAACTCGGGCCGGAGCGATTCGCGACCTGGCTGCGCGAGTCGCCCGGCGTCGGCGTCACCGACACCACGTTCCGCGACGCGCACCAGTCCCTGCTGGCCACGCGGGTCCGCACCAGCGGCCTGATCAAGGTGGCGCCCTATATCGCGCGGACCACACCGCAGCTCCTGTCCATCGAATGCTGGGGCGGGGCAACTTATGATGTGGCGCTGCGCTTTCTGAAGGAAGACCCGTGGGAACGGCTGGCCACGCTGCGCGAGGCGCTGCCCAACATCTGCCTGCAGATGTTGCTGCGCGGGCGCAACACCGTCGGCTACACACCCTATCCGGAGACGGTCACCACGGCGTTCGTCCAGGAGGCGACGGCGACCGGCATCGATATCTTCCGGATCTTCGATGCGCTGAACAACGTTGACTCGATGCGGCCGGCCATCGACGCCGTGCGGGAAACCGGGGCGGCGATTGCCGAGGTGGCTATGTCCTACACCGGTGATCTCAGCGACCCGGCCGAAAAGCTGTACACGCTCGACTATTACCTGAAGCTGGCCGAACAGATCGTCGACGCGGGCGCACACGTGCTGGCGATCAAGGACATGGCCGGCCTGCTGCGCGCGCCCGCGGCCGCGACGCTGGTCTCGGCGCTCAAGTCCCGTTTCGATGTACCGGTGCACGTGCACACCCACGACACGCCGGGCGGGCAGCTGGCGACCTATGTGGCGGCCTGGCACGCCGGGGCCGACGCCGTCGACGGCGCCGCCGCCCCGCTCGCGGGCACCACCAGCCAGCCCGCGCTGTCGTCGATCGTGGCCGCCGCGGCCAACACGGCCTACGACACCGGGCTGTCACTGCCGGCGGTCTGCGACCTGGAACCGTACTGGGAAGCGCTCCGAAAGGTGTACGCGCCGTTCGAATCCGGGCTGCCGGCGCCGACGGGACGCGTCTACCACCATGAGATCCCCGGCGGCCAGTTGTCGAACCTGCGCCAGCAGGCCATCGCGCTGGGCCTCGGTGACCGGTTCGAGGACATCGAAAACGCCTACGCCGGAGCCGATGCCATCCTGGGGCACCTCGTCAAGGTCACCCCGTCCAGCAAGGTGGTCGGCGACCTGGCGCTGGCGCTGGTGGGAGCGGGGGTCAGCGCGCAGGAATTCGCCGACGATCCCGCACGCTACGACATCCCGGATTCGGTCATCGGCTTTCTGCGCGGCGAACTCGGTGACCCGCCGGGCGGCTGGCCCGAGCCGTTGCGCACCAAGGCATTAGAGGGACGCGGTCCGGCGAAGCCGGAGCAACAACTGTCGGCCGACGACGAGAAGGCGTTGGCCACACCCGGTGCCGACCGGCAGACCGCGCTGAACCGGCTGCTCTTCCCGGGACCCACCAAGGAACTCGAGGACCATCGCGAGCTGTACGGCGACACTTCGCGGTTGAGCGCCAACCAGTTCTTCTACGGGTTGCGCCACGGGGATGAACACCGCGTCGAGCTGGAGCGCGGCGTCGAGCTGCTGATCGGGCTGGAGGCCGTCTCCGAGGCCGACGAACGCGGTATGCGCACCGTGATGTGCATCCTCAACGGTCAGCTGCGTCCCGTCGTGGTGCGTGACCGCGGCGTCGCCTCGGACGTGCCCGCCGCCGAGAAGGCCGACCGCGCCAACCCGGACCACATCGCCGCGCCCTTCGCCGGCGTCGTGACGGTGACCACCGAGGTCGGCGGGGAAGTCGAAGCCGGCCAGACCATCGCGACGATCGAAGCGATGAAGATGGAGGCCGCCGTCACCACCCCGAAGGCCGGCAAGGTCGAACGAATTGCGGTGTCGCACACCGCTCAGGTGGAGGGTGGCGACCTGCTGGTGGTGATCGACTAGCGGCGATCGCGAGCGGGTCGCCGCCCCATCAGGCGAGGCTGCTCTTGATCAGGGCGGCGCGCGCCAGCGTCTGCTCGGCCTGCTTCACGTGGGCCGCGTCGACCAGCACACCGTTCACCCCGACCGCGCCGCGGCCCTCGGCCTCGGCTTCCCGATAGGCGGCGACATTGGCTTCAGCCCGGGCGATTTCGTCGGCGGTCGGGGCGTAGACCTCGTTGGCGACAGGCACCTGATCGGGATGGATGGCCCACTTACCGGTGTAGCCGAGCAACGATGCGCGCCGCGCGTCGCGCTCGTAGCCCGACAGGTCCCGGTAGTCGGGATACGGCGCGTCGATGGCGTCGATCCCGGCGATGCGCGCGGCCACGATCACCTTGTTGCGCGCGTAAGCCCAGAATTCGCCGGGATATTCACCGAGCGGGACGAAGTTGGTGTCCACCCGCGCGCCCTGGGACAGCGAGAAATCCCCCACCCCGAAGATCAAGGCGTCCAGGCGGGGGCTGGCAGCCGCGATCTCCTCGGCGTTGGCCAGGCCTTCCACCTCTTCGATGAGCACCTCGAGCCGAATGGCGTTGTCCAGGCCGAGTTTCGCTTCCAGCTGGGTGAGCAGCACGTCCACCCACCAGACGTCGCGGGCCCGCCGGGCCTTCGGAATGATGATCGTGTCGAGGTTCTGACCCGCCTTGGTCACCACATCGACGACATCGTCGTGGCACCACTGGGTGTCCAGGCCGTTGATCCGGATGGCGCGGGCCGTACGACCCCAGTCGACGTCGTTGAGAGCGGCGATGACCTTGGCGCGCGATTCCACTTTGACGCCCGCGGGCGTCGCATCCTCGAGGTCGAGGAACACCAGATCGGCACCGCACCGGGCGCCCTTCTCGAACATGTTGTCGTTGCACGCGGGGACCGCGAGTTCGGAACGACGGAGTAGATCGGTCACTAGCGAACTCCTTCTGTCACAACACGCCGCGGGCACGCAGATCGTCAATATCGTTGGCAGTCAGACCGAGTAGCTCGCCGTAAACCTCGGCGTTGTGTTCGCCGAGGCGCGGTCCGAGGTGGCCGAGCGCGCCGGGCGCCGATGAGAAACGTGGAACGGGAGCCTGCACCTTCATCGCCCCGAGCTGTGCATCGTCGACCGACATGAACACCTCACGATGTGTGAGTTGCTCGTCGGCGACCAGATCGCCGATGTCGTAAACCGGGGCCGCGGCCACCTCGTGGGCGTCGAAGGCCGCCATCGCCTCCGAAAGCGTCTTTGTCGCAACCCAATCGGCTACCACGGCGTCGACCTCACGCGCCCTGGCAAGCCGGCGCTGAGGATCGCAGAAGTCCGGATCTGTCACCAGGTCGTCTCGCCCGATCGCCCGGAACACCCGCAGCGCCAGCGCCGGTGAGCTCCCGGACATGGCCAGCCACCGCCCGTCTGCCGTCTGATAGGTGTTGCGCGGCGCCGAAATATCCCACCGATTGCCGGACCGCTCGGGTACCAGACCCAACTGGTCGTAACCCAACAACGTCTGTTCGAGCAGGCGGGCCAGCGGGTCGATCAGGTTGACGTCGATCAGCTGACCCGGCCCCCCGTGCACGTCGCGGTGATACAGCGCCATCATCACCGCGTAGGTGGCGTTCAGTGAAGCCACGCCGTCGGCCAGCATGAACGGCGGCAGTGTAGGCGGGCCGCCGGCCTGGCCGGTGATGTGCGCGAACCCGCTCATCGCTTCTCCCAATGTGCCGAACCCGGGGCGCTCACTCTTGGGGCCGGTCAACCCGTAGCCCGTGATGTGCAGCATCACGATCCGGTCGTTGACCGCGCGCAGGCTCTCGTAGTCCAGGCCCCACTTACGCAAGGTCTGCGGACGGGTATTGACGATGACGACGTCGGCATGCTCCACCAGTCGGCGCACCAGCGCCTGGCCTTCGGCGCAGCGCAGGTCCAGGGTGATCGAGCGCTTGTTGCGCGACAACGACTTCCACATGAGTCCCACGCCGTCGCGCTGGTGACCCCAGCCCCGGATCGGGTCGCCGTTGCGGGGATCCTCGACCTTGATCACGTCGGCGCCGAACTCGCCCAGGTAGGTCGCCACCAGCGGCGCGGCGGCCAGAGTGGCGAGGTCGAGTACCCGCAGTCCGTCAAGCATTGGCACCGGCGGCTGCCCGGGCGTTCGAAGGACGTCGCAGCCCAAGGTGTCCGCGCAGCGTCGAAGAATCGTACTCGGTGCGGAACAGCCCCCGGCGTTGCAGCTCCGGCACCACCATGCGCACGACGTCTTCAAACGCTCCGGGCAGATGCGTTGCGGCCAGCACGAATCCGTCGCAGGCGCCGGTTTCGAACCAGTCCGCCATCTGGTCTGCGACCTGCTGGCCGGTGCCGACGAAACGCGGCCCCTGCAGCAGGGTGGCGCGATGGTTGGCGAGGTCGCGCACGGTCACAGTGTCACCGCCGATGTGCTTGCGCAGGTTCTGCACCAGCCCGCGAATTCCGGAGACTGACGCGATCAGCTCGTCGGTGACGGGGTCGTCCAGATCGTGTTGCGCGAAGTCATAATTCATCAACTCCGACAACAGCGTCAGGGATGCCATGGGATGAACAGATCATCGAGGAACATGGCTTCGCGCTCCGTGGCGTGGGATTCCGACTCGCCGACGACCGCGTATGCCATGGGGCAGATGCGAACCGCGGCGGGATCGCGGCCGGCGTCGGCGATCCGGTCCTTTTGATCCGCATAGTGGCTGCGCGCGACGTCGATACCCGGGTCGCCGGTGAAGATCAATTCGGCCCACCGCGAAGCGAATTCGCGGCCGCGGCCCGACGAGCCGGCCTGGATGATGACCGGGCGGCCCTGCGGGGTGCGCGGTACCGTCAACGGGCCGCGCGATGAGAAGAACTGGCCGACGTGCCCCAACTCGTGCACCTTGGCGGGGTCCGCGTACTGCCCGGACACCCGGTCGTGCAGGATCGCGTCGTCCTCCCAGGTGTCCCACAGGCCGGTCACCACATCCATGAACTCGTCGGCGCGGTCGTAACGTTCGTCGTGGCCGAGGTGTGCGTCGACGCCGAAGTTCTGTGCTTCGCTGTCGTTGACCGACGTGACCACGTTCCAGGCGGCGCGGCCACCCGAAAGGTGATCCAGCGAGGCGAAGGTCCGCGCGACGTGGAATGGCTGGTAGTAGGTCGTCGAGTAGGTGGCGCCCAGCCCGATTTTCGACGTGGCCTGCGCGAGCACCCCGAGGATCACGCTGAGGTCCAGCTTGACCGGGCGGGCGCCGTACTGGACGGCTTCGTCCGCCGAGCCGCCGTAGACCCCCGGCATCGCCAAGCGATCGTCGAAGAACATCAGGTCAAAGCAGCCCTCTTCGAGCTGGCGACCGACCTTGGCGTAATAGGAGGCATCCAGGTATCGGTGCTCGGTTGCGGGGTGCCGCCACGAGCCGGCGTAGACGGAAGTGCTGCCGGCCTGCATGAAGGCGACGAGCGCCATTCTGTCGGTGCGCATGGTTTGAAACGTAACATCTGATATTTCAGATTTCAAACGCTAGATCTGTCGTTTGGTATTCTGCCCAGGTGGCAGGCATCGACATCGCCGGGACGGTCCGCGAGCGCGCAGCACGCGAGCTGCGCGACCGGATTCTCACCGGCGCCCTGCCTGCCGGATCACGCGTCGACCTCGACGCCATCACCGAGGAGTTCGCGACCAGCCGCACGCCGGTGCGCGAGGCGCTACTGGAGCTGTCCTTCGAAGGGCTGGTCCAAGTCGCCCCACGCAGCGGCGTGACGGTGCTCGGCATCAGCCCGGGTGACGTGCTGGACAGCTTCACCATTCTCGGTGTGCTGACCGGGCAGGCCGCGGCGTGGGCCGCCGAGCGGATCGAGACAGCCGAGCTGGAGACCCTGCATGAACTTGCGGCCGACGTCGTCGCACGGTCCGGCGACGACAGCATCGGCGAGGCCAACTGGCATTTTCACCAGATGATCCACCGCGCCGCCCACTCGCCGCGACTGTTGAATCAGATCAAGCAGGTCGCCCGCGTGGTGCCGAGCAATTTCCTCACCTTGTTCCCCGAGCACGAGAAGCACTCACTCGACGAACACCAGGAATTGCTGGACGCCCTCGGTGACAAAGACGCCGAGCGGGCGCGCACCATCGCCGAACGACATGTGCTGGACGCGGGTCGCTCGCTGGCCGAGTGGCTGGAGCAGCACAGCGGCGGTTAGTGCCGTTGCCGGGTCGGCTCAGCCACCGCCGCCGGCTCTCCCGCCTCCCCCCGCTCCGCCGCCGGCCCCCGCTCCCCCGCCGTTGGTGGTACCGCTCGCGCCGCCGCCGTATGGCACCTGGGGCGCGGGTGCGGGTGGCGGGGGCGCTGGCGCCGGGCTGGCCGACGTGGGCGTCGGTGGCGCCGCGGGAGCGTCGGCCGATGCAGTCGTGCCGGCACCCCAACCGATCCCGAGCGCCAACATGGCAGCACCGCCGGCTAATGTCATCGCCTTGCTTGCCTCAGATCTCATCGATCTCCCTCTTCGTAACTCAGCTTGGCTTCAAGCTCAGGTACCCGTAATCCGGGTTCGCAATCGGGGGTTGAGGATTCGGTGCGGTCAGTCGAGCGCGGGAAGGACTTTGTCGGTGAGCATCTGGACCGACTTCCACGCTTCGTCGACGGGCATGCCGCCGACCAGGGGATGCATGACGAGCGGGCCGTAATTGTCCGCGTCGCGCACCTCCGCGATCAGCTGATCGGGGGTGAGGAAGCGGTATCGGCCCGACGCCCTGACCTCGTCCAGGGTTCGGACACCCGGCAGGTGCATAAGCGAACGCTGGGCGGTTGACCATCGGCCGTAAGTGACTGCCTCCCAGAGAATGTGGTCGCCGAGCTCCGCCCATGCCCGGTCCGGATCCTCGTGCAGGTAGATCATTCCGCGATTGATCGGCCCCGGCATGAGGACGAACGGCGACATGCCGGCCTCGGCACACAGCTCGCGGTAGTACGCGGCGATGTCCGGCAGGTGATCGGCCAGGCTGAGCGGCAGCCGGAATCGGGCCGCGCGGCGCGCCGTGGCGCGAGCGCCGCCGCCGACGTACAGCGGTGGATGCGGCCGCGTCCAGGTGCCGGCGCAGATCGCGTTCTCCGGATCGCCGCCGGTCCAGACGGCCAGCATCCGCTCGAGCAGGCCGTCCATCAGTGCACCGCGCCGGCCGAAATCCGCTCCCAGTGCCTCGTATTCGACTGTGCGATATCCCAGACCCACCGTGGTGTGCAGGCGGCCGCGGCTCATGTTGTCAACGAGCGCGATGTCTTCGGCAAGCCGCACCGGGTTCCACAGCGGCCCCAGTGCGCAGTCGACGCTCGCGATCAGCGTAGAGGTCCGGGCCAAGAACATCGCCGCGGCCATGATCGGATTGCAGCTCCACCCGTGCCCGGTCGCGTGATGCTCGTCGACGCTGATGGAGGTGATGCCGTGGGACTCGCCCCACTGCCCAAGCTCGAGCGCCGCCGACAGAAGCTTAGCCTGCGTGCGTGGATCACCTTGCGGGGAAGCGAAGTTGAAGCGCAGTACCGTCAAGAGCATTGGCGGTCCCGCCTCATGACGCGTCCGGTCCGG
This sequence comes from Mycobacterium senriense, assembly GCF_019668465.1. Classification (NCBI taxonomy): domain Bacteria; kingdom Bacillati; phylum Actinomycetota; class Actinomycetes; order Mycobacteriales; family Mycobacteriaceae; genus Mycobacterium; species Mycobacterium senriense. The sequence goes on along the minus strand of NZ_AP024828.1, from coordinate 2,267,815 downwards.
CCGCCGCCTTCAGGAAGGCCGGAAAGTCCGGGAACAGCGCGCGGTCGACGATCTCGATGCGGGTTCCCGCCGCGTCGACGTAGTAGGCGAAGAGCGCCAGATCCGGGTTAGCGGTGTCGGCGGTCGCTTCGAAGGTGAAGCCGTTGTCTTCCAATCTCCTTGCGCTCTCGGCCAAATCGTCGGTCCAGTAGCCGAGGTGGTGAATCGCGTTGCCGGGTGCCGCCGTCCACGCCGTCCCCGGTACCTCCTTGATCAACTCGACGTGCGGCGCCTGCAGCGAATAGACGAAAGTCGATGTCACCTCCTGGGTTCCGCTCGTCATGCGAAACGGCAACGTGTAGCTGACCGGGGTGATCCAGCGGTAACCGGCCAGTGCCGTCAGCCGGGCCATCGCCGCCTCGAGGTCGGACACGATGATGCCGGTGTGGTAGAAGTCCTCGGGCCGTAGCGCGAATGCCGTCATGTGTTCCTCGCGATCTGGTGGCGGAGCCAGGCACTTTCCCAAAAGTTCGTGCTGTGGGCGAGCAGTTTTTCATGCGCTTCCCGCAGCACGCCGCGAGCCCCCGGGTGGTCGGCCGGGACAAGCTCGGCGAGGTGGATGGCCTGCAGCGCACGATCGGCGGCCAGGTGTGTCCGCGCCCGCTCCACCAGCGCATCAGCGCCGGCCAGCTCGACCACGTCGGCGGCGACGGAATCGAATGCGACCGGGTACAGCTCGGTGGTCGATTCGTGGTGGAACCAGCCCGAGTAGTTCTCCCAGACCGCCCGCACATCCCACGCGACTTTGCCGTACCCTTGGCCCACTTCGTATTCCGGTGGCAAGGTGATCTCCCGCATCAAGGCGCGAACGTCTTTGCCCGCGTTCATCCCGGCAACGGTCTGATCGTGGATGTATCGAATCGCGTCGCGCAGTCGGGTCAACTCCGCATTGATGCGTTCGGCACCCCTGATGGGCTCGAAGTGGCCGGTCACCAGCAGGTCGGCCTGCAGGTCGCGGACCCTCTCCACCGATGCGATGGCCGTCAACGCGTCCCGATACCGGTCGCCGCGCATGGTGACGAGATTGGGAATGTGCCCGATCAGGGGTCCGAACGTGTTTCCGCACAGACAGATTCGTTCGTTGGGCAACCAGATCACCAAGGAGTCGGTGGTCTCGCCGCCGGGCACGGAAATCAGTTCCATGCGTCGGCCGCCGACCTCTAGGCGCAGGGTGTCCTCGAAGTCGACGTCGACGACGGGCACGCTCTGGCCGGCCAGCCGGGTGGTACCGAGGCGCCGCTGGATGGCCTGGATGCCACTGGCCAGGGTGTCCTTGAAGGCGAAGACGCTGCGGTTGGCCCGGTATGGGATGAGCCGGTCGTTGTCGTCGCGCCAAGCCTTCCAGTTCGCTTGTGCGACAACGGTGGTCTCGGGATCTCGCACGCTGTCCAGGCCGCCGACATGATCCACGTGGCCCTGCGTGAAGATGATGTAGCGCACCGGCGACGAGTCCACGGCGTCGAAGTTGGCGCGATGCACCGGTCCCTCGAAGCCCATGCCGGTGTTGACGATCACCCGGCCCTCCGCCGTGGTGAGTAGATACGAGTTGGACAAGCCGGGCGAACACCACAATCCCGGGGCGATCTCTTCGGCCTTCTCGGCAGACGCCGGGCGCATCGCGTCGGCACCCGGCCTGCTCCGATAGACAGGTTCGGACATCGCTGGTGACTCCTTCATTCCGGGCGGACGTCGAACTTGTCGAAGTAGAAGCCGAAACGGCCGCGCAGTTCCTCGGCCGACGTGCCGAAGTGCCGCTGTAATTCGTAGCGGATGCGGCCGTGTTTGCCCCGCGGATTGCCGTCCAGGTAGCGCTGGAAACGTTGCCGCACCTTCGGCGGTAGATCGACACCGGCGCACCGGTAAAGCCGTTCGAGCACCGGCATCTCGTTGCCGTTGAGCTGATGGAAGTTGATGTCGATGCTGCGTTCGGACGCCACCAGGTCGCGGTCACGTACGCACGCGCTGAGCAGTCGGTGCACGCGATCGCTCCAATAGTCCAGCAGCCACTGCGGGTCAATGCTGTTGCGGCGCAACCGGTCCGAGTACGCCATCATGGTGATCGCCGACTGGATCACCGCGACGGGATCGCGGTGGGTGAAAGCCACTGTGGCATCGGGGAAAGTCGCCATCAGCGGGCCGAGCTGCTCGCAGTGCTGCGGACTCTTGAGCACCCACGTCCGCGGCCCGCGCAGGAAGGTGAGCGCCTGCAGGACCTTCTTCATGTAGGCGTAGTGCCGGGTCTGGTCGAGACCCAGGTAATAGTCACGCCAGCCGGGCACGCGCGCATGCCATTCCAGCACGTAGGAGGCCAGATCGAGGTCGAGGAGCTCCACTTCCTCCTCGATCGCCTCGGGGAACCGGTCGTGCATGGCGGCCACCACGGGGGCGCTGGCCATCAGCGCATCGTGTTCCGACTTGGCGCGCGCGTAGCGGGGGTCAACGCCGAAGATGTCCGGACCCTGCCCAAGCGCGGGGATGGGATCCTGGCTCTCCCAGTACGGCAGTGCGCGCCGACGTGGATCGGAGGCAATGAGATTCACCAGATGCGTGGTGCCGGAGCGCGGCATCCCGACGACGATGAACGGCTTCTCGATCGGGATCGACTCGACCTCCGGATACCGCCGGATGAGCTCGGTCAGCGACATGCGGTTGCGTAGCAGGCGCACGATTCGTTGGCGCAGCGAGCCGCGGGTGAGCTGACGCAGGCCTTCGTCGGCTTCGATCGCCGCGACGTGCGCGCGCAGGCGGTCGGCGAAACCGTCGGTGTCGTCGAGATCGGCGGCTCCGGCCGTCAGGCCGGTCTGCTCGACGGCCTCCGCGAGCATCCGATCGATGTCGAGGTCGACGGGCCGGGCTTCGGTGAACTTCAGGATCTGACGCTGCACGTCGGTCAGTTGGGGCGCGGTCAAGTCGTCGAAGTCGATGTCGTCAACCGCAGGACCCACTCCGAACCCCTCTTCGACGCGTCAGGTGAGAAATATGACACAGACGCTAGCCGCGGTGGAGATCCGTCGTTCATCCACCTCGCCGGTGGCCCGGCACTACAGGTTGGCCAGATCGTCGGGCACGTCGACCATGTGTTCTTGCAGCGCCTCCAGAGGCACCACTTCCAGGGTGCTCTCGTGAGTGGCCGCCAACACCACCGGCGCGGCGCATCCGTCGTGGTGAGCGCGCAGCCAGTTCAGCGCGGTCACGCACCAGCGGTCCCCCGGCAACAGGCCCGGGAACCGGTACTCGGGCACCGGTGTCGACAGGTCGTTGCCGATGGAACGCTGGTGTTCCAGGAATTCGGCGGTCATCACCGCGCAGATGGTGTGCCGCCCAAGGTCCTGAGGACCGGTCGAGCAGCAGCCGTCGCGGTAGAAGCCGGTCAGCGGGTCTGTGCCGCAGGGTTCCAGCGGACCGCCTAACACATTTCGATCAGGCACCCCTTCAGTATTGCGCTCTCAGGGGTGAAGTTTGAAGCAATTCCGCGGACCGCGCCGTCAGGTTTTTTGACGCCGGTCCCGTCGCCGGCCGATGTGGACGCCCGGCCGGCGGCCGTGTTAACTCGAACCGATGTCGACGCCGCCCAACCCACCCGGAAATCCGCCCAGCGAGCCGCCGTGGGGATGGCAGCCGCCCGGCTACGGATCGCAACCGAATCCGTATACGCCACCGCCGGGATATCCGCCTCCGGAGGCTTACCCCGGGCACGCCGGCTATCCGGCGTACGCCGGTTACCCGGGATATGTTGACCCGCAGGCGCCCTACGGCCGCGACCCGGTTACCGGGCTGGCGCTGTCGGACAAGTCCGCCACCACCGCCGGCCTGCTCCAGCTGTTTCTCGGCTTGTTCGGTATCGGCCGCTTCTACATCGACTCGACTCAGATTGCGGTAGCACAGTTGTGCGTTGGTCTGTTCGGAGTTCTCTTCAACCTGTTCTGTTTTCTGGGATTTCCGGTCTTGCTCGGCGGCATCGTCTGGGCGATCGTCGACGCGATCATGATCTTCACCGGCAGCGTCAAAGACAACCACGGCCGCAAGCTGCGTTAGTAACTCGAGAACGAACAGCGGTTCCGCTTGTCCGCCAACGTTTTTGGCTCGCGTTGGGCCGGATTTTAACCTGGACGGCTTTGCAACGGTCCGGGGCGCGCCGGTGCTGGTGGTCACGGATTGGTCACGATCGCGAGCGAAAGTCGCCACGCGACAGCGCTGACGACGAACCTGTTGCGACGCGCTGAGCAAATCCCGGGGAAATCGCGCCGAAAACTTATCGTCACATCGTGGAACGACGTACGGCCCTGAAACTCCCTCTTTTACTCGCGGCAGGCGCCGCAGTTGCCCGGATGCCCCGGGCTTCCGCGGAGGAAGCGGGCCGGTGGTCACCCGACCGCGCGAACCGTTGGTATCAAGCGCAGGGCTGGCTCGTAGGAGCAAACTACATTCCGGCGAACGCCATCAACCAACTCGAGATGTTCCAACCGGACACCTTCGATCCGCGGCGCATCGACACCGAACTGGGCTGGGCCCAGTTTTACGGCCACAACACGGCACGGGTGTTCCTGCACGATCAGCTCTGGGCGGCCGATCAGCGTGGCTTCCAAACCCGCCTAGGTCAATTCGTCGACATCGCGGCACGCCACCGTATCAAACCACTGTTCGTCTTCTTCGACTCCTGCTGGGATCCGCAACCCCGAGCGGGACGCCAGCGCGCGCCACGGCCCGGCGTGCACAACTCGGGGTGGGCGCAGAGCCCGGGCGCCGAACGCCTCGGTGACCCGAAGTACGTCCCGGTCATGCGCGACTACGTCACGGCGGTGATGACCCAATTCCGCAATGACGACCGGGTTTTGGGCTGGGACCTGTGGAACGAACCCGACAACCCAGCGCGCCAGTACCGCAACATCGAACGAAGCGACAAGGTGCAGCTGGTCGCCAACCTGCTCCCCCAGGTCTTCCGCTGGGCCCGGGCGGTGGAGCCCAGCCAGCCGCTGACAAGTGGTGTGTGGCAAGGGAATTGGGGGCAGGCGCAGGGCCGCAGCGCGATCAGCGACATCCAGCTCGCCAACGCCGACGTGATCACCTTCCACTCCTACGCCGGTCCCGCCGGGTTCGAGAACCGGATCAACGAGCTCAACCCGCTGGGCCGGCCGATCCTGTGCACCGAGTACATGGCGCGACCCCAGGGCAGCACCGTCGAGTCGATCCTGCCGGTTGCGAAGCGCCACAACGTCGGCGCTATCAACTGGGGCCTGGTCGCCGGCAAGACCCAGACCTACTTCCCCTGGGACTCATGGGATCACCCCTATACATCGGTCCCGAAGGTGTGGTTCCACGACCTGATCCGGCCCGAGGGACGGCCGTTCCAAGACATCGAGGTGCTGACGGTGCGAAAGCTGGCCGGTAGCCAGACATAAGCCGGGTTCCGGCCTTCGTAACCCTTCGCTGAAGTCAATCGAACACCAAACCCCCATAGACCTTCCGGTAGTAGGGTTTATACCTGCTCAGAAGGGGGCGGCGATGCTCGTCGGTATTGGTCGGCTGCTGGCGGCGCCATGACGTGGAAAAACTTTACCGAAGCGGAGCTGATCGCGTCGGCCGGCGGCGACCCGTGGGCGATCAACCAGAGCCTGCAGGCCGGCAGCCCGTTTCAGATATCCCAGTTGGCGGAGGCCTTTCATGGCGCCGGTCGTCATACCGCCGAAGCCGACCACGCCTTTGAGGACGCGCGGAAACGTTTCGCCGCGGCCTGGAACCACCAGGATGGTGGTCATCCGATCAATGACTCCGATGAAGTCCAACGGGTCACCAAATCCCTTGGTGCGCAGTCCGAGCAACTGCCGAAGATAGGCGCCGACCTGGAGTCCATCGCCGCCGCCCTTGCCGATGCACAAAAGCAGGGGGCTCACGAGATCGCCCTTCTGGACAGTGAACTGCGGGGGCTGGACAACCTCATAACCGCGATAGATCAGGACTTGACGCTCGACCTCCCTCCGGCGGAACACGACGAATTGGAGAAGTTGAGGCATGCCGCGCATGCCCAGGCCGTGGATGACGTCCGCGAAGCGGTCAAGCAGGTGAATTCAATCCGCAATGCCTACGCGGACACGTTGCGGAAGTCGATGGGGAATTTGCACAGCGACGGTTACGACCCTCCGGCCGCTGTTGACGACTGGATTGAGCAGCCGCTGCGGGGCGTTGTAAGAAATCTAGGTCCGGTTGCTGGCACCGGTGGTATCCCTGGTATCCCCGGAATTGGTGCGGCGGACCTGGGGGAAGTCGTCGAGGTGCCCGGGCAGAACGGACAGCCTGGGAAATTGTTCGCAATCTTTGGGGATTCGTTCACCGGTGACAAGGCTTACGACGGGAAGCACTACCCATCGGTGGCCGTGCCAGTCACCTTCGACGACCAAGGTCGTCCCCATTTCGGCACTCCGCTCACTGGGCAGGACGGCCAAAACGTCTTGTTCCCACCGCCACCTCAAGCAGCGGGGACAGACACGCTTCCCGCCGGGAGTATCCGGATGAATGACGGCATCACGTACATGATGGTTGCAGGCACCGACAAACTAAACCCCACGGGGGGTTCATGGCTCGTCAAAGTCACGAGCGAACCCGGCCAGGGGTGGAAGCCGATCGACGGGTCGTGGCGTCCCTGGACCCCGAACCCGCCGAATCCAAATGACCCCGTTCACCCCGGCACCAGCGCGACAAGCCAACCTACACAGATCAGCGGTTTTCAAGCCAAAGATGGCAAGGTGTACATCGCCGCCGACTCCTTCGACCGCAGCAGAGGCGTCACCATGTACCGGGTTGACCCCAATCAAGTCACCGACCGCGGCGCCTGGCAACCCTGGACCGGCAGCGGGTGGGGCAAACCCGGAGAACTTGCAACCGTGCCAATGAGCCCGAATACCTACGGTGAACTTAGCTTCCGGGAAGTGGACGGAAAGCCGGTGCTATCGGGCTTCAATAGCACCTTCGGCACGAATCAAGTAGAGGTGCGAGTCGCGAATAATCCCCTCGAAGTATTCAGTGGACGCGCTCCCACAGTCATTGCCCACAACGACACTGGGAACACTCCAATTTCGATACGACAGCCCTACGGCGGTTACATCCTGCCCGGTTCAAGCCTCAACAACCTGAACTTGTTCGTCAGCCAGTGGAATACCGATGTCAATGCGCCTTACAACGTGCAGCAGGTTCAAGTCACTCCGGCGCAATGACGGCCAAGGCAAAGGTCGTCTCCCCGCGTAACGTTTCTGATAGGAAAATCATGATCAGCAAGGCACTAGTAGCATCAGCAGCATTTGCGGCCGCCGCCGTGATCAGCGCCTGCAGTGCGCATGCAGATCCTCCACGCTTCCCCGACCTTGGCGGCTATACCCCAGCCAGTGTCGCCGACTACAGAGTTGACGCATCGACCCCCGGCATACCCGCTACCCAGGTATTTTTCCTCACTCCCGACGGCATCATCTGCAGCTTTCTGTCAGGCCAAGCGCAGTGCACCGGGAACAATCTTCCTGGAATCCCACCGGCTTCACCTGCATCCGATGGATCGCAGCGCGTCAATTGGATTGGAACCGCGTCACGTCTACAACAAATCACGCCCTCGGGCCCCACACCGAACGGAGTCAAAACCCTGCCGCCATCTCATTCCATCACGGTCGACGGGGTGATCTGTGGGGTTGATAACTCAGGGATGACCGCATGCAAAGACACTCAAGGAGAGGGATTTGTGCTGTCGCCGAAGGGATCTGGGTGGCTGCCCCACGTATGAGGGCCGCTCGCAAGCGGCGGCACGCCCACGGGACGGGCGCAGCGACCACAGTTGTGAATCGATACCACTTGCCCTAACAGGCTTTACGACGCCGCGAAGTCGCCGACGGCGGTCATCTTGTTGCCGTCCCAGGCGGTGGCGAAGCCGCCGGCGTTGTATGCGCAGTTCAAAATGATGTCTCGGTGTGGCTGACTCTGCATCCACATGTCGAGTGCTTCCCTGGGAGTCGCAGCGGATCCGGTTCCCCAGAAGACGATCTCACCGGAGTACCTGCTTCTGTAGCCGGCAGCGGTGATTCGCGCCTGGGGTGACGAGCCGTCCGAACCGATGTGTCCGCTCACCCCGTTGCGCAGCATGTCATCGGCGTGGCGTTGGGCGGCTTCGGTCAGGCGGGGATCGTCATTGATCGGCCCGCATCCTGGGCGAAGCTGGTTGATGCCGCTGTACAGCGCGGTCCCCGAATCGTCTGCGTGCGCGACGAAACCGGACAGTGTCCCGGGAGTCGTGATGAAGGCAGTAAGGATCGCGAGGACGGCGATGATCTCGACTCTCTTGGCCATGATGCCTCTTGTCGCGCGCTCGCTTTGCTGTTTTGGTATCTAAATGTTACCCATTTTCAACCAAGAACGATCACGAAGCGCAAATCCGTTCCGCGGCACCGACATGCTTACCGGCTCGACGGCGAGGGTCTAGTGACCGGCGTTGTGGGCGAGATCGATGGCGTACTGGCTCACGAAGTTGCCGGCCGGGGGATCACCTTTGCCGCAGGTTCCATCGGACTCGCCGGGACGTTTGATCCATAGGTACGCGTCGGCGTGCGCGCCCGCGGTGCTGGCGGTCGGCGGGGTGCCCAGCGCCCGGCCGCTCGGGTTGCACCAGTTGAGCTCGGAGTCGGGGGCCGGTCCGGCACCGTTGCGCGAGGTGTCGATCACGTAGTGCGAACCGTTGGTGAGCCCCGAAATGGCCTCGCCGTAACCGATTTCGTCCTCGGTGGTGAAGAAGTTCGCGGTGTTGATGCTGAAGCCCCGGGCGTGGCCCACGCCGGCCTGGTTGAGCCGGGCGGCCATGTCGTCGGCGCTGTGCCAACGCAGGTGACCCGCGTCGACGTACACGGCCGCGTTCGGATCCTTGGTCAGGGTGTCGACGGCGTAGCGGATGAGGTCGAAGCGTTCCTGGCGCGCATCACCCGACAAGCAGTCGGCCATGGCAAGCGCATCGGGTTCGACAACGATCGCCACCCGCGAAGCGCCCACACCGGATGCGATGCCGTCGATCCACGAGCGGTAGTCGTCGGCCGAGCCCATACCGCCGGCGGCGAAGCTGCCGCAGTCGCGGTGCGGGATGCCGTAAATCGCCAGAACCGGGATGGCGCCGGCCCCATTCGCGTCGCCGACATACTTGCCGACCGTTGCCACCGATCCGCCAGGGACGATCCAGTACGCCTGCGGCGTGTTGGCGATGGCGCTCAACTCGGGACTGGGCGGGTCGGCGCTCTGCGCGGCGCGCATGGCCGCCGACGTCGGGTTGACGTAGAACGGCGCTCCGGCCAACGGGTCGCCGTCGGCGACCAGCCGCACTGCGGGCGCCGGACGGACCTGCATCGGACCGGCCATAAGACCCACGCCGGCCACGGCTGCGAGTGTGAGCAAGGGGACGATCCACCGCGCGGCTGCACCTGCAGCTGAGAAGTTCACCTGAGGAAAATTAGTGGCTCGGAAGCATCTAGCGCCAATCGGCGCCGGCCCAAGCCGTGCGTCCGGCCGGCTGACTGAGGACGGCGACGGCCGTCCGGTTACATCGAGCCGCGCCCGCCAGGACTGTCGGCGAGAAGGCCGGCCGCAAAGGCCGCGCCCTTATCGATCGCCGCGGCGTTGGTCGAATACGTGTCATGCGCGGCGAAATTCATCCCGTCGGAGCAGATCGGGTCCTCGGCGGCGCACACCTGGATGGTCTTGGCCTGATAGAGCGGGCCGATGACGACCGGCGGCTCGCCGAAGAAGTTCATCGCCTTTTCGTTGGGTAAGGCGAAGAGGACGACAGAGGAGACGTGGTTGGCGACTTCCGGATCCAACGGTTTGGGCACGCTCGCAGGATCGATCCCATTCGGCACGACGGGCGAGGTGACGAAGCCCATCACCGCCGCGCCTTGGGAGTAACCGCCGAGCACCATCTTGGTGTTGGGACAGTCGTGCGCCATCGACAGGACATGGGCGCCCGCGTCCCTGACGCCGGCCTCGCCCGCGTTCGTCCAGTCATGAGTGGCGGGGTAATCGACCGGATATACGTCGAAGGACTTTGCGCCAACGCGCGGGTGCAGGGAGTCGACGAATGCCTGCCCGGTCGGGCCGAGGCCGGGTGGATCATCGGTGCCCCGGGCGAACACGACCTGGACGTCCGGGCACGGATCGGCGGTGGCGGCGGGGAGGGCGGTTGCGAGGACCGAAGCGGCGACGCCCGACGCCGCGGCTAGCGCAGGACCAAGGAGACGAGCGCTGGGACGTGCGATCATGCCGCAGTGTGCCCAGAATCGCAATTTTTAAACCGTGACTTTCGGCCGCAGACGGATGTGGAAACCGCCGCGACCAGGCGAACACGCGCAGGATGCGCTCACGCAACGATCAGCCGGTGTCCAGCAAATCTGGAAACCGCTTACGTCCGTGCAGTCTTGGCGGTGGCGGAGGGATTTGAACCCTCGGACGGTTTTAGCCGTCACACGCTTTCGAGGCGTGCTCCTTAGGCCGCTCGGACACGCCACCGCCGAGCAGCTTACCGAACAGCAGGCCCCTCACCCCAATCGCTGGCGGGCGAAGAAGGCCTCCAGTGGCGCGGCGCACTCCTGGGCCAGCACACCGCCGCGCACTTCCGGGCGGTGGTTGAGCCGCCGATCGCGGACCACGTCCCACAACGACCCGACCGCTCCGGTCTTGGGCTCCCAGGCGCCGAACACCAGCCGGGAGATGCGCGACAGCACCAGAGCGCCCGCGCACATGGTGCACGGTTCGACCGTGACCGCCAGCGTGGCGCCTTCCAGCCGCCATCCGTCCCCAAGGACCTCGGCCGCCGCGCGCAGCGCCAGGATTTCGGCGTGGGCCGTCGGGTCTCCCCACGCCTCGCGGGCGTTGACCGCACGGGCCAGCTCGGTTCCGTCGGCGCCGACCACCACCGCACCGATGGGCACGTCGCGGGGACCCGCCGTCGCGGCAACCGACAGTGCGGAACGGATCAGGTCTTCGTCAGATCTCACCGACCGTGCCTGATGGCGGCGACCCGCCGCGCTTGCGATCACCGACCGAGGCGGTCGATCACCGCCGACAGCTGATCGGCGAAGCCCATTTCACGGGCGATGCGCCCCAGCTGCTCGTCGGCGTACAGGTCGGTCTCGTCGACGATGACCCCAAGGACAGCCTCGGGCAGCCCGACGTCGGACAGCAGCCCTAAGTCGCCCTCTTCGAACGGATCCGAGTCCTCGAGATCCTCGGGATCGATGTCGGCGTCCAGCTTGTCGAGCACTTCCGCGGCGATGTCGTAATCCAGGGCTGCGGTGGCATCCGAGAGCAATAACCGCGTCCCCGACGGCGCCGGGCGCACGATCACAAAGAATTCGTCGTCCACATCGAGCAGACCGAAGACCGCCCCGGAGCTGCGCAATTCACGCAGCTCGGTCTCGGCGGCCGACAAACTCAACAACGATTTGCGGGCCATCGGGGCGCAGCGCCACTGCCCCTCTTCACGCACCACCGCAACGCCGAACCCGTCCGGTGTGTCCGCGGACAAGCCCTGGGCAGAGGCCCGTTGTGCTCCCATGGCCGCTTACGGTAGTCCCTGACCAGGCCCCTGACCAGATGGCTCCTGGTAGCCGCGAGATCTGACGGCGCCGTTCCCGGACGGATGTGCCAACCTTGGAATGTGGCAAGCCCTCCTTCTACGACACCGGTGTGTGTGCTCGGGCTGGGGCTGATTGGCGGCTCGATAATGCGGGCCGCCACGGCAGCCGGCCGTGAGGTGTTCGGCTATAACCGCTCGGTGGAGGGCGCGCGGGCCGCGACCGCCGACGGGTTTGACGCCACCACCGATCTGAGCGCGACCCTGTCTCGCGCCGCCGACTCCGGTGCGCTGATCGTGCTGGCGGTGCCGATGCCGGCGATGGCGGGCATGCTCGCTCACATCAAGGAGACGGCCTCGGCGTGTCCGCTGACCGATGTCACCAGCGTCAAGCAGGCGGTACTCGACGAGGTCGTCGCGGCGGGTCTGCAGGAACGCTTCGTCGGGGGCCATCCGATGGCGGGCACCGCCCACTCGGGTTGGAGCGCCGGCTACGCCGGGTTGTTCACCGGTGCGCCGTGGGTGGTCAGCGTCGACGATCACGTGGATGCGGCGGTCTGGTCGACGGTGATGACGTTGGCGTTGGACTGCGGCGCGGTGGTGGTGCCGGCCAGGTCCGACGAACACGACGCCGCCGCGGCGGCCATCTCGCATCTGCCGCACCTGCTCGCCGAGGCGCTGGCGGTCGTCGCTGGAGACGTCCCGTTGGCCTTCGCGCTGGCCGCCGGGTCATTCCGGGACGGGACTCGCGTGGCGGCCACCGCCCCGGATCTGGTCCGGGCGATGTGCGAGGGCAACTCCGATCAACTGGTACCCACGGTCGACCGCGTCATCGAGCAGCTGAGTCGTGCTCGGGAATCGCTGGCTTCCCACAACTCGGTCGCCGACCTCATCGAGGCCGGCCATGCCGCGCGAACGCGCTACGACAGCTTCCCGCGCAGCGACGTCTTCCACGTCATGATCGGGGCGGAGAACTGGCGTGCGGAATTGGCCGCCGCGGGCCGGGCGGGCCAGGTCATCAGATCCGCTCTGCCAAGCCTGGATAGTCGACGATGAACCCTTCTTCGTCGACGCTCACCGTGGTGTCGGCGATTGGTGTGCGCACCTTGATCCCGTCGCGGCTTCCCGTGCTGCTGTAGCTGACGGTGTCCGCGATGATGGACATCTCCGGCATGTTCACATAGACCACGGGCAGCGTGACCGACGCCGCTCGCTCGTGTAACCCGAGCCGCCGGATGGGCAGCGCATTGAAGAACGGGCTGAACTCCACGTCGACGTCGAGCGCGCCGTTGTACGCCGCGCGGTGTTCGCCCTGATGGTCGGTGACCAACCACATGTTCTCTTCGTCGCGGGCGAAAGAGAAGACGCGCTCACGCTCGGCCACGGTGACGGTCATCCCGAGCCGCTTGGTGGCACCGGCCTCATCGGTCAGCAGGTCGTAGTAGGCGCCGAATGCCGGATGGGTCTCGGTGGCGGCGGCAATGATGCGGCCATTGGCCTTGATTCTGTTGCCGGACACCTGGAGTCGTACCGATTCCATCCGGGGGTCATCCTGTGCGCGCCAGGTGAGCATCGTCTGCCACACGCGGCGAGACGGATCAGAGGGGGCTGCGTTCACTCATCTACCGTAAGACGTGCCCGCCAACCGCGACGGAAGTGCCCGGTATGTTCGCCGAAGCCGTCCGGTGCCCGGCACCGCAATCCACACCGCAACAGCCAGCAGACCGTCGAGCACCAGCGCCAACGCGGCCACCATCAGCGCACCGACCAGAGCGAGATGAAACTCACGTTCTTTTATCCCGTCAATCAGGTATCGGCCCAGACCGCCGAGGCTGGCGTAGGCGGCCACGGTCGCGGTGGCGACCACCTGCAGCGTGGCGTTGCGCAGCCCGCCCAGGATCAACGGCAACGCGTTGGGCACCTCGACGCGCAGCAGCACCTGGGCCTCGGTCATGCCCATCGCGCGGGCGGCATCGACGACCGTCGGCTCGACGTTGGCGATCCCGGCGTAGGTGCCGGCCAACAACGCCGGCACACCGAGCAGCATCAGCGCCACCAACGACGGGCCCAGGCCGAGCCCGAACATCAGCGTTCCGAACAGCAGCACGCCCAGCGTGGGCAGCGAGCGCAGCCCGTTGACGGCCCCCACCACCAGCAGGGTGCCGCGCCCGGTGTGCCCGATGATCAGGCCGACGGGGATCGCGATCAGCGCCGAGGCGCCCACCGCCAGGGCGGTGTACTCGAGGTGTTCCAAAATGCGGGCCGCGAGCCCGACCGGGCCGGTCCAGTTGTCGGCGGTCAACACATAGGAGATCGCCCGCTCGATGAAGTTCACCGCGCACCACCCACCACCGGTGCGACGACCGAGCGGCGGCCGGTGCTGCGCGTGGCGTGTGCCCACGGTGTGGCCAGCCGGCCGGCCACCACGATGAGCACGTCTATGACGACCGCCAGCAGGAACAGCGCGATGATGCCGGCCAGGATCTGATCGCTCTTGTTGGTCTGGTACCCCTGGGTGAACCAGCTGCCCAGCCCACCGATGCCGATGACCGAGCCGACCGACACCATCGCGATGTTGGTGACCACCACCACCCGCAGTCCCGCGACGAGCACCGGAACCGATAGCGGCAGTTCGACTTTCAGCATCCGCGTGATCGGCGGGTAGCCGACCGCGGTGGCGGCGTCGCGCACCTGGGTGGGCACCGCGTCCAGCGCCTCGAGCACCGCCCGCACCAGCAGCGCGGCGGTGTAGGCCGTCAACGCCACCATCACGTTGGCCTCGTCGAGGATGCGGGTCCCGATGAGCGTCGGCAACACCACGAACAGCGCCAGCGACGGGATGGTGAACACCACGCTGGCGGCCGCCGTCGTGAGCCGGCGGGCGATCCGGGTGCGCTGCACCAGCATGCCGAGTGGCAACGCGATCGCCAGACCGATCAGCACCGGCACCAACGCCAGCCGCAGGTGCACTCCGGTCAAGCCCCAGGCGTCGTCGAGATGGGTGAGCAGATAGTGCATCGGTCAGGTCCCCCTGGGCTCCGCCGAACCCAGTCGTCGGGAGTCCACCGCGGCCAGCACGTCGGCGGCCAGCACGCCGCCGATCACCCTGCCGCCGTCGTCGACGGCGACGCCGATGCCCGACGGCGACGACAGCGCCGCGTCCAGCGCCTGGCTCAGATTGCCCCGCGGCCGAAACAACGATCCGACCCCGCTCATGCTGTCGGGCAACGACACACCGTCGCGGTGCCGTCGCAGCCCCTCGCCGTCGATCCAGCCGAGCGGAACTCCGGCGTCGTCGACGACCACGGCCCAGCCGTCGGAAAGCCCCGTCGCGGAGAGCTGGTCGGCGGTGATCCGTTCGACGTCGTGCAACGGCAGCCCCGCCGCGTCGAGGAGTTGCAGCCATCGATAGCCGCGGCCCAGGCCGATGAACCGCGACACGAAGTCGTTGGCCGGCCGCGACAGCAGCCGGGCGGGCTCGTCGTACTGCTGTAGCGAACCGCCCTTGAAAACCGCGACGCGTTCACCGAGCCGCAGCGCCTCATCGATGTCGTGGGTGACGAAGACGATCGTTTTGTGCAATTCGCCTTGCAGGCGCAGTATTTCGTTCTGCAGG
Organism: Mycobacterium senriense; assembly: GCF_019668465.1. NCBI lineage: Bacteria > Bacillati > Actinomycetota > Actinomycetes > Mycobacteriales > Mycobacteriaceae > Mycobacterium > Mycobacterium senriense. The sequence goes on along the minus strand of NZ_AP024828.1, from coordinate 2,252,576 downwards.
TCATGGCGGACCACCGGGTCGACTGCGGAGAACGGCTCGTCCATCAACAGGACCGGTGGGTCGGCGGCCAGCGCTCGTGCCACGCCGACCCGCTGTTGCTCGCCGCCGGAGAGCTGGGCGGGATAGCGGGTCGCGAGCTTGGCATCCAGCCCGACCCGTTCGAGCACCGCGTAGGCTTCTTTGCGGGCGGCCCGGCGAGGCTGGCCCCGCAAGACGGGAACCGTTGCCACATTGTCGATTACGCGTTGGTGGGGCATCAGACCGGCGTGCTGGATGACGTATCCGATGCCGAGGCGCAGCTTCACCGGGTCGCGGGTGGACACGTCGACGCCGTCGATCGTGATGGTGCCCGAGCTGGGCTCGATCATCCGGTTGATCATGCGCAGCGCCGTGGTCTTGCCGCTACCGGAGGACCCGACGAACACGGTCAGCTTGCCGGTGGGGACGCTGAGGCTGAGCTGGTTCACGGCGATGGTTCCGTCGGCGAAGACCTTGCTGACGTTGTCGAAGATGATCAAGTCATCCTCCGATCGGATGGTCGAAGCCGTTGTCGCGTACCCAGTTTCGCGCCGCCTGGTCGGGATCGATGCCCGAATTCCCCGACACCGCGGCGTTGAGTCCGGCGACGCCGGACGTGGTCAGCTTCGCCGAAACCGCATCCAGCACGTCTTTGAGCCGCGCAGATCGCTTCTGCGAATTGAGCAGCGGCACAATGTTTCCGGCGACGAAATTATGTTCGGGGTCGTCGAGGGCCACCAAGTGGTTCTGCGGAATGGCCGGTGAGGTGGTGAAGATGTTGGCGGCGTTCACCCTGCCCTCGACCAATGCGCGCACGGTGACCGCGCCGCCGCCGTCGTCGATCGCGACGAAGTTGCCCGGCCTGATCTCGAGTCCGTACTTCTGCCGCAGCCCGGGCAGCCCGGCCGGCCGGGTCGCGAACGCCGAGGGCGCACCGAATCGCACGTCGGCCGAATGGACGGCCAGATCGGCGATTGTCTTCAGGTTCCAGGAGTTGGCCGTCTGCCCGGTCACGCTGACGGTATCGGTGTCGGTGGCCGGGGCGGGCGTCAGAATTGAGAGGTCACTGGGCAGGCGCTGGTCAAGCTCACGCTCGACGGCATCCAGCGTGGTGGCGTTTGACTGTGGCGAGATGTAGAGCAGCAGATTGCCGATGTACTCCGGTACCAGATCGATGGAATGGTCTTTGAGCGCAGGAATATACGTCTCCCGACTCCCGATTCCCATCCGCTTGCCCACTTCGAAACCATTGGCCTGCAAGGCTTGTGCATAGATCTCGGCGATGATCTGCGATTCCGGAAAGTCGCCGGAGCCGATGACAATGGAGTTCGGGCTTCGAACCTGCGCTCTGAGCGGATCGGAATTGCTGCACGCCGCAACGACGAACATGGCCATCACCAGTACCGCCGCGCGCGTGATCACGCCCCGCACGTGCGGCAGTGCCGTCATAACGCCGACCCTAACGCCCGAACCGCGCGGACGCTGCCGCGCGAGGACCGGTTGCGCGAATCTGTTTCAATCTGCGCCGGAGAGGGCAAAGATGGCACTATGAGCAGCCAAACCCCTGCCTCGCCCGGCCAGCCACCGCCCAAGCCCAACCCTGCCGCCAAGACCGGCGCACCCGCCAGAGAACCGGCCATCGGGTTCACCCGCGCCGGCGCTCTGTGGTCGTCGCTGATCGCCGGCTTCGTGATCCTGATCCTGTTGCTGATTTTCATCACCCAGAACACGACCCCGGCAGACTTTCAGTTCCTGGGCTGGCACTGGAGCCAACCCAAGGGAGTTGCGATCCTGCTGGCGGCCGTGGTCGGGGGGCTGATCACGGTTGCGGTCGGCACCGCACGGATCTTGCAGCTGCGCCGCGCGGCCAAACGGCAGCACGCAGCCGCGTTGCGCTAGCCGGGCAGCTTGGCCAGTTCGGCCAGACCCCGGGAGATCAGCGGCGCCACCACCTCGGGTGTGTGCTCGGACGCGTCGCCCGCACCGCGGGCCTGATCCGACATCCGCCGGCGGAAGTCGATGCCCGCGGCGATGATGGCGAGCTTGAAGTAGGCCAGCGCCATGTAGAACTCCCAGTGCGCCAGCGGTATACCGGCCACCAGCGAATAGCGGTCCGCCAGTTCGTCGGCCGTCGGCAACAGCGGCGACGTCCACGCGGCCTGCGCATTGACGATCAGATCCAGCGCGGGGTCGCGGTACACGCACATCAGGGCCGCGTCGGACAGCGGATCCCCCAGGGTGGAGAGCTCCCAGTCCACGACCGCACGAACCTTGGTCGGGTCGTCGGCGTCCAGGATCGTGTTATCGATGCGGTAATCGCCGTGCACGATCGACGTGCGGCTCTGCTGCGGAATCGCCTCGCCCAGACCGGAATGCAGCCGTTCCACGTCGGCGTCGCGCCGATCCTCGGGCAACCGCACCAGCGACCATTGCGAGCCCCACCGCCGCACCTGGCGCTCCAGATAGCCGCTGGGCTTGCCGAAGTCGGTCAGTCCGACGGCGTTGGGGTCGACGGTGTGGAGGTCGACGAGCACGCGGATCAACGAGTCGACGCAGCCGCCGATGACCGTGTGGCTGAACGACTCGAGTTGAGCGCGGCGGCGCACCACCTGTCCGGCGACGAATTCGACGATCTGGAAGGGGGCGCCCAGCACCGAATAGTCCTCGCAGAGCCCGATCGTGCGCGCCACCGGAACGGGCGTGTCCTGCAGCGCCGCGACGACGCGGTACTCGCGGGCCATGTCGTGCGCCGACGGGGTCAACCCGTGCAGTGGCGGTCGCCGCACCAGCCAGCTGGTGCTGTCGTCGTAGACACGGAACGTCAGATTGGAGCGACCACCGGAAATGAAGTCCGCGCGCAACTCGCCGTCGCGCCCGATCCCGAGCGAACGCAAGTAGGAGTCCAGCGAGGCCAGGTCGAGCCCCTCGAGTTGGTCAGCTGAAGTCACCGAACTTGTCTACCATCGCCGGGCTCGACGCGGCGCACCACCTGCGATTTGCCGGTCGCCGCTCAGGCCTTGCCACGGCTCGCGTCGTCGTCGAGCAGCCTCTGGTTTCGCGGCAACAGGTCCCAAACGTGTTCGGTGGTGTTGACCGCTGCCACCGTGGCTTGCCCGGACCGGGAGAACAACAGCCGAGTGACCGATGCGTAGTCGACCGGAAAGGACAGCAGTCGGGCGGTGCCGAGTATCTCGTGCAGGAGGACGTTGATGACCCCGCCATGGCTGAACACCGCGACCGTGTCGTCGGGGTCGCCGGTGGCGACCAGGTCGTCGACCGCGGCGCGCACCCGGGCACGAAAAGCGTCCTCGTCAACCGCGCTGGGCAGATGCCCCTGAGCCAGGCGCGCCCATTCCTCTGGCATCTCCGCGCGGATCTGCTCGACGGGGATGTACACGGGAAGGTCGCGGTCGTACTCGGCGAAGCGATCGTCGATCTCGACGGTCAGACCGCGATCCGCCGCGACCGGCTCGGCGGTCTGGATGGCCCGGCGCTGCGGGCTGCTCACCACCCGCGCGATCGGAAACCTGGCGAGCGCCTTGGGGAGTCGCTCGATCTGTGCCAACCCTTCCTCCGACAGGTCCGGATCGGCACCTTGTTCGTGTTCGCTGCGCAGCGGCAGCGCGTGCCGGACCAGAAGCACTTGCATGTTTCTTCCTGTCTTGTCGAAAGGTTGTGCCGGTCCGAAGTCTCTCATCGCCCCTTGCCCGTCGTTCAGGGCGTGCACAATGGCATCGCTGCACTAGCTTCATGCCCGCAGTGCCGAGGAGGACGGATGACTGCACCGGACAGGGATTGGGACGCCGCCTACCGACAAGCCGCCCCGCCTCCCTGGAGCATCGGCCGGCCCCAACCCGAGCTGGCGCTGCTCCTCGACCAGGGCAAGATCCGCGGCGAGGTGCTGGACTCCGGTTGCGGCCACGCCGCGTTGTCGCTGAACCTCGCCGCGCTCGGCCACACCGTGGTGGGCCTGGACGCCAGCGCGACCGCGATCCAGGCGGCCACCGCCGCTGCTGCCGAGCGAGGGCTGACGACGGTGACGTTCGCCCAGGCCGACGTCACCAGCTTCGGCGGCTACGACGGTCGCTTCTCCACGATTCTGGACAGCGGACTGTTTCACGCGCTGCCGCCCGAGCGGCGCCAGGACTACGTGCGGTCCATCTTTCGGGCCGCCGCGCCCGGCGCCGCGCTGTACATCCTGGCCTTCGCCGCCGGCGCATTGGACGACGCCCATTCGGGCCGGCCGGGCCCGCCCGGCTTCACCGAAGCCGAATTGCACGACGCCGTCGCGACGCTGTGGCGGGTGGACGGTGTCCGCTCGGCGAAGGTGTACGGCACCGACGATGCGGCCGGTTCGCCCGACGGCCCTCTGGCGCACCTGGACCACGACGACGAGGGCCACTTCATGGCGCCCGGATTCCTGCTGAGCGCGCACAAACCGGACTGATACCGCACTTGCCCCTAGCACGGAGAATGCTATTCTCCCGACAGAGATCGGGGTGTGCAGAGAGGGTTGGCGAGTGACTGGTGAATCGGGACTCGACGCGGGCGTCCTCGCTCGCTGGCTGGATGCGAACGACGCCCCGGGCGATGGCGAACAGGCGCGGCTGACCCAGCTGAAGGGCGGTTCGCAGAACACCCTTTATCTGATCGAGCGCGGTGGCCAGCGGATGGTGTTGCGGATGCCCGGCGTCCGGGCCGACGCCGCCCGCATCGACGGGCTGCTGCGGGAGATCCGCCTGGTGCGGGCGCTGTCCGGCACCGATGTCCCGCACGCGGCGCTGATCGCCGCCGATGACACCGGCGCCGTTCTAGGGATGCCGTTCTACGTCATGCAGGCGATCAACGGGTGGAGCCCGATGGACGGTGGCTGGCAATCGCCGTTCGACACCGACCTCGAGGCCCGGCGCGGCCTGGCCTTCCAATTGGTCGACGGCGCGGCCAAGCTGGGCCGAGTGGAGTGGCGCAAGCAAGGACTCGAAGGCTTCGGCCGCCCGGACGGATTCCACGAGCGGCAGGTCGATCGCTGGCTGGCGTTCCTCGACGCCTACAAGGTTCGCGAGCTGCCGGGTCTGGACGAGGCCTCCGACTGGCTGCGCCGCAACCGTCCGGCGCGTTACCGGCCGGGCATCATGCACGGCGACTATCAGTTCGCCAACGTGATGTTCGAGCACGGCGCCCCCGCGCGCCTGGCCGCGATCGTGGACTGGGAGATGACCACGGTGGGCGATCCACTGCTCGACCTGGCGTGGTGTCTGCTGGGCTACGACGGCGAAAAGCCGCGCGAGGACGGGTTTTATCTCGACATGCGCGGCATGCCGACGCGCAGCGAGCTGTTGGAGCATTACGAAACCGTCAGCGGATTGTCGACCGAGAACATCGACTACTACCTGGTGCTGGCCAACTGGAAACTGGGCATCGTGCTGGAGAAGACGTACGCGGCCGGGGTGCGGACCGGCAAGGTCGACCCCAAGATCACCGACGCGTTCGGCCCGATGATCCTCCAGCTCATCGCCACGGCCGCCGAACTCGCCCGATCTACCAAGGGATCCTGAAATGGGGTATGCCGAGCAGCTTTTCGATCTCACCGACCGCGTCTTCCTGATCACCGGGGGTAGCCGCGGCCTGGGACGCGAGATGGCGTTCGGCGCGGCCCGCTGCGGTGCCGACGTGGTGATCGCGAGCCGCAACATGGACAACTGCGTGTCCACCGCCGAGGAGATCGAGGCCGAGACCGGCCGTTCGGCCATGCCGTATCAGGTGCACGTCGGGCGTTGGGATCAGCTCGACGGCCTGGTCGAGGCGGCCTACGAACGGTTCGGCAAGGTGGACACGTTGATCAACAACGCGGGCATGTCCCCGTTGTACGACAAGCTGACCGATGTGACCGAGAAGCTGTTCGACGCCGTGGTCAACCTCAACCTCAAGGGCCCATTCCGCTTGTCGGCCTTGGTGGGTGAGCGCATGGTGGCGGCCGGTCGGGGCTCGATCATCAACGTGAGCACGGCCGGCTCGCTGCGGCCAACACCCGACATCATCCCCTACGCCGCGTCCAAGGCCGGGCTCAACGCCATGACCGAGGCGCTGGCCAAGGCGTTCGGTCCGGCGGTGCGGGTCAACACGCTGATGGCCGGACCGTTTCTCACCGACGTGAGCAAGGCCTGGAATCTCGGTGCGGCCGAACAGAATCCGTTCAAGCACCTTTCCTTGCAGCGCGCAGGCGACCCGCGCGAAATCGTCGGCGCGGCACTGTTCCTGGCGTCCGACGCGTCCAGCTTCACCACCGGCTCGATCCTGCGGGCCGACGGCGGGATCCCCTGACGTGGCGATCGTAAGCGCGGCGCAGCCGGGCGCTGGGGGCACCTCCCGCTTGCGGGGGACGGATCGCCACTAATGAAAGGAGTGTTCGAATGTCCTGGGACTTTTCTACCGAGCCGGAGTTCGAGGAGAAGCTCGAGTGGATCCGCGGCTTCGTTCGCGACGAGGTGGAACCGCTCGAGGTGCTGTTTCCGGGCTGCGAGTTTCTGCCGCTGAACGACGAGCGGCGCCGCATTGTCGACCCGCTCAAGCAGCAGGTGCGCGACAAGGGTTTGTGGGCACCGCATCTGGGGCCGGAGCTGGGCGGTCAGGGATTGGGTGCGGTCAAGCTGACGCTGATCAACGAGATCCTGGGCCGCAGCCCGTGGGCGCCGATCGTCTTCGGAACGCAAGCGCCCGACACCGGCAACGCCGAGATCATCGCCCGCTTCGGAACCCAGGAGCAGAAGGACCGCTACCTGGCGGGCCTGCTATCCGGGGAGATCTTCTCGTGCTTCTCGATGACCGAACCGCAGGGCGGCGCGGATCCGCGGGTCTTCACCACCCGCGCCGTCCGCGACGGCGACGACTGGGTGATCACCGGGCGAAAGTACTTCTCCTCCAACGCCTCCGTCGCCTCGTTCTTCATCGTCGTGGCGATCACCGATCCCGACGTGCCGGTCCACACCGGTGCGTCGACGTTCCTGATCCCCGCCGGCACCGAGGGCTTGATCCTGGAAGCCAATCACCACCTGGTCGGGGCCGACCCGCACGAGCCGGGTCATTCGCTGGTGCATTACAACGACGTCCGGGTGCCCGCCGACGCGCTGCTCGGCGAGCCCGGCCAGGGCTTTTTGATATTGCAGACCAGACTGGCCGGCGGGCGCCTGCATCACGCGATGCGCTCCATCGGGATGGCGCAACGCGCCGTCGAGATCATGTCCCGCCGGGCCAAAAGCCGCTTCACCCAGGGCAGTCTGCTGGCCGACAAGCAACTGGTCCAGGAATTCGTCGCCGACTCGTACACCGAGCTGATCCCGTTCCGGCTGACCGTGCTGCACGCCGCGTGGCTGATCGACAATGGTGACGAGCGCGCCGCCCGCGCCGAAATCGCCGCCTGCAAGATCCTGGCATCGCAGGTGCTCAAATCGATTGCCCTGCGGGCCATTCAGGTGCACGGGGCGCTGGGACTCACCGACCAGCTGCCGCTGGTCAACGTCCTGCTGGGCGGCATCGCGCTGGGCCTGGCTGACGGGCCGACCGAGGCGCACAAGGTCAACCTGGCCCGGATGCTGCTGAAGGGTTATCACGCCGAGGAGGGCGACTGGCCCAGCGAGATGCTCGACGTGCGGCGCGCCGCCGCGCGCGCCAAATACGGTGAGCTCGTTGAGCTCTAACCGGGTGACCGCCGCGGTCGAGCGGGCACTGGATGACCGCCAGCGGGAGGCCACCGAGGAGGTCGAGCGCATCCTGGCCGCCGCGGTGCGCGTCATGGAACGCGTCGCACCCGAACCGCCGCGGGTCAGCGACATCGTCGTTGAGGCGGGCTCGTCGAACAAGGCGTTCTACCGCTATTTCGCCGGTAAGGACGATCTGATCCTGGCCGTTATGGAACGCGGCGTGGGCATCGTGGTGTCCTACCTCGAGCATCAGATGGCCAAGGAATCCGAGCCGCGCAACAAGGTCGCGCGGTGGATCGAGGGCACGCTGGCACAGGTGGCCGACCCGCACCTGATCAGCATGACACGTGCGGCGGCCGGCCAGATGTCGTCCGGAACCAGCTGGCGCGGAGCCGACCAGGAGATGATGCGGCCACTTCGCGAGCTCCTCGTGGAACCCGTTGCGGCGCTGGGCAGTAGCGACGTCGAGCGCGATGTACAGGCGGTGTTCAGCTGCACCGCCGCCACCATGCGCCGCTACGTGGGCTCGGCCGAGGAGCCCGGCCCCGACGACATCGCGCACGTGGTGCGGTTCTGTTTACGTGGTCTGGAGGCCGGTTGATGCGCGCGGTGATCTGTCGTTCCTACGGCGCTCCCGAGGACTTGGTGATCGACGACGTGCCCGATCCCGTCGCGGCCCCGGGCCAGTTGCTGGTGCGGGTCCGCGCGGCCGCGGTCAACTTCCCCGACGTGCTGTTCATCGCCGGCAAGTACCAGGTCAAGATTCCGCCGCCGTTCATCCCCGGCAACGAGATCGCCGGGGAGGTCATCGCCGCCGGTGACGGTGCGCCGTTCAGTCCCGGACAACGGGTTTCCGGAACCACATTCGGGGCGTTCGCCGAACAGGCGCTGCTCGACGCGAGCCAAGCCGAGCTCGTGCCCGACGATGCCGACTTCGCCTCGGCCGCGGCGTTCGGCGTCACCTACCGCACCGCCTATCACGCGCTGCGCTCGACCGCGGCTGTCACGCAAGGAGATTGGGTGGTGGTGCTGGGCGCCGCGGGCGGCGTGGGGCTGGCCGCGGTCGACCTGGCGGTCGCGATGGGGGCCCGGGTGCTGGCCGCGGCGTCGAGCCCGGAGAAGCTCGAGCTGTGCCGGCAGCGCGGCGCCGAGGCGACCGTGGACTATGACCGCGAGGACCTGAAGACGCGGATCCGTGAGCTCACCGCCGACAGCGCCCGCGTGGTGCTGGACCCGGTGGGCGGATCGTATTCGGAGCCGGCGCTGCGCGGGCTCGCGCGTGGCGGGACCTTCGTCACGCTGGGCTATGCGGCCGGCACCATCCCCGCGATTCCGCTGAATCTCATTCTGCTCAAAGACATCTGCGTACGCGGCATGGAGATCCGCACGTTCATGACCGACCGGCCCGATGACGCCGTGCGCGATCTCAAGGAGTTGGCAGACATGTTCGCCGCCGGCACGGTGCGACCCTACATCGGCGCGCGATTCCCGCTGTCGGAGACGGCCGCGGCCTTACGGCATGTCGCCGACCGCAAGGTGCTGGGCAAGGTGGTAATCGACGTCGCGTGACGCGGCGTCACGGCGTGACGATGTTGAAATCCGGGTCTGGCCCGTCGAGCACATCCAAAAAGGCCTGCAGCGCGGTCTGATCACCAAGGAGCTCCAGGCCGGGCGAGCTGAAGTCTCCCAGCACCACGGCGAGTAGCCGAACCTTGGTGGCCAGCTTGATCGTCACGGTCGCCGTCGAGGGATCGGGCGGCACCCTGCGGCGAACGAGCACCCCGTTGCGCAGGGCCAGCCGGTAGTTGGTCGCGGTGTCGACGAAGGCGATATCGATTGCGATGTTCAGATCCCAGCTGCGTGGACCGTTGACCCGAATCGCCAAACCGTCGAAGATCTGCTCCGGCGTCAGCTGGCTGAGCATCGAGAGGGACGTCGTCGTGGTCGCGGTGCCGAAATTACCGTCGCGCAATTCCGTTGCGCCACTGAGGAAGAAGTTGCGCCAGGTCGCGTTCTCGGCCCCGTAGGCCAACTGCTCGAGCGTGTCCGAGTACAACGCGCGGGCGACCGCGTGCTCGCTGTCGGTGAAGACCGCATGGTCTAGTAATGTTGCGGCCCAACGGAAGTCCCCGGAATCGAAGGCCTCCCTGGCGAGGTCGACGACGCGATCGATCCCGCCCATCGCCTCGACATACCGGGGCGCCAGGGCCTCGGGCGGATGGGGCCACAGCCGACCGGGGTTGCCGTCGAACCAGCCCATATACCGCTGGTAGATCGCCTTGACATTGTGGCTCACCGATCCGTAGTACCCGTGCGTATGCCAGGCCTGCTCGAGAGCCGGTGGCATCTGGAACATCTCGGCAATTTCGACACCGGTGTAGCCCTGGTTGAGCAACCGTAACGTCTGGTCGTGCAGGTACGCGTACATGTCGCGCTGCAGCGACAGGAACGTGACGATGCTGTCCCGTCCCCAGGTCGGCCAATGGTGGGAGGCGAACACGACGTCGGCGCGATCGGCAAACGTGTCGATCGCCTCGGTGAGATAACCCGACCAGGCATGCGGGTCACGCACCAACGCGCCACGCAGCGTCAACAGATTGTGCAGATTGTGCGTGGCGTTCTCGGCCATGCACAAGGCGCGGAAACGTGGGAAATAGAAATGCATTTCGGCGGGCGCCTCGGTGCCCGGCGCCATCTGGAATTCGATCTCCACGCCGTCGATGGTGTGTGTTTCACCTGTGGTGCGGATGTCGATGGTGGGCACGATGACGGCGACCTCGCCTGTGGACGGCGCCTGCCCCAGCCCGCAGCCGACCTGATCCATCGGTCCACGGGGCAGCAGCGAGCCGTACATGTAGGTTGCCCGTCGCGTCATTGCCGGTCCGGCATAGACGTTTTCCTGCACCGCGTGCTCGATGAAGCCCTCCGGCGCCAGGACGGCCACCGCACCGGCATCCACGTCCGCCTGCGAGGTGACGCCCAATACGCCGCCGAAATGGTCGACGTGGCTGTGCGTGTAGATCACCGCGACGACGCGGCGCTCGCCGCCTCGGTGGGTGCGATACAAGGTCAGCGCCGCCGCGGCCACCTCCGTGGACACCAGGGGATCGATGACGATGACGCCGTTGTCGGATTCCACGAACGTGACGTTCGAGATGTCAAAGCCGCGAACCTGATAGATACCCGGAACCACTTGGTAGAGGCCCTGTTTGGCGGCCAGCATCGATTGCCGCCAGAGGCTGGGATGCACCGACGCCGGTGCGGGCCCGCCCAGGAACGAGTAGGCATCGTTGTCCCAGACCACCCGCCCGTCGGCCGCTTTGATCACGCACGGCGACTCCGCGGCAATGAATCCCCGGTCGGCGTCGGCGAAATCCGTTTCATCGTGAAACGGCAGCACGTGGTCGCGGTGGGCCGACTCGATGACGGCGCTGGGAGGCTTGTGATCCACCCTGACAACCATGCCATTAACGCACCGCCCGCCAAGGCGGTTCGGACGGCTTTTCGTCGTCTAATTAATGAACACAGCAACAATTTCTTCGGGCTCTGGATCGCGACTCAGTTAACCCGCATACTGCCCAGACGGCCCTCGATGCCGAGGACCGCAACTATCGGGCAAAGGAGAACAGGTGAAGCGTCAACTGACGGTCGCGGTGGCCGGTGCGGCAATTCTTGCCGCGGGAATTTCTGGCTGTTCGAGTAATAACAAGTCGACCACGGGCAGTTCCTCGAGTAGCTCTAGCACCAGCGCGTCGGCCAGCTCCGGTGCATCCGGCGGTACGAAGGTCACCATCGATGGCAAAGACCAGAACGTCACGGGCTCGGTCGTCTGCACGAACGCGGGCGGCACCATCAACATCGCGATCGGTGGCGCGGCGACCGGCATCGCCGCCGTGCTCAGCGACGGCAGCCCGCCGCAGGTGAAATCGGTTGGGCTGGGCAACGTCAACGGCGTGACCCTGGGCTACACCTCCGGCGCCGGCCAGGGCAATGCCTCCGCCAGCAAGGACGGCAACACCTACAAGATCAGCGGCACCGCCACCGGGGTGGACATGGCCAACCCGATGCAGCCGGTCAACAAACCCTTCGAAATCAACGTGACCTGCAACAGCTAATCAGGTCAGGCGCCTTGCGCGCCTTCGGAGTTCGACGCGGGCGGTTGCCATCCGTTGGGTGGCAACCGCACCGTGAACTCGGTACGACCCGGCGCGCTGTCCACCGCGATAGTTCCGTTGTGCGCCTTGACAACCGCGGAGACGATCGCCAGGCCCAGCCCGGTGCTGCCGCCCTTGCGGGAACGCGACGAGTCGCCGCGGGCGAACCGTTCGAACACCTCGGATTGCAACGCCGCCGGGATGCCCGGCCCGTTGTCGATGACCTGCAGCACGGTGTGCGACGGCTCGGCGCACAGCCGCGTCGTCACGACCGTGCCCGCCCCCGTGTGGACCCGGGCGTTGGCAAGCAGATTGGCCAGCACCTGGTGTAGCCGCGCCGCGTCCCCTGTGACGACGACCGGCTCCTCGGGCAGGTCGAGTTCCCATTGATGATCGGGCCCGGCGACGTGAGCGTCGTTGACCGCGTCCACCGCCAACCGCGACAGATCCACCGGTTCGCGTTCCAGCGGCCGGCCGGAGTCCAGCCGGGCCAGCAGCAGCAGGTCCTCGACAAGGCGCGTCATCCGCTCGGTCTCGGAGGCCACCCGGCTCATCGCCTGCGCCACCGCCTCGCGGTCGTCACCCATCCGTTGGGTCAGTTCGGTGTAGCCGCGGATCGCCGCCAGCGGCGTGCGCAACTCGTGGCTGGCGTCGGCGACGAATTGGCGGACCCGCGTCTCGCTGGCCTGCCGCGCCGACAGCGCCGCCGCGATGTGGTCCAGCATCTGGTTGAGGGCCGCGCCGAGCTGCCCCACCTCAGTGGAGGGGTTGGCATCGGATTCGCCCACCCGCATCGGGAGTTCGACCTCGCCGCGCGCCAACGGCAAGCCGGCTACCTCGCTCGCGGTCTGCGCGACGCGGCGCAGCGGCGCCAGCGCCCGCCTGATGATGATCACACCGGCCGTGGTCGCAGCGACCAGCGCGATGACGGTGACGATCCCGAAGATCACCAGCATCCGCATCAGGGTGGCGTCGATATTGGCCATCGACAGGCCGGTGACGATGACGTCGCCGCCGTTGCGGCTCGGGGCCGCGACCACCCGGTAGCGGCCCAGCCCGTCGAGGTCCACGGTCACCGGCTTGCGGCTGCCGGCGATACCGGACAGCTGCAGCTGGGCGGTCGGGGTCAGCTCCGCCCGGTCGCCGCTGCTCGTCGTGTAGCCCGCGTCCACCGTGTTCCCGTGGCTGACGACCGCCGCCACCATGCCCGCCGGCTGGCCCGGAGCGTCCAGGAATCGCGGGCCGGGGCCCGGCCTCGGATAGACGTGCTGATGCCGCCAGCCCGAGTGCGGCGGCTCGGGGTACATGAGCGCCGAGCGGTAGGAGGTGCCGGCGAGCTGCCCGTCGAGCTGGGCCACCAGGTGGTGCAGCAGCGCCAGTTCGGTCGCCGCGGTGATGCCCACGCAGACGATCGCCAACACGACGATCTGACCGACCAGCAGCCGCAGCCGAAGGGACCAGGCCCTTCGCGTGTCAGCGGGCCGGCTTGAGGACATAACCCGCGCCGCGCAGCGTGTGGATCATCGGTTCCCGGCCGTTGTCGATCTTCTTGCGCAGGTATGAAATGTAGAGTTCGACGATGTTGGACCGGCCGCCGAAGTCGTAACTCCATACCCGGTCCAGAATTTGGGCTTTACTCAGCACCCGCTTGGAGTTGCGCATCATGAATCGCAACAGCTCAAATTCGGTGGAGGTCAACGAGATTGGCTCACCGGCCCGGGTGACCTCATGGCTGTCCTCGTCCAGCACCAGGTCGCCGACGACCAGTTGCGCGCCGCTGTCCACCGTCGTCACACCGGTGCGGCGCAACAGCGCGCGCAGGCGCAGCACGACCTCCTCGATGCTGAACGGTTTGGTGACATAGTCGTCGCCGCCCGCCGTCAGGCCGGCGATGCGGTCTTCCACGGCGTCCTTGGCGGTCAGCAGCAGCACGGGCAGTTGCGGGTTCTCCTCGCGAAGTTTGTGCAAGACGTCGAGGCCGCTCATGTCGGGCAGCATCACGTCCAGAACAACCACATCGGGCCGCTGTGAGCGTGCGCTCGCGATGGCCGATGCCCCGTCGCCGGCGGTGGAGATGTTCCAGCCCTCATACCGCAGTGCCATCGACACCATGTCGGCCAGGACAGATTCGTCGTCTACCACCAAAACGTTGATGGGGTTGCCGTCAGCACGACACATGACAACCCGCTCTACAGAGGCTCGGGGCTGCGTCACAAGTTCCAGTATCCGCTGCGGGCTGAGCCGACGCTATGCCAAACCTATGCGCATGCTGTGAAACGAATCGCGCGACTGCTGAGCAGCCGCGCGATTCGATCCCCAGTCGAGGTTGTTAATACCAATAGCGGCGGCCGGCGACGGGCCGACCGATCGAGCCCAGAATCCACAGGATCGCGCCGATGACCAACAGCACGATACCCAGAGTGGTCAGGATGGGTACGTGGAAGAAATAACCGAGAATAAGCAGGACAATTCCTAAGATAACCATGTTGATTCCTTTAATTGAGTGGTTAGTTGATTGATTGCATTGAACTTGGTTGTGGCAGATGGCAATCCGTGACCTTTGGATTGACACCGAAGTAATTCAAGGGTCCAGCGATTACGGTCACCGCAACCGTGCCCGCCGAGGCGCAAGATGTGTTGTCGTTTTTGAAGTAGTCGCGCTGCCACGCCGCGAAGACTCCGATCAGCAACCACACCAGCGCAACAGTTGTGATGATCCCGCTGCCACGCATCGTGACCTCCATTGTGGTCGAGAAGAAGTTTTCTCGTGGACCTGAAGTTACCCGTTCGACTCATGTCTAAACATGCAATGGGTTATGCGGCAGTGCTTGTCGGTGCAGCTCGTGGGGCTAGAGGTGGTCGGCGAGCCAGGTGGCGGCCCGCTTCTTCGACGCCCGGGACAACCAGGCGTCCTGAATCAGCTCAGCTAATTCGGTCCTGCTGATTTCCGCCAGCCGACCGGCACGGACCAGGACCGAAGGATGCCCGTCGAAATGGTCGCTGGTGAAAAACGGCGACGTGGGATCGGAAACCAACGCCAATTTGTCGCTCTCCGATTCCACCCACAGCATGATCACGTCCGCATAGCGTTCGCCGGTGTCCGGATCGGACGCGTCCGGCCGGGGCGTGCGGAAGAAGACGAACGACTTGCCGCCGACCTGGTAGATGGCATTGCCCCTGGGCCCCTCCAGGCGCTGAACGTGCGGCATTGCGGCGGCGATCTCATGCACGTCGCTCACCCGGGCGCGTCGGCCAGCCATAACGGCGAGGGTACCGATCGCCGCGGTTTAGCTCATCGCCGCTACGAGAAGTTCTGCGGCGCTACAGGTTTGGGCCTCGCGGCGGATCAGCCCGCCGTCCGCTGCGCGGACACGTAGAGGGTAGGCGGCATCGAGTCCTCCGCGCCCTGCGGAACGCTGCGGCCGTACCGCGCCATCAACTCCGCGAACGACGCCGTCGTGACGTCCCAGCCGCGGTCACGCAGCCAGTCGTCGACGGGAGTGCGCTCCTCCGCGTACCAGAGATCGTCGACGTCGGTGATCTCGGCGTTGACCAATTCGGCGGCCGCGGCCCGCATCCGCCGCATGTCGTCGCGCTGGCGCTGCACCCGGCCGGGGTCGGTGAAGCCCGCGGCGGGCACGTTGGA
Organism: Mycobacterium senriense; assembly: GCF_019668465.1. Lineage (NCBI taxonomy): Bacteria > Bacillati > Actinomycetota > Actinomycetes > Mycobacteriales > Mycobacteriaceae > Mycobacterium > Mycobacterium senriense. Next base: position 2,237,061 of record NZ_AP024828.1, on the reverse strand, counting down.
CGCCAGCCAACTGCCCGCAGCGCTCAGCGAATCGATCCGCTCGAACAGCAGGTCCTGGGCCTGTGCCGGCAGGTAGCGGACCAGCCCCTCGGCCGACCAGACCGCCGGCTTGGAGGCATCAAATCCCGCATCCTGCAACGCTTTCGGCCAATCCTGGCGCAGATCGATCGGAACGTTGACCAGCTGCGCCTTGGGCTCCGCCCCGTGTTCACGCAGCGTCTTGGATTTGAACTCGAGCACCTTGGGCTGGTCGAGCTCGTAGACGACGGTGCCGTCGGGCCACGGGAGGCGCCAGCTGCGTGCATCCAGGCCGGCCGCCAGGATCACCACCTGCCGAACGCCGGCGTCGGCGGCGCCGAGGAAGAACTCGTCGAAGAACGCCGTCCGGGTCGCCATGAAGTCGACCATCAGCTGAAGGCGATCGCGCAGATCCGGCTCGATGTCGCCCGCCTTGGCCAGCAGCGCCGGATCGGCGTAGATGCTCCACATGCCCTCGCCCGCGGCGTCGACGAACACGCGCGCGAACGGATCGTTGATCAGTGGATTCTCGCTCTCGGTTTCGGCTGCGCGAGCTGCGGCGACACCCAGCGCCGTAGCGCCCACGCTCTGAGTGATCTCCCAGGAATCATTGTCGGTCCGCGGCATCGCCAGTTCCCTTCCCCAGAAAGTAAGTTATGCACACTATTCTTCCAGTCGCCGCCGCCCGGGGCCTCCCGTCGCCCCTGCCCTACCCTTTTTCTCAGACGGTCCACAGGTTGCAAGGGAGTGCCATGACGCCCGCCCCGCGTACGCCGCAGGAGGTGTTCGCCCACCACGGCACCGCACTGGCCGCGGGCGACCTCGACGAGATCGTCGTCGACTACGCCGAGGATTCGGTGCTGCTCAGCCCCGCCGGCATCGCCCGCGGCAAGGACGCCATCCGCACCGTCTTTGCGACGTTGCTCGCCGATCTGCCGGATGCGCAGTGGGACTTGCGAACTCAGCTCTTCGACGGGGACGTGCTGTTCCTGGAGTGGGCCGCCGATTCGGACGTCAACCGGGTTGACGACGGTGTTGACACCTTCGTGTTCCGCGACGGCATGATCCAAGCGCAGACCGTCCGATACACGCCGCACCCGAAGGGCTGAGAAGTGGATTACGTGAATCTGGAAGCCGTAGCGGAGTGGATGTCCGGACAGGGGCTCGGCGAGGGGCCGCTACAGGACGTTTCCAACGTCACCGGCGGAACCCAGAACGTCATGCTGCGATTCACCCGGGCCGGCCGGCCATACGTGCTGCGGCGCGGGCCACGACACCTGCGCCCACGCAGCAACAGCGTGATCTTGCGGGAGACGAAAGTCCTTGCCGCACTGGCGGGTTCGGACGTCCCCCATCCCCACCTGATCGCCGCCTGCGAGGACACCGGTGTGCTGGGCGACGCCGTCTTCTATCTGATGGACCCGGTCGACGGCTTCAACGCGGGCGAAGGCCTGCCGCCGTTGCACGCCGGCGACGCCGAGATCCGCCACGGCATGGGCCTGTCGATGGCCGACGCGCTGGCCAAGCTGGGCGCGGTCGACCACGTCGCGGTGGGTCTCGCTGATTTCGGCAAACCCGAAGGCTTTTTGGAACGTCAGGTGCCGCGCTGGCTATCGGAGCTGGAGTCCTACAACCAGTACGACGGCTACCCCGGGCCCGACATCCCCGGCATCGAGGAGGTGTCGAATTGGCTGGACCGGCACCGGCCGGCCAGCTGGACGCCGGGGATCATGCACGGCGACTACCACGCCGCCAACGTGATGTTCTCCCGCACCGGACCCGACGTGGTCGCGATCGTCGACTGGGAGATGTGCACCATCGGCGACCCACTGCTGGATCTGGGCTGGCTGCTGGCCACCTGGCGCCAGTCCGACGGTTCCAGCGTCTTCAGCCACGCGCTGGGCGGGCAGGACGGGTTGGCCAGCACCGACGAGCTCTTCGAGCGCTACGCCGCCCACACCACCCGCGACCTGTCCCATATCACCTGGTACACCGTGCTGGCCTGCTTCAAGCTCGGGATCGTGATCGAGGGGACGCTGGCCCGCGCCTGCGCCGGCAAGGCGGAGAAGGAGGTCGGCGACCAGTTGCACGCGGCCACGGTGCATCTGTTCGAGCGGGCGCTGGGCCTCATCTCCGACGAGGGTTGACCTACTACCATTTCCTCTCGTGCCGCCTTATCCCGAGGAACCGGATTTTTACTCCGAGCCCACCGCGGCCGCGCGGTACGGCGGGTCTTACCAACCCGAGCCACAGCCGCCGGAGCCGCCGACGCCGTGGTACCGCCGTCCGGCGGCTCTGGTCGCGGCCGGCGCCGTCGGGGTGATCCTGCTGGCCGCCCTGGTGTTCGCGGTGGTCAAGCTCACCAGCGGCTCCCCGGCGCCCGCCCCCGCGACGACGACGCCCGTCCCGTCCACCACCGCACCGGTGACCACCACGGAGCGGACGCCGCGGCATCACAGGGGCGGCGGCGGTGGCGCGCCGACCCAGACGGTGACCGAGACGGCCCCGCCGCCGAGCACCGACACCGGCACGACGACGGAGCCGCCCACCACGGCCGCACCGAGCACGGAAACCAGCACCGTCACGCAGACCGTGACCGAACCGCCCCGCCGGGGGCCGTTCCAGCCGTTCCAGCCGCGGCCGTAGCGCGGGCGACATGCACGCGAGCGGCGGCCTAATCCGCCCGGCGACGGCAGCGGATGCGGCTGCGTGCGTTGCCATTTACCGGCCGTACGTCGAGCACACGGTTATCAGTTGGGAAACCGAAGTCCCCACCGAAAAGGAAATGGCCGCGCGGATCGCCGCTGCGCAGGCGAGCCACGAATGGCTTGTCCTGGAACGCGATTGCCGGGTGATCGGCTTCGCCTACGGCCACGCCCTGAATCGCCTTGCCACGTACCAGTGGTCGATCGAGACCGGGATCTACCTCGACGCCGGCCATCGCGGTACCGGAGGAGGGCGCGCGCTCTACACGGAAATGCTGCGCAGGCTCGCCGAGCGGGGCTACCGGCAGGCGTTCGCCGGTATCACCCAGCCCAATGAGGCCAGCAACGGCTTCCACCGGTCGTTCGGGTTCACCGAAGTGGGCCTGTACCGGCGCGTCGAGTGGAAACACGACGGCTGGCACGACGTCGCGTGGCTGCAGCTCGATCTGGCGGCTGCCGAGCCGGATGAAGCACCCGGGCCGATCATTCAGCCGGGCCGGGTGCGCGAGTCCGGGGCTTAGCCGCCGGCGGCGCCACCGCCCAGGAAGCCCCCGCCGGCGCCACCACCGACGAAACCACCTCCGGCGCCGCCACCAACGAAGCCGCCGCCCGCGCCGCCACCGATTTGCTCAATGTTGATTGTCATGGGCGCAAAGTATCGGCGAAAAGCTGCGCCGACAAGAAACTGGGTCTTAACGATTCAAATCATTTTGGGTTGCCGAGCCCTCAGCTACCGAGCGCCCGAAGGGATTCGAACGTCGGCACCGCGGTTACGGCTAGCGCGTGAGCAACGCGCCCGCGGACCCACTCACTTTTGTGAGTCGTCGGCTTCAGCAGACTGCGCGTCTGCTTCCTCTTCTTTGCCCTCGGTGGCCTGTGGCGGTTGTTCGTCGCCTTCTGGCGGTGGCTGTTCGGCGGTGGTCAACGGGCTGCTCCGTCCAAGTGGTGTGTTCGCATGCCACCTACCCCGGTCTGTGGCATAGCAAACTGCGCTCGGTCAGCTGTCGCGGCGCCCGACCGGGGTGCTCTCGGACGGCTCTTCACCGGATTGGGGTCGAGTCCGCGTCTGAATAGGACCGTCCGTTGCCCCACCGAGGCGGACCACTTCGGGGAGTGGGCCGCGGAATTGGATTTTGCGACGACCTATCCACCGCTCGTGCGAATCTGCGGCTCGAGTCGCGCTAACTAAACGAGTCTCGCAGCAACGTTCGCGCGCCCGGATTAGCCAGGAAGTTTGAGCGCCGAAAGCACTCGGGTAGATAGCCGGCGTGGGGGGAAATGACCCGATGGGTCGACGGCAGATTGCCCAGGCCGTCGAGTTCGTTCGAGCGCTACACGTTCAGCTGCAGGAGCTGAACGACAAGCTCGCGTCGATCGAGCGTCAGATCGGAACCGCGAGCAACGCCAGGGCACGCGCACTGCGAATCGAAGCAACGACGCTGCGCCGGGATATCCGGGAGGCACAGTCTCTCGTCGAGCAGCTCGAGCGCTGCTATCTCGGGGGGAACTCCGTCGATCCGGCACGGCCGGCGGCTAGACAACGGCAAGCGCGGCTGGCCGCCAGCAGGTGATGAGCGCGCCCGAAGGGATTCGAACCCCTAACCTTCTGATCCGTAGTCAGATGCTCTATCCGTTGAGCTACGGGCGCCTGTTCTTCAGTTGTCGTTCCGTGTTGCCGCTAAAGGATCTAGCGGAGGCGAGAGGATTTGAACCTCCGGTCCCCTTTGAGGGGGACAACTCATTAGCAGTGAGCCCCATTCGGCCGCTCTGGCACGCCTCCCTTGGACTTTCTGAGGGTACCGACCCCTTTCCGGTCTCGCGGAACCGGCCATACTGTACACAGTCGAGACATAAACTGTCGAAGTGACCGCTCGCCTTCGCAACGAACTGGCCGGACTGCCAGTGTATGTCCCCGGCAAGAACGTCCCGGGCTCCATCAAACTGGCCAGCAACGAGACCGTGTACGGCCCGCTGCCCAGCGTGCATGCGGCCATCGAGCGTGCGGTTGCCGTCGTCAACCGCTACCCGGACAACGCCAGCGTGGACCTCAAGGCCGCGCTGGCCATGCACCTGGGTTCGGACGTCGCGCCCGAGCAGATTGCGGTCGGTAGTGGTTCGGTCACGTTGTGCCAGCAGCTGGTTCAGATCACCGCGGCGGCCGGCGACGAGGTGATGATCGGCTGGCGCAGCTTCGAGTGCTACCTGCCCATCATCCAGGTGTCCGGTGCGACCACGGTCAAGGTGCCGCTGACCAACCACACGCACGACCTCGAAGCGATGCTCGCCGCGATCACCGACCGCACCCGGCTGATCTTCGTGTGCAACCCGAACAATCCGACGTCCACCGTCGTCGAACCGGACGCGTTGACGCGATTCGTCGACGCGGTGCCGCCGCACGTCCTGATCGCCATCGATGAGGCCTACGTCGAATACATCCGCGACGGCATGCTGCCCAACAGCCTGGAGCTGGCCCTGACGCGCAGCAACGTCGTTGTGCTGCGGACCTTTTCGAAGGCCTACGGGCTGGCGGGGCTGCGCTGCGGTTACGCGGTGGGCCACCCGGACCTGATCACCGCGCTGGACAAGGTCGTCATGCCGTTCGCGGTGACGAACGTCGCGCAGGCGGCCGCCATCGCGTCTCTCGAGGCTTCCGACGAGCTGATGGCCCGCACCGACGCGCTGGTGACCGAGCGGACCCGCGTGAGCGACGCCCTGCGCGAGGCCGGGTTCGAGCTGCCCCCGTCGCAGGCCAACTTCGTCTGGCTGCCGCTGGGCGAGCGCACCATGGACTTCACCGAGCAGGCCGCCGACGCGCGCCTGGTAGTGCGGCCGTTCGCGTCCGAAGGCATCCGTGTCACCATTGGTGCGCCGGAGGAGAATGACGCCCTGCTGCGTTTCGCCTGCGACTGGATCGCCCGCACCGAATCGTAAGGAGTCGCCGTGGACCTCGCGCGGAAGAAGTTCACCGAACTCAAAGAGCGCAGCGGCGACATCGCGGATTCCGAGCTCGACGAGTTCTGGGCCGAACTTCAGCCCGCGACGATCGACGGGATGCTCGGCGAGTGGAAGGGCGGCGAGTTCCAGACCGGCCACAAGATGAACGGCCAACTGGAAAAGGCCGGCTGGTACGGCAAGACCTTCAAGTCCGTTCGCGACGTGCAGCCGCTCGTGTGCCTGGACGCCGAGGGCAACAAGTTCTCCAACGTGGAGATGGGCAAGGGCGAGGCCAGCCTGTGGCTGGAGGACTTCCGCGGCGAGGTCACCGCCACCATGGTTTACGACGGCCAGCCGGTGCACGACCACTTCAAGAAGATCGACGACGACGCCGTGATGGGCATCATGAACGGCAAGGGTGTCCGGGATAACGGCAAGTACTACTACTTCTACCTGGAGCGGGTGTAGTCGACCGCGCGCGAGTGTGCGGCTAGCCGCACACTCAACCTCCAGCGTGCGGCAGGCCGCACACTCGGCCGATCGGTTAGGGGCTTAGCCTGCCGGATTGCGGCCGGTGAACGCGACCAACTGCTCAAGCGCGCCGACGTCGGCCTGGACCTCGACCGGGTCGTCGAACCCTGCCTGACCACGTAACTCCGGCCTGATGATCTGACGCGCCAGCCCCAGCACGTATTCGGACAGCGGCTCTGGCGCGTGGATGTCGTGGCCCACCGCGGCGGCGTAATCCCAAGCGTGGACCAGGAATTCGATCGACAGGATGCCGCACGCGCTGTTCGCCGGTATCTCGCCCTTGCCGAACGGCACCGATCCGTCCAGGCCGTGGCGGTGCCAGGCGTCCAGCGCGGGCCGAGCCGCGGCGATCACCTGGCGCTCGACCGAATCGCCTTCCTCGCGCTCCGGGATCTCCGCGCCCACCATGCCCCCGAGCGCCGAAATCGAGTTCAGCAGATGCCCGGTGAGCGCCTCCACGTCGAATTCCGTGCACGGCGTCCGCCGCGACAGGTCGTCGGCGGCGATGGTGTGCAGGACCCGCTGCAGCACCCCCAAGGTGTCCTCGGCGCTGTGCAGCTCGTCGGTGGGCGGGGAATGCGGTCCGGGTCGCAAGTCAGGAGCCATATTCGCCACGCTACGGTCTCGATATGGCGCAAGCATACGAATCCGTCACCGTCGAGACGAAAGACCACGTCGCCCAGGTGACGCTGGTCGGACCGGGCAAGGGCAATGCGATGGGACCGGCCTTCTGGTCGGAGATGCCGGAGCTGTTCGCGGCGCTGGACGCCGACCCCGAGGTGCGGGCCATCGTGCTGACCGGTTCGGGCAAGAACTTCAGCTACGGCCTGGACGTGCCGGCGATGGGCGGCTCGTTCACGCCGCTGCTGTCGGGCGACGCGCTGGCCGGCCCGCGCGCGGTGTTCCACCGCGAGGTCAGGCGCATGCAGGGCGCGATCAGTGCGGTCGCCGACTGCCGGACCCCCACGATCGCCGCGGTGCACGGCTGGTGCATCGGCGGCGGTGTCGACCTGATCTCGGCGGTGGACATCCGCTACGCCAGCGCCGACGCCAAGTTCTCGGTGCGTGAGGTCAAGCTCGCCATCGTCGCCGACGTCGGCAGCCTGGCCCGCCTGCCGATGATCCTGAACGACGGGCATCTGCGCGAGCTGGCGCTGACGGGCAAGGACATCGACGCGGCCCGTGCCGAAAAGATCGGTCTGGTCAACGACGTGTACGCCGACGCCGACGCCACCCTGGCCGCCGCGCACGCCACCGCTGCGGAGATCGCCGCCAATCCCCCGCTGACCGTGCACGGTGTCAAGGACGTTCTCGACCAGCAGCGCACCGCGGCCGTCTCGGAAAGCCTGCGATACGTGGCGGCGTGGAATGCGGCCTTCCTGCCGTCCAAGGACCTGACCGAGGGCATCTCGGCGACGTTCGAGAAGCGCCCGCCGCAGTTCACCGGGGAGTAGTCCGGCGCCACGTACCCTCGCTGAGGTGACGACACCAGACGGCAAGATCCGCCTCCCGGCAGACCTGGACTCCGTGACGGCGATCGGCGCCGAAGACCACTCCGAAATCGACAGCGCCGCCATCGAGCGGATCTGGCAGGCCGCCCGGCATTGGTACCGGGCCGGCTTCCATCCCGCCATCCAGCTCTGCATCCGCCGGCACGGCCGCGTCGTGCTCAACCGCGCGATCGGGCACGGCTGGGGCAACGCCCCCAGCGATCCGCCCGACGCGGAGAAGATCGCGGTCACACCGGACACACCGTTCTGCGTGTACTCGGCGGCCAAGGGAATGGCGGCGACCGTGGTGCACATGCTGGTCGAGCGCGGCGTCTTCTCGCTCGACGACCGGGTGTGCGAATACATCCCCACGTTCACCAGTCACGGCAAGCACCGGATCACCATCCGGCACGTGATGACGCACAGCGCGGGACTGCCCTTCCCGACCGGCCCCAGGCCGGACGTCACCCGCGCCGACGACCACGAATACGCGCAGCAGAAGCTGGGCGAGTTGCGGCCGCTCTACCGTCCCGGCCTGATCCACATGTACCACGCGCTGACGTGGGGTCCCCTGGTCCGAGAGATCGTCTACGCGGCCACGGGCAAGGAGATTCGCGAGATCCTGGCCACCGAGATCCTCGACCCGCTCGACTTCCGCTGGACCAACTTCGGCGTAGCGAAGAAGGACGTGCCGCTGGTCGCGCCCAGCCACGCCACCGGGCAAACGCTGCCGCCGGTGGTCGCCCAGATCTTCCGCAAGGCGATCGGCGGAACCGTGCACGAGATGATCCCGTACACCAACTCCCCGGCGTTTTTGACCACCATCATTCCGTCGTCCAACACGGTGTCGACCGCGCAGGAGATGTCGCGGTTCGCCGAGATATGGCGCCGCGGAGGCGAACTCGACGGCGTCCGGGTGATCAGTCCGGAGACCATGTACGGCGCGGTGACCCAATGCCGAAGGCTGCGACCGGATTTCGCGGTCGGCCTGCAGCCGGCCCGGTGGGGCACCGGCTACATCCTGGGCACCAACCGGTGGGGCCCGTTCGGCCGCAACGCGCCGCACGCGTTCGGCAACCTGGGCCTGGTGAACATCGCGATCTGGGCCGACCCCGCGCGCGAGCTGTCGGCCGGCGTGGTGAGCAGCGGCAAACCCGGCCGGGATCCCGAAGCCCGGCGGTACACCGCCCTGCTGGACGCGATCACCGCCGAAATTCCGACGGGTTGATCACGACGGCAGTGGGAACACTGCCAGGCATGGCTACCTATCGAGTGCTCGATCCGAAGGGCAACGTCGTCGCGACCAAAGACATCGAAAGTGCCGACGACGCACACGCATGGTTCGTCGACAACAAGGCCGACAACAGCGAGCTCGGCTGGCGCATGGAAGTCCAGCACGACGGCGACTGGCACTTCTTCGACGACAGCGAGGGCGATCGAAGCTAGGTGTTTGCCCCTCGGCTCGTGGGGCAACCAACAAAGCATGGACTCGCACCGCTTCCGCAAACTTCTGGACGCACCGGGGCCGTTCGCTTCGGTGTATTTCGATGACACACACGACACCCATGACGCCGAGGCTCAGCTCGAGCTGAAGTGGCGCGCGGTCAAAGAGGAGCTGGAGCGCCAGCGCGCCGCCGCGACGGTGATCGACCAGATCGAGGACGCCGTCATGAACCTGCGCCCGCCGATCGGCCGCAGCGGACGCGCGGTGATCGCCAGCGCCGACGTCGTGGTGATCAACGAGCACCTGGCTCGGCCCGCCGCCACCGACGTCGTTCGCGTCTCCGAATTGCCTTATCTGGTGCCGATTCTCGAGCAGAGCTTCGATCACCCGGACTACGTGCTGGTGATCGTCGACCACAGCGGTGCCGACATCACCACCCACATCGGCGGGACGCTGCGCACCGAGACCGTCGACGGCGGCGGCTATCCGGTGCACAAATCCTCCGGTGCGGAGACGGCCGGCTATGGCGACCCCCAGTTGCGCACCGAGGAGGCGGGCCGCAAGAACCTTCGCGCCGTCGCCGACCGCGTCGCTGAGCTGGCCGACGACAAGGCGATCGAGGTGATCTTCGTGGTGGGTGAGGTGCGCTCGCGCTCCGATATGCTCGCCGCACTGCCCGAACGCCTGCAGGAGCGGGCGGTGGCACTCGAGATCGGCGCACGGCATAGCGGGCACGACTTCGGCGAGATCGAACATGCCATCGAGGGCGAATTCGTCAAGCGCCAGCTACGCACGATTGACGGTGCCGCGCAACGCTTTACCGCCGAGATCGGGCGGCACTCGGGGCTGGCGGCCGAGGGACTCGGCGCGGTCTGCTCGGCGCTGCGTCAAGGCGCGGTGGAGACACTGATCATCGGCGACATCGGCGATGCGACCGTCGTCGCCGACGAGGGCTTGACGACGATCGCCCCGGACGAGAACGTGCTGTCCGAGCAGGGCGCCGCGCCGGCCAAGACGCTGCGGGCCGACGAGGCGCTGCCGATGTCGGCGATCTCGGTCGGCGCCGCCCTGGTGCGGACCGACGAGCGGATCTCCCCGGCCGACGGCGTGGGCGCGGTGCTGCGCTACGCGCCGACGCTGCACCAGAGCGTCGACCGCTGAGAGCGGTGGCGGAGGGATTTGAACCCCCGGACGGTTTTAGCCGTCTCTCGCTTTCAAGGCGAGTGCATTAGGCCGCTCTGCCACGCCACCGCTGATTAGGGTAGCGGGACTCGGTAGCGTGGCCACCATGCGCGCCATCGTCGCCGAATCCGCCGAGCAACTCTCCTGGCAGGAAGTGCCGGACGTCTCCGCCGGGCCGGGTGAGGTCCTGGTCAAGGTCACCGCCGCCGGCGTGAACCGCGCCGACCTGCTGCAGGCCGCCGGTAAATACCCGCCGCCGCCCGGCGCCAGCGAGATCATCGGCATGGAAGTATCCGGCGTCATCGCCGATACCGGCTCCGGTGTCACGAATTGGTCTGTCGGGCAAGAGGTTTGCGCGCTGCTCGCCGGGGGCGGATACGCCGAGTACGTCGCCGTTCCCGCCGGCCAGCTGCTGCCGATTCCCTCAGGTGTCGGCCTGGTTGACGCGGCCGGACTGCCCGAAGTGGCCTGCACCGTGTGGTCGAACCTGGTGCTGACCGCCCACCTGTGCGAAGGGCAACTGCTGCTGATGCACGGCGGGGCCAGCGGCATCGGCACCCACGCCATCCAGATCGCCCGGGCGCTGGGGGCCCGGGTGGCGGTCACCGCCGGGTCCGAGGAAAAGCTGCAGACCTGCCGCGAACTGGGCGCCGAGATCACCATCAACTACCGCGACGACGACTTCGTCGCACGGGTGCAGGAGTTCGGCGGCGCCGACGTGATCTTCGACATCATGGGCGCCTCCTATCTGGACCGCAACATCGACGCCCTGGCCACCGACGGCCAGCTCGTCATCATCGGCATGCAGGGCGGCATCAAGGGTGAGCTCAACGTCGGCAAGCTGCTCGCCAAGCGGGCCCACGTCATCGGCACCACGCTGCGGGGCCGTCCGGTGAGCGGACCGAACAGCAAGAGCGAGATCGTGCAGGCGGTGACGGCCAAGGTGTGGCCGATGATCGCCGACGGCCGGGTTCGGCCCATCATCGGCGAGCGGATCCCCATCGAGCAGGCGGGCACCGCCCACCAGAAGCTGGCGGCAGGAGAGGTGCACGGCAAGGTCGTGCTGACGCTGCCGGCCTAGGCCACGGCCCGGCACCTCAGCCCAGGGACGCCAGCGCGCGCACCAACTGATCGACTTCGGCTGTCGTCGAGTAGTGCGCCAGCCCGACGGTGACCGCGCCGCCGACGTCGTTGACGCCCAACACGTCGAGCGCGCGGGAACTTTCGTTGGTGACGGCCAGAATCCCGTTGTCCGCCAACCGCTGCACGACCCGCTCGGCGGGCACGCCGTTCAGGGCGAAACTGACCACCGGGATCCGCACCTCCGGGCGGCCGATCACCATCACCAGCGGCAGCGAGCGCAGCGAAACCATCAGGTAGTCATAGATCCGGTTCAGATACGAAGTGGCGGATTGCATCGAGACAGCCAGGCGTTCGCGCCGGGTGCCGCGGGCGGATTCGTCGAGCGACGCCAGGTACTCGATGCTGGCCACCACCCCGGCCAGCAGACCGAACTGGTGCGCGCCGATCTCGAGGCGCGCCGGCCCGACGGCCTTGGGGTCCGGCGAGATGGAGCTGAACGAGTTGAGCAGCGCCGGCTCACGGAACACGATCGCCCCGATCGGGGGACCGCCCCAGGCCGCGGCGTTCACCGCCACCACGTCGGCGTCGGTTTCCTTGACGTCGAGCAGCCGGTAGGGCGCCGCGGCGGAGTGATCGACGACCACCAGCCCGCCGACGTCGTGCACCAGTTTGGTCATCGCCCGCAGATCGGTGACCGTGCCCAGCGTCCCGGAGGCCGAGGCGACGGCGACCAGCCTGGTCGACTTCCCGATCAGTCCCTCCCACTGCCACGTCGGGAGCTCTCCGGTCTCGATGTCGATCTCGGCCCACTTGACCTTGGCGCCGTACCGGTGCGCCGCGCGCAGCCACGGAGCGATGTTGGCCTCGTCGTCCAGGCGGCTGACGACGACCTCGTAGCCCAGGCCGGCCCGCGACGACGACGCCTCGGCCAGCGCCGACAGCAAGATCGCCCGGTCGGCGCCCAGCACGACCCCCGCGGGCTCGACGTTGAACAGATCGGCCACCGCGGCCCGCGCCGCCTCCAGAACGGCGGCGCTGCGCTGCGCGGACGGGTGTGCGCCCACGGTGGTGGGACCGGACCTGCGGAAGGCCGTCGACACAGTGGTCGCGACGGAATCGGGGACCAGCATCCCGCTCGGGGCGTCGAAGTGTACCCACCCGTCACCCAGCGACGGATGCAGTCCGCGCACCCGGGCGACGTCATATGCCATGTGGGCCACCTTAGAGCTTCCGCTTTTTTGCGAAACTGTGACGGTAGCGGGCGCCACACACGTTCCGGCCAGCTGGTGGCTTCCCGAGCCAGGGCACCCGGCCAGCCATACTAGTCGAGTGGGGCTCTGGTTCGGAACGCTCATTGCATTGTTTTTGCTGATAGCGCCCGGGGCGATCATCGCACGCATCAGTCAGTTGTCTTGGCCGGTGGCTGTCGCGGTCGCTCCGGCGCTGACCTACGGCGTGGTCGCGCTGGCCATTATTCCGTTTGGTGCCATCGGGATTCCGTGGAACGGCTGGACGGCGCTGGCCTCGCTGGCCGTGGTGTGCGTGCTGATGATCGGGCTGCAACTGCTGCTCGGCCGCTACCGCGATCGCGATGCCGAAGCCCGCTCGGTCAGCCGCTGGCCCGCCGTCACGGTGGGGGCGGGCGTGGCGTTGGGGGCGCTGCTCATCATGTGGGCCGCTTATCGTGGCCTGGCCGCCCACTGGCAGACCATCCCCAGCACCTGGGACGCCGTCTGGCACGCCAACGAGGTCCGGTTCATCCTGGACACCGGCCAGGCGTCGTCCACCCACATGGGCGAGCTGCGCAATGTCGAGACCCATAAGACGCTGTACTACCCCTCGGTGTTCCACGCCCTGACCGCGGTGTTCTGCCAGCTGACCGGGGCCGCGCCCACCACCGGCTACACGTTGAGTTCGGTCGCCGCATCGGTCTGGCTGTTCCCCACCAGCGCGGCGATGCTCACCTGGCAGCTGATGCGGCCGCGCACGACCGAGTGGCGCTGCGCCGGGGCCGCGGCCACCGCGGCCGCGTTGTCGGCGTCGTTCACCGCGCTCCCCTATGTCGAGTTCGGCGTCGCCGCGATGCCCAACCTGGCGGCCTACGGGGTCGCGGTCCCGGCGTTCGTCTTGATCGCTTCCACGCTGCGGCACCGCGACCGCATCCCGACAGCGGTGCTGGCCTGGGTGGGCGTCATGTCGGTGCACATCACTGGCGGGGTGATCGTGCTGTTGTTCCTGGTGGCCTGGTGGCTCATCGATGCGCTGTGGCACCCGGCGCGTGGCCGGCTGGCCGATTTTCTGGTCCTGGCCTGCACTGCCGTGCTGTGCGGACTGATCCTGCTGCCGCAGTTCATCAGCGTCCAGGGGCAGGAGGACATCATCGCCGGGCACTCCTTTCTGACCCACCTCAGTAAGAAGCGGGGCATTTTCGACGCCGTCTTCCAGCACTCCCGCCACCTCAACGACTTCCCGGTGCAGTACGGGTTGATCGCGGTCACCGCCGTCGGTGGGGTCATTTTCCTGGTCAAGAAGATCTGGTGGCCGCTCGCCTTGTGGCTGGTGCTGGTCGTGGTCGACGTCGACGCCGGAAATCCGCTGGGCGGCCCGGTCGGTGCGGTGGCCGGAATGTTCGGCGAGTTCTTCTACAAAGATCCCCGCCGGATCTCGGCCGCCATCACCCTGCTGCTGGAGCCGATGGCGGGTGTCGCGGTGTTCGCGATCGTCGTGGGCGTCGTGGCCGCCGCCAAACGGGTCACCGGCCGGTTCAAACCATTGCCCGCCCCGGTCTGGATCGCGACCACGGCGGTGCTTCTGGTGGCAACCACGGTGCTGACCGGGCGCCACTACCTTTATCGGCACATCGTGTTGTTCGGCGACAAGTACGACTCGGTAATGATCGACCAGCGCGATCTGATGGCCATGGCCTACCTGTCCAAGCTACCCGGCGCGCACGAGACTCTGATCGGCAACGCCAACACCGACGGCACGGCGTGGATGTACGCCGTCGCCGACCTGCACCCGCTGTGGACCCACTACGACTACCCACAACAGATGGGTCCGGGCCCTAACCGATACATCTTCTGGGCGTACGCGCGCCGGGGCGACTCCGATCCGCGGGTCCTCGAAGCGATAAAAGCGCTCAACATTCGGTACATCTACACCAGCTCGCCGACTGTCCGGGGGTTCGCGGTACCCGAAGGACTAGTGTCACTGGATAAGTCGAAGTCGTGGGCGTTGATCTACGACAACGGCGGTGCCCGAATTTATGAATGGCGCGGAAACGGCACGACGCCACACTCATAGTCCAGGATGGTGAAGCATTGAGTACCCGCAACGACGATGACGACGTCGAAGTCATCGGTGGTGTCGATCCGCGCGTGATGGCACTGGCCGACGACGACGAGGACGAGCGGTCCCTGACCGACCTGGTCGAGCAGCCGGCGAAGGTGATGCGCATCGGGACCATGATCAAGCAGCTGCTCGAGGAGGTGCGCGCCGCACCGCTGGACGAGGCCAGCCGTAACCGGCTGCGCGAGATCCACGCGACCAGCATCCGGGAACTGGAAGAGGGCTTGGCACCCGAACTGCGTGAGGAGCTCGACCGCCTCACCCTGCCCTTCAACGAAGACGCCGCGCCGTCCGACGCCGAATTACGCATCGCCCAAGCGCAGTTGGTCGGCTGGCTGGAAGGACTGTTCCACGGCATCCAGACCGCGCTGTTCGCCCAGCAGATGGCCGCCCGCGCGCAGCTGGAAAACATGCGCCAGGGCGCCCTCCCCCCGGGCATGGGTAAGCCCGGGGGCGCGCCCGGGCACGGTCAGTACCTGTAAGCAGACGCAGCATCAATGGCGCCGGATTCTGGTCCTCACATCGAGACGCACAACGCGTGGGTGGAGTTTCCCATCTTCGACGCCAAATCACGCTCGTTGAAGAAGGCATTCCTGGGCAAGGCCGGCGGCACGATCGGCCGCAACAGCTCCAACGTGGTGGTGGTCGAAGCGCTGCGGGATATCACCATGTCCCTCGAGCTTGGCGACCGGGTCGGGCTGGTCGGCCACAACGGGGCAGGCAAATCGACTCTGCTGCGGCTACTTTCGGGCATCTACGAACCCACCCGGGGCTGGGCGACGGTCACCGGCCGGGTGGCGCCGGTCTTCGATCTCGGCGTCGGCATGGACCCCGAGATCTCCGGCTACGAGAACATCATCATTCGCGGCCTGTTCCTGGGTCAGACGCGAAAGCAGATGCTGTCCAAGGTCGATGAGATCGCCGAGTTCACCGAACTGGGTGACTACCTGTCGATGCCGCTGCGCACCTATTCCACCGGCATGCGGGTGCGGCTGGCGATGGGCGTGGTCACCAGCATCGACCCCGAGATCCTGCTGCTCGACGAGGGCATCGGCGCGGTGGACGCAGACTTTCTGAAGAAAGCACAATCGCGATTGCAGAGTCTGGTGGAGCGCTCCGGAATCCTGGTGTTCGCCAGCCATTCCAACGAATTCCTGGCCCGGCTGTGCAAGACGGCGATGTGGATCGACCACGGCGTCATCCGCATGTCCGGCGGCATCGAAGACGTGGTGCGCGCCTATGAAGGGGAGGACGCCGCCCGCCACGTCCGCGAGGTGCTCGAAGAGGACCAGCACGCGAATCGGGTCGAGACACCCCTGGCCCAAAGAGCATCCGGGGATGAGTGAGACAGTCGTCGCCGTCGTCGTCACCCACCGGCGCCCCGACGAGCTGGCCAAGTCGCTGGACGTGCTAAGCACGCAGACCCGGCTGCCCGATCATCTCATCGTGGTGGATAACGACGGTCCGCGCGACGGCCGGATCCGCGATCTGGTTGCCGGCCAACCGATCCCGACGACCTACTTGGCATCGCACCGAAACCTCGGCGGCGCAGGAGGTTTCGCGCTGGGCATGCTGCACGCATTGGCCCGGGGCGCCGACTGGGTGTGGCTGGCCGACGACGACGGGCGCCCGCAGGACTCGAACGTGCTGGCCACTCTGCTGGCCTGCGCCGAGAAGCACGGCCTGGCCGAGGTATCGCCGATGGTCTGCAATATGGACGACCCGCAGCGGCTGGCGTTCCCGCTGCGGCGCGGCCTGGTATGGCGCAGGCACGTAAGCGAATTGCGCACCGAGGCGGACCAAGACCTGCTGTTCGGGATCGCCTCGCTGTTCAACGGCGCCCTGTTCCGGGCCGCCACCCTGGACGCGATCGGCGTTCCGGATCTGCGGCTGTTCATCCGCGGCGACGAGGTGGAGATGCACCGCCGGCTGGTTCGCTCCGGCCTGCCGTTCGGGACGTGCCTGGACACGATCTACTTGCACCCCTGCGGATCCGACGAATTCCGCCCGATTCTGGGTGGCCGCATGCACACCCAGTATCCCGACGACGACACCAAGCGGTTCTATACCTACCGCAACCGCGGCTACCTGCTGTCGCAGCCCGGCCTGCGCAAGCTGCTGGTGCAGGAGTGGGTGCGGTTCGGCTGGTTCTTCCTGGTGACCCGTCGCGACCCGCGCGGCCTGCTGGAATGGATCAGGTTGCGGCGTTTAGGCCGTCGCGAGCAGTTCGGCAAGCACGATGCGGGAGGTTCCCGATGACGTTTTTCGACGCGGCGGCACAGTCGCGGACCTTCACCCGCGCGCGGGGCGATCTCGCCGACGGCTTCCACCGGCACGAGCTCTGGCTGCACCTGGGGTGGCAGGACATCAAGCAGCGCTACCGCCGCTCGGTGCTGGGGCCGTTCTGGATCACCATCGCGACCGGGACCACGGCCGTGGCGATGGGCGGCCTGTACTCCAAGCTGTTTCATCTCGAGCTGTCGCTGCATCTGCCGTATGTGACGCTGGGGCTGATCATCTGGAACCTGATCAACGCCGCCATCCTGGAGGGCGCCGACGTCTTCGTCGCCAACGAGGGACTGATCAAGCAACTGCCCACGCCGCTGAGCGTGCACGTCTACCGGCTGGTGTGGCGGCAGATGATCCTGTTCGCACACAACATCGTCATCTACGTCGTCATCGCGATGATCTTCCCCAAACCGTGGTCGTGGGCCGATCTTTCGGTGATCCCGGCGTTGGCGCTGATCGTACTCAACTGCATCTGGGTGTCACTGTGTTTCGGCATCCTGGCGACCCGCTATCGCGACATCGGCCCGTTGCTGTTTTCGATCGTGCAGCTGCTGTTCTTCATGACGCCGATCATCTGGAACGACGACACCTTGCGGCAGCAGGGCGCCGGACGGTGGTCGAAGATCGTCGAACTCAACCCGCTGCTGCACTATCTGGACATCGTTCGCGCCCCGCTGCTCGGGTCGCATCAGGAATTGCGGCACTGGGCCGTGGTGCTGGTGCTGACGGCCGTCGGCTGGATCCTGGCGGCCTTCGCGATGCGCCAATACCGCGCCCGGGTGCCCTACTGGGTGTAGCCCGGCGGGCGGTCGCTCGAGGCCCCGCGCCGGCTTGGTTGCCGCGGACCCGCTTTGGGTGGAAAGTCGTGCTCAGACCTCGAACGCGATGGAGGGCGCGCGATGGACATCGTGCCGCTGGGCCCGGGCTTTGCCGCGGAAGTGCGCGGAGTCACCACGGACGAGGTTGCGGCGGCCGACGCCGCATACGCGGCGGTGCGCGCGGCGTTCGAGGAGCATTCGGTTCTGGTCTTTCGTGACCAGGACGTCACCGACGAAGCACAACTCGCCTTCACCCGCCGGTTCGGCCCGCTCGAGGTCACCAAGCCGGGGTCGGTGGGCGCCGGCAGCAACCTCGTCGTCCTCAAGACACTCGACGAGGAGGGCAACGTGGTGCCCGCAGACCACCGGCTCGCCCTTGAAAACAAGGCGAACCAGCTGTGGCACACCGACAGTTCGTTCAAGCGGGTGCCGGCGCTCGCTTCGGTGCTGTCGTCGCGCATCGTTCCGGCACGGGGAGGCGAGACCGAGTACGTCTCCACCCGGCTTGCCTTCGAGCGCCTCGACCCGGCGCTGCAGCGCCGGTTGGAGAATTCGTTCGCCTGGCACGAATACGCCTTTTCGCGCGCCAAGATCGCGCCCGACCTTGTCGGGCCGGCTGAGCGGGCGGCGCTGCCGCCGCAATGCTGGCGTCTTGTGTGGAAGAACCCGGTCAATGGCCGCAAGGCGCTGTACATGGCCTCGCACACCTTCGCGATCGAGGGCATGGGGCGGACCGCGGCGCAAGAGCTGCTGGCCGAGCTGACCCAGGCGGCGACCGCCCCCGGAGCGCGCTACCTGCACTCGTGGCGCAAGGGCGACGTGGTGATGTGGGACAACCGCGCGATCATGCACCGCGGCCGGCCGTGGCCGGCGCGAGAGCCGCGCCACATGGTGCGGAGCACGATCGCCGCGACGGCCGGGGACGGGCTCGACGCGATGCGTGCGCCGATGCGCCGGTGACAGGCCAATCCGACGGCCACGCGGCCCATGATGGTGGCGGGTGCGTCGTGGTGGTGTCACACTGGAACGCCATCTGCGCAACCGGTCGAAAGGTCCACCGACGTGAGCAAAAAGGTCCCATCGGCAGCGGACGCCGCGCGGAACAACCTCGAAGCTGAGCTGGACCGGCTACGGCAACGGCGTGACCGGCTCGAGGCCGAGGTCAAGAACGACCGCGGCATGGTGGGCGATCATGGCGACGCCGCCGAGGCGATCCAGCGGGCAGAGGAACTGGTGGTGCTCACCGACCGGATCAACGAGTTGGACCGGCGATTGCGGGCCGGGCCATCCGACGCCGATGCGTCGGAGACGCTGCCCGGCGGCACCGAGGTGACCCTGCGGTTCTCCGACGGTGAAGTCGTCACGATGCACGTGATCTCTATCGTCGAGGAGACTCCCGTCGGCCGGGAGGCCGAGACGCTGACCGCGCGCAGCCCCCTGGCCCAGGCCCTGGCCGGGCGCAAACCGGGCGACAAGGTGACCTACTCGACGCCGCAGGGCGAGAACCAGGTCGAGCTGATCTCGGTCAAGCTGCCCCGCTGACGCTTGCCGGGGAGCGCCCGCCGGCCCCGTTAGACTCCCCTCGATGGTTGCCCCGCTGCCCGATGCCGCGTCTGAAGACGCGCGCCCGCACTTGAGCCTGACGACGCAGGTCACCCGGTTCGTCGTCACCGGTGGCCTGGCGGGGATCGTGGACTTCGGGCTCTACCTGCTGCTGTGGAAAGTCGTGGGCGTCCAGGTTGACCTGTCCAAGGCCACCAGCTTCATCGTCGGCACCATCACCGCCTACCTGATCAACCGGCGCTGGACCTTCCAGGCGTCGCCCAGCACCGCCCGGTTCGTCGCGGTCATGGTCCTCTACGCCATCACGTTCGCCGTGCAGGTCGGGCTCAACCACGTGTGCCTGGCGCTTCTGCACTACCGCGGCTGGGCGCCGCTCGTCGCGTTCGTGATCGCGCAGGGCACCGCGACGGTGATCAACTTCGTCGTGCAGCGGGCCGTAATCTTCCGCATCCGCTGAGCCGCCCTCGGCAAGCGGTACCCTCTTTGACGATGTCGAGCACCGATCCCCCGACCAAGCCCGCCCGGCTGATGGGCTTCGGGCGCACCGCACCGTCGGTGGCCCAGGTGCTCTCTGCCCGCGATCCCGAGGTGATCGGCAAGGCGGTGGCCCGGGTGGCCGACTCGGGCGATCCCAACAGCCGGGGCGTGATCGCCCGCGGGCTGGGCCGGTCCTACGGCGACAACGCCCAAAACGGTGGCGGCCTGGTGATCGACATGACCGGGCTCAACCGCATCCACTCGATCAGCGCCGACACCCGGCTGGTCGACGTCGACGCCGGCGTCAGCCTGGACCAGCTGATGAAGGCGGCGCTGCCGTTCGGGCTGTGGGTGCCGGTGCTGCCGGGAACGCGCCAGGTCACCGTCGGCGGCGCGATCGCCTGCGACATCCACGGCAAGAACCACCACAGCGCGGGCAGCTTCGGTAACCACGTCCGGTCGATGGACCTGCTCATGGCCGACGGCACCGTCCGCACCATCACCCCCGACGGGGACGATGCCGACCTGTTCTGGGCGACCATCGGCGGCAACGGCCTGACCGGGATCGTGCTGCGCGCCACCATCGCCATGACGCCGACGGAGACGGCGTACTTCATCGCCGACGGTGTCGCCACCCACGACCTCGACGAAACGGTCGCCGTTCACCTCGACGGCAGCGAGGCCAACTACACCTACTCCAGCGCGTGGTTCGACCTGATCAGTCCGCCGCCGAAGCTGGGCCGGGCCTCGGTCAGCCGGGGCAGCCTGGCCAAGCTCGATCAGCTGCCGGAGAAGCTGGCCAAAAACCCGTTGAAATTCGATGCGCCGCAGCTGTTGACGGTGCCCGACGTGTTCCCGATCAGTGCGATGAACAAGCTGTCATTCATGGCGATCGGCGAGGTGTACTACCGGCTGGGCGGGACCTACAGCGGAAAGATCCAGAACCTGTCGCAGTTCTATCACATGCTCGACCTGGTCAGTGGCTGGAATAACGCTTACGGCCCAAGGGGTTTCGCGCAACACCAGTTCCTGGTTCCGCCGGACGCGATGAATGAGTTCAAGGCCATCATCCGCTGGATCCAGACCACCGGCCACTACTCGGCGCTGAACGTGTTCAAGCTTTTCGGGCCGGGCAACCGCGCACCGCTGAGCTTCCCGATGGCGGGCTGGAACGTCGCCATGGACTTCCCCAACAAGCCGGGGATCAACGAGTTCCTCAACGAACTCGACAGGCGCGTGCTGGAATTCGGCGGAAGGGTCTACACCGCCAAGGACTCCCGCGTGAGCGCCGAAACCTTCCACGCCATGTACCCGCGCATCGACGAGTGGATCGCCGTGCGACGCAAGGTGGATCCGACAGGGGTGTTCGCCTCCGACATGGCCCGACGTTTGGAGCTGCTCTAAATGGTGCTCGATGCCGTAGGTAATCCGCAGACCATTCTGCTGCTCGGCGGTACCTCCGAGATCGGCCTGGCCATCTGCGAACGCTACCTGCAGAACGCGCACGCCCGGATTGTGTTGGCCGCCATGCCCGGCGACCCCGGCCGCGACGCCGCGGTGGCGCAGATGCGGGCCGCCGGCGCGCGCTCGGTCGAGCTGATCGATTTCGAAGCCACCGATCCCGACGCCCACCCGAAGATGATCGACGCGGCCTTCGCCAACGGTGACGTTGACGTGGCCATCGTCGCGTTCGGCATCCTGGGGGACGCCGAGGAGCTGTGGCAGAACCAGCACAAGGCGGTGCAGGCCGTCGAAATCAACTACACCGCGGCGGTTTCGGTGGGAGTGCTGCTGGGCGAGAAGATGCGCGCCCAGGGCTTCGGCCAGATCATCGCGATGAGCTCGGCGGCCGGTGAGCGGGTGCGGCGGTCCAACTTCGTCTACGGCTCCACCAAGGCGGGACTGGACGGCTTTTACCTGGGACTCGGAGAAGCGTTGCGCGAGTATGGAGTTCGCGTCCTGGTGATCCGGCCCGGCCAGGTGCGTACCCGGATGAGCGCGCACGTCAAGGAAGCGCCACTGACCGTCGATAAGGAATACGTCGCCAACCTCGCGGTGACCGCGGCCGCCAAAGGTAAGGAATTGGTTTGGGCACCAGCAGCATTCCGTTATGTGATGATGGTGTTGCGACACGTCCCGCGTCCCATCTTCCGCAAGCTTCCCATCTGATAATGCGGAACGCGCTGGCCACCCTCGGCCAGATGGCTCTGGCGGTGCTGGTCGCGGTTGTCGTCGCGGTGGTCTCGCTGGTCGCCATCTCCCGGGTGCAGTGGCCGGCGTTCCCGTCCTCCAATCAGTTGCACGCCCTGACCACCGTCGGGCAGGTCGGCTGCCTGGCCGGGCTGGTCGCCGTCGGCTGGGTGTGGCGGCGCTGCGCGAGCCCCCGCGGCCGGCTGCTGACCCAACTGGCCGGGCTGGTCTTCGTGTCCGCGTTCACCGTCGTGACGCTGGGCATGCCGCTCGGGGCGACCAAGCTGTACCTGTTCGGCATCTCCGTAGATCAACAGTTCCGCACCGAATACCTGACTCGCCTGGCGGACAGCCCCGCCCTGCGCGACATGACCTATCTCGGGCTGCCGCCGTACTACCCGCCGGGCTGGTTCTGGATCGGCGGGCGCGCCGCGGCGCTCGGTGGGGCGCCGGCCTGGGAGATCTTCAAGCCGTGGGCCATCACCTCGATCACCATCGCCGTCGCGGTCGCGCTGGTGCTGTGGTGGCGGATGGTCCGGTTCGAATACGCGCTGATCGTCACCACCGCGACGGCCGCGGTGACGCTGGCCTACGGCTCTCCCGAGCCCTACTCGGCGATGATCACGGTGTTGTTGCCGCCGATGCTGGTGCTGACCTGGTCGGGCCTGCGCGCCGGTGACCGGCCGGACGCGGGCGGCCGTGCGGGCTGGGGCGCGGTGATCGCCGCCGGGCTGTTCCTCGGCTGGACGGCCACCTGGTACACGCTGCTGTTCGGGTTCAGCGCGTTCACCGTCGGATTGATGGCACTGTGGCTGGCCGGCGTGCGCTGGCAGCGGAACCGCAAGACCGGCGGGCTCAGAGTCGCCCTCGATCCGCTGCGCCGGTTGGCCGTCATCGCCGGCATCGCCGTGGCGATCGCCTGCACGACGTGGTTGCCGTTCGTGGTGCGAGCGGTGCGCAGCCCGATCAGCAACTCCGGCAGCGCCATGCATTACCTGCCGGCCGACGGCGCCGAGTTGACCTTCCCGATGCTGCAGTTCACGCTGCTGGGCGTCGTCTGCCTGATCGGCACCCTGTGGCTGGTGCTGCGGGCCCGATCGTCGGTGCGGGCGGGCGCCCTGGCCATCGGCGTGCTGGCGATCTACCTGTGGTCGCTGCTGTCCATGCTCACCACGCTGGCGCGCACCACCCTGCTGTCGTTCCGGCTGCAGCCGACCCTGAGTGTGCTGCTGGTCGCCGCCGGGGCATTCGGCTTCCTCGAACTCGCCCAGGCGCTCGCCGCTGCGGGCCGCGACCGCAGCTGGGGCCGCGCCATCGCCCCGGTGGCCGGCGCCATCGGCCTGGCCGCCGCCATCGCCTTCAGCCAGGACATCCCCGACGTGCTGCGACCGGACCTGACCATCGCCTACACCGACACCGACGGTCACGGGCAGCGCGGCGACCGCCGGCCGCCCAGCGCCGAGAAGTTCTACGCCACCATCGATCACGCCATCACCCAGGTGACCGGCAAGCCCCGCGACCAGACCGTCGTGATGACCGCCGACTACAGCTTCCTGTCCTTCTATCCGTACTGGGGATTCCAGGGCCTCACCTCGCACTACGCCAACCCGCTCGCGCAATTCGATCTGCGGGCCGTGCAGATCAACAAGTGGTCCGACCTCAAGACCGCCGACGAGCTGATCCATGCCCTGGACACCTGTCCCTGGCCCCCGCCGACGGTTTTCCTGATGCGCCGCGGCGCGGGAGGCAACTACACGCTGCGGCTGGCCGAGGACGTCTACCCCAACCAGCCCAACGTGCGGCGGTATACCGTCGATCTGCGCGGAGCCCTGTTCGACAACCCGCGCTTCGTCGTCCAAAGCGTCGGCCCTTTTGTGCTGGCCATCCGCAAGCCCGGGACGTAACTGCTGATGAGCACCGACACTGCGCCTCAAACGGGGCCCCGTACCCCTGAAGAACTAGCATCTAGCTCCGTGAACGACACGGAAGCGAATCACCGGATCGCCCGGCTGGTCGCTTCCGTCGCCGGGCTGCTCGGGGTGCTGCTGGCGATCGCCACCCCGCTGCTTCCGGTCGACCAGACCACCGCCCAACTCAACTGGCCGCAGAACGGCACCTTCGGCAGCGTCGACGCGCCGCTGATCGGCTACGTCGCCACCGATTTGACCGTCACCGTCCCGTGCGAGGCCGCCGCCGGGCTGGCCGGGCCGGGCAACGCGGGCAAGACGGTGTTGCTGTCGACGGTGCCCAAGCAGGCGCCGAAGGCCGTAGACCGGGGACTGCTGATCCTGCGCGCCAACAACGACCTGGTGCTGGTGGTGCGCAACGTCCCGGTGGTGACCGCCCCGCTGAGCCAGGTGCTCAGCCCGGCCTGCCAGCGGCTGACCTTCACCGCGCACGCCGACCGGATCACCGCCGAGTTCGTCGGCCTTACCCAGGGACCCAACGCCGAGCATCCCGGCTCGCCGTTGCGCGGCGAGAAAAGCGGCTACGACTTCCGGCCCCAGATCGTCGGCGTCTTCACCGATCTGAGCGGACCGGCGCCGTCCGGCCTGAAGTTCTCGGCGACCATCGACACCCGCTACAGCAGCAGCCCCACCCCGCTGAAGATGGCCGCGATGATCCTCGGGCTGGTGCTGACGGCCGCCGCGCTGATCGCGTTGCACATCCTCGACACCGCCGACGGGACGCGGCACCGCCGCTTCCTGCCCGCCCGCTGGTGGTCGATCGGCGGTCTGGACGCCCTGGTCATCGGTGTGCTGGTGTGGTGGCACTTCGTCGGCGCCAACACCTCCGACGACGGCTACATACTGACCATGGCCCGCGTGTCCGAGCACGCCGGCTACATGGCCAACTACTACCGCTGGTTGGGCACGCCGGAGGCGCCGTTCGGCTGGTACTACGACCTGCTGGCGCTGTGGGCGCACGTGAGCACGACCAGCGTCTGGATGCGGTTGCCCACCCTGGCGATGGCGCTGACGTGCTGGTGGGTGATCAGCCGTGAGGTCATTCCGCGGCTGGGCCATGCCGTCAAACAGAACCGCGCCGCGGCGTGGACCGCGGCGGGCATGTTCCTGGCCGTCTGGCTGCCGCTGGACAACGGCCTGCGTCCCGAGCCGATCATCGCGCTGGGCATCCTGCTGACCTGGTGTTCTGTGGAACGCGCGGTGGCCACCAGCCGGCTGCTGCCGGTGGCGATCGCCTGCATCATCGGCGCGCTGACCCTGTTCTCCGGGCCGACGGGCATCGCCTCGATCGGCGCACTGCTGGTCGCGGTCGGGCCGCTGCGGACCATCCTGCACCGCCGCTACAAACGGTTCGGCGCGCTGCCGCTGGTCGCACCCCTGCTGGCCGCGGTCACGGTCACCGTCATCCTGATCTTCCGCGACCAGACGCTGACCGGTGAGATCCAGGCCACCATGCTCAAACGCGCCGTGGGGCCCAGCCTCAGCTGGTTCGACGAACACCTCCGCTACGAGCGACTGTTCATGGCCAGCCCCGACGGGTCGGTCGCCCGGCGCTTCGCCGTGCTGGCGCTGGTCCTCGCGCTCGGGATCACGGTCGCGATGTCGTTGCGCAAGGGCCGGATTCCGGGCACGGCCGCCGGTCCAAGCCGGCGCATCGTCGGGATCACCATCATCTCCTTCGTGGCGATGATGTTCACGCCCACCAAATGGACCCACCACTTCGGCGTGTTCGCCGGGCTGGCCGGGCCGCTGGGCGCGCTGGCCGCGGTCGCGGTGACCTCCGTGGCGATGCGATCCCGGCGCAACCGCACCGTGTACGCCGCCGTGGTGCTGTTCCTGGTGGCGTTGTCGTTCGCCAGCGTCAACGGCTGGTGGTACGTCTCGAATTTCGGTGTGCCCTGGTCGAATGAGTTCCCGGCCTGGCATTACGCCTTCGCCACCGCGCTGCTCGGGTTGACCGTGGTGGTACTGCTGCTGGCCGCCTGGTTCCACTTCGTCGACCCGGACAACGGGCCGCCCAAGACCCGCCTGGGCGCACGGGCAGCCGGAATCGTCCAGTCCCCCTTGGCAATTGCGACCTGGGTGCTGGTGGTGTTCGAGGTCGTGTCGCTGACCCTGGCGATGACCGACCAGTATCCGGCGTGGTCGGTCGGCCGCTCCAACCTGCAGGCTCTGACCGGCAAGTCGTGCGGACTGGCCGATGACGTGCTGGTGGAACAGGACGCAGGCGCCGGCATGCTGACGCCGGTGAACGCGTCGGTGGCCGACGCGCTGGGCGCGGGCCTGTCAGAAGCCTTCACGGCCAACGGAATTCCCGCCGACGTGCGCGCCGACCCGGTGATGGAACGCCCGGGTGACCGCAGCTTCGTCAACGACGAGGAGAAGACGGGCAGCAACCAGGCCGGCACCGAGGGCGGCACCACCCCCGCGCCGGGAATCAACGGTTCGTCGGCCCAGCTGCCCTTCAACCTCGACCCGGCACGCACACCGGTGCTGGGCAGCTGGCGCTCGGGCATCCAGGTGCCCGCGCACCTGCGGTCCAGCTGGTATCGGCTGCCCGCCCGTGATAAGGCCGGGCCGCTGCTGGTGGTGAGTGCCGCCGGGCGCTTCGACCCCCGCGAGGTCCAGGTGCAGTGGGCCACCGACGACCAGGCGGCCGGCGGACACCCCGGCGGCTCGTTCCAATTCTCCGACGTCGGCGCATCGCCGGCCTGGCGCAACCTGCGACTGCCGATGTCGGCAATTCCGGGTTCCGCCACCCAGATTCGGTTGGTCGCCGACGACGAAGACCTTGCCCCGCAGCACTGGATCGCGCTGACCCCGCCGAGAACTCCGCAGCTGCGCACGCTGCAAGACGTGGTGGGCTCCGCCGACCCGGTGTTCCTGGACTGGCTCGTCGGGCTGGCCTTCCCCTGCCAGCGACCCTTCGGCCATCAGAACGGCGTCGACGAGACCCCGAGATGGCGCATCCTGCCCGACCGATTCGGCGCCGAGGCCAACTCCCCGGTGATGGACAACAACGGCGGCGGCCCGCTGGGCATCACCGAGCTGTTGGCCAAGGCGACCACCATTGCCACCTACCTCAAGGACGACTGGTCTCGCGACTGGGGCTCGCTGCAACGGCTGTCGCCCTACTATCCCGACGCCCAACCTGCTCACCTGCTGCTGGGGACGGCCACGCGCAGCGGCCTGTGGGGCCCGGCCCCGCTGAGACACTAAGGCGCACAACGAGTTCTGCCCCGCTTCCGGCCGAAGCATGGAAGCGGGGCAGACTACTGCGCGATCGAACTCAGATCATGGCAGGGCGGCGTTGAACGGGTGCGTGACGGTCCAGCCCGGGTTCAGGAAGTTGGCGGCGTAGTGGCGCACCGGGTGCAGGTGCCCGCTGTGCGGGACGTCGGGGCTTGCGGAGGCGACTGCCGGCATCAGCGACCCGGCGATCGACAAACCGATGGCGCCCAACCCGACACCCGCGGCGATGCGGAGCTTGGAGACCTTCTTGACGTCGGTCTGGGTGTCTGCGCCGGCGATGTTGTCCTTCATGGTGGTCATTCCTATCTGCCGTACTTTGCGTATTTGCGTACTTTTTCCTGGGGCCGATCTTGCTGACCGGCAACACCAGGTTGCGGCAGACGGCTTGCCAGATGGTTCAGAGATTCTTGCGGAATTCTTGCGTCCCCCGGTTGACCTGCGCCGCAACCCTTGAGGCTCGATATCGATGGGTCTAGATTTACGGTTCGTGGCCGCTGCAGCCGGGGCGCGGCCGAACCATGTTGAGCGATGGTGACCCGCGATGACGTCCGATCTGATGACCATGGCCCGCGCCGAGCGCGCCGACCTCGCGGAATTCCTTGCCACTTTGACGCCGCAGGACTGGGAGGCGCCGACGTTGTGCACTCGCTGGAACGTCAAAGACGTTGTCGCGCATGTGATCAGCTATGACGAACTGGGCGCGCTGGGGCTGCTGAGACGCTTCGCCAAAGGCTGGATCGTGCGGGCCAACCAGGTGGGCGTCGACGAATTCGCGGCCCTCACGCCGCAACAGCTGCTGGAGTTCCTGCGCAGTCATCTCCAACCACGCGGTCTGCCAGCGGGTTTCGGCGGAATGATCGCGCTTGTCGACGGCACCGTCCACCACCAGGACATCCGCCGCTCGCTGGGCCGGCCGCGCGTGGTGCCACCCGATCGACTCGAGCGGATTCTTCCCCTGGTGCCCGGCAACCCGCGGCTCGGCGCGGGACGCCAAATCAGGGGCCTGGGGCTGCGCGCCACCGATGTCTCGTGGACACATGGCGACGGGCCCGAGGTGACGGGGCCCGGCGAAGCACTCCTGCTGGCGATGACGGGCCGTCCGGCCGCCCTGGCCGACCTCGAGGGTCCCGGGCTCGCCACGCTGGCCGACCGGGTCCGCGGATAGCGTTCAGGCGGGGCGGATTTCGAAGACGAACTCCGAGTTGCCGATGCGGATGTGATCGCCGTCCTCCAGGGTGGCGCTGCGCCGCACGCGCCGGCCCCGCACCTGCACACCATTGGTGGATTTCATGTCGGTGATCAGGAAATCCGTTCCGGTGTCGATGATCACGGCATGGTGGCGGCTGACCTCAGTGTCGTTCAGGACGATCTCGTTGTCGTCGAGCCGTCCGATCCGGGTGGTCACTCCGTTGAGCTGATAGTGCCGGCCGGCCTTGTCACGCAACCGGGCGACGACGGGATCGCCGACCAACGCCGCCGTCGACTCCGAGCGCACGGTGCTCTGCTTGTGGGTGGTCATCACCGCCCGCTTGCCGGCCCGCTCGGGTTGCTCGGGGCCCAGCGGCTCCTGGCGCAGGATGCGCTGTTGCAGCGCGTTCACCGTCGGTCCCGGATCGATGCCCAGCCCGTCGGCCAACGCCGTCTTCAGGCGCCGATACGCACCGAGCGCATCCGACTGCCGCTCGGTGACGTAGTAGGCGGTGATCAGTTGCGCCCACAGCGGTTCGCGAAAGGGATGCCGGGCGACGAGCGCTTCCAGCTCACCGATGACGCCATCGGCGCGCCCACAGGCGATCTCGGCTTCGGCGCGTGCGGTATAGCTTGCCACCCTCTCTTCGAGCAGCATGCTGGCGAACGCCTCGACGAAGGCGAAATTGTGCAGGTCGTCGAGCACCGGCCCGCGCCATTCGCCCAGCGCCGCCGACAGGTGGCTGCTGGCTTCCTCGAAGCGGCCCAGGCTGGCGGCCTGGACTCCCGCGGTCTTATGGGCGCGGAAACGTCCCAGATCGCAATCGGCGTCGGCGACGCTGAGCTGATAGCCCGGCGGGGCGCTGGCCAGCACCCCGTTCGGGTTGGCCACCGCGCTGCGCAGCAGCCGACGCAGCGTGGAGATGTAGGACTGGATGCTGGTGCGCGCCGCGGGCACCGGAGCCTCGCCCCACACGGCATCGATCAGGGCTTCGACGGACACCGGCCGGTTGCGGTGGACCAGGAGCATGGCCAGCACCGCGCGCTGTTTCGGGGCGCCCAGCGACAGCTGGGTGCCGTTGGCCGTCATCGACAACGGTCCCAGGACGCCAAATCCCAGACCTGCGTTCGTCACGCGTTGTCAGCCTCCCGGGGGTTTCGGCGGCCGCACTCAAGGCCTCAGCCCCCCATTTTGAACGCATAGACGCAACGAATGCTGAATTGGCTGGCGGGTTTTGCTGTGATTCGCACCCGGTATAGCGGCGTGGGCAGCCCGTCCCCGGGCGTTGCGCGGCCACGCGTCCTCATCGGACAAAGCCGCGTCGCTTACGATCGAGCCTCGTGCCCCACGACGGTAGAGAGCGATCGCAGCGGATCCCCCGGTCGGTGGCCGCCGTCGCGGGCATCGTGGGCCTGCTGCTGTGCCTGTCCGTGCCGCTGCTTCCGGTCAAACAGACCACCGCCACGGTGCTCTGGCCGCAGGGCAACACCGACGGGCACGTCAGCCAGATCACCTCGCCGCTGGTGTCGGGGGCGCCCCGCGCGCTGGACATCTCCATTCCCTGCCCGGACATCGCCACCCTGCCAGCGGGCGGCGGCCTGGTGGTCTCGACCCTGCCGCCCGGCGGCATGGACGCCGGGAAGAACGGGCTGTTCGTGCGCGCCAACACCGACGTGGTCGTGGTCGCGTTCCGGGACACCGTGGCCGCGGTCGCACAACGCTCGGCCGTCGCCGCCGGGGGCTGCAGCGTGCTGCACGTCTGGGCCAACGCCGGCGCCACCGGAGCCGACTTCGTCGGCATCCCCGGCGCCACCGGGGTGCTGTCGCCCGAGAAGAAGCCCCAGGTCGGCGGCCTCTTCACCGACATGAAGGTGCCCGCTGGACCGGGGCTGTCGGCCCGCATCGACATCGACACCCGCTTCATCACCGCGCCCACCGTCATCAAGGAAATCGTGATGGTCCTGGGCGCCCTGGCCGTGCTGACGGCCATCATCGCGCTCGCGGTGCTGGACCGCCGCAGCCGGGGCGGCAGCTTGATACTCAACTGGCGCTCCCCGATCGCCTGGCTGTCCCGGTATCGCCCGGGCACGCGCCTGGCCAACTGGCGGCGGGTGGGAATCGCGACCTGGATCGCCGACGCCGGGGTGATCGCAACCCTGCTGGTGTGGCACATCGTCGGCGCAACCTCCTCGGATGACGGCTACAACCTCACCATCGCGCGCACCGCCCCGCATGCCGGATACATTCCGGACTACTACCGCTACTTCGGCACGACCGACGCCCCCTTCGACTGGTATCTGGGGCTGCTGGCCAAGATGGCCTCGGTGAGCACGGCCGGCGTGTGGATGCGGCTGCCCGCCACGGTGGCCGCGATCGGGTGCTGGCTGATCATCAGCCATTGGGTGTTGCGCCGGCTCGGACCGGGCCGCGGCGGCCTGGCGGCCAACCGGGTGGCGGTCTTCACCGCGGGCGCCGTGTTCGTGGCGGCGTGGCTGCCATTCAACAACGGCCTGCGGCCCGAACCGCTGATCGCCCTCGGCGTGGTGGTCACCTGGATGTTGGTGGAACGCGCGATAGCGCTGCGGCGGTTGACACCCGCGGCGGTGGCCATCATCGTGGCGCTGCTCAGCGCGACGCTGGCGCCGCAGGGCCTGATCGCCGTCGCCGCGCTGCTGACCGGGGCGCGGGCCGTCGCCCAGACGATCCGGCGCCGCCGGGCGACCGACGGACTGCTGGCACCGCTGGCGGTGCTGGCGGCCTCGCTGTCGCTGATCCTGGTGGTGGTGTTCCGCAGCCAGACGCTGGCCACGGTCGGCGAATCGGCCCGGATCAAGTACAAGGTCGGCCCGACCATCGCCTGGTACCAGGACTGGCTGCGCTACTACTTCCTCACGGTGGAATCCAATCCCGACGGATCGATGGCGCGGCGATTCGCGGTGCTGGTGCTGCTGCTGTGCATGTTCGGGATGCTGGTCACCCTGCTGCGCCGGGGCCGGATTCCGGGCGTGGCCAGCGGCCCGGCGTGGCGGTTGATCGGCACCACCGCGTTCGGCCTGCTGCTGTTGACGTTCACACCGACCAAGTGGGCGGTCCAGTTCGGCGCGTTCGCCGGGCTGGCCGGGGCGCTGGGCGCGGTCACCGCGTTCGCCCTGGCCCGGATCGGCCTGCACAACCGCCGCAACCTGACGCTCTACGTGACCGCCCTGCTGTTCGTGCTGGCGGTGGCGACCTCGGGCGTCAACGGCTGGTTCTACGTCGGCAACTACGGGGTGCCGTGGTACGACATCCAGCCCGTCATCGCCAGCCACCCGGTGACATCGATGTTCCTGGCGCTGTCGATCGCGACCGGCCTGCTGGCCGCCTGGCAGCACTTCCGGATGGACTACGCCGGGCACACCGAGGTCAAGGACAACCGGCGCAACCGGGTGCTCGCGTCGACCCCGCTGCTGGTGGTCGCGACCATCATGGTCGTCGGTGAAGTCGCGTCGCTGACCAAGGGCGCGGTGTTCCGCTACCCGCTCTACACCACCGGCAAGGCCAACCTCGCCGCGATCAGTTCGGGGCTGTCGCCCGCCAGCTGCGCCATGGCCGACGACGTGCTCACCGAGCCGGACCCCAATGCGGGCATGCTGCAGCCGGCGCCCGGGCAGACCTTCGGCCCGGACGGCCCGCTGGGCGGCAGCAACCCGGTCGGCTTCAAACCCAACGGCGTAGGCGACGACCTGAGGTCGTATCCGGTGGTCACCAAACCGGGCGTGGTGAACTCCGACGCGTCACCGAACAAGCCCAACGCGGCCATGAGTGACTCCGCGGGCACGGCCGGCGGGAAGGGCCCGGTCGGGGTGAACGGGTCGAACATCGCGCTGCCGTTCGGACTCGACCCGGCCCGCACCCCGGTGATGGGCAGCTACGGCGAGAACACGCTGGCCGCCACCGCCACCTCGGCCTGGTACCAGCTGCCGCCGCGCACCGGCGACCGGCCGATCGTCGTGGTGTCTGCATCCGGCGCCATCTGGTCCTACAAGGAGGACGGGACCTTCACCTACGGGCAGTCGCTGAAACTGCAGTGGGGTGTCACCCGCCCCGACGGCACCACCCAGCCGCTCGGTGAAGTCCAGCCCATCGACATCGGGCCCGAGCCGGCGTGGCGCAATCTGCGGTTCCCGCTGACCTGGGCGCCGCCCGAGGCGAACGTGGCGCGCATCGTCGCCTACGACCCGAACCTGAGCTCGGACCAGTGGTTCGCGTTCACCCCGCCGCGGGTGCCGGTGTTGCAGACCCTGCAGCACTTGATCGGATCGCAGACGCCCGTGCTGATGGACATCGCCACCGCCGCGAACTTCCCGTGCCAGCGGCCGTTCTCCGAACACCTTGGCGTGGCGGAACTTCCGCAGTACCGCATCCTGCCCGATCACAAGCAGACGGCGTCGTCGTCGAACGGGTGGCAGGCCAGCGAGACCGGCGGGCCGTTCCTGTTCCTGCAGACAATGCTGCGGACCTCGACGATCTCGACGTATCTGCGTGGCGACTGGTATCGCGACTGGGGATCCGTGGAGCAGTATTTCCGGTTGGTGCCGGCTGATCAGGCGCCGGACGCCGTAATCGAACAGGGTGTGATGACAGTGCACGGCTGGAGCCGGCAGGGACCGATTCGGGCACTGCCATGAGCGTCACGACCGTCGACAGCCGCGCAGACCAGGCGGCGCCCGGCCAGAACGTGCGGGTGACCCGGTGGGTCGCGACGATCGCCGGGCTGATCGGGTTCATCCTGTCGATCGCGACGCCGCTGCTGCCCGTCGTGCAGACCACCGCGCAGCTGAACTGGCCGCAGAACGGCCAGCTGAACAGCGTTACCGCGCCGCTGATTTCGCTGACACCGGTCGACGTGAACGTGACCGTGCCGTGCTCGGTGGTGCGCGCCCTGCCGCCGGAGGGCGGGGTGGTGCTCAGCACGGCGCCCAAGAAGGGCAAGGACGCCGCACTCAACGCGCTGTTCGTGGTCGTCAACGGCAAGCGCGTGGACGTCACCGACCGCAACGTGGTGATCGCCAGCGCGGCGCGGGATCAGGTCGCGTCTCCGCAATGTCAGCGCATCGAGATCACCTCGACCAAGGCGGGCACCTTCGCCACCTTCGTCGGGCTGAATGATCCGGCGGGCAAACCGATCAGCGGCGGTTTTCCCGATCCGAATCTGCGGCCGCAGATCGTGGGGGTGTTCACCGACCTCAGCGGGCCGGCCCCGGCGGGTTTGAAGCTCTCGGCGACCATCGACACCCGGTTCTCCACCACCCCAACGACTTTGAAGCTGGCCGCGATGGTGCTGGCCATCGTGTCCACCATCGTCGCGTTGATCGCCTTGTGGCGGCTCGATCAGCTGGACGGTCACCGGATGCGCCGGCTCATTCCGGCGAACTGGCGCACGTTCACCCTGGCCGACGTCACGGTGATCTCCGCCTTCGTGCTGTGGCATGTGATCGGGGCGAACTCCTCGGACGACGGCTACATCCTGGGCATGGCCCGGGTCGCCGACCGCGCCGGCTACATGTCGAACTACTTCCGCTGGTTCGGCAGCCCCGAGGACCCCTTCGGCTGGTACTACAACCTGCTGGCGCTGATGACCCATGTCACCGACGCCAGCCTGTGGATGCGGTTGCCGGACTTGATCGCCGGGATCGTGTGCTGGCTGCTGCTCTCGCGTGAGGTGTTGCCCCGGCTCGGGCCCGCGGTGGCCTCCAGCAAGGCGGCGAATTGGGCGGCGGGCATGGTGCTGTTGACCGCCTGGATGCCGTTCAACAACGGCCTGCGCCCCGAGCCGATCATCGCCGTCGGGTCGCTGATCACCTATGTGCTGATCGAGCGCTCCATGCGCTACAGCCGGCTGACTCCCGCGGCGCTGGCGGTCATCACCGCGGCGTTCACCCTCGGCGTGCAGCCCACCGGATTGATCGCGGTGGCCGCGCTGGTCGCCGGTGGCCGTCCGATCCTGCGCATTCTGGTCCGCCGTCATCGCCTGGTCGGCACGTGGCCGCTGGTGGCTCCCATGCTGGCGGCAGGCACGGTCATCCTGACCGTGGTGTTCGCCGACCAGACGCTGTCAACGGTGTTGGAAGCCACCAGGATTCGCACCTCGATCGGCCCCAGCCAGGCCTGGTACACCGAGAACCTGCGCTACTACTACCTGATCCTGCCCACCGTCGATGGCTCGCTGTCGCGCCGCTTCGGGTTCCTGGTCGCCGCGCTGTGCCTCTTCACGGCGGTCTTCATCATGTTGCGGCGCAAGCGGGTTCCCGGTGTAGCGCGCGGCCCGGCCTGGCGCCTGATGGGTGTCATCTTCGGCACCATGTTCTTCCTGATGTTCACCCCGACCAAGTGGGTGCACCACTTCGGGCTGTTCGCCGCGGTGGGAGCGGCGATGGCCGCGTTGACGACTGTGCTGGTGTCGCACGAGATCTTGCGCTGGTCACGCAACCGCATGGCGTTCGTGGCGGCGCTGCTGTTCGTGCTGGCGCTGTGTTTCGCCACCACCAACGGCTGGTGGTATGTCTCGAGCTTCGGCGTGCCGTTCAACAACGTGATGCCGAGGTTCCACGGAATCAGCGTCAGCACAGTCTTTTTCGCGCTGTTCGTGCTCGCCGTGCTGTACGCGGCCTACTTGCACTTCGCGTCCCGGGACCGCGGCGAAGGACGGCTGGCGCGGGCGCTGACGGCCGCCCCAATCCCCATCGCGGCCGGCTTCATGGTGCTGGTGTTCATCGCGTCGATGGTGGCCGGCATCGTCCGTCAGTACCCCACCTACTCCAATGCCTGGGACAACCTGCGCGAATTCAGCGGAGGTTGCGGGCTGGCCGACGACATCCTCGTCGAGCCGGACAGCAATGCCGGCTTCATGGCCGCCCTACCCGGCGATTACGGCCCGCTGGGGCCGTTGGGTGGAGTCAACCCAACGGGATTCACGCCCAACGGGGTACCGGATCGCACCCTGGCCGAGTCGGTCAAGGAAACCTCGGTGCCGCAGCCCGGTACCGACTACGACTGGGATGCACCGCTGAAGCTGCCGACGCCGGGCATCAACGGGTCGACGGCGCCGCTGCCGTACGGTCTCGATCCCGCGCGGGTTCCGATGGCCGGCAGCTACACCACCGGCGCGCAGCAGCAGAGCAGGCTGACCTCGGCCTGGTACCAGCTGCCGAAGCTCGACGACGGGCACCCGCTGGTGGTGGTCACGGCTGCGGGCACGATCGCCGGCAACAGCATCCTGCACGGCCACACCAACGGGCAGACCGTGGAGCTGGAGTTCGGCAGGCCCGGTCCGGGCGGCGCGGTGCAGCCCGCCGGCCGGCTGGTGCCCTACGACCTGTACGGCGAACAGCCGAAGGTGTGGCGGAACCTGCGCTTCGCGCGGTCGGCGATGCCCGCCGACGCGGTCGCGGTGCGGGTGGTCGCCGAGGACCTGTCCCTGACGCCGGATGACTGGATCGCGCTGACCCCGCCGCGGGTACCGGAGCTGCGTTCGTTGCAGGAGTACATCGGTTCGAAGCGGCCGGTGCTGATGGACTGGGCGGTCGGGCTGGCGTTCCCATGCCAGCACCCGATGCTGCATTCCAACGGCGTCACCGAGATCCCGGAGTTCCGCATCACCCCGGATTACAACGCCAAGAAGCAGGACACCGACACCTGGCAGGACGGCGTCAACGGCGGCCTGCTGGGCATCACCGACCTGCTGCTGCGTGCCCACGTCATGTCGACGTACCTGTCCCACGACTGGGGCCGCGACTGGGGATCGCTGCGTAAGTTCGACACCATCGCCGACGCGCACCCGGCGCAGCTCGACCTGGCCACCGCCACCCGCGCCGGATGGTGGTCGCCCGGGCCTATCCGCATCAAGCCGTAGCGAGCGGTAAACATTTGCAAATGGCTTTGCGCCGTCATTATTCACCGGTGTAATAGCGCGCTGAATTAACGGCAGAGTAATTACTGGTCGAGGGTTTAATTCCGCCATTTCCTGGTCAATACTAATTCCGCTGTGATCCATTTCACACGACGGAAAAGGTGGCCGATGCACACGCTGACACGCCTGGGAACCTGCACGGCAGCGGTCGCGCTGCTGATCGCGCCTGCCGCGGCATCGGCCATCGGGACGGCGGCCGCCGAGGGCGGCGGTACGACGGTCGTTTTCGACAACTACCTGCGGCGTTGCGATTTCAGCAAGGTCAGCACCGCCCCCAAGGTGCCCAGCCCGATGCTCGGCACCGGTTCGGCCATCGTCCGGACCAGCGGGTCCCGGGCCGTTGCCGAGGTCCACCTGTACGACGAGCCCGAGCCGGGCATGCATTTCGACGTCGGCCTTATCGAAGAACCCCGACCGTCCTCGTCGACCTGTGGGCCCGGTGACCCGGGGAGCGCCTTTAGTGGCATGGATCTCGACGGCGCGGGAAACGGAACGACCGCCGTTGCCGACACCATTCGGCCGGGCACGACCGGCGTGTGGGTGATTATCGAGCGGGCGAACGCAAACTCGCAGAACCCGGCGGAGTTCTATACGTCCGAGTTCGTGGTGCCGGTGAGGTCGTAGGCGCCCGGCGCACGGCCCTAGACAACCCTCGGGCAGCTGTCCCAGAGGAAACAGGGACTTCGGTCCCTATCTTGACGCTCACGTTAAATGCTGCGATGGAGGTATCGACGAGACGAACCTGGTGAAAGGGCGTGGTGTCGGCGTCATACGGGGAGACGAGCCAGCAACCAATCGCGCCGGACGAACCGACCGGCGACATCGGTTCGGTGCTGCGTGCCGACGTCCGCGACGAAATAGACACATCGTCGGCCGTCGCCGAGGCGGCGGCGACGCTGGCCCACGGCTCGGCCATGCTCGTGGTGAAGCGGGGTCCCAACGTCGGGGCGAAGTTCGTGTTGAACGAGCCGGTGATGAACGCCGGGCGGCACCCCGCCAGCGACATCTTTCTCGATGACATCACGGTCAGTCGCAGGCATGCCGAATTCCGCAGCGAGAGCGGCGAATTCCGCGTCGTCGATCTCGGCAGCCTCAATGGGACCTATCTCAACCGCGGTGCCGTCGACTCTGCGGTGTTGACCAACGGCGACGTGCTCCAGATCGGCAATTTTCGGCTGGTTTTCCTGACCGCCCAGGCGGGCTGACATCGACCCTGACGATCGGTCCGGCGCGTAGCGTCTGAGCCATGAGCGACTACGCCGTAGAGGCCGTGGACCGGCTGCCGTTTTCCACCGACGAGAAATCGCAGCGCTACGCGACGGAGAACTACCGCGGGGCCGTAGGACTCAATTGGTACCTCACCGACCCCACCCTGCAGTTCACCATGGCGTACTACCTCAAGCCCGAGGAGCTGACGCTGGCCGAACGCCACCTGACGCGCATCGGTGACCTGATGGGCGGCCCGGTGGCGCAGTGGGCCGAGGAGACGGATCGCAATCCCCCGCGGCTGCAGCGCTACGACCGGTGGGGCCACGACATCAGCGAGGTCGTCATGCCCGCGTCCTTCACGCGGTCCAAGGGGACGGTCCTGGACGCCCAGCAGGCGCTGCGAACCGAGGCCCGCGAGGCGAAGATGAGCTCGTCGTTCACCATGTTCGCGTCGAATTATCTGCTCAACCAAGCCGATATCGGCATGGGCTGCGCGTTGGGCACCGGCGGCGGCATGGTCCAGTCGCTGGTGGCCGCCTACGCGCCGCCCGATGTGGCCGAGCACGTGCTGGCCAAATTCGCCTCCGGCGAGTGGGCCGGCGAGACGGCGCAGCTGCTGACCGAACGCACCGGCGGCTCGGATCTGGGAGCGCTGGAGACCACCGCCACCCGGCACGGTGACGCGTGGTTGTTGAACGGCTTCAAGTGGTTCGCGTCCAACTGCGCCGGCGAGGCGTTCGTCGTCCTGGCGAAACCCGAAGGCGCACCGGACTCTTCGCGCGGCGTCGCCAACTTCCTGGTGCTGCGCACCCGCCGCGACGGCTCACGCAACGGGGTCCGGGTCCGCCGGCTCAAGGACAAGCTCGGCACCCGCTCGGTGGCCTCGGGTGAGGTCGAATTCGTTGATGCCGAAGCCTTTTTGCTGTCCGGCGAGCCCGCCGACGCTACCGCCGGGCCGTCGGACGGCAAGGGGCTGGGACGCATGATGGAGCTGACCAACGCCGCGCGCCTGGGCATCGCCTTGTTCGCGCTCGGTAACGCGCGGCGCGCCCTGGTCGAATCGCTGTGCTATGCCCGGCAACGCCGGGCGTTCGGCGGCGCGCTCATCGACAAGCCGCTGATGCGGCGCAAACTCGCCGAGATGATCGTCGACGTCGAGGCCGCGCAGGCGCTGGTGTTCGACGGCACCGGCGCCACCAACCATCGTCAGCCCCGCAGCATGCGGCAACGGATCGCCGTGCCGGTCACCAAGCTGCGGGTGTGCCGGCTGGGGATCACCGCGGCATCGGATGCGATCGAAATCCACGGCGGCAACGGCTATATCGAGACCTGGCCGGTGGCGCGGCTGCTGCGCGACGCGCAGGTGAACACCATCTGGGAAGGGCCGGACAACATTCTGTGTCTGGACGTGCGGCGCGGAATCGAGCAGACCCGAGCGCACCAGGCGCTGCTGGCGCGAATGCGCGACGCGGTGTCGGTCGCCGACGACGGCGAAGCCACCCGGTTGGTCGCCGGCCGGATCGAGGATCTCGACGGCGCGGTCACCGCGTGGTCCAAGCTCGACAGGCAGACGGCCGAGGCAAGGCTGTTCCCGCTGGCCCAATTCATGGGTG
Organism: Mycobacterium senriense; assembly: GCF_019668465.1. Taxonomy (NCBI): domain Bacteria; kingdom Bacillati; phylum Actinomycetota; class Actinomycetes; order Mycobacteriales; family Mycobacteriaceae; genus Mycobacterium; species Mycobacterium senriense. Next base: position 2,197,811 of record NZ_AP024828.1, on the reverse strand, counting down.
ACGTCTATGCCGGTGCGCTACTCATCGAGCAGGCCGCCTGGGAGCGGGCCGCCCGCGGCGGTGAGCGCAAGGCGCTCGTCGCGTCGCTCTACGCGCAGCGCTATCTCGCCGATCGCGGGGCGCTGCGCGGGATCGACGCCGACTCCGACGAGGCGCTGGAGCGCTTCGACGAACTGGTGGACGGGGCGCTGGCGCTGTGATCCCGAATTTCGTTGCGTGGCTTGCTATTTTGCAGCAGGGCCGCAACGACGGCACGCCGGTTCGGTAGCGGGCCCGCTACACCTTTGCGCTGCCATCCCAGAACAGAGGCAGGCCGCTCCAGGTTTGGGTGTCGACGAACTGCAACATCGTCCGCGATGCCTCGGTGAGTTCGTGGTTGTCTCCGAGCAACCGCGCACAGTCGTCGATCAGGCGCCGGGTGCGCTGGCCCGCTGTCCCGAATTCGTGCCCCTCCCAGAACCGCCAGGCCAGGAAGTAACGCCACAGCAGGGTCTCGTAGGCGTCATTGCCCGCGGCGCGGGCGCTTCGGGACAACGCCTTCTTCGCGGCCACCACGTTCTCCATCAAGTCGGCGCGCTGGGAGCGCTCGTCGTCGGCGTCCTCGATCACCTTCTCGACCGCGTCGTCGTCGAGGTTCCCCGGATCCGCCCAACCGCGGCCAGGCGGCTGGTCGACGTCGCGCTCCTCGGATTCCATGTCGACGAACAAATGGAACGCGAGGCTCCGCACTTCGTCGAGATCCTGCTCCCATTCGGTGCGCACCGCCGCCAACTGCTCCCGGGCGGCGGCGGTCAGCGGGTGCTCCTCGCCGAGGCCGCGGGCCAGGTCGTCTTCCAGCAACTCCCACTCGGAGATCCAGTCCACGTCGTTGCCCGCGGTCCTGGGTGTCCACAGCGCCAGGATGTACCGCGCCCGCAGGGTCATTTCGTCGTCGTGGCCGAGCGCATTGCCGGCCACCGTGACCAACTCGTCTAGGCCCTTCAGGACGAAAGCGGTTGCGCCCGTGGCTTCGCCGAGCCACGCCAGTCGCGCCAGTTGGGTGGCCAGGGTCTCGGGGTGATGTTCGCCCAGGCGCTGGCGGCGGTACATCACCACCGACACCGCATCCGCGCTGGCGCCGAACGGGTCGCCGAGATCGTAGCGGGCCTGCGCCACCATGTAGGCCGCCGAAAGCGTCACCTCGTGCTCGACGCCGAACGCGCGAGTTTCGGCCCCGCACAGCCGCACCCAGCGCACCAGCCTGCTCGCGGGATCCTCGCCGGGATACTCGACGTAGGCCGCCACATGACTCGCGCGCAGTGTGTCGGGATGCTCGGCGCCCAACGCGTGAACCATGCTCGGAAGCAGTTGGCGCAGTTGGTCAACCGCATCCGGGTCACCGAGCAGGAAGCGCCACCGCGCCACCGCGCCGGCCACCACGAGCGTCTCCGGGTGTTCCGGTCCGAGCGCTGTGCGACGGATGTCCAGAACTACGGCCGCATCACGGACGGCGCCGAGGGTGTCGCCGGCGTTCTGCCGGGCCTCGGCCAACGCCAGCAGCGCGGTCAGCGTCGTTTCGTGCTGCGGCCCCAGCGAGGTATGCGCCGACTGCCAGGCCTGCAGTGGTCCCGCGACGGGATCCACTGCGTCCCCTGGGTTTTCGGACATGCGTTCCCCCTACGCGCAGGCCCGGGGCCGGGCCTTTAAATCGGGATCAGCCCGTGCTTACGCGCCGTGCGGAACCACAGTTGCTTCTCCCGCAGCAGCTTCATCGACTTACGCAGCAGCAGCCTGGTCTCGTGCGGGTCGATGACCGCGTCGATGAAGCCGCGCTCGGCGGCGGTCCACGGGATCGCCATGTTGAGGTTGTAGCCCTCGATGAAGTCCTTCTTGATCTGCTGCGCCTCGGGCGTGGTGGGGTCGGGGAACCGCTTCATCAGCAGCTGCGCGGCGCCCTCGGCGCCGATCACCGCGATCCGCGCGGTTGGCCAGGCGAAGTTGAAGTCGGCGGTCAGCTGCCTGGACCCCATCACGGCGTAGGCGCCGCCGTAGGACTTGCGGACCGTGATGGTCACCTTCGGCACGTCGGCCTCGACGACCGAGTACAGGAACCGGCCGCCGCGCTTGATGATGCCGTTCTTCTCCTGCTCGGCGCCCGGCAAGAAGCCCGGCGTGTCCACCACGAACACCAGCGGTATGTTGAACGCGTCGCAGAACCGGATAAATCTCGCCGCCTTGTCGGAGGCCTCGTTGTCGATCGACCCCGACAGGTACATGGGCTGGTTGGCGACCACGCCCACCGGATGCCCGTCGACGCGGGCGAACCCGGTGATGATGGCCGGCCCGTGCTGAGCGGCCACGTCGAGGAAGTCGCCGTCGTCGAAGATCCGCAGCAGGATCTCGTGCATGTCGTAGGCCATGTTGTCCGAGTCCGGCACGATCGAGTCGAGCTCCAGATCGGTCGGCGTCGTCTCCGGCTCCAGGCCCGGGTTGACGATGGGCGGCTCGCTGACGGCGCTCGACGGCAGAAACGACAGGAAGTCGCGCACGTACTGGAACGCCTCGGCCTCCGAGTTCACCACCTGGTGGATGTTGCCGTTGCGGGCCTGCGCGTCGGAGCCGCCGAGCTCGTCGAGCGTGACGTCTTCGCCGGTGACCTCCCGGATCACGTCCGGCCCGGTGACAAAGAAGTAGCCCTGGTCGCGCACCGACACCAGCAGGTCGTCCTGGATCGGTGAATACACCGCTCCCCCAGCGCATTTGCCGAAGATCAGGGAGATCTGCGGCACCAGCCCGGACAGCGCCTCGTGGCGGCGGCCCAGCTCGGCGTACCACGCCAGCGAGGTGACCGCGTCCTGAATCCGCGCGCCGCCGGAGTCCTGGATGCCGACGATCGGGCAGCCGACCATCGCGCACCACTCCATCAGCCTGGCCACCTTGCGGCCGAACATCTCGCCCACCGTGCCCTGGAACACGGTCTGGTCGTGGGAGAACACCCCGACCGGCCGGCCGTCGATCATGGCGTGCCCGGTGACGCAGCCGTCGCCGTAGAGGGCGTTCGGGTCGTTCGGCGTCTTGGCCAGCGCGCCGGTCTCGAAGAAGGTGCCCGGGTCGACCAGCGCGTGGATGCGGGCCCGGGCGCTGGGGATGCCCTTCTTGTCGCGCTTGGCGACGGCCTTCTCGCCGCCGGGCTCTTTGGCCAATTCCAGGCGGCGGTAGAGCTCGGCCAGCTTCTCGGCGGTGGTGTGCTGGATGGGGGCGGGCGCCATCTCCGTCACTACTTGCCTACCTCACTCGTCTGACTGGTTTCGGCCTCCACCTTATTCAGCACCTCGGAGAGGTGAGCACCGACCTTGCCGATGATCGGTTCGTCGATCGCCTGGATGTGCTCGCCGCCGATCGGTACCACCTCGAGGTCGGCCACGTACTCGCCCCAGCCGCCGTCGGGCCGGCGGACCGCATATCGCGGCTCGAACTCGATGACGTCATCGTGGTAGCGGTCGGCCATGTACAGAGTCACGTGGCCGTCGTACGGCTCGATCTGGACGGTCTCGAGCGCCCGGTTGTCCAGGTAGGACGTCCGCTGGTGCTCGACAATGCCACCCGGGATCTGCACGCCGCTCTGCTGGACGATGTCCAGCACGAATTTGACCTGGCCCTCGTCGTCGAGCTCTTCGAGCTGCTCGTAGGGGATCGCGGGAATCTCGACGTTGAAGGTGCGCTCGGCGAACTTCGCGTACCGGTCCCAGCGCTTGCGGGTTTCCTCCCGCGTCTGCGGGATCTCCTCGCCGGCGCGCACCGTGTCGATCATCCCGACGAAGCGCACGTCTTCGCCCGCCCGCTTCAGACCGATCGCGCAGGCGTACGCCAGCGCGCCGCCCAGCGACCACCCGGTCAGGATGAACGGCTTGCCCGCGTTCATCTCCAACAGCTTGGGCACGTACTGGGCGGCCCGTTCCTGCACGGTGCCCTCCACGCGCTCGAACCCGTACATCGGGGTGTCCGCGGGCAACCGGTTCAGCAACGGCTCGTAGACCACGGTCGAACCGCCGGCCGGGTGGAACACGAACACCGCGGGTTTGGAGCTGCCCTCGGGGCGCGCCCGCAGGGTGCGGACGAAGCCGTCGATCTGCCCGGCCTCCAGGTACTGGCGGACCTTCTCGGCCAGCGCCTCGATGGTGTCCGACGTCAGGACGTCCTCGGTGGTGACGGCGCCGTCGGCGCGCTCCGAGAGCCGCTGCGCCATCTTGGCCGCGGTGTCCTCGTCGAGCTTGGGCAGCGGGTTGAAGATGCCGCCCGGCGACTTGCCCGTGACGATCGCCCAGGTGGCGAAGGTGACCCGCTCGGCGGCATCACGTGGCGGCACATCGGAATTCAGCGCTTTGGATACCGCCTCCTGGCTGAGCGCCCCCGCGAGATCCGGCTTGGCGCCGTTGGCCGCCGCTCCCTTCGGGCCGGACGGATCCGTCGGCGGCGGCGGGATCGTCGCGTCCGGCGCCGGCGGGGCCGGCTGAGTCTCGGGCTCGGCCTGCGGGTCCGGCGCGGGTGCGGCGACCGACGTCGGCGTTGCGCCGCTGAGCAGCTGAGCCTGCTCCCGGGCGATCTCCTCGGGCGTCTGCGTCTGCTGGTGCTCGTGCAGCTGATCGACCTCGTCGCGGTGCTCGACCGCATACTCGATCAGCTTCTCGATGGCGTACAGGTTGGCATCGCGCACGGCCGTCAATTGGATTGGCGGCAGGTCGAAGTCGTATTCGACGCGGTTCTTGATCCGCACCGCCATCAGCGAGTCCAGGCCGAGCTCGATCAGCGGCACCTCCCACGGCAGGTCCTCGGGCTCGTAACCCATTGCGGCCGAAACGATCAGGCCCAGCCGCTCGCCGACGCTTTCGCCGGACTCCGGTGTCCACCGGCCCACGCTGGAGGGCAGGTAGCGGTTGGTCAGGCTGTCCGACAGCGTCTCGGCGTCGGGCTCCTCGGCGGGCGCGGCGGGCGCCTCGACCGCGGCCGTCGTGGTCGGGGCTGCAATGGCCGCACCGGCGCCCACCGCGATGGGCAACGCGGCCACACTCTGACCGGCCCGCGACACCAGCGCGTCGTAAACCAGCGTGAAGGACTCGTCGATGCGGGCGTGCACCTGCACCGCGGCGCCGCCGGGGTGCCGGGTCATCGTCGTCACCAGCCGGGCGCCCGCACCGGGCACTGCGCGCTGCTCGGAGGCCACCAACTGCGCATCCGAAAGAACCTGTGTAGCAGCCGATCTCACCAGCGCTGCCAGATCCGTCTCACCGTTGCGCGGCGCGTACTCCCAGACGTGACGGCCGTCCGGCAACGCGACGTGGGTCCCCGGCATGATCACCGACCCGTCGCCCGAGAAGTGCACGTCCAGCCAGTGCTCTTTGCGCTTGAACCGGGTCGGCGGGATGTTCGCGTAATCCTCGGGACCCTGCGCGCGGCTGAACAGCGTGCGTATGTCCAGGTCGTGACCGTGGACGTAGAGCTGGGCCATCGCCGAGATCATCGATTCGACGTCGTCCTGCTTGCGGGCCAGCGTCGGAATCAGTTGGGCGTCATGCAGACCCGCGGCGGCGGTGGTCAGGCCGATCTGCATCAGCGCCACCGGGTTGGGTGCGAGCTCCAGGAAGGTGGTGTGGCCGCTGTCGACGGCGTTGCGCACGCCGTGGGTGAAGTACACCGAGTGCCGCATTCCCTTGACCCAGTAGTCGACATCGTGCACCGGCTCGCCGCCGGGCTTGATGTAGGTGCCCTCGTGCACCGTCGAGAAGATCCCGACCGTCGGCCTCAGCGGCACGATGCCCTGCAGCTCGGCGGAGAACTCACCGAGCAGCGGGTCCATCTGCGAGGTGTGGCCCGCGCCCTTGGTCTGCAGCTTGCGCGCGAAGCGGCCCTCGGCCTCCGCGCGGGCGACGATCGCGTCGATCTGGTCCGGCGGGCCGCCGATCACGGTCTGGCTGGGCGCGGCGTAGACACACACCTCCAGCCCGGGGAAGTCGCCGAACACCGTCTTGAGCTCATCGGCGGAGTACTCGACGAGCGCCATGAACCGGATGTACTCGCCGAACAGCATCGACTCGCCCTCGCCCATCAGGTGCGAGCGCGACGCGATCACGCGGGCCGCGTCCGCCAGCGACAGGCCGCCGGCGAAGTACGCCGACGCGGGCTCGCCGAGCGACTGGCCCACCACCGCAGCGGGTTTCGCGCCGTGGTGCTTGAGCAACTCGCCCAGCGCGATCTGGATCGCGAAGATGACGACGTTGCTGGTCTCGATGCCGTAATCGACTGAGTCGTCGAGGATCATCTCGAGCACCGAGTAGCCGCGCTCGTCCTGGATCAGCGCGTCGACCTTCTCGATCCACTCGGCGAAGACCTCGTTACGCAGGTACAGGCTCTTGCCCATCTTGCGGTGCTGCGCCCCGAAACCGGCCATCGCCCACACCGGGCCACTGGTCACCGGGCCGTCGGTGCTGAACACATTGGGCCGTTGCTTGCCCTCGGCGATCGCGCGCAGGCCCTTGATGGCCTCCTCGTGGTCGTGGGCCAGCACCACCGCGCGCGAGCGGCCGTGGTTGCGCCGCGACAGCGACCGGCCGATGGATTCCAGCGACGAGGCCTGCCCCTCCGGGCTTTCCATCCAGTCCGCCAGCTCGGCGGCGGCGGACTTCTTGCGCGATGTCAGAAACGCGGACACCGCGAGCGGGATCAGCGGCTTGGTCGGCTCCGACTCCTCTTGTGCGGCAAGCTCTTCCAGCGCGATCTCTTTGAGGCGCAGCGCCTCGTCGGTCACGCCAGGGAGCTCGTACTCCGCCTCCTCGGCCTCGGAGGCGTCGGGGATGATGTTGCCGAAGTCGTCGAACCGCAGCGAGTGGCTCTCCAGCGTGGGCGCCTCGGCCGCGTCGGCGGCCGGCGCGGCGGCGACGGGCTGCGGCTCGGGCTCACGCTCGATGACGTCGCGGGGCAGCACCTCGCGCACCACCAGGTGCGCGTTGGCACCGCCGAAGCCGAAGCTGGACACCCCGGCCAGCGCGTAGCCACCGTAGCGCGGCCAATCACTCGCGCTGTCAATGACTTTCAGGTGCATGCCGTCGAAGTCGATGTAGGGGCTCGGCCCGGCGAAGTTGATCGACGGCGGCAGCTTGTCGTGCTGCAGGGCCAGCACCACCTTGGCCAGGCTGGCCGCGCCGGCGGCCGACTCGAGGTGTCCCACATTGGTTTTCACCGCGCCCAGCAGCGCCGGACGGTCGGCGGGGCGACCCCGGCCGATGATGCGGCCCAGCGCCTCGGCCTCGATCGGGTCACCCAGGACCGTGCCGGTGCCGTGCGCCTCGATGTAGTCGACGGTACGTGGGTCGATGCCCGCGTCCTTGTAGGCCCGGCGCAGCACCTCGGCCTGGGCGTCCTGGTTGGGGGCGATCAGGCCGTTGGACCGGCCGTCGTGGTTGACCGCGCTGCCGGCGATGACGGCCAGGATCTGGTCGCCGTCGCGGCGGGCGTCGTCGACCCGCTTCAGCACGAACATGCCGCCACCCTCGGAACGGGTGTAGCCGTCGGCGTCCGACGAGAACGACTTGATCCGACCGTCGGGAGCCAGCACCGCGCCGATCTCGTCGAAGCCGAGCGTCACCAAGGGCGTGAGCAGCGCGTTGACGCCACCCGCGACCGCCACGTCGCACTCACCGTTGCGCAGCGCCTGCACTGCCTGGTGCGTTGCCACCAGCGAGCTCGAGCAGGCGGTGTCCAGCGCCACCGACGGGCCGCGGAAGTCGTAGAAGTAGGACACCCGGTTGGCGATGATCGAGCTGGCCGTCCCGGTGATCGCGTAGGGGTGCGCGACCGTGGGGTCGGACACCGCCAGGAATTGGTAGTCGTTGTTGGAGAAGCCGACGTAGACGCCGACGGACTCGCCGCGCAGGCTCGACGCCGGGATGCGGGCGTGCTCGAGAGCCTCCCAGGTGAGCTCCAGCGCCATCCGCTGCTGCGGGTCGATGTTGTCGGCCTCGGTCTTGGCGACCGCGAAGAACTCGGAGTCGAAGCCCTTGATGTCCTTCAGGTAGCCGCCGCGGGTGCGTGCGGTGGCGACGCGCTGGGCGATGCGCGGCTCCTCGAGGAATTCCGACCAGCGGCCCTCGGGCAGATCGGTGATGGCGTCGCGGCCCTCCATGAGCGCCGCCCAGGTCTCGTCCGGGGAGTTCATGTCGCCGGGCAGCCGGGTCGACAGGCCCACGATCGCGATGTCGACGCGCTCGGCCGGGCCGGTGCGGGTCCAGTCGGCGCCGTCGAGGTCGTCGTCGGCGACCTCGGGCTCGCCCTCGATGATGCGGGTGGCCAGCGATTCGATCGTCGGATGCTGGAAGGCCACCGCGACCGACAGGGTGACACCGGTCATGTCCTCGATGTCGGCGGCCATCGCCACGGCGTCCCGCGACGCCAGGCCCAGCTCGACCATCGGCACCGACTCGTCGATGTCGTCGGGTGATTTCCCGACCGCGCGGCCCACCCAGTTGCGCAGCCACTGGCGCATCTCGGGGACGGTTGTTGGGCGCCGCTTGTCCTCATCGCTGCGCTCTGCATCGTCGCCGGCGCGCATCTCCGTCGTCTTGGCGGGCACCTCCCCGTCAGGGCCCGGGGTGTGGTTTTCGGGGTGCTCAGTGTCAGCCATGGTCCTCAGGGATTCAGTCAGTGGAGCTGGCGAAGGCCGTCGGGGACCCGACGCCGCTTCGCAGACTGCCGTCGAGGTAAGCCGCGCGGCAGGCGCGGTGCCCGATCTTGCCGCTGGAGGTACGCGGGATGGTGCCCGACTGCACCAGCAGCAGGTCGCGGACCGTGACGCCGTGGCGCACGGCGATCGCGGCCCGGATGTCGTCGGCGATGGGCTGGTAGTCCAGCTTGTGCGAGCCGGCGGCGCGCTCGGCGACGATCACCAGCTGCTCGGAGCCGTCGTCCGGGTCGTACTTGATGCCGGCGTGCGGGTTGTCGAACACTTCCTGCGGCAGCTGGTTGGCCGGCACCGAGAAGGCGGCGACGTAACCGGTGCGCAGCGCCTTGCTGGCTTCCTGCGCCGAGTATTCGAGGTCCTGCGGGTAGTGGTTGCGGCCGTCGATGATGACCAGGTCCTTGATGCGGCCCGCGATGTAGAGGTGGCCCTTGTGGTAGGTGCCGTAGTCGCCGGTCTTGACCCACATGCCGTCGTCGGGGGCACCCTCGGCGTGGGACTGGCTGATCCGCGACTTGAGGATGTTGCGGAAGACGTCGTTGGTCTCTTCTTCCTTGCCCCAGTAGCCGATGCCCAGGTTGTTGCCGTGCAGCCAGATCTCGCCGATCTGTCCGTCGGGCAGCTCGCTCGCGGTCTCCGGGTCCACGATGACGGCCCACTCGTCGACGCCGATGACGCCGGCGGAAACCTGCGGAACGGCCTTCGGCGAATCGGCGGGCACCTCGACGAAACGCTGCTTGTTCAGCTCGTCGCGGTCGACGTGGATGACCCTGGGCGCCTCGTTCATCGGCGTGGTGGACACGAACAGCGTCGCCTCGGCCAGGCCGTAGGACGGCTTGATCGCGGTCTCGCGCAGACCGTAGGGCGAGAACGCGTCGTAGAACTTGCGCATCGAAGCCGGGGACACCGGCTCGCTGCCGTTCAGGATCGCCTTCACGTTGCTCAGATCCAGCGGCGGCTCGCCCTCCTTGGGCACCCCGCGGACTGCCGCGTGCTCGAACGCGAAGTTGGGCGCCACGGTGATGACCTCACAGTCCGGGGCGTCCTCGGGCTTGCGCGCCATCTCGCGGATCCACCGGCCGGGCCGGCGCACGAAGGCGGCAGGCGTCATGAAGGTGAACTTGTGACCGACCACCGGTGACAGCAGGGCGGTGATCAGCCCCATGTCGTGGAAGAACGGCAGCCAGGACAGGCCGCGGTCGGCCTCCTTGCCCTCCAGGCCGTTGAGCACCTGCAGCACGTTGGTGGGCAGGTTCAGGTGCGTGATCTCCACGCCGGTCGGGGTGCGGGTGGAGCCCGAGGTGTACTGCAGGTAGGCGATGGTGTTCTCGGTGGCCTCCGGCGGCTCCCAGGTGGATGCAACCTCGTTGGGCACCGCATCGACGGCGATGACGCGGGGGCGCTCCTTGGCGGCCCGGGCACGGATGAACTTACGGACGCCCTCGGCGGCCTCGGTGGTGGTCAGGATCGTCGTCGGGGTGCAGTCGTCGAGCACGGCGTGCAGGCGGCCGACGTGGCCGGGCTCGCTCGGGTCGAACAACGGCACCGCGATCCGGCCGGCGTACAGCACGCCGAAGAGTGCGACGAGGTAGTCCAGGTTCTGCGGGCAGAGCACGGCGATGCGGTCGTCGGGCTGGGTGACCTGCTGCAGCCGCGCGCCCACGGCGCGGTTGCGGGCGCTGAACTGCGACCAGGAGATGTCGCATTCGACGCCGTCGCGCTCGGTGGAAAAGTCCAGGAACCGGTAGGCGAGCTGGTCGCCGCGAACCTTCGCCCATTTCTCAACGTGCTTGACCAAGTTCGTGTTGTCCGGGAACTTGATCTTTCCATTCACGATGAACGGGTTGTGGTACACCATGCCGCTCTCCTGTCGCACCTGTTTTCGGTCGGCTGGGCCGACGCGTGGTTCCTAGGTCGTTCCGCCGACGGCTTCGTTCTCAAGCCGGCTCGACCGACGGTTACATGTCTACGCGCACGCCGGACCCCGCACCGCACCCGCTGGGGAACGCCGGTGATGTGCCAGCCCCAGCCGGCATCTATCCCGACCGGGCGCGCGACAAAGGTCCAATAGCTCTTAAATTCCTCTTAATGTTACGGGGCTGCCTACGGCAGACCAAATCACAAGGTACCGCTGATCGTCATCGGCAACCGCTACCTACCGCTTGTGTCCCACCGTCCCGGTCATCCGTGTTTCGGTTGTGGCGCATTCGCGATCAGATTGTGAGCCCAGTTGAGCGTCCAGTCGGTGGCGGGTGCCCCGTCGATGCTCCAGCACTGCGTCGTGGCATACAGCGCGTGGACCGGCTGACCGGCACCGCCGGCCAACGTGTTCAGCGTGCTCGGCAGGTTGGCGATGCTGAACGCCTCCTCCGGAGCAGCGCAGATCAGGTCGCCCGGCGCGCAGATCTCGTTGGTCTTGCCGTTGAGATCGCCGAAGCCGCCGGGGCGGGCGCCGGTCATGGTCAGACCCATCCCGGACAGGATCGGCACCTCGTGCAACGTGACCTCGGCACCCTGCCCCGGCGGGTTGGGTCCGACGTCGTTGCCGACCCCCATCTGGCGACGACCGTCCGCGATCAATGTCACGCCCAGCACCAGGTCGTCGTCGACGGGTCCGCGGCCATTGCCGATATCGCTGGCGATGTCGCCCGCGATCACCGCGCCCTGCGAGAAGCCCATCAGCACGTAACTGGTCAGCGGGCACTTGGTGTTCATGTCGGTCATCGCCTGCACCGTGGCGCGGGTGCCCTCGGCCCGGCTGGCGTTGTAGGACATCTGCGTGTCACCGCTCAGCGGGTTGTGGAACTGCGCGGTGTACGGGGTGGTGTACGCCTGCACCCGCGACGAGGGGAACTGCTGGGTGAGGGTCGCGGTCGCCTGATGCAGCAGCGCGTTGGGGAATTGGACGGGGTTGGCGGGGTCGTCCTGCAGGGCGGACTCCCACGTCCCGGGAACGTCGACCAGCAACACGTCCGGGCACGACGCGTCCTGAAACGCGGGTCGCGGCTTGTGCGGGTGCGTCGCTGTCGACGACGACGATGGGGGCAGGACCCCGGGCGGCACCGCGCTGGGCTCCGACTGATGGCCGCGCAGCAAGGTCACCGCAGCCAGGATGCCGAGGAAGACGACGGCGGCGACCGACAAGGCGGCGATCCACGCGAGGGTGCGTTGGCGCTTACGCCGCGCGCTTGTAGCCATGTTCTCCTGCCAGCAGAGTCGGTGGATCGCAGCTACGCGGTCCTCCCGACCCCTGCTGCACCCCCTATACGGTACCGGCTTGGCCGCGTGGGCCAGTCGGGCGCCGACCCGCTGCGCCCGGCTCCGCCGCGCTTGCGATCGTCTTTAGGCCAGTCGGGCGGCGACCCGCGGCGCCCGGCTCCGCCGCGCTTGCGATCGCCGCTAGGCCAGTCGGGCAGCGACCCGCGGCGCCCGGCTCCGCCGCGCTTGCGATCGCCGCTAGCGGATGGCGCCGACGATGTCGCCCGACATCGCCCCGAGCTGCCCCGACCACGAACCCCAGCCGTTGTCGCCGCCGCCGGGGAAGTCGAAGTGGCCGTTGTGTCCGCCGTTGCTGCGGTACTGCTGATAGAACTCCCGCGAACTGCCCATCGCAGCGCCGGCCTGCCCGATCATCGCGGCGTCGTCGCCGCCCATGTTGGTCGGGCTGTAGACCCAGACGCGGGTGTTGTTCTGCGCCAGCAGCGAGGCGTGCACGTAGGGGTCGTGCCACTTCCACCGGCCCAACTGCGGGGCGCCCCACATGCCGTTGCCGTCGATGCCGCCGAACTGCTGCAGGCCCGCCAGGATCGCGCCGTTGTAGTTGGTGCTCGACGGGTAGAGGAAGCCGGACAGCGATCCGGCGAAGCCGAAGCGGTCGGGATGGAAGCAGGCCAGCGCCATCGCCGCATAGCCGCCCTGCGAGGCACCGACGGCGGCGTGGCCGCCGGGCGCCAGGCCCTTGTTGGCGGCCAGCCAGTCGGGCAGCTCACTGGACAGGAACGTGTCCCACTGCTTGCTGCCGTCCTGCTCCCAGTTGGTGTACATGCTCCACGCGCCTCCGGCCGGGGCCACCACCGAGATGCCCTTGCCGCCGAGCGTGTTCATCGCGTTACCGGCGGTCACCCAGTTGCTGACGTCCGGGGCCGCGTTGAACGCGTCGAGCAGGTACACCGCGTGCGGACCACCGGCCATGAAGGCCACCGGAATGTCGCGGCCCATCGCCGCCGACGGAACCATCAGGCTCTCGTAGCCCGCCGCCCTGGCTTTGCCGAGGGTCGCGGCGGTCTGCAGTGCGAGGGCCAACCCGACGGCCAGCACGGCTACGCAGAACACCCGGAACAGCGCCGACATACCCCGCACTACCGTCATGTCCACCCTCCATCGTGTAGTCGCTGAAAGCACATTAGCCAGGGCCGTAGTTCCCCCGCGCGCCGGGTAGTGAAACAAGTCACACGCCGCAAACGACTAGCGGCGGAAACCCCGAAGGGTTCCCGCCGCCTGTCGTACTGCTTGGGTGTGTTTAGGTGCCCTGGCCGTTACCGGCGTTTGTGGTGGCGGCCGTGGCCGGACCCGCACCCGGGGTGGCGCCCAGCACCGACTGCAGCTCAGGCTTCATCGCCTGCAGCTGCGCGCCCCAGTAGGGCCAGTCGTGGGTGCCGTTGGCGTCGAAGTTCCACACTGCGTTGTGGCCACCGGCGGCGTTGTAGGCGTCCTGAAACTTCAGGTTGCTGGTCCGCACGAAACCCTCGAGGAACTTCGCGGGCAGGTTGTCGCCACCCAGGTCGGACGGCTTGCCGTTACCGCAGTACACCCAGATGCGGGTGTTGTTGGCGACCAGCTTGCCGACCTGCAGCGACGGGTCGTTGCGCGCCCACGCCGGGTCGTCCTTCGGACCCCACATGTCGGCGGGCTTGTAGCCACCGGCGTCGCCCATGGACAGGCCGAGCAGCGACGGGCCCATGCCCTGCGACGGGTCCAGCAGTGCCGACAGCGAGCCGGCGTAGATGAACTGCTGCGGGTGGTAGGCGGCCAGGATCAGCGCCGACGAACCGGCCATCGACAAACCGACCACAGCGCTGCCGGTCGGCTTGACCTGCTTTTCGCTCTGCAGGTATGCCGGCAGCTCGCTGGTCAGGAAGGTCTCCCACTTGTAAGTGGTGCAGCCGGCCTTACCGCAGGCTGGCTTGTACCAGTCGGAGTAGAAGCTGGACTGGCCACCGACGGGCATGGCGACCGAAATGCCCGACTGGTTGTACCACTCGAACGCCGGGGTGTTGATGTCCCAGCCGTTGAAGTCGTCCTGCGCACGCATACCGTCGAGCAGGTACAACGCGGGCGAGTTGGCGCCACCGCTCTGGAACTGAACCTTGATGTCGCGGCCCATTCCGGCGGAAGGAACCTGCAGGTACTCCACCGGCAGACCGGGGCGCGAGAAGGCCCCAGCGGTCGCGGAGCCTCCGACGGCGCCAATCAGGCCCGAGAGCAGCGCCGCACCAGCGGCCGCCACAACGAGCCGGCGCGGCATACCCGCCACGGCGCCGCGCAATCTGTCGACAAGCGTCATCCTTGCTTCCTCATCCTTCTTGCAGCCCTCGGCGCATTTCACCGACCGGCCACTTTCTTGATTGGGTCGAACTGCCTGCGCGCAGGCGCGGCAGTGCTCGTGTAGTCAACCACACGTTGTGCCATTCGGTCGCATCGAGGCGCGGTCGCCAACAGTCGAGCAGTCCTCCTACCCAGGGCATTTCAATTCAAACATGTGTCGAAAAGGCACCGTTTTCAGGTGTGCTTGCCCGTCATTGCGAGCTGGTGAGGGGCCAAATGTGATGTTGCTGCCATTTTTTCGCGACCGGCGCACTGTGATTTGTTCGTCCTGTGCCGAAATTTCTTCTGCGCGATGCTTACTCACGCGGTGGGGGCGGTGGCTCCGGCGGTATCGGCAGCCCGCAGCGGGCCAGTTCGTAGCGCGGCACCCGGTCGATCCGGTACCCGGTGAACTGGAAGGAGTTCACCAGGTTGGACAGGAATCGGTGCGGGGTCATCGGCGCGCGCACCGAGCTGAGCACCGCCTTCGTCTCGGGACATTGCAGCGCCGCGACGGCCTCGGCGACCCACTGCGCGTCCAGGTAGCCCGGAATTCCCGGGGGGAGCTTCACCCAGGGGCCGTCGGCGATCACCCAGTCCGGAAAGAGGTTCTTGTCGTGCCCGATGCGGCCGTGCTTGAGCCGTTCGGTGTGTTGCGCAAGCGGATTCGCCAACCCGATCTGATCGATCACCCTGACATCGAGCCCGACGTTCATGCCGACCATGCCGAGGTTGGTGAAAAACACTGCATGCTGGGGCTTTTGCGCAGACTTGTCGCCCGGCGCCGGCTGGGTCTGCGGCACCAGGTCCCACTGGATGTAATTGCCCGACGGCAGCAGCAGCGCGCCTTCGGGGGTGTTGTTCAGCGCGGTCAGGATGGCCGCCATCCGCGGGTAGCCCAGGTAGTCCGCGGCGGTCAGCGGGTGCGCGTTGCCGGTGGCCTGGGAGTAGAAGCGGCGTTCGTCGACTATCCCGGAGTAGGTGACGTGGGTCGCGTCGTCGCCCATCCCGGGTGAATTCGCCGCCCACAGTGCCCATCCGGCCAACCCCAGCCACAACGCGCCGGCCGCGCCGGCAACCCAGTTACCGGTCTCCCGCGAATAGTCCTGGCCGTCGGGGATGGCGATCGGGATGACGGCGATCGGAGCGAGCAGGCAGAACAGCGGGGCCAGCAGCACGCGGGCGTGCATGAAGTCGCCGCCCTGCCGGGTCCAGTAGAGGGCCTGCAACAGCCCGCTGATCAGCACCCACGCCACCACCGCAGGCGGGCTGTGCACGGCGCGGGCCACCCGTCCGTAGTTGGGTGCCAGCGCGGGGCGCAGGAACGACGGCCGCCGGCGCGCGGCGAACAGCAGCACACCCAGCGGCACGAGGAGCACCAGCGGGATCCACACCGCATAGGGCGCGTTGAAGTTGGAGAGGTAGATCATGCCCTGGGACCACTTGTCCCCGGCCGCGTCCTTGGCCAGGGCGGTGCCCGGCACCAGCAGGCCGTAGTAGCCCATCCGGAAGATTTCGTAGCCGACCGGCAGCAAACCCCCGGCCACCACGATCAGCACCCGGCGGCGCCAGGTCCGGGCAGCGACCAGCATCATGATCAGCGCCAGCCCGCCCATGAGCGCCAGCTCCGGCCGGACCAACACGCTGAACCCGGCGACGAACGCCAGCAGGCCGGCGAACACCTTGTTATCTGTGCGGTTGCGCACCGGCTGCGCCCAGCAGACCATCATCCACCACAGCAGCCCGAGATAGGCCAGCGCCAAACCGCTTTCCAGCCCGGAGGTGGCAAAGTCCCGCGCCGGCGGCAGCGCGATGTAGACCAGCGCGCCGGCGGGCAACATGATGGCCCTGCGGCCCCGCAGACTGGGGGCGTACAGCCGCGCGGCGCCCAGCATCAGCAGCGCCACCCCCACCACCGAGAGCACCAGCGCGAGCGCGAGCGCCACGTACTCCATGCGCAGCGGGCCGCCGACCCAGCTCCCGACGTACATCAGGTAGGTCCAGGCCGTGGAGGTGTTGGCCTCCACCCGCTCACCCTGGTTGAAAACCGGGCCGTTGCCGGCGAGCAGATTGCGCACGGTGCGCAGCACGATCAGCCCGTCGTCGGCGATCCACCGCCGCTGCCAACTCCCCCACCCGAACAGGATGGCGACCAACGCCACGCTGATCCACAGGCTGACCCGCACCATCGTGGTGTACGGAAACAACGGCCAGCCGGGCCGCCTGATCACCGGCCGGCCGCGCATCATGCGCGCTTTGAGAGCCTGCAGTTCGGGGCTAACCGAAGGCAACGGCGGCTCCGACCGTCGCGATCCACGCCAGGAACAGCAGCTGCAGCACCCGGTCCCGCAGCGCGATGTCTTCGGGTTCGCCGGCCAGCCCGCCGTCCACGTCGACCGCGTAGCGCAGGATCGCGATGGTGAACGGAACCATGGACACCGCGTACCAAGACCCGGAGTGGTGCCCCCGCTCGAACGCCCACAGGCCGTAGCACATCACCACCGCGGTGGCCGACAGCGTCCAGACGAATCGCAGGTAGGTGCTGGTGTAACTCTCCAGTGACTTGCGGATCGCCGCGCCGGTGCGCTCGGCCAGCTGCAATTCCGCATAGCGCTTGCCGGCCACCATGAACAGCGATGCAAACGCCGCGGAGAGTAGAAACCATTGAGACAGCGGGATTTTGGCAGCCACACCGCCCGCGATGGCACGAAGTAGATACGCCGACGACACGATGCAGATGTCAAGCACGGCTTGGTGTTTGAGGCCGAAACAGTACGCCAGCTGCATGCCGAGGTAGACGGCCATCACCAGCGTCAGGTTGGGCGTCACCGCCCACGCGATGCCCAGCGAGGCCACCCCCAGCAGCAGCGCCAGGACGTAGGCCAGCCACTCCGGGACGATGCCCGCCGCGATCGGCCGGAACCGTTTGGTCGGGTGTTCGCGGTCGGCCTCGACATCACGCACGTCATTGACCAGATACACCGACGACGCCGCCAGGCTGAACACCACGAACGCCAGGCCCACCTGCGTGAGCAGCTGCCCGTAGTCGTAGCGGACACCGCCGCCCAACGCGGCCAGCGGTGCGGCCAGCACCAGTACGTTCTTCACCCACTGCCGGGGGCGGATCGCCTTGATCACCCCGGAGACCAGGTTGGCGGGCGGCCGGGTCACGACGTCCTCACTCATGCGGCTTCACCTCTTGCGACCTCTCCTGCGCGGCGCGCGATCGCCGCGACGACAGCACCGAGCGCGATGCCGAACGCCACGTCGCTGGGGTAGTGCACGCCCAGCAGCATCCGCGACAACGCCATCGGGGGCACCAGGACGGCGGGCAGCGGCAGACCCGTGGTCCGGCCCATCAGCAACGCCGCGGCCGTGGTCGAAGTGGCATGTGCCGATGGGAAACTCAGTTGGCTGGGCGTGCCGACGTTGACCGCGACGGCGGGATCATGCGGCCGCTTGCGGCGCACGATCCGCTTGACGATGACGGCCGCGGCGTGTGCGGCGAACGCCCCGGCGCCGGCCACCAGCCAGTCCCAGCGCCGCTTCGGGGACAGCAGCGCTCCGAGCGCGGCGACGGCCACCCAGCCGATGCTGTGCTCGCCGAAGTGGGACAGCGCGCGCGCCACCGGCAGCGCCCCGGGACGATCGCTCAGTGCCGCCTGCACCGCGACCAGCGCGGCCACCTCGCCGCGGGGCGCCTGCGCAGCGGCGGCCTCATGCATGTTCTGCAGCGGGCAGCAACGCCGTCTCCCACTTCTGCTTGCTGGACAACACGGGCAGCGCGTCGCGATACACCCGGCGCATCCCGTCGAACCGGCTGAGCAGCTTGCGCTGCCGGCGCAGCGATGCGAACAACAGCGAGAACATCTTTCGCCGGTCCCGCTGCCGGTAGACCACGCCGCAACCGTCGGCGGTGGTGACCGTCACGCCGTCGACCGTGCACAGCCGGAACCAGCGCGCATCCTGGGTCGGCACGTTGAACTCGGGCCGGGTGTGGGATTCGGTGTCAGCCTTGGTCATGTTGTGCAGGATGCCGCGGGCCAGCCGGTAGCTGATCGACACCGGGTTCACCGGCGGCTTCATCGCCTTGGTCTTGTGCGATGGCGCCGGCAGTTCGCTGGCCGCCGGCAGCACGACGGCGTCCGGGTATTCCTTGCGCAGCCGGTGCACCTCGGGCAGACCCGATTCCAGGATCGAGAAGATGTGCTCCGGGCCGGCCAGGAAGTCGTCGATGGCCCGGTTCTGAATCGCAACCGTCGAATACTCAAGGCAGGCAAGGTGTTTCAGTGTCGCCTTGAGGTGGCTGCGGACCAGTCCGGTGATGTCGCCGTCCCAGTGCAGCGCCGCCACCACCAACCGGTTGCGCAGGTGGAAGTAGGCCTGCCAGTCGATGGCGTCGTCCTTGTCGCTCCAGGCCATGTGCCAGATCGCGGCGCCGGGCAGCGTGACCGTCGGATAGCCGTGCTCGCCGGCGCGCAGGCCGTATTCGGCGTCGTCCCATTTGATGAACAGCGGCAGCGGTTGGCCCAGTTCCTCGGCGACCTGTCGCGGGATCATGCACGTCCACCAGCCGTTGAAGTCGACGTCGATGCGCCGGTGCAGCAGCGCGCTCCGATCGTTCTTGTCGTTCAACGGGAATTCGGCGAAGTTGTGGTCGTACTCGGCGTGCGGCGCGGCGGTCCACATGAAGTTCGCCTGGTTGACGACCTCGCCCATGATGTGCAGGTGCGACGGCTCCTGCAGGTTGAGCATCTGCCCGCCGATGAGCGTCGGCTTCTTGGCGAAACGGTTGAGCGCCAGCACCCGCAGGATCGTGTCCGGCTCGATGCGGATGTCGTCGTCCATGAACAGGATCTGTTGGCAATCGGTGTTTTTCAGCGCTTCGTACATCACGCGGCTGTAGCCGCCGGAGCCGCCGAGGTTGGGCTGGTCATGGATGGACAGCCGGCTGCCCAGTCCCGCGGCCGCCGCCGCGAAGTCCGGGTGATCACGCACCTTGCGCACACCCTGGTCCGGCACGATGACCGCACCGATCACCTTGTCCACCAACGGATCCGCGGTGAGGTCGGCCAGCGCGTTGACGCAGTCGGCGGGGCGGTTGAACGTGGGGATGCCGACGGCGATGTTGGCCGTGCCCGGTGCGGGCTCGGTGGCGTACCAGCCGCCGCTGATGAGGTTGACCGCGGTGTCGGTGGTGATGTCGAACCAGATCCAGCCGCCGTCCTCGAACGGCTTGAGCGGTACCTCGATCTCGACGACGGCCGGCTGGTCGTCGGTGCCGACGAATTGGCGGCCCTCCACCGAGATTCGCACCCCGGTCGCCTTGGTCCGGTACACGTCGACGCGCCCGGTTCCGGTCAGCTCGACGCGCAGCGCCACCGACTGACAGATCGACCAGCGGCGCCAGTAGCTGGCCGGAAAGGCGTTGAAGTAGGTGGCGAACGACACCTCGGACTCTTTGCCGATCTCCAGCGACGTGCGGCTGGTGGCGTGGGCACGCCGGGCGTTGGTCGTCGACTCCTCGAGATACAGCTTGCGCACGTCGAGCGGCTCGCCGGGACGCGGCAGGATGATCCGGGACAGCAGGCTCACGGCACTCATTTAGGCGCCACTCCTTCTCATCGCTTCGCTGTGCATCGTGGCGCGCATCAGCGCGCGCCTTCCTCTTTGTTCTGGGCTTCGATCAGGGATGTGCCGTCCCGCAGGTGCGGCGCGAGCACGTTGTCGTACATGTTCAGGGCGCTGGCGATCGCCATGTGCATGTCCAGGTATTGATAGGTGCCCAGCCGGCCGCCGAACAGTACCTTCGACGACGCCGTCTCGGCCTTCGCCCTGGCTCGGTAGGCGGCCAACAGGGAGCGGTCGGCTTCGGTGTTGATCGGATAGTAGGGCTCGTCGTCGTCTTCGGCGAAGCGCGAGTACTCCCGCATGATCACGGTCTTGTCGGGGGGATAGTCGCGCTCGGTGTGGAAGTGACGGAACTCGTGGATGCGGGTGTAGGGCACGTCGGGGTCGTTGTAGTTCATCACCGGGGTGCCCTGGAAGTCGCCGGTGGGCAGCACCTCCAGCTCGAAATCGAGGGTGCGCCAGCCCAGCCGGCCCTCGGCGTAGTCGAAGTAGCGGTCGAGCGGTCCGGTGTAGACGACCGGCGCGTCGGGGCTGTCCGCGCGCAGTTGGTCGCGCACGTCGAACCAGTCCGTGTCCAGCCGGACCTCGATGCGATCGTCGGCGGCCATGTTGCGCAGCCAGGCCGTGTAGCCGGCGACGGGCAGGCCCTCGTAGGTGTCGCTGAAGTAGCGGTTGTCGAAGGTATAGCGCACCGGCAGCCGGGTGATGTTCGCGGCCGGCAGCTCTTTGGGGTCGGTCTGCCACTGCTTGGCCGTGTATCCCTTGACGAAGGCCTCGTAGAGCGGCCGGCCGATCAGCGAGATCGCCTTCTCCTCGAGGTTCTGGGCGTCGGCCGTGTCGATCTCGGCGGCCTGCTCGGCGATGAGCTTGCGGGCTTCCTCCGGGGTGAAGTACTTGCCGAAGAACTGCGATACCAGGCCCAGCCCCATCGGGAACTGGTAGGCCTGCCCGTTGTGCATCGCAAAGACGCGGTGCCGGTAGTCGGTGAAGTCGGTGAACTGCCGCACGTAGTCCCAGACCCTCTTGTTGGAGGTGTGGAACAGGTGGGCACCGTACTTGTGCACCTCGATGCCGGTGTGCGGCTCGGCTTCTGAGTAGGCGTTGCCACCGATGTGCGGTCGGCGGTCCACGACCAGGACGCGCTTCCCGAGCTGGGTAGCCACGCGCTCGGCAATGGTCAGTCCGAAGAATCCAGAGCCGACGACGAAAAGATCGAAACGAGCGGTCATCGGTTGCTTAGGGTATCCGACCGCGTGGCCCTAACCCATTTGGCGAGGCCATGCAGCGGCGTTGGGCCTGTGACGACGGCCGTTGAGGCGCCCGGGCTCCGCGATCACAGTCGGGGTCGCAAATGCCTCACGATTCAATATCACCACTCTAGTAACAGGCTCACCACTCGTACCATCGACCTTGTGTGATTCCCACCAGTTAGGAGCGGTGGGACGCGCCGACACAACACATAGTCAGATAGAGGAGACTTCCGTGCCGAACCGACGCCGACGCAAGCTCTCAACAGCCATGAGCGCGGTTGCCGCCCTGGCAGTGGCGAGTCCTTGCGCGTACTTCCTGGTCTACGAATCGACTGCCGGCAACAAGGCGCCCGAGCATCACGACTTCAAGCAGGCCGCGGTGATGAGCGACCTGCCCGGCGAGCTGATGGGTGCGCTGTCGCAGGGGCTGTCGCAATTCGGGATCAACATGCCCCCCATTCCTGCCTTGAACGGGGGTGCGACCGGCACGCCGGGTCTCGCCAGCCCCGGCCTGGGCACTCCAGGCCTCGGAACCCCCGGGCTGGGGACCACGGGCCTGACCAATCCGGGCGTGACCAGCCCCGGTTTGACCAGCCCCGGCCTGACCAGTCCCGGCTTGACGAGCCCTGGCCTGACCAGCCCCGGTATGGCGCCCATGACGCCCGGGCTGACCGCGCCCGGCGCACTGCCGACCACCCCTGGTGGCGGTGTCGCGACCCCGGGTGCCGGGCTCAACCCGGCGCTGTCCAACCCCGGGCTGACCAGCCCGGCCGGGGTCACTCCAGGCCTGGGCGGCACGGCGATGTCGCCGAGCGAGGTGCCGATCGACTCCGGAGCCGGGCTGGATCCGGGCGCCGGTGGCACCTATCCGATCCTGGGCGACCCGTCGACCTTCGGTAGCGCTTCGCCGATCGGCGGTGGCGGTACCGGCCTGGGCGGCGGTTCGGGCACCGGCGGTGCCAGTGGCGGTCTGGTCAACGACGTGATGCAAGCCGCCAACCAGCTGGGTGCGGGCCAGGCGATCGACCTGCTCAAGGGCCTGGTCATGCCGGCCATCACGCAGGGCATGCATGGCGGTGCCGGTGCCGCGGGTGCCCTGCCGGGCGCGGCCGGTGCGCTGCCGGGAGCCGCGGGTGCCCTGCCGGGTGTCGCGGGTGCCCTGCCGGGTGCCGCGGGTGCCCTGCCGGGTGCCGCCGCGGGCGCTCTTCCCGCCGCCGCGGGTGCGGCCGGTGCGTTGCCGGCGGCCGCCGGTGCGGTACCGACACTGCCCCCGGTCTAGTCCTTTACAAACCCTCCACAAGACGGCACCGCAGGATCATCTGCGGTGCCGTCGATTTTGTGCAGATTCGCCGGTGCTCAATTCGTGTCGTCCCATAGATAACATTAGAAACACACGTAACATCGCCTGGTGTCTCGCAGTCGTGCGCCGACGATGTTGCTCACCGCCATGGCGGCGACCGTGGTGCTCGTCTCGTGGCTGTCGGACACGACACGCGACCGCGGCACCGCCGGCGCGCCGCCGTCACGCGGCACCCAACTCGTCGAACAGCCGCTGGTCGGGCTGGGCGCGGGCGTCACGGTTCGCGAAATCAGCCAGACCACCCCGTTTGCCCTGGTCGCCCTGACCGGCGACCTGGCCGGCACGTCGACCCGCGTGCGCGCGAAGCGCCCCGACGGCTCGTGGGGCCCCTGGTATCAGACCGAGTACGAAACCGCGGCACCCGACCCGGCGTCCCGAGCGGGCGGCGAAGAGTCCGTCGGGCCCGACCATCCCGGCGCGGCGACGGAGGGGCCACGCGGCACCGATCCGGTGTTCGTCGGCACCACCACGACCGTCCAGATCGCGGTCACCCGTCCGCTCGACGCGGCGGTGACGCAGCCGCCGCCGGCGCCGCCGAGCGACAAGCCCGACCTGGGCTACAAGCCGGCAAGCAGGGAACAGCCCTTCGGCCAGAACATCTCGGCCGTCCTCATCTCCCCACCGCAAGCGCCGGCCGAAACTCATTGGACACCACCGGCCGGGGTGTTGATGCCGGGCCAGGCTCCGCCGATCATCAGCCGCGCGCAGTGGGGCGCCGACGAGTCGCTGCGCTGCGGTAGCCCACAGTACGACAACGGGATTCGCGCGGCGGTCGTGCACCACACCGCGGGCAGCAATGACTATTCGCCGCTGGAGTCGGCCGGGATCGTCAAAGCCATTTACACCTACCACAGCAAGACGCTGGGCTGGTGCGACATCGCCTACAACGCACTGGTCGACAAGTACGGCCAGGTATTCGAAGGCAGCGCGGGCGGACTCACCAAGGCGGTCGAGGCCTTCCACACCGGCGGATTCAACCGCAACACGTGGGGTGTGGCGATGATCGGCAACTTCGACGACGTGCCCCCCACGCCGATCCAGCTTCGGACCATGGGCCGGCTGCTCGGTTGGCGCCTGGGCCTGGACGGCGTCGACCCCAAGGGCACGGTGCAATTGGAGTCGGCCGGCAGCCACTACACCACCTTCCCGGCCGGCTCCATCGCGACGCTGCCGACCATCTTCACCCACCGCGACGTCGGGAACACCGATTGCCCCGGCAACGCCGCCTACGCGCTGATGGACGAAATGCGTGACATCGCATCACATGTCAACGATCCGCCCGAAGAACTGCTCAAGGCGCTGGAGGGCGGGGCGATCTATGACCACTGGCAGGCGATCGGCGCGATGAACAGCGTGCTGGGCTCGCCGACCTCCCCGGAAGACAGCGCGGAGGGCGATGCCCGCTTCGTCACGTTCGCGCGGGGCGCGATGTACTGGTCCCCCGAGACCGGCGCCCAGCCGGTCACCGGCGCCATCTACGACGCCTGGGGTTCGGAGAGCTACGAACGCGGCCCACTCGGCCTGCCGACCAGCGCGGAAATCCAAGAGCCGCTGCAGATTACGCAGAACTTCCAGCACGGCACGCTGAACTACGAGCGGTTGACCGGAAACGTCACCGAGGTCGTGGACGGGATCACGGTTCCACTGACGACCGAATCTCCAAGCGGCCCAACGGTTCCGTCCGAGCACTTCTCGCTGCCGTCGCACCCCACGCCCACCTAGGGCAACTTCTCCGCAACCACGCAAGCGGTCTCGCCGTGAGCGGAATTGACCGGTGCCCGACGCCAGTCTCGCGCTCGAAGACGCTTACTCGTCCTTGATCTGCGACGTGCGGTTGGCGTTGATCTGCTCATGGTGTGCCATGGCCCACTCGGCGAGCGCGATCACCAGCGGTAACAGCGTCCGCCCCAGCTCGGTCAGCTCGTACTCCACCCGCGGCGGCACCTCCGCGTAGGCCGTGCGGCGGACCAGGCCGTCCTCGACCAGGTGCTTCAACGTCAGGGTGAGCATCCGCTGCGAGATGCCCGCCACGGTCTCCGCCAGCTCACCGAAACGCAGCGGCCCGCCGCGGAGTGTGCCGATCACCAACAGACTCCACTTGTCCCCGATGCGGTCGAGTACCTCCCGGACCGCTCCGCCTTCGGGTATGCGCGCGACCTTCCGTGTGATTTGCGTCATACCGAGGCCGCCTTCCTGGATGCATACATCGGTGTGCCTTTTGTCGCCGCCCCCACGCTCACACACGATGTGCCTACGCACAAATAGTAAGGATTGGGGATTCGGTGAACATCGCACTTTGGACCGTGCAGGGCCTGCTCGCCGTCGTCTATCTCGCCGCGGGCGGACTAAAGGTCGTTCGGTCGCGCGAGCAGCTCGTGGCGACAGGTCGGCTCGACTGGATGAAGGACAATTCTGACGCGGCAGTGAAAGCCGTCGGCGCGGTCGAGATCCTTGGCGCGCTCGGGCTGATCCTGCCCGGAGCCACCGGCATCGCCCCCGTCCTGACCCCGATCGCGGCGGTCGGTCTGGTCGTCGTGCAGATCGGCGCATTCCGCGTGCACCTGACCCGCCACGAGCGGCAACCTTTGCCCGTCAACGCGATACTCCTGCTGCTCGCGGCCTTCGTTGCGATCGGCCGCTTCGTTGGCTGAAATCCCTGCCTCGTGCCGCACCCGCTACTGGCCGCCTAAAGCCACCAGCGTTCCAGCACCCGGCCCACCCCGTCGTCGTTGTTCGCGGTGGTGACCTCGTCGGCGGCTGCCCGCACGTCCGGATGGGCGTTGCCCATGGCCACGCCGTGCCCCGCCCACCGCAGCATCGACAGGTCGTTGGGCATGTCGCCGAAGGCCACCACCTCCTCGCGGGCGATCTCCAGCGGCCGGGCGATCTCCTCGATGCCGGTGGCCTTGCTGGTGCCCAGCGGCACGATCTCGATCAGGCCGTTGTTGGTGGAGTAGGTGATGTCGCCCTCGATGCCGACATGCTTGGCCAGTTCGGCTGCCATGTCTGCGCTGCGGGCCCCGGCGCGGCGGATGAGCAGCTTGATGGCCGGGGCGCTGAGCAGATCCTGGATCGACACCTCGGTGTTGTCCGGGTTCAGCCAGGCATGCTCGTAGCCCGGCGAGCTGACGAACTGGGGCGTCGCCGTGTCATGGGCGCTCTCGCCGATGCGCTCGACGGCCAGCCCCGCACCGGGGATGACGCGGGTCGCCAGCTCGGCCAGCTCGGCCAGGGTGTCGACGGGCAGCGTGTGGGTCGACACCACCCGGTCGGTCGCGGCGTCATAGATGACGGCACCGTTGGCGCACACCGAGATTGGCGCGAAACCCAGCGCGTCGACGACGGGCCTGATCCAGCGCGGCGGACGGCCGGTCGCCACCACGAACTGCGCGCCGGAGGCCACCGCGGCGCGGATCGCGTCGCGGGTGCGCGGTGAGACCTTCTCGTCGTCGTCGAACAGGGTGCCGTCGACGTCGCAGGCGATGAGCGCCGGCAGGGTCATCGAAACCGCCCGCCCCGGCGGCTGGCCGGGGCCCTCAATGCCGTCCGCTCTGGCTCTGCCCGGGTCGCGTCACGCCGTCGGTTCCGTACTTCTGCAACCGCTCCTGCAACTCCGACAGCCGAAGAGCCCGGGAATCCTCCTGGGTGGGCGCGCTGCCACCCAGCCGTCGCGGTACCCAGAATTCGTCTTTCGGGTGCGGATACTCCTCCTGCACCCGGTACAGCAGGTCGTTCATCGCCGAACGCAACAGCAGGTTGAGTTCCTCGGGCGTGCCCCGCGGCGGCAACGGCCGGCCGGCAGCCACGGTGATCGGAACCTTGTTGCGAAACACCTTCTTCGGATGATCTTTGGGCCAGATCCGGTGAGCGCCCCACACGACGATCGGAACGATCGGCACCCGGGCGTCCAGCGCCATGCGCGCCGCACCGGTCTTGAACTCGCGCAGCTCGAAACTGCGGCTGATCGTCGCCTCGGGGTGCATCCCGATCAGCTCACCCTCGCGCATGCGCTGCACGGCCACATCGAGGGCGTCGTGCCCCGACCTGCGATCCACCGGGATGAGCCGGGCGTGATTGATGACATAGTTGACCGCCTTCACGTCGGCCATCTCGGCCTTGATCATGAAGTACGCGCGCCGCTTGCGCTCACGGACGGCCATCAGCGTCGGGAGCCAGTCCAGGTAGCTGGTGTGGTTCTGGGCCAGCAGGGCGCCGCCGCGCGCCGGAATGTTCTCCAGGCCGTGATAGGTGAACTTGGTCCCCTGCATCGCCACCATCGGCGGGACGACCCACTCCGCCAACCGGTAGAACCCCTCGGGCATGTCTTCTCCTTCGCCTACTGCGACGGGCGCTCGGTCCTGTTGGCCGAGCGGGCCGCCGCCTCGGTGGCCTCCACGCGGGCGGCTTCCGCCAGGGTTGGCGCTCCGCCGCCCAGCCGGTGCGGCATCCAGTACGCCCCGGGCTCGCCCGGATAGTGCTGTTGCGCCCGGTGCAGCAAGGTGGTCATCGAGTCGCGCAGGGCAGCGTTGGTCTGCGCGATGTCTTCGTGCGCCCTTATCGGCGCGCCTACCTGCACAGTAATGGGTATTTTGGCGCGGCCCACATTCCGCGGGTGATCCTTGGTCCAGATTCGCTGCGCTCCCCAGACGATCACCGGCACGATCGGGACCTCGGCTTCGATGGCCATCCGGGCCGCGCCGGTCTTGAACTCCTTGAGCTCGAAGCTGCGGCTGATCGTGGCTTCCGGGTACACCCCGACCAGCTCACCTTCGCGGAGCCGCTGCACCGCGATCGCATAGGCACCCGCCCCGGCGCCGCGGTCCACCGGGATGGTCCTGGTGTGCTTGATCAGGAAATTGACCGGTTTGACCTGCTGCATCTCCGCTTTGATCATGAACCTCAGCCGACGTCCCCGCCGATGTACGGCCAGCGCGGCGGGCAGGAAGTCGACATAGCTGGTGTGGTTGATCGCCACCACCGCGCCGCCCTGCTCGGGAATCTGCTCCTCACCCTGGAGGGTGATTTTGGTGCCGGTGGCCTTGACCGCCAGTTGAGCCAGTAGCTCCAAAGCGCGGAAGGTCGGCTCCACCATCGAGCACTACTCCGACGCCCCTGCGGACCGGGCCCGGCGAGCCGCCCGGGCGGCCGCCTCCTCGGCCTCCAGCTGGGCCGCTTGCGCCAGCGACGGAGCGCCCCCACCCAGCCGGTGGGGCACCCAGAACTCGCCGGCCGGGTGCGGCCCGTACATCTCCTGAGCACGTTCCAGCAGATGCTGCATGCGCGAATGCAGCAGCCCCTTCAGTTCCTCGATGCCCAGCGTCGGCTCGATCGGTTCGCCGACCAGCACCGTGATCGGAACCTTCGGACGCCACAGCTTCTTCGGGTGGTCCTTCGTCCAGATCCGCTGGGCACCCCAGACGATGTGCGGAACGATCGGCACCCCGGCCTCGACGGCCATGCGCGCGGCCCCCGATTTGAATTCCTTGATCTCGAAGCTGCGGCTGATCGTGGCTTCGGGGTAGACGCCGACCAGCTCGCCGTCCTTCAAGTGCCGGACGGCGGCCTCGAAGGAGGCGGCGCCGTCTTGTCGATTCACCGAGATGTGCCGCAGGCTGCGCATGATCGGCCCGGTGAACTTGTGGTCGAAAACCTCCTGCTTGGCCATGAACCGCACCTTGCGCCCCAGGCCCTGCTTGTAGGCCGGCAGTCCCGCGAAGGTGAAGTCCAGGTAGCCGGTGTGGTTGATCGCGATCACCGCGCCGCCGCTTTTCGGCAGGTTCTCTTCACCCGCGATGGTGATTTTCAGACCCTGGACACGCCACACCAGGCGGGCGAGCTGAATGACAGTCCCGTAAACCGGTTCCACAGCACTTCAGCCTAGTGCTCCCGTCCCTGCGCCGCCCTAACAGCCCGAAATCCCAGGTGGACGGCCCAGGCCCCGCACACCGTCACCGGACGGCGGTGCCGGGCCGATGGTGCCGGCTCGCGCTAAGCTCGGGGGCTGAAAAGCCGTCACCCCCGGCCGAGGCAGCAGCAGCGTTTAACCGGCCCCAGGAAGGTATCAGTGCAGGTCACCAGCGTCGGCCACGCCGGATTTCTGATCCAGACCCAAGCGGGCAGCATCCTTTGCGACCCGTGGGTCAATCCCGCCTACTTCGCGTCGTGGTTCCCGTTCCCGGACAACAGCACGCTGGACTGGGACGACCTGGGTGACTGCGACTACCTGTATGTCTCGCACCTGCACAAGGACCACTTCGACGCGAAGAACCTGGCCGAGCACGTCAACAAGGATGCGGTGGTGTTGCTGCCGGACTTCCCGGTGCCCGACCTGCGAGATGAGTTGCAGAAGCTGGGTTTTCACCGGTTCTTCGAGACCAGCAACTCGATCAAGCACCGGATCGGCGGTCCGAAGGGCGACCTCGACGTCATGATCATCGCCCTGCGGGCGCCGGCCGACGGCCCGATCGGTGATTCCGCGCTGCTGGTTTCCGACGGCGCGACAACGGTTTTCAACATGAATGACGCGCGGCCCGTGGACCTGGACGTGCTGGCGTCCGAGTTCGGGCATATCGACGTGCACATGCTGCAGTACTCGGGGGCCATCTGGTACCCGATGGTCTATGACATGCCGGCCCGCGCGAAGGAGTCCTTCGGTGTCCAGAAGCGGCAACGCCAGATGGACCGCGCCCGCCAGTACCTCGCCCAGGTGGGGGCGACGTGGGTGGTCCCCTCCGCGGGCCCGCCCTGCTTCCTGGACCCGGAGCTGCGCGACCTCAACGACGACCACGCGGATCCGGCCAACATCTTCCCCGACCAGATGGTCTTCCTGGACCAGATGCGCAGGCACGGCAACGACGGCGGGCTGCTGATGATCCCCGGGTCGACCGCCGACTTCACCGGCTCCACGCTGAATTCGCTGACCCATCCGCTGCCCACGGACGAGGTCGAGGCCATCTTCACCACGGGCAAGGCCGACTACATCGCCGAGTACGCCGAACGGATGGCACCGGTCGTCGCCGCGCAGCGGGCCGGCTGGGCCCCGGCCACCGGGGAGCCGCTGCTGGAACCGCTGCGCGCGCTGTTCGAGCCGATCATGTCGCAAAGCGACGAGATCTGTGACGGGATCGGTTATCCCGTCGAACTGGTGCTCGGACCGGAGACCGTGATCCTGGACTTCCCGAAACGCGCTGTGCGGGAACGGATTCCGGATGAGAAGGTTCGCTACGGGTTCGCGATAGCACCGGAGTTGGTCCGCACCGTGCTGCGCGACGGCGAGCCGGACTGGGTCAACACCATCTTCCTGTCGACCCGGTTCAGGGCCTGGCGAGTCGGTGGCTACAACGAGTACCTCTACACGTTCTTCAAGTGCCTGACCGATGAACGGATCGCCTACGCCGACGGCTGGTTCGCCGAGACTCACGACGACTCGGCCTCGGTCACACTGGACGGCTGGGAAGTTCAGCGCCGCTGCCCGCACCTCAAGGCCGACCTGTCGAAATTCGGTGTGGTCGAGGGAAACACGTTGACCTGCAACCTGCATGGCTGGCAATGGCGACTGGACGACGGGCACTGCCTGACCGCGAAGGGTCACCAGCTGCGGAGTTCGCGGGCGTGAGCGACTCCTACGACGACGGCCTGGTCCAGCTGGACCGTGCGGCGATCACGTTGCGCCGCTACCACTT
Organism: Mycobacterium senriense; assembly: GCF_019668465.1. Taxonomy (NCBI): domain Bacteria; kingdom Bacillati; phylum Actinomycetota; class Actinomycetes; order Mycobacteriales; family Mycobacteriaceae; genus Mycobacterium; species Mycobacterium senriense. The sequence goes on along the minus strand of NZ_AP024828.1, from coordinate 2,167,598 downwards.
TCCTTCGGGCACGGCGAAGGTGATCGCACTCGATGCGATCCGCGGGTACAAAGCCGAAGACCTGGGGCTGTTCACCCAGCGGTTCCGGATATGGGGCAGCTCGGATTTTCGCCGCTGGCTGCCGCTGGACATCAGCAGGCCCTTCAAGTCGAAGCTGATCACGCTGGACGTGCCGGGCACGCGGCCCGCCCCCGCATTCACCCCGGCGCGCCCCGACGAGTTCACCGCCCTGTTGGACGAACTGCTCCGCCGGGGCGGCTAGGACGCCTCTCAGCGGCTCCGATCGGTGAGCGCTTGGCGCGCCGCGTTGTAGCCGGGGATGAAGGTGATCCCCGGGCCGCCGTGACAGCCCGCGCTGCCCAGATACAGCCCCTCGATCGGGATCGGCTGGCCGAGGAATCCCCGCGGGCCGGGCCGGTTGGGCCCGACCTGGTTGGCGTTCAGCAGGCCGTGGCAGTAGTCCCCGCCGGGGGCGCCGAACATCACGCCCATGTGCCTGGGCGTGAAGGTGGTGTGCCGGATGATGCTGCGTTCGAAATTCGGGGCGAGCCTGGTGATCTTGTCGATCACCCGCTGACCCATTTCGACCTTGGCCTGCCCGTAATCCACGTCGCCCTCGATCGGGAAGAACAGCGCGAACGCCGACGCGGCATGCTTTCCCTGCGGCGCCAGGTCCGGGTCGTTCTGCGACGGGATCTGCAACACGACGGTCGGGTCGGCCGGGACGATTCCGCGCCGCGCGTCCTCCCATTGCTGCTGGACTTCCTCCGGCGTACAGAACAGGCCGATCGAGGCCTGCATGGCCGGCTCGTTGAGGGCCTCGTAGGGCGCGGCGAAAGCTGGCGCCTCCTGCAGCGCGAAGTGCATCTGCAGGTAGCTGCCGCGGTGGTCGATGCGCGCGTAGCGTTCCCGGATGTCGGCGGGCAGCGCGGCGGGGTCGACCAGCTCGTTGAGCGTGATGTCCGGTGCGATGCCGGAGACCACGATCGGGGCGTTCAACGTCTCGCCCGCCTCGGTGCGCACCCCGGTCACCCGTCCGTCGGCGACCATGATCTCGGTCACCTTGGTGCGCAACCGGAGTTCGCCGCCATGGCTTTGCAGCACCTCGCACAGGTGCGAGGTGAGTGCGCCGATGCCACCGCGCAGCTTCTTCATCTGCATGGTGTCGCCGTCGGGCACGCCGAGGCCGAAGGCGAGCGCAGCGGCGCTACCGGGCGTGGACGGGCCCCGGTAGAGCGTGTTGACGGCCAGCACCGTCATCGAGCCGCGGATCGCGCCGAACTTCTCGCGGTCCGGCAGGTAGCGGTCCAACACGTCGGTGACCGACCCGAACAACATGTCGTCGATCGCCGAGCGCTCGAATTCGTTTGTCGCACAGGCATACATCTCGTCGATGCTCTTGGGTGGCGTTCCGGCTTCGAACCGGCCCAGCGCGCGGGTCGGCCCCTGACTCCAGGCCATCAGCCCGGCCATGCCGTTGACGGCGTCCGCGCCGTGCACCTCGTTGAGATGGGTGAACAGCTTGATCGGGTCGCTGTACTGCACCAGCGGATCGTCGCCGACACCGCGCACGGCCACCGACATCACGTCCAGGTCGATCGTCGGAATGGTGTCCAGGCCCAGCTCGTCCACCACCACCTGAGACGTCGGGAATTGCACCGAGCCGGCGATCTCGAACTGGTACCCGTCGAAAAGCTCGACGGTGGAGGCCATGCCGCCCGCGTAGAGCTTGGGGTCCAGGCACACGGTCCGCAGCCCGGCCTTCTGCAGCAGCACGGCCGCGGTCAGCCCATTGTGGCCCGCGCCGATGACTATCGCGTCGTAATCAGTCATGTCCTGCCCTCCGGAATGGAGGCTCGCACGACGCCAAAGTTTTGTCAATTATGACGAAACTTCAGGTGCGGTCGCCGTGACCCAGGTGTCGGTGATCCCCGCCCGCAGCGACTCCAGCGCCGCGTGGCACAGCCGCGCGAGCTCGCCCAGCGACCGCTCGTCGCTCTCCATCCAGACCTCCATCGCGCCGAACACCGCGGCCGCAATGCATCTCGCGGTGACCGCCGTGCGCACCCGTCGGTCCGCCGTCGCAGCCGCGGCGCCGTCGGCCCCGCGGCTGCGCCGTTGCAGCTGCGCGCCAATGGCGTCGGCGAAATCGGCCTGGACCTCCCGGATGTGGCGGACGATGCGGCCGGGGTCCAGCTCGTCTTGCCGCAGGGCGGCGATCTTGGTGACGGCATCGACGTCATACGGGAACGAGAAGATGGCCGCCTGCACCGAGTCGATGATGGGTTCGTCGACCGGCCTGGCATCCAGGGCGGAGCGAAACCAGTGCAGCCCGGTGTAGTCGGCGAACAGCAGATCGTGTTTGGAGCTGAAGTGGCGGTAGAACGTCCGCAGCGACACCCCGGCGTCGGCGGCGATCTGCTCGGCCGACGTGTCTTCCACGCCCTGGGCCAGGAATCGCACCAGGGCGGCCTGCCGCAACGCTTCGCGAGTGCGCTCGCTACGCGCCGTCTGCGCGGGCCTGACCATGGGAAGAAGGTATCAAGCCGGTGGGGTTGCCACTGCGCTTGTTGTGTCAATATTGACAAAACTTTGTGCCGGGGGTGAGACTGCGCCCATGGTCTCGCTACTCACCCACGCGGTACTCGGCCTGGCGGTCATCGGCTGGATCGTCATGGCCAACAGAGGAGTCTTCGCCCGGCCGGCCGACGGCCCGCTCTTCTCGCCCATGGAAGTCGTGTACTACGTCGTCGGCATCGCGTCGGTCGCCCTCGGCTGGTATTTCAACGTCACCTTCGTCCAGCAGTACGCCCACGGATCCAGCAACCCGCTCTGGGGCGAACACGGCAGCTGGGTCGAGTACATCAAGCTGATGTTCACCAACCCGGCCGCCAGCTCGGCCAGCCAGGACTACACGATCGCCAATGTTGTTCTGCTACCCCTCTTTACGATCGTGGACGGCTACCGCCGCGGTCTGCGCCACCCGTGGCTGTACTTCGTGTCCAGCCTTTTCACCAGCTTCGCGTTCGCGTTCGCGTTCTACTTCGCGACCATGGAACGCCAACGCCGGCACGAACGGGACCGCGCGACGGTCAACGCCTAGCCGAGCGGCTTAATGGCACGCCACTTCTGCCTGCCGCCCCTGACGTCGGTGTGGACGTCGTCGAATCCCGCGGCTCGAAGCCGCCCCGGGAGGTCGCCCGGCGCGATCGGGTTGTAGGTGTCGGCGATGTGAATCAGCCGGAATGCCCACGACGGGACGCCGTCGCTGCCGGCGAACACCCCTCCGGGTTGCAGCACCCGGAACGCCTCGGCGAACAGGCGGTCCTGCAACTCGGAGCGCGGAACGTGGTGCAGCATCGTGAAGCACACCACGGAGGTGAAATGGTCTGCGGGCAAACCGGTTTCGCCGCCGTCGCCATGGATGATGCGCGCCCGGTCGCCATACAGGCCCTGCAGGCGATCGGCCATCGCGGCGTCCACTTCGACCGCGGTCAGCGATGCGGTGCGCTCGAGCAGGGCGCGCAGTGTCGCCCCGTATCCGGCGCCGATTTCCAAGGTGCGCGTGCCTAATTCGACGCCTCGCAGCGCCCAGGGCACCAGCTGATCGGCCGCCGCCTTCTCCCAGCCCGCTGAGCTGCACCGGCGTCGGTGCAGGAGATTCATCGCCATGGTGATCCCGCCTTTCCGTGGGTCAACCAGAACGCTATCCGGCCCCGGCACTGCGGGCTTCCGCTATCCTGCCTAGATATGTCGGAATTCAGCCATCACGGGCCGGCGACGTCGTCGCGGACGTTGCCGCCGGGGGCGCAGATCGACCGGCACCGGCATCCCCTGCACCAGATCGTCTACCCGTCGTCGGGCGCGGTCTCGGTGACCACCCCGGCGGGCACGTGGATCACGCCGGCGAATCGTGCCATCTGGATACCGGCGGGTTGCTGGCACGAACACAAGTTCCACGGCACCACGCAGTTTCATGGCGTCGCGCTGGACCCCGGCCGCTATCGCCGCGGCCCCGCGGCGCCCGCCGTGCTGGCGGTCAATCCCTTGATGCGCGAACTGATCATCGCGTGTTCGCAAACCGATGGCACCGACACCGACGAGCATCACCGGATGCTGGCCGTGCTGCACGATCAGTTACAGGAGACCGGCGTCGGCGAGCCGTTGTGGATTCCCACCCCGGTCGACGGCAGGCTGCGTCAAGCCTGCGCGTTGATCGTCGATAACCTGCGAGAGTCGTTGACGCTGCGGCAGATTGGCAACCGGGTCGGCGTCGGCGAGCGCACGCTGAGTCGCCTGTTCAGCGACGAGCTGGCGATGACGTTCCCGCAGTGGCGCACCCAGGTCCGGCTGCAACACGCCCTGGTGCTGCTCGCCGAACGGCGCGATGTCACGTCGGTGGCGGCCGAATGTGGTTGGGCCACACCGAGTGCCTTCATCGACAGCTACCGGCGAGCGTTCGGGCACACACCCGGCCGGCTGGCCGACAAGGCGTTCTAGCCGCTGGGCTCCAGCACTTCGGCGCCGACGAACGGCACCAGCGCCTCGGGCACCCGCACGCTGCCGTCGGGCAGCTGGTGGTTCTCCAGGATCGCCACCAGCCACCGCGTGGTGCCCAGCGTGCCGTTGAGCGTGGCGGCGGTCTGCGGCTTGCCGGCCGCGTCGCGATACCGGGTAGCCAGCCGGCGGGCCTGGAATGTGGTGCAGTTCGACGTCGACGTCAGCTCGCGATAGGCGCCCTGCGTGGGAACCCAAGCCTCACAATCGAATTTGCGCGCGGCCGACGAGCCGAGATCGCCCGCGGCGACGTCGATCACCCGGTACGGCACCTCGATGCGGGCCAGCATCTCGCGCTGCCAGCCCAGCAGCCGCTGGTGTTCGGCCTCGGCGTCGGCGGGTGTGCAGTAGACGAAGCCCTCGACCTTGTCGAACTGATGCACCCGGATGATGCCGCGGGTGTCCTTGCCGTAGCTGCCGGCCTCGCGGCGGAAGCACGACGACCATCCCGCGTACCGCAGCGGTCCGCCGGACAGGTCCAGGATCTCGTCGGAGTGATAGCCCGCGAGCGGCACCTCCGAGGTGCCCACCAGGTACAGGTCGTCGGCCTCGACCCGGTAGATCTCCTCGGCGTGCGCACCCAGGAATCCGGTGCCGGCCATCACCTCCGGCCGCACCAGCACCGGCGGGATCATCGGGACGAAGCCGTTCTCGACGGCCAGCCGCAACGCCAGCTGCAACAGGCCCAGCTGGAGTAGTGCGCCCTTGCCGGTCAGGAAGTAGAACCGCGACCCGGACACCTTGGCCCCGCGCTGCATGTCGATGAGCCCGAGCGATTCGCCGAGCTCCAGGTGGTCCTTCGGGTTGGCGATCGCCGCGGGCTCGCCGACCACGTCGAGGACGGCGTAGTCGTCCTCTCCACCGGCGGGCACGCCGTCGATGACGACGTTGGAGATCGCCATGTGCGCCGCGGTGAACTTTGCCTCGGCTTCAACCTGGGCGGCCTCGGCGGCCTTCACCTGCTCGGCCAGTTCCTTGGCGCGCGCCAGCTTGGCCGGGCGCTCCTCGGGGGACGCCGCCCCCACGCTCTTGCTGGCGGCCTTCTGCTCGGCCCGCAGGGAGTCGGCCGACGAAATCGCGGCCCGGCGGGCTGCGTCGGCGGTCAGCAGGGCGTCCACCAGCGACGGGTCCTCGCCACGACTGAGTTGGGAGCGGCGCACGACGTCGGGGTCTTCCCGGAGCTGCTTCAGGTCGATCACGGCCCTGAGACTACTTTCACCGCTCCCCGCCGGCTGGCGGCGCATCCACCGCTGCTGACCGCAGGACTCACATCAGTAACTTTTGTCACGCGTCTCAGGTGCTGCTGTCAGAATGGAGCGGATGTCGCAAGCGCCCGAGAAGGAACTTTCGGAAGCCCGGGAAGGTCGGGTGGTCGAGTCGTCCGCCGCCTCGACCGAAGAGTCGTCCGGTCAACAGCCGTCCGCGTTCCTGTGGCCGCGCAGCCTGCAGGCCCGGGCGACCCGGCGCGCGCTGCTGCTGACCGCGCTCGGCGGCCTGTTGATCGCCGGGCTGGTCACCGCGATCCCGGTCGGTGGTACCGGGCCGGGGCGGTTCCTCGACAGCAGCCCGGTGCGCAGCACCGGTACCAAGAGCGACGCAGCCTTCAACCGAGCCTCCCCCGGCGAGTGCCTGATGTGGCCGGACACCACCCCCGAGTCGGCGCGGATCGTCAACTGCGGCGACGACCACAAGTTCGAGGTCGCCGAATCCATTGACATGCGGACGTTCCCGGGGTCTGAGTACGGGCCCAGCGCCGCGCCCCCGACGCCCGCGCGCATCCAGCAGATCACCCAGGAGCAGTGCGAGGCGGCCGTCCGCAATTACCTCGGCGCCAAGTTCGACCCGAACAGCCGGTTCACCGTCAGCCTGCTGTGGCCCGGTGACCGGGCCTGGCGCCAATCCGGCGATCGGCGCATGCTGTGCGGCCTGCAGCTACCCGGCATGAACAACCAGCAGCAGCCGTTCAAGGGCAAGGTCGCCGACGTCGACCAGTCCAAGGTATGGCCGGCCGGCACGTGCCTGGGCATCGATTCGGCGACCAACCAGCCGACCGACGCGCCGGTCGACTGCGCGGCGCCGCACGCGATGGAGGTCACCGGCACGGTGAACCTGGCCGAGAAGTTCCCCGGCGCCCTGCCCGCCGAGCCTGACCAGGACGGCTTCATCAAGGACTCGTGCACCAAGATGACCGACGCGTACCTGGCGCCGGTCAAGCTGCGCACCACCACCCTGACGCTGATCTACCCGACGGTGCCGCTGGCCAGTTGGACGGCGGGCAGCCGCGAGGTGGCGTGCAGCATCGGCGCGACACTGGGCAACGGTGGCTGGGCCACCCTGCTGAACAGCGCCAAGGGACAGCTGCTGATCAACGGTCAACCGCCGGTGGCGCCGCCCGACATTCCGGAAGAGCGGCTCACCATGCCGCCGATTCCGCTGCAAGCCCCGGCGCAGTCGCCGTCCAGCCAGTCCGGCTCGGGTGCCGCCACGGGTTCGGCCCCGGAGATCCCGCCGAACAACCAGCACCTGCCCGGGCAGCAGCCGGCTCCGCAGCCCCAGCAGGCACCGCAGCAGCAGGCGCCGCAGCAACAGGCGCCCGCCCAGCAGGCGCCACCGCCGGCGGATAACGGCGCCCCGCCGGCCAATCCGGCACCCGAGGCGCCGGCGCCTCCGCCCCCGCCGCCGCCTCCGCCACCGGCGAATCCTGCCCCGGAGGCACCGCCCGCCGAGGCACCGCCGGGAGGCTAGGCGGGTGTCCGTGCGGATGGATCCGCAGCGCTTCGACGAACTGGTCTCCGACGCCCTCGACCTGATCCCGCCCGAGCTCGCGGCCGCCATGGACAACGTCGTCGTGCTGGTCGAGGACCGCCATCCCGAGGACGCCGAATTGCTCGGGCTGTACGAGGGGGTGGCGCTGACCGAGCGCGACTCCGACTACTCCGGCTCGTTGCCGGATGCCATCACCATCTACCGCGAGGCGCTGCTGGACGTGTGCGAATCGGAGGACGAGGTCGTCCAGGAGGTGGCCATCACGGTGATCCACGAAATCGCCCACCACTTCGGCATCGACGACGACCGGCTGCACGAGCTGGGCTGGGCCTGAGGACCACGCCGCCGGATTTCCGGGCGCGGCATCCCGGATTTGTCCGCGCCGGGTGCTATGAACTCACCTATGAGCATTGACTGCCGCGACTGCCGGGCAGGCTTAGATCACTGTCACGGCACCATTATTCGCCACGCACTGCACCGGTCGGAATGCACGGAGCCGGACTGCTTCACCCCTGAGTTGTTGCCGCACGCCTTCGTCATCGACTGCGACGCCGTCGGCTGCATATGCACCGAGGTAATCGCGCTGGCCGTCTGACCGAGAGGTCAGCCCATCGGGTCGGTGCTTGACCGCACCGCGTCCGCCACCGGGGTCGCCTCTTCCTCCGGGTAGAACGGCGGCGTCAAGGTTCCCCAGCGCACGCAGCTCCACCGCCCGTCGGTGATCGGCGTCAACGCCACCGATTGGGCGTTGTCCAGGTGGTGGTCCAGCGCGAAGTCGGCCTCCACGCCGGCCAGCACGGCGGCGGCCAGCCGGATCGCCGCGCCGTGGCTGACGAGAACGATGTCGCCGTGGAAGTCGTGGTCGTCCAGATAGCGCAGGCGCAGGTCGGTGAGCACCGGGACGTAGCGGTCCAGCACGTCGTTGCCGGTTTCGCCGGCGGGCAGCGCGACGTCGAGTTCGCCGCGGTGCCAACGCTCGTAGGTCGCGTTGAACTCCGCGACCGCGTCGTCGTCGTTGCGGTTTTCCAGCCGCCCGACCTGGACCTCGTGGACGCCGGCCACCTCGATGGGCGGCATCTCGACCTGGCCCCCGATCACGGCGGCGGTCTGCCGGGCCCGGGTGGCCACCGAGTGCGCGAGCATCGCCGGCCGCCCCGACCCGCGAGCGAACGCGCGGGCCTGGTCGCGGCCCAACGGAGTCAGCTCCGCCCCGGGCGGGAGTGTGTCGAGCCGGCGCTCGACGTTTCCGAATGACTGGCCGTGTCGCACCAGGATCAACCGACCGCTCACCCCTGCGACCCCCGCTCGTCGGGCTGCCCGTCCCGCAGCTGCGCCAGCCAGCGCGCGCCCTCGTCGGCCGACGGCGGCAACGCCCCGGCGGGTGAGCCGGTGGGCCACGACCCCAGATATCGCACATCAGCACAACGACGGTGCAGCGCCTTGAGTGCCTCGGCGACGGCATCGTCGTCGATGTGGCCGACACAGTCGGCGAAAAACCGGTAGGTGCCGAGTCCCGTTCGGGTCGGCCGGGATTCGATGCGCGTCAGGTCGATGCCACGGACGGCGAATTCGGCGAGCGCGGCCAGCAGCGCGCCGGGCGCGTTGTCGATGCGCAGCACCACCGAGGTGCGGTCGGCTCCGGTGCGGGCCGGCGGTGGCCCCGGCCGACCGACCAGAAGGAAGCGGGTGCGGGCGTTGGATTCGTCGACGACACCTTCGGCCAGGGTGTCCAGCCCCCAGCGGGTGGCGGCCAGCGGCGAGGTCACCGCGGCGTCGGCGTGTCCCTCGGCCACCTGCTGGGCGGCGTCGGCGTTGGAGTACGCGGGCCGCAGCTTGGCGTCGGCCAGATTGGCGGCCACCCACCGTCGCACCTGGGCCGCCGCCACACCGATGGCCGCCAGCGTCCGCACGTCCGCCGCGCTGCGGCCCGGTTTGACGACGATGCTGAACATGACGTCCAGCGTGGTCTCGGCGAAAACCTGCAGGGGTGATCCGATGGCCAGGCTGTCCAAGGTGGGCGTCACCGAACCGTCGATCGAATTCTCGATCGGGACGCAGGCGTGGTCGGCGGCGCCGTCGCGCACGGCGTCCAGGGCCGCGGAGGTGCTGTCGACGGGCAAGGGTTCCACTGCGCCGCCTTGCCCGGGTACCAGGCCGGCGGCGGTGATCTGTCGCAGCGCCGCCTCCGTGAAAGTCCCCTCCGGACCGAGGTAAGCGATGCGGGTCACGTCCCAACCCTAGCGGCGTGCGGTCCAGAAGACGCTTGCGACGCCGGCGCCCGCGAGTTAACTTAGGCTTACCTAATCGAAGGATGAGAATGGTGTTACCGCTGAATTGCCCGGCCCCGACCACCGCCGAACGAATTCGTAGCGCCTGTGTCCGCGCCAGTGGCGCGCTGCTGGCCATCGAGCATGACGACCCGGTCGCCACCCCGGTGCATCATTTGATGGACGACGGATCCGTCGCGCTGGCGGTTCCTGTCGAACGGGCAGGTGAGCTCGCGCGGCCCATTTCGGGATCCCAGGCGCTGCTGGAGCTGACCGACTACGCGCCGCTTCCGCTGCGCGAACCGGTCCGGTCGCTGGTCTGGGTGCGCGGGCAGCTCGAGGAGGTGCACCGCAGCGAGATCCTTGACACGCTCGACCTGATCGCCGCCGAATGCCCGAATCCGGCGCTGCTTGGCGTCGACACCCCGCGCTGGGCGCCCGCCGACGGCGAAGAACCGCGCTACACGCTGCTGCGGCTCGAGATCGCCTCGGTGGTCGTCACCGACGCCACCGGCGCGGAGCCGGTTAGCGTGGGCGACCTACTGGATGCCCGGCCCGACCCGTTCTGCGCGCTCGAGTCGAGCCTGCTGTGGCACCTGGACAGCGCCCACAGCGATGTCCTGGCGCGGCTGGTGTCCAGGCTTCCGGCGCCGCTGCGACGCGGCCTCGTGCGACCGCTCGGCCTGGACCGCTACGGCGTCCGGTTCCGCGTCGAGGGCGACGACCGCGATCACGACGTCCGGCTGCCCTTCCACAAACCGGTCGACGACATGACCGGCCTCAGCCAGGCCATCCGGGTACTGATGGGTTGCCCGTTCATCAACGGACTTCGCGCGCGCGGCTAGCCCGGATCGCGCCGTACCGGCTCGGCGGAGCGCCGGGCACGTACGTTAGCCGGGTGAACGGCGATCGCTCATCGCAACGCCGGCGGCCTCCCGGTGGGAGCCCGCCCGCACCGCCGCGCCCCGGGCAACCGCGTCCCGAGCCGCCGCAGGTGATCCGCCGCCCGGGGGGCCCGCCGGTATCGCCGACCGCGGAGACCCGGCCGCTGCACCAACCAACGCCCGCAGCAGCCGTCGCCCCGGGGTCCCGGATTCCGCCGCCCCGGCCGCAGGCGCCACGCGCATCCCGCAGGCGGCGCGGGCTCCGCCGGGCCCGCACGGTGGTGTCGGTCCTGCTGGTGGGCCTCCTGCTGATCGGCGCGGGCATCGTCGCGGAGGCGGTCTGGTTCGACAACAAACTGCACCGCGAGCAGGTGCTTGCCGACTATCCCGACCGCCCCGCAGCCGGCCAGGGCACCAATTGGCTGATCGTCGGGTCGGACAGCCGCCAGGGGCTAAGCGTCGAGCAGCAGCAGGATCTGGCCACCGGAGGCGACGTCGGTAATGGCCGTACCGACACGATCCTGCTGGTTCACGTGTCAGGCGTCGGCGCCGGGGTGCCGACGACCATGGTGTCGATACCGCGCGATTCCTACGTGCCGATCCCGGGGCACGGCAAGGACAAAATTAACGCCGCGTTCGCGATCGGCGGCGCGCAATTGCTGGTCCAGACGGTGGAACAGGCCACCGGGCTGCGCCTCGACCACTACGCCGAGATCGGGTTCGGCGGGTTCGCCGCGCTGGTGGACGCGCTGGGCGGGGTGACGGTGTGCCCGAAGACGGCGTTCAACGACCCGTTGGCCGGCATCGAGCTGCCGGCGGGCTGCCAAACCCTCAACGGCCGCAACGCGCTCGGCTACGTCAGGTCCCGCGACACGCCGCGGGCGGACCTGGACCGGATGGTCAATCAACGGCAGTTCGTGGCGGCACTGCTGCATCGGGCCGCCAGTCCGGCGGTCTGGCTCAATCCGTGGCGCTGGTTTTCGGTGCCGCGGGCGGCCGCCGACGCCCTGACCGTCGACCGGGGTGACCACGTCTGGGATCTGGCCCGGCTCGGCTATGCCCTACACGGGTCGACAACCACCATGACCGTCCCGATCGGCCAGTTCACCAGCGGTGACGCCGGCTCGGTGGTGGTGTGGAATCACACCGAGGCCGCGCAGTTGTTCCAGTCGTTGGCGTCCGACGCTCCCATACCCCCGGCCACATCGGACGAGCAGCAATAGCGGTCGGCCTAACCGCCGCCGTCGCCCGCGCGGTTGTCCTGCAGCCAGGCCTTGGTGCGGCCGGGGTGGTGGGTGGCGAGCCAGGCCACCCCGACATCGCGGCAGAAATCGATGTCTTGGTAGTCGTCGACATTCCAGCAGTAGACCGCCCTGCCCTGGGCGATGGCCCGGTCGGCGAGTTGGGGATATTCCTTGAGCGTGGTGAGCGAGGGCCCGACGGCGGTGGCGCCGATGGCGGTGGGTGCACCACTGGTCAGATAGCGCGCGGTCTTGCCGAGCAGCACCGTCGGCAGCAGCGGCGCGGCTCGCCGGATCCGCCAGACCGCGGACGCCGAGAACGACATCACCACCGCGCGGGACCGGTCCGCCGAGGCCGGCGCGGCGATGCCGAACCGATGCAGCGACGCGAGCAGCTTGGTTTCCACCAGCGAGCCGTACCGGACCGGGTGCTTGGTTTCGATGAACAGCTTCACCGGCCGATGCCAATCCAGCACCAGCGACACCAGCGCGTCCAGCGTCAACAAACTGGTGTCGCCGTGCGCGCCGTCTTCTCGCCAGCTGTCGTGCCACGCCCCGTATTCGAGCTCGCGCAATTCGGCGAGGGTCATCGTGCTGACCAGGCCGGCGCCGGTCGAGGTGCGGTCCAGCCGGCGGTCGTGCACGCACACCAGATGGCCGTCACGGGTCAACCGCACATCGCATTCCACGCCGTCGGCGCCTTCTTTCAGCGCAAGGTCATAGGCGGCCAGCGTGTGTTCGGGCCGCGCGGCCGACGCGCCGCGATGGGCGACGACATACGGATGCCCGGCGAGCACCTCGTCGGCCCACGTCATACCCCTATGCTGCCGGGTCCTGCCCCTTCAACTCAACTGGGGCGGCCGACGCCGGGGCCAAGCGCCCGTCGTCGGGAAGCGCGACCCAGCGATGCGCGGGCCGGGCGACGGGTTTGCGCTGGAATCCCTCGAAGACGCGGGTGGCGGCGGCCAGCGTGGCGGCCGCGAACAGATACGCGAAGACCATCAAAACGGTGTTGTTGGCGATGCCCTGGGCGTCGGTGGCGAAGCTGGTCGCGATGGCCGCGATGGACACGGCGTAGCTGCACACCCACGCGCCCCACCACTGCAGGATGCTGCCCCGCTGCCGGGCATAGTGCTCTTCGAGCAGCGCCAGCTCGATCACATACACCGGGGTCCACAGCAGGTTGGCCAGCGGCACCACGCAGCCGGCCCACAGCGCGCGCGTGGAGCGTTGCTCGGGCAGGCCGTGATGGGCGAACACGGCGGCGCGGCGGGCGATCATCCAGCGGATCAGCGCCACGCCGGAGGCGATCACCGCGGCCCCCGCGCCCACGCTGGCGAGCACGCCGAGCCAGTCGGCTCCGAGGGCCACCCACGTGTTCAGCAGGCTGTTCCGGTTGACCACCAGCAGCACATACCGCACGACGTACACCAGGGCGGCGATGGCGAGCACCAGCACGCTGACGAAGGACGTGGTGCGGACGAGCTGCGCCGGCGGCCCCGGATGCGCGGCTGCTTCCGCGACCGCGGGCGGCTGCTCGACGCGGTCGGCCAAGCCCCACCGCGGTATGACGGAGTAGCGCGGCGTGGGCCCGAGGGGACGGCGTCCGCGCCGCGGCGGCGGCGCGGCGCCCGGCCGTACCGCAATCCAGCGGTAACCGGGCGGCAGTCGCGGCGGGGTGCGCTGCCACCCCGGCGTCGACGAGCGGCGAACCTGCGTCGGAGCACCGGGCGCACCCCATCGCGGGTCGGCCGGCGGGGCGTCCGGCGCGGGCGCCATCAGGGCCCCGCGGCAGCGGGGGCACCATTCTCGTTGTCGGTCACGCACGTTCCAGCGCGTGCCGCACTGGGAGCACACCTGGATCACCGGACCAGACTAACGCCGTCCCGACGCGGGCCGAGGCGCACGGGCCGCCGGCCGCGCGGACCCGCAAATCGCCGACCGTTCGAGCGGGCTCGGCAACCGGCGGGGGCGGCAAATACTATCCACAGTTTCCACAGGTTTATCCACATGCACCCAGTGGGTACAGAACGCATCAATACAGCCTCTGGCAGCTGACCGTGGTGTGACTGTGGATAACACCCCGGGATTGCGGGCATGCCATCGACAGCCCGTAACCGGCCATTGAGCGAAATGGATTGCCTCTCTAACCACCTCACCGGTCGCGCCTCCGGTCCAGGTCTCTACCCCGGCTGCATCGGCCGTCAAGCCCTGCCATAACGCCAACCCCCAGTTCAGCGCCTTATTTCTCAACCCTCGCCGCAAAGCGCTATGATCGCGTTCGCGAAAGCTGTTTGTGACACACCTCACTGACGCGAGGTGACCGGGGGGTGGAAGGCGATTGATGGCCACGCATTCATTCGGTCCGGGTTCACCGGGCCCGTCGAAGTCGTACTGCGGCTCGCCGGCGTGGAATCACAGCTACAGCATCGCCGCGTTGCGCGCAGGGCTAATCGCCCTGGCGTTGCTCGCGGTGCTCGCGGTCATCGTCTTGTCTTGAAACGCCGCTGAGCGGGTATCCGCGGTCCGGCTCGCAAGGGTCGTTCTTGCGGAGCGCGCAGTCATGGAGCAGGGTTGATAACGGCTGGCCGCCGTGAGGCGACCCCGCGCGACTGAGCGTCAAGACGATAATCGAAGAAAGGAATGCCGTGGCTGAATACACCCTGCCCGACTTGGACTGGGACTACGCAGCGTTGGAACCGCACATCTCGGGGCAGATCAACGAGATCCACCACACCAAGCACCACGCCACCTACGTCAAAGGCGTGAACGACGCTCTGTCCAAACTCGAAGAGGCCCGCGCCAACGAGGACCACGCTGCAATCTTCTTGAACGAAAAGAACCTCGCCTTCCACCTGGGCGGCCACGTCAACCACTCGATCTGGTGGAAGAACCTGTCGCCGGACGGCGGCGACAAGCCGACCGGCGAATTGGCCGCGGCGATCGACGACGCATTCGGATCCTTCGACCGATTCCGCGCGCAATTCAGCGCGGCCGCCAACGGGCTGCAGGGCTCGGGCTGGGCGGTGCTGGGCTATGACACCCTCGGCAACCGACTGCTGACCTTCCAGCTGTACGACCAGCAGGCCAACGTTCCACTCGGCATCATCCCCTTGCTGCAGGTGGATATGTGGGAGCACGCGTTCTACCTGCAGTACAAGAACGTCAAGGCTGATTACGTCAAGGCGTTCTGGAACGTCGTCAACTGGGCGGACGTGCAGAAGCGGTACGCGGCCGCGACCTCGAAAACCCAGGGTCTGATTTTCGGCTGACTTTCATTTCGATCGGCAGGGGCGTCGCGCGAGTTGCGCGGCGCCCCCGTCGTTTGTCTGAACCTTGATCGACCGTGCTACAACGTTTGCGCCACCGACCGTGTCGATGTTGCACGGCGCCTAAACCGCAGGCATGCTTAATTATTCGGACTTACCAGTGTGGTTATTCCAAGCGGAGGCGTCGCGCGGAGGTCGTAATGGAAACAGGGGCGGATCGGCCAATCGGGGTTTCCCCGTTCCATTCACGTGGTGTCTTGAAAGGATTCGTGATCTCCGGCCGGTGGCCCGATTCGACCAAAGAATGGGCCCAGCTGCTCATGGTCGCGGTCCGGATCGCGTCCTTGCCCGGATTGCTCTCCACCACAACGGTCTTCGGAGCCCGCGAGGAATTACCGGACGAGCCTGAGCCGGGCACGGTGGGACTGGTGCTCGCCGAGGGCACGGTTTTCGGTGAATCAGCCATTCAGCCGGGCTATTTCGCAGAGCACCAGCCGCCGGCATTACTCATGTTGCACCCGCCCTCGGAAACCACGCCGTCACTGCCGGAATGCAACGGGGCGGCATCGGGATGCGTGTTGCTGCCCGGATTGCCCTATCTCGGACTCGAGCATCGCGCGGCGTGGGTGGAAGCGGAAGCCGACGGCACCATTACCTCGATGGTGAGCCGGGTCGGTGTCGACCCGATCAGCCACCCCGATACGGCAATATTGGCAATGCTGCTCGCCGCATAACTGAAATGCCCTAACGCAGTTCGGGTCTCAAATCCCAGAAATGCGGCCGACCGAACTCCGTTGCCGCGCTGGCGGACGCCGAATGGGCCCATTAATCTGGGACCGTTAGCGAAGGGGAGTAGCCCCCAATCGTCGAGTCGACATACTGGCGCACAGCCCGGCCGGCGAACCGGTTCACCCGGTGGGCGAGACCTTCGGCCGGAGTTCGACGACTTCCGCGGTCGTCGACGACGCGTCGAAAGGTCACCCGACATGCTCGCCGCCACCCTGTTGACCCTGGGAGTGGTGTTCGTCGCCGAACTCGGTGACCGATCCCAGCTGATCACCATGACCTACGCCCTGCGCTACCGGTGGTGGGTGGTGCTGACCGGGGTGGCGCTCGCCGCGTTCACGGTGCATGGGGTTTCCGTGACGATCGGGCACTTCCTGGGCGCCGCCCTGCCGGCCCGGCCGCTGGCCTTCGCGTCCGCCCTCGCCTTCCTCGCGTTCGCGGTGTGGGCCTGGCGGGAGGGCGCGGCCACCGACGAGACGGTGTCGCAGCCGCGCGAACCGCGATTCGCCTTCCTCACCGTGGTGTCGTCTTTCGCGCTCGCCGAGATGAGCGACAAGACCGCCCTGGCGACGGTGACGTTGGCCAGCCACCACGACTGGGTGGGGGTGTGGATCGGCTCGACACTGGGCATGGTGCTGGCCGACGGTTTGGCGATCGCTGCGGGACGACTGCTGCATCGGCGCCTGCCCGAAAAACTGCTGCACGTCGCCGCCAGCCTGCTGTTCCTGACGTTCGGGTTGTGGATGCTGTTCGACAGCGCCTTGGGCTGGCGCTGGGTGGCCGTCGCCGCGACCGTCGCCGTGGCGATGACCGTTGCCGCAATCGCGGTCACCCAGACGCGGCGGGGCCGCAGAACCGTCACCGCCGATCGGCGCCGGACCACCGCGAACCGGCTAAGTTAATCGCGCCTCGACCGCTGGTGTCCGGGAGCCGTCCGCCGGGCAGCGCGGCGGCCAACTGCGCCACTTTCGCACTCGGCAGCAAAGGGGGTGCTAAATCGGCTGGGCTCGCCGACCCGTTGCGGTGCGCTTTCCCAGTTCGGCGCGGCATATTATCGTTCCCGTCAGCCGGCCATCCGCCCGCCACTTCGGAAACCACGTCCAATTCTGCGTATAACCTGTGAGTTTCATTGATTTAGTGGACACCCCAGCGAATCAGTTAGACGCTCGTCAAGTGGGGAGGTGGCGTGCGTCAGCTATGCCGGTCGGGAATCCCCTGGGGTTTGCACCTGGTTACGGTCACCGAGCCTCGCTACCATGATCAGCAAATACACCTAGGTAATAGTTCACTTCTACAGCCCAGTGGAGGTCATATCAATGAGCACGACGTTCGCTGCTCGCCTGAACCGCCTGTTCGACACGGTGTATCCGCCCGGACGCGGGCCGCACACCTCCGCGGAAGTGATCGCGGCGCTCAAGGCGGAGGGCATAACGATGTCGGCTCCCTACCTCTCCCAGCTGCGTTCCGGCAACCGCACCAACCCGTCGACGGCGACTATGGCCGCTCTGGCCAACTTCTTCCGGATCAAGTCGGCCTACTTCACCGACGACGAGTACTACGAGAAGCTCGACAAGGAATTGTCGTGGCTGGCCACGACGCGCGACGACAATGTGCGCCGCATCGCGGTGCGCGCGGCCGAGCTGTCCCCCGAGGCGCAGCGTGAGGTCATGGAGCGGGTCAACGAGTTGCGTCGGGCCGAGCACTTAGACGCCTGACGTCCGCGCCCGACACCAGCCGCCGGGTCTGCCCTGGAGGGCTGCCGCCCGCCCCTTCCGATTAGGGTTGGCTCAGCGGATCGCGCAACCGCGAGAGCGATAGTCCACGAGATAACCGGGAGGCGGCCGGGAATGGGCCTGTTCCGCAAGCGAAAGAGCCGCGCGACGCGTCGCGCTGAAGCCCGTGCGATCAAGGCCCGCGCGAAGCTCGAGGCCAAGCTGGCCGCGAAAAACGAGGTCCGCCGCGCCAAATCCGCCCAACGGGCGGAGAGCAAGGCGCTGCGCGCGCACATGAAGGCCCAACGCGACAGCGACCGCAACGCACTGAAAGTCGCTGAGGCCGAACTCAAAGCCGCGCGGGAGGGCAAGATCTTCTCACCGACACGAATCCGCCGGGTGTTGACGGTGTCTCGGCTGCTCGCGCCGATCCTCACCCCGCTCATCTACCGGGCGGCCGTCGCGGCCCGCGCGCTGATCGATCAGCGTCGTGCCGACCAGCTGGGCATTCCGCTGGCCCAGATCGGCCAGTTCTCCGGCCACGGGGCCCAGCTGTCGGCCCGCATCGCCGGGGCGGAGAAGTCGCTGCGGATGGTGCAGGACAAGAAGCCCAAGGACGCCGAGACCAAGCAATTCGTCTCCGCCATCGCCGAACGGCTCACCGATCTGTCGGCGGCGATCACCGCCGCGGAGAACATGCCGGCCGCGCGGCGGCGCGCGGCCCACGCCGCGATCTCGTCGCAGCTGGACGGGATCGAGGCGGATTTAATGGCCCGCCTCGGCCTGAGCTGATCACCCGTACGGAAGGCAGCGCCCCGGCATGGCAATCCACAGCAGGTGGTTCTCGCGCACCCTGATCGCACTCACCGCGGCCGTCGCTCTCTATCTCGGATCGGCGGCCCAGACCCCTGCCGCCTGGGCGCACGTGCACGCCAGCAGCGACAACGCGATACGCGGAGCCATGGCGATCGTCACATTCCAGGTGCCCAACGAATCGAACACCGGGGCGCTCACCACCGCGCTGACCGTCACGCTTCCCAACGTCGCATCGGCGCGCACCGAAAGCCTGCCGGGCTGGACGGCCAAACTCGACCGGGACGCCGCGGCCGGCACCGTGCGTTCGGTGACGTGGACCGCCAACCTCACCGGCGGGATCGGGCCAGATCAATTCGGGCTGTTCCGGCTGTCGGTGAAGCTGCCCGACGCCGACACCGTCAGCTTCCCCGCCGCGCAGACCTACGCCGACGGAACCGTCGTGAAATGGGACCAGCCGCCGCTGCCAGACGGGAGCGAGCCGGAGCACCCGGTGCCCATGCTCGCCCTCGCCACCGGCCCCTCGGGCCCCCACCAACACCACGGGTCGCCCGCGCCGGCCGCCGCACGGTCGAATGCGGCCGACAACGCCGCCCGGCTGCTGGGTGGCGCGGCCCTGGTGGTCGCCGCCGCCGGCGTCGCGATCGCACTGATCCGCCGACGGACATGAGGCGGCTGGCGCTCGGCGCGTGCGTGGGCGTCATGTTCGTGATCGCCACGCTGACCGCGCCGGTCGCGGGGGCGCACGCCACCCGCGTCGCCACCGATCCCGCGGCCGATGCGGTGCTCGCGGCCGGCCCGCAGCGGGTGAGCGCCACATTCAACGAGCAGTTGCAAACCACGTTCGCGGCCATGACGGTGGTCGGGCCCGACGGCAACGTGTGGTCCACCGGAGAGCCGACGGTGCAGGGCGCGGTGGTCGGCATCGCGCTGCGTGCGCTCGGGCCGGCCGGGACGTACACGGTGAACTACCGGGTCACCTCCGCGGACGGCCACGTGGTGTCCGGATCCTGGTCCTTTCGGCTCACGGTGCCCGGCACCGGCACGCCCGGTCCACCCGCGGCCGGCCCGGACGGCGGCGGCCCGCTCCCGATCTGGCCATTCGTGGTGGTCGCGGTGGCCGTCGTCGCCGGCGGCGCGTGGTGGGGGGCGCGGCGCAGGCGGTAAGAGCGGAGCCGGCGACCGGTGACGGAGGCGCCGCAACGCGCCCTGGCATGATGGGACCTTGAACCCACTGAGCTAGGGGAAAGACGACAGAGGAAGCTCGAGGAGCGGCCGCATGGCAGACCCGCAGGACCCAACGAACAGCGCACCCGACGGCACCGGCACCCCGCCGGAGAAGAAGCCGCCCGCCCACGCGGCGAAAAAGGCCGCGAAAGCGCCGGCCAAAAAGGCACCTGCGAAAAAGGCGCCCGCCAAAAAGGCGCCGGCCAAGAAGGCACCCGCCAAGAAGGTGCCGGTAAAGAACGCCGAGCCCACGCCCCCGAAACCACCCGGGCAACCGGCCGCGCAACCGCTCGACGTGCAGCAGCGGGCGGAAAGCAACGGCGACCTGACCGCCGCCGCCAAAGATGCTGCCGCACAGGCGAAGTCCACCGTGGAGGCCGCCAACAATCCGGTCTCTCCCGCGGTCCCGGGTCCGGCGGTGGGCCAATCTCCGGTGCCGCTGATCGTTGCCCTGGCCGTCAGCCTGCTGGCCATCCTGCTGATCCGCCAGCTGCGTCGCCGCTGAGCGGCAAGCGTTAACGTGTCAGAAGTGACGGTGTCTTTCCGGCCGACGGCCGACCTCGTAGACAGCATCGGTCCCGACGTACGCAGCTGCGACGTGCAATTCCGCCAGTTGGGCGGGCGGGCCGAATTCGCCGGTCCGATCAGCACCGTACGTTGCTTTCAGGACAACGCGCTGCTGAAATCGGTGCTCTCGGAACCGGGCAGCGGCGGGGTCCTGGTCATCGACGGCGACGGCTCCCTGCACACCGCGCTGGTCGGCGACGTCATCGCCGAGCTGGCCCGGTCCAACGGCTGGGCGGGGCTCATCGTCAACGGCGCCGTGCGCGACTCGGCCACGTTGCGCGGCATGGACATCGGCGTCAAGGCGTTGGGCACCAATCCCCGCAAGAGCAGCAAGACCGGTGCCGGCGAGCGCGACGTCGAGGTCACCCTGGGCGGGGTGACGTTCGCGCCGGGCGAGATCGCCTACAGCGACGACGACGGGATCGTCGTCGTCGCCGCGGCCGAGTGATCCGTTAAACCGCCACCGGGGCAGGTTTTTTCGCGAACTTCAAGCCTTCGTCGTCGACCCTGCCGCGCCGGATCGTGCGCATGTCGATGAAGTAGTTCTGCTTGAGCCGCCACGGTGCACGCGACCCCGACTTGGGCAGCAAGTGCATCGAACGCCGGAAGTAGCCGGGGGTGAAGTCCATGAAGGGCAGCTCGTCGACGTCCTTGCCCGGATGCTGCGGCTCCACGAAGTCAAAACCGTTGGCGTCCATGTAGTTCAGCAACCGGCAGACGAACTCGGAGACCAGGTCGGCCTTCAGCGTCCAGGACGCGTTGGTGTAGCCGAAGGTGATGGCGAAGTTCGGCATGCCGGAGAACATCATGCCCTTGTAGGTCATCAGTGAGGTCAGGTCGACGACCTCACCGTTGCGGGTCGGCTTCACGCCGCCCAGCAGCTGCATGTTCAATCCCGTTGCGGTGACGATGATGTCGGCGGTCAATTCCTCGCCCGAGGCCAGCTTGATGCCGGTCTTGGTGAACCGGTCGATGGTGTCGGTGACGACGTCGGCCTTGCCGTGCCGGATGGTCCGGAAGAAGTCGCCGTCGGGGGCCAGGCACAGCCGCTCGTCCCAGACGTTGTAGCGCGGGCCGAAGTGCTTTTCGACGTCGTAGCCTTCCGGCAGCCGCCGCTGCGCCATCGTCATCAACGTCTTGCGCATGTAGCCCGGGGCCTTGCGGGACAGCTGGTACTGGAAAGTGCTGAACGCGATGGCTTTCCAGCGGTTGGCCATGTGCGCCAGGCGCTCGGGCAGCAGCCGGTTGGCCTTCTCGGCGAACGGATCGACCCCGGGCAGCGATCCGATGTAGGTCGGTGAGCGCTGCAGCATCGTCACATGACCCGCGCCCGAATTCACCAGGGCCGGAATCAGGGTGATCGCGGTGGCACCGGATCCGATGACGACGATCCGCTTGCCCGCGTAGTCGAGGTCCTCGGGCCAGTGTTGCGGGTGGACGATGGTTCCGCCGAAGTCGTCCGAGCCCGGGAAGGTCGGCGAGAACCCCTCGTCGTAGTTGTAGTAGCCGGTGCAGGCGAACAGGAACGAACACGTGATCTCGCTCTGCTGGCCGTCGCTCTCGACGGTCACGGTCCAGCGGTTGTCGGTGTCGGACCAGTCGGCGGCCACCACCCGGTGCCGGTAGCGGATTTTCGGCTCGATCTGGCTCTCGACCGCGGTCTCCCTGATGTAGGCCTTGATCGAGGCCCCGTCGGCGATCGACTTCGCCGAGCGCCAGGGCTTGAACCGGAAGCCCAGGGTGAACATGTCCGAGTCCGACCGAATGCCCGGGTACTTGAACAGGTCCCAGGTGCCGCCCAGGTCGGCGCGGCGTTCGAGGATGGCGTAGCTCTTTGTCGGGCAGCGTTCCTGCAGGTGCCAGGCCGCGCTCACGCCAGAGATACCGGCGCCCACGATGAGGACGTCAAGATGCTCAGTCATGACCGCAACGCTATCAACACCGTGTTGAGCCAGTCAACACGGTGTCGGAACTTTCGACAACGTGTAAAGTAGTGGCCGTGACTAGCGTCGGTTCGGCCCGCACCCACCGGGGCAGGCGTTCGGCGCGCCCGTCCGGCGACGACCGCGAACTGGCCATCCTGTCCACCGCCGAACAGCTGCTGCGGGAACGCCCGCTCGCCGACATCTCCGTCGACGACCTGGCCAAGGGCGCCGGCCTTTCCCGGCCGACGTTCTACTTCTATTTCCCGTCCAAGGACGCGGTGCTGCTCACCCTCTTCGAGCGCGTGATCATGGAGGCCGACTCCGCGCTGGAGACCCTGGTCGCCAACCCACCCGCCGACCTCAAAGCGTTGTGGCGCATCGGGATCAACGTCTTCGTCGAGACCTTCGGGGCGCATCGCGCGGTGTCACTGGCCGCCGAGGCCGCGCGCAGCAACAAGGATGTCGACGACCTGTGGTCGCGATTCATGCAGAAATGGGTCGACCACATCACCACCGTGATCGAAGCCGAACGCGCCCGCGGCGCGGCGCCGGTGACGCTGCCGGCCCACCACCTGTCCGCTGCGCTGAACCTGCTCAACGAAAAGGTCATGCTCAGCGCGTTCGCTGACGGGCGACCGTCGGTGCCCAGCGAGCAGCTGCTCGACACGCTGGTGCACATCTGGGTCAGCAGCGTGTACGGCGAGGCATGCTGACAGCCGCTTGTCGGCGCCCTATGCGAACATATGTTCGTGCGGTGCGATGCGTCCATCCTGCACGCGGACCTCGACTCGTTCTATGCGTCCGTCGAACAGCGCGACGACCCGACGTTGCGTGGCCGGCCGGTGATCGTGGGCGGCGGTGTAGTGCTGGCCGCGAGCTACGAGGCCAAGGCCTACGGCGTACGCACCGCCATGGGCGGATCCCAAGCCCGGCGGTTGTGCCCGCAGGCCGTCGTGGTGCCCCCGCGGATGAGCGCCTACTCGCACGCCAGTGACGCCGTCTTCGACGTGTTCCGGGATTGCTCCCCGATCGTCGAGGCGCTGTCGGTGGACGAGGCCTTCCTCGATGTCGGCGGGTTGCGCCGGGTCAGCGGCACGCCGGTCGCGATCGCCGAGCGGCTGCGGGTGGACGTGCGCGACCGCGTCGGGCTGCCGATCACCGTCGGCGTGGCCCGCACCAAATTCCTCGCCAAGGTCGCCAGCCAGGAGGCCAAGCCGGACGGGCTGCTGCTGGTGCCGCCCGATAGGGAGTTGACCTTCCTGCGGCCGCTGCCGGTGCGCCGGCTCTGGGGTGTGGGCGCGGTGACCGCCGAGAAGCTGCGCGCGCACGGCATCGTGACCGTCGCCGACGTCGCCGAGCTCAGCGAGTCCGCGCTGGGCTCCATGGTGGGCGGTGCGATGGGACGCCAGCTGTACGCGCTGTCGCGCAATATCGACCGCCGGCGGGTGACCAGCGGGGTCCGTCGCCGATCCGTCGGCGCGCAGCGGGCGCTCGGCCGCGCCGGAAACACCATGTCGCCCAACGAGATCGACGCCGTAGTGGTCAACCTGATCGACCGCATCACCGGCCGCATGCGCGCCGCCGGGCGCACCGGTCGCACGGTGGTGCTGCGGCTGCGCTTCGCCGACTTCGGCCGCGTGACCCGGTCGCACACGTTGCCGTGGGCCACGTCGTCCACCGCACCCCTGCTGGCCGCCGCGCGCCGGCTGGTCGCGGACGCGGCACCGCTCATCGCGCAGCGCGGCCTGACGTTGGTCGGGTTCGCGGTGTCGGGCATCGACCGCAGCGGCTCCCAGCAGCTGATGCTGCCCTTCGGCGAGCCGAAGCATCGCGTGCCGGGCGACGACATCGACGCGGCCATCGACCGAGTGCGCCGCCGCTACGGCAAGTCGGCGCTCACACCTGCGGTGCTGCTGGGCCGCGACGGGGGCTTCGAAGTGCCGCACCTGCCCGACTAATTGGCACCAGCCGCCATGCCGCTGCTCCCCGCCGCCGGGTCAGGCCCGCGGCGTAGCGCGCACCTATCCAGCCCGAAGCGCGTACGCTACCGTAGCACTAGGCAATAGTTGCACTAGGAGATTGATCCGTGCCGGTCGCTTGTGCCTGGGCGCCCTCGCCATCACCGGTACGGCATCTCGCGATCGACAGTGAAGGCCGTAGTGCTGATAGAACTTACGAGTTTGCCTGATGGCATCCAGGGACTGGAGGCCGTCGGCACGGTGACGGCGGCAGATTACGATCGGGTCTTTGCGCCGCTGGTAGATCGCGCGCGGCGCACAGGAGCCCGGATGCGGCTGTTGTATCAATTCGGCCCAGGCTTCGAGCGGATCACGCCGGGTGCATTGTGGGCGGACACGCGACTTGGACTGGACTACGTGCGGCGGCTCGATGGTTGCGCCGTCGTGAGCGACATCGGTTGGATTCGGGCGCCGGCACGCGGCATCGGGGCATGGATGCCGTGCCCGGTGCGGGTGTATGGCAACAACGAACGCGACGACGCCGCAGTCTGGCTGACCTCGCTTCCGGGGGCCGCTGAAGCGTCGATGCGGGACATGGCCAAGGCCTTTGTCGGCGGAACCTTCGCAGCGGTCGGGGGCCTTGCGGGGCTTGCCATTTCTGCGGGTCTCAACAACGGCCGCCACGGGACTCGTTGATCGCGGCCGTCAAGCGTGCATTCCAGCCGGCTCGCGAGCGTGGTCAGTTCGTCCCCGTCCACTCCAGCAACTTGTCCGCCGGCCAGGTGTTCACGATCCGGTCGACGGGGACGCCCGCGTCCAACGCGCGCTGGGCGCCGTAACCCAGGAAATCCAGCTGGCCGGGCGCGTGGGCGTCGGTATCGATGGTGAACACGCACCCGATCTCGAGCGCCAGGTTCAACAGCCGGGTCGGCGGATCGCGGCGCTCGGGCCGGGAGTTGATCTCCACCGCGGTGCCGTGCTCGCGGCACGCGGTGAACACCGCCTCGGCGTCGAACTTGGATTCCGGCCGGATGCCGCGATTTCCCGAGACCAGCCGGCCGGTGCAGTGACCCAGCACGTCGGCGTGCGGATTCGCCACCGCGCGCAGCATGCGCCGGGTCATCGCCGGGGCGTCCATCGACAGCTTGGAATGCACGCTGGCCACCACCACGTCGAGGCGCTCCAGCAGCTCGGGTTCCTGATCGAGGCTGCCGTCGTCGAGGATGTCGACCTCGATCCCGGTCAGGATGCGCATCGGCGCGAACTTCTCCCGCAGGCCGTCGATCACGTCAAGCTGTTTGCGTAACCGCTCCGGCGAGAGGCCGTTGGCGATGGTCAGCCGCGGCGAATGGTCGGTCAGCGCGCAGTACTCGTGCCCCAGCGCCGCGGCGGACGCCATCATCTCGTCGATCGGCGCCGAGCCGTCGGACCAGTTGGAGTGCAGATGCAGGTCGCCGCGCAGCGCGGAGCGGATGTCGCCGCCACCGAGATCCTCGGCGCTGGACCGGAGTTCGACCAGCAGATCGGGCTCGCGGCCGGACCACGCCTGGTCGATGACCTTGGCCGTCTTGGGACCGATGCCCGGCAACGACTGCCAGCTGTTGGCCTGGCCGTGCCGCTCCCGGCTCGCCTCGTCAAGTCCCTCGATGATGTCGGCCGCGTTGCGATACGCCATCACGCGCCTGGGGTCGTGGCGGCTCCGGTCCTTGAAGTAGGCGATCTGCCGTAACGCCGCTACCGGATCCATGACTCCAGTGTGCCCGCCCGGCTCACAACAGCTGCCCGGCGACGAACCCGGCGAGCAGCACACCGAACCCGCCGATCTCCCCGGCGATCAGCAACGCCATCGCCACCGCGATGCTCCGGTCGGCGTTTTCGAACTGGTTGACGGTGTCGCGTCGCGCCCCGTGGTAGATGTAGGCCAGGATGGCCGCCACGAAAAAGAAGACGACCACGCCGGCGGCCGTCAGGTTCACCCACACCGGCCAGGCGCTCAGTTGCACGAAGACTGCGAGCAGCAGCGTCGCGAACGAATACAGCAGCGCCGCCCGGTGGGCGATGTCCACGTAGGGATGCGCAAGGTGGTTCTCGGCCGTCATCATCTCGCGGTATTTCCACACGCCCAGGATCAGCGCGAGCAGGAAGATCAGGCCGGCCGCCAGCACGGTGATCTTGGTGTCTATTCCGAGGGAGCCAGAAGTCATCGCCGCCCGAGTTTAGTTGCCCTTCATAAACATCGACTAACGTCGGTGGCATGCGATTCGCGTTCAAGACTTCTCCGCAGAACACCACCTGGGCACAGATGCTGGCCGTCTGGCAAGCGGCCGATGACATCGAGGTCTACGAGTCCGGGTGGACCTTCGACCACTTCTATCCGATCTTCTCCGACAGCAGCGGGCCCTGCCTGGAGGGCTGGACGACGTTGACCGCGCTCGCGCAGGCCACCAAGCGGCTGCGGGTGGGCACCCTGGTGACCGGGATCCACTACCGCCATCCCGCGGTGCTGGCCAACATGGCGGCCGCCCTCGACATCATTTCGAACGGGCGGCTCGAGCTGGGGATCGGCGCCGGCTGGAACGAGGAGGAGTCCGGGGCCTACGGCATCGAGCTGGGCAGCATCAGGGAAC
Organism: Mycobacterium senriense; assembly: GCF_019668465.1. Classification (NCBI taxonomy): domain Bacteria; kingdom Bacillati; phylum Actinomycetota; class Actinomycetes; order Mycobacteriales; family Mycobacteriaceae; genus Mycobacterium; species Mycobacterium senriense. The sequence continues at coordinate 2,140,999 of NZ_AP024828.1, read as the reverse complement.
GCTTCGACCGCTTCGAGGAGGCGTGCGAGGTGCTGACCAGCCTGCTCAGCCAGGAGACCACTGATTTCGACGGAAAGTTCTACCAGCTCAAGGGTGCCCGCAACGAGCCCAAGGGGCCGCAGCGGCCGCATCCGCCGATCTGCATCGGCGGTAGTGGGGAGAAGCGCACCCTGCGGATCACCGCCCGCTACGCCCAGCACTGGAATTTCGTGGGTGGCCCCCCCGACGTGTTCGCCCACAAGCGTGACGTGCTGGCCTCGCACTGCGCGGACATCGGCCGCGACCCCAAGGAGATCACACTCTCGGCCCACCTGCGGCTGGAGCCGGATCTCGATTACGGGAAGGTCATCGCGGACGCCGCCGGGCTGGCCGCCGAAGGCTTGGATCTGGGCATCGTCTACCTGCCGCCGCCGCACGACCCGGCCGTGCTGGAGCCGCTCGCCGAGGTGATCCGCGACTCGGGTCTATGGGAGCGGTGAGGCCGCTTTCGGGGCGCATCCCCGGTCGTCCGGGCGCAAAACCCACCGGACGCACTCTGAGCAAACCCGCCTCACGCCGGTAAAGGCGTCGGCCGGGCGATCAAGCGCCGAAGAGCAGCAAGTCCTGAGCGGTCACCAGACGCTCGTGCTTGGCGGGAAATTCGCGGCTTTTCATCGGGTGGCGCAACCATGACCAGGCGATTCGCCCCATCCGTGTACGAGGTAATGGGTGAGTATGCACAAGAATCTCTCCTGCGATTGGCCGTTCAACCGAGAAACCGGTGTGACCCCCATGTGAGCGGGCTCACAACGGAGTATTAGACACCAACCGTCTGGCAAACAGTGGGAGACTCGCCGGGCGAAGCCGGGCGTGTTCCTGGTGTGACTGGTGTTACTACTGAAGCGGCACCGCCGTGGGTTTGACCGGCGCCGGCAGCGCGGTCGACCCCATCAGGAATCGGTCCGCCGCGGCGGCGGCGGCCCTGCCTTCAGCTATGGCCCAGACGATCAGCGACTGGCCACGCCCCATGTCACCGGCGACGAAGACGCCCGGCACCGACGTGTCGAAATCGGCGCCGCGAGCGACATTGCCACGCTCGGTGAGCTTCACCTCGAGGTCGCTGAGCAGCCCCTCCTTCTCGGGCCCGACGAATCCCATCGCCAGCAACACCAGGTCGACCTCGAGTTCGAACTCGGAGCCCTCCACCTTGACGAACTTGCCGTCTTGCATGGTCACCTCGTGGGCCTTGAGCCCCGTCACGTGACCGTCTTCGCCGACGAATTCCTCGGTATTGACCGAGAACACCCGCTCGCCGCCCTCTTCGTGCGCCGAGGACACCCGGTACATCAGCGGGTAGGTCGGCCACGGGGTGGACGGTGCGCGCGTCTCCGGCGGGCGCGGCATGATCTCGAACTGGTGAATGATCGTCGCACCCTGGCGGTGCGCGGTGCCCAGGCAGTCGGCCCCGGTGTCGCCGCCACCGATGATGACGACGTTCTTGTCCTTGGCGGTGATCGGCGGCTCCCCGTCGGGCCCGAGCACGTCGTCGCCCTCCTGCACGCGGTTACCCCACGGCAGGTATTCCATCGCCTGGTGGATCCCGTCCAGCTCACGGCCGGGGATCGGCAGATCACGCGCGTCGGTGGCGCCGCCGGCCAGCACCACGGCCTCGAAGTCGGCGCGCAGTTGCTCGGCGGTGATGTCGACTCCGACGTTGACCCCGGTCCGGAATTCGGTTCCCTCGGCCCGCATTTGGTCCAGCCGGCGGTCGAGGACGCGCTTTTCCATCTTGAATTCCGGGATGCCGTAGCGCAGCAGTCCACCGATGCGATCGGCCCGCTCGAACACGGTGACGGTGTGGCCGGCGCGAGTCAGCTGCTGGGCGGCGGCCAGACCCGCCGGACCGGAACCGACCACGGCGACCTTTTTTCCGGTCTTCGTATCCGGCGGCAACGGCCGCACCCAGCCCTCGTCGAAGGCCTTGTCGATGATCTCCAGCTCGATCTGCTTGATCGTCACCGGATCCTGGTTGATACCCAGCACACAGGCCGGCTCGCAGGGAGCGGGGCACAGGCGCCCGGTGAAGTCCGGGAAGTTGTTGGTGGCGTGCAGTCGCTCGATGGCGTCGCGCCACCGGTCCCTGCGCACCAGGTCGTTCCACTCCGGAATCAGGTTTCCCAGCGGGCAACCGTTGTGGCAGAAGGGAATACCGCAGTCCATGCAGCGGGTCGCCTGCTCGCGCAAGGTCTCGTTGTCGAACTCTTCGTAGACTTCATGCCAGTCGCGCAACCTAATCGGGACAGGCCGACGCTTCGGCAGTTCCCGATGCGTGTATTTCAGGAAGCCGCTCGGATCAGCCATGCGCCGCCGCCATGATCGCCTTGTCGACATCCACGCCGTCGCGTTCCGCTTCGGCGATGGCCTGCAACACCCGCTTGTAGTCCCGCGGCATCACCTTGGCGAAGTGCCGCTGGTGTTGCGGCCAGTCACCCAGAATGCGCTGGCCGACAGCGGAATCGGTGGCATCAACGTGTGCCTGAATCATGCCGTGCAACCACTCGTAGTCATCTTCATCCAAGCTCTCGAGCTCGACCATCTCCGCGTTGAGATTGCCGGGGAATTCGCCTTGCGGGTCGTAGATGTAGGCCACGCCGCCGGACATGCCCGCCGCGAAGTTACGGCCGGTGCGACCGAGGACGACAACCTTGCCGCCGGTCATGTACTCGCAACCGTGGTCGCCGACGCCCTCGACGACGGCGTGCGCCCCGGAGTTACGGACCGCGAACCGCTCGCCGACGACGCCGCGCAGGTACGCCTCGCCGCTGGTCGCGCCGAACAGGATCACGTTGCCGCCGATGATGTTGTCCTCGGCAACGTAGTCCTGGGGCGCGTCGTCCGACGGCCGGACCACGATCCGGCCACCCGACAGGCCCTTACCGACGTAGTCGTTGGCGTCGCCGTAGACGCGCAGCGTGATGCCCCGCGGCACGAACGCGCCGAAGCTGTTGCCCGCCGACCCGTCGAAGGTGATGTCGATGGTTCCGTCCGGCAAACCTTGTCCGCCATAGGCTTTGGTGACCTCGTGGCCGAGCATGGTGCCCACCGTGCGGTTGACGTTGCTGATGGTCGTGGAGAACCGCACCGGCTTTCCGGAGTCCAGCGCCTCACGGCTCATCACGATCAACTGCTGGTCCAGCGCCTTGTCCAGGCCGTGGTCCTGACGCGAGCTGCAGTACAGGTCCTGGTTCATGAACGCCGACTCCGGCTCGTGCAGCACCGGGCCCAGATCCAGCCGGTGCGCCTTCCAATGGGCCCGCGCCAGCGTCATGTCCAACGACTTCACCTGGCCGACGGCCTCGTTGAGCGTCCGGAATCCCAGCTGCGCCATGTATTCGCGGACCTCTTCGGCGATGAACATGAAGAAGTTCTCCACGAACTCGGGCTTGCCGGTGAAGCGTTCGCGCAGCACCGGGTTCTGGGTGGCCACCCCGACGGGGCAGGTGTCCAGGTGGCAGACCCGCATCATGATGCAGCCGGAGACCACCAGAGGCGCGGTGGCGAAACCGAATTCCTCGGCGCCCAGCAACGCCGCGATCATCACGTCGCGCCCCGTCTTGAGCTGACCATCGACCTGGACCACGATCCGGTCGCGTAATCCGTTCAGCAGCAACGTCTGCTGAGTCTCGGCCAGCCCCAGCTCCCACGGAGCCCCGGCGTGCTTCATCGAAGTCAGCGGCGTCGCACCGGTGCCGCCGTCGTGCCCGGAGATCAGCACCACGTCGGCGTGGGCCTTGGATACCCCCGCGGCCACCGTGCCGACGCCGTTCTCGGATACCAGCTTCACGTGCACGCGCGCAGCCGGGTTGGCGTTCTTCAGGTCGTGGATCAGCTGCGCCAGATCCTCGATGGAATAGATGTCGTGGTGCGGCGGCGGCGAGATCAGGCCGACGCCCGGGGTGGAGTGGCGAACCTCGGCGACCCACGGGTACACCTTGTGCCCCGGAAGCTGGCCGCCCTCACCGGGTTTCGCACCTTGGGCCATCTTGATCTGGATGTCGGTGCAGTTCGCCAGGTAGTGCGACGTGACGCCGAACCGCCCGGAGGCGACCTGCTTGATCGAGCTGCGCCGCCAATCCCCGTTGGGATCGCGGTCGAATCGCTTGACGTCTTCGCCACCCTCACCGCTGTTGGACCGGCCGCCCAGCCGGTTCATCGCGATCGCCAGCGTCTCGTGCGCCTCGGCGGAGATCGAGCCGTAGCTCATCGCGCCGGTCGAGAAGCGCTTGACGATCTCGCTGGCGGGCTCGACTTCGTCCAGCGGGATCGGGGGGTTGATCCCGGCCCGGAACTTGAGCAGGCCACGCAGGGATGCCATCCGCTCGCTCTGGTCGTCGACCAGGCGGGTGTAATCCTTGAACACCTTGTATTGGCCGGTGCGCGTGGCGTGCTGCAGCTTGAAGACGGTCTCGGGGTTGAACAGGTGGTACTCGCCCTCGCGACGCCACTGGTATTCCCCGCCGACCTCTAGCTCGCGGTGGGCCCGCTCGTCCGGCCGATCCAGGTAGGCCAGCGCGTGCCGCGCGGCGACGTCGGCGGCGATATCGTCCAGGGTGATGCCGCCGATGGGGCAGCTCAAGCCGGTGAAGTACTCGCTGAGCACGTCCTCGGAAATGCCAACCGCCTGGAACAACTGGGCACCGGTGTAGGACGCCACCGTCGAAATGCCCATCTTGGACATGACTTTCAGCACGCCCTTGCCGGCCGCCTTGATGTAGTTGCTCAGCGCCGTCTTGCGGTCGATGCCTTCGATGACGCCGCGGTCAAGCATGTCCTCGATGGACTCGAACGCCATGTACGGGTTGATGGCCGCCGCACCGAAGCCGACCAGCGCGGCCATGTGGTGCACCTCGCGGGCGTCACCGGTTTCCACCACCAGCCCGACATGGGTCCGGGTCCGGTCGCGCACCAGGTGGTGGTGCACCCCCGCGACCGCGAGCAGCGACGGGATGGGTGCCATCTTCTCGTCGGATTCGCGGTCGGACAGGATGATCACGCGCGCGCCGTCAGCGATCGCCGCCGACGCCTGCGCGCGCACCTCCTCGAGCGCGGCGGCCAGCCCGGCGCCGCCCTCGGCGACCGGGTACAGGCAGCGAATCACCTTGGAGCGCATGCCATGCGGGCGACCGTTGACCTCGTCCTCCGGGTCGAGGTTGACCAGCTTCGCCAGCTCCCGGTTACGCAGAATCGGCTGCGACAGCGCAATCTGGTGACACGAGCGCTCGGTCGGCGTGAGCAGGTCGCGCTCGCCGCCGGTGGTGCCCTGCAGGCTGGTCACCACCTCCTCGCGGATGGCGTCCAGCGGCGGGTTGGTCACCTGCGCGAAGAGCTGCTGGAAGTAGTCGTAGAGCATCCGGGGCCGCTGCGAGAGCACCGCGACCGGAGTGTCGGTGCCCATCGACCCGATCGGCTCGGCGCCGCTGCGCACCATCGGCGCGACCAAGAGGTTGAGTTCCTCGTAGGTGTAGCCGAATGTCTGCTGACGCTTGACCAGTCGGTCGTGAGGCATCCGCTTGTAGTTGCCCTGCGGCAGGTCGTCGAGCGGCACCAGGTTCCTGTCCAGCCACTCCTGGTAGGGGTGCTCGGCGGCCAGCTCCGCCTTGATCTCCTCGTCGGCGACGATGCGGCCCTGCGCGGTGTCCACCAGGAACATCCGGCCGGGCTGCAACCGCATCCGGCGAACCACCTTGGCCGGGTCCAGGTCCAGCACACCGGCCTCGGACGCCATGACCACCAGGCCGTCTTCGGTGACCCAAATCCGCGAGGGGCGCAAGCCATTTCGGTCGAGCACGGCGCCGATGATGGTGCCGTCGGAGAATGTGATCGACGCGGGGCCGTCCCACGGCTCGATCAACGAGGCGTGGTACTGGTAGAACGCCCGCCGCGCGGGGTCCATCGACTCGTTGCGTTCCCAGGCCTCGGGGATCATCATCAACACCGCGTGGGCCAGGCTGCGCCCGCCCAGGTGGAGCAGCTCGAGCGCCTCATCGAAGCGGGCAGTGTCGGATGCCCCAGGTGTACAGATCGGGAACAACTTCTCGACGTCGGCTTCCGTTCCGAAAACGTCGGTCTTGATCAGCGCCTCGCGGGCCCGCATCCAGTTCTCGTTGCCTGTGACGGTGTTGATCTCGCCGTTGTGTGCGACGCGGCGGAACGGATGCGCCAGCGGCCACGACGGGAAGGTGTTGGTGGAGAACCGCGAGTGCACGATGCCCAGCGCGCTGGTCAACCGATCGTCTTGCAGGTCAAGGTAAAACGCCTTGAGCTGCGGGGTGGTCAGCATGCCCTTGTAGACGAACGTCTGACCGGAAAGGCTTGGGAAATACACGGTTTCGCGGCCGGGGCCGTCCTGGCCCGGGCCCTTGGTGCCCAGTTCGTGCTCGGCGCGCTTACGCACCACGTAGGCGCGGCGCTCCAGCGTCATACCGGATGCGCCCGCCATGAATACCTGGCGGAAGGTCGGCATCGCGTCACGGGACAACGCGCCCAGTGACGAGTCGTCGATCGGCACGTTGCGCCAGCCCAGCACGGTCAGGCCCTCGGCTTCGGCGATCTTCTCCACCGCGGCACACGCCGTCGCCGCGTCCTTGGACGACTGCGGCAGGAAGGCGATGCCGGTGGCGTAGCTGCCCTCCGGGGGCAGCTCGAAGTCCACGACCTCGCGCAGGAACGCGTCCGGGACCTGAAGCATGATGCCGGCGCCATCGCCACTGCGCGGCTCGGCGCCCTGGGCACCCCGGTGTTCGAGGTTCAGCAGCGCAGTGATTGCCTTGTCCACGATGTCGCGGCTACGACGGCCGTGCATATCGACGACCATGGCAACCCCGCACGAGTCGTGCTCGAACGCGGGGTTGTATAACCCGACGCGCTTGGGCGTCATATGCACCTGACCCTTCACCTGAACGTTCTGCGCGGCCGTTAGCAGCGGCCCCACCGAGGTCGCACCCGAAGGTTGCGGGCTAGAACCCCGTCGGTCTTGTCTCGATGGGCTGTGCCCCAGGCGGAGATGATCCTGTTACGGATGTCCGTGCAGCTCTGAACGGTGGCCTGGAACCGGTCTCGACAAGTCGTAAAACGATATGACAATACCCGCCTGACATGCCAACTTCGACAAGTCTAGCCGCCAGTAGCCAGCGCCGTAAATTTCGCTGCGCCCGTTGACCCTCCATTGTGCCAGCCCGTTGTCCGGGGCCAGGAATTCTTTCCATAGCTGCGCGTATTCCAGGGATTCCGGTTCCGGCGCGGCCCCGCGCCAAGAGTTTGCTGACGTGCGCCCTTGATGGCTTCCCGAGGTTACTGGGTGCGGGCATGAACGTGCTCAGCGCCCAGCCAGGGGCATCGCCGCTACGCGCCGCCGAGTTTGCAGGTTCGCGCACGAGGCGCCTCGGGAGATACTGGACGGGGAGTGATCACACCCGGCGCCGCAGGTTGGACCGTGGCGCTTATCACGTAATACGTTCGTCGCGGCCGGCCCATCGGCGCGACGAACGACCGCCCGGCACGCGAGGAGCCCATGAACGAGCGCGACGAATTCCTGCGGGACCGTCTGCAGCCCGGGCGGCCCAGCACCCCGGCGCCCCGCCCGTCGGGCCCCGCCCCCCAACAGCCCCAGCCCGCCCCCCACGAGCCCCGCCCCGCCGCCGCGCCTCCCGCGGCCCAGCGGCCCGCTCCCCCGCGTCCGCCGTCGGCTCCGCCTGTCCCACCCGCCGGTCCGTCTGCGCCGCCGCCGAACTGGTCACCGCCCACTCGGTCGGTGCCGGCCGCCCCGCCTTCGTTCCGCCCGTCACCCCGGCAGCCCAGCCACCCCGCACCGCCTGCGGCGCCGCCACAGGCGCCCCCCACCGGCCTTCCCAAGGGGGATGAGTTACCCGACCGCGGCTGGCGACGCGTCGTGCGGCTGCTCACCTTCGGCCTGATCAAGCTGGGCCCGTCGCCCGCCCAGCAGCAGGAGGCCCAGTTCGAGGCGGCCATCCGGACCCGCCTGTACGGGAACCGCAAGGTCGGCGTGCTGGGCAAGGGTGGCGTGGGAAAGACGTCGGTGGCCGCGAGCGTGGGCTCGTTGTTCGCCGGACTGCGCAAGCAGGACCACGTCGTGGCGATCGACGCCGATACCGCCTTCGGCCGGCTCAGCAGCCGCATCGATCCGGCCTCGACGGGCTCGTTCTGGGAGCTCACCGCCGACAAGAACCTGCGGTCGTTCGACGACGTGGTGGCGCGGCTCGGGCGTAATGCCGCGGGTCTGCACGTGCTCGCCGGCGAACCGGCGTCGGGCCCGCGCCGGGTGCTCGATCCGGCGATCTACCGGGAGGCCGCGCTGCGGCTGGACCGCCATTTCACGATCTCGGTCATCGACTGTGGCTCGTCGATGGATGCGCCGCTCACCAAGGAAGTCCTGCGCGACCTGGACGCGCTGATCGTGGTGTCCTCGCCCTGGGCCGACGGCGCGTCCGCCGCCGCCCGCACCATGGAGTGGCTGGCCGACCAGGGCTTGGACACGCTGCTGCGGCACACCATCGTGGTGCTCAATGATTCAGACGGGCATGCCGACAAACGGACCCGGGCGCTGCTGGCTCGCGAGTTCACCGATCACGGCCGGCCGGTGATCGAAGTGCCCTACGACCCGCACCTGCGGCCCGGCGGCGTCATCGACGTGAGCCAGGAGATGGCTGCGGCCACGCGCCGCAAATTCCTCGAAGTCACCGCGACCATCGCCGGCTACTTCGCGGCGCAGCCCGACGACGCGAAAGACCAGCGGCCGACGGACAAGTGAGATCTAGGCGCGCGCCGAGGGGTCGGCGATCGCCTCGATCTTCATCACCCGGGATTCGCGGATCGTCAGCACGATGACGGCGAACAGGCGACGCTCGCTGAAGGCCAGCAGCACCGGTCCCCCGGCCGGACCGCTGACCAGGGTCACGTCCGGCCACAGGTAGCGCAACAGGTTGGTGGCCACCGCATCGGGCCCGTGGTTGATCTGCGGTGGCGGGGCCGGATCCGCGAGGATCGTGCCCACGCCCCACACCGTCGGATCCAGGACTGCGGCCAGCTCCTGCAGGTCACCGTTGGCGCATGCGGCGATGAACTTTTCAGTCACCAACTGGTGCTCGGCGGTGGTGACGTCGGCCAACTTCGGTTGCGCCGCTTCGAATTTGGATCGCGCCCGCCGCGCCAGCTGACGGCAGGTGCCGACCGGGCGGCCCACGGTCTGCGAGATCGACTCGAAAGGGACGCCGAATACGTCGTGCAGCACGAAGGCGACCCGTTCACCGGGACTGAGCCTGCGCAAGACTTCGAGCAGCGCGGTGCGGATCTCGTCGTCGAGGGTGACCCGGTCGGCCGGGTCGATGCGGCGCGGCGCGGGTTGGTCTTCGACGTCGCCCGGGCGCTCGTATCGGGCGCGGGCCGAGCGCACCTGGTCGAGGCAGAGGCGGCTCGCCACCACCGTCAGCCAGCCGCGGGTGTCCTCGATCTCGCTGACGTCGGCGCGTGAGAGTCGCAGAAAGGCCTCTTGCGCAATGTCTTCCGCCTCGCCGATGTCACCCAGCATCTGGTAGGCGAGGTTGACCAGGTATGGACGATGCCGACGCCAGGCCTCATTGACCTGATCGCTGGCTGACGGCGACTGGTTCATGACTCTTCGACGATCCGCTGGGCAAAAAGTTACACGTTCTTGCGATGTAACTTTCCCACCTTTTGCCCCGTCGTTTCAGCAGTGCAGGAAGTTCACGGAAGGAACCCCATCATGACCATCGTCGTCACGGGCGCGACCGGCAACGTCGGGCGCCCACTCGTCTCCGAACTGCTGGCCGCGGGAGCCCACGTTCGGGCGGTCACCCGGCAACCGGCACCGGCCGGCTTTCCTCCGGAGGTCGAGGTGTTCGGCTCGGCCACCGACGCGCTGCCCGGCGCCGCCGCGGTGTTCCTGAACTCGCGAGCGCTGGGTGGGCAACTGGAAGACGTGGTGGCGCAATGCGCGCGGGGCGGAGTGACCAAACTGGTCGCGCTGTCGGCGATCAATGCCGACGATGACGTCGCGCGGCAACCGTCCCGGTTTCGCGGGGATCGCAACCGGGAGGTCGAACGCCTCGCCATCGCCTCCGGTCTGGCCTGGGTGAGCCTGCGCCCCACGGTGTTTGCGACGAATTTCGCCGGCATGTGGTCCGCGCAGATCCGCGCCGGCGACGTGGTCGCCGGGCCGTACGCCGCAGCATCGACGGCGCCCATCGTCGAGGCGGACATCTCGGGCGTCGCGGCCCACGCATTGCTCACCGATGACCTTGTCGGACAGCGGGTCCCGCTGACCGGCCCCCGGTCGTTCACCAACTCGGAGCTGGTCGAGGTCATCGGCGGCGTCCTGGGCCGGGCGCTGCAGTATCGCGAGATTCCAGCCGAAGCCGTGCGACAACGCTTCATCGGTTTGGGTTTCGGCAGTGGCTTCGCCGACGCCTACATCGCCATGCTGGCCGAGACGCTCGACGCCCCCGCCCTGGTGACCCACGACGTGGAGAAGATCCTCGGCCGCCCGCCGGTTCCGTTCGCGCACTGGGTTTCCGAACACCGCAGCATGTTCGACAACGAGAAAGTAGGAATCTGAGATGACCGATCCGCGTCCCCCGCGCTACCTCAAGCCGATGAACAAGTTCATGATGGCGGTCCAACGACTCGGCATTCCGACCGGTCCCGCCATGGTGCTCACCGTGCCCGGCCGCAAGTCGGGTCAACCACGCAGCACCCCGATGACGCCATTCAGCTTCCGCGACGGCCTCTATGTGGTGGCGGGCTATCCCGGTGCCGACTGGGCGGCCAATGCCCGGGCCGCGGGCACCGGCACCCTCAGCCGGGGCCGACGGTCACGCCGGGTGAGGATCGTCGAACTCGCCGCCAATGAGGCCAGGCCGGTGCTGCGGGCGTTCTCCACCGAAGTTCCGGTCGGGGTGGCGTTCGCGAAGCGGTCGGGGATGGTGCGCGACGGAACGGCTGATGAATTCGAGGCACTGGCGGGGCGGCTCGCCGTCTTCCGCTTCGATCCTGCGTAGCGACTACCAGACGATGGCCGCCATGTCGCGGTTGTCCGAACACACGCTGCGCACGGCGGCCTCGAGGTCGGCCGCGGTGATGATCTGCAGATCCTCGACGGTCACCGGCTGGCCCGCGCGTTTCTGTGCGACCACCCGGGTGTCACGAAAGCCCTCGGCGCGCTCGACGACGTTGCGGGCGAACCTGCCGTTCTGCATGGCGTCGATGCCGTGGCGCCCGCCGGGAGTGGTGTAGTTGCGGATGGTCGTCGCCGCATCCAGAAACGTTGCGCGGGCGCCATCGTCGAGCAGGCTGGCGCGCGGCGTCGCGTAGCGGTGCGCGATCTCGACGATCTCGGCCGGCGAATAGGACTCGAAGCGCAGCTTGCGGTTGAATCGGCCGGCCAAACCCGGGTTCACCGTCAGGAATGCATCCACTTGGTCTTCGTAGCCCGCCCCGATGAAACAGAAGTCGAATCGGTGGGCTTCCAACGCAACCAGGAGCTGGTTGACGGCCTCCATGCCGATCATGTCGGGTGTGCCATCCTGATGGCGCTCGATCAGGGAATAGAACTCATCCATGAAAATGATTCGCCCCAGCGACTTTTCGATCAGCTCGTTGGTCTTGGGTCCCGATTCGCCGATGAAGTGGCCGCAGAAATCCGAACGGCGCACCTCCCGGATCTCGGGGTGCCGGACGATTCCCATGCCGGCATAGATCTTGCCCAGCGCTTCGGCGGTGGTCGTCTTACCGGTACCGGGCGGGCCGACCAGCAGCATGTGGTTGGTCTGGCCCTCCACCGGCAGGCCATGCTCGAGCCGCATCGTTCGCACTTCGAGCTGGTCTTCCAGCGCCGCGACCGCTTCTTTGACGGCGGCCAGTCCCACCTGCTTGGCCAACAGCTTGCGCCCCTCGGCCAGCAGCTCGGCGCGCCGATCGGCGGCGGCGTCGTCATCGAGTTCGTCGCGGCTCTTGGCCGAGGAGGCATCCCACCGGTCGGTGCGGCTCTCGATGGTTTCCTCGTCCGTCACGACCAGGTGCAGGTTCGGGTCGGCCAAGGCCTCCTTGGCCGCCTCGGTCAGGACCCCGTTGATGGTGGCCTTGGAGAGCCAGACCTGGGCCTTGTCCTCCTCGCGCAGCTGCCGGTGCACCATCCCCCGCACATACGCCAGATCGGCGACCAGGAGCGGAATGTCGGCGGGACCGATCGATGCCGTCAACACGTCTGCATCGAAGCGCGACGACGACTGGGTGTGCCCGATCACGTCGACGCGGTCCAGCCAGTCCAGGGCGACCCGGCCCTGGCCGAGGTGGGCGGCGGCGTGCGCGGCCAGCGCGCAAATCGACGCTGTCACAGCCGACATGACGATGGCGTGCGCGGGCAGCTCCTCGGCCGCGGCCAACAGCACGTCGGGCCAGCGCTGCGTGCGGTACATCAAGAACGTCCGGGCCAACTGGTGCCACTGATAGTTGGTCCACGAGTCCAGCAGGTCACGGTTGGCCAGCAGCTTGTCGGCCTCGGCGTACTCCCCGGCGATCGTCAGCGCGGAGGCCGACGCCAGTCCGACCTGCGAGGCGTCGGTGACGGTGATGCCGATGTAGGGACCCAGTTGGATCTCGGCGGCCAGCGTCTGGCCGATGCGCGTGGTCTCGCGGTGCAGCCATTCGCTGGTGGCGTAGAGCTGTCGCAGCGAGGCCAGGTCGTTGTCACCGCACGCGATGCGCCCCAGCCACGCGTCGGCCATCGACTGGTCGGCGTCGGTGGCTGCGGCGAACTCGGGCAATGCCGCCGCCCGGCCCTGCCTGCTCTTGATCGCCATGGCACGGTCGAAATACCTTCGGGCAGTTTGTAAATCACCCATCACGTCCCCCATTCCGAGCACCGTGGATATGGTCGCCGGAGTTGCGGGCGGCCGCCTTCGGCCGATTCGAGCTGTCGCCGCAACCGCTACGTGCGTCCATCACACTGTGCCTCAAACTCGCTTTACCGACCCGCTACGTGCCGACCGACATGCTTACCGGCTCAAGACTGACGTAGCGGTTCTCGGCACGGAACATGTCCATCTCGACAAGCCAATTCTCTCCTGCTGCAGTGACATTCACCACCGACGGGCCGATCTGCTCGATGATCACCTCGAAGCCGTGTCGTTGTCCCTCGGAGAGCCTGGCCTCCGCGGGCGCGACGGTGATCACCGTGGCCGGGCGCGGAGTGGGCGAGATCGCGGCCTCGATAACCCCGCTTTCGGCGGCGCCAAAGCTGTTGCCCCGTCGCGCAACATACTCGACCACGCTCACGGTGGTCCGTGGTGCGGGACGCGAGCTGCTCACGACGCTGATCTCCGGCATCCGTACGCTGACCCAGCGTGACATGTCGCGGGTGTGCACGCACACCCGCTCCCCGGCACCGGCGGTGCGGATCACGATCCGCTTGGCGATCGGGTCATCCGCCGCGACGAATACCCGCGACAACTCGCCGGCGTCGGTGACCGGCATCAGCAGCCGGTCGCCGTTGCTGAGTTTGCCGATCAGCACACCCGACGGCCCGATCTCGGTGACCAGGTGTGGCGGCAGCGGGCTGCGCCGAATGCCCCGCAGGTGCGGAAGCGGGCCGCACATGTTCGCGGCCGCCGCGGCCGCCTGCTCGCCGTTGAGCCGGCGCAGGATCACGCTGGGTGGGGTCGGTGCCGGCGTGGGCGTGCGCACGGTGATGGTCGCGGTGCATCCGCCGTCCGGGTAGACCGTCACGTTCTGGATGACCTCGTCGGCGCGCAGCGTCCACGCCTGCGAGAGGTTGCGCGACGTGATCGCCTCGGCCGGATAGGCGTAGGTGGTCATCCAACCCGCTTCGCCGCGTATGGCTTTCCATCTCTGCGCGTTGCCCGACACCGCGTCCCACCCGAGCCGGCGATCGAGCTCGACAAGATCGGTGGCGGTGGCCACCTTCGCCCGCAGTCCTTGGCAGCGCAACAACCCCGCGATGCGCTGGGCGACCGAAATGGCCGCCGCGCCGACCGTCGTGCGCCAGAACAGGGCTTGGGCGTTGTCGATCACCGCCAGCCGCATGATCAGCCACGTCTCACGCCGGCCCGCGTAGGGCGGCGTTCCGATCTCCGAGTCGTACACCCGCGGAAAGTCCCCGATGGTGCCGTGCCGTGCTCCGATGGTGACGACGCTGATCGAATGGAGCTGCAGGCCCAGGGCCTGATGCAGCACCGGCACCAATTCCACGATGTCGAGCACGTTTTCGGTCTCGACGGTCACCGAGCCGGTCACCATGGTCGCCCGGTGGCCCCGGCCGAGCAGTTGCACCGCGACCACGGCGACGCCGTCTTGCACGCGGACACCGCCCCCCGATCGGTTGTTGGCCACGGTGATCGGTGCGGTCCAGTCGATCGGGCGCCGGCCGCGCCGCCACAAGACGGCCCACGACCACGCCGGCTGACCCCACCAGCGCACGAAGACCAGCGCTATCCCCACCACCACGGCGACAGCCGCGCCGATGTACCCACCCACGAGCCAGCTGACGAGCGCGAGGAGGAACACGACCCAGACGCCGACCACCCGGCGGTTGCTGCCGGGGGTGAACCCGGTCAGGTCGGGCCTCATCGAGCCCTCCGTAATCGCGCTGCGATCGCGGACACGAGCACACCGGCGGCCACGATCCCCAGGAATCCGATGGCGATGTTGCGTGCCCGGTGGTCGGGCGGCGGGGGCGGCGGGGCCGGGGTGATGACCCGGCTCTGCGCGCCCGGGGGCATCCGGTCGCCCGGCGGGATGTTGAACGTCAGCGCGGCGACCGGGTCTACCAACCCGTACCCGACTTTATTGTCAACTCCCGCAGGCGGATTGTGGGCCGACTGCACGATCCGGTTGATCACCTGATGGGCGCTGAGCTCCGGGAATTTCGCCCGTACCAGCGCCGCGACGCCGCTGACGTAGGCCGCCGAGAAACTGGTTCCCCAGAACGGCATGTTCTTCTCGCCCGGCCGCGACGGCGGGTAGGCATTGACCGGGCCGCCGCCCTGGGGTGACAGGCCCATGATGTGGGTTCCCGGTGCGGCCACACCGACCCAGGGACCCGACATGCTCTTGTCGAGCGGGGCGCCGCTGGCGTCGACGGCGCCCACCGACAGGACGTAATCGGAAAACCAGGAGGGCGCCGAGACGATCTTGACCTGATGCCAGTCCCGGGGATCCGACGGGTCCAGCGGGTCATACGTCGGGTTGTTGTTACAACCGGCCTCGCCATCGTTGCCCGCGGCCGCGACGATCACCGCGTCCTTCGCGGTGGACGCGTACCACAGGGCCGCCCCCAGCGCTCGCTGATCGGCCGGCGACGAAGCCGGCAGGCACGAGGTGACCGAGATGTTGATCACCTTCGCCCCCATGTTCGCAGCGTGAACCACCGCTCGCGCAACCGAATTCAGCGTCCCGGCCTTGACCTTCTCATCGGAGTAGGGATCCCCCGGCGGCGGGTTGACCGGCTCGAAGGCTCGTGACGACTGCCGGATCGAGATGATGGTCGCGTGCGGGGCGACCCCCACCACCCCGTCGGGCGCTCCGGGGGGAAGCGGCGGCACGGCGGGTTCGTCCTCGGTCTGCGGATCGGCCGGCCCGTTCGACGCGGCCGTGGCGCCCCCGCCCTCCGGCGGCGGAGGAGGGGGCGGTGGTGGCGGTGGCGGTAGGACCTGGGTGATCGTCACCGGCGGCGGCGGCGGCGGGGGTGCCACCGGGGGTGGAACTTCGACCGGCGGGGGCGGCGCCCCGGCCGACGGCGGCGGGCCCGCCGGCGGAGGGAACGCCGGGGTGGCGGGCATCGGTCGCGGCATCGGCAGAATCCCTTGCGGCGCAGCGCCGATGATCGAACTGACGATGGTGCCGTGGGCGTCGCAATCCGACAGGCCGTCCTCGCCCATGATGTAGTCGCCACCGGGCACCACCGGTAGCCGCGGGTTCGGCGACACCCCGGTGTCGATGACCGCCACGGGCACGCCGTTGCCGGTGCTGTATTGCCACGCCTTCGTGATGTTCAACAGGTTGAAGCCCGGCGCCATCTGCGCGACATCCGGGTTTCGCACCGTGATCGGTGTCGAGCAGCTGTTGGCGCGGCGCATCGGCTGGTCGGGTCGTGGCGGCCCGTCCGGCGGCACCATGCCCGGATCCACCATGGGGGGTGTAATGGCAAGTGCGGCAGGGATGTTGGCTGATAACGCGACCAGGGCGACGGCGGCGGTCACCGCCGCGGCCCTTTTCAGTGGCGAATCCACGTGAAGAGCCCTCCCAAGGCCGCTGCCGCCGGCAACAAGACGATGAACGCGAGCACTTCCACCCATTCCACGGTCAACCGGATGAATGGCCGAAACCTCATGGCGGGCACCAAAAGCGCTGCGGCCAAACCCAACGCGGCGAAGGTCGCCACCGCCACCACGGGCCACATCAGCCCGGTCATGGCGTCATTCGGCGCGGCGACGGCGTATTTGACCACTCCCGCGCACACCGCGGCGGACGCCCCGCAGACCAGCGCGATGGCCTGATATTTGGCGGCGAATCCCCGTCCCTGCGTGAGGAAGATGCCCACCACGAGCCCGGCGACCACCAGCGCCAACCACGCCCACTGGCGTCCCGGCGTCAACACGCCCCACACCGCGGCGGGCAGCACTACCGACACCCCGACGCACAGGCCTACCTGGACCGCGTTGACCAAGCGCGCCGAAGCGGCGATCGCGGCGCCGCGGGCGGTGATGTCGGTCAATTCATTGTCCTCGTCCTCGGATTCGTCCTCACTGACCGGAGACACCGTGTCGACGGGCATTCCCTCGCGCCGCGCGAACAGATCACGACCGGTGATCGACCCGAAATGCGGCGGTCTGACCCGCGCCACCCACAACGCGATCAGGGGCGCCATCCGGACCAGGACAAGCAATCCGACCAACACGCAGACCGCCAGCACCTGGGCCGAGGCCGGCCGGAACATGCGGACGGCGGCGACGGCGGCCAGGATCCCGCAAACGGTCACCACCGCGGTGACCACCGCCGTCTGCCAACGGTTTCGCGCGGTCACCCCGATGGCGATGGCGCCCAGGATCACCACGACGGCGCCGATGAGCCCATGGGCCGCACCGAGCACACCGGGGGGCGCGCAGGCACCGGCGGCGGCCAGCGACAACACCGCCAGCCAGGCGAATCCGCTGAACAGGTCGCGGCGCTCCCGCCACCCGCTGCGCACCACCACCGTCGCGACCAGCAGCAGGGCGCCGACGGCGCCCGACACCGCGGCCGGGATGGGACCGTCGGTGAAGGTCCGCGCCCGCAGGGTCAGGGCCACCACGACCCCGACGGCCATCGCGATCACCGCGACCGCGGTGTGCGCGGCCGTCAAAGGTGTCACCGGCGCAAACATTCGATCGCCACCGTCGCGGCCCAGCCACTTGCCCATGGCGGCCAACCCGGTGGACAGCGACTCGTATTGCGGTTCGAACGACTCGCCGTCGACCCGGGGCACCAGCACCAGGGTGTCGCCGTCCTGGACGCCCAACTCGTCGAGGCTTTTATTGATATCGAGCCGAACGCCGTTGATCTTGTGGAGTTCGTAGCTGCCGGCGGGTAATGCGATGCCGTCAAAGCCTTTGCGCTTCAGGTCGGCATCGTACAGCTCGACCATTCCCTCGAAGAATCCCTCCATCGGAATTCCGGCGGGGAATACCTGCGAACACAGGTGCTTCTCGTAAGAAATATTGACCGCACAACGCGCCGGGAAGGCGACCTTATGCGGCGCTGTCACGGCACCGACCGCTCGGCGTCAGGAATGTATTTGTCCGCCAGCCCGGCGGTGATTTCGAAGAGGCGCAATCGCGATTTCTTATTCAGCTCGTGAACCGTATCGATGATGCCGCCTTTGGCGAGGTGGGGATCAAACGGCAGCACTTCGACCGTCGCCCCGACCTTGGTGAACCGCTCGGTCAGGTAAGCCAACGCGTCCTTGTCGGTGATCTGGTCGGTGTGGTTGACGATTACGGTGCTGCGCGAGACCAATTCGTGGTAACCCTGCGAGCGCAGGTAATCCACCGCCCGCAGCACCGGACGCGACCGGTCCGCGGTGATGCCGGAGACAAACACGAGGGTGTCGGTGTTCTCCAGCACCGGCTTCATCACTTCGTGTTCGAGGTCCGGAGAGGTGTCGACGATCATCACCGTGTGGGTGCGCCGCAGCCGCGACAGCACCCCGGAAAACATCGCGGGCACCAACGGCCTGGGCTGGTCAGAGGTCCGGTTTCCGGCCAGGACGTCAAGACCAATGACGTTCTGGCCCAGATGTTCTCGGATGTCCGCGTATCCCTGGACATCGGTGTCGTTGATGATGGCGGTGTAGTCACCGGGCGGGGATTCGTCGATACGATCGGCCAGAGTCCCGAAGCCGGGGACGGCGTCGATCGCAATCACGTTCTGCGGGCGGCATTCCCGGAACACACCGCCGAGGCAGGCGACGAGCGTCGTGACGCCCACGCCGCCCTTGCCAGAGACGACCGTGATGACGTATTGCCGCCGAATATGCCGGCGGATCCGATTCTGCAAATCCCGGTAGTGCCGCTCACGGGGCGACTCACCGGGATTTATTTTGTGAAACGAGATGGAGTAAATGAATTTCCGCCAGCCCGATCCCGGTGGAATTTTCCGCGGCGCCGCCAGATCGGTAATACGCATCGTGTCGGATACCGAATCCGGGAAGTTGCTGCCCCCTGACGGATCCCCCCGTCTGAGCGCTCCTTCGTCCGACATATTCGGGTCATTCCGAGGGCTCGTCACGACGAGATGCTAACACGCTTGGCGATACCGCGTTTACCCGTTCAGAAACCTTTCAAGTACGACAGCCGTTGCTATTCCAAGACTTTGGTTATCTAACTTAGTTTCTCGGTTCGCTTTCCGGCGCACCATGTGCGTTTGGCGTTCGATAGCCGAGCGCACACCTCATACCACTCGCCGATACGAGTGCCACTCGTCGCCCGCGGGCAGCCGGCGGATGAGCCGTTGAATCGCTCCGCCGATGTCCGTGCGGGAGCCGGGCGAGAGGATCTGATACTGGCGCTGCCCCGAGGTGACGCTCTCGATGCAGATCCGGCCCGCGGGGGTGTCGACGATGGACACCGTCGAATCGCCGACGGCGATCCGCGCCAATTCGTCCGGCCCGACACCAGCCTGCAGCCCCACGATGTTCGCGTGTGCGGACCGCGCGGGATCGGCGGCCGTCAGGACCATCTGCAGCTGGTCGGCGTCGAGGCGCTGGTCGAGCAGGAACGAGCGCAGGCTGGCGGTGTCGCGCACCGAACTCAGCAACTGCTCGGTATCAAGGGTGACCGGCCGCAGCGGCGCCGCCTCGGCCACGCCACACAGCCGCTCGATCTGACCGACCAGGAGGTCACTGGCCGATGCTTCGTTGCCGGCCGTGCCCGCGGGATACAACCGCACCATGTCGCCATGGCGTTCCAACACCACCCACCACGTCGCGAAACGGCAGATCGATGCGCGCGTCGGCTCGCGGCCCGGCACCCCGATCATCACCAACAGCCCGAGGTCTCGCCGCAACAGGACCGTCAGCCACTCACGGATCATCGGGTCGACGTTGCCGGCCTCATCGAGCGCACCGGCGGCCACCAACTCGACGGCCGCGGGGTGACTCCTCGCGCGCTCCGGGGTATCCAGTCGCGGCAGCATCGGCCGCAACCCCAGCTCGGGGCAAGTTTGCTCCACCCCGGTGATCGCCTGCAACACCCATAAACCATCGACCGTCGTTGTCAGCATGTCGCCTCGACCTCGTTCGGTGAGCCCTCGATCGGTGGATGGGAGACCAAAGGTGGGGCACACACGCTCGGCGCATCTGCCCCACCCTCGCTTGTCTTGGTGTGGTTGAGCGGACTCAGAACAGACCGGCGATGTGCTGGTCCGTGCTGAGCGCGTTGTCCAGCACGTGGGAGGTGGTCACCCCGTGCTGACGGATGGTGTCGATGAGACCCTGCAGCCCGGACAGCATCTGCGCCTGCGCCTCGAAGAAGCCCGATGCGCCGTGGCCGGCGAAGAATTCCTGCAGGGCGTGCGTGCGATTGGAGGTGTCGTCGAAAATCGACTGCAACTGGCCGGCGCGGGAGGCGACGTCGGTGGCGAAGTCGGCTACGGCCCCGGGGTTATAAGTGATCGGGTCGGACATGTGAAATTCCTTTCAAAAGACCATTAATGGATTTGCGAAGTGAGTGGGTGGTTAGGAGCCGTGGCCGCCGAATAGCGCGGTGAACGCGTGCGAAGAATCCGCCTCGTGGCCTTCCATCAGTGCCGCCGCCTTCGTAAGGCCTTCGGCAAGCCGGGTGCCGCCGGTCAACACTTTGTTCAAGTCGTTTTGAACCTCGATCGCCGTCGCGTGCGACGCGGTCACGGCCGAGCCAGACCAGGTGGACGGATTCATCACGTTTTCCTGATTCGCGACGTATCCCTGGCCAATCCCGATCGCGTGCTCCATGTTTGCCTGGATAGCGTTGGAAGCGTCGCGAAGCATTTGCGGTGTTACTTTGATTGTCACGGAATTCTCCTTCTCCGGTGGGCCGCCCCCCGTGAGGGCATGAAGCGAAGTGTATGGCGGCTATTTGGACCTGTCGATTCACCTTTCACCAGTGGCTTCACACTCGAGCGTCGACGACCCGCACCGTCGCGGGCTGGTCGGCTTTGTCACGGGAGCCACGGTCGCCTCCCGCCCCGTGCCCCACCGGCATTCCGCCCATCGGAGCACCACCCATCGTCGTGGTCTGCGGTCGCATGGCCTCGGCGCCTAATGCCCCGGCCGGCCGCAGCCCCACCGGCCGGCCACTGCTGGCGGGCTCGAAGGCGCTGACCGGACGGGTGAAACTGGTTGCGGGCATGCCCGCACCGCCCAGCGATGCGCCCCCGCCCGCCCCGGCCTCCGCTGCGGAGAGCCCGGTGGTTGCCGAGACCGCCGAGACGGCCGGCGTTGCCCCGCCCATGCCCATGGCGCCGGGATTGGCGAACATGCCCATCAGCGGCTGCATCATCTGCATCGGAGCCTGCATCATCTGCATGGGGGCCTGCATCACCTGCGGGACCGCCCCCATCAGTTGCTGTGCGGGCTGCATCAACGAGCCGGCCTGACTCATGAAGTCCTGGCCGCCCGAGGCCGCCTGGCCGGCTCCCTGGGTCCCCGTCTGCGCGCCCTGCATGGCGGCGCGCATGCCATCGCCGGCCCCTTCGTCCGCCGCCGACTCACCGATCGCCGCTGCCGCCTGCGCGGGCGCGGCCGGCGACGCACCCATGGAAGCGATAGGCGGGGGAATGGTGAGGCTTTGCGACAGGGCCGTCAGGATCGTTCCATAGCTGGCCCCGACCGCCGAGTTGTTCGGCCACATCGACCCGAAGTACTCGAGCTCCAGCGACGTGATGCGCGGCGTCAGTGCGCCGAGGACCAGTGGGTTGATGCCGTAATCGGCGGCGGTCTCGGTGCGGTTCCCGATGCACTCGGGCGCGGGACGCATTGAGCCATAAGCCATCTGATACGCAGAGACCGCGGTTGACACCACCGCCGGCTTGACGTCGACCCAGCCGGCCAGCCCGTGCAGGGACGCGTTCAGTGCGGTCGCGTTTGCCGCCGAGGCCAACGACCCCGAGCCCACCCAGCTCGCCGACGTCGCGACGGTGTTGATCGTTGACGCGATGCTGGAGCCGTGATGGGTGGCCGCCAAGGCGGTCCAGGCGGCCTGGTTGGCCAAGTGCGTGATGACACCGGCCCCCGCCTTGAGCAGCAGGTCGTTTTCCTCAGGCGTACGCGCAGCCCACCCCGGATCCGCCATGCGTACGTCCCCCTCTTTACGTCGCTAGGTTCTAAGCCCCGATTGCCATCGTCAAGCTGCGCATCAACTCCGTGACGACGTATGTGCTCGACGCGATGCTCTGCGCGCCGGCGAACAGGCCGCGCTGGGCGGCGTGTTCGGACACTACGCCCAGGTAGCTTCCGCCGCAGGCGTTGAGTGCCGCCGCGAACATGGCCGAATCGGGGTCGCCGCCCATCGGCAGGACTCCCAGCAGGACGGGCGCGGCCGCCGATGCCGCCGCCTCGGTCTCCGCGCTGATCGCCGACTCCGCGCCCGACGATGCCAGAACCGCCTCTGACTGCACCGACGTAACAAAACCCATGATTGCCCTCCGAACGCTCAACCCAAATCCACGTGGTTGAGGCCATAGTGTAATGCGGTTTCGTTGATCTTGTATTCACTGCAGTTTTGGCCCGGCTCAGGGTCCGGAATTCAGTTAAGTAACGCTGGCGTCAGCGCGAAAACACTGGATTCCCAGAAGGAGTCGTTCAGAAACTCTATCGCCACTCAAGACTCAGCAGTCACAAATGCACCGCAGTTACCTTGCGTCCGTCACTTCCATGGCCTTTATCTAGTCGCGGTCGTGATGACATACGGCTTCGAGTTTGATGCCGAATGGGTCGTACCAAAAGGTGGCGTAATAATGGCCGGGATATTGCGGAAAATGGCGCGGCGGGTCGATGACGGTGCCACCGATCCGGACGACGTGATCATGCACCGCGCGCACCGACGAACGCCGCCGCACAATGAATGCAAGGTGCTGCAGTCCGGATTGCCGCGACGAGTACTCGTGCGGCTCAACCGCCGGATAAAAGAATAAGTAGGTGCCCGGCCTGTTTTCGCTGGGCCGATAGGAAAATTCGTCGTCGGCATGAAAGAACGGCTCAAAGTCGACAAGGGGCATCAGCGCGTCGTAATACCGCTTTGCGGCTGACAGGTCGGGCACGTTGATGCCGAGGTGGCCGAGCATGGCTCATTGTCCGATATCGAGGGCGTGGAGCGCACGGCGCCGGCGCCGGCGAACCACAGCTACGCCGGACCACGCCCATCGCCAGCCAGCCGCAACAGCAGCCGGGTGCCGCCGAGCGGGCTGGTCTGCAACGCCGCTGTGCCGCCGTGCAGTTCGGCCTGCTGGGCGACCAGCGCCAGGCCCAGTCCTGATCCCGACCGCGACGCCGTCGAACCGCGGGCGAAGCGTTCGAAGACCGTGGCGCGTTCGGATTCCGGGACCCCGGAGCCGTCGTCGTCGATCGCGATCTCCACACCCTCACCGGAGCTGCCGACGGTCAGCAGGATCTTGCCGGCGTTGCCGTGCTTGACGGCGTTGGCGATGGCGTTGTCGATCACCAGCCGCAGACCCGTGGGCAGCCCGACCATCAGCACCGTGGGCGAAGGCACCAGCGACACCTCCACGTCGGGGTAGATGCGCAGCGCGTCGTGAGCGGCACGATCCAACAACTCGGTGATATCGAACGGGACGAAATCGTCGACGGTGGTCAGTTCGCCCTGGGCCAGCCGCTCCAGCGCGGTCAGGGTGGCCTCGATGCGGCTCTGGGTGCGGATGACGTCACCGATGACCTCGTGGCGCTGCTCGGGCGGCAGGTCCAGGGTGGACAACACCTCCAGGTTGGTGCGCATCGCGGTCAACGGCGTGCGCAACTCGTGGGAGGCGACCGCGGCGAAGTCGCGCGCCGACTCGAGCGCGGCCTTGGTGCGCTGCTGCTCCTTACCGATGCGAGCCAGCATTCCTTCGACCGCTTCGGCGATCTCCACGGCCTCACGCACGCCGCGCACCTGGACCTCGTCGGGACTGGACTGCGCATTGATCGCCCGGGCCTGCTGCGCCAACAAGAGGAATGGATTGACCATGATCAGCGAGATCACCCAGCCCACCACGACGGTGCCACCGATCACGCTGGCGCAGATCAATAACACCCGCAGGTGCAGTTCATTGATCCGATGCTGGGCTTCGGCCAATGGCGCGGCCAGCGCTATCGAGGCGGGGCCCGCGGTGAAGGTACGGACGCGGTACTGCACCCCGTTGATGGTGGTGTTCGCATAGCCGTCGGGAAGCTGGGGCAACACGATGCTGCTCGGCACCGACACGGTCACCCCACCGATGCGCGCGGTGCGCACCAGGTTGCCGTCGGGCGCGGGCCGGTCCGGACTGGTGTGCTCCGCGTTGTTGAGCAGGCTGCTGATGTCCCCGAGGCTGCTGACCGAATCCAGCCGCCGATCGAGCTGGCTGTACTGATCGTTGGTAACGCCCACCCATACCCAGGTGCCCAGCAGGACGACCAGTGTCATCACCGAGATCGCGGCGACGATGACGATGGTGCGCAGCGACAGCACCCGCATCGGCAGCTGTACACGCGGTAGGACGCGAATGTCAGGCTCCTTCAGACGATCGCCGGGTCCTTATCAACCAACCTGAGTACCACCCTCACAGCAGTACCGGTCCGGCGCGATCAAGCGCAGTGGCGTTTCGCAAGAATTTAACGCCAGCCACCGCGCCCTCTCCTCCTCCACGTGCCCAAACGGGGTCGATTTTGGCTTGACCAGGGTGAGTGAGTACTCTCTCACCATGCTCGCCTCGGGACGCGACCGGCTGCTCTCCGCAGCCCTGCGGCTCTTCGCCGCCAAGGGCTACGCGGCGACGTCAGTGGCCGACATCCAGCGGGAGTCCGGGCTGGCGCCCGGCTCGGGCGCGCTCTACAAGCACTTCGGCTCCAAGCGCGAGCTGCTCGAGGCGGCGGTCGCACACCGGATCGACAGCATCGTGGCCGCGCGAGAGCAATACGACGCAGGGCAGCCGGGCAGCGTCGAGCGGGCGGTGCGCATCGCCGGCCAGTTGATCTGGAGCAACCTCAAACAGAGCGAGGATCTGCTCAAGGTGATGCTGCGGGAGCCCGACGAGCTCGGCGATCTCGACGAGAAGACGTGGCAGGTGATCACCGACAACGCCTACCAACGCTTCGCCGACGAACTGGCCGCGTCGAATCGGTCCGGCCGCACCAGCATTCCCGATCCCGAAGCGGCCGCGGCCGTCGCGATCGGGTCGCTGTCCTACGCGGCGACGCTGCAAGCACTGACCGGTCGCCTGCCCGGCAACACCGATGAAGAACGGTACTTCGAGGCGTGGGTCAACCAGACGGTCAGCGTCCTCGACCAGTACAGAAACCGTTAATTAGCAACCTATTTCAGGAGCACAGCTGTGACATTCTCCATGCAACTGTCTGACGACGTGATCGAGGTGCGCGATTGGGTGCACAAGTTCGCGGCCGACGTCATCCGACCGGCCGCGGCCGAATGGGACGAACGGGAGGAAACCCCGTGGCCGGTGATTCAGGAGGCGGCAAAGGTCGGCCTGTACTCCCCCGACTTCTTCGCACAGCAGGCCGCCGAGGAGACCGGGCTGGGGATACTGACCGCGTTCGAGGAGATGTTCTGGGGTGACGCCGGCATCGCGCTGTCCATCATGGGCACCGGCCTGGCCGCAGCGGCGTTGGCGGGCAACGGGACTCCCGAACAACTGGGACGCTGGCTTCCCGAGATGTTCGGTACCTCCGACGAACCCAAGCTGGGTGCCTTCTGCTCATCGGAGCCCGACGCGGGTTCTGACGTCGGCGGCATCCGCACCCGGGCGCGCTACGACGAGGCGGCCGGTGAGTGGGTGCTCAACGGCACCAAGACCTGGGCCACCAACGGCGGCATCGCCAACGTGCACATCGTGGTGGCCTCGGTCTATCCCGAGCTTGGTACCCGCGGCCAGGCCAGCTTTGTCATCGGACCGGACACCAAAGGTCTGGCGCAGGGCCAGAAGTTCAAGAAGCACGGCATCCGCGCGTCGCACACCGCCGAGGTGGTGCTCGACAACGTCCGCCTGCCCGAGGACGCCATCCTCGGCGGTCGGGAGAAATTCGAGGCCCGGATCGCCCGCGTGAAGTCCGGTGCCTCCACGGGTGGCCAGGCGGCGATGAAGACCTTCGAGCGCACCCGGCCCACGGTCGGAGCGATGGCCGTCGGCGTCGCGCGGGCCGCCTACGAGTACGCGCTCGAATACGCCTGCCAGCGTGAGCAATTCGGCCGCAAGATCGGTGAATTCCAGGCGGTGGCGTTCAAGCTCGCGGATATGAAGAGCCGTATCGACGCGGCCCGCCTGCTGGTGTGGCGGGCCGGCTGGATGGCCCGCAACAACCAGAACTTCGACTCGGCCGAGGGGTCGATGGCCAAGCTGGTCGCGAGCGAGGCCGCGGTCTACGTCACCGACGAGGCTATCCAGATCCTGGGCGGCAACGGCTACACCCGCGACTACCCGGTGGAGCGCATGCACCGTGACGCAAAGATCTTCACGATCTTCGAGGGCACGAGCGAGATCCAGCGGTTGGTGATATCGCGGGCGGTGACCGGCCTGCCCATCCGTTAGCAGGCGTAGAAGTGCCTGGCGTCTGATAGCTTCTGCGGCACACCAACCGTAAGGGGCTGACATGAAGCGTGCGGTCATCGCGGCACTCGGGGTCGTCGTCTGCTGGGTGGGGGCGCCCCGGGCGGTCGCGGACAACCCGGTGTGCACCGCGTCGGTGTGTGCCTTTTTGTCGCCGTCGCGCAACATCAGTTGCGAGGTCGACTACCAGCGGGATGCGGGCATCCCCGACGAGGCCTATTGCCAGAGCAACGAGCCTCCCGCATCAGTGCGCCTGTCCACGACCGGCGTGGTCACGAACTGCACGGGTGTTTCATGCCTCGGCAACCCGGGAATCGGCACGCCGGTCCTGGCCTACGGCCAGACCGCCGCGGTCGGTCCGTTCAGCTGTGCGTCCAAGGCCGACGGCGTCACCTGCACCGTGCCCTCGGGCCATGGGTTCACGATTTCGAACGCGGGCATCACACCCATCGGGTGAGGCCGTGCGCGGGCGCGACATGATGACCGGATGACCACCGAGATCCGGGTTCTCGACACCGAGGACGACCTCGTCGCCGCGGCGAGATTGTTTCGCACCGCGATGGTGGGCCTGCCGCCCATCTCGAACCTGCCGCCCGACCAGATCACCAAGCTGCTCGACCCCGGCCGCACCATCGGCGCATTCGTCGACGGAGAACTCGCCGGCACCGCGGACGCCGTGACGAGCACCCTGACCCTTCCCGGCGGAGCCGCCGTCAGCCACGCCGCCGTGACTCATATCGGGGTGCTGCCGTCGCACACCCGAAGGGGCGTCGCCACCACGCTGATCCGGCACCAGCTGCACGACATCGCCGAGCGCGGTGAGGTGGTCGCGTCATTGCGGGCGTCGGAGGCCACCATCTATGAGCGATACGGCTACGGGGTGGCGAGTTCCTTTCAGAGCGTGGAGATTACGAGCGCGCGGGCAGCGTTGCGGCCCGAGGTCGGGTTGGGTGGTCCGGTGCGGTTGCTCGGCGCCGACGAGGTCTGGGACACCTTGCCCCGCGTCTATGACACCAATCGTCCGTCCCGTCCCGGGACCATCGACCGCCCGCGGACGTGGTGGCGGAGCGCACGGCGTCGCACCGAATCCTCGCCGGGAGCTTGGTATGTCGCCGTTCATGGCGAACCCGGCGCCGAGTCGGGGTTCGCCCGGTACCGGCCCGTCGGCACCGAGAATTGGTTCGTCAGCGACCAGCGCACCGTCGTGGTCGAGGATTTCTTCGCGCCCACCGCCGAGGCCTATCTCGGGTTGCTGCGATTCCTGCTCGGCCTGGATCTCGTTCACCGAGTGATGTTTTGGATGCTACCCATCGACGACGCGCTGCCCTGGCTGTTCGTTGATCGCCGGGCGGCGAAGGTCACCGCGGTGCACGACGAAACGTGGCTGCGGGTCATCGATGCCCAGCGTGCACTGGCGGCGCGCTCCTACGTCGGCGGCGGGACCGTCACGATCGCGGTGAATGACCCAGTGCTGCCCAGCAATTCAGCGAGCTTCACCATCACCGGCGACGGCGCCGAACCGACGACCCGCCGCGCCGACGTCCACGTCGGGATCGAGGGGCTGGGCGCCGCCCTGCTCGGCGGCACGCGCTGGCGCAGTCTCGCCGCCGCCGGGCTGGCCCGGGCTGACGATACGGCCACGCTGGACGTGGCCGATCAACTGTTCGCGGTGCCCGAAGCGCCGCACGCCGGGACCTTCTTCTAGGCGCAGCGACGTCCGGTCAGTCGGACACCTTGACCGGATAGAGATTATGCGTCCCCTGTAGGCCTTTGAGTTCGGCCTCGTACGGTTCGCACAGCTCGATATCGGGTGTGCCGTCGACCGCGTCGCGCACCGGCTCACTGACGAGAATCTCACCGCCTTCGGCTTGTCCGGCAACGCGAGCCGCCATCGCGACATGGCGCCCGAACAAGTCGTCGCCGCGCCTGACCGACGGGCCGACATGAACGCCGATTCGGACGCGGATGCCTTCCCAGCGGTCCGGGTTGTCGAGGAGGGCGCGTTGCACGCCGATGCCGCACAGCACGGCTTGGCGAGGATCGGCGAAGGCCATCATGAATCCATCGCCTTGATTCTTCACCACGTGGCCGTTGTGGTTGTCGACGAATTTGTGGATGAGTTTGTTGTGCCTGTCCAGCACCTTCACCCATCCTTGGTCGCCCAGGGCCTCGTTGTTGGCGGTCGAATTCTCGATGTCGGAGAAGGCGATGACGACATCGCCGTCGGCGGCGATGCGGGCGAGATCGGGCCGTTCAACCTGCGCCCAGCCGGCGAGGTCTTCGACCGAGTTGCGAACCGTGGCGCCAACGCCTTTCGTCAGTAGCGAATCGGCCGTCTTGAATGCGGTCCTGATCGCGACGGGCGCGACGCCGCGGCGCCGTCGGCGCCGGCCACTGCTACGGCGGCTGCGCTCCAGCGCGGCGCGTGCTCCATTGAGCTGCCGTCGCGACACGATCAACAGGACTCCGAGGGCGACGAGGCCGGCGAATTCGGCCGAAGCGAGCGCGGCCAGCAGTATGGTCACGCTCATTCGTCGTTAGCTTCGGTCATTGGCCGAGTATGCCGCAGCTACGAATCACCGGGTTGGGGCGGACCGTTGCGTCGCCAGACGCACGCCGGCCGCCACCAAATCGGGCTGGTGGATCTGGATGAAGTGGTCGCTGCCGGTCGCGATCAGGTGCGGTGTCTGCGGCCGCAGCGCGATCAGATCCGCCGAGGCCTCTCGCCACGCCCGCTCGAGCTTGGCGCCCTGCTCGGGTGAGACGGTGCCCGCGATCGCGAAAGGTTCGGTCCTGGTCAGCACGACGGTGGGAACGGGTGGGAACGCCGGGGCAGCGCCGACCTGGGCGACACTCTTCTCGATGTCGATCTCCTCAAACCCAGGCGAGTTCGCGAACTGGGGCAGCGGCTGGTCCAACGCCTGGCGATAGGTCGGCCAGTCCACGCCCAGCAGGCCCGGTATCTCAACCGGAAAGGCGTCGACGAACGCCAGCGCCCGCACCTGATCGGGATAGGTCTGCGCGTACAGCCGGATGAACAGCCCGCCCAGCGAGTGCCCGACCAGGACGTACGGGCCCGGAAGATGGGCGGCGGCGAGTAACGCATGCAGATCCTGGACAACGTCCTGCGCGGTGCGGGGCATCGCGACCGGCGAACTGCGGTCGGTGATGCTGGGCGGATCGGGATAGCGCAGGGTGCCGGGCCGGTCGTAGGCGCAGACGCGGTGGTCGGCGGCCAGGGCCGGCAGCACGGCCGGCCCCGTGGCCGGCGCGGCGGCATCGGAGTGACTCCACGGATCCGCTGAGTTGTGGTAACCGGACTCCAAAATGACTGTGGGCCCGCCCTTTCCGTGGCATTCGAGGTACAGGTGCCGTCCGTTGCCGATCTGGATCGGGCCCGCGAACACCCCGCCCGACGACGGCACACCGTGGTTGTGTGCCGGGCCGCCGCATCCCAGGAGGGCAACCAGCAGCGTGGCGGCCAGCAGGCATCGACGAGAACCCGCCGCGAATCTTCGGATCTCCCGGACTGCACGCATCGCGCTATTGTGCGGCTAGCCGGGCCCCACGTGAAAGCATGTCCACCAAAATGGAACGACACAATCTGGCCAGCGCGCGGGGAGCAGCCCTGTGGGTGGTGGCCGCCGTGAGTTACCTGGTCCTGGAGGCGATCGCCGCCGGGGCGTTCGAGCCGGCCTACAGCTATGCACGCGACTACATCAGCGACCTCGGCCTTCCCGGCGGCACGCTGGTTCACGGCCGTCCGATCTACTCGCCCCGCGCCTACTTGATGCATGCGGCGTTCTATCTGCAGGGCATCCTGTTCCTTCTGGGGGCATCGCTGATCGTGGGGGTTCCCGACAACCGAAGGGCCCGACTGTTTTTGGGCGCCGTCGCCACGAACGCCGTCGGCAACATCGTGATCGGGACAGTGCACGGCGGCGCGGTGCACGTTGCCGGTGCTGTGCTGGCCATTGCCGGGGGCAACGCCGCGATCTTGCTGGGGTCCGGCGTCATCGGGCCGCTTGCCGCTTGGCGCCGGTATCGCGGGTTGTCCAAAGCCATTGCGGCCCTTGGCCTGTTGTGCTTGGCCATGCTGATGATCAAATCGGCGACGGCAACGACGTTTCTGCTGCCCGACGGCGCGTGGGAACGCGGCAGCGTGTACTCGATCACCGGCTGGCAGTTGCTCACCGCCGCTTGCCTGCTGGTGGGAACTACCCGCGCCGCCGCACGATCCGGGTCTCGACGGCGCCCAGGGCCCCGTCGGTGAGCTTGCCCAACCCGGCCAACAGCACGATGGCCAGCAGCATCACGTCGGTGCGGCCGCTGTTTTGACTGTCGATGAGAAGAAACCCGAGTCCCTTCGAGGACGCGATCAGCTCGGCCGCGACCACGAAAAGCCACGCGTTCGCCAGGCCCAGCCGCAGCCCGTTGACCAACTCGGGCGCCGCGGCCGGCAACATCACCGTCGCCAACAGCGAGGCGCCGTGCCGCCCATAGGCCCGTCCGACCTCCAGCAAACGGGGGTCGACATGGGAAAGCGCCGACGCCGTCGTCGTATAGATCGGGAAGAACGCGCCGATGGCCACCATGAGGATCTTCGGCGTCTCATCGATGCCAAACCATAAGAGCAGCAACGGCACCCACGCCAAGGACGGCACGGTCCGGAAGGCGCCCAGGGTGGGAGCCAGCAGCCTGCGCACCGTGACCGAGAGGCCGACCAGTGAACCCAGCACCAGGGCGACGCCGGCGCCGGCCAGGTAGCCGACCAACACCCGCGAACCACTGGCCTCGAGGTGTGTCCACAGTTCGCCGTGCCGAAGTAGGCCGCTTAGTGCGGACACCACATCGGCGGGAGGCGGCAGCTGGCTGGCGGCGAAAAAACCGGTAACCGCCGTGGCAAGCTGCCAGATCACCAGCAGCAGTACCGGGACGATCAGCCCGACCAGCACGAGCGGCAACTTAGCCAGCCGCCCGGTCTTGGGCGTCAGTGTGCTTGCTGAGCGAATTTCGGCTCGAACAGTGTGCTCAGTGCGCTGCGGCCGGCGTCCTCGGATTTGATATCGCCGTCCGCCACGGCCAGCGGCACCACCCTGGTCAGCACCGCGCGCAGCGAATCGTCCGGCACCGGTGAGATGTCCAATGCCGTTCGGCCCAACTCCTCTTGCGCCACGCTCAGCGGTACCTTCGCCTGCGAGGCCAGCAATGCCGCCAGCTCGGCCGGGTGCTTCGTTGCCCACTTGCGGGCCTCCTCGTAGGTATTGGCCACCAACTGGACGGAATCCGGATGGGCGGTGATGAAGTCCTCGCGCACGTTCAAGACACCGCCGGAATTGAAATCGGGGTTGCGGTAGATGATGCGGGAACCCTGCTGCTGAATCGTCTCGGCCATGAACGGGTCCAACCCCGACCACGCGTCGACATCGCCGCGCTCCAGTGCGGTTTTGCCGTCGGCGTGCTGCAAGTTGACGATCTCGATGTCAGCGGGCGAAAGCCCGGCTGTCGCAAGCGATTGCAACAGGAAGAAGTAGGGGTCGGTCCCCTTGGTGACCGCGACCTTTTTGCCCTTCAGATCAGCCACGGAGTTGATGGGTGAGTTCTTGGCGACAACCAGCGCCGTCCACTCCCCCTGGCATATACGTCGACGGTCTTGATCGGCGTGCCGTTGGCCCGCGCTAATAGGGCGGGGGAACCGCCGGTGGAGCCGAAGTCCAGCGCCTTTGACCGTAGTCCCTCATTGGCCTTGTTACTGCCCTGCGACAGCACCCAAGTGACGTTGTAACCCTGCTTTTCGAGCAGGTGCTGATCGCGGATGACCAGGCTCAGCGGGTTGTAGTAGGCGTAGTCCAGGTGGAGGTCCTTCGCCGTCGCCGTGCCGTTGCTCGAACAGCAGGCGGACGCCGCGATGACCACTGCGGCGGTCATCGCCATTGTCGTCAGATACCGCCGTTTCACGAGGTTTTCGCCTCCTCATCGATCACGGACGACACGGTGGCACCACCGCGTCGGGGGACGCCGAGTTCGTCCAACAGCTGGTCGCGCAGCGCGGTGATACACGCGGGTCACCGCGGTCGCGTGGCTTGGGAATCGGGATGTCGAATTCCGCGACGATGCGGGCGCCGCCGGTCGCCTCGGCGCGCAGGATCAGCACCCGGTCGGCGAGAATCACCGCCTCGTCCACGTCGTGCGTCACCAGCACCGTCGTGGTACCGGCCTCTTGCTGCACCGTGTCGAGCAGATCCTGCATGCGCAGGCGGGTCAGCGCATCGAGGGCGGCCAGCGGCTCGTCGAGCAGCAGAACGCTGGGGCGCCGGGCCAGGGCCCGGGCCAGGCCCGCACGTTGCGCCATACCCCCGGACACTTGCCGCGGATAATGATCGCGAAATTTGGTCAAGCCGACGACGTCCGGCCAATGCTGCACTGCCGCAGAGCCTTTCGACCGGACTTTGCCCGGTGTCAGGCCGAACTCGACGTTGGCCGACAGCGACCGCCAGGGCAGTAGGCGGGGTTCCTGGAACACCACGGCGCAGCGCGGGTCGATCCCCCGGACGGATACGCCATCGATCTCGATCCGTCCACCGGTGGGTAGGTCCAGGCCGGCGATCAGTCGCAGCAGCGTCGATTTGCCGCTGCCCGAAGACCCGAGCAGTGCGACGACCTCGCCGGGCTCGATCTCGACGTCGACGTCGTGCAGCACGGTGTGCGTTCCGAACGTGCGGTTGACGCCGCGAAGTGACACACGTGCCGGCGCCGGGCTGGTCGATATCACCCCGCGCAGCCTAGGAAGCTCCCGACAGGGCGGGAAGGTTTTCAGGTGGTCATGATTTCAATCGCGGCCCTGGTCCGCCCGATGAACTCGGGCCAACTGCAGATTTGCACCCGGGGTCGCGCAGTAGTGGCCACCATCACGTCGCTCGCCGCGAATTCCGGCTACGCCGTTGGCGATTGCGTCCGGCCCGGCTCCCAATCGGGAACCGGCTGCGCGACCCGGCGGCCGTCAGCCGTGTGGCGCCTCGGAGATCTTGGTGTCGGGCTTGCCGAGCGTCTGGCAGTACGTCATCGCCGAGAGCCGCGTTGCGGAAATCTCCACATTGGTCGGGTCGGCACCGCTCTTGTCTTTGAGCATCTTGCTGACTTCGTCGTTCTGCTTCTTCTCGTCCTGCGTCGTGAAATCTTTGCACTTCGTGTCGCCGCCGGTGTTGATGACCTGTGAGGCCGAACACGCGCTGGACAGCAAGACGGAGATCGCGATCGTGGCTGCCGCAATGTACTTCATCATTTGCCTTCCTGGGTGCGAGTAGTGGTACCAGTACACCAAATCGCCTGATTTCAAACCCCGAAGAGGCATCCGAACCCGCGCTCGCCGTGTTTGCAGGCGCGCGTTGGACGGCGAAATTCAAGTGACATCGAGGTGTCTAACGCGGTGTGATCGCCTCCAGCGGGAATAACCGCCCAGGTGACACCGCGTTCTACCATCGTCGGTCGGCCGCGCATGCACTCTGAGTTCGGGAGGAGAGGAGATCCGTGACCTCGCCGAATGTGCGCACCGGCCACCGTGGCGGTGCCCGGTCGACACGCGAGCCGGCGGGGACCCAGGCGCTGTTCGTCAGCGTGTTGGCGCTGCTGCTGGCCACGGGGTGGGTCGCCAACCACTTCGTCGGGTTGATGCCGGTGATCAGCGACACCGAGCACCTCAGCACGGCCGTGCTCGACGGGATCTTCGGCATTTACGCGCTGGGGCTGCTGCCCGGGTTGCTCGTGGGCGGTCGCGCGTCGGACCCGCTCGGCCGCCGGCCGGTGGCGCTCGCGGGCTCGTCGGCCGCCCTGTTGGGGACGGCGGTGATGCTGCTGTCCCAGCACACGGGCGCTCTGCTGGTGGGTCGCCTGATCGTCGGGATCGGTGTGGGCCTGGCCATCAGCTCGTGCACCGCATGGGCCTCGGATCTGAGAGGCTCCGCGAGTGCCGCGACCGCCGGAGCGGTGCTGACCGCCGGCTTCGCCCTCGGGCCCTTCGCCGGCGGGTTCATCGTGTTGGCCGGACGATCGGGCATCCGGGTGTCGTTCGGTGTCGCCGCCGCCATCGTCGTGCTGGCAGTGTCGGCCGTCGCGGTCACGGCAAGGCGCACCGACGTGGCCGGAACGGCGACGCACTACGACTCGGTACGGGTGGCCCCGGCGGTGAACGGATTCAGCCGGGCCCTGAGTTGGGCCATGCCGCTCGCGCCGTGGGTGTACGCCTCGGCGACACTGGGATTCGTCACCATCCCCACCCGGTTGCATACGGCGCTCGCGGCCCCGATGGCGGCGGGCACGGCCACCCTGATCGTCAACGGTGTCAGCGGCGTCGTGCAGATACTGGCCCGCGCGCTGCGGTGGGGCCCGCAGGCCGGAACGGCGGGTGCGGTGCTGGCCGCGCTCGGCTACGCGACCGCCGCGATCGCGCCGCCCACGCTGACCCCGGCGCTGGGCCTGCCGCTATTGCTTGCCCTCGGCTGCGCGTCGGGGCTGTGCCTGCGCGAAGGATTGATCGACCTGGAGGCCGCCGCGCCGCCGCACCTGCGCGGCGCGCTGACCGGGGTGTTCTACGTCGTTACGTACATCGGCTTCGCGCTGCCGCTGTTCCTGGCCACCGTCGGGTCCGCGGCCTCGGTCGTGATCCTGTCGGTGATGGCGGCGCTGGCGTCGGTGACGGCGGTCGCCAGAGCGGTGCGGTTACGACGGGACAGTCACCGGCAGGAGTGATCGGCCGGGCTCAGCGGCGGCGATCAAACCAATTGGCGCAGCGTCTCGATCAGCTTGATCCGCTCAGCCGTCGTGGACGCAATGGGCGCCACGTTGAGGGTGGTCACCCCCGCCTCGCGGAACGCCGCAAGGCGTTCCTTGACGAATTCGCGGCTACCGATCAGGTTGACGTCTCGCACCAGATCGTCGGGCACCACCTTGGCGGCGCCGTCTTTGTCACCGGCCAGGTAAAGCTCTTGAATCCGGTCGGCTTGGGGGCCGTAGCCGTATTTTGTGGCCAGGGCGTGGTAGAAATTCTTGCCCTTGGCGCCCATCCCACCGATGTAAAGCGCCAGGTGCGGTTTGACGAACTCCCTTAGCGGCTCCACGTTTTCACCGATCGCCAGCACGGGGCCGGCATAGATGTCGAGCTCACCCAGGTCGGGGTCGCGCTTGGCCCGGCCGGCGGCCAGAGCATCCCCCCACACGTCCTGCGCCTTTTCTGGCAGATAGAAGATCGGCTGCCAGCCCTCGGCGATCTCGGCCGCCAGTTCGACGTTCTTGGGCCCCAGCGCTGCCACCAGCACCGGAATGCGCTCGCGGACAGGCTGATTGATCAGCTTGAGCGGCTTACCCAGCCCGGTTCCCCGGTCGGTGGGCAGCGGGATCGTGTAGTGCTTGCCCTGATGTTGCACGGTCTCGCGCCGCCACACCTGCCGACAGATCTCGATGACCTCGCGAGTCCGGCCGATCGGTGCATCGTAGGGAACACCATGGAAGCCTTCGATGACCTGCGGGCCGGAGGCGCCCAGGCCGAGGGTGAACCGGCCGTCGGAGACGTAATCCAGGCCGGCCGCCGTCATCGCGGTCAGCGTGGGGGTCCGGGTGTACAGCTGCAGGATGCCCGAGGCCAACCCGACGCGTTCGGTGCTCGCGGCCAGGTAACCCAGCGCGCTCACCGCGTCGAACGAATACGCCTCGGGGACAAAGACAATGTCCAGTCCGGCGCGCTCGAGGTCGGCCACTTCGGCGGCCACGTCCTTGAACCCGCCCGCATAATTGATGCTCAGCCCAATCCGCATGGTCATTACTTCTACGCGCTACCGGATTGATTGGCCAATTCGAGCGCCTCCTGCTGGATGCGATCGAACTGGGCACCCATCGCCTCGGAAAGCGCTGTCGCGCCTGACAGGGGCCGCACCATCACCATGAAGTCGTCGATCCGACCGTCGTCGTCGAAGTGCAGGAAGTCGCAGCCGGTGATCTTCACCCCCGGCGCCCCGATTATCCCGGTCTCGAATACGAAGGCGTGATCGCGCCCGCTCGGGTCGTGGATCTCGCGGATGTAGTGGAAGTCCTCGAAGATGCGTAACACGCCGCGCAGGATGGCGGCGGTGATCGGCTTGCCGACGTAGGGCTTGAACGCCACCGGGCTGGTGAACACCACGGTGTCGGCCAGCATCGCCTGGATGCGCTTCTCGTCGCGCTCCTCGACGGCCTTGCGGAACGGGTGCATCGGTGACCTCGCATAGTCAACTAGTTGAGTAGGTGGGATCGACGCTAGGGCGCCCGCCACCCGATGTCCAGAGTGCGATTAATCACTTTGTTGAATAATCGCATCGTTGTAGCATCGATCGATGTCGCTGCGTGACGCGGTGTTGGCCGCCCTGCTCGAGGGCGAATCATCCGGGTACGACCTGGCCAAAGACTTCGATGCCTCGGTCGCGAACTTCTGGCCGGCCACCCCGCAGCAGCTGTATCGCGAACTCGACCGGCTCGCCGAGCAGGGTCTCATCCAGGCCCGGATCGTGCAGCAAGAACGCCGGCCCAACAAGCGCATGTTCTCGCTGACCGACGCCGGCCGTGATGCTATCCGGCAGTTCACGGCGAGAGCACCGAAGCCGTCGGTCATCCGTGATGAATTGCTGGTCAAGGTCCAGGCCGCCGACGCCGGAGACGTCGACGCCGTCCGCGAATTCATTCGCGAACGACGGGACTGGGCGAGCGCCAAAGTGCAACGCTACGAACGGTTGCGGACGCGAATGCTGGACGGCCGTAGCGAAGAGGACTACCTCGCCCAGGCCGAACGAGTTGGCCCGTACCTGACGCTGACGCGTGGAATCTCGTTTGAAGAGGAGAACATTCGATGGGCCGAACGCGCGCTGAGCATCGTCGACGCCCGCTTGTCGGCCGGCGCCGCGCGCACCGGGCGGTCACGGCGCCGGGCCGCTACCCGCCGGTGAGTTCGTCCGCCCCCACCTCGGGGACACCGTTTCCGCTTGGCGCGACGGGCGCGGTCAGGCCATCGCCGGGCTGCTGTCGGCCCAGCAGTTCGTCGTGCCCGACCTCGGGGAGGTTGCCGCCCCGGTCGGGGTTGTCGCGCTTCGCCGACTTTTTCTTCGGCGCCTTCCCTGACGCGGGAGCGGGCGCGGTGTCCGCGAGGCGGTCGCCGTTGGACGCCCGGCCGACGGACTGGCTGACCATCTCGATGGCCTTCTCGGTGTAGACGCGGTAGCCGAAATCCGGTAGATAGCCATGGATCTCGGGGGTGTCGAGATCCCGCATGAATTGCAGGATCTCCCGGCTGAACACCTGCCCGGGCACCAGGACCGGAAATCCCGGCGGGTAGGGCGTTACGTAGGTCGCCGACACGACGTCGACGCCCGCATCCAGTTTCTCCACGACCTGCTCGCCGGTGAGGTATTCGCAGTTGGTGTCGTCGTAGGACAGGTAGAACCCGCGGCGCACATCTCCCTCGGGCGTCGGTTCGGTTCCGCTGTGATCCCGGAATGCGGGATGAAATCCGCTGAAATTCGGTAGCGGCAAGGACATTTCGGTGAGGCGAAAGACCGCGCGCTCGAAATGCTCGCGTTCTCCGAGGCTCATCTCGGAGATATTCTGATCCAGCTCGCGGGCGATGTTCACCAGCACTTCCACCAGGAACGCAACCGAGCTGCGGGTGGTGCCGATGTTGGTCATGAACAACACGCTGTTGCGCGACGTCTTGTTGATCTGGATTCCGTAGCGGTCCATCAGCTGCTGACGCTTGAAGGTGTCGCCGTCATAGCCGGTGAGCCCGATGAACAACGTGATCCGGGACGGATCCAGCACGAACTCGTCTTGACCCCAGGCCGCCATCATGTTGCGCAGGCCGGAGCGCAGCGGCTGGGCGATAGCCGATGGCCGGTACTCCTCCGGGATCAGGTCCGATGTGCGCAGGCAGCGCATGTACTTGCTCAGCAGTGGGTGGTTGTCGATGGCATCGCGTAGCTGCATTGCGTTTTCGATCTGCCGCTGCACCAGTTCGACGCCTTCCAGCGCCACCTGACGGCGGCCGAGATCCAGCGACGCGAGTATCTGGTAGTTGGGCGACGTCGACGTGTGCGCCATGTAGGCCTCGTGGAACGGCTCGGCGACCTTCTGGTCGAAATCTTGATCGAAGACGTGGATCATCGATCCCTGCCGCAGCGCGGTGAGCGTCTTGTGCGTCGACTGGGTCGCGTACACCCGTACCCGGGCCCGGGCGGGATCCGGGAGCAGCCGACGGTCCAGGAGGTCGTCGTCGGAGGGTGGGTCGGCGGACTCGGCGGCCAGTTGCTCCTCGTAGCGGCTCAGGTACTCGGGATCCTGGAGCCGCTCGCGCAATGCCCGCGCGGAGGCCATCGCCGTGCGGGTGCGGTAGACAGGGTGGAACCGCGCGAAGGCGAACCACGCCTCGTCCCACAAGAAGACCAGATCGGGCTTGATGGCGAGGCACTCCTGCATGACCCGCTCTACGTCGTAGACGACCCCGTCGAAGGTGCAGTTGGTCAGCGACATCATCTTGACCCGGTCGAGCTTGCCGGCGCGCCGCAGCGCCAGCAGCTTCGATTTGATCTCCCGCAACGGCACCGCGCCGTACATCGAGTACTCGTTGAGCGGATACGCGTCCAAATAAACGACATTCGCGCCGGCCAGCATCATCCCGTAGTGATGCGACTGATGACAGTTGCGGTCGAGCAGCACGATGTCGCCCGGTGCCACCAGCGCTTGGGTGACAACCTTGTTCGCCGTGGACGTTCCGTTGGTGACGAAGTAGGTGTGGCGCGAGCCGTAGGCTTGCGACGCGAGTTGTTGGGCCTCGCGCAGGGGGCCGGTCGGCTCGAGCAACGAGTCCAGGCCACCGCATGTCGCCGATGTCTCGGCCATGAACACGTCCAGGCCGTAGAAACCCACCATGTCCTTGATCCAGTGGGAGTTGACGATCGACTTGCCCTGCGAAATCGGGAGCGCGTGAAAGACACCTGTCGGGCGGTGGCTGTACTGCTTGAGGGCGCTGAAAAATGGTGTGCGGTAGCGCGCGGCCACGCCCTGCAGGATGGACAGGTGCAGCTCGAGCATGCCTTCGCGGGCGTGGAACACCCGGCGGAAGTACTGGCCCAGTCGCCCGGCGATGTCTTCCACCTCGATCTCGGTCATCAAATAGAGGTCCAGTTCGGGCCGCAATTTCGCCAGCGAGAGCGCCAGGATCTGCGCGCGCTCTTCGGGTGACTGGTGATCGTTCAACTCATCCGACACCGCGGTGTCGACGAATTCTGACAGCGCCGAGAGGTCCCGGGTCGATTGGTGGGAAAAGCGCCGGCGGATCACCACCGCCTGCAGGTTGACGTTCAGCCGTGCCGCAATCAGGGCCTCATCCCCGCTGGACACCACCACCAGCTCGTAGACGAATTCGTCGTCGGGCCGTCGCCATTTACGAACCTCGTTGCGCAGCGCCCGCTCCTGCTCTTCGGTCATCTTCTCCACGACGAGCACCTCGAAATACGGCCGGTCGCGCTGCGTCGCGGGTTGATGCTCGAGGAGTTGCCGCGGGTCGGAAGGGAACATGTCCAGCTCGTCAGCGCCGGCGTTGTCCACGTCCCCTGAGCGGTAGGACTCGGTGGTCAGTGCCCGGTTGATCTGCCCGACCGCCTGCGCGAACTTGTCATAGCTGCCAGCCGCGAAAAGCCTTTGGATACGCGCGAATTGGGGTGCACCCGGATACGCCCAGTACGGCTCCAGGGTGCTCAGGCGTGCCAGGAGCTCCTGGCAGGCGCCCGCCCATTTGTCTTTGAGATCTCCGGTAGTGGTTGGGCGGGTCAGCCGGTCAGCGGCCTCCTCGAGCCGGCACCA
Organism: Mycobacterium senriense; assembly: GCF_019668465.1. Lineage (NCBI taxonomy): Bacteria > Bacillati > Actinomycetota > Actinomycetes > Mycobacteriales > Mycobacteriaceae > Mycobacterium > Mycobacterium senriense. Next base: position 2,100,763 of record NZ_AP024828.1, on the reverse strand, counting down.
CGAGTCGCTGCGGACCTGCCAGAGACTGTTGTAAGCGCGCAAGTGTTCTGTCATGGCGGCCCTTTCCTCAAGGCGCCGAGACACGTCGGTCCCGATGCGTTGGTCAAGGTTCGCAGAGCCAGTCCGCCCCTTGGTGACCAAAGGACGAACAACGAGCGTCCGTCACATGACAGCCACAGAGATCGCTCGTCGGTCAGCCTTCGCGGACGGCGGTGAAGAATTTAGTGCGCATCAACCGGTCGAAGACCACGGGCAACTCCTGAAAGGGCCGTCCATACTCGGTGGCCGCCTTGTCGACCAGGTCGACGGCCGTGACCTGCCAACCATGCTGGGCCAGAAAGTCTTTGGTGTCCGTGCGCGGATCGTCGTACCACAGGTTGGCGACGGCCGGCTGGCCGGTGTCTTGGCTGATGGTGGGGACGTTGTCGGCGAACTCCTGCACTTCACCGGGCGCCGGTCCGAGCTCGACGGCCAGGCGGCTACCGACAGCCGACAGGCGGTGCAGCTTGTCGAACAGCGCATCCTGCGCCGCCCCAGGCAGATACGGCAGCAAGCCCTCAAGGGCCCATGCCGTCGGTTGGCCGGGGTCGAACCCCGCCGCAATCAGCTCACCCGCCCAGTCGTCGCGTAAGTCGGTTGCGACGGTGACGCGCCGCGTCGACGGTACGGCACCCTGCCGGTCGAGGACATGCTGCTTGAATTCGAGCACTCGCGGTTGGTCGACCTCGAAAATCGTATGTCCGGCGGGCCATTCCAGCCGATACGCCCGGGAATCCAGTCCCGCCGCCAGGATCACCGCCTGGCGCGTTCCGGCTCGACTGGCATCAGCGAAGAACGCGTCGAAGAACCGCGTCCGCACCCCCACCCACTGCGCGTTGAACGCCGCGGCGCTACTCATGTCCGCATTGTCAACTGCCGCAATCAGATTCGGCTCACCGGCAGCAGCGACGAAGCCCGCGGCATACGCGTCGTTCGCCAGCGGCGGCCGCAGCGCCGCGTCGAGGGCACGCGCCGCGCAAACGGCCAACGCGGTGAAGCCGACACTCGTCACGATATCCCAGGTGTCGCCGGCACTTCGGGCCACAACGGCCTCCAATCGTCGATTGAGCCGCCGCACTTTCGTTCGCACGGCTAACGATATGGTACGGCGCGCGCCGGTCCGGCGCATCGCGTCCCGATCAGGTCGGCGATGCGGCGCTCGCGTCGATTCCCAACATTTGCGCCAGGTGCGCCGCCGAGTAGTGCCCCGGCCCCGCACCCTCGCGCACCGCGACGCGGACCGCGCGCGCAACGGCGGCATTCAGCGGCGCCTCGATGCCATTGCGGCGTGCGATCCGGGCGATCTCGCCGTTGAAGAAGTCGGTCTCCACGTTGCCGGTATTGCGGGTGAACGACTGCCAGGTGGAGTTGCTCGACCCGTTGTCCCATCCGGGAATCGGACGGATGGTCGGTCCGTCGGCACGCACCGCTTTCGAGGTTTCGAAGGAGACGAATTCGATTCCGGCGTAGCGCAACACGTCTTCGCCCTCGGCACGTAGCGCGGCCAGGATCTCGCCGGCATCGGTCGCTCCGGCGGTCAGCGCCCCCACCCCATTTCCCAGGTTGCTCAGTAGCTTGTTGTATTTCCAGGGCGCGACATCGGGCGTGACGCGGGTGCGGATGCCCGCCGCGCTCCAGGTCTCGGCGACGCCGGTCAACAGGTCGGCATCGGCCGCGGTTGTGACCGCCGCAGGCCACCGTGCGAGGTGGAACTGGCCGGCGATCGGCCACGACCGCACGATCACTTCGCCGGGTTCCAGGTGTACGGCCGGCAACCACACGCAGATGCCGAACACGCGCGCGAAGTACCGAAGCGCTTTCTCCTCGGCGGCAACACCATTGAGCGCAGTCATCGCCGGGAGCAGTTCGCCCGCGGTGCCGTTCGTCCCCTGTACCGGCCGGTCCACCCACTCCTGCAGGGCACCATCGAGTTGCTGCGTTTTCGTCGTGAAGACCAGCACGTCGCGCTCGGTCAGGTGCACCTGCTCGGGCCGCGTCGCGACCGAGACGGGTGTGGAACGTGCCGTCGGGCGTCCTCAGTGTCAAACCGGCGGCCGCCAGCACCTCGGCATGCCGGCCCCGGGCGACCAAGACGGCGGAAGTTCCTGCGCGCGCCAGCAATCCGCCCAGGGTGCCGCCGATGGCGCCGGCGCCAACGATCACGTATCGGCGTACGTCGGAAGCCGGCATTGCCACGCCCTCTCGGTGAAGTTGCAATCCTCAACGGCGAGATTACGTGTCGCCGCCCGACCGCGCCGCCGCGCGCGGCGTTAGCCTGAGGCGATGACCGATTACCGCTCGCCCTCGACCGGCCGCGCAGTGCGTGCCGTTTTGTTCGACACCTTCGGTACGGTCGTCGACTGGCGTTCCGGGATCGCGGCCTCGGTAGGGCATTTCGCGCACCGCCACCAGCTCAGCCTCGATGCCGCCGCATTTGCGCTGGAGTGGCGCGGTCACTACCTCCCGTCGATGGCCGAAGTCCGCTCGGGCCGCCGGGAATTTGTGTCGCTGGACGTCTTGCATCGAGAGAACCTGCTCGCATCGTTCGAGAAGTTCGGCGTCGGCGCCGAGGCGCTGCCCGGCGGAGAGGTGGACGACCTGGCCCGGTCATGGCGCTGGCTGCCGCCGTGGCCGGACAGCGTCGAAGGCATCCAGGCCATGAAGCGGCACGTGATCGTCGGGCCGCTGTCCAACGGCAACACCGGGCTGCTGGTCGATATGGCGAAGTACGCGGGCCTGCCGTGGGATGTGGTGCTCGGTTCGGATGTCAGCAAGGCCTTCAAGCCCGACCCGCGTGCGTACCGGGCGCCCGCGCAGTTGCTGGGCCTGGAACCCGGTGAGGTGATGCTGGTGGCGGCACACCCCTCCGACCTGGAGGCGGCCCAGGCCAGCGGCTTGGCCACCGGTTTCGTCGCGCGCCCGGCGGAATACGGGCCGGGCCTGCCGGCCGACCCGACGCCCGCGGGCGCCTGGGACGCCTCGGGCACATCGCTGATCGAATTGGCGGCGTCGCTGTTCGGGACGCCGGACCAACGCTGACCTCGGCTGCCCTGCGAGAGGCGGTGGGCGATGGCTACTTCCAGGCGAAGACCGGTTGTTCCAACTCACCCACCGGGTCGGCTCGCCCTTCCAGACCCAGCCAACGCAATTGCAGCAGCACCGCGCCGGTCGGGGCGTGGATGAGGTCATTGCCCAGCGGGATCTGCACGACCGGTCGCGGGCTTTCCGGAATGGTGACGAATCGCGGCGAGTCGTCGCGCTGGAGTTGGTGCAGCCCCACCCGGTACACGGCCACGACCTCGTCGGGCGCCGGTCGAAGCTCGAGCCGTCCCCCTCCCCAGACCACCACCGGGGTGATCACATACCCGGACCGGGTGGGATAGTCGTCGAGCAACCCCAGCACGGTCGAATCGGACAGCTCGATACCGACCTCCTCGCGCAATTCCCGCAGCGCCGCGTCGACCGCCGTCTCGCCCGGATCGAGGCGGCCGCCGGGCAGTGCCCACTGCGCCGCATGTGTGTTGAGCCGAGATGCCCTGCGGCACAGCAAGAAAGCGGCGCCGCCGGACACGTCGACCATGCGACCGTCCAGATGGGCAGCGGGCATCGGACGCCCGGCGTTCCACTCGTCCACCGACACCGGATCGACCCGGTCCTCCCCCACCTCCGAATCGACCAGTACCACCGCTACGGCTGCGTGCCGCTTCGTCGGATCGGTTACCGCGCGGCGGTGGTGGCCGGCCAGGTTGTTCCGAATCCGCTCGCGCAATGGCTGGTCATAAGGGATGGTCACTTCTCGAGCCTAGGCGAGGTGCCTGCTGGGCCGCGGGTCCGTGCTTGGTGGTGGCCGGCGCCAGTGGTTAACTGCGAGCATGCGACGACAACCCGCGTTGGCTCGACGCTTCTTCGATCGCTATGAGCCGGTGCACGCGGTGACCTATTTCGCGCCGGAGGCGCGAGCGGCGTTGGACGCGCTGGGCTACCGGGGTTTCTGGATGGGCTATTTCGCCGCCCGCTCGGCACCGTTGGGTGCGGCGCCCCGCGAGGTGGTCAGCGCGATCTTCTACAACTTCGCACCCGAACGGGTCGCCAAGGCATTGCCGGCGGCATGGGAGATCGCGGGTCCGGAGGCCGCGTTGCAGGCCCGACAGGAGTCCGCGGTGGCCGCGCTGCGTCGCTATGGCCTGGGCTCGGATGAAAACATCCGCGTTGCAGCCGAATTGGCGGGCCGGGCGGCGTGCCATGCTCCGCTCGACGCGCGTCCGCTGTTCGCCGCGAACCTGGCGCTGCCCTGGCCGGATGACCCGCTGTCCGCGCTGTGGCACGCCACGACGCTGCTGCGCGAGCAGCGCGGTGACGGGCACGTGGCGGTGCTGGCCGCGGCCGGCATCCCCGGCCGCGAGTCCAACGTCTTACACGCGGCGGCGGGCAACGTCTCTCGCGATTACATCGCCCGCACCCGCGACTACGACGAGACCACGTGGCGTCACCACGAGCAACGGCTTGCCGAGCGTGGGTTGCTCGACGACGACGGAACACTGACCCCGGCCGGACGGGAATTGAAGGACCACATCGAATTGACCACCGACGCATTGGCCCTGTCCGCGCTCGACGCGCTGAGCGACGACGAGGTGGAGACGCTGTTTCAGGCGCTCACCCCGATCACCCGCGCCGTGGTCGCGGGCGGTGACGTCCCCGCTCTCACCCCGATGACATTGCGCCGCGACGAACTACACGACGACAGCGCGCATTTGGTCAGCCGATGAGCGGCCGGCGCGTGCCCGGCGGCGTCGTGCACAAATTGCCTGCGGACCTGCTCGAGTCGCTGATCGGCAACCCGACCGCGCTCGCCGCCTGGCGTGACATCACGCCGCTGGCCCGAAACGAGTTCATCTGTTGGGTCGAGGATGCCAAGCAGCCGGCGACCCGGGAACGCCGCATCCGCCGGACCCAGGAGGAGCTGGAAGAGGGCAAGCGCCGGCCTTGCTGCTGGCCGGGCTGTAAACATCGCGAGCGCACCGGAAAGTAAACGCGCACCGGCACTTCCGGAGTACGGCGCTCCTATCGGGCCAATGGCTTGTAGAACACCAAGCCGTTGCCCTTGTTGTCGTAGACCACGGCGCGTCGTTCATGGGCATCGTCATAGGGGCCCTTCACGATGCCGCCGCCGCTGGCCTCGACGGCCTTCGCAGCCGCATCGACGTCCGTGGTCTTGATGCCGACCACGACCTGCCCGGGGATGGGGTGGTCGACCGCGGTCGCCAGCGCCAGCGTGACCGGGCCCGCGTCGAGGGCCGCGAAGTGCGCACCATCGCGAAATTTCAGTGGCATGCCCAAGGTCTCGCTGTAAAACCGGATCGACTCATCCAGGTCGTCGGTCGACAAGATGATCATCTTTGCTTCGTGCCCGCCCATGGCGCCTCCTGTGTCCGGATCGCTACCAGACTAGGCCGAGCGCGCATGCCGGCGGCCGGCGGCGCCCGGTTGACGCAGGCGGTTGATGAAACGCAGGTGCCGCAGTGGACCCTCAGGCGGCGCCGGCCGAAACCGCTTGGCCGTCAAGGTTATCCATCGGCGGAGCCTCGCCGTGCCCCGCACCGCGGTAGGCCACCGCGGTGGCCAGTGCCGTACCGCCCTCGATAGTCCCGACCACGATGACCTTGTCGTTGATCGTGAAATGCGGCGCGGCGGTGATGGGTTGGCGGGCGCCATGCGTGACGACGGTGGTGTTCGGGGTGAAGTGGTAGGTCTGGATGTGGCCGTCCGCGCCGCGCATGGTCACCGAGTCCGCCGACACGGCCACCACTGTGCCTTCCTGACTGACCGGCTGCGAGATGGCCGGCGGCTCGAGACTGGCGGCGACACTGCGCTTCTCGTGCTGGCCGACGTTGAGCACCAACGCTGTCAGGCAGGCGGCACACAACAGCGAAGCGGAGATGATGTCGCACACCTTCGCAGCGCCGGACAGGACGCGCCGCTGACCGTGATCGGTCGATGTCGGCATTTGCTCCGGTGACTCGGGCATGCGGTGTTTGGCGCTCACTGTCGGTCCTTCCAGCGGCGTTGCGCCGAAGGAAACCGGCACCCACCGAATCAGGTTGTTGCGGTGGAATTACCCGGGGATCTGGGGCGGTAAACCCAGACCTGGCGTGATCTCCTTTGTCAAGGGGCGATCGAGTATCGCGGCACAGGTCCCGCGGACGCGACCAGCAGGGCGCCGAGGTCGTCGAGTGATCCGGGGTCGGCGACCAACTCGTGCCACGGGAAGCGCTCGCACGTTCGGTGCAAAAAGGTCAGTGCCGCTGCCAGGTGTCGCGGTTCGTAATTGTGTACGCCGAGGATGGACAGTTGACGGCGTACCACCGACTCGGCGTCGACCGCCACGGCCGCATTCGGTGCGACGGAGCCGGCGAGGACGGCTATCCCCTGGACGTCGAGGCCTGCCAGCCCGTCTTGCAGGACATCCGGTACGCCGGAGAATTCCAGCAAGATGTCGCTCGCGTCGGCGCCGCCGACCGAATCCCGCACCGAGGTAGCGCCGAATCGCCGTGCCAACTGCCTTCTGGCCGCGGCCGGATCGACCGCGGTCACCACGGAAGCGCCTGCAGACACGGCGGCGGCGATCGCGGTCAGCCCGAGCATGCCGGCGCCGAGCACAATGACTCGTCGGCCGGCCAGGCTTCCCGCGCGTTCGAGAACGGCCATGACCGTCGCCGTAGCACACGACGCAGGTGCGGCGACCGAATCCATGAGGTCGTCGTCGACCACGGCAACGGGCAAGCCGCGCGGGAGCAGCACGTGCTGGGCGTACCCACCGGACAGCGCCCATTCGGAGTTCAGCGCCTCATGGCCGGCCTTGTGCACCACCCGGCACTTCGCCGTGACGCCGGCCAGGCACCGGTCGCAGGTGCCGCACGGCCACGTCACGCTCCAGATGACGCGTTGACCCACGCGCAACGACCGTCCATCCACGGCCCGTGGCTCACCGGTGCCCAGCGCCACGATCTCACCGACGGTCTCGTGGCCGAGGATCGACGGGCACGGCTGTTGGCGCCGTCCGCTCACCGTAAGTCTGTCGCTACCGCACACCGTGGCAAGCCTGACTCGCACCAACGCATCACCGGGCCCCAGCGGGGGCACGGTCACCGATTCCACCGCGATGTCGGCGCCGCCCCGCCACACGGCCGCCAAGGTGTGGTCGATCCTGACGGCGGCCTTTTGGGGCGATGGCGTCGGCTGCATCACGCGGGGCTGGCCGCCGCGTTGCGCAGCTCGAGCAGCGTGGGCAGGTCGGCCACCGACGCGACCAGATGGGTGTGCCGATGCCTGCCGAGTTCGACCGCGTCCCCGGCCCCGGACAGGACACCGACGACGAACGCCGCGCCGGAGTTGGTTCCGGCTTGCAGGTCACGCGGGGTGTCTCCGGCGATGAGCACGCGGTCCACGCCGACGACACCGAGGTTCTCCATCGCCCGGAAGATCATGAAGGGCGCCGGGCGCCCGGCCGCCACGTCGCTGCCGCAAACGACGTCGTCCGCCACCGAATCGCCGTCCCAGCCCAAAGCGGAAATCAGTGAGTCGACGATGTCGCGATCGAACCCGGTGGTGAGCGCGACCCGGATGCCGGCGGAGCGCAGCACGGCCATCGCGTCGGTAACACCGGGCAGCGGGCATGGCGGCGAGATCGCGTAGGCGGCCGTCAGCCGGGAACGGAAATCGGCGACCACCGTGTCCAGCAGGTCCGCACTCGGGGGCTCACCACCGGGTCCGGTGAGCAGCGCACGCAGCGCCTCGTGTTTGGCCGCCCCGTGCCAGCGAGCGATGTCGGCCGGTGACGGTGTTGCGCCATAGGCGACCGCCGTTTCAGCCAGAACCCGGTAGACCTGCTGTCCCTCGTCAATGGTGGTGCCGGCCATGTCCAGTACGGCCAGCTCGAGCCGGGCGCTCATCGGGCGTCCGCCTCCGCCCCGGGCTTGGCATTTCGGGCGAGGGCGCAGCGCGCGTCCAGGGTGTTCTCCAGTGTGAAGCTGACCATGGAAGGCAGATACCGGTCGTCGTGGTATTCGATGATCTCGCCCCTGACTCCTCGGGTGATCCGCTGCTGCCTTAGCAGCGGATCACCTTGCGCCACAGAGAGATGCGCAGAGTCGACGGGGTCGGCCGCGATCGCGTCGATGACGTGAGAAGCGGTCGAGAACCGCACCCCTTGCGACAACAGGTAAGCCCACAACGACCCTGAGTCGCAATCGAAGTCGAACAACCGGCGACCCACGTCCGCGACGAACGTCGCGCGTTCCAGCATCGCGGGCTCGCCGTCGAGGTAGCGCAACCGCAACATTTGCACGACCGGCGCCCCCTCGTCGATCTGGAGCACCGAGGCCGCGTGTTGATCCGCTCGGCGCAAGGCCAATTCGAGCGTGCGCTGTCCGGGCTTGCGCCCGATCGATTGGGCCCAGGCGGAGTAAGACAGCAGCGTGTCGAACGGCTGGCCGATCGAAGTCGTGCGGACGACCGGCCGTTTCCCGCGACCGCCGGCGATGACTCCTTCGGCGCGCAGCGCCGCCAGCGCCTGGCGCACGGGTCCGCGTGACGCCTTCCACCGGTCGCAGAGCTGAGATTCCGACGGAAGCTCAGCACCCACGGGCAGCTCTCCGGCCCGGATCTGCTCCCGCAGGCTGTCGGCGATCATTTCGTGCAGCGCCACTGCCATGCACTTGACTATACATGCTGACGCTAATAGATCCGGCCCGATGAGCACCGAACCCACTTGTGGTTAACGGATATTGAACATAGCCGAAAAGAACGGTACGCCGTTGACTTGCCTCTGGTGCGTGTTGGACCGTACTTATCATGACAAGTTCGGGGAGCCGGCACGATGTTGGGCCGGCACAGGTCGGTGTCGTCAGGTCGATCGACGACGCAAAGCTCGACATCTTCCACTTCAAGGCGGCGGCGACCGCCGGCGCCGGATTCTTCACGGACTCCTACGATCTCAACGTCATCGGTACGGTAACCCTGCTGACCACTCCGCAGTTCTATCTCACCGGCGGGCAGATTTCGATGCTGACGAGCTCGACACTGTTGGCAGTTGCGTTGGGCGCCATCGCCTTCGGGCGTCTCGGCGACATGCTCGGCCGGCGGCGTGTCTACGGTTTTGAAGCGGTCTTGATGATTGTCGGGGCATTGCTCTCCGCGTTCGCTCCCAACTTCACTGTCCTGGTCGTCGCGCGGCTGATACTGGGAATCGGGATCGGAGGCGACTATCCCGCCAGCGGCGTCATCATGGCCGAATACGCGAACCGGCGAAACCGCGGTCAACTGGTCGGGCTGACCTTCATCTTCTATGTGTTCGGTCAGGTCGTCGCCTATCTGGTCAGCCTCCTGGTACTGGCCGTCGGCGTTCCCGATCACATCGCCTGGCGGCTGATACTCGGGATGGGAGTGATCCCGTCTCTGCTGGTGCTGTATTAGCGTCGTCACATGCCCGAGTCGCCGCGCTGGACCGCCGAACGTGGTGACGAACGGCAGGCGCTGAAAGACTTTGCGGCGTTTGCCCAATCGCGTGCGACATTCACTTCGCCCACCGTTGCCGCGACTCCAGCCGCCAAGATCGGCCTGTCCAATCGGAAAGTCCTCACCATCCTGCTGGGCACCGCCGGGAGCTGGTTCTTCTTCAATGTCGCCGTCTACGGCAGCTACGTCAGCCAACCCTTGCTGATCAAGCACATCGCGCCCCACGGCAGCGTGGTGTCCAACATCGCCCTCAACGCGGTCCTGGTCATTTGTTTCGGTCTCGGCGGAGCGATCGCCGGCCTGCTGGTGCTCGACCGCATGCCCCGACGCGTGCTGCAGGCACTCGGATTCGGTATCTGCGCGTTGGCGATGCTGTTGATAACGGTCTTCCCCGTCATCAGCGCCTCGGTAGTGCCGTTCGCGATCGTGTTCGGCATGTCTTTGTTCGGCGTCGCTTTCGGACCCAACTACACGACGATGCTTCTCGCGGCCGAGTCGTACCCCACCGCCGTTCGCAGTACCTTTCACGGGCTTTCTTCGGCCATCGCGAAAGTCGGGGCCTTCCTAGGTGCTCTGTTTGTGCCGCTCCTGCTCAGCGGCGCCGGGTTACGTGCGGTGACGTTGTTGGGCTTCTGCTGCTACGCCGCAGGGATCGCCACGACCGTCCTGGTGCGCGAACCGGCCGGACTGGCGCTCGACGACGTCAGCGAGGACCTTCGCCGCAAGCCCGCGAGCACCGGCGTGCAGAGCGAGTCCAACGCATCGGAAGGGCTCCCGGTGTGACGAACGGCGCGCGCGGTGCGACGACGCTACGCCCGATCAAAGCCGTTGTCGCTCAGTACGTTTCGAGCGGACTCTCCGGCGGTTAGTGCGTCATCCCTTGGTCAGGGTGAACTGCGCGACGTCGGTGTAGCCCTCGCGGAACAGGTCCGCGCATCCGGTCAGGTACTTCATGTACCGGTCGTAGACCTCTTCGGACTGAATCGCGATGGCCTCGTCCCGGCGCGCCTCGAGCGCCGCCGACCAGGTGTCGAGGGTGCGGGCATAGTGCAGGCGCAGCGGCTGAATCAGCTTCACACCAAAGCCGGCCCGCTCGGCGTGCTCCACGACGCCCTTGGCCTGCGGCAGGTCTCCGCCCGGGAAGATCTCGTCCATGATGAATTTCATGAAGCGCAGCTTGGTCATGGTGATGGGCAGCCCGCGCTCCGCGAATTCCTCGTCGCTGGGCTTGATGATGGTGTGCAGCATCATGACGCCGTCGGCCGGTAGCGCCTCGTAGGCCTTCTTGAAGAATTCGTCGTACCGGTCGCGCCCGAAGTGCTCGAAGGCGCCGATCGACACGATCCGGTCGACCTTCTCGTCGAACTGCTCCCAGCCCTGAAGCAGCACGCGCTTGGACCGCGCCGAGGGATGGCTGTCCAGCCGGCGCTGCACGTGTGCCTGTTGATTGCGGCTGAGCGTGAGGCCGACGACGTTGACGTCGTAGTTCTCCAGGCCGCGGACGATCGTGGTGCCCCACCCGCACCCGATGTCGAGCAATGTCATGCCAGGCTGCAGCCCGAGCTTGCCCAGCGAGAGGTCGACCTTCGCGTACTGCGCCTCTTCCAGCGTCATATCGTCGCGCTCGAAATAGGCGCAGCTGTAGGTCCGCGTCGGGTCCAGGAAGAGCGCGAAGAATTCGTCGGACAGGTCGTAGTGCGCTTGTACGTCCTCGAAATGCGGTTCCAAGCTGACGGCATCACCGGGTTTGTCGGACAAGGCACAACCTCTGACTGATTCGTGTTGGTCTACGGGTGCGATCGAAGCTGATCGCCGAACTGACCGCCCCAGTGTATCCGCCCGGATAACCGCGCCCTCCCGGCGAGTTCCTGTTCAGGGCGTGGCGCCGGCGGGCACCGCGCCGGCGGTGACACCGGCGGCCCACGATCATCAAAGGGCTTACACGTGCGTCAAATTGGTGATTCCGTTGCGGCGCGGAGCACCTCGGTCAACGGCCGTACGCCAGGGAGAGAAACCCGGTTGACGGATCCCGCGTCGGGTTGTTACCTCAGCTGGTAAACGGGGTAAGCCCCGACGGACCGGGATCCAGGGAGGCGGAACTCTCCGATGGCAGATATCACCAGGTTGATCCTGGCCGACCACGAGTGGTTCCGCGAACAGTTCGCGCGCCTGGACGATCTGCAGGCCCAACGCCCCGACGACCCGGGCGCGCTCAAGCGGGTATGGGGTCCGCTCGCCAACAAGCTCGACGTGCACGCCTACATCGAAGAAAAAATCTTCTACCCGCAGTTGCTGATACGCGGGGGTGACGACGCCGAGGGCGAGACCCTCGACGCGATCGGCGATCACAACGACATCCGCGACGGTGTGCGCGACGCCAACGCCGCCGCGCTGGGCAGCGAACAGTGGTGGGCCGCCGTTGGGCGTACCCGGGTGGCGAACGACGACCACATGGCCGAGGAGGAACGCGAAGGACTGTCGGACTTTCGCCGCACCGCCCCCATCGGGCTTCGCGAGGCGCTCGGACGTCAATACAGCGAGTTCATGGCCGAGCACCCGACCACCGAGGGGCTGCCGATCACCGATCGTGACCCCCAGGCCTACGTCGAGCAGTTCGAGGACTCGCCGCCGTCCAAAGCCGCCGACTTCTCGCTGCGCATCGGGAGCTTGAAAGGCCAATGAACCACGCCGCGAACGAGCGGACGTGACGCGAATAACTGATTCTGTTCCGGCGGCGCCGCGCTGTCGTCGTCCGCGGCGGCGGCGACGCGCGCCTAGCTGGAGTTTTCCGGAACCAATCACGTCCGCCCGTGGCCCGGGGGGATGATCTCGGGGGTCTGCGGGTAACCCGGAGAAAGGTCCTATCACCCGACCCCGCCGGTTCGTCCCGGGAATGTTTCGGGTAAGCCATCATTCGATGGGTATTCGACGCCGCCGGAAAAAATGGGCCCGTAAAGACATCAGGGTCGCCGATCCGGCGATGCGGCAGACCATAATGGGTACCGCCATCGGAAACTTCATGGAGTGGTACGACTTCGGGGTTTACGGCTATATCGCCACCACGATCGCCCAGGTGTTCTACCCCGGCAAGAGCGTCAGCGGCGTCCACCTCATCGCGACCTTCGGCACGCTGGCGGCGGCGTTCGTCGTGCGCCCGCTCGGCGGATTCATCTTCGGCCCGCTGGGCGACCGCATCGGGCGGCACCGGGTGCTGGTGGTCACCATCCTCATGATGACGGTGAGCACCACCATGACCGGCCTGCTGCCCACCTACAGCACCATCGGTGTCTGGGCGCCGATCCTGCTCGTCATCGCGCGAATCTTTCAGGGCCTGTCGACCGGCGGAGAGTACGTCGGTGCGATGACCTATCTCGTCGAGCAGGCCCCCGACCACAAACGCGGCATGATGGTCGGCTTCTTGCCGATGGGCAACCTGGTCGGATTCGTCCTCGCCGGGTTGCTGGTGACCGGCCTACAGACCTGGCTGCCGGACGACGCCATGCTGACGTACGGCTGGCGGATTCCGCTGTTGCTGGGCCTGCCCTTCGGCCTGGTCGCCCTGTACCTACGGCTTCGGCTCAAGGAATCCTCCGCCTACCAGAGCGCGAACGACGGGGCGCCCGGGTCGGGCGGCCAAGGATCGCAGCAAATTCTGCGCACGGTCGCGGCCCAGTGGCGCCCGATGCTGATCTGCGCTGCGCTGGTGCTGACCTCCCAGGTCGCCGACTTCATGCTCACCGGATATCTGCCGACCTACCTCAGACTGTTCGTGCGCGTCGGGCGCACCGCCGGACTGGTCATGATCGTGTCGACGCTGGCGATCCTGATGGTCACCGTGGTGCTCGTCGCCGCCTTGTCCGACCGGATCGGCGTCAAACCCATCATGTGGACGGGGTGCGTCCTGCTGATCGGTGCCTCCATCCCGGCGTTCCTGCTCATCCGCTTCGGCGGCGTATACCCGGTGATCTTCATCGGCGTGCTGCTGATCGGCATGATGGAACTGTGCTTCGACAGCACCGGGCCGGCCATGCTGCCGGCCTTGTTCCCCACCAACGTGCGCTACGGATCGCTGGCGATTTCGTACAACATCTCGATCTCCCTCGTCGGCGGCATCACGCCGCTGATCGCCCAGGCGCTGGTGTCGGGCACCGGCAACGTGATGGTGCCGGCCTACATGTTGATCTTCGCCGGCGTGGTGGGGGCGATCACGTTGCTGTTCACCCCTGAAGTCGCCGGCAAGCCGTTGCCCGGCTCCGGGCCCGCCGTCGAAACCGAGCGGGAGGCTCGCGCGCTCGCCGAGGACATCCGCTAGCGGGTAAACCCGTTACGAATTTCTGCCGTTCTGCGCGGGCACGTTTATTTGGCGGTGGCGGGTTATTCAGTGAAGATGAGGACCGGTTTCCACCAGCAGCTGGACACGCTGACCGATCAGCTCGCCGACATGTGCGCGATGGCCGCCCAGGCGATTTCACAGGCGAGCGAGGCGCTGCTGGAAACCGATCTGACGACGGCCGAATCTGTCATCGCCCGCCACGGCAGCGTCCTCGCCCTCGAGGCACACGTCGAGGAGACGGCGTTCGCGTTGTTGGCGTTGCAGGCGCCGGTCGCCACCGACTTGCGCGCGGTCGTCAGCGCTATCCGTATCGCAGCGGATGCGCGACGGATGGTCGAGCTGGCCGTGCACATCGCCGAGATCGCCCGCCGCCGTCACCCCTATCCGGCCGTTTCCGCCGAGGTGCGGCCCTACGTCGCGGCCATGGGTGAGGCGGCCGAGGCATTGGCCCTCGGGGCGCGGCAGGTGCTGGTGTCGCAAGACCCCCGGGGGGCGGCCCAGATTCGCCACGACGACGACGCGATGGACGAGCTGCACCACCGGCTGCTGGCGCTGCTGATGGATCCCGAGAGGACGCAGGGGGTCGCCGCCGCCGTGGACGCCACCCTGTTGGGCCGCTTCTACGAACGCTTCGCCGACCATGCGGTACAGATCGCCCGCCGGGTCATCTTTCAGGCCACCGGGCGTTAGCGGCCGCCGTCACCTGGACATCACGGTGTTGCGGGGCGAGGCCGACGCGGGCGGGTAGGGATCCTCGCGGCGCTTCGCGACTGACGTGGTGTCGCCGGATCGCTCAAGCGTGACGGAGCACCAACAGCTCGCCGGTCAAGGTTCCATCTCCGAGCAGGTCCCCGATCGTCGAGCTTTGACGTTCGGCCAACTGCCATGCCTCCGTGTGTCCGTGTCGGTCGCCGAGGACGCTCTCCACGGTATCGAGACGCGCGTTCCACGTGTCGTCGATCGGCGGAAGGGCGGCGGTGCCGAGCCGCTGCTCGACGTCAAGTGATGCCCCGGCCAACAGCTCGCGCAATCCGGTTGGCGTCGGAAAGTGATTGCCTTCCAGACAATTTGACGGTACATCCCGGTGTGCGACGAACACCAGTAACCCGATGCGCCCTCCAGGCCGCACGACGCGGCGCAACTCCGTGAGCAACTCGAGTTGATCCGGCGTCGTGCACAACACGCCCAACGCCCAGGCGGCGTCGACACTCGCGTCCCTCATCGGCAGGGCCGATCCCGATGCGCACACCACCGAAAAGCCGAACAGTTTGCGCGCCGCGCGGCAGGCACCCGTTTCGGGTTCCACGAGCACAGGCCGCACCGCGCCGGACCGGGCGGCGTAGGCGGCGGGACCCCCGACACCGGCGCCCGAGTCCAGCAGCGTGGCATCGGCCGCCAGCTCCATCCCCTCGATCAGCCAGTCGAGCGCCGCGGGACTCCCGCTTCCCCGGCAGCCGGCGGGTAGGTGGTAGTCCGGCCCGAGTTCCGCGGCGACCTGCGCGGTCCACTCGGCGACGGTATCGAACTCGGCCTCCATCGCATCAGTCATCGTGCCGTCCCTCCCCATCGCCGCACTCTGCACCGTCGGAGACGCGAGTCACGGCGCCGCCTCCGCCCGGACCCGACGACCGACCTCCGCCTTGATCTCCGCACCGATGCGAGGACCCGACGCGGACGCCAGCCCCGAGACGTTGACGCCCTCGACGCCCTCAATCGCCAACAGCGCCCGGGCTTCGCTCACCGCCGCCGCGATCCCGGCGGTCACCGGATCCGGCGCACTCAAAACCTGTTGCATCACAACGGGATCGAGCTCGAGTCCGGGCAAGCCTTCCAGCACCGCCGCCGAGATGCTGTCGGTGAACACCGCCACCGCCGCGATCACCGGGATCGTCAAGCCGACCGATCGCGCTGTCGTCATGAAGTCGGCGACCATGTCGGGCGAAGGCACGTGATTCAGGACGGCCAGGCTCGCCCCGGCGTGCTGCTTCTCGACCAGGCGAGCCGGTCTCCGTTGCACGGGCGGCGCGGTGGGCGTCTCGGGGACCGCCGCGGTCATGCCGACCGAGGCGGCCAGCGAAACCAGCCGGGGCCCGTCGAGGTCGAAGGTCTGCGTGACGTCTGGGCGCACGTCATATCCGCGTCCGTCTCCGGTCACGCACAACACCGTGTCGACATCGATGCTGCGCAATCCCCGCAACTCCTGCTCGAGGACCACGCGGTTGCGGTCGCGGCACGACAACGTGATCCACGGCGTCACACCGGCGTCGAGCAGCAGCGACGCCATAAGGGTGGGCGGGAAGTCGGGCTTGTTCTGGTGCTCGCCGACGAGGACGGCGTCGCACCCGGGTGCCAGAATGTTCGCCGTCATCGCGATGTCGTCGGGATTGAACGGGGTGGCGCTGAAGTCGGTGAGCACCAGCGGAGCGGGCACGCGACGGGGCGCGGGTCGATGGCCCGACCACAGCACCACGTCGTCGAAAGCGCACGGCTTCGGGAGCATCTCGCACCGGCCGTCCGGCCGCACACCGCCGCACGGGCCGAACTCCATCCGCTTGGGACAACCCGAATCCGCCGGCATTTCCTACCTCCTTGAGCGTCAATACCCACGCACACGCCCACACAAGCACTGTGACCGACCGCGAAGTCCGAATGCTCATTCGCGATTAGCAATGCCCGCGGGTGGCTAATACGAAGGGGGCGTGTGCTGGACGGAAGGCACAGCGGAGGGAATGGGAACGACCATGGAACCGATATCACCGACGGACGCGTTGTTCCTCATCGGCGAGTCACGCGAACACCCGATGCACGTGGGCTCGCTGCAGCTCTTCGAACCCCCGGAGGATGCCGGTCCCCATTTCGTGCGCGAGTCATATCAGGCGATGCTCGAGTGCACGGACGTGCAGCCGCCGTTCCGTAAGCGTCCGGCCTTCTTCGGCGGGATCACCAACGTCGCGTGGTCTTTCGACAAGGACGTCGAGCTCGACTATCACCTTCGCCGGTCCGCGCTTCCCGAACCCGGCCGAGTCCGCGACTTGCTCGAGTTGGTGTCGCGCCTGCATGGCAGCCTGCTCGACCGGCACCGTCCGCTGTGGGAGGCGCACCTCGTCGAAGGCCTGCAGGACGGGCGGTACGCGGTCTACACGAAGTATCACCACTCCCTCATGGACGGCGTGTCGGCACTCCGCTTGGTGCAGCGCGCCTTCACGTCCGATCCCGACGATGATGAGGTGCGGGTTCCGTGGAGCCTGGGGCCACGCAAGCGCAGCGGGCGGCGACACCAGCCGTCCCTCTTCAACCGGCTCGGCCGCACCGCGGGTTCGGCGTTCGGCTTGGCGCCGTCCACACTCAAACTCGCGCGCGCGGCGCTGCTCGAACAACAACTGACCCTGCCGTTCCGGGCGCCGCGCTCCATGTTCAACGTGCGGATCGGCGGTGCCAGGCGGGTTGCGGCCCAATCCTATTCGCTGGAGCGCATCAAGGCGGTCAAGGCGGCCACCGGTGTGACGGTCAACGACGTCGTACTCGCCATGTCCGCGGGGGCCCTGCGCGCCTATCTCCTCGATCAGAACGCCCTGCCGGACGCGCCACTGACCGCCATGGTGCCGGTGAATCTGCGCAAAGACGACGACGACCGAAGCGGGAACAACGTCGGGACCTTCCTATGCAATCTCGCAACCGATCTCGACGACCCGGCGAAGCGTCTCGAGACGATCAGCGCGTCCATCCGCGAGACCAAAGAGGTGTTCTGGCAGCTACCTCCGGTGCAGCAACTGGCGTTGTCCGCCTTCAACATCGGGGGGCTGTTCTTCGGTCTGGTCCCGGGCTACCTGTCCGCGGGCTCCCCGCCGTTCAACATTGTCATTTCGAACGTATCGACCGGTAACCCCGATCAATTGTATTGGCGCGGGGCACGATTAGACGGCAACTATCCGCTGTCGATCCCACTCGACGGTCAGGCGGTCAACATCACCGTGACCAACAACGCGGACAACCTCGACTTCGGTCTGGTCGGATGCCGCCGCAGCGTCCCGCACCTGCAGCGGATGCTCGGCCACCTCGAGGCCTCCTTGAAAGATCTGGAGCTCATCGCCGGCATCTGAGACGCGTTGTGTCGCTCGATGAATCGCTCGTGTGCGAGTCGTCGATGCGGCGTTCCGCCGACCTGAACGCCCACCGCTCAGGCGGGGACGGCGGCTTCGGCACGCTCTTCCTCTAGTCGATCCTTGCTGCGCAGCAACCGCAGCAGCGTCACAAACAGTAAGCCGCCCACCAGGTTGCCGACGACGGTGTAGCTGAACCAGCCCAGCCAATCGAGATAGCCGAACGGAGCTTTCCCGGTGACGAGCGCGCCGAAGATGAGCAGGGAATCCAGGATTGAATGGAACAATCGCAACCCGGCCAACAGGAATGCCGCCGCTATGGCTGCGGCGATCTTGGCTGGAACCGAGTCGGTGCCGTGTTGCATCCGGGTCATCAACGTGATCACCATTCCGCCGAGCACGGCCAGACAGAAACTCTGTGCCGATAGTGGCGAGGCAGCGAAGTGGGTCGCGGATTCGACCGTCTGCGAATGCAATTCGGGAAAGCCCGTCATGATCATCCACATGATCGTCCAGCCACCGACGAGATTGGCGAACATGGTGCCGCCCCATAGCTTGAGTAGCTGCGCGAGGCTGGCGCGCTTGGCCGCGACCGTGACGACCGGGATGATGAAGCCCTCGGTGAACAGCTCGCTGCGACCCAGCAGCAGGGCCAAAAAGCCGATGGAGAACGCCAATCCGGCCAGCAGGGGTCGGTGGGTGGCGTCCAGAACGGACAGATAAGCGAGCACGCCGAGGGCTACCTCGGTGCCCCCGAAAAAGCCGGTGACCAGCACACCGCGCCAGCTGCGGTGCAGCCGCTGGGTTCCCTCGCTCAACATCCTGCTGAAGGCGTCTTCGAGCTCGTCCTCGATCGGACTGTCGGTTTTGCCGAGCTGTCGTTGGATGGTCTGGTTCATGATGGATTCCTCGCAGTTGAATGACCGGAGAAAGGGTCATATACCCATTTCTCGGGCGTCCTGCCGCGGCGCTAGGCGTTAGCTGTGCCACACGCGGTGTGCCGGCCTGGCGCCGAACCGTTCGCTGCCCCGATTCGTACCGCCCCCGGGCGCAGCCTTTTGTGGGGAATACCACATCGCCTACTGTAAGGTCCACGGTAATCCAGCGCCGGCGGGAGAAGGGTGGACCGTGCCAAGCACCATCGATACGCGCAGCCAGCTACGGCCCGACGTTGATCTGACCGACGGGGCCTTCTACGCGGGAGATTCGCGGCCGGTCTATCAATGGATGCGTGAGAACGAACCGGTCTTTCGGGACCGCAATGGCCTGGCGGCCGCGGCAAGCTACCAAGCAGTGATCGACGCCGAGCGTGCGCCGGAGTTGTTCTCCAACGCCGGCGGTATCCGACCGGACCAGGACGCTCCCCCGATGATGATCGCGATGGATGACCCCGCGCATCTGCTGCGACGCAAGCTGGTCAACGCGGGCTTTACCCGCAAACGCGTCAAGGACAGGGAGCGCTCGATCGGAGCGCTGTGCGATGCGCTCATCGACAACGTCTGCGAACGGGGCGAGTGCGACTTCGTCTGGGATCTCGCCGCGCCGCTTCCCATGGCGGTGATCGGTGACATGCTCGGGGTGCTTCCGGAGGAGCGCCAGATGTTTCTTCGCTGGTCCGACGACATGGTGACCTTGCTCAGCAGCACGACCGCAGAGAAGGATTTCCAGGTCTCGGTGGATGCGTTCGCCGCGTACACCGAATATATGACGGGCATGATCGCGGCGCGCAAGGCGGATCCGACCGATGACCTGGTCAGCGTGTTGGTGCATGCCGAGGTGGACGGGGAAAAGCTGGCCGACCACGAGATCGTCACCGAGGTGTTGTTACTCCTGATCGGCGGCGACGAGACCACTCGACACACGCTGTCCGGCGGTACCGCGCAAATACTGCGGCACCCGCAACAGCATCAGCAGCTGGTCAATGACGTGGCGCTGCTGCCCAACGCGATCGAGGAGATGCTGCGATGGACCGCCCCGGTCAAGAACATGGCCCGCACCGTGACCGCCGACCTGGAGTTTCACGGTGCACAGCTCAAGCAGGGCGAGAAGATCATCCTGCTGTTCGAATCGGCGAACTTCGACGGGGCGGTGTTCGGGGATCCGGAGAACTTCCGCATCGACCGATACCCCAACAATCATCTGGCCTTCGGGTTCGGAACCCACTTCTGTCTGGGCAATCAGCTGGCGCGCTTGGAGCTGTCGATGATGCTCGAGCGCCTGCTCAAACGCCTGCCGGATATGCGGCTGGCGTCCACGGATCCGCTGCCGGTGCGTCCGGCGAACTTTGTCAGCGGGCTGGAGAAGATGCCGGTCAAGTTCACGCCGTCGGCGCGATCAGGCGCCTGACCCAGGCGATCCCACGGCTTCAACGTTGGTGATGAGCGGCGGCTTGGGCGTCGGTCGCGTAATCCAGGTAGACGCTGGTGCCGTTGGGACGGGCATGGATGGTGCAGTGGTCGGCCAGGCCGTGCATCAGCATGATGCCGCGCGACGCGTGGGGGTCGCTGGAGTGCCTGGACGAAGGCTTCCGCCAGTTGCCGCGGTCGCTGACGCACACGCGGATCGACTCGGCGTCGGGGTCGTAGCTGGCCTGAAGTTTCATGGCACCGACCTGGCCATGCGAGCGGTAGGCGTGCTCAACACAATTCGCCAGCGCCTCGTTCACCCCGAGAACGACGTCCTCACGAATCTCTTCCGGCGCGCGCACCTCTTGTTGCAGCCACCGTTGCAGCGCCCGCCGCCACTCCGCCGCCGTATCGGGGCGGGCTGTGCCGGCAAGCGTCAGCCGCACCGGCGTGGCAGTCTCCGGCAGTAGTGGACTCATAACAGCCGCATACCCAGATGCGGATGGGGCAATAACCTTCGCGAGTATCGCTTCGGCCACAGATGAATAGCCGTCGTGAATCGCCAGGTCAAGGCGACGAGCCGCATTCAAGCAGATCCTAACGGCGCGGCGGCAGGACGGGTGTGACCAATTCGCCGGTTTCGAGGTAGCTGTCGAGATTGCGGATCGCCAGCAGTGCCATGGCCCGCCGGGTTCGCGCGGTGGCGCTGCCGATATGCGGGAGAAGCACCACGTTGTCCAGGTCGAACAATTCGGCCGGTACCTGCGGTTCTTCGGCGAAGACGTCCAAGCCCGCGCCCGCCAGTTCCCCAGCGGCCAGCAATTCCACCAGCGCGTCCTGGTCGACGACGCTGCCCCGCGCGATGTTGATCAGGTAACCCTCGGGACCCAAGGCCTGCAGCACCGCACGGTCGACCAGCTTGTGCGCGTTGGCGTCGCCCGTGGTGGCGATGACCAGGACGTCGACCGACTCGGCCAGCTCCATGGGCGACGTCGCATAGCGAAATGGCGATCCCTCGACGCGGTGGCGGCTGTGATAGGCGATGGCGCAGTCGAATCCGAGCAGCCGGGTCGCGATCGCCGAACCGATCCGGCCCAGTCCCAGAATGCCGATCTGCAGGCCGCTGACATCTCTGGCATAGGGAAACTCACCGTCCCGCGCCCATCGACCGGCGCGCACGTAGCGATCGGCGGCACCGAAACGGCGCAGTGTCATCAGGATCAGGCCCACTGCCGTGTCGGCGACCGTGTCCGACAGCACGTCGGGGGTGTTGCTCACGCCGATGCCGCGGCGCTTCGCCGCGTCCAGGTCGATCAGATCGACCCCGGCCCCGTTGTTGACGATGGCTTTCAGGTTGGGCAGCGCCGCGATGGTGGCGGCATCGACCCCGGGCGATCCCGATGTCACCAGCACGCGCACACCGGCGCCGTGCTCGGTTAGGAACTGCGTTCGCGCGGGTCCGTCGGGCAGTTTCGGAATCGCGTAACGCGCAGCCAGCTCTTGTTCGAACGTCGGCTCCATCTCGCCGACTCTCAGCACCCCACTGACCCTGTTCGCCGTCACGACTACATCATCCTGAAGCCGGTACGGGCGCGCTCATCCGGCAGTGGAATATCCCGCCGACGGTCGTGGTTGATCAGCCCGGCGGTGTCGGTCATTCCCCGGGTACCACACCAGAACCGTCGCTTCGAGCGACCACTTGCGCCAGAGGCGAGAAGACGACACCGCCCCCGAAACATTTGCCGTGCCGATGGCTGCGCTCCGCCTTTGTTGCACGGGAAGTAAACCTGGTGCGGCGTGGTTGCACAGCCAATGCGCATTGGAGTCGTCTTTCCGCAAACCGAGCTCGGCTCGGACCCCGCTGTGCTCCGCACGTACGGTCAGCGCGTCGACGAGCTCGGGTTCACGCACATCCTCGCCTACGACCACGTCGTCGGCGCTGACCCGACGGTGCACCACGGCTTTCAGGGGCCCTACGACATCGACTCGACCTTTCATGAACCGTTCGTCATGTTCGGCTACCTGGCCGCGGTCACCTCGCTGGAACTCGTCACCGGGGTGATCATCTTGCCGCAACGCCAAACGGTATTGGCGGCCAAGCAGGCCGCCGAGGTCGATGTGCTCACGGGCGGTCGCTTCCGATTCGGAATCGGATTGGGCTGGAACGCCGTTGAGTACGAGGCGCTCGGAGAGTCGTTCACCAACCGCGGCAGGCGCTCCGAGGAACAGGTCGAGGTGATGCGCAAGCTGTGGACCGAACGGTCGGTCACCTACGTCGGCAAGTACCACACGGTGACCGCGGCCGGCCTGGCCCCGCTGCCCACCCAGCGCCCGATACCGGTGTGGTTCGGGGCGGCCTCCGATCGCGCGTACGAACGTGCCGGTCGCCTCGGCGATGGCTGGTTTCCGATGCTGGGTCCCGGCCCCGGCCTCGATCACGCCCTCGAACAGGTGAACCGCGCGGCCGAATCGGCCGGTCGCGACCCGAAGAGCCTGGGAATGGAAGGCCGGGTCAGCTGGATCGAAGACCGCGACAAGCTCGCCGACACGATCGCAGCATGGAAAGCCGCAGGCGCCACCCATCTTTCGGTGAACACCATGAAGGCCGGTTTCGCGAATGTCGGCGAACACCTCGCCGCCCTGGAGCAGGTCGCCGCCGACCTGAAGTAGCCGCGCCGGGCGGTCACTTGGCCCCTGCGGCGGACAACTCCTCGACCAGACTCAGGTGCACGTTACGGCGGTTGGCCTTCGAGGACTTCCCGGCGGGGCCAACGGATTCCATGAGGCCGCTGGTGGCCAGGGCGTCAGAGTCATCCGGGTCGACCGTGTCGCGAACATGAACCTGCCCGCCGGTAGCACAGTGCCGGCGTTGCCAGTCGCTGATCGCCTGGTGCGCCGCGTGATCCAAATAATTCGTGAGCAGGTGGATGGTGACCGAAGTGCGTTCGGGTACGGACGCCAGGACTCCGGTCAGCCGGGGCAGCGCCAGGAAGGTGCACGCGCCCTCGACGACGACATGCCACCCGTCGCCAACCGGCTCGGCCTCGATCCTGGCCCGCACCACGCGCCATCCGGTCACGACGACGGCCAGCGCCAGGCCGATCATCACGCCGTGCAGCAGGTTGAGGAACACGACGCAAACCGCGGTCACCAAGTACACGGCGAGATCGCCGTTACGCAAAGCGGTTTCGATGTGTGCGGGCTTCAACAGCTCGATGCCGATGACGATGAGCAGTCCGGCAAGCGCGGCGGTGGGGATCCTTTCGACGAGTCCCGCGAAGGGTACGGCGAACAGCAGTATCCAGACGCCGTGCATGATCGTCGAGGCGCGCGTCTTGGCGCCGGCATTCACGTTGGCGGCGCTGCGCACGATGACACCTGCGATGGGAAGGCCGCCGATGACGCCCGACGCGATGTTCGCCGCGCCCTGCCCGATCAGCTCGCGGTTGAAGTCGGTTCGCGCGCCGGTGTGCATGCGATCGATCGATACCGCCGTCAGCAGGCTCTGCACGCTGGTGATCAAGGTGACGGTGATGACGGCGATGACGACAGCTCCCCAATTCCCGTGCGGGAGCGAGGGAAGCCGCAGCGCATCGAGCACTGAGCCGTCCAGCGCGATGCGGGATACGTCGAACGGGAAGATCACTGAAATGGCAGTGACCACCACGATCGCGACGAGTGGGCCGGGAATCTTGGCCACCCGGGCCGGAACCCAGCGCCAGGAGATCAGAATGGCGATCACGAGCAGGCCCAGCACTAGCCCCGGCCGATGAGCGCCGAGAATCTGAGCCGGCAGTTGGGTGACATTGCTCCAGGCCGAGCTCTTCGAGGCGCCGCCCAGCAGCACATGCACCTGTTGCAGCGCAATCGTGATGCCGATGCCGGCCAGCATCGCGTGCACCACCACCGGTGATATCGCCAGGGCGGCGCGGGCAATTCGGCTGAACCCCAACAGGACTTGTAGGATCCCGGCGATCACGGTGATGAAACATGTAATCGCCCAGCCAAACTGGGAGACGAGTTCGGCGACAACAACGGTCAGCCCGGCCGCCGGGCCACTGACCTGTAACGGCGATCCGCCGATCCATCCACCGACGACTCCCCCGACGATCGCTGCAATCAGGCCGGCGAGAACCGGCGCGTCCGAGGCGATCGCGATCCCGAGCGACAAGGGCAGCGCCACCAAGAAGACAACCAACGACGCCGGCAGATCGTATTGCAGGACCTCACGCACCCGGTCTCGTCGAGACGGAGCGCCATCCTCCATGCCCTGCGGCTCTGGCGGTTTGACGTGTTGCACTGGCCCTCCCCTGAATTGGTCATCGACGGTGGGCTTTTCGATATCCACCCGGTCACGGCATACCGTAAACGCGTAAATCCGTGCAGCGCAGGCGATTACATACCCGAACGTCATTGTTCCACGGGACATGCCTGGCCTATACGTTCGAAGGTAGGTGGGCACGTATAAGGGGTCAACCGGACGAGCCGGGTGCATATCGAATGCAAATTTTTTCGGGATTCAGCGCCGGTGCGGCGCCCACGGGACCTAGAGCGGTTACTCCAGGACGAAAACGGGGATCGGCCGCGCCGTCTTCGCCTTGTATTCCGCGTAGGGGGGAAACGCCTCAACGGCACGCTGCCACCACTGCTCGCGTTCGGTTCCCTCGAGCTCGCGAGCCGTCAACGCGAGAACCTTGTCGCCGTCTTGCAGCGTCACCGCCGGATTCGCCTTCAGGTTGAAGTACCAAACCGGATGCTCCGGGGCGCCGCCGTGCGACGCGACAATGACGTAGCGGCCATCCTTCTCGACCCGCATCAACGGGACATAGCGCTGCTTGCCGGACTTCGCCCCGGTGACGGTCAGCAGAACGATAGGCCGATCGAAAACCTCGACTCCATCGGTGGTGCCCTGACTCAAAATCTGTTCGGTCTGGTCGCGCACCCAACCCCGCGGGCTCATTTCGATCTCATCAGCCATACCTACAGCGAACACCCGAGCGCTACCGCTGCATTCCCCGGGGCTCGCCTGCACGGTCGGCGCCGCTCGGACCGGTGGCCCGCGCGCCAAGGAGTACAGTCGAGGAGTCACTTAAATACGCTAACTAAATGCGCGCAGGACGCAGGGAGGAGATCGGCGTGGGCCGCACCGAGAACGACACATGGGATCTGGCGTCCAGCGTCGGGGCCACCGCGACGGCGGTCGCCGCACAGCGGGCGATCGCGTCCCAAAGCCCGGAGCCCTTGCTGAACGACCCCTGGGCCGATCCTCTGGTCCGCGCGGTGGGCAGCGATGTGTTCATCAAGCTCCTCGACAACCAGCTTGACCGCAGCGACGATCCGCTGCTGAATCGCCAGGCCGTGAAGGAGCAGATCACGGTGCGCACCCGGTTCTTCGACGACTTCTTCATGCGGGCGACCGAATCCGGTATCCAGCAGGCCGTCATTTTGGCGTCAGGCCTGGACACGCGGGCTTACCGGTTGCCTTGGCCGGCGGGCACGGTCGTGTACGAGATCGACCAGCCCGAGGTGGTCGAATTCAAGACGCGCACCCTGGCCGATCTGGGCGCCACGCCCTCCGCGGAGCGCCGCACCGTGTCGATCGACCTGCGCGACGACTGGCCGTCGGCCCTCGCGGCGGCTGGGTTCGACGCCCACAAGCCGACCGCATGGAGCGCCGAGGGACTGCTGGTCTACCTGCCGCCCGAGGCGCAAGACCGATTGTTCGACAACATCGTCGCCGTTTCGGCGCCGGGCAGCCGGATCGCCACCGAACACATGGACCTGCGCGACATCCCCTCGGACTGGGCGCAGAAGCTGACCGAGCGGACTCAGCGCATCGGCTCCAACATCAATCTGGCCGAGTTGTTCTACACCGGCGACCGCAATCCCGCCGGCGAATACCTGGCCGCTCGCGGCTGGCGGATCGATATTCGGACAACCGAGCAGGCTTTCGCCGCCGAGGGGTTCGCGATCCCCAAGGACGAGCTGGCGTCATTCGGCGAAGCGTCCGGCTACCTGACCGCGACCCTCAAGTAGAAGCGGCCCTAACCCCAGCTTTGGCGCGCGCCGATTTCGTCCGGCAACCAGCTGCGATCCGGCGGCCCGGCAGCCGCCGCCCCCTATATCAGGCCCATTGACATGTATCAGGCACATTGATATAAACGATGTCATGACGCAACCGACTCAAGAGATGTTCGAATCCGCCTACCGGGGTGAGGCTCCCGAGATGGGCGAGGGAAACCGGCCGCCGTGGAGCATCGGTGAGCCGCAGCCAGAGATCGCGGCCCTCATCGAGGACGGCAAGTTCCACGGTGACGTGCTCGATGCCGGTTGCGGCGAGGCGGCGGTGTCGCTGTACCTCGCCGAGCGCGGCTACACCACCGTGGGTCTGGACCAGTCACCCACCGCCATCGCGCTCGCAACCGAGAAAGCCGCCCGCCGGGGCCTGACCAATGCCACCTTCGACGTCGCGGATATCAGCGCCTTCGCCGGCTACGACGGCCGCTTCGGAACCATCGTCGACAGCACCCTGTTCCACTCGATGCCCGTCGAATTGCGTGAGGGCTATCAGCAGTCCATCGTGCGGGCGGCCGCGCCGGGCGCCTCGTACTTCGTGCTCGTCTTCGACCGCGCCGCGATGCCGGCCGACGGCCCCGTCAATGCGGTCACCGAGCCCGAACTGCGCGAGGTGGTCTCGAAGTACTGGGTGATCGACGAGATCCGGCCGGCCCGCATCCACGCCAACGTGCCCGAAAACTTTCTGACGGGCTTTGAGGCCTTCGCCGGTGCCGACATTCGCGACGAGGACAACGGTCGCAAGTCCGTGGGTGCCTGGTTGCTGTCCGCGCACCTCGGCTGACCGCGCCACGGAGGGCGGGGCAGCCTACCGGCCGTCCCAGCTCTCCGGGAGCATCGGCATACGGGCGCCGTCACCGGATTCTTTGCCGGCCAACGTGATCAGGCCCGAAGCCCGCACGTCCGGTTTGGGTAGCGTGCCGGTGAAACCCTGTATCGATCCGCCGGTGTCCGAGGGGCGATACCGATCCGGCACTGTCGATGCGACCGCGACTGCTTCGTCGTCGGTCTCGATGAATTCGTAGCGGTAGCCGGGGTCGACGACCGATCGCGGACGCCGGCGGGAGCGTCCCTGCTCCTGCTCGACCGCCGCGACGCCGGCCGCCGATGCTGCCGTCTGCCCGACGGCCAGCCCGCTTCTGGCCCGGGTTTGCGCCTTCGATTCCATGCCGAGGCTGACACTGCCCACCAGGTAGCCGAAGCCCTCGGCTCCGGTCACCGGGGCCGGGGGTATGGGCGGAGTCGTCGGCGGGGTGATCGCGGAGGCTACGGGTGCAGGGGTCGACGCCACCGATGTCGTCGGTACCGCCGGGCTGGTCGGGGCCATCGGAGCCATCGCCGGAGCGGCCGACACCGCCGGCGGTTGCACGCCCACCGCGGCGGGCTGAGGCACGGCAGCGGGAGCGGGGACGCTCGCTGGGGCGGCCAACCCGGCCAACCCGGCCAGGCCCGCCAGACCGGCCAGCCCTCCCAGGCTGGTGATGGACAGGCTCAAGCCGACCTGCAGCAGCAGCGGCAGCTCCTGGAGGATGAACCGCAGCGTCCGGATGGTCCAGTTGATGATCCGGTAGGTCTGCCACGCGATGAAATAGTTGATCAGCGCCGGGAACTGGGAGGGATTGAGCAGACCCGACAGGTTCTGCTGGAGCCAGGCCACGGCCTGAGCGTTGCCGTTGAAGAAGTTCCCGAGGTTCTGCAGGTACTCCGACGGACTCCAGTTCGGCTGGCCCTGACCGGGGATCTGCTCACCGTCGGGCCCGAACAGCATTTCCCAGATCTCTTCGGGGGTGGGCAGCTGAAAGGAACCCGTACCGCCGCCACCCGCACCGGTCCCACCGCCGGTGCCGCTTCCCGCTCCGGCGCCAGTGCCCGTTCCGGTGCCCGTGCCGGTGCCAGTGCCCGTTCCGGTGCCCGTGCCTGTTCCGGTGCCAGTGCCGGTGCCCGCTCCCGTGCCCGACCCGCTTCCGGTACCGGCCTTCCCTCCGGTTCCCGATCCGGCGACGCTGCTCATTTGCACGGCTTCGGTCGTCGCCTGGTAGGTGGTCATGGTGGTGGCCGCCTGAGTCCACATCCGCGCGTAGTCGGCCTCGTTGACCGCGATCGGAATCGTGTTGACCCCAAAGAAATTCGTCGCCACCAAAGCTGCGTGGGTCGCATGATTGGCCGCCAGTTCCGGCAGAGTCGGCATTGCGGCCAGTGCGGCGGTGTATGCGGTGGCCACCCCTTGATGTTGGGCGGCCGCCTCGGCGCTCAACGCGCCGGCCAGTTGTAGCCATGCCAGATATGGCATGTGGGCGGCGACGTACCTGTCGGCGGTCGGGCCATCCCAGACCGGGACGGATCCGCTCAGCACGGCCGTCAATTCGGTTGCCGCCGAATCGTATTGGGTGCTCAACGATGTCCAGGTTGCTGCGGCCGCCAGCAGCGGGCCCGGCCCCGGGCCGCTGCTCAGCAGCGTCGAGTGCACTTCTGGCGGAAGGGCCATCCACACCGGCGCGGTCATGATCAGCCTGCGCCCAGATAGGTCGACGCGGCCGCCGTATCGCCGGCGACGTAGTTGACGCCGGCCAGACTCACCCCCAACCCGGCCCGTCCCAAGACTTCGACACCCTTGGCCGCCGCGGCCGAATGCTGGCTGCCGCGTTCGCTGAACACCGCGGCGGCCGCCAGGGATACGGGGTCGGCCGCCGGCGGAACCACCACCGAGACCACCGGGGCCGCGGCCGCATGCGCCGCCGCCAGCTGAGCGGTGATCGCGTCGACCGCCGCGCTGGTCGCGGCCAGGCCCTCGGGAATAACTCGCAGCGTCATAGCGGCCGCTCCTTGTATCGGCTTGCGTCAAAAAATGCGCCGGCCCGAACCGACGGCGGCCGACCCAGACAAAGTGCCACCACCCAGGCGAGCAGGCCGGCTACAAACCCGAAAACCAGATGCCAGCCTGCCCGCTCGAGCATCCCGTTCGATGCCCAGGCTGACAGGTTGGCTCCGGAGTGCCACGACAACATCGAACTGGCAAGCGCGACAAGGTGAATGGGCGCGGCTGCGATCGCGAGCAACCATCGGCGCACCCGCACCATAGGAAGGAAAACCACGGCATACAGCAACGCGGCGGCGGCCACATAGCGACTGCTCCACAACGGATCGCTCAACCCGTGCATCGGCAACGTCGCGATCGATGACGTCGCACCGACCGCTAGCACCGTCTCGCGCCGCGCCGTCACCAGCGCAACCGCCACCAGCATGGTCAGCCAGATCAACCCGCGGTGTCCCGGCAGGCCCAATGGAATCCGGATATCCGTGGAGGCGACGATGACGGCGACCGCTAGCAGCGGGAACGCCACCTCCCGGACGACACTCGGCGCGGCCGCCGGTCGCTGCATCACGGTCATGCGGGGATCATAAAGCGCCAGGCCCTACACTGATCCTTATTTTCGGCGTATTCACAGGATGGGATCCGTAAATGCGCAGCAATAAGCGTCTGGCTCGCATGATTGCGGTCCTGGTCCTGAGTGCTTGGCTCGTCGCGTGCGGCGGCCCGGAGACCGAGCTGCAACTCGTCGTGCAGGAGAACCACCAAGTGCTGCAACGATTCACCATTTCGCGGCTTCAGCAGCTCCCTCAGGTGGAGGTCGCGACGCGGCAATCACACGGCGCACAGGTCCAGAAAGGACCCAGCGTGCATTCGATCCTCGATGCCGCGGGCGCGACCGGCGTCATCAGGGTGCGGGTGGAGGGCCGCGATCCGGCCCAGACCCTGGCGGCGGCCGAGCTCGACGATCAGACCATTCTCGGCTTCACCAAACGCAACACACTCAAGCTCACCGGTGCAAAACTCGGCCGTGATCAGTGGGTTCGCGACGTCACTGACCTGGTGATCAATCCATGACCGGCCGTACCGCGCTGGCCGAGGTGGACCTGCTGATCGGCATCGACGACACCGACAACCCCTACACGCCCGGCACGGGTCGGCGAGCCCGGGCCCTGCTCCACGAGCTGCAAGCGGCGGGCCTCGGCTCCCCCGCGGGCGCCACGCGTCATCAGCTGCTCGTCGACGACCGCATCCCGTATACGTCCCACAACTCGAGCGCGTGCCTGGCCTGGCGGAGCCCCGACGGCGATCCGCACGCGGTGCGAACCGGGATCATCGAACTCGCCGGGCAATTCCTGGAACGGGTATGCCCTCCCGATGCCGACCCCGGGCTTGCCGTCGTCGTCCCGGGCGAACTCGCCGATGCCGCGCCACGACTGATCGAATTCGGTCGCCGCGCCAAGCGAGAAGTGTTGCATCCCAACGAAGCCCGTGAGCTCGCGGCGGCCCTGGGTATGCATCTGTCCGGACACGGCGGTACCCGCGAGGGCACGACCGGCGCATTCGCGGCAGTCGGACTGCACCTGTCCGGCAACGACGGGCTGTTCATCACTTTGCCCGGCATCCGCAAACTGCCCGACCAGGCTACCGTCGAGACGGTTTTCGCGATGGCGCCCATCGACCTCGCTCGCGACGCGATGCACCGCCGGCCCTGCTCGGGCGAGGTGATCGAACTGGGCGACTGGGTGCGTCCGGTGCTGCTCGACGGGCTGGCAGTATTGCTCCTTGAACCGCCCCGTCAGCAGGACAACGGGAGCAGAAGATGGCGAACGGCACCGCGGGCGGTGGTCAAGCAATATTGAGTTCCCCGGCGCCGTGAGCAGCGCGATCGGCACAGTCAAGATTGCCCGGGTTTCGGGGCCCGTCTTTCGGGAGATCCTGCCTAAAAGTAGAGCAGACGTTCAGAGGAGATCTCGGTGGATCAGCAAGTCAACTTCGACCCGCCCGCTGCGCCCGAGGACGCCCGGAAGGCAACCGAAGAACAGCGCAAGCTGCAGGAACAACTCGATCACCAGGACGAAGATCCAGACGGCCCCGGATTGCACCAATCTCGACACGACCTTCCCGACGAGAGCACGCGGTAGTCATCGAAAAATAGTTATTTGCAAGGTTTTTGACTCCGTTCAGCCATCGTCTGCTCGAGGTTCGGGATTGCGCCGCGGATTCTGATGGCGCCGGCCGCCGGTGGCCATGGGCCGCCGTTGCCCACACGAGCCGCCTAGGTCATGCACACGTTGGCGAAAAGCAGCACCGGCCATGAGACGATCGAGCCGAGGAACGACACCACCAGATCGGCGCCGTGCATGTCGTGCAGATGCTGGGTGTGGGTGCTCGACCAGATCACGCCGACGATCAGGTACGGGGTTCCCAGCAGTATGGCCAGACCTAGCAGTTCGGCGATGGTCAACTGATACTCCAGGAGTGTGCGAATCCTGGCGAGCATGCAACTATGTTAATGCCGGTTCACACGATTCGGTAGTGCCATCCACCGATCGGCAGCGCCCACGAACCGCGATCCATTACGGAGATACCTTGCCGGAACGAGACGTTCGACCGCCCTGGGTGCTCCAGCGAGGCGAATGTCCGACTAGCAAGTGGAGAGTTCATTCTCCGGCTGAGGCTTAGCCCCCCAAAGCCCTGTCAGTGCCGCTGCCGGCCGCCCCGGGAGCCATGACGCGCTGGCGCTGCCGGTCGTCCCAGCACCGTGACCTCCATCAGCCGGCGCACCGTGAGGCTCGCGGCCGCACTGGTGTTGGGGTAGACCAGGCGGCCGGTGTCCACCGCGAGCGCGAACGCGGCGTGCACGGCATAGCGGGCGCGGCCCAGGGTGAGCTCGGGGTTGGCCGCGACGGCGAGGCTGGCCCAGGATTCGACGGTGGAGCGCTGAATGTTGTAGAGCAGCACCGCGTCTGTGTCGGGCAGGTTGTGACGCTCGGTGTAGTACACGCAGGCCAGTTCGGGGTTGGCGAATGACCGGGTGACATAGGCCTCGATGAGTTGCGCGAGCGCCTGTTCCGGGTCGGCGTTGGTGGCCAGGATGCTGGACAGGTCGCCGGAGAGTTGGTCGGCGGCGCGCCGGTAATAGACCGCCAGGATGGCGGCCTTTCCCGGAAAGTACTGATAGATGCTGGCGACCGGTATGCCGACCACTGCGGCGATGTCTTCCATTCCGGTTTCGCGATAGCCGCGCTCATTGAACAGGCGCATCGACTCGTGCAACAGAAGCTCATAACTTCCGGCGGCGCTGGTCAGCGTCGACGACCGCGGCTGCTCGGATCCGCGACCGCGCTGGCTCGGCAACTCGGCTTGCAACACCGCCGTGGCGATATCGGCCAGCGCCGCGCGGATCTCGGCATTACCCAGGCGGGACCGGTGATCGGTGATGCTGCCGATGACACTCAGGGTGGCCGCCGACAAGATCCAGCGTTGCCGCGACGTCAATTTCGGCCGCAGCCGCATCAGCGGACGCTGCAGGCGGCGGTTGATCAGTTTGATCTGTTCGGCCAGAGCGCGCTGATCATCGCCACGCAGGTAGCGGCCCTCCCACCGATACAGTCCGCCGGCGGTGCGGTTGACGATCGTGGTGTCGATGAGCGCAGCCGTGAGCGCGTGGAGTTGTTCCTCGGGATCGCCATCGGCGGGCAAAGCGTCCGCGAAGGCCGTGGCGTCGACGAGTTGCTGCCCCAGCGCCAGGAAGACGTCGCGGAACAGGTCGTATTTGCCCTGCGAGTGGCGGTACAACGCGGCCGCGGAGATTCCCACCCGCGCCGCGATGTTCTCCATGCTGACCGCGTGATAGCCCAACTCGCTGAACGCATCGGTGGCGGCGCGGGCGATCTGGACCTTCCGGTCCTTCGGGCGCCGCCTTACCTGATCTGCGGACGAGCGGCTAGCCGACGGCATACAGATCACCGTAGCCGCAGCGGCGACTGTCCGGGCGATCGGTAGACGACCGGAATCGCGCAGCTAGCGGGCCTTCCACGCACTGCTGGGCGCAGCGTTGTACCCGTGGTCATCAGATGCCCAACTGCGTTACGCTCCGCCGAATTCCGGACGCAGCACCGAGAACACCTTGAGGCAGCGTGGTCATCGATGCGATCCTCCCGCTACCGGGTGTGCGCCGCGAGCGCTGCGTCCAGGGCCTGATCGGACAGCCGGGACCAGGGCAGCGGCTCGGGTGGGACCGGGGGCGGGTCGACCAGCCGGCGATGCCACCAGCCGACGTCCCACCATGTTTCGTGCTTGAAGCCCACGCCGTGGAAGACGCCAACCGGTGTGAATCCCAACGCCTCGTGCAGCCCTACGCTGGCGGGATTGGGTAGCGCGATCCCCGCGTAGGCGTTGATATAGCCCTGCGCGACAAGCACATTGAACAAGGCGGCGTAGAGCCGGCGGCCGTGCCCCTGGCGGTGAATCGACTCACGGGCTCGCATAGGCAAACCCCTTGACGCGCTCGTCATCGGTGACGACCAGCCACGGCAAGCGCGCGAGCGTTGTGGTGATCCTCAACCGCATCTCTTCGACATCGGGGGGCGTCACCTCGAAGGAAATTGCCGTGTCATGCACATAGGGCAGATAGATTCGGCCACCGCACCGGCATCCTGCGGTGTCGCCATTCGCGCCCTCATGACACACAACGCTAGTCGGGCGGCAATGATCAGGAAAACAATTTAGCCATCAGTGCTTCAGCGACCCGCCGGTGTGTGGTGTTCTGCGAGGCGGTGAGTTGCCAGCGGCCGTCTGTCCGAACGGCGACACTGGTGTTCACGCGGGCTCTGCGCCGATTACGCCGTCGCACCCCTTTGATCACCGACGCGTTCGCGTGGACCAGTGCGACATCGGGGGTGAGAAATCGTACTTCGGTGATGTCTATGAGCAGCCGGGTTCCTTTGAGGAGCCGTCGGAACAGCGGAACATACGACGCCGTGATCGCGTCGCGCCCCGTGTAATGGCTGCCCAGAAAGGTGATGTAGTCGGCGTCGGCGGTGAAGACGCTGGCGTAGGCCACTGGATCGCCTGCGGCCCAACCTTTTACCTGCTGATCGACGAGCGCACGAATGGCTTGTTCGTCGGCTCGCTGGTCGCCGCTTGTCATGACGCCTCCCGCAGTTGCACCACTATCGCCCGGCTAGGCGATGCCCGGGCTGATCATTGACGCGATCGCGCTGCGTGGCACCGAGACTTGCGTAGCCTCCATCGCCGGCTGCAGCGCGTTTTGGTCAAAAAAGAACACGATCGCGTCATCGGTGATCGCGAAGCTCTGGTAGTTCCCAGGCTGCAGTCCGGTGGCCGGCGGAATCGAGACGGCAGCACGGTACCGGTCGGCCAATGTCTTCTGCACGATCGGCAAGATGGTCTGCAGCGGTTGGGTTCCCGGCTGGAACAAGGAATCGAAGGCGATCGGCTGCTGATTGGCCAGGTTGTAGTTGAAGGACTTGTACCACACCAGAGGATGAGCGGCGCCGAGGTTCTGATAGACCTCGGTGACCACGGACTGGGTACCGGTCGGTTGGGGACCCGAGCTGTATCGCGTGCCGGTAACCTTCAGCGCAGTCGGCGATTTCAACGTATTCAGCGGTCCGCGGGCATTGCCGAAATCGTCGTTGACCTTGGTCAAATATCCGACCATCGCCTGTTCATCGGGATAGTTGGCCGGAAACACCATGCTGATGTCCGATAGTGGCCCCGAGGCATCGAAATGGCACATTTGATTCGCATCGACACTCGCCGGATTACACAATTGCACGTCGGCGCGGGCAATCGCAGGGCAGAATGCGGCCGCCGTCGCAAGGGCTGCCACCGTCCCCGCTACCCACCCCGATCCGATACGCTGCCCGCTGTCCGAGTTCACCACGCCTCCGTTGAATGTTCCGCAGGGTGCATTGTCACAGACCGGCTGCGGCGGATGGGCGGATGGTGGACAAGCCTATCGGCAGGAG
This sequence comes from Mycobacterium senriense, assembly GCF_019668465.1. Classification (NCBI taxonomy): domain Bacteria; kingdom Bacillati; phylum Actinomycetota; class Actinomycetes; order Mycobacteriales; family Mycobacteriaceae; genus Mycobacterium; species Mycobacterium senriense. The sequence continues at coordinate 2,065,550 of NZ_AP024828.1, read as the reverse complement.
CTCTCAGCCGGAGGCGGGCAAGATCTCAAAGCGGCGCGTCCTGCAGCTCGACCTGCGGCAGCGTGGCGGCGGGCGTGCTCGCGCTCGATGCTCGTCGCCGGCCGGATGCCCGGGTGTTGATCCAGCACGCGAGTCCGCCCAGCACCAGACCGACCGCAATGCCTTCGTCGGGACGTTGGTCCAGGATGATCCACGACAGCACTCCGGCCACCGCGGGGATGACGGCGAACTGCATCGCGACCGCCGTCGCGCCGTGGGTGTTGATGGCACGCACGTAGAGGCTCACCGCCAGGGTGGCATTCAACAACACCATGCCGCTGACCGCGATCACCGCCTTGACGCCATCGTGCACGGTAAACGGCGTGATCATCGCGAGTGCCGACGCGGGTATCAAACCAACGGCATTCTGCATCGCACTCATCGCCCGGAAGTCGACACCTTTGCAGAATCGCTGTTGATAGACACCGCCCGCCGAAAGGCCAACCAGCCCAACGACAAGCAAGGCGATGACAGGGTCGGCGCCGCGGGTGCTCATCAGCCTGTGCGAGCAGGCGGCCAGCACCGCGACGACGCCGAGCACCAGCGCAATCACGCGCAACGGACCGAGTGATTCCCGAAGGAACATCGCCGCCAGGATCGCGGTAACCACCGGGTTCATGGCGATCACCACCGCGCAGAGCACCGCCGGCGCCCCGAGCTGAACGGCCTCGTATAGGCAACAGAACTGAACGCCCTGGATCAGCAGGCCGGTCACCAAGACGTGGCCGAATTGCATTCCGCGCGGCCAGCGGGCCCTCGCCATCAGGGACCAGATCGCCAGAATCGTTGCGGCCAAACTAAACCGCAGCACCAAGGCGGCCATCGGCGTCATCGCCGTCACCGCCAGCGTGCCGATGGGATATCCGAGCGCGTAAAAGAACGTCACCGCCGTGGCGGTGGTCGCAGGCATGCGCGGCAAAGACATGACACCCATGTTCGCGTGGTCGACCGACGCAGTCCAACGATTATTGGCGATCATGATTGATCGCACAACCTTATCGGTCTTGGTACCAGGGACGATGATCCGAGTGATGAACAGGACGATTGATTAGTAACACTGATCGCATTATAGTGCTGCTATGGCCCAGGTGCTCGATATCGCTCCGCTGCGCAGCCTTGTCGCCGTCGCCGACTGCGGGGGCTTCCACCGTGCCGCCGCCGCGCTACACCTGAGCCAATCCGCGGTCAGCCAGCATCTGCGCCGGATCGAAGCTGTGGTCGGCGAACCGATAGTGCAACGCTCGGGACGCGGGGTCGTCTTCACCGAGGTCGGCCAGAAGACACTGCGGCATGCCCGTACGATATTGGCCGCGCACGACACCGCGCTCGACGACCTGGGTGCCACCGAACACAAGGTCCTGACCATCGGCGCCACCGAACACGGCGCCGATGTGATGCTGGCCGGCCTGTCCCGCGTGTTGCGGGAGCGACTCCCCGAGCTGCGCGTGCGCTTCCGGCTCGACCGCAACGTGTCGCTGGCCGACTCGATCGATCGCGGTTTGGTCGATCTGGCCATCATGCTGGACGGGGCGGGTCTGGATCGCGCCAACGCATCGGGATTGGTGCGGTTGCAATGGGTTTCAGCGCGCACGCTGACGATTTCCCCGCGAGAGCCGCTGCCGCTGGTGATCTTCGCCGAGCCGTGCACATTGCGCGAGCCGGCCTTCGCAATTCTGGAAAACCACCACATCGAGTACGAGATCGCCGCTGAGTGCGGCGATCTGTCCGGCCTCTACGCGGCGGTGCGGTCGGGGCTCGGCGTGGCACTGTTGCCGATGATCGGCAAGTTCCCCGACGGGCTCAGCCCGGCCGAGGGGCTGCCGTCCGCCAACAGCGCCTCGATACTGGTTCGCGGTCGTACCGGCGTCGACCCCGACCTGTTGGGCACCGTCGACAGCGCGGTACGCGACTTACTGGCCGCCGCAGCCTGATCCGCCAGGCCCGGCGTCGAACCGATTCGAACCGATTTCACCGCTTCCTGACGTCGCGGCCACCGTCCGGGGTCTGCACGGCCGGAAGAATCAGCGTATCGATACTCGCATCGTGGCCTGAGAAATGCCGAAGGCGGACGCCGCATTCTCGGCGTGCGGTGCCTAAATTGCCTGCCACCAATGGTTTCCGTCGTTCAACCGGTTCCCCGACTCCGCAGCGCCGCTAAAGTCATCATCGGCGCAGGCGCAGCGCGAGATAGTACTCGTGCCGTCGCGTGCGGTCGACGGTATAGCCGATCGCCCTGGTGACGCCATCGGTGTCGTATTCCAGCCAACGCTCGGTGCGCTGGCGCTCAAATTCGGTCCAGGACGGGACCGTGAATCTCTCGAGGAACGTATCCGGTTGTCCGACACTGTGATACAGGCGCCAACTGTGGCCGCCGGTGCGTAGTCGCGACTGTCTGACTGCGCGCATCGCATCGGTGAAATCGTCGAGATTCCCGGGCGGAACCTGGTAGCGAACGGTGACCAGTACCGGCCCGTCCGCGGGAGATGGTTCGAACACGAGTGTGGGCGACGGCCAGGCGCTGGAAACGTCGACGCTCAGCGTCCCGGTGCAGGGCAGCAACGGCAGGACGAACACGCTGAGGGCAACAACGCCGAGCACCACCGCCGACCCGATCAGCGCAATGTGCAACCCAGCCCGCGTGGCCACCGCACCCCAGACGTAGGAGCCGATCGCCTGAGATCCCGTCGCGAAAAGCAGATATAACGCCAGGCCCCTAGCGCGCACCCAGCGTGGCAACGAGAGCTGGGCCGCGGCGTTCAGCGTCGTCAAGGTGATCAGCCACGACATGCCGGACAGCACCAAAATAGGTGTGGCCACGACGAACGGTAGCCAGGCCACCGCCAGTGGCGCCAACCCGTATACGGCCGCGGAGCCGGCGAGCAGCACGTTGTCGGAAAACCTCCGGTGTAATCGTGAGGCAAACGCCACGGAAAGCACGGCCCCCATGCCGATCGCCGCAAGCGCCATGCCGTAGCCGCCGGCACCCAGGTGCCATCGGTGTGCCGCGGCGACCGGCAACAGAGCCAGCACGGCCGACGCCGGGAAAAGGAAAAGGACTGCGCGCAACAGGATCCTGCGGAAAATGGGGCCATTGTTGACAAAGAGCAGTCCGGTCAGGATGGCGTGGCCGAAATGCTCTCGCTCCAGCGGGGCGAATTGCTTCGGTCGTTTCCACGCCACCAGGGCGACGATGATTCCCGCGAATGACAGGGCGTTGATCGCGAAGGCTGCCGCGGGTCCGGATAAGGCGACCACGACACCACCGATAGCCGGTCCGATCGCTCGGGCGGCATTGCCCGCGACGCTGCCCAGGGTCGAGGCGGCCGGTATCTGTTCGCGTGGGACGACCTCGGGCTGGATGGCCTGCCAGGCCGGCCCGGCCAGTGCGGACGCGCAGCCGATGGCCACGGTGAACATCAGCAACGACGTGGGGGTCATCCGGCCCAGGTAGGTCAGGACCGCCAACGCCAGGGCCACCAGCACCGCGTAGGACTGCAGCACAAACAGCAACCGCCGGCGGTCGAACAGATCGGCCAGTACGCCCGCGAACAGGCCCAATACAAGTGTCGGTCCGAGGCTTGCGGTCTGGACCAGTGCCACGATGACATCGCTGCTGTGCTTTTCCACCAGGAACCATTGGGCCGCAACACTTTGCATCCACGTGCCGACGTTGGAGGCCAGCTGTGCGATGAACAGGCTGCGGTACACGCGGTTGCGAAGGGGTGCCCAGGCCGACGGCTGATCGGCACCGGCACGTTCTCGATCCTGGATCACCATTGAATCGGCTGCGGGCGATCACCATGCCGGGACCGCACACGACCAGGCTGATCGGCGATGACGTACACGATGAAATGGGGGAATACCAACGGCGAGCCGTGATCGATCGCTGGCATCGGAGAACGCCTTTCGCGTGGTATCGGGATTAGCAGCTTAAACCGGGATCAACGCACCCGCCACGCAAGGCTTTCCGGGACCAGCGCGTCAGCCGTCTCGATGGCGGAGCAGCTCGAACCAGTTATGCGGGACGCGCCCGCGTGGCCCGGGGACCGACTGGGCCTCGGGACGGCACTGGGGTGGCGCCAGCTCCGGGCCGTCGTAATAGTCGTTGGCCTCGTAGTTCCAGAACCAGTCCTCACCGGGCTCGAACGACCGGATGATCGGATGCCCGGTCTGCTGCCAGTGCTTGGTCGCATGACGAGACAGCGAGTCGTCGCAGCAACCGATGTGCCCGCAAGCGGCGCAGCGCCGTAAATGCACCCACCAACCACCGACCTCATCGCACTCGACGCAGCCCATACCGCTGGGCGGCACCGAAGGATCGACAGGAGCAGTCATCAGCGCCCCCTTCCTCGTTTATGGCAGCCGCTGGAGCATCTGCGCGGGATGCTACCTCGATGGGTAACGGGGCGACATCACGTCGAATTCCAACGGTCGACCGCTCGCCGGTATTTGCTGCGATACTTTCAACGTGAGTCCCAACAACCTTGGCCGCCTCCTGATGCGAGCCGCGCCTGTTTTCAATGCGCCGATAGCCGCTCTGGCCAACTCGCGCCGCTTCGGCCGGCTGATCAATCGCAACATCACGATGCTGACCTACACGGGGCGACGGTCCGGACGCACGTACAGCATCCCGGTCGCCTACCGCCGTTCCGGTGGCGACATCGTCATCAGCGTCAACATGCCTGACGTGAAGACCTGGTGGCGGAACTTCCTCGACGCCGGTGGGCCCCTGACATTGCGGCTTGACGATACCGAGCACGCCGGTCACGCCGTCGCCACGCGGGACGCAAAGGGAGCGGTAACCGTCACGGTGCGGCTGGCCGAGACGAATTCGTGAATTTCGTACTCCCCGTCCGGGCGACCCGCTCTTGGCCACCTCGAGCGAAACCTGAATCTAGACAAAGCGTTTGAATCCTCAGGAGGTTGGAAACTGTTTTCCCGCTCGCGCCTGGTACCTGTTACACCATCCTGGTTCACCACAGCGCTCGATCAAAAACCGGACCACTGCGATGTCGACGTTGACGGTTGCCGCATCCACCTGCGCGTCTGGGGCGATGCGGACCAACCTCCGGTGGTGCTCGTCCACGGTGGCGGAGCGCATTCAGGGTGGTGGGATCACGTCGCGCCGTTCTTTTCCCGTACCCATCGGGTGATCGCGCCGGATCTGTCCGGGCACGGTGACAGCGAAGCGCGTGGCAGTTACGACCTGCAAATCTGGGCGAGCGAAGTGATGGCGGCGGCGGCAGCCGCCGGCCCCGCCGGACGGCCGACGATCATCGGCCACAGCATGGGCGGCTGGGTGGTGTCCACGGCGGCGATGCACTACAGCCAGCAGATCAACAGCATGCTGGTGATCGACTCGCCGTTGTGGGAGCGTGCGCCGGAGGAAGGGCGACTACGCAGGCGCAAACACAACCACTACCGGACGAAAGATGAGATCCTGGCCCGCTTTACGGCCGTGCCCTCGCAGGAGCTGATCCTGCCCTACGTCCGAGAGCACATCGCGGGCGAGTCGGTGCGCAGGACCGACGAAGGATGGATTTGGAAGTTCGACCCGGCGATCTTCGGCGGTGAGTTCTTCGAACCGACGCCCGCCGACGAGGAGTCGTTAGAGACCATGCTGGCCGCGATGCGTTGCCGCGTGGGGTATTTGCGCTGCGAAGCCGGATTGGTGCCGCCCGAGATGGCCGAACGGATCCGTTCCCTGCTTCAGCTCCGTGGCCCGTTCGTGGAGCTGGCCCTGGCCGGCCACCATCCCATGCTGGACCAACCGCTCCCCCTGGTGGCGACGTTGCGGACCCTGTTGGAGTTCTGGTCGATCACCTAGGGCGTGAACTGGGCTACGCGTTCGAGAAAGGGCCAGATGCTGAGATGCCGAGTGTCGGTTCGTGGCCGGCGGCGATGCCTGCCGTTCAGGTGCGGGTTGCCCGCCCCACCGCCCGGCTGGAGCGAATGGCCGAGTTCTACAGGGGCGTATTGTGTTTGCCTCAGCTGCATTTCGCGGATGACGGCGAATGGGCGGTCGTCATGTTCGGCCTGCCCGGCGATCAATACAACATCGAATACGTGGCCCATCGCGACGGCATCGACGGAACCGCGCCCACGCGGGAGAACCTGCTGGTGTTCTACTTCGACTCGGCTGACGCGCAGCAGGCTGTCGCGACCAGGTGCCGCGGCGCGGGAGCCGAGGAGGTCGCGCTCGACAACCCGTGGTGGGGTCGCAACGGTGCGATCGCGTTTCTCGACCCGGACGGCTGGACGATCGTCCTGATGCCGGCGCCCGTCCCCTTGGGTCACGTGGGGCGTTAAGCCCTTGCGCGGCGGGCCAACTTCGCGGGTTGGTCGATGATGAGGGCCCTGCCCTGTTGCCGGATCCATCCGCGTTGGGTGAAGTCCGATAGCGCCTTATTGACCGTTTCCCGCGAGGACCCCACGAGTTGCGCGAGTTCCTTCTGCGTGAGGTGGTGCTCGACCAGCACCGAGCCCCCATTGCTGGTACCGAATCGCATTGCCAGATCAAGGATTTGCTTGGCCACCCGGGCGGGGACGTCGGTGAAGATCAGGTCGCACAGCGTGTTGTTGGTGTGTCGGAGTCGGCGTGCCAACACCCGTAACAGCTGCTCGGCGATTTCGGGGCGTTCGAGGATCCAGGTACGCAATGCGTGCCGGTCCATCCGCACGGCTTCCACCTCGGTCAAGGTGATCACCGTCGAGGTTCGCGGGCCTGGGTCGAACAGCGCAAGCTCACCGAACACGTCCCCGGGGCCCAGCACCGCGAAGACGGTTTCGCGACCGTCGGTCGTCTGATGACTGATCTTCACTGAGCCCGACAGGATGACGTAGAGGTCGTCACCGAGCTCGCCCTCGACGAAGACGGTTCGCCTGCGCGGGAACGATACGTGCTGCAGGTGGCGAGCCAACGCATCGACCGCATCGGGAGCGATCCCCTGGAAGATGCCGGCTCGCGCCAATACCTCTTTCACGCCGCCCCTTTCAACGCGTTTCGCACGGCGTTGCGCGCACTAGGCGCTGCTCCGGAGTGGGGGCGTCTTGGCTCGCGGTCCAGACCTTACACGAGGGTGCGGTTCCGTAACGTGGCAGGTCGCGCCCGCCGCCTCAGCGTGGAATGAGAGGTGGATGAGCCATTCAGGCGGCCGGCGTGGTGACCGACGACGCGATGGTCACCTCGGAGTACAGGTTCCCGCACGCATCGCAATGCACCTGATACTCGAGCTTGTCGTCATCGCGCTCAAGAAACCGGTACTGCGCCCACGCCATGCAACGGGGGCACCGTGCACGACCGTGCTCGACTGCCATTCGCCAACCCCTTAACTCGCCACAGACACACTGGAGGTACCCAGTGCGAAGCCGGGCTAATCATCGGGTGATCGGCGTCCCACGGCAGCCGCGTCCGCGGGCGTTCGGCGGCTAGTAGTTCAGCCCCGAGTACATGACGCGGCCGGGATCGTATTTCTGCCGTACGGCGCTCAGCCGGGACAGGTTTGGGCCGAAATATCGCGACGGCGGCTGGTTCGCCTCGATGTAATTCACATAGCCGCCGACCGAATACTGTTGCACCGCTTGGTGTGCCGTGTTGAGCCAGTTGGTCGCGGCCGCGGGATCGCCCGTCTCCACGTACCACTGCACCAGCGCCGACTGCCGGCGCCATGGAAAGGCGGTGGCGCCGGGCGCCACCGTGGCGAGGGCGCCGTCCATCGCGTGCATGATGGCCAGCATCCGGCCGGCACCGCGGGGAAAGGCATTGACCGCCGCGGCGATCCCCTGCGCCACCCCCGCGTTGACGGTGGCGAAGACGTCGGACCCTCCGACGTACCCCAGCGGTGAGGGGTTGAGGTTGCCGACGGCCAGATAATTCACCAGGTCCATGTAGTTGAAGGTGTGGTTCTCGGTACCCGATGGCTGCAGTCCCACCGCCTGGGTGATCGCGGCCGCAGCGCTGTTACCCGACCCGGCCGGACAGGTCGCCAGGATCCGGCAATGCACGCCCATCGGGTCGACGGTGGCGTCCGCCAGCGCCCAGCTGCTGCGGTCGGCGGTGCGAAGCCAGTTCTGCCACCCGACGAGGACCTGCGCGAACGACTGTGGCGGGAAGTTGAGGTTGACGACGTCGACGTCCTTGGTGGGGAACGTGGCGAAGGTCAGCGAGGTCGTCACGCCGAAGTTGCCGCCACCGCCACCGCGCAGTGCCCAGAACAGGTCCGGGTTGCTGGCGGCGGACGCGGTGACCGCCTGGCCACTGGGCAGCACCACCGACGCCGACGTCAACTGATCGCAGAGCAGGCCGGCGTGCCGGGATTGGGCTCCCATGCCGCCGCCGAGCGCGTGTCCCGCGGCGCCGACCGACGGGCATGTACCGGTTGGGATGCCGCGGCCGGCCGCGGCCAGCGTCCGGTGCATCGTGTACAGGCTCGTCGCCGGCGTCACCGTCACCTGTCCGGTGGCGGCGTCGTAATTGGCGTCCCCGGGCAGTTGTCGCAGGTCCAGCACCATGGCGCCGTTGGCGGTCGACGCGCCGATGTAGGAGTGTCCGCCGCTGCGCGGGGCGACCTTGAGGTTGTGCGCGGCGGCGAAGGCCATCGCCTTTTGGACGTCGGCCGCCGACGTCGGGGTGACTACCGCCGCGGGTGTCAGCCCGTTGTAGTTGGTATTGAAAACCTGCTTGGCTCCGGCGAATTGAGGACTGTCGGGAAGGAGTACCTTCCCGCCGAGGGCAGTGGATAGACCCTCCCAACCGGTAGCCCTGGGATCGGCGGCGACCCGGGGTGCGCCGAGGACCGCTCCGGTAGCCAACGCGCCGACGGCGCCCCGCAGAAACGTCTGCCGCGAGAACTCACGCGCCATCGTCGGACTCCCGCGATTGCGTCATGCCCCGAATTGTCAGTCACGTGATGCGTGGTGCCGCACGACGTGTCGGGAGGTGATTGAAACGTGCCCGAACCGTTACCGCACCCCCGCTGCGCGGGCTGGGCTGCCGGCTCCTCGCCGACACCCTCGACTATGGTTGGCTCAAATACCCCGTAGGGGTACGGTGGCGCCATGGGCGCGGCATGGGTTCGGGGCTGGGTGGGGCAGACGATATTCGTCAGGTCACGATGTTGCAGGCCATGATCGGCGAACCGGGGCTGCGCTGGGCTGTCACCGTTCTGTTCGGCATGAGCATCGCCATGTACGCGTACCTCACTGTTGCACAACATGATCGGTGGACGGGCCGGCTGACTCACCTGCTGCATCTGACGATGTCGGTGGCGATGGTCTTGATGGTGTGGCGCGTTGGGCTTGACCTGCCGGCAATCGGTCCGGCGCTCTTTTTTCTGGTGGCCGGCCTTTGGTTTGTGGGCGTTGCGGTCTGGGCATCTCCGGCATCACGTCAGCGACTGAAAACCTGCTACTACGCGGTGATGATGGCGGCGATGGCGTGGATGTACGCGCTGATGAGCGGGGCCGTGCGGGGCGTTTCCATACTCCCGCACTCACAACCGGATTCGCCGGTCATGGACATGCCCGGCATGAAGCTGCCCTCACACGACATGCCCCCGGCCACGACCGCCATCTCCTGGGTCTCCGCGGCGAACTGCATCGGGGTGGCGGCGTTCGCCGCCGTGGCCCTGTACTGGTCCTACCGGTTCGTCGGCGAACGCCGGATGCACCGGGTGCCGACCACCGCGCGAGTGGTGTGGTGGGAACCGCTGTATCAGGCGTCCACCGCCGCCGGCACCGCGCTCATGTTCGACGCGCTCGTCTGGTAGCGATCTGCTAGCCGGCGCCCTTGCCGTTGTCGACGCGATAGACGGCGCCGTGGACCGCGGCCGCGGCATCGCTGGCGAGGAAGGCGATCACGTTGGCGACATCAAGGGGCTGCATCATGCCGCGTGGTGAGGCTGTGCGCATGATCAGGTCGTAGTTGGGATCCTCTGGCGCGCTGAACTGTTCGATCTGCGGCGTGAGCATGCCGCCGGGGCATACCGCGTTGACGCGCAACCGATCCGCGGTGTATTCCACCGCCAAAGCACGGGTGAGACCGATCAGGCCGTGCTTGGCGGCACAGTAGCCGGCCGAATACGCCTGCCCCTCGACACCGGCGATGGAGCTGACGTTGACGATGTTCCCGCCGCGCTCCAGCAGATGCGGCAGCGCGGCCCTGCACAGGTAGAACGGCCCATTGAGGTTCACCGCGAGGTCTTGTTCCCAATCGTCGTCGGTCATCGACTCCGTCCGGCGCATCTGGTGGCGCCCCGCGACATTGACGAGGACGTCCAGGCCGCCGAAGTCACGGACGCAGTGCTCGACCGCATCCCGGCAAGCCCGCACCGATCCGATGTCCACCGACGCGAATCCGCCGCGTTCGACGCCGGCGAACACATCGCGCAAGCGGTCGACATCGCGACCTACACCGAAAACCGTTGCGCCCTCGCGGGAAAACAACTTCGCCGTTTCGGCGCCCAGGCCCGACGATGCTCCGGTCACCAGAGCGACTTTGTCCTGCAATGCAGCCATGCCAATGCACACTAATAGGACCGCACACGCACCGCACGGCCGCGGCGAAATTGGGGCGGCGCAACGACTCTCAGCCCGTATCTGGCGGCCACGTCGGCGACGATGCGCTCGGCCCGGAAGCGCTGCTGGATCCGGCGCGCGGTGATCATCGCGAGCAGGTTGATGGCCTGCCTGCCCAGAGCGATCCGGCTCGTTCGCTTTCTCCAGCTCGTCGGCGTCGAGGCCGCGCGCCGCCCGAAGTAGTAGCCGGTGCAGGCAGCTGTCGCGAGTGCGGCGATGACCGCGATTAGCGTCACGTGTCGAGCGTCCTTCGTCGCCGTCGCGGTCAGGTCACGCGCGGGCCACACCTCGGCCAACAAGTGCGGCCGGCGCGCAGTTCAGCGGCGGAACACCACCCACCGCATCGCGCTGTACATGTACACCGCTTCACACATGCCCGCCGCAAGCCGCGACAGCTGATACTGCACTCCAATGGCAGCCAGCGCGGTGGTCATCCCGAGGATGAAGGCCGAGTAATTGACGACGACCACCACGACGTAGGTCATTACCTGCGGCCCGACCGGTGCGTGGGACCGGAAATTGAACGTGCGATTGAGCACGTAGCTGAGCGCGAACGCGCAGACGTAGGCAGCCGTGACCGCGATCGGCACCGGGAGGCCGAGCACGCCACGCAGACCCGTGAGGATCGTCAGATCAACGCCGAAGGTGAAGCCGTTGATCACACAAAAGCCCACAAACGTCGGTGCGACGAGCGCCCCCACCCCGAACGGCAACCGCCCGACGAACGCCTCACACCAGGTATGGAACCGGCCGGCCAGGCGTGATTGGCCGGTCGACGGTTCCGCTCGCACATGAGCACGGTGACATGACCAGGTATCCGCCACGTGATCAACCGGCCAACGCTGCGTTCTTTGCATTGTCCCGTTCGCCGGCGCCGACACCCTACGATGCCCGCGCTAGTGTGCTCTGGTCCGTCTCGCGTGACCACCTCGCTAGGAAGTTGAACAAATTCATGGCCGCAGCAGCAGAAACGTCAACGCTCGAATCACGCGTCGGCCACTACTACCAACTTGACGGCATCTACCGGGTCGCCAGCGAGAAGGTGCGCGAGTACGCCCGCGCAGTGCAGGACTACCATCCCGCGCACTGGGATGTCGCCGCCGCCGCGAAGCTGGGGTATTCGGGCCTGGTGGCCCCGCTGACGTTCACGTCGATCCCCGGCATGGTCGCCAATCGGCATTTGTTCGAATCGGTGGTCGTCGGTTACGACATGTATCTGCAGACCGAAGAAGTCTTCGAGCAGCACCGGCCGATCGTGGCGGGCGACGAACTGCACACGGACGTCGAGCTGTCATCGGTGCGCAGAATCGCGGGCAGGGATCTGATCACCGTAACCAACACCTTTACGGACTCTGCCGGCGAGCGGGTGCACACCATGCACACCACCGTCGTCGGAGTCACGGCTGAGGACGTCGATCCGGCGATGCTGAAGGCCGCGGAGAACGTGGTGATGCATGACGTGAACCTCACCGGTATCGACACCTCCGAGGCGGCCTACCGCAAGACCGTCCGCCCCGCGGGCGAGGTTCGGATCGCCCAAGGAGGCGCGGACCGCATCCCCGGGACGCCCTCCTTCGATGACCTGAAGGTCGGCGACGAGCTACCGGTGCACCATGCCCGGCTGTCCCGCGGCGACCTGGTGAACTACGCCGGCGTGGCCGGTGACGCCAATCCGCTGCACTGGGATGAGAACGTCGCCAAGCTGGCAAGGCAGCCCGACGTGATCGCTCACGGAATGCTCACCATGGGTTTGGGTGCCGGATTCGCCTCCGCATGGTCGGGTGACCCCGGCGCGGTTACCCGCTACGCGGTGCGGTTGTCCCAGCCCGCGATCGTGTCGGCCACCGGAGGTGCGGACATCGAATACAGCGGCCGGATCAAATCGCTGGACCCGGCAACCCGCAGCGGTGTCATCATCGTCGCCGCGAAATCCAACGGCCGAAAGATCTTCGGCTTGGCGACGTTGAACGTCCGCTTCAGCTGACTTGCGGATGACGCTCAAAACGAGTTTGTGACAAGCGTTTGAGCAACAACCCAGTCGCGTACAGAGCCCGCGCGTCTGTCGAGCTGCAGCGAAGGGATCGTCCTCGAGTACGCCCAACGGTTCCACGACGTATATGCGACCCGGGCCGTGGGCCAGCGCAGCTCCCCGCACGGCGGCATCCAATGTCCGCGCCACATAGACTTGGTTTGGCATCCGCATTTCGTCATACTGCAGCGACTTCGCCAAGCGTTACGCAAAGCGCTTGATCAGCGGCAGCGGCAGTACCCGCATGAGTTGCACCATCGGCCCCCAGGGCCACCAGGGCACCGCCGCCCGTCCCGGCTCGCGCTCGATCGCCGAAACCAATGACTTGACCCCAGTCTCGTTGTCCACCATCAACATTGTGCTCTGCGACTTGGCGGTCATCTCCGACTCGATATAACCGGGCTCTATCACCGAAACCTTAATCGGCCCACGCGCATACTCGACGCGCAACGCTTCGCCCAACGAACTCAACCCAGCCTTGCTGGCCGCGTAAGACGCCTTCACGCCCGGCACTCCCCTGACGCCGAGCACCGAGGAAATCAACACCAGGTGCCCCGATCCTTGCTCATGAAACATCTGCAGCGCAGTCTCGATCTGCACCAGCGCCGCCACCAAGTTGGTCTCGAGAGTCGCCTTGTTGGCCCACAGTTTGCCCGACCCCAGGCGTGCACCCTTGCCGATGCCGGCGTTGACGATCACCCGGTCGATGCCGCCGAGTGCATCCGACAGCTCCTCGAACACCTTCGGCACCTGCTCGTGATCGTTGACGTCCAACGCCGCGATGGCAACTCTTACATCAGAATGTTGTTGCACGAGTTCATCTTTGAGATGAGCGAGCCGGTCGGTACGCCGAGCGCACAGTGCCAGGTCGCGTCCCTTGGCCGCAAACGCGTGGGCCATACCGGCACCCAGGCCGGAACTCGCACCGGTGATAAGGATCTTCTGCCGAGTCACATCCGTAGTATAACCTCTTGAGCGAAAACGACTTTGGTCGGTTTGCTGATACTTTGATTGTCGGCGGCTGCCATTGCAGCTTCAGGCGAGGTCACTCATGAGCTCTTCTCCTCGGGAGCCGGACCTGCGGCGTATCGCTTCGCCGTCTGGCTTTACGTCCAGTGCGAGCGAGATGCGATCCCACGTCCAATCCATTGAGCGAGCCTCCCGCACGGCAACTTCGGTCGCCGTCTGCGCCGCACGACGGGCTTCAACGCCGTTGATCAGCATATGCATTGCCGTAGCGGGGGCAACGTCACCCCGCCACGGCAAAGTTTCAGTACGCCCGTCGAGCCGCTCGCCAGTGGCAGCGACGCAGGCCGCGGACACCGAGACTAAAACGGCGTCACTTCATCTCCGTTTGGAAGTCGGGTCCGAGCCGGCGATCTCGCGGCCGATGAGCTCCTTCATGATCTCCGTCGTGCCGCCATAGATAGTCTGCGCTCGGGTGTCGAGATACGCTCGAGCAACGGGGTATTCAAGCATGTAGCCGTATCCGCCGTGGAGTTGCAGACACCGGTCGATAAGGCGGTGTTGAAGCTCGCTGACGTACCACTTGCCTTTTGCCGCATCAACTGGCGAAAGTTCACCCGCGTTGAACGCTTCTACCGATTTGTCGACGTAGGCTTCCGCGATATCGAGCTCCGTTGACATCTCTGCCAGTTCGAAGCGGATGTGTTGCTTTGCGGTCAGCGGCTGACCGAATGCCTTGCGCTGTCGGCAATACTCGACCGTGAGGTCGAATATTGCGCGTGTGGTCGCGATAGCCTGTGCCGTAACACCTAATCGCTCGCGCGGCAAATGGCTCATCAAGTATTGGAGGCCGCTGCCTTCCTTGCCGAGCAGATTTTCGACTGGAACGCGGGCGTCGTCGAAGAATAATTCGGCAGTGTCTTGGGCCGGTAGCCCGATCTTGTCCAGCTGGCGTCCGTGTCTGAATCCTGGGGTTTCGCGCTCGACTACGAACAAGCTGAAGCCTCGCGAGCCCGCCTCTTGATCGGTGCAAGCGGCTACCACGATGAGGTCGGCCATGATCCCACTGGAAATGAACGTTTTCTGCCCGTTGAGAACCCAGTGCTCGCCGTCGCGGCGAGCGCTCGTGCGGATCCCTCGGAGATCGCTGCCGGCACCCGGTTCCGTCATAGCGAGGGCGCCGATCAATTCGCCGGAGGCGAAGCCCGGCAACCAACGTTGTTTCTGTTCCTCAGACGTGAGATCGAGGAGGTAGTGCAGCACGAGGTCGTCTTGGAGGCTGATGGTCAAGCCGAACGACAAAGCGTTGATTCGGGCGATCTCCTCGCAGACCACCATTCGGTAGCGGTAGTCGTGTTCACCGGCACCCCCGTACCGCCCGTCCACCTCCAAAGCGTAGATGCCCGCTTTGGCTGCGTGGGCGAACACGTCGCGGTCGATCCGGTGGTCTCGGTCCCAATCATGTTGGCACGGGACCACTTCTCGGGCTAAGAACTCCTTGACCGTTTCGCGGTAGGCCTCATGGTCAGGGCCGTAGAGTGTTCGGCGCACCGCCTAGAGCCTCTCGATGATCATGACATTGGCTTGGCCGCCGCCCTCGCACATGGTCTGCAGTCCGTAGCGGCCGCCGGTGCGTTCCAGCTCGTGCAGTAGCGAGGTCATCAAGCGGGCGCCGGTGCACCCGAGGGGGTGGCCCAGAGCAATCGCACCACCGTTGACGTTGACCCGGTCCGGGTCTGCCTCGAGTTCTGCCAGCCAGGCGAGCACCACAGGTGCAAAAGCCTCGTTGATCTCGACGAGATCGATGTCGTCGATCGAGAGTCCCGTTCGCTTGAGTGCGTGCCGGGTAGCCGGAATGGGAGCAGTCAACATGATCACCGGGTCGGCGCCACGCACGGACATGTGGTGAATTCGCGCCCGCGGTGTCAGTCCGAACCTGTTGACGGCATCCTCCGATGCGATCAGCAGCGCTGCCGCCCCATCGGAAATCTGACTGGCCACGCCCGCAGTCAGCACCCCGCCCTCAATCAGGGTCGGCAGGCTCGCCATCTTCTCCAGTGAGGTGTTGGCGCGTGGCCCCTCGTCCACCGTGACGCCCGCATACGGCGTTATTTCCCTTGTGAATCGGCCGTCGGCAATAGCTGCCACGGCGCGCTGGTGGCTGGTTAACGCAAATTTCTCGTTGTCCTCACGGCTGAGCTTCCACTGACTGGCGATCATCTCCGCACCGCGGAACTGTGAGATCTCCTGAGTGCCGAACCGGGCCTCCCATCCCCGGCATCCGGTCCATGGATCGCTCGCGCCAAAGGGCTCACCTGCGCCGAAAGCGCACAATATTGGATACTGGCTCATTTTCTGCACGCCGCCCGCGACGATCAGGTCCGCAGTGCCGCTCATCACGCCTTGCGCGGCGAAATGCAAGGCTTGCTGGGCCGATCCACACTGGCGGTCGATCGTGACGCCGGGAACCGACTCGGGCAGGCCAGCCGCAAGAGCCGCTGTCCGCGCGATGTCGCCGGCCTGGGAACCGATGTTGTCCAGGCAGCCCAGGATGACGTCATCGATCGACTCGGGGTCGATGTCGTGTCGATCGACGACAGTACGAATCACGTGGGCGGCCATGTCGGCCGGGTGCTCGTCAGCGAATCCACCACCGCGCTTACCCACAGGTGTACGAGCTGCATCAACGATAAAGGCTTCAGTCACTCCTATAATTTAACATAGACTCAAAAAATGCTGAACCGGTCCTGCCTCAGTCCATTCAAGTCGGCGGATGGGGTGGTTCCTCAGCGTGTTTGGGGTGGGTCTTGAGCACAGATCTCATGTGAAACCGAAGCGAGCGACGAACAGCGTTAAGACACTTTGGACTTCTCGCCGGAGAAGTCGAACAGTGGCGCGCGGTGGCGGTCCGGCGGTTTAACCCCGCCACAGCTCAAGTCGAAGCGTCTTACCTCGCGGCCGCCCTTCAACCGCATACACGGCAAGACTGGGCGACGTCACGCATCACGAGCAGGAACACTCTTATTGGGTGTATCACCCGATCACTTCGACGGTGCCGACATTGCCGTTGACCCGGAGCAGCGCACCGTCAGATATGCGATGACTGCCGGTCTCGGTACCGCAGACACACGGTATGCCGATCTCGCGGGCGACGATCGGGCCGTGGCTGAGCATGCCGCCGTGGTCGGTCACCACAGCCCCTGCCACCAGGAACAGTGACACCCAGGACGGGTCGGTGGTTTCGCACACGAGAATGTCACCGTCGTCGATGTCTACGTCGCCGGGGTCACGCACCACCCGCGCCCGCCCCTCGGCGATGCCGCCGCTGGCGGCCACGCCGGCCACTATCCCTCCGACGTCGAGCAGTTCGCCGGTAACCGTTGCGAGTTTGGTGATCTCCGGGCTGCCGGACCATGCCTTGGGCAGCCGAATACCTTGACGTTCGGCGTACTGCGCCACCCGATCGGCGACCGCGGCACGCTGATCGCCGGAGATTCCAGCTACCAGGTCGTGATACGAGAGGTGAAAAACATCCTCAGAGTCGGCGATGATGCCGCGTTCGACGAGCAACGCACCGAGCCTACGAGCCGTCGCACGGGCCACGTCGTAGGTGAGCAGGTAACCGGCTTTACCCTGTTCCCGCAGAGCGAGGAAACGGGCCGCCAGCTTGACGATCATGGCAGTGAGGCGACGCTTGAATCTAGGAGTCGTGGCCAACAATTCGGCGAGCGCCCGCTGGCGGGCGCTCGCTTGCGCGGCGCTGCGGTTGCGTGGTACACGCGGGCTTGCGGCGTCAATCGCCCGATAGTCGTCAAGGCGCGCCAGGACGGGAGCGGGGTTCTCGCGCCACGTGACGCCGATCAACTGACCCTCGTTCGGGCCGTGGTAGCCGTGTCGGTCCGTGAATTCGCCGATCGTTATCTGGTTGTGCGCCAACGCCCACAGATCGTGTGCGACCTCGTTTTCATCGGAACTGACGCCGGAGAGCAGTTGGGCTTCCAGTCCCGGCTTACCGGCGGCGGCAGCAGCAGCAGCGACCTTCTCGGCGATCGAGGAACTGATCATCGCAACGCCCATGTGAATCTTCATCATGTCCTCGAAGCGGCGCCGCGACCCGGCAAGCACTGCCAAGCAACCTTTTTCGTCGAGATGGGGGATCCTCGACAGCTGGTCGAGCCGCCATCTTCGGAGCTCGGCGAACATCGCGTTATGCCGCTTGGGGGTGCGCAGCATCCAGCGCGGGGCTTTCACGATGATCGCCGGGTAGCGCTTCCGGCTGTTCTCGTCGACGGTCTCAGGCCGCGCATACCCGAAAAGCTGCTGCTCGACGGCTTTTGCGGTAGTCCCCGGCATGACATTGGCGATTTCGCGGAATTTGTCGATATTCCCTGCGCCCCAACCGGAGAACACCGTGAGGAAGCAGTCCTCAACGTCCTCGGGCACCCGCAGCTCGTTACGGGCGAAGACCCCCAGGTCGACGAAAAGACGCCGGAATGACATCTCCATCGGCTCAAACGCGAACGTAATGCCAAACAGGGTGAACACGCCGGGAAAAGCCTCGGCAATGTTGCCGGTGGTCCACCGCACCCCGATACGCGGATCAACCGTGTCCAGTGTCTTGAGCATGTCGCTTACCCGCGTCACCTGACAATCCCCCGCGCAGCGTGCTGCTGAATATTTCGGAACGTCGACATAGTTTTCTCGGTGACAAAACCTGCTGCGGTAGAGGGCATCACCTCAGTCATAGCGTTCGCGTCCGTGCTAGTCGTCGCCTCGGTCCGAGCGGGCATCCGCGGCGATTTTGATCGAAGGCGCTCATGGTCATTGCCTTTTCGTCAGACCGCTGGCGAGCGCAGCGTTGATTGAAGTGCCGACGGGCGCGGTCCCTAATCGAGCGTTGTTGCTGATTTCGAAATCGCAAATCCCCCAGCGGTCGCCGCCCCCGGGAAATCGGACGTCGCAGATGGAGTCGACGTAATAGGCGTTGTGCAGCTGGGCCACGACGGCGTCGACGGGTTCGGCCCGAAGCTCGAAGACATCTCCGTCGGGCATCCACCAGCGGACTTCGCCGCCACGGTGCGTCAAACCATCGGGCTCGAGAAACGTCACAGCGTCAACGTCAGCCGCGTAGTTGACCTCTCCGTCGCGGACGAGGTAGCCGACCCTGACCATCGACTCGTCGGCGGCATGCCAGATGATTGAACCGAAAGACAGATCCGGGCCAAAGGTTCCAGAGATCCACCGGTGGCTCTTCAGGGTCGTCGCCTTGCGTAAACCCCACGAGTGGTCGCGATGGTACATCCCGTCAACGTCGAAACTCCGGCCATCGAGGCGGGCGCTGCCGCGGATACGACCCGACGTCTCGTAGTGGTCCTTGGCGAAATCCTCAGTCATGCTCCCCTGGGGCGGGAAGAAGTCAGTCAGCGGATAGAAGTTGTCCATGCGCAAGTCGATGTGTACGCCGGGTTCATTGATCACCAGCCTGGGCGCTCCAGCGTCGACATGCCACTCCGAGCCGCCGGAGCGAAATCCGCGTGGTGATGCGGCCGGCTCGAAGGGAAGTTGAAAATCGTTGCGACGAAGGCGGGTACCGTCGGTGGTGGCCACGAAGCAGTGCAAGGCTGACCGGCCACCGTCCGGTCGGTTCGGTTCGTGGCCGATCCGGCTGACTCCGCCGATCCCGGCGGCGCGGTCATACCAGTGCACGAACACACTTTCCTGCCAGTCGGGATCGTCGCTGGCCGGCTCGTGGCTGCCCTCGTCGTCGTAGGAATACTGCTTGCTCATCCTCCGCGTCATCCGTGTTTCTTCAAGCGGGCACAGACTTCGAGGTTCCTGTGCTGTCCGAGTTGTGCGTCCGCGGGGTCGAGGATGAGCGGCAGGATGTCACAGACGCTGACCCAGGTGGCCCCAGCCTCCACGTATTGCGCCACCTGATCGGCGACGGACGCCGGGGTGCCGTATACGAATGATTTCTGAGCCATCTCATGTGTTGTGCGGCTGAGCAAACCGTCGATCTCGGAGTCGGTCCATTGGACCGGAAGCAGTTTGATGGCGTAATGCCAGTCTCTCGGCAGCGGCGGTTCTATTCCCTCTGCGTCCCATGCGCTTTGGTCGACGCGACCGAAGACTCCTGCCATCCAGCGCATCAGCGGATTGTCTAAAGCCGCTTCGAGGAGTTGCTCATCTTCATGGATCAACGACATGAACCAGATGCCGAATTCGAAGGCTTCCGGGTCACGTCCTTTCCGCTCCAAGTCGGTCTTCAGCGTGCTAACCGTTTGAGCCCACGAATCCACGTTCGGGGCGACGCAGGGCACGATGGCAGAAAATCCGTCGGCGTACGTGGTGGCGAGGTCGAGAAGCTTTGGGCCTCCCCCCAACGCCCAGACGGTAGGTCGGTGACCACGCGCTTCGCCCAGCCAGGCGTTTTTGAAAGTCCAGTGATTACCTGCCAAGTTAACGGGTCCGTCGGTATCCCAGAACGCGTCGAAGGCCTTGAACTGATCTTCGAGACGTTCTAGACCCTCTGACCTGCGCCACCCAAAAGGTGTGATCTGTTTGGCCTCGCCCGCTCCGATCATGATCTTCGCGCGACCGTCAGTGAGGTTGGCCAGAGTCATCATGGTTTGGGTCAGCTCCGCAGGCCCGCGCCGGATGGCGTCGGTGCTGATCGTCACGCCGAGGCCGGGAGCCTTCGCCGCGAGGTAGGCGCTCATCGCGAACGCGTCGCAGTACGAGTCCAGGTCGGGCATCACCGTCGCCATGGGAGTGTTGCCGGGGCACCACAGCTGTCGCGGCCAGAAATTGGTCATCTGATCCCAGACGAGCAGTTCGTCGACGGCGCCGCTGTCCAAAGCGGCCCCGGCCGCCTGTCCGAAAGCCGCAGGGGGCGTGTAGCGATCACACGAGAATGCCAGCGCCGTGGTCACAGGTCGGCGGCTCATTTCAGCAGCTCCATCGAGTCCAGGTCGCGAACTTGGTGGGCATATGCGGCGAACATGCCCGCGAACAGCGCGTCGCCCCGGTCGGATCGCTCGAGTTGGACGGCCATTGGTATCGAGAGCATGAAACCGTAGAAGGCACACCAGCGATAGCTCTCCCACGCGTCGTCGAAGGAGAAGTCCGTGACACCACCAGACACCAGCCCGTCCTGGTATCGCTGTAACAGATCACGCTCGTGCCTTCGCCGATCCTCCAGCGAAAGACAACCACCCAGGTAAACGGCCACATCAATCAGCGGCGGACCGAGCTGGGCGACCTGCCAATCGATCACAGCGACCGGCTGGTCGGGCACCGTCGGGAAGAACACATTGTCCATGCGGTAGTCACCGTGAAGAACCGTCTTGCGCCCCTGATTCGTTCGCTCAGCCCATGAGTTGGCGTGGGGTGCCGCCTGCTCGGCGAGAGCGACATCACGCGAGTCGAGGCGGTCGCCGAAGCGCTCGAGAAAGTTTGGCAGCATCGGCTCGACGCCGGCGAAGAAGCCCTGCAGGCGTTGCGGGTTGGCCAACCACGTCAGTGCGGCCAGACTCGGGTCGGACCACCTCGGGGCGTGCAGCGTTGTCAGCCCGTCCAGCGCCCGCGCGGCTTGCTCCACGGTGCCACCGGCGATCATGTCTCCGGGTGCAGCGATCGGGCTGAGGTCTTCCAGCAACAGCGTGAAGCGCCCGGTCTCGGGCTCGATGTCAGCCTGGTAGACCAGTGGAATTCGGACGCCGACGGTAGACGCTATCTGTTGGTAGAACCCCACTTCGGCTTCGTAGAAGCCAAGGCTCACGCTGATACCTCTACTCCCGGCATCAGTTGACGGCAGCTTCAACATGACGGAGGAAGGTGCATCCGATTCCGCGCTGTCGTAGGCCAGGTTCAAACGCGCGACCAGTCCCAGTTGACCGACATTCATAAGGTCGCTGGTCACCTCCGTGACCTCACCCTGGTGCAGCGCGCCCGCAGCCTGCAGGGTGCCGGTAAGCCAGGCCGGTGTTGCCTGATCAATAGACTCAATGATGGCCGTGCGTCGGCGTTGCGCATCGACGGTAGACGTTGGGTTGACCATGGTGGCAGCGCTCCCGGCTTCGGTGACGTGAGTTGACTTCGCTTATTGAATCTATATTCAAGTAAAAAGCCTTGTACAGGATCCGGGACAAATTTGCCGTTCTGATGCTTCGCGGTTCAGCCGATTGGACGATGCGACCCTGGACCCCGGGGCCGGCCTCGCGGGGGGCGACGGTGCCGGGCATTCGCGGTCACGTCTCGACCGTGGGCCACCGCGCCCGAAGTGGGCTTCGACAGTGGGTTGTGCTCTGGATCGCATTGAGCATACAGTGTGTATGGTGCAACAGAATCGTGGCGATGACCACGGTGCCGATGACCCTTGTTCGAGTGTTCAGGCAAGCACGCACTTGGGCGGGATTCGGTAGGCGCCAACCCACTTCGGCCGCAACCGTGGCCTGACAATGGCAGTATTTAATATTAGTTAGATTTGAGTCTCGCTCTCGGACGATCGAAGGACTGGTGATGAAGGACGCTCTCCCGCCGCGCGAAGCCGACATTGTGGTTGTGGGATCGGGGCACAACGGGTTGGTCGCCGCGGCGTATCTCGCGAAGGCCGGGCTGGATGTTCTCGTCGTCGAGGCGTCCCCGACCGCCGGCGGTATGACGTCGACGAATTCCTTCGCCCCAGAAGCACCTGAGTACACGATCAACGAGGCGTCGATTCAGGCGTCGTTGTTCCGCACCACGACGATCGACCGCGATCTTGGGCTGTCGCGTTATTACGGTCTGCGGCAGACCGTAATCGACCCCGCACACTTTCAGCTTTCGGCTGACGGCGCGTCGCTGGGATTGTGGCGCGACCCCCGCAAGACCGCCGCAGAACTGGAGTACTTCTCGAAGAAGGACGCCCGCGCGCTGCTCGAGCTCTACGAGGTGATCGACGCGGCTGTCGAAATCGGGCTGCCCATGATGCAGACCAACGTCCGTGAGCCGGAGATCAAGAACATCATGAAATCGGCACGCGCTCTGCTGAAGAACCGGAAACAGCTGGCAGCGCTCGGTCGGTGGATGTCGAGCTCTCAAATGGAGGCGGTCGAGGAGAGCTTCGAGCACGACATGATCCGTGCACCGATGCTGAGCAGTCTCCCGTTCATGCCGTTCGACGCTGATATGTCTGGCTGGTCGCTGATCTACCTGGGTGTGCTGAGCAAGTACGGCGTGGCCATGTTCCACGGCGGCACCGGATCGCTGCCGAAAGCGCTGATCAGCGTGATAAAGGACAACCATGGTGACGTGATCACCAGCTCCCCTGTCGAAGAGCTGATCATCACCAACAACCGCTGCACCGGGGTACGTGTCAAGGGCGGAGTTGAAATCCGCGCTCGGCGTGCCGTTCTCACCGCATGCAGTCCCAAGACGACGCTGACGCGGTTGCTCCCGCGGGGCGTTCTGGAACCGAAGAAGCAGAACGCCGCCGACCACATCCCGACCCGCAAACGTGGTATCGCCGACGCAAAAGTCAATGTCGCGCTGTCCGGACGTATCGACATGTCCAAGCATGAAAAGTGGCGCGGCGACGGTATCGATATGCGGCAGGCGTGCAACTGCTACCACACGTACGAACAAGCCGTCGAGGCCGCCCGCGCCTGCGTGCGGGGCAAGGTGCCGGAGGCCATCCCGGGCCTGGCCCAGGTGACGAAC
The DNA here is from genome assembly GCF_019668465.1 of Mycobacterium senriense. NCBI lineage: Bacteria > Bacillati > Actinomycetota > Actinomycetes > Mycobacteriales > Mycobacteriaceae > Mycobacterium > Mycobacterium senriense. The sequence goes on along the minus strand of NZ_AP024828.1, from coordinate 2,042,242 downwards.
TCTTTCGATCCGTCGATGTCGCCTCCCGGCAAGGACCTCTGGTGGTTCTGGACCGGGCTCACCCCGTCGTATCCCGAGGACGGCTGGGACGTGGCCCGCAAGAAGATCACCGACAGCATCATCAAAGACGCCGACGAGTATTACAAAGGCGTCGAAGACCTGCAGGTGGCCGTGCGTCCCTTGGTGCTGCCCGACATCGAAGAGCGGTTCTGGGCAATCGACGGCTCGGTCTACCACGTGGATCCGACCATCAGTCGCTTCGGTCCGAACAAGCCCGTCGCCGGATTCGCCGGCTACAAGACGCCAATCGACGGTCTCTACCTGACCGGGTCCGGCACCCACCCGGTCGCCGGTATCAGCGGCATGCCCGGCCAGAACGCTGCGCGAACCATGCTCAAGGATTTCCACCTTCAGAAGAAAGGTGAGCGCATAGCGGGCGTGCTGAAAGACTTGATGAGCTCACGCAAGACAGCAGACGACGACCCCTATTCGAGCGGTCAGAACGACCCCTTCCCGGTAGCGCGTTGATGTGAGGCGCCGTTCCCATCGCTGACGGGACGGCGCCGTCCAAGTGCAGCCAAACCGCAGATTCTGGGATGACGCGCAATTATCTTCGGGCAAGGCCGAATTCAGCGAAAGACGGCGCTCTAGCCAGACGGCTGCGCGTCGACACGCGATACGTCGTTCAGGATTTCCACGCGGCCAGTCGTACCGTCAACCCGCACCCGCATCCCGTCGCGCAGCGTTGTGGTGCCGGTGCGGGTGCCGGCGACGCAGGGCAGCCCCAATTCCCGGCAGACGATGGCGGCGTGGCTCATCGCGCTGCCGACATCGGTGACCACCGCTTCGGCGAGCGCGAACAGCGATGCCCAGCTGGGATCGGTCGCGCGGCACACCAGGATGGAGCCCTCGTCGATGTCGGCGTCATCGAGATCACGAACGACGCGCACGACTCCTTCGGCGGAACCGGCGCTCACCCCCAGACCTTCCACGACGTCGGGCTGGTGCTCGGGTGCCGGCCCGGTGGCCGCGGCAGCGGCGGCGGCAATCTCGGGCACGCCACGCCATACGTGCGGAAGAACGATCCGGTCGAACGTGACGTGGTCGGATCGACGTTGACGGACAAGATCAGGCCAGTCGCCACGATCACCACGCAGGATCTCGTCGATCGTCAGGAACATCACGTGCGTGGGATCGTCGAGCACACTCGCCTCGGCAAGATCCCGACCGACGACGCGTGATGCCGCGCGGGCGACGTCGACGGCTTGCAACATGCTGGCCCGCCCGGTTTCGCGCCACGTCGGCGCGTGCGCCGCGAATCGGATGAGCGCGCGTGCCGGGATCGATCGGATCGGGCCGAGCGCCTGCTCCAGCCGGCGGACTGCGGCCACATGCTCGCTCCGCCGTCGCAACACCAGGGCGTCAATGTCTTCACCGCCGCGACGGGAGCGGTATGCGGCGGCCAGATCCGCGACGGGTTGGGGATTCTCCCGCCATACCGTCGATTCCACCAGCCCCTCGCGGGGGCCGTGGAAGCCGTGCCGATGCAGGAAATCCTGGAGCGTGATCGTGTCGGCCGACAGGCTCCACAGATCGCGGACCAAGTCGAACTCGGCAGTCCCCTCATCGCTCTTGATGAGTTCATGCTGCACGCCGTCCAGCCCGGCCTTGACGGCCAACGCCTCGACGCGGCCCATCAGGCCCTGACACGCCATCGAGAGCACCATGTGCGTGACCAGGATTTCCTCGAACCGCCGGCGCGCCTCGGCCAGTGCCTGCACGGCCGAATCGCCCACCAGCGCCTCGGATTCGAAGACGGTAGCCCGCCACCAGCGGGCTGTATTCTGCGCGCACGGTTCAAGCTCGCGCATCGCGCGACGCAGTGCGCGGGGAAACTTCGCCGCGACGAACGGATAGCGGCGCATCTTGCGTAGTCCACTGGGCTCCGGTTCGCCATCGCGCTCGACCGATCCGAACAACTGAGCTTCCATGGTTGCCGCAGAGCCTCCCGGCACACGCGCCGCCATCTGGCCTAAGAGATCCACGTTGGCGATGGCATGGCCGTAGGCCACGGAGAGGAAGCGACCGTCGACGTCGTCTGGGATCGGGCGCTGCGATTCCGGCAGCACACCGAGATCCACCCAGCAACCGCGCATGGTGGACTCGGTGGGCGGGAAGTACATGGACCAGGTCAGCGGGGTGATCGTTCCGGGCAGGCCTTCATCGACGTTGGCGGTGGTCCATCGCCGCTTGGCGCCCGGATGATGAACCGGACTTGCGGCCAGTTCTTCCTCGGACAGGTCTAGGGCGGATTCCGACCGATTCAACGACACCCTCACCGCTCCTCAGTTGAGGGAAGCGCAGACGGTCGGTAGTCACGCTCGATGACGCCGTAACCGACTTCGCCGTCAGGCGCCACTACACGAACCGTGCTCTGCGTGACGACGAGAGGGTCGGGCTGGGTAACGACGTCGACTCCATTGATGTTCTCGTTGGGCTGTAGATACGTCAACGAATAGCCATGCAGCCACGTGGCTTTCAAAACCTCAGAGGAATGGTCCGCCCGCTGCAGGGTGACGTCCATCGAACGTGGTTCGTGAGTCGCGACCGAATGCAAACCGGTGACTCGGACATCGGTCCCCACCTCACAGACACCGGCCTGCTGAGTGCAGAAGGTGCGATGGTCGACCCTGCCGTCCTGACGCCAGTTCACCAGGCCGTTGAGCACGCGACCACTCTCGGGAAACACCAACAAGAGGAAGTGCAGCCCACCCAGCTGCCCGACGTCCCGTGGCCCGCTGGAATGGTCCCGAATTGCGACGCCGTCGATGTCCCAACGCTGCGAGCCCGCGGTCAGCGAGCCCTTCGTTCGGAATCCCTGGTTGTGGTGGAAGGAGGCCCAGCTCAGGCGGTCGATCCCCAGCGCCCCGTGCAGGTCCCACACCGGGGCGGCGGCTTCTAATTCCAGGTCGAAAGACAACCGGCGCGCCGGTCCGGCGCCCACCGGGCCTGCCGCCATTGCGCTGAGGTCACAGATAGCCCCAGCCCCGTCAAAGTGCAAGCGCCAGCTGCGCAACGGAGTAGTGCACGTGACTTTGAGGTTTCCCGTCGCCGGACCCCGATTGTCTGTTGCTCGCCCCCACGACCGATCGACCAGCAACTCACCATTGGGCAGCAACGCGATTACCTGAGCCCACCACAGATCGAGGTCGCTCGGCCACCTGCCGGTGTGCACGAATACACCGACTTTCTCCCGGGGAGACCATGCGTGGAAGAACATCGTCTCGCTCCAGCCCGGTGCATCAGCCGGCGCTGTATGCAACAGGTCCATCTCGGGTTCGACATTGAAGGGGTTGCTGCCAGTGAGTAACCGGCTTTCAGCGGTTACGGGATGAGACACAGCCGCCAGATTATAATCTGGATTAAATCCACGCAACACCTTGCCGGCTTCTGCGGTCTTGGCCTTGACGAAAACGTCGAAAAGCTACCGAAACCGATAGGACAATCAGCAGGACCCCTCTAAGATTCCGCCAAAATCCGTTGGCGCAGAGCGCATTCCATGAGATAGGCGACGAAAGCGACGGAACCCGCACCGCAAACAAGGCGCCACCTTAATCGATTGCCACGCGCCGGCACGACGTCCACCGAGTACCTTCTGGACGGCGAGCACCACGAGTAGTGAACTCGTCTCTGAAAGCAAGGTGTTGACGGCACCGAAAACTGTTGAGATTCGTGTGATCACATGCGACCGAACCGCTTCAGGCCGGTGGTTGTGGACCAGGAGTGCGCCACCTCGACAGCGGTCTGCATCGGAGAATCGGCGGCAGCAGACCGACCATAATGATCGCCGGAAACAGTAGGAGCACGAACACCGCACCGCAGGCGGCCATCGTTTCGCTGCACACCCTGCGTCATCGCAGCATTCCCTTCGATCACCGGCTGAGGAAGCCGGGTTGCGTCAGGCGTGCCCACGGATCAGTCGTGGGTCGCCCAGGATTGACCTGGGCGACCCACGACGATGATCAGACGGCGGTTCTGTCGCGCCGGGGATCCCGGCTTGCGCCGTTCGCGAACACCAAGGTCGGTCCGACGAGCAGCGCCTGAGTTGGATCTTCCGGGTCGGTGGCAATCCCGTCGCCGGCTCGCACACCGCCTTCTTCGCACATCTTCTGCCACATGGCTTGGCGCATCGCACGGCTGGGCGTGACCTTGCCGTAGGCGAAGATCCGCCACAGCGTCCAGTGTGGCGCCGGCAGGTCGTTCGGCCGACCGACGAGATGATGAAGCACGAACATCCAGCCGACCATCATCGCCATCATGATGGTCGTCGCCACCCAGCGGACTGCGACAGGCAGTGTCGAGTTGCTGGCCAGAATGTGCACCCACCCGACACCGAAGTAGTTGAACATCATGCCGCTCGGCGCCGCCAGCAGCAGCCAGAATTTCTGAGCGCCCTTCAATCGGGGTACCGCATACGCCAAGATCGCGCCAACGGTGACAAACGACGCACCGTTGATGAATCCCCACCAATAAGGGAAGTTCAGAAACTTGTACGGCTGCACGCCGTAGTAGGTGTAGACGCCCAGGTTGATGCCGATCGTCTCCATCAACGCATCGGTGAAGATGCCCAATCCGAGCATCATGACAAAGTGCCGGGCGTGTGCGCCATTGCGGATCACGAAGTAGCAAAAGTAGGACTCGAGGCCGAGGAACGCGACGTAGCAGAGCGGAATCAGGGCCGGCACCGTGATACCGAAGTTCGTGAACGCCGGCACCAAGTTCTTCGCCCAGTGCAGATGGCCCAGCATGTCGAGCATGGGCTCACACAGGCTGCACAACAGGCCGCTACCGATCACCAGCAGTGGGGTGTAATTCCGATTTCGCATCGCCGCGCGGATGGCCCATGGGAGCGCGAAGATGACCACCGCGGCCCCGGCGATGAAGAAGAAGGCGAGTTGCGCCGGTGCGCTGCATTCGAAGTCACCCGGGCTCGGCACGATATTGGGTGGCCATCCCTCGTGACCTACCAGCGGCCACGCGCTGACGCTGATCATCGAACTCATCCGAATCTGACCTTTCCGCCTATCCATCGGCATTCTGTGCAACAGCGAGAGACACCCCTGGGCGCCAGTGACGGCGCTGACAGCTCCCCGCAGGTGTGGACCGGCTCACACTAACACAATGTCCATACAGCGTGTATACCTAATTTGAAATTAGCTTAAAATCGTCATACGACACCGCTGAGGTGGGCAAATCGGGAGTAAGGTGGCGGCGATGACCGAAACGACGAGGCGAACGCTCGGTCGACGAAGAGTCGCAGACACCGACAGCGTCTCAGCAGCCGAGAACATCCTGGCCGCCACCACGCGCCTACTCGCACGCCAATCGTTGACGGACATCAGCGTGGCGCAGATTCTCACCGAAGCGAAAGTATCGAGGGCGACCTTCTACTTTTATTTCGCCTCCAAGTTCTCCGTCGTCAGCGGTTTACTCGAGCGCGCGATGGAAGACATCTTCCAGACAGTGCAGCCGTTTCTTGCTCGATCCCCCGAGGACTCGCCAACGGTTGCCCTGGAACGCAGCATTCGTGCCGTGACACGCGCCTGGCATCGACACCGACCGGTGTTCCAGGCGACCAACCATCACTGGCATGCCGAGCCCGAACTGCGCGATCTGTGGCTGGCGATAGCCGAACGATTCATCGCCGCCGGGGCGGCGGAGATCGAACGCGAACGCGCCGCCGGGATGATCACCTCGCCGATACCGAGCAGAATGCTTGCGGCAACCCTGTTCTGGGGCACCGAACGAGTGCTGCACATCGCGGGGCTGGGTGTCGAGTCGAGCCTTCGCGACGAGGAGAGCGCGGTCGACGTTCTGGTGGCCATGTGGCGAGGCACCCTGTACGCGGTCTGAATGCCGCCCGCGACTGAAGCCCTTGGTCGACCTTCGAGGTATATTCTAATCGCAGTTAAATTTTTTGTCGGATCAACATCAGATCGAGGGTGATCGTGGCGCTGAAGAACAAACTGGACGCGGATGCCGTCGGTGAACACCTTGCCGCCTGGCTGCCGACCGTGTTCGATGCCTCCGGGCCGGTCAAGGTGTCGAACGTGATGATTCCCTCGGCGAGTGGAATGTCCAGTGAGACGGTGTTATTCGAGGCTAGCTGGCGGCAGCACGGTGAGCTGGTGGAAGAGGGTTTAGTCGTTCGCATCCCCCCTCAGGACGGCGGATTGTTCGAGACCTACGATCTGGGCCGTGAACTCAGGGTGATGTCACTGCTGTCGGCGCACACCGACGCCCCGATTCCCCGGGTCCTTGCCCACGAGACCACCGGCGACGTTCTCGGTTCACCATTCGCATTGCTGGAGCGGGCGTATGGCGAAGTGCCTGGCGATGATCCGCCCTTTGTGACCGGGGGCTGGGTGGTCGACCTGACCGCCGAACAGCGCGCGACCATGTTCGACGAGGCTCTGAAGGTTATCGCGGACATCCAGCGGGCGGATCCGGTGGCGCTCGGCCTGACCGAGCTACTGCACGCCGACCTGGGCGACACGGTCATCGAGCAAGAACTGCAGTACTGGCAACGCTTCTACAGCTGGGCCGCCGGCGACACACTCAGCCCGACCATCGATAAGGCCTTCGAGCTGCTGGCGGCCTCCCGACCGACACAGGACAACCCGCTGGTCGTCTCCTGGGGCGACGCCCGATTCGGAAACCTCATGTTCGGCCCCGACCAGAAGGTCACCGGTGTCTTCGACTGGGAAATGGCCACCCTCGGGCGCCCCGAAGTCGACCTGGGCTACTTCTTGTTCTTCGACCGTGTCTATTCGGCCGGGATCGGGCTGCCGCGCCTGGAGGGCTTTCCGGACCGTAGTGCCGCGATAACACGTTTCGAGCAGCTCACCGGCCGCACAATGCACGACCTCGACTGGTTCGAAGCGTGGGCTGCGCTGCGGGGCGCGATCCTGCTGCTGCGCGTCGGCAAGCAGATGATCGAGCTGGGCCTGCTGCCCCCGGATGCGCCAATGCCGTTCAACAATCCGGCCTCGCAGGTCTTGGCGTCCCTGCTCGATCTGCCCGCACCGACCGGCGCGGTCGGGTGGATCACCGGGCACCGCTGACCCGTCCTCGGCCCCGTTGCCGGTCGTCCTGGTCGGCGCGGGTGCTCGATGGCTATCCGTAGAACACTCGATCAGAACACTCGGTGCAGGATGCCTTGCTCGAAAAATCCCGCACCGGAACTGTTTTCGCTGTCGAGCGACATGAAGTCGTCATAGGTTCCAAAAGACGGGCCCTCGGAGTCTGCGCCCATTGGCACAAAGAATCCGGCCAGCCTCGACGACACCGTCACCAGCCGGCTGCCACCCTCCGCGTCTCGCAGACGGGCCAACCGGAATTGCCCGGCAGCATCGCGCCCGAATGCGACGTCGACGATCGTGACCGATCGATTCGCGTCGATAAGGAACCCATCCGACCGTAGCGAGCCGTCTGCTCCCAGAAATTTCATGACGGTGACGAACGTGTCGCCGATGACGGCGACCAGACCCGCATACTCGATCCACTGCGCGGACTCGTCACGGAAACCCCAGGTGCGGTCCCGCATTCCCTGCGCTTGCACCGGTGACTCCACGCCGTCGAGCACCAGAGTGCCGTTGATCTCGCAGGCCTGCTGGAAGTGCTGCAGCGGCTTGCCGGGCACCAACTCGGGAACAATCCCACTCACCGCATAGTCGGCCGCGACGAACAGCGGAACATTGACCAAATCGGCCTGTAACCGCTCATGGCGCACTGCGATCCGGCCGTCGAGCCCGAATTTGATCGACGCGCTCTCAAAGCTGCCCGGTGGCAGATCTTCGATGATTTCCAGAATCTTGCCCTGCACGGACACGCTGCACCGGGCCCGCCGGGCGCCCGTTCCGTTGGGTGATGTGGAGACATGGAATGTGCCGAACACCTGGTTATGGGTGTCCCAGAAGGACAGGTAGGCGTTGTCTTTCCAGACCGGATCGGTGGGTCCGGCGGCGTCGGCGTGGATGGGTTCGGCCAATGGCCCCCATGTCTTGGTGAGTTCGGCAGCGGTCATCAGGTGGTAACTCCTATTCGTTGCAGGATTTCAACGGTTCCGGCGGCACCGTCAATGCGGATCAGGTCGCCGGTCTGCAGAGTGGACGTGCCGCGGGCGGTGTTCATGACGCATGGGATGCCGAGTTCGCGCGCGACCACCGCGGCGTGGCTCATCATGCCGCCGATATCGACGACGAGCCCACTGGCGAGAAACATCAGCGACACCCAGGACGGATCGGTGGTGCGCGCGATCAAGATGTCACCGTCGTTGATCTCGGCATCCGCGGGTTCGTCGACCACCACCGCGCGACCTTCGACGACGCCTCCGGATGCGCCTACACCGGCCAGGGTGGTCACATCCTCGGCCTCTCCGCCGGTCCGCACGACCGGTTGCGGCTGACCCTTCCATGACGACGGGACCGCGACCTGACGGTACTCGTCTCGAAGCTTGCGGCGCTGAGCCACAATGGTTTTGACGTCGGGCGGCAGGCTGGCGGACAGTTCGTCTGCGGTGAGATAAAATGCATCGTCGCGATCGCCGAGGACACCTTCAGCGACCAACTGGTCCCCGAGACGACGGGCACAGGCACGCACCACGTCGAGGCTTTGCAGGTATGAAACTTTCCCGACACCGCGCAGCGGCAGAAATCGGCGGGCGAGTCGCAGGACCAGCCGAGACTTGAATCGTTGCGCACCCCTGAACGACGCGTAGAAGCGGCTCTCGGCTGGCTTGCCCGCGCGGCGCTGCGCAGCGGGATCGCTGTCGGGCGCCGCCGTATCGTCCATCGCACGGTATTGCGCGATTAGCTTACGCACGGGTTCAGGGTTCTCCCGCCATGTCACGCTGGACAGCTCGCCCTCCCCGGGACAGTGGTAGCCGTGCCAGAGCAGAAAGTCCGAGAGTTCGAGGCTGCCGCGCGAGACGCGCCACAGGTCGGCCAAAACCCGGGCCTCCTCGTGAGAGCCGTGGCCGCGCAACAGTTCAGTGGCATCCACACCGGCCATGTCGGCCAGGTTGGTCAGTTGCTCGTGCAACGGCTGAATAGCGCAGGCGCTGACCACGGCCTGCACGGCGAGTGTTTGCCCGAAGCGGAAGATCGCCTCTGCCATCAACGATCGGAGCTGCTCGCCGGACAGCGAATCGATCATGCCGATCGCGCTGCGCCACCATGCGTCAGTTTCGATGCGTAGCCGCTCGATTCGCCGCGCGATGTGCAGCAGCGTCCGGGGGTAGCGTACGGCGATCCACGGGAGTCGCCGGATAGACGGCCTGCTGACGAAGTCATCGGGAACAAAGCCGAAGAAGTCCCGGGAGAGCGCTTCGCCTGACTGCCCAGGGATCAGATCACCCATTGCGCAGAGGAAATCCACCCGCACGGCCATGCGGCCATAGAAGGCACCAGTGATCCGGTGCTCGTCGCGCTCTGGGATGGCCGCCTGATTGGCCGGTAGCACACCCATGGCCACGAACGGGGCACGCAGTCCGAGTTCGCTGGCCGGAACCCACACGCTGGCGCACAGCGGCGTCATCACACCCGGGACGGCCTCCGCCAGGTTGACCGAACTCCACGACGCATCCGGAGGCGAAACGGCATGCAGGGCAGACGCCGCCACAACGCCGGCCGCTTCCGCCACGAGAGCCTCCCGTTACTGGGGTATCAGAATTTTTTTATCCATATTAAAATTATCATATACACTCGTCCCGCGGAGGCATAGTGCGAAACCGTTGATTGACACGGGAAGCTCTTCCATTCCCGTGACGTCGCCCGCGCACTGCTCGCGTCCTCATCCTGCTCGGGGCCCTACGCAAAAGGTAATGCCCCGCCCAGCTGAACGCCGACCGCCAAACCCGGTCGAGTGTCAAATACCGCCGCGCGAAACAAGCTGACCTGCAATGACATTGCGCTGAATTTCGTTGGTTCCCTCGCCGACAATCATCAGCGGCGCATCGCGGAAGTACCGCTCGACGTCGAACTCGGTCGAGTACCCGTAACCGCCATGAATCCGGACGGCATTCAGCGCGATCTCCATTGCCGTCTCCGATGCGAAGAGCTTGGCCATGCCGGCCTCCATGTCGGTGCGCTCGCCGCTGTCATAACGGTCAGCCGCATAGAGAGTGAGCTGCCGAGCGGCAGTGAGCTTTGTCGCCATGTCGGCCAGATAATGGCCGATGGCTTGATGCTTCCAGATCGGCTGACCGAAGCTCTCCCGCTGCTGGGAGTAGGCGAGCGCGTCCTCAAGGGCGGCCGTGGCCACACCGAGCGCACGGGACGCGACTTGGATCCGGCCGGTCTCGAGGCCCTTCATCATCTGCGTGAACCCCTTGCCGGGCACCCCACCGAGGATCGCCGATTCGGCGACGCGGTAGCCGTCGAAGGACAGCTCGCAACTCTCCACGCCCTTGTAGCCCAGCTTGGGCAGATCGCGCGAGATCGTGAGTCCCGGGCCGGGTTCAACCAATAGGATAGAGATGCCGGCGTGTCGCGGCGTCGCCTTCGGATCGGTCTTGCACAGCAGAGCAATCAGACCCGATCGGCGCGCGTTGGAGATCCAGGTCTTAGCACCGGTGACCACAAAGCCGTCACCGTCACGGACCGCGGTGGTCGTCATGCTCTGCAGATCTGATCCGCCGCCGGGCTCGGTGAGCGCCATGGTCGCACGCATATCGCCGGATGCCATCGCCGGGAGATAGGCTCGCTTCTGCTCCTCGGTCCCGAACAGTGTCAGCAATTTGGCCACCACGGTGTGCCCACCCATGGCCCCGGCCAGGCTCATCCAACCGCGCGCCAATTCCTGCGTCACCAGCACATAACATGCCATCGACACCGGAGAGCCGCCGTATTCTTCGGGGATCGCCAGTCCGTATATCCCGATCTGTTTCATCTGTTCGATCCACTTCTCGGGGTACTCGTTGTCGTGCTCGACCTCGCGAACTGTCGGCTTGACCTCCCGATCGATGAACCCGCGCACGGTCTCGACGAGCAGGGTCTCTTCATCGGTCAATACAGTGCTCACGCCATCACCTCTCGCGCCAGATTTTATTCTAGATTAAACGAGGGTTCGAGCACTTGATGCATGCCCACCCTTCTTTCGATCGGCCGGAGATGACGTGGGCCAAACGGTGATCGATGGCCGAGCCGACTACCCGACGCGTTTAGCTGGCGTGCCCGGCGCGTGCCTCATCCTCACGGGTGAGACCCGAGGCCTCGATGAATTCCTGATGCAGTTCGAACCATACGGTGTGGTAGGAGTCGGCGATCGGCCTGGCCAACCAACTGGTATCGCCGGCTTTGACCTTCGCCAAGGCCGACTCGAGTTTGTCGGCGTACGCCTTCAGCCGACTCAGATATGTTGCAGCAGAATCGATGACCGGCCGCACCATTCGGTGGACGTCATCGAGACGAGCAATCACAGCTGCGTCGTAGTCGAGGTCGTCGTGGGAGTTCGGTTGGCCGTCCTTGATCTGCCAGTCCGTTATGAGAGCTTTGAACTCGTTGTTGGCGTCACGGAAACTGTCGTAGATGCCGGCCAGTACATCTTGGTCGACGCCCGACCGCTCCTCAGCCAGAAGAGCGTTAAGCCGCTCGCGTCCCTCAGGACTGAGCCGGACAGTCTTTCCCTCGACGACGAGACCCTCTGAAATCAGTTGCGCCAGAGTCGATGCGACCGCTGCAGGATCTTCACCGACGGTGGCGATCAAATCCGGCTCACGCACCCGACCCTTGAGGCGGATCGCTTGCAGGACAGTTAAATCAGACATCGGTCAGTACCTTTGTGTTGTTGTCGAGTTGGTGCGCGACCAACATGGTGATGAGCGGGTGCGGGGAAACGACGTCGGTGAGGCCGGCAGCAAGCGCCTTAGCTACCGCTGATGGAGAGGAATCGGTAAGCACCGGGTAATCGCCCACGGCATGGCCGCGAATCGGGCTGACACGGCGCGCGATCTCGGCTAGCTCAGCAAGGTCCGGGGAATCAGTCTCGGACCACGCGGTGAGTTCCAGGATCCCCTCGCGCACCTCACCCTCGGCCCCATCAACCGTTATCAGCTTGCCCTCGAGCTCCGCGACGACCCCGTCTCCGCATCCGACGACGGCCGGTCTGCCTATCTCGCGGCTCACCACCGCGGCGTGCGATGTTGCGCCACCCGTCTCCGTGACGATTCCCCGCGCAGCCAGCATGCCCTGGACGTCGTCGGGGCTGGTGGCTGCACGCACCAGGATCACATCTTCCCCCTCCTCGGCGGCATCGAGTGCCTCGTCGACGTCGGAATATGCTTTGCCCGATACCACGCCTGGGCACGCCGGCAGTCCGCGTGCTAATAATGCTGCGGCTAACCGGGTTTCAGGGAGAAGCGCCGGTGAGAGCAGCGTCTCGATCTGGCCCGGTGTCACACGGCGCAGTGCCTCCGTATCGTCGATCAGCTCTTCGTGGCGCAACCGCAGCGCCAGCCGTACCGCAGCCTGAGCGGACCGCTTGGCCGCCCGAGTCTGCAGCAGCCACAGTTTGCCCTCCTCCACGGTGAATTCGATGTCCTGGACGTCTGCGGCGAGCCGCTCCAGGGTCTGCGCCGCGCTCATGAGTTGGTCGTAGACAGCGGGCTGCTCATCCCGCAACGCCGCGATAGGTTCGACATCGACGTTGCCTGAGACCACGTCCTCACCTTGGCCATTGGCAAGCCACTCACCGAATGGCTCGTCGGCTCCGGTGACAGGATTGCGCGAGAACAGCACCCCGGTACCCGAATTGCGCGCGAGATTGCCAAACACCATGGCTTGCACGACAACTGCTGTTCCTGCGTCGGCATCCAGGCCATGGTGTCTTCGGTACGCGACGGCCCGCGGGCTGTTCCATGAGGCAAAGACGGCTTCGATCGCTCCCCGCAGTTGCTGCCACGGATCCGCCGGTACCTCGACCTCTGGGTCACCTCCCAACACGATGCGCCGGTACATCTCGTTGAAGCGCTGGCGAGTGTCGCGGGCGAATTCAGCGGAAGCGGCGAGTGCGAGTGCCTTCTCGACGTCATCATTGATCCCGAGGTCGAGCACGGTGTCCATCATCCCGGGCATCGATAGAGCGGCTCCGCTGCGCACGCTGACCAACATCGGCCGTGGGCCGCGACCAAAAGTGCGGGATGTCTGATTCTCGAGCCCCCGTACATGCTCGCATACTTCGGCCCACAGCCGGTCGATGCACTGAGTGCGACCGGCGAAAAACTCCCCGCAAACGCTGGTCGTGATGCAAAATGCCGGCGGCACCGGCAACCCCTGCCGTCGCATCGAATCGATGCCGTACCCCTTGTTTCCAAGCACATCACGGCCAAGGCCGGCCCGGCCGTCCAGCGCGACGACCGAGGGACTCGCTCCCTCACCTATTTTTGACATGAGATTAGATTCTAGATGAGTGCCGAGATTTTGACACGAGATTAGATTTCTAGCGAAGTTCAGGCCACAGCGCATGACTCGGCCACGGGAGCCGGGCTGATCGCCCTGATATCGGCAAATCTCGGTGACGACCAAAACCGTTCGACCAGCATCATGAATCATGATGCGCTTCACCCTCGCGAGGGATCGCGTGCTGGTCCGGTCTCGCCGGTCCATGTCGACATCAACGAGACATCCGTCGGGTCTCGCGGGGGTTCAAGCCACGCTGCATGTCCTCGCCGAGCTCTTCGGGCCATCGAATTGGCGCATCCACTCGTTGCTGCTGTTAGCAAGAAGAGCGCGGCATAGCCGCAGGGTTCTTGCTGAAGCTTGGTGCTTGGTGGCCGGAAAGGCGGCGCAACCTACAACTTGTGTTGAATACTATTGAACCGTGCCTAGAAACCCGCCTCCTACGAAGGCCGACGCTGACAGCGCGAACTCGAAGTCGCAACGGACGCGTGCGCGAATTCTCGACGCAGCCGCCCGTGTGCTCAGCGTCAAAGGTTTCGCCGGGACGCGGCTGACAGATGTAGCGGATTACGCCGAGATACAGGCACCGGCGATCTACTACTACTTCCCGTCCCGGGAGGACCTGATCGAGGAGGTGATGTATTGCGGGATCCACGATATGCGGACGCACCTAAGGACGACGCTGGACGCACTGCCGGCGGGCACAGCGCCCATGGATCGGATCATGGTCGCGGTCGAAGCTCACCTGCGGCACGCGCTCGAACTCTCCGACTACACCACCGCGTCGATCCGGAACTCAGGACAGATTCCCAGCCGGCTCAGCAAGCGGCAGAAGAAGGAGGAGGCCGCCTACGGACGGATTTGGCAGGGTCTGTTCGCCGACGCCGTCGCAGAGGGTGATGTCAATCCCGAGTTGGATCCGCAGTTGGCCCGATTCTTGGTGATGGGAGCTATGAACTGGACTGCGGAATGGTGGGACCCTCGCCGCGGATCCGTCGACGCCATCGTGGCCAACGCGCAACTTTTGGTCCGAAGTGGTCTCACCTCGGCGACCAAGGCATCCGCACCGGCAACGCAACGCTCTGCTAAGCGTGCGGCGACATCGGCACGACCGACCGGCGCCCGCGCTCGCTCCCGCGCCCGTCGGCCATCTGAGTGACGCTGCCCGACGAGACCGCTTAAGTGGCACTTCCGCCCCAGCCGTATCCCGCGACCGGCCTAATCCAGGCTGGGTGAAGGGAGTCGACGGACTGCCGCCCCTCGACCACCGCCACCTCCAGCCGACGCGGTGAGCTTGCGTCCCCGATCACCCGCACTATGGGGCAAATTGCGACGAGTTCCTGCTGAAAGGGCCGATCTGGTGTCCCTCCGCTCATGAAGACCACATCGTCGAAAGCAAGTTGTTGGACTCGGTGCGGGGCCTCGAAACAGGCCACCTCGGCAGAACCGGGTGACAATCGGTGGATCACCGTTCGCGGGAAGAACGTGAAGTCGCCCTTCAAAAGCTTCGCTAGAAGTGGACCACCAACCATTTCCCACCGCATTTCCAGGTTCGCCGCTACCAGCGAATAACGGCTGACCATGAGGACGCGACGGCCGCTGTCGACGAGCTGTTGTGCGACGTCAGTGCTCTCGTAATGGCCGATCTCGTCGAGCATCAACACCGTGTGCCCGAGAGTGGCTCCGCGCAGAACGTCCCAACCGGTGTGGATGCTGACCGTGCTGATCCCGGGAAGCGGCAGGCGTGGCTGCAAAGTCTGGAATCCGTCCCGGCGGGGCTTGACGCCGGTAGCGACGATCACGGCGTCCGGCGCCATGCGCCGCACTGTCTGGGGGTCAGCGGGAGTCCGCAGCCGCACATCGATGGCATGCAAGCGCATCTGGTGCTTGTAGAAATCGAGCAACCTTGCGATCTCCGGCCGGGTGGACGGCACCAGCCTGAGCTGTCCGCCCAGTGCGTCATCCGTTTCCAACAGAGTCACGCGGTGACCGGCGATAGCCGCGCTGCGGGCCGCTTCCATGCCGGACGGGCCACCGCCGATCACAACTACCCTCAGCCCTGGCGCGTGCCGGACGATGGTGCCGTCACCGTGGGTCAGCTCTCGACCGGCAGCGGGGTTGACCGTGCACATGGCGCGACCGCGGGTGTTCAGCCCGCCCGCACAGCTCTGCAAGCACGCGATACACGGGCGTATCTCGGCGCCGCGACCGCTTACCGTCTTGGTTATGAGCTCGGGTTCCGCGAGGGTGGCGCGAACCATGGCGACGAGATCTCCGACGCCGGAAGCCACTATCTGATCGGCCTGTTGCAAAGTGGAGATGCGACCGGCGACGATCGTCGGCAGCGTTGTCACGCGGGTCATCCGTTCGGTGACCGGCAGCATGTATCCGGGTGGTTGATGCGCGCCGCCCATCAGCAGGTCGCGCGCGTAATGCGATCCCAGCGACACGTCCCAGAAATCGACCAAAGACTCACGCTCCAGCATCGAGATGAGCGTGATGAGGTGCGACGGTGTCGTTTGGTCCTCCGGACCGTCGGGAGACATCCGCAGTCCAACGGGATAGTCCCGTCCGACCGCGGTACGGACCGCACGGAGAACCTCCACCAGATACCGGGACCGATTTTCCAATGACCCGCCATAGTCGTCATCGCGCAGATTGGTCGCCGGGGAGAGAAAGCTCGAGAAGAGGTAGCCATGTCCGGCGTGCAGTTCGATGCCGTCAATCCCCCCTTCGCGCGCGCGCAGCGCGGATGCGACGAAGGCTTCGGTCAACTCGTCCATCATCATGCGGGTCATCGGCACAGGCAGCATCCCGAGGCCTGGATCGGGAACGTGCGACGCGGCCCACGGCGCTGAGCTGTCCCGGGTCAGCTGGGTCGGACCGCCATGCCAGATCTGCTGAAACAGCTTCATCCCCTCGGCATGCACGGCGGTGGTGAGCTTTGTCAGACCCGGCAGGACGCGGTCGCTGGTCAAATCGAGCATGGCCGGCGAACTCCAATGGACCTGCGCGACATCGGCGAATGCGAGCGCTACCCCACCACGGGCCCGAGCCACCAAGAACGCGATCATGTCGTCGCTCACCAACTGGTTGACCGCCAGCCCGCTGCCCTGGGAGGTGCGGACTACCCGATTGCGCAGCAATACGGGCCCGATGTGTATCGAGCTCAGCACATGCTCGTAGCCGCTCATCGCGGGACCGGAGTGAAGACCACCTCTAGCTTCGCGGGCCCACGGGTATTGCCGCCTCCCCGCCATTCAATATCGGCCGGGCCGCCCTCGTCGGACAGCCGGTAGTCGGGAATGGTCGCGAGGATCTCCTCGAGGACGATCAACATCTCCGTCACCGCGAGGTGCTCGCCGAGACACCTGTGACGCCCGGACCCGAACGTGAGGTGGGGGTTCGGCGTCCGATCGATGTTGAAGGAGAACGGTTCGCTGAATTTTGCCGGGTCGCGGTTGGCCGCACCGAAATTGAGCATCACCTTGTCACCGCGGTGTAGCAGTGCCCCCGCTCGATCGTGGTCGTCGACGACGGTGCGGGCCATGTGG
The DNA here is from genome assembly GCF_019668465.1 of Mycobacterium senriense. Lineage (NCBI taxonomy): Bacteria > Bacillati > Actinomycetota > Actinomycetes > Mycobacteriales > Mycobacteriaceae > Mycobacterium > Mycobacterium senriense. Next base: position 2,025,231 of record NZ_AP024828.1, on the reverse strand, counting down.
ATGATCGGCGGGTCGACGCGCAGCGACTCGTGCACCGTGGCTTTCATCAGGGCGGGGTCGCTGAGTAGGCGGTCCTTGAGACCGGGCTCGGCGGCAATCCGGAATAACATGCTGCCGATGCCGTGGACGGTCGTCTCGTGTCCGGCCAACACCGTCAGTTGCACCATGCCCAGCGCGATCTGCGGCGGGATCTCTGCACCGTCAATGCGGGCGTTCACGAGTTTGCTGAGTGTGTCGTCGGTCGGGTTGGCACGCCTGCTGCGGATCAGTTCTTCGAGCCAATCTTCCAACTCCTTGGCCGCCGCTCTTTTCGCCTCGATGCCCACCTTCGCCGTCGACAGGAAATTTCCGGTCAGGCGGCGCGCCACCGACCAATCCTCGCGCGGGAGTCCCAGCGCGAGGCCGATCGCCAGCGACGGCACGATCTCTGCCACAGATTGCACGAGATCGGTATGCCCATCGGCCGAGAACGCCGCGATGCAGTCCCGAACTATTTCGCGTAACTGCGGCTCCAGAGCCGCGACGGCTTGAGCGGTGAAAAACGGCATGACCAGTTTGCGGTACGGGGTGTGCTTCGGCGGGTCGAGTTCCGCCGGGACGACCGGCATCGATGCACCTGTTGGCGGGATCATGATGCCTGCAGTGGTGGTGTAGCGCTCGTGGTCGCGCGCCACCTCGAGCACATCGTCATAGGTGGCGAGCAGCCAGAAGCCGCCATATTGCTCACTCCACCCGACCGGGAAGTTCTGCCGAATCGCCGCGAGGGTTTCATGCAAGTGGGACTGCACGGTTGGGTCGGCGAAGTCGTAGTCGATCGCTGGGCAGCGAACGCTCCCCGGGGCATCGGTGGTCATCGAGGACTCCTCACCGCGAGTCGTTCCAGGGGGAGCGCGGAAGCCGGCCGAGGCAGATGCCACATTCGCCGCGCTGCGCCCTCGCGGATGTGCGGCCGCGCAGGGCATTGCGATTCGAGCTACCGCTAATCTAACGTCGTTAGGTGAAATTCGCAATCCCTGGACAGAATGGAGCGTCTGATGCATGTGCTGCTGTTAGGGGCAACCGGCAAGGTCGGCGCGCCGATCCGCGATGAGTTGCGGGAGCGTGGCCACCAGGTGACCGCGGTGGTTCGCGACGGATCGCGGCTGCCCCCAGCTGACGCGTCCCTACACCACCGGATCGGAGACGTCTTCGACGGCGCATTCCTCGACGCCGCTGCGCAGGGCACCGAAGTCGTGCTCTGTTCGGTGGCGCTGCGTGATGACGCCCAGCGTGATCGGACACCCGTGACGCTGATCCGTCGCGCCGCCCACGCCGCGGGCAGCGCGGGCGCCCGCCTCATTGCGCTCGGCGGTGCCGGCAGCCTCCGAACTGCCTCAGGTGTCGACGTGGTCGACACGCCAAGCTTTCCCGAAGTCGCCAAGCGAGAGTCACTGGGATTTCGTGCGGCGCTGCATGATCTGATCAACGATGCCCCCGAGGACCTCGTGTGGACCGTGGTCTCGCCGCCCCTCGCTATCGAGTTCGACGGGCCGCGCACGGCCAGCTACCGAACCGCCTACGACGATCTCATCGTCGACCAGGCCGGCGCCTCGCGCATCTCCGCCGCCGACCTCGCCGTCGCCGTGGTGGACGAGGTGGAAAAGTCCCAATATCCGCGCCGACGATTCACCGTTGGATATTGAAGGTCCGCACCCGAATACCAATCGCTGCTTGATTAAGGTTGGCGTGCGTCGATAAGCTGCACGGATGACAGTCCGGCACGGGGACCTTCGACTCGAACGCCACGGCAACGTCGCAGAGATCATCTGGGCAGCGCCCAAGCTGAACTTGTTCACCCCACACGTGGCCGACGCGTTCGAGGCGATCCTCGGCCAGCTGCCCAGCGACATCCGGGCTCTGCTGCTGCGCGCCGAGGGCAAGGTTTTCTGCGCGGGGGTTCGGGTCCAGGAATTCACCGTCATGGACGACCGGGCCGGCACGGATTTCAGCAGGCGCCTACTCACGTTGATCCGCCGGATCGAGCAACTGCCCATACCGACGGTGGCGGTCGTCCACGCGCTCAACCTCACGATCGGTCTGGAACTGGCGTTGGCATGCGACTTCATCTGGTCGGCCGAGAACGTCAGGATGGGCCTGGTCGAGGCCACCGTCGGCATCACGCCGGCGGCGGGCGGCACCCAACGCCTGGTCGCGCGCGCCGGCGTGGCACGAGCCACCGAGATGGTCTACACGGGACGGACCTACGACTCGTCGCGATTGCGCGAGTGGGGTGTCGTCGACAAGGTCCTGCCATCCGACCAGCTCCTCACCCAGGCCCGCGCCTTCGCCGATGAATTGGCCGCGGGCCCCACCGTCGCGACAGCAATTGCGAAACAGATCATCGCCGTGGCCCGCGATCGCGGCGTCGCCGCCGCCGACGACATCACCCCGGACCTGGCCGGACCGGTTCTCATCAGCGAGGACGCGGCGATCGGGCTGGAGACCATGCTGTCGCAAGGGCCGGGCGCCAAACCCGCATTCGTTGGTCGGTGACGCTAGGGGCGGTTACCGAGCTCGGCGGCAGGCAACCACCGTGCCTGACGTTCCTTCACCGCCGTGTCGATCGCGTCCAGAATGCTGTTGGTGACCAGGTCGTAGATCTCGTCGAAGGACAGTCCACGTTCGGACAATGCTTTGGCCAACGCCGGATATTGGTCGGCGTCGATGTCGTGCCGACTCTCGGGCGTATATCCCTGCGTTTCGTGCAAGGCGCTGCCGATGGCGAAGAGCTCGAGAGCATCGAGCAAGGGCATCACCGCCGCGCCCGGAACGCCCTCCTCGACCAACCGCTGCGCCGAAGTATCAAGCATGCGGGCTCCCATTCCGAGCGAGCGTTTGCCGACGATCAGCGGGACCAACGCGGGGTGCTTGAGTAGCGCGGCACGCAACTTCCGGGCATTTTCGGGCAGCCAATGCCGCCAGTGGTCGTCAGATTCCTCCGGAGCGCGGACATCAGCAAGCGCGAATTCCGCTGCACCAATGAGGATTTCATCCTTGTTGTCGAAGTGGTGATACAGGGAAGCTCCGTTGACTCCGAGGGCGTCGGCTAACCTACGGATGCTGAGCCCTTCGAGTCCATCTTCGTCGATGATGGCCAGGGCCGTCTCCAAGACTTTCCGCCGCGAGATCAGCGCCACCTTCGGTCGAGCCATGCGTGCTCCTCCCACGATGTTGCTGACAGCTTAACCAAACGCCGTACCTGCTGCTGAGCACCGCGACGGCGGTGTCATCGTGATGGGCTCACGCGCTAAGGAGTGGTCCGCGTTGTCGCGCCGATTCGTTGGACTCGGTCGTCACCGCTGTGCCAACGCCACGGTCGAACGTCCAGAGCCGTACTTCCGCTTCAGCTCGGCCTTCGGGATCTTGCCGGTAACGTTGCGTTCGAACGGCTCCACCACCAGGAAGTCGGCGGGCACCTTGTATTTGGCTAATCGGGTCCGACAGTGTTCGGCGATGGCCGTCGTATCGAGTTGCACACCGGGCCGCGGCACGATCAGCGCGCGACCGACCTCGCCCCAACGCTCGTCAGCGATCGAGATGACCGCGGCGTCGGCGACGTCGGGATGCTCCGCAATGACGCGCTCGACCTCGGCCGGATACACGTTCTCGCCTCCGGACTTGTACATGTCCTTATAGCGGTCGACCATCGTCAAATATCCGTCCTCGTCTTGGACGAGGGCATCTCCGGTGCGGAACCATTCACCCGCGAATGCTGAGGTGTCGTCACGGTCGCGGCGCCAGTAACCCGGCGTGACGGCCGGGCCGTGCGCCCACACCTCACCGGTCTGGCCGGGCGCGACGTCCTCGCCGTCGGGCCCTACGATCCGAATAGCGGTGTACTGCACGGGAAGTCCACACGAGCCGAACTTGGTCAGCGTGGCCGTGGGCGGAACGATGCTGACGATCGGACCCATCTCGGTGGAACCGTAACCGACGCTCAGCGGCAACCCACGATCGTGGAAGGCTTTGGTGACGTCCCAGTTCAGGAAGCCGCCGCCAATCTGACCGTGCCGCACGTGGTTGAAGTCAGCGTCGGCGAACGCGGGAACAGTACTCATCATCTGATACATGACCGGCGCCCCGGAGAAATGCGTGAAACCTCTGTCCCGGTCAGCAAGCAAGTCGACCACGCCGACCGGATCGAATCTGGGTGCTACCGCCACCGTTCCGCCCAGTGCCAGTACCGGGTTCGTCATGCTGTTGAGACCGGCCGCGTGAAAGAACGGCAACACCGCCAGATAACGACTGGACGACGACAGTCCGTAGGGCTGCACCGAGTTCAGCAGCTGGTAATGCAACGTCTGATGGGTGCAGATCGCCGCTTTGGGCCGGCCGGTCGTTCCTGAGGTGTAGAGGAGTTGCACCGGATCGGTGATGCGGCTTATCGGGCGGGCGGCTCTCGGTGCGGCGGCCGCAGCGCCGGCGACAATGTCGTACGCGCAATCGGCTGGAACGCCAGACTCGTCGGCTCCGGCCACGCCGGGGAAGGCTGCCAGCCGCGGGATCCCGGCCGCCGCCGCGATGTCGACAGCCACCTCGCGCATGCCGGCGTCGTGGATCAACACGATCGGATCCGAATCAGTGCACAGGAATTCCAGTTCCGGGCGAGCCAGCCGGAAGTTCAGCGGGACGAAGATCGCGCCGAGTCGCATACAGGCGAACTGCACCACTAGCACCCAAGGGTCGTTGTTCGCCAGCACGGCCACCCGATCGCCCTGAGCAACCCCCAGGTCGTCGGCGAGCGCGCCGGCCAGACCTCCAACCACCTCGTCGAGCGCGCGCCACGTCATAACCTCTCCGGTCGTGACGTCCTCGAGCGCGGGTGCGTGCGGCCTGCTGCGGCTGTGATAGCTGACCGGGTCAGAAGCCAGAGGGTGAACGCTCATAATCTCCGTCCTGCTGCGTCGTCAGTCAAGCTGCGGAATGACCGCGCTACCGATGAGTTCGACCATCTCACGGAATTCGCCCGCGGGCTGGCCACCCATGTCGATGTAGATGAGGTTGGTGGTGCTGGACAACAGCTGTGCCCAGGTGTTGAGCCGGTCGGCGACCTCTGCCGGACTACCCACGATCGCAGGGCCACGCGTGGTGAGGAATTCGAAGTCGAACGGCTTGTTGATGAATGGCGGCGGGTCCGGGTTGACCCTGCAGATGATGGTCTTCATCAGCTCGAAGTAGTTGTGGTAGCGCGGTTCCCACCGCTGTCTGGCCGCCTGGCTGGTTTCGGCGACATTGACATGCCAGCAGGCGCCGACCCGGGGTTGACGCGAGTGGCCGTACGAGGCGAACTTTTCCAGGTAGCTTTCGACCACCGGCTTGAACATCTCCGGATTGCCGAACGCCGAGGGCAGCATCAGATCGAGACCGAGTCGGGCGGCCAGTTCGAGCGACGATTCCGAGGCGCCACCGCCGATCCACAAGGGTACGGCGCCGACCGGCGCGGGTTGAAGCACGAAGTCGTCGATCGGCCCACGGTGGCGCGATCCGGGCCAGTCGATCTTCTTGCCCGCCCACAACTGGGTGAGCAGTTCGATGTTCTCGGCGAAGAGCTCGTGGGAGTCTTCCAATCGGTTGCCGAACAGCGTGTAGGTGGAGACGAAGAAATTGCCGCGCCCAGCGACCACCTCGCAGCGCCCTCCTGACAACGCATCCACGGTCGCATAGTCCTCGGCCACCCGTATCGGATCGAGGTTCGCGGCCAGCGTGACCGCGGTGGATAGTCGCAGGTGCTCGGTGCGCTCGCCGATCGCCGACAGGATCACCGGCGGTGCCGACGTCGTGTATTCCAGTCCGTGGTGCTCGCCGATATGAACGCCGTGGAAACCGACGCCGTCAGCTGCCACGGCAGCTTCGACGATGCCGCGATGCCGTTCGGCCGCGGTCTCGGTTGCACCGGTGACAGGATCGGTGACCATATCCCCCAGCGACATCAAGCTCAAATTCATGTTGGCCTCCTGTAGGAGTAGAAAGGGTCGGTCAGGAAGTGGCGAAGCCGTGCCGCTGCATCCAGTCGTGGACGTGATCCGCGGCTTTTGACAAGTGGGAGCGCTGGTCGTTGCCGGTGAAGTAGTGGTTCGCCTCGACCAGATCGATGCGTTCCTTGTCCTGGTGGCAGATGGCGTCGAACACCTGCTCTTGATGGCTGGTGGGTACGGCGTCGTCGGTGCCGTTGCACATCATGAGGATCGGGACCGACACCCTTGGTGCGGCGTCGCCTGCGTCGACCTGTGCGGTGTCCAGGCCCCACTGGGATAGCCAACTGCGCGCGGTGGTGAAGCGCATCAGCGCGCCCGGGCTGGTATTGGCGATCTCGGGGTCGCCGAGGTAGCTCCAGCGGGGCCGGCGTCCGTTGGGTTCGATGGTCGGATCCAGCCAGCGAGGATCGGCCATGGTGCCGTGTACGACGAACGCGTGCTCGGCGTGTGGGCGGCCGTTCCGACGAAATTCGTCCAACTTCTCCTGAGCGAACGCGGTGATCCGACGGTTGCGCTCACGTTGCCGGTCCCGGTATGCGGCCAAAAAATCCGCCGAGTATGGCGGTTGATTCGGGTTGGCCGGATCGTAGAGATCGAACTCGGCGTCGCGATTTCGCTCGGGCACCAATTCGTCGGTAACCGAGGCATCCAAGAATTCGGTGAGCAGTCGGTGGCGACTGCGGGGGGCGGCCAGCAACATCACGCCGTCGGCGGCCGTCAGCGTGGTTTCGGCCAGCGGCGTCGGCTCCCCCGCCGCGGTCTGGGTGATACTAGGTTTTTCCGCTTCGGCCTGGTAGCCCATCATCGGGGAGCCGCCGCCGCTCCACCCGGCCAGCACAACCTTGCGGTATCCCAGCCGTTCTTTGGCGTCGCGCACGCAGGCGCCGACATCGAGGAGATGGTTTTCCATCTGCAGCGCCGAGTCGCCCAACGTGTAGCGATTCGCGCAGCCGATGACATGCAGGCCGGTCCGCGCCAACTCGGGAAAGAACGGAAGGTAGGCCGGCGAGCCGATCGGGTGCGACGCCACGATCACGGTGTCGGAGTCACGGTCCCCGCGCAGTAGCTGGGCCTGACGCACGACGTTATCGCCGATAGTCCCATACACGTCCTTGCGCGCCGCCCGTTCGGTCGACACCACCAGATAGGGCGTCCGCCGGTACTTGGACCGCTCAACCGAGACTGGTTCGGCGGTCATAAGTAGCGCACTTTCCGCATGTTGCGCATCGCGTCCCTCATTTCCTGGTCATGGCGACCACAGCATCGTAACCATACATCGTTTGGTTTGTGAAGTCGCGGGTCAGGAACGTCGCGTCGCACGCCACGGGATGCCAGTGTCGACCCGAGGCTCACCAGGCAGGCCGAGAACGCGCTCTCCGAGGATGTTGCGCAGGATCTCCGAGGTTCCACCCTCGATGGAGTTGGCCAACGAGCGCAGATAAGCCTTGCGGACATCGTCGCCGCCGTACGCCGACGATGCGGTCGGCGCGGTCTCTGCGTAACCGTCGATCAACAGTCCGGCCGTGCCCGAAATGTCAACGCCGAACTCAAATATCGCCTTGTTAAGCTCGGCCATCTGCAGTTTCGCGATCGAGCCCTCGGGCCCGGCTTCCCGGCCGGCCTGCGCGGCCCTGACGTTCGTCAGGCGAGCGGCTTCTGCCTGCGTCCACAGCAGCATGAGCCGCTCGGTGGCGACGGCCGTCACCCGTCCGGCCGCGGCCGCCGCACGGTAAGTCGCGACGGCTCGGGCGATCGTCCCGTGTCCGCGGGGCGTGGTGCGTGCGCCGATGGCGATCCGCTCACTGGCCAAAGTGGTGATTGCGACTCGCCAGCCCCCGCCGACCTCACCGAGCACACTGGCCGCCGGAATGCGGACGTCCGTCAGGAACACCTCGTTGAATTCGGCCTCACCGGTGAGCTGACGCAGTGGCCTCACCTCAACCCCCGGCGTGTGCATGTCGAGGATGAAGTACGTGAGCCCTTTGTGTTTGGGAACGTCGGGATCGGTACGAGCGAGCAACAGCCCGAACCGAGCGACGTGGCCCAGCGACGTCCAGATCTTCTGGCCGTTGACGACGAACTCGTCGCCGACGGACACCGCACGGGTCGCCAACCCGGCCAGATCAGAGCCGGCGCCCGGCTCGGAGAACAGCTGGCACCAGATCTCCTCGCCGGAGAAACAGGGGCGTAAATAGCGGCGCTTCTGCTCTTCAGTGCCGTGCGCGTGAATGGTCGGCAAAGCCATCCCCAGCCCGATTACGTTGCGCGCCTGATGATCCGGACAGCCCGCAGCAGCGAACCTGCGATCGACGACCGACTGCAGCGAGCTGTCGAGGCCGCGCCCACCATACCCGGGGGCAAAGCTCACGACCGCAAGTCCGTCATCGAAGCGAGCTTCACGGAGCGCGCGATCCGATTCGCCGTCAGCCGGATCGCTGACCGGGTGTCGCCGCAGAAAATCAGCAACAGCTTCTTCGACCGCGTCGACTTCAGGCGACGGGCCACGGGGCTCCGTCTCGTTGAAGGTGCCTTCAGCGGCCGGCAGCCCGGACGCGCCGGCCATGTCGAGCAATTCGGCAAGCCGGGCGCGGTGGCTGGACGGGGATCCGAATAACAGCTGAGAGCTCTTGGCGCGCTTGAGATACAGATGCGCCGGGTGCTCCCAGGTGAACCCGATACCGCCGTGGATCTGGATATTGTGCGCCGCCACTCGCGTATACGCGTCCGAACACACGCTGCGGGCCAGGCTGGCTGCGACGGACAGGTTGGCCACATCGTGCACGGCCGTCCACAAGCCGTGGTAAACCACCGACCTCGCCGATTCGACATCGACGAGCATGTCAGCGCAGCGGTGCTTGATGGCCTGGAACGAGCCGATCGCCCGGCCGAACTGCACCCGGGTGGCGGCGTGCCGCACCGCGAGGTCGAGGGCCCGTGTCGCACCCCCGAGTTGTTCGGCGGCCAGAAAGAGGGCCGCCAGGTCCGCGCTGCGCTGCAGAGCGTCTGCGGCGCCACCATCGACGCCCAGCAGGTCAGCCCGCGCGTGGTCGAAGGTGACTTCAGCCAGCTTGCGGGTGGTGTCCATGGTGCTCAGCGCCTTGCGCTGGACCCCGTCGGCATCACCACCGACGGCCAGCAGGCACGGGCCCGCTGCACTGCGGGCGGCGACGAACAACACATCGGCCGCGAGCCCGTCGACCACTATCGCGGCGGTACCCGATACCTCCCACTGACCGGCGTGATTTGCCGCGGCCAACGTACTGTCCGCGGGGCCGGGGCCCGACCACGCCAGGGTCGCGATGGTCGTGCCACCGGCGATTCCCGGCAACCATCGAGCCGCGGCAGCGTCGTCATCCAGCGCGAGCAGAACACTCGCGGCCATGCCCACGCTGGACAGGAACGGCCCGCCGAACAACGCGGCGCCCATCTCTTCGAACACCACGCCGAGCTCGACCGCTGTCGCACCGCTGCCATCGAACCGCTCGGGAATTGCCAGGCCCTGCAGCCCCAGCTGGTCGGCCACGCGACGCCAGACCGCCGGGTCGAAGCCGATCTCGGTCTCCATGCACCGGCGCACCGACGCTTCATCCGAATGCTTGTCGAGGAAGTCACGCACCACCGCGCGCAGCTCCTCGGCATCCTCCCCCGGAAGGAAGTTCACACGTCTACCTCCGCGTCAGTGGACCACGTCGAAAACCAAGGGCAAACTCTCCGGGCCGTTCGCGATTCCCGCCGCCCAATGGACTTCGGCCTCGGGGTCGGCGAGGCGCAAGTTCGTGATCCGTTTCAAGAGCTCGTCGAAGGCGATCGCGATCTGGATTCTGGCGAAATGGGCTCCCAGGCAACGGTGCAACCCGAGCCCGAACCCGACATGGCCGCCGCGACGCAGATCGAACCTCAGGTGCGAGGCATCCTCGAAGTGCGTCTCGTCGCGGTTCGCCGAGTCGAACCGCACCAGGATCTGCTCGCCCGCTTTGATCTGCAATCCGCCGACTTCGACGTCCTTGGTGGCCGTTCGCCCGAGACAGCCGACCGGCGAGGTCAGCCGGATGAGCTCATCCATGTCCTGGCGGATCCAGGCAGGGTCGCGGAGCCGCGTTTCCAACTCGGGATGAATTGCCAACTGATGGGCGATACCGCCCAGCGCACCCCGCGTGGTATCCAGGCCTCCGAGGAACAGCACGGCCACGACGCCGAGTCGCTCCATCTCGGTGAGGTGTCTACCGCCTTCGACGGTCCCGGTGGAGATGGCGTTCATCACTTCGTTGGCCGGATTGGGGTTTTCCGTCTGTTCGGCGAGGTACTGCACGGACAGCGCGACGAGTTCGCCGTACGCCTCGTCGGTTCCTTCGACCGCGACGCGGACCACCACGTCTTGGGCCTGCGCCATTCGCACGGGGTCGTCTTCGTTAAAAACGGCGCGCGACAAGGCGTTTCCGACGAACGGCCCGGCGAATTCCCGGACGAAATCGAACCGACCGTTGCCAATGAATCCATCGATCAACTCGGCTGCGTTCTTGCGCAGTTCAGGCTCGAACTTCGTCAGGAAGGTGCGGGTGAAAAGGGGGTTCAGAATCTTGCGCAGATCAGGCTGATAGGGCGGATCGGCGTCCAGTGGGTTCAGTCCCACCGGAGACGGCCGAGGCGCCACACCCTTCGACGAGAAGGTGTATGGATCTTCCAGAATTCGTCGCACATCCTCGTACCGGAAGACCATGTACTGGCCACCGCCGTCGGCATCAGTGTGCGCGACAGGGCATTTTTCGCGGGCGTACGCGAGCACATCCCACTTGATCTTCTCGTGCGCGGGATCCCACATGTCGAAGTGCGGAAGCAGTTCTTCGTAATCGATCCCTGGGTTGGACACCATCCACCACCACGCCCTTCATCGCCACGTAGTCATCCGCGCAGTTCGCGCGGGAGCGTAAATCAGATTAAACCATCACCGTTTGGTTAGGGCCAGCATGCCGAAATAGCTTCGGTTGGTCAGAACGTGATCATGCCGCGCATGATGGTTCCGCTGAGCAAATCGTCGTAGCCCTCGTTGACCTGCTCGAGGCGGTAGGTCTTGGTGATGAGCTCCTTGAGCTTGAGTTCGCCCCGTTTGTACAACGAGAGCAGACGGGGCAGGTCGGCGTGCGGGTTGCACCCTCCGAACACGTTGCCGACGATCTCTTTCTGGCTGAGGATCACGTCGACCAGCACGACGTCGACGTTGGTCACGGTAGGAGGCGCGACGGATGTCAGGCAGGCGCGACCGCCCTTGCGGGTCAGCAGCATGAGGGGCATCAGCATGTCGCCACTCATCAGGCTTGCCGTCATGATGGTTTTGTCGGCCATGACACCCCGGGTCAGCTCGGTGACTAGAGGCATCGCCTCCTCCATCGACGCGACCGAGTGGGTGGCACCGAGCAACTCGGCCTGCTGCCGGCGGAACGGCACCGGATCGACCGCAACGATGACCTCGGCGCCGGCGATCCGCGACCCCTGGATGGCACTCGACCCGACGCCGCCGCACCCAACCACGACGACGGTGTCCCCTGGACCAACCTGTGCGCGATTGACCGCCGCCCCGAATCCCGTTGCCACGCCGCATCCCACGAGCGAAGCCAGCTCCAGCGGGATGTCGTCATCGATCTTCACGCACGAGTCTTGGTGAACCACGGCGTACGGGCTGAAAGTGCCCAACAACGACATCCGGGCCAAACCTTGTCCGCGAGCATGGGTGCGCGGTTTGCCGTCCACGATCGGCATTCCGGCCATGATGACGGCACCGTAGTCGCACAACACTGAATTACCGCTCGCGCACCACCGGCAGTGCCCGCACGCCGGCATGAAGGCCATCACAACGTGGTCACCCGGCGTGAGCCGCGTCACCCCGGCGCCGACCTCTTCCACGACACCGGCGCCCTCGTGTCCACCCACGATCGGAAGACCAATTGGCATGTCTCCCTTGACACCATGGTCGTCGGAGTGACATAGGCCGCTGGCGGCGAGCCTGACCCGCACTTCGCCGGGCAGCGGGTCGTCGAGTTCGACGTCCTCAACACTCCACTTCTGCCCGACTTCCCACAAGACCGCCGCCGTTGTTTTCACTGGTTCTCCTTCGTGACTGAAAAGTAAGGGAGCGCGCAGAAGTCGCGGATCTACCGGATGTCGAATTCGATCGGCAAGGCGTACAGGACGCGGCTCATCCCGGGCCGTCGCGCGATCTCGGCCCCCGGAGCAAGCCGCAGGTTGGTGATCCGTTCCAGGAGCGTGTCGATGGCGATGCGAATCTGCTGGCGGGCCAGGTGCATGCCGATGCAGCGGTGCACGCCCATACCGAAACCGACATGCGGGTTGCGTTCTCGGGTGTAGTCGAGTTCGTCGGCATGGTCGAAAACGTCGGCGTCACGGTTTGCGCTGCCGAAGTGCACCAGCACCCGGTCGCCGGCGTGCAGCTGAGTGCCGTTGAGCTCCACGTCGCGGGTCACGATGCGTCCCATCGCATTGACCGGCGAGGTGTACCGCAGGAACTCATCCAGGATCGTGCGTTCCCAGCCCGGCTTGCGCACCAGCTCCTCGAACGAGGGGTCGGTGGCCAGCTGGAGCACCATGTCGCCGATCGCGACCTTGGTGGTGTCCAGACCGCCGACGAACAGCACCTGCACGACGCCGATTTGTTCGGCATCGGTCAACGGGCGGCCCAGCACCGTTCCCGTCGTGACGGCGTCGACGATGGCTCCCGGCCGCGAACTCGCCGCGCGTTTCTCGACGAATTGCACCATCAGCTGGTAGAAGTCCAAGACACCCTGGGTGTCGCCGGTGATGAAGCGCTCGTTGCACTCCGCGGCGTTGCGGAAGAGCTCGCCGTCGTCGTCTTCGAAGATCACCGACGCCAGGACGTTGGTGACAAACGGTCCGGCGAAATCCTGCATTGCTTCGCATCGGCCCGACCCGACCCAGGTGTCCATGGCGCAGCGAGCGATCTCGCGGACGCGCTCGTCGCTGGCGGCGAGCCGTTTGGGGTGAAAGAACGGATTGAGCAACTGGCGAAAGCCGTGCTGCAGTGGCGGATCGGTATCCAGCGGGGGCAGTGGTACCCCGCCATTGCCGGAGATGTTGGTGTATTCCGTGGAGGAGAAGGTCTCGGAGTCGGTCAGCACGCGCCGGACGTCGTCGTAGCGGGTGACGATGTGGTAGCCGCCGTTGGCCGAGGTGTGTGGGACCGGACGGTGCCGGCGCGCGTAGCCCAGAATCTGTACTGATCGGTCCGCGTGCTCTTTGTCGAAGAAATCGAAATCCGGTAATAGGCCGGCTATCTCAGTTTCGGTCAGCACTGACGCGAGTTCGGCATCGCTATTCGCCGTGTCGGTCATGGAAACGGGGCCCCTCTCGCCGTGCTGCTGGTGCAGCATTGTGCGGCCAGCGATGAGCACGCCGACCGCCCGCAGCGATCCGGCTCTCCCAGCTTCGGAGTAGTCCAGATCACAGTCGCCATTAATCTAACGATGATTGGCTACCGCGAGCAAGTCTCGGCCGTCGGCGCGCCTTGCTTCGACTGTCACGACACGGGAAACGCCATCCGCGCTCGGCGGCAGTCAGACCCCTACCGAGGCCGGCCGGGCCGCGCGTTCACGCCAACACCGGATGAGCTCGGCATTCTCGGCCGGCGTGCTGCCGTAGATCGCGATCTCGTCGACCCCCGCCGCCCGGTACTCGGCGAGCCGGTCGGCACAGTGCTCGACGGAACCGATCGCACACGACTCGGCCATCCACTCGTCGGGCACGAGCCGTGCCGGCTCCATCAACTCGGCACGGTGGAAATCCTGATCGGCGTTCTTACCCATCAGCTGTTTGTGCGTCCGCAACTTGCCCAGCACCGACGGGTCCCAGCCGTTGGAGTTGGTCAGCGCCTCGCCGTGCCCGGGCCACTCGAGGTAGGTGACCGCACGTGCGTCCGCGTAGGCGCGCGTGCTGAACTCGTCCAGCTCGGCGGCCACCACGATCGGGTGGCAGATACGCAGCGAGGCCGGGTCGCGATTGCGGTCGGCGCAGGCATTGCGCAGCCGCTCCACCACCGTGTGCACCGCATCGACGGTGAGGAAGGGATAGAGCATCACGGCGTCGAACGCGTCGTGGGCGACGGCCTTGGCGAACTTCGGTCGGCCGTACCCGCACGCCCAGACCTCGGGCTTGGGAACATCACCCAGCACATCGATGGTCCGCAGTTGGGTGCCGTTGTAGTCGACCAAGCCGCCTTGCCAGAGTGCTTTGACGGTCTCGGCGTAATGAACGAAGTGGTCGTAGGACAGTTCCGGCATGTCCGGTAGCGGCACGCCGCGCCCAAGTCCGAGCACGAACCGCGGCCCGTAGAGGGCGTTCATCGTTGCGCCGAAGCTCGCTGCCACCATGGGGTGGCGCGAGGACGCCGACCACACCCCGGTGCCCACGCCGAAACGTGTTGTGCGCGCAGCGATCCCGCCGAGAATGGCGCCGGAGTCCTTGAGGTCGAAACGTTCACTGAGCCAGCCACGGCGAAAGCCGAGGCGCTCGGCGGCCTGCGCATCCGTCAGCGCGGTGCTGATGTGGGTGAAGCCGCGCTCCCGCTTGGTGGTCACCCGCCCGCAGATGAGGTAGATGCTGAGGTCGTCGACGACCGGCGCGAGTTGGCCGCTCGGGTCGTGATCCACGGTATCCATGTGCTGTGCTCCTCGGTGACGTCGGCGCGTGCAGCCGTGATCAATCCCATTGACCATCGGCATCTTTCAATCAATAACAGTAAGAGTACTTGTACGCAACGCTGCAGTGCGACAATTTGCAGATGCCGGCATCGCTGAAAGGTGGAGGCCAACTCACCCGTCGAACCGTGATCGCGAGCGCCATCGCGCTGATCGAATCCGACGGCGTCGACACGTTGACCATGCGCAAACTTGCCCGTGCCTGCGGAGCGGCGCCGATGTCGCTGTACCGGCACGTCGCCACGAAAGAGGAGCTGTTGCACGCTGTCGTGGATGCCTATCTCGCCGACGTCGAACTGCCGTCCACGGACGACCTGCCCTGGGATGAAGCGATCGAACGGGTCGTGCTGACCGTCGCGGCGGCATTCGACGCGCACCCACAGCTAGCGGAGATTCTGGCAGTTCAACCGATCGACGCCGCCGCGGTGTTGGACGCGATGGAACGCATCGCCCGAGCCTTGAGGTCCGCGGGATTCGACGACGGCGCGGTCAGAAGTGGACTGGCGACACTGAGTGCCTTCGCCACCGGCTACGCGCACCGGCGTGCTGCGCATCGCCGCGCCCCGGATGTCCGCGCACGCCGTTTCGGTCGCCTCGCCGAGGAGCCGGAACGTTTTTCGGCTCTATTGTCGGTCTCCGCGGGGGAGGGTCTCGATACTCCAGAAAACTTTCGCGTCGGGCTCGGATGCATCATCGACGCCCTGCGGCGTCAGGCGCCGGGCCCACGGCGTCGAGTCGGGTAGCCGACACGACCGGGCAACCCAAATCGTCACTGCCTCAACGATTGATCGCGGAACTGAGCTGTTCGATCAGCTTGTGTTTGCGGACTTTTCCGGTCGGTGTGAGCGGCAGGTCCTCGGCGCGGTAGAACACCACCCGCTTGGGCACCTTGAACCGCGCCAGATTGTCTCGGCAGAGGTCGAGGACATCGTTTTCGGTAATTGTCGCGTCCGGCGCCGGAACGACGACCACCCAGCCGGCCTCACCCCAGCGGTCGTCGACCATGCCAACAGCGAAGGCCTGGCTGATCTCGTCGTGGGATGCCAGCAGATCCTCGATCTCCTTGGGCATCACCAGTTCGCCTCCGCTCTTGTACAACTCGCGGCTCCGACCGGTCACCTGCAGGTAGCCGTCGGCCCGCACCCGTCCAAGGTCTCCGGAGAACAACCGCCCCTGCCGCAGCGTCGCGGCGGTCTCCTGTGGACGATTCCAATACCCGAGCATCACCGTCGGCCCGGACGACACCAACTCGCCTTCCTCGCCGGGCGGCAGATCTTTATGCGTCTCGGGATGCACTGTCGCGTAATGCACCAGAGCGTCGGTGCCTGGAATAGACGCGGCACCGGCCATTTTCGCCTTCCCGGCGGTTTCGGCGGTGAATTCCAACGGGTCTTCGGGTCGTGTCAACGTCATCGCCCCGCCGCACTCGGTCATCCCGTAGCCGGTGACGATCTCGCTGACACCGAGACGGTCTTCGACGTTGCGCCACAACCAGATAGGCGCAGGGGCCGACCCGCAGAGCATCGCCCGCAGGGAGGTGAGGTCGTAATCGCGGCGTGCGGCACTCTCGACCAACGCGACCGCCATGGTCGGCACGCACAGGATGTCACTGGCGCGGTGCCGGTCGACACCGGCGAAGTACCCTTCGGGACTGAACGTGGGCTGCAGAACGACCGCACCACCGGCGAACATCGCCGAGAGCAAGCCTTCGATGTAACCGAACATGTGATAGCAAGGCAACGAGAACAGAATGCGCCGCCCGTCCTCGTAGGCTCGTGTCAATGCCGACGCATAGGCGGTACGCAACACCGCGTCGTGGGTGACCAGTACGCCTTTGGGTGAGCCCGTCGTACCCGAGGTGTACAGCATGTCTCCGGGGTCGGTGGGGTGGGCCGCCAAATCGTTGGCAGCACCGCGGTTCTCGTCGCCGAGCTCACCGAGTCCGGGCACCGTCAGGCAGCCGCGGCGTGCCCGGCCGTCGTTGTCGAGCAGCACTACATCGAGCGCGAAAACGGACCGCGGTGAATCCCAGCCGGGCATGATCTCGTCCAGCATCGACTGATAGTCGAGGCCACGGAAGCCGGTCATGGTGACTAGCACGCGGCACCCGGCGTCATTGAGGACAAAGCGCAATTCGTCCTGCTGGTAGAAGAAGTTGACCGGAACGGCGATGGCTCCGACCCGAGCGATAGCGAACTTGACCGTCACAAACTCTGGGTAATTGGCCATCACCATGCCGACCCGATCGCCCGCGCGGACACCGAGTGCCGCGAGGCCGTCGGCGAGCCGGCGTGACTCTGCCGCCACCGCAACGTAACTGAGTTCTGCGTCGTCGGTGAGCACCAAGGACCGCTCGCCGTACTGCGCAGCGCACCAATCAAGCCACTCGGATAGGGTGTGAGATCGCCAAACGGGGAATCGCGCGCGAAGCAGGTCCCGTCGCGCAGCGATGCTCGCGGTCAACGACTTACCCACACCATGTCGGCCGCTTGCCTACCCCACCGGGTTGGTGCCGAGTTTTGCATGAGACATGTCGCTGATTTCGGCCCAGCGCTTGGTTATTTCGTCCAGAGTCGGCGGTGTGCCGAATGTGACGCCGTCGTTTTGGAACTGCGCGACGCGCTGCACCAGGCCGCCGCCGACGACGAAAACCGAACCGGATTCCTGGTTCTCTTCTGAAACCAGGTAACCGACGGCCGGCGCGACGTGGTCGGGGTTCAGCTTGTCGAGCACCTCCTGGGGTGCGATATCGGCGGTCATCCGAGTGGCAGCCATCGGCGCGACCCCGTTCGCGGTGATCCCGTACTTGGCGCCTTCGATCGCCAGGGTGTTGAGCAAGCCGACCAGTCCGAGCTTGGCGGCGCCATAGTTGGCCTGACCGAAATTGCCGTAGAGCCCGCTTGTCGACGTCGTCATGACGACGCGGCCGAACTTCTGCTCGCGCATGTGCGGCCACGCCGCACGGGTGACGTAATAGCCGCCGTAGAGGTGCACTTGAATGACCGCGTCCCAGTTCTCATCGGTCATCTTGTGAAACGCGCCGTCGCGCAGGATTCCCGCGTTGCTCACCACACCGTGCACAGCCCCGAAGTTATCGATCGCGGTCGCAACGATCGCCTCGGCCCCTTCCCGGGTGGCCACACTGGAATAGTCGGCGACCGCACGGCCACCGGCACCGACAATCTCGTCTACGACCTTGTCCGCCATGCTGGTTCCCGATCCGGAGCCGTCCCTTGCCCCGCCGAGGTCATTGACGACGACGAGCGCTCCGTTGCCGGCCAGAAAGTGCGCATAGGACCGACCAAGGCCCCCGCCGGCCCCGGTGACGATGACAACCTTGTCCTGCAATCCGGGCACTTATGATCCTCCAGTCGGTCTCAGACGCTGACAGCTTGGTTTAATTTAGATTCAAATTTTCACTCGAGTCAACCGGCGTCGGGCAGAGTCGCGAAGATCTGGCGGTTTCGAATCCCTTGCGCACGCCCACGCATCCCGCGACGCTGCAGCCGACTAAAGTCCCAATGATGGCGAACGGCGTCTCCCGAGGGGCCTACTTCGACACGGGTCTCGACGTCCTCTCCGACCTGGGTTACGGCGGGCTGAAGTTGGCCGAGGTGTGTCAACGGCTCGGGATCAGCACCGGTTCCTTCTATCACTACTTCGAAAACTGGCCCGCCTACACCCGCGAACTGGTCGAGCACTGGCGCCAGGTAAACACTGTTCGGTTGGTGGAGTGGATCCGGACCGAACCCGATCCACGCCGACGCATCGACCGCATCATCGACATCGGCCTGAATTTGCCCCACGGCGCTGAGGCGGCTATCCGCGCGTGGAGCAGCGTGGATGCCCACGTATATGCGGTACAAGCCGCTGTCGACAAAGAGCGTCACCAGATTCTTCGAGAGTGCGCATTCGAGATTCTGCGTAACGATCGGCAGGCGCAATTGTTCGCCGACTGGGCGGTCTACCTGCTGGTGGGCTACGAGCAGGCCACCTTGCCTCCCGACCCCGCCGCGCTCGAGTGGATTGTCAGCCAGTTGCTCGACGCCTTGGACGCCGACCGATTTTCTTCGGTGCCGCGCAACTGAGCGACGCGCTCATATCGCCAGCGCGGCCTGATGGGCTTCCTTGAAGCTGTCGAAGGCGGTTCGCGGTGCTACGGCGTCTCCGACCACCGAGTGGGGAATGCTGAGCGCCTGTACGACTGGAAGAAGACTGAGCGCCGGCTGCATCGGCACTGCGGCGACCACCGATCCGACGGCCAGCTCATCGATCGTCTCGCCGTCCGGCCGGACGATGGTGGCCACGCCGTCCTCCAGGTCGCCGAGAATGCCCTGGGTGATGATGCGTTTCAGCCGGCGGTGCCAGGTACGGGGGGCTTCGAAGCGATGCAGAGTTCCGCCGAAGGGCATCACCGTCTCATAGCAGGTGACAAAGGTGACGGACCTGCCGTCGGCGGCCAGCGCCTCGGCGACCAGCGCCGCTTCGTTGGTGCCGAGCGTGTCGTAGACAAGGACGTCGTCGTGCACGCTGCCGGAGAGCGCCGCAGCGGTGCTGATCATGTGTTCGGCGCCGACCAGGTCCGGCGCGAACGTCGCCCCCGTTGCCAGAACGACGTGATCCGGCGCGAGGTCGGCGAGCATGGCTGCGGTGACCTCCACGCCGAGCTCGACTTTGACCTGTGCTTCGGCGAGTTCGTTTACCAGATGGTCCAGCGAGCTGGCCAGGTCGGCTGCCGCGGTGAGTTCGACGGCGCGCAGCCGACCGCCGGTGCGTGTTCCGGCGTCGAGAATGCGAACTTGATGCCCGCGCTGCGCGGCGATCTCGGCGGATTTGAGACCCGCCGGACCGGCGCCGACGACCAAGACCTGCTTGCGGTCCGTAGCGGGCCGGATGCGGAGCTCCTCCTCGCGCAGCACCGCCGGATTGTGAAAGCAGCTTGTGGTCGGGGAACCGGCGAGCTTGCGGTCAACGCAGACGTTCGCCGCGACACAGGGACGGATCCGATGCCCCTGCCCGGACTCGAGCTTGCGTATCAGCGCGGGCTCGGCGATGTATGCGCGGGTCATGGCGACCAACTCACACTCCCCCTGAGTCAGCAGCGCCTCGGCGGTACCGGCAGAAGCGATCCGCCCGGTCCCGATCATCGGCACGGTGGTGTTCAGAGATTCGCGCAGCCGCCGCAGATAGCGGATGTTGGCGCCCTCGGGCTGCCGGTAGTTCGGGATCGCACGGTCGTAGCTCGGGCCCCCGTAGCCGACGGTGGTGTTGAGCACATCGATCTCGCCGGTGTCGAGCAGGCGTTGCAGATTTCCTGCGATACCTCGAGGGCCTTGCCCTCCGTCGTCGGCTGGCCGTAGGTCGTCGGTCGGGGTTCGATAGCCGAGAATGCGGTTTGCACCGATTTCGGCGCGGACCTGATCGATGAGGCAGCGGGCGAAACGGGTCCGATCGCCGCTGTCGGACGGCCCCCATTCGTCCTTCCGTGAATTGTTCCACGGTGTCAGGGACTGCTGAATCAAATACCCGTGCCCGCCGTGGAGTTCCACCCCGTCGCACCCCGCCTGTGCGACAAGCCGCGCCGCGCGTCGATAGGCGTCGAGGACCTGCTCGATCTCTGCGCCGGTCATCTTGTGCACCGGCTCGCCCTCGGGCGTCTGGGTGTGGTCGAACCCCCACAACGCCGGCCGGGAGACATCGTTGTCGGTGCGGAACGTGGCGCCGAAGTGCACCAGCTGCACGATCAGCGGCGTGCCCTCCCGGTGCACCGCCTCGGCCAGGCGCGCGTGCCGGTCCTGGAGCTCGGCCGGGTATTCGCCGAATGGGTTGACGTAAAACGGGTGGGCAATCAGCAGCCCTAGGCCGCCCGCAGCTCGTTGCCGGGCGAACTCGATGTACGAGTCGGCAGGCAGCAACGGGTTCCGCCAGGGTTCGCTGATGCTCGTGGCGGTCATAACGACGCGGTTGCGCAACTCCACCGTCCCGACCTGAAGCGGGGACAGCAGCGTAGGAAAACCAGTCACGAACCGGTCTTCTCCGGTGTGAACACGATCGGCAGTGACTCGACGCCCCGGGTGTTGCCGCCTCCCGTCCAGCGAATCTCGGCGCCCGGAGCGATCCGGGCGTCGGGCAACCTGCTCAACAACTCGTCGACCACCGCGGAAAGTTCGGCCACCGCGAGGTGTTCGCCCAGACAGCGATGCCGGCCGGTGCCGAACGTCACGTCCGACGGCGAGCGCGGCCGATCCAAGCTGAACGTGTGCGGCTCCGGAAACACCTCGTCGTCACGGTTGGCTGCGCCGAAACAGAGCATCACCTTGTCGCCGCTGTGTAGGTGTTGCCCGCGCTTCTCATGGTCGGCCACCACCGTCCTGGCCATGTGCATGACGGGCGCATCGAGTCGCAGGGCCTCGGCGATAGCCACATGACGCAGAGACGGGTCAGCCAGCAGCCGGTCCCGCAGGCCCGGCTCGGCCAGGATCCGGTAACAGAGGCTGCTGATACCGTGCACCGTCGTCTCGTGGCCGGCAGAGATGATCAGGCGAACCATTCCCAGGATCGCGGCGGGCTCAAGCGGGTCGCCGTTCTCGCCAGACAACGCCACACCGATGATCTTGCTCAGAGTGTCGTCGCCGGGCTTGTCGATTCTCTCGTCGATCTCGCGTTGGACGAAGGCCTCGAACCGTTTGGCGCTGGCCATCTTTTCGTCGAGACTCACCTTGGCCGACGAGAGGTACTCCATCATCAGCCGGCGCATCTCGTCGGCTCGATTGCGGTCCAAGCCGAGATAGTGCGCCAGTACCGCGGGCGGTACCGGGTCGGAGACAGCTGACACCAGGTCCGCGTGGCCGTCCGCGACGAACTTGTCGAAGCACTCCCGCACCAGCTCCCGGATAGCACCGTGGTTCAGCGCGACGGCCTTGTTCGTGAAGAACGGCATGACCATCTTGCGGTACGCGGAATGCTCGGGCGGATCAAACTCGGCCGGTACCAGGCGCATCGATGCCCCGGTCGGCGGGATCATGATCCCCTGCGTTGTCGTGAATACCGAGTGATCGCGTGCGGCGTCGACAACGTCGTCGTAACGGGTCAGCGTCCAGAACCCGCCATAGTTGTCGCTCCAGCCGACCGGGCAGCGACTCCGGAGATCCGCGAGAGTCTGGTACATCCGCGGTGGCAATTCCGGATCGCCGTGGTCGAATCCGGTGGACGTCGGCCTAGTGTCCGGTGATCTCCCCGACTCCCTCATTCGGAAACCCCGTGCCTCGTCCCGGCCGCGGTGGGTGCTGACACGACGGGTTGGCCGAGCTTGAGCTTTGAAATCCAGTCGTCGCAGTAATCGCGCCAAGTGGTGACCTTGTTTGCGTCGAATTCGAGAACTCCCGTAACCGGAATTTCCACGATCACCGTGCCGTCGGCGCGGTACAGGTTGTCCGACCTCTCCACTACCACTCGGCCCGAGGTTGCGAGCAAGGTCCGGATCGGGCACTCGACCGTCGCGATCTCGAGAACGTCGAACATCTCGTCGAGACCCTTCAGGCACTCATCGAGACCCGTCAGGGCACCACGGCCGCTGTTCCACCAGACCAAGTCGTCCGTGCCGTACCGGCGGAACGATTCCTTGACTCCTTCGACACCCGGTCCCCACATCTCGAGGATGTGTCGCACGATCCGTTCCTCATGGGTCATCATCGGCCGCCTCAATCGAGCTGGCCGACGGCCAGCAGCGGTCCCGGATCGAAGTAGTCGCGCCACTGGGTGATCTTGCCGTCCGCCCATTCGAGGACACCGACCACGGGAGCGGCGAATATCTCCTCTCCGTCGGCGTCAAACACCCGGTCTATCCGCTCGACCATCACCAGGCCCGGCGTGGCCAGCAGGGAACGGACGTCCACCCTGGTGCTGCTGAATTTCCAAGCCTGCGCTTGCGCAGTCAGCAGTTCGATGCACGCTTCAAGGCCTTCGACGCTGGGAATGCCGGTATTGATCCACTTCACGTCGGGGGCGCAATACCGCTTGAACGCATCGATGATGCCGTCCACCCCTGATTCCCACAGCGCGATCATGTCCCGCGTGTGGCGTTCTTCGTCAAGCATGTGTCCGCCTCCTTCGTTGTCGTAAGCCGATCGGTGGAATAACGCGCCGCGCTAGACGAGCGCGGGAACCTCCGAGACGCCGATCTGGCGCAGCACATCGGCCAGATTCCAGTAGTCGCGGTTCTGCGCGATCAACTCACCGCGGATGACACCGGTCGAAATCCCACGGATGGTGAACTGCTGGCCCTGTCCGGTGAAAACGCCGAAGCTGCCGTCGATCACACCGGACACGGTCCACTCGAAGCTGTAGCTGTCCTCGTCGACCACGAGGCTCTCCTGCACCGCATTGAAGGAGTCGCCCGCCGCCTCGAAGTAGAGGTCCCAGAAAGCCTGCACCGAATCTTTTCCCCGGTGGATCTGCTGGACAGCGAGGTCCTCGTAGCTGATGTCGTCGGTGAAGCACGCCAGCGCCGCTGGAACATCCTTGGCGGCGAACGCATTCCAATAGCGGGTCAGCATGTCTCGATTAGCGGCGACTGACATCGTGGCTCTCCTTCTGGTGAGTGACCAGGGATTCGTGGTCGGTTGGCGGGGGCGTTGCCGTAGCCGAGTGGTAGTGCTCACGCAGCGCCGCCTTGGCCACCTTTCCGGTGGCGTTGCGGGGCAGCGCCGCGACGACGTCAAGGTGTTTGGGGTACTTGTAGCGGGCGATGCGGCCCGCGCACGCAGAGTGCAGAGCGTCGAGGGTCACGTCGGCGCCCGGGCTCGCCACCACGACCGCCAGGCCTACCTCGCCCCACTTCGCGTCGGGGACACCGATGATCGCCACCTCGGCGACTTCGGGCAGGTCGATGAGAACGTTTTCGACTTCGGCCGCATAGACGTTCTCGCCACCGGATTTGTACATGTCCTTATAGCGACCGGCGATATAGAAATAGCCGTCGGCATCGCGGCGGGCCGCGTCGCCGGTGCGAAACCAGCCGTCCACGAAATACTGTTCGTTGGGCAGGTTCCAGTAGCCAGGCGTGACCGCCGGCCCCTTCAGCCACACCTCGCCGACCACGTCGTCGGCGACATCGGTCAACGTGTCGGGATCGACCAACCGCACCGCGGTATGCAGCACCGGCTTGCCGCACGTCCCCGACAACGCCCGCTCCAGTCCCTCCTCGAGCACCAGCGCGGCCGGGCCAGTCTCGGTGCCGCCGTACTGCGGGTGCAGCGCGACACCCTTGGCAGCGAAGGCCCGCAGCAGCTGCGGGGTGGTGGTACCGCCGCCCAGGACGATCTTGCGCATCGTGCCGAAGTCGGTGGTGCCGAACGTCGGATCGTCGACGAGGGTCTGAAGCAGCGACGGCGCGGTGGTCAGATGGGTCACCCCGTTGGTCTGCTCGCCGATGTAAGCCAGGATTGCCGCCGGGTTCCAGCGCGCCATCGTGGTGACCTGCCCGCCATGCATCAGTATCGGGTTGGCCAGCACGTTCAACCCGCCGGCATGGAACAACGGCATTGGGTTGAGCATGTTCACATCCGGGGCCGCGACCTGAGCCGCGGTGAGGATGTTGAAGGCATTCCACATCATCGATGCGTGCGAGACCAACGCTCCCTTCGGCGTACCGGTGGTGCCGGACGTGTAGAGGATGTGCGTGATGGCGTCAGGGTCATGGGGTTGCGGCGGCAGCGGAACGAGTCCATTCCCTGGCTCGGCGCTGGTCAATGTCTCCAGCTCGAGAATGGTCTGCACGCCCGCGGCGTCGGCCACGTCGCGCGCGGGTTCGGCCCAGGTTGCGTCGTGGGTCAGTGCGGACACGGCGGCGTCGATGCACTGGTGCCGCATCTCTGCGGTGACCAGCCGCCAGTTCAGCGGCACCATGACCACACCCGCCCGCATCGCGGCGAACTGCAGCACGAAGGCCCGTGGCGCGTTGTCGGCGACGACAGCGATCCGGTCTCCCGGCCGCAGTCCATGTGCCAGCAGCGCGGCAGCGGCCAAGCCCACTCGCTGCTCCAGCTGGGTCCAACTCACCTGCTCGCCGGTGTCGGCGCTGGCCAGCGCGATGGCGTGCGGCCGAACCGAAGCGTGGTGCGCGACCCAATCCGATACCGGAAATTGGAAAGTCCTCGACGGCATTGTCACCAGGCACGACCGTCTGAAGCCGGCGTCGTGGCAACGATGCACGGACAATGCATGTTTCGTCAGCCCGCCCTTCTCCTACGTGCCCGATGGCCATCGAAGGCATTGGTCCGCACGGTGGGCACGAACTTGATCACGACGCGCCCCGGGTGATCGGCTGCGCGAGCATGGGCCTGCTGCGCCTGCTCGTCGTGCGGGTCGTAGCGCCGGGCGATCTCGGCCAGGAACCACAGAATGCGTTCGCGGTCCCGGACGACCTCGCTAATTCCCTTGAAGGACAACGACTTCGAATGACCCATCGAGGTGCCCATCGAAGAGATGACCACGCACGAGCGGGGATCGCGCATGATCGCTTTGACGCGAACGCGGGATTCCTCGGCGCACAGCCAAATTGCGCCTTCAGCGTGGATGAACGCCTCAGTCAGCGCGACCGGGTCGCCAGCGCGGTTCGTCCAGCAGAAGGTGCACTCGAATTGCTCTGCCAGCAGTTGCGCGACTTCCTCGTCGCTGAGTGTGAACGCGCGGGCATCAGCGAGCGAGTCAACCTGAACGTCGCCACGTGAGGGCGGCGAGGAACTTCGGGTCATCGAGCATGTCCTTCCATGCGGCGGCTCAACAGGTTTCGTGACACGTCCGACGTGACGTCAGGCCCGTGCGGTATGCACCACTTGAGGCTCGGTGAACGCCAGCAGCCCGTCGACCCCGTTCTCCACACCGATGCCGCTCCATTTGGCGCCACCGAACGGCACCGTCGGCAGCAGCGCCGCGTGGGTGTTGACGAAGGCTGTACCGCACTCGAGGCGTTCGGCCACCTCACGCGCCGCCACTTCATCGGAGCCCCACACCGAACCGCACAGGCCGTACATCGTCGCGTTGGCCCGCTCGACCGCTTCGTCCACCCGCGAATAGCGCAGGATCGGCAGCACCGGACCGAACTGCTCCTCATCGACGACCGCGACACCCTCGGCGACATCGGCGAGGATGGTGGGCTTGAAGTAGTAGCCCGGCCCGTCGATCGCGTCGCCACCGGCGACGACCCGGGCACCGTTTGCCACGGCGTCCTGCGCCAGGCCTTTGACGCGTTCGAATTGCGGTCGGGTGGACAGCGGACCCATTTGCGTCGCCGCATCGGTCGGGTCACCGACCGCGATCGCCGATGCCGCGGCTCCGAAGGCCTCGATCGCCTCGGCGTACACCCCGTCTGGCACGTAGATTCGCTTGGGCAGGGCGCACGCCTGGCCGGTATTGAAGAAAGCCACGCCGAGCAGCGCCGGGATCACCGAAGCCAGATCGGCGTCGGGCAACAGGATTGCGGCGTCATTGCCGCCGAGTTCCAATGTCAGCCGCTTGAGGTCGGCGCCGGCCGCGACGGCGACATTCTTGCCGCCGGCGATCGAACCGGTGAAGGTGATTTTGCGGGGAATCGGATGCGCTACCAGCGCCCGTCCCAAATCGTCTCCACCCGAGATCACGTTCAGCACGCCGGGCGGCAATACCTCGCCCATGATCTCGCCCAGCAGCAGGGTTGCCATCGGGGTGAAGGGTGAGGGCTTGACGACGACGGTGTTGCCGGCCAACAGCGCCGGCGCGATCTTCCACATCGCCAGACCCAGCGGGAAATTCCACGGTGTGATCGCGCCGACAACACCGATGGGCCGCTGCGCGACTTCGATGAGCGCGCTGCTGTCGTCCTGCAGGATCCGCCGCGGGATTTCCATCTGGGCGAACACCTGCAACCACGCGACGCAGATCTGCACCTCACTGGCGGACAGCGGGGCGGGCTTGCCCGTCTCCGCGGTCAGCGTGGTCGCGAGTTCGCTGTGGGCAGCGGCGATCGCGTCCGCCAGCCGCAGTAGCGCTTTGCGTCGCTCGGCTTCGTCCAGCCGCCACGACCGCCCGGCGGCTTGCGCACCTTCCAGCGTGTCATTGAGTTGCTCCACGGAGCACTCCGGCGCTTGACCCACCACGTCGCCCGTCGCGGGATTGATCACGTCAAAGGTCGCCTGCGCGTGGACTTTGTTCCCGTTAATCGTCATCGCGACCATAGTTCTCGCCTTCTCTTTCTCGAGTGAGGTAGCAGGCAGTCGATGCGGCCCGGCTGGGGCGCCAGGTGACCGCAGTCACAGGGTGTAAAGCTAACACCGATTGGTTTAGGCCGAAAGCATCGGCGTCGTCCGTATCACTTCCCGCATCGAACGGCATTGAGTAGCCTAACGTTGTTTGATAACCTCGGCCCCCAGCACGCTGCTCGAACACATCGGGTGAGGAGACAGTCAGTGAGCGGACCCTTGTCCAGAGAGCGCGACGCGGATGTCCTCGTTGTCGGCGGCGGCCACAATGGGCTGGTAGCCGCGTGCTATCTGGCTCGAGCCGGGCTGGACGTCCTGGTGCTGGAAAGTCGCGATGTGCTCGGGGGCTGTACGACCACGGAGATCCTGATCCCCGAGGCGCCCGAGCACTGGTTCAGCCCCTGCGCAGACGACGTCATATCGCTTCGAGCCTCGACGGTTCCCAGGGATCTCGAGCTCGCCCGGTACGGCTACCACGAGATCGACGTCGATCCCCCGTACGTAGCGCTCGCCCCCGACGGCGGGTCGCTCGCGTTCTGGCGCGACGTCGGTCGCACCGTGGCAGAGGTAGCACATTTCTCCCGGCGCGACGCCCGAACGTTCGAACAGCTCATCGAGCAGCTGATGCCGATATCGGATGCCGCGATCGAACTGATGGCGACCAATCCGACCCGGCCCGATCTGGGCAGCGTGCTGCGCGCCGCGCGCAAGCTGCGCCGCCCACGGGGTATCCCCACCCTCGCCTCGTTGGCCACCGTCTCGGCCGCCCAGGCGATTCAGGAGCGGTTCGAACATCCGATAGTGCAAAGCGGCCTGGCTCAGCTCGCCAACTTCGGTTCGCCGATTACCATGGAGCACACCGGGATCAACTTGCTGATCGTCCCACTGATCATGCGTGTCGGCATGGCACGCCCGCGCGGCGGGATGGGCATGCTGCCCCGAGCGCTCGAACGTTCCCTGGTCGCGGCCGGCGGCCGGGTCCAGACGTCGGCCCGCGTCCAAGGACTGCTGGTCGACGGCGGTCACATCGCCGGCGTGCGGCTGACCACGGGTGCGGAGCTGCGCGCCCGCACCGTGCTGACGGCGACCGAGCCGACACAGGTGTTGAACAAATGGCTACCGGACGGTGCATTGTCAGAACGCATGGCCGCGCGCGCTGCACACATACCGACGCGTAGCGGCAACTGCGCACACTTCAAGATTCAGGTCGCTTTTCGCGGCAAGCTGCGGTTGAAGCGGCACGACGCCGCGCGCACCGACGGACTCGATCTACGGCTGCCCACCCACGTCGTGGGAAGCATCGACGATATCTGCCGGGCGATCACCGACGCCGGCAGCGGCCGACTGCCCAACCCACTGCCCTACGCGAGCATGATCAACACCGCGATGGACTCAACTCTGGCACCCGCCGGCCAAGACTGTCTGAGCCTGTGGTCAGGATGGGTGCCGTTGGA
Source organism: Mycobacterium senriense (assembly GCF_019668465.1). NCBI lineage: Bacteria > Bacillati > Actinomycetota > Actinomycetes > Mycobacteriales > Mycobacteriaceae > Mycobacterium > Mycobacterium senriense. The sequence goes on along the minus strand of NZ_AP024828.1, from coordinate 1,996,804 downwards.
ACCCGCCGAAGGGTGGGACGACATGAAGGCCGCCACGGAGAAGGCTCTGGTCGAACACGCAATGAGTTACCTGGACGGCTTCGAGTCTTTGGAGGTCGCCCGCTGGGTCGAGTCACCACCGGAGATGATGGCACGAACCAGCGTGCCCACCGGCAACGTCTACCACGTCGACATGACCATGATGCACCTCGGCCCATTCCGGCCGGCGTGGGGTTTCGGGGGCTACCGGACACCGGTGCCGGGCCTATATCTCAGCGGCGGCGGCACCCATCCGGGGCCCTCGGTATCCGGCCTGCCCGGTCAGCAAGCTGCCCGCACCCTGCTGCGCGACCTGCGCAAAGGGAGAACACGCACGTCGGACAACGCACGGCTGGCAGAGCACGCGACCTGACGTCGGCCGTCGGCACGAGCGCTGGAGCGGCCGGGCGACTCTCAATTGCTGCCGTAGTCCAACTTGAGCTGCGCCCTGGACACCTTGCCGGTCACGTTGCGTGGCAACTGATCTACCACCGACAGTCGCTTGGGCAGCTTGTAGCGCGCCAAGCGCTGCGCGGCAAAGACGTTGAGCTCGTCGAGGGTCACTGCCGTGCCCGGGGCCGGTACCACGACCGCCAGCCCGACTTCGCCCCACGTCGCGTCGGTGACGCCGACAACGGCGACGTCGTGGACGTGCGGATGCAGAGCGAGCACCTGTTCGACCTCGGCCGGGTAGACGTTCTCGCCGCCTGATTTGAACATCTCCTTGGTGCGTCCCGACGGGTAGTAGAAGCCGTCGACGTCCCGGTAGGCGGCGTCGCCCGTCTTGAACCAGCCGTCCTCAGTGAAGTATGCGGCCTTGTCCTGCCCCCAGTAGCCGACGGTGATGCTCGGACCGCGCAACCAGATTTCGCCCGTCACCCCGGTTTCGACGTCACGGCCGGCGGAATCGACCAACCTGATCTGGGTGTGTGGTGCCGCGCGGCCCGTCGACCCCTTCTTGGCGACGCCGATGTTCGCCCTTTCGTTGTCCAAAACCGTTGCCATCGGCCCCATCTCGGTGCCACCGTACTGGGGCTGAAGCGGAAAACCGTGGTCGGCCCACCGCTGTAGCAGCTCCGGTCCGGCGACCGCCCCGGCGATCACCCCGTGCCGAAGGTGCGACAGGTTCGCACTCGAGAAACCGGGCAGGTCGGCGATGCGCTGGTACATCAGTGGAATCGCGGCGAAATGCGTGATCGGCGGCTGCCGGCTCAGCATCTGCTGCAGCACCTGCTCGGGGTCGAAGCGCGCCATCGTCGCCACTGCCCCGCCGAAGTAAAGAATCGGATTGGCCATCACGTTCAGTCCCCCGGCGTGGAACAACGGCATCGGGTTGAGATGGTGGCAGCCGGGTTGTGAGAAGCCGGTGGTGTGCGCGGCGCTGAGGGCCTGCCACACCAAAGTCGAGTTGGTCGAGATGGCACCCTTCGGCTTTCCCGTGGTGCCCGACGTATAGAGGATGTGGGTCGGGTCATCCATCGTGATCTCACCCGTCGCCCGCAACGGCCTGGCTGTCCAGATCGCATCTTCATAGTCGATAGGGCCTTGCGGGCAATCCCAGGAGAGCTGGCGCGGGATCCCTGCCTTGGTGGCGACCTCGAGAGCGACCTCTGCCCAGACACCGTCGTAAACAATGATGCGTGGCTGAGCGTCCTGACATATCTCTTGGATCTCAGCGGTATGCAGGCGCCAGTTGAGTGGGACGAACAGCGCCCCGAGGCGCATGCACGCGAATTGCACCTCGAACACCCGGGGATGATTCTCGGCGATCAGCGCAACCCGGTCACCGTGACCGGCGCCGAGTCCGCGCAGCGTGGCGGCAAGGCCTGCCACCCGTTGCTCGAGTTCGGCCCACGTCGTTCGGATTCCGTCTTCGGCGCAGCCGAGCGCGAGCGCATCCGGGCGGTGCTGCGCGTGGTAATGCACCCAGTCGGTGGCGAAGAAGGCCAATTTTGCTCCAATCGCAACGGAGTTACCAAACGACGTATGAATGGTAGTAAATGGCGCGCATGCTCACATCCGAAGCCGCACGGCGGGCAGGGCAATGTTGTTTTACCAAACGCTGATCGGTATCGTCCATCCCAATGGCGCCGGACGAAGAGGCCCTGTCGATAACCGGAGATCACCATGACGCAGTTCGACCACCATTCCGAGGATTTTGCGCAGAACTGGCGAGAGATTTACGCCAGCATGCGCAACGAATGCCCGGTGGCGCACAGCGACCAGCACGGGGGCTTTTATGTCCTCACCCGCTACGACGATGCGAAGCGGGTGTTGCGGGAGTCCGACACTTTCGTCTGCGGGCGCGACCTGACATTTGGTGACACCGTCGTCAAGGGCGGGGTGACAGTGCCGACCAACCCGGTCCGGATGGGCATGATGGAGATGGATCCTCCGCAGTCACAGGCCTATCGGCAAGTGCTGGCACCGTGGCTGTCACGCAAGGCCGTGGAGAGGTACCGGCCCCGCATGCAGGAGATCGTGTCCTGGATCGTCGACCGGGTGATCGAGGCCGGTCAGATCGATTTCGTCGACGACATCGCCAACCCGCTGCCCGCGATGGTCTCGCTCGACTACTTCGGCTTGTCGCTGGAGAAATGGAGTGACTACGCGACAATTCTGCACAAGGCCGTCTACCGTGAGCCGGGCTCTGCGCGCGACCTCGCCGGGCTGCTGGACGACTTGCGCGCCACCGTCAAGGCGCGACGCGCGACGGCGCACACCCCGGCGACCAATCTCACCGAGGCGCTGCTCAATGCCGAGGTCGAGGGCGTGCCCATCGACGACGAAACCGTCACCGAGATGGTGTTCATGTTGCTCAACGGGGGTGTTGACACCTCCACTGCGCTGATCGCCAGCATGTTCCTCTACTTGGACGAGCATCCCGACGAGCGGGCTAGGTTACAAGCGGACCCCGGGCTGATTCCCGCAGCGATCGACGAGATGCTGCGCTATTTCACGCCCGGTCCCGGAGTCGCCCGCACGGTCGCCCGCCCGGTCGACATCAACGGCCAGCACCTCGAACCGGGCGACCGGGTATGGCTCGCACTTGGTTCGGCGAATGCCGATCCCGCCACCTTCACCGATCCGGAGCGGATCAATTTCGACCGCGACCGTGGCAGCACGCACCTGGCATTCGGGTTCGGCATGCACCGCTGCCTCGGCGCGTTTTTGGCTCCAGTGGAGATCGCCATCCTCCTCGAGGAGGTGTTGCGCCGGTTGCCGGACTACCGCATCGATCGGGAACGGGTCCGGCACTATCCGACGATTCCGCTGGTCAACGGCTACCTCGCGATGCCGGCAACATTCACACCGGGACCACGGGTACTGAGCGGCTACGCCGAGGCGCTGCCGATTCGGCTGGAACCCGAGGTCGTGGGACGAGGCTGATCGTCGGTGCCCCGACGGCGCACGCTATTCCCGATCTAACGTCGGGTCGGCGATGACACTCCGGTCGAACTCGCTCTGCGCGCCGCGCGGATGGCAGTGGCCGCGCCTCAGCGCCGTCGACCGCCGCTCAGCGTCATCCGTCCTTGGCGAGTTCCGCCTGCAAACCGGCCATCAGCAGTTCAAGACCGAAGGTGAAGGCCTCGTCGTCCAGGTGGATGGCGTAGTCCGTGGCCAGGCCGGACAGGCTGGGGAACTCGGTCTCGGGCAGCTCTCGGATGCGCTCCGGCAAGTCGATCGGCGCCGCCGCCGCCTGCGCTCCCGCGAAGCCGAGCGCGTAGTTACACAGCACGCCAAGGGCGTGCAGCGCGGTCACCTCGGTAAAGCCGGCATCCAGCAGGGCGGTCAGCATCCGCTCACGCAGACGAAACAAGCCGGGGGTCGCCGAATGCTGACCCAGCACGAGGATCACCAGGTTCGGGTGGCGGCGGCCGACACCGTGCAGATGGCGCGCCTCGGCCCGCAGGCACTCATCCCAGGCCGGAGCCGTCCCCGCGGTGGGAAGGGGGTCTGACATGAGCTGCGCAACAAGGCCTTCCAGAATTTCTTCTTTGCTGCGTACGTATCCGTACAGGGTCATGACCCCGACGCCGAGATCATCGGCGACCCGACGCATCGTGAAGGCGCTAGGCGGGACCGAGTCGATGACCCGTAGCGCCGCCGACAGGACCTCGTCGCGGCTGAGCCGGGGACGCGGCCCTCGCTTCGCGGCCAGGGTCGTCGACTCTCTTGACACTCCCACACCGTACACAGTACGGTCCGAGACAGAAATTCCGTACACCGTACGGTAATACCTTCAATACTCAGCGAGGAGTCCGGACCGATGACCGTTACCGCAGATAAGGGACAGCTCGGCAGCGTCGAACTCCCGCCTGTGACAGACGATTTCAGCGCCTTCATCATCGCCGGCGCGGTGAGTTCGGATGGGAGCAAGTTCGAGCGCGAGACCGAAGGCCGGACCCCGGCTCAGGGCATCCAGGATGGGGTCGACGCCGAGCAGATCGGCTTTCGACGCGTCTTCATCTCCGAACGATGGGATCTGAAGGAAGCCGACGTCATCCTCGCTGGCATCGGTGCGCTGACGACCCGCCTCGAGCTGGTCACCGGGATCATCGTGCCGACCACGCGACATCCCTGGATGCCGGCCGCACTCGGGGCCACGATGCACTCGTGTTTTGGTCCGCGTTTCGTGCTCGGGCTCGGCCGCGGTGAGGCCGGTGCGTTCCGCGGCATGGGCATCCCGGTGACCACGACCAAGGCGATGGTGGAAAGCGCGAAGATCACCCGGCGGCTGTGGGCGGGCGAGTCGGTGTCCTACACCGGTCAGCTCGGTTCGTTCACCGCGTTGACTTTCGCCGAGACCTATCACGGACCGCAACCGCCGATCTGGATTGCGGGCTTCTGCCACGAACGCGGGGCGGCGGCTGCGGCCGAGGCGTTCGACGGGGTCATCCTGCCGCCCATGCTGACCCCTGACGCCGTCGCCGACGCGGTCCAGCGCATTCGCACCGCGTGCGAGCGGATTGGTCGCGACCCCGCAGAAATTCACATCGTCGCCCCGGTGGTGACCGCCCCAGACATGGACGAGATCGAGACCAAGTCCATCTCGGCCGGGCGACTGGTGACCTATCTCCAATACCCGCTGTACGGCGACGTCCTGGCCACCGCGAACCACTGGGATCTGGAGACCGTCAACCGCATGCGCAACCACGAGCAGTTCCACAACCTCAACCGCGCCGCGGACCTGACGTTTCACCGGCACGAGATGCTGGGGCCGGCATCGGTGCTGCCATCGAGCTGGATCACCGACTGCAGCGCGGTCGGCACCGTCTCCGAATGCGTAACGTCGCTGCAGCGTTTCATCGACGCCGGCGCCGACGAGGTCACCACATACGGGTCCACTCCCCGGCAGAACGCGGCGCTGCTCGCGGCATGGCGGGAGCGACCACAAGCGACGACATCGGTCGCGGCGAGCTCTCGGGCCGACGGGTCGTGACCGTCGCGGCGGACGCCCGGCAGTTCGCCAACGCGCCGGCCGAGTTCTTCGGCCATTCATGGCACGCGATGCAGCATGTGCCGGTCGACGAGCTCGCTGCTCTGCAGCTGGAGGCACTGCAGCTGCGCTTCGGCGAGCTCCGTCACACCGTTGCGACGCTCACCCGGCTCGCCGACGAAGCCGGGATCGACACGGTCGGTCAGCTCAATGACGTTGTCCCGCTGCTGTTCCAGCATTCGGTGTACAAGTCCTACCCGGCCACGCTGCTGGTGCGGAGTCGGTTCACCGAACTCACCCGCTGGCTTGATCGGCTGACCACGATCGACCTCGCCAGCGTCGACGTCTCGGACTGCGAGACGATCGATGCCTGGCTCGACACACTGGAGGCAGCCACGCCACTGCGGGCCGTGCACTCCTCGGGCACCACGGGGACGATGTCGTTTCTGCCGCGCTCGACACACGAGTGGGATCAGATGGGCCGGGCGTCGCGGTGCGGGCTGTTCCAATACAGTGACCCGCTCGGCGTGGGGGGCCGACACGACGGCGAATGGTTCGAGCTGATCTGGCCGCTGTGGCGCTCGGGCCGCAGCGCGATCACCCGCTTTCCCGGCATGGCCCTTCCCCACCTGCTCGGTTCGGAGGACCGGCTGCATGCGCTGCGCCCGGGGCGCATGAGCTCGGACGCGGCCTATCTCGCCGGACGGGTACGCGCCGCCGCGGCCCGCGGCGAGCTCGCCAAGCTCGAGATCAGCCCCGCGTTGCGGGCGCGGCGGGAGGAGTTCGAACGCGAGCAGCGCGAGATGGCGGAATCGCTGCCGAAGTTCATCAACGAGATCAGCCGGGATATGCGCGGACGGCGGATCTGGATGCTGGCCACCTGGAACGTGCTGTACAACATCTCCAAGGCCGGCCTCGACGCCGGCCTGGAGAACGTGTTCGCCTCCGATTCGCTCATCACCACCGGCGGTGGCGCCAAGGGCCAGGTCGTCCCCGATGACTGGGAGGAGACGGTCCGGCGGTTCTCCGGCGTGGAACACATCCAGCACAGCTACGTGATGTCGGAGATCACCGCGCTCAACAAGATGTGCGAACGCGGCCGCTACCACTTCGAACCGTGGATCATCCCGTTTGTCCTCGATCCTGTCGACGGATTGCCGTTCCCGCGGACCGGCGAGCACACCGGGCGGATGGCGGTATTCGATCTGCTCGCCGCCACCTACTGGGGCGGTTTCGTCAGTGGCGACGAGTTCACCCTCAGCTTCGAGCCATGCGGATGTGGGCGGACCACCGCCCACGCCGCGCCGACCATCGAGCGCTACAGCGACAAACACAACGGAGACGACAAAATCACCTGCGTCGCCGCTGAGGACGCGCACCGCGCGGCGCTGGAATTTCTCACCGGCGAACTCGTGTGACCGTCCGCCAATGAAAAACACCATGACCGGATTCGCCGCACCCGCGATCATCCGCGGGCAGTTGATCGACGACGACCTCGTAACATTCGGCGGCCGCGGCGGCACCGCCACCTTTCGGGCACCGGACCCGCACCGCCTGCTGGGTTCTTTGGAGCTGTCGGACCCCAGCCGGCTGCGCGAGGTTCAGGACCTGCCGTTCAGCGAGATCGTCTCCTACCTGGCGGCCCTCGGTGACGCGCTGGCGCTGCCCCGTAATACCCACATGCAAGAGGCGCTGGAGCTCTCCGCGCAGTTCTCCGACATGACCCCTCCGCTGGTCCGCTCATCGTTCGAACAGCTGCCGGCTCTGTTCAGCGCCGCCGCGGTGCGCGAACTTGCCGAGACCACAATCGGGATCCCGTACCTCGAGGGCTGGGTCCCTCGGGTAATGGCCGACGGCCGGACGGCGTCGGTCCGGGCGTTCGGCGCCCGCACCGTACACATCATCGCCGGCAACAGCCCACTGATCGCGGCGCTGAGCATCATCCGCAACGCGGTCGGGCGCTCGGACGCGATCATCAAAACCCCGTCCAACGATCCGCTGACCGCGCTTGCGATCGCCCGCACGATGCGCGAGCTCGACCCGGCGCACCCGATCACCCGTCATTTGTCCGTCGCGTACTGGAAGGGTGGGGATACCGGGTTCGAGGAGCGGCTCTTCCAGCCCGCCGGCGTTGAGAAGATCATCGCCTGGGGCGGGCTCGCCTCGGTCACCCATGTGCTCCGCTATGTCCAGCCGGGGCTCGAGCTGATCTCGCTCGATCCGAAACGCAGCGCGACGATCATCGGGCCGCAGGCTTTCGCGTCCGAGGAGGCGTTCGTCGATGTCGCGTTGCGTACGGCCACCGACATCGGTGCCCTCAACCAGCTCGGGTGCGTCAACGCGCGCGTTGTCTACGTAGCCAGCGGCACCAATCCCGACGGTCTCGAGCTTGCCAACCGGCTCGGCGAGGCGATCTATGCACAACTGCAGCGGTTGCCGGAGCGCCTCAGCACGCCTGCGAAATGGTCGGATCCAGAACTCGTCGCCGAGATCGACGCGCTGCGGTCCAGCCCCGACTGGTACCGGGTCATCGGCGGCCGCGGCGGCAAGGGGGCCGTCATCGTGTCGCAGCTCGATGAGCCGGTCGATTTTTCGGGACGGCTGTCGGGGCGGGTCGCCAACATCGTGCCCATCGACGATCCGGCAGACGCGATCCGCGGGATCAACGCGTACACCCAGACCGTTGGCATCTATCCCGAGTCGCTCAAAGCTCAGCTGCGGGAGCAACTTCCGTTGCACGGAGCTCAGCGCCTGGTGTCGCTGGGGTACGCGGCCGACCCGAGCGTGTCGCTGCCACAAGACGGAATCGAGCCGATGCGTCGAATGGTGAAGTGGATCGTCGACGAGCGGTGCGAACCCGACGTGGTTCGACCCCTGTGGGCCGGCGCCGACAGTAAGGAAGTCCGATGACACATATCGTCGACACGACCGACGAGCTGACCCCGCAATGGTTCACACAGGTGTTGCGCACCAACGGCGCCCTCGGAGCGCAGGACGCGGTGGGCTCAGTCGATGCCCGGGTGATCGGTACCGGGCAGGCTGGGTTCGTTGCTCGCGCACAGTTGGGGTACGCCGGTGGCGCCGCCGGTCCGGCCTCGCTGATCGTGAAACTGCCCTCGGCAGATGCCAGTTCGCGGCAGATGGGTGCGGCGATGGGCATCTACGAATCCGAGGTTCGCTTCTATCAGCAGGTTGCGCCCAGACTCAGTGCCGCGATACCTGCCATCTACTGGGGCGACGTCGAGCCGGCCAGCGGGCGGTTCACGCTGGTGCTCGAAGATCTGCAGGCGACCTCGGACGTCGGCGACATGGTCGGCGGCGGAAACCTGACACAGGCCGAACTGGCGATCGGAGCGCTGCCCGGGCTACAGGCACCGATCTGGAACGACCCGGGCCTGGCAGAGCTGCCGTGGGCCGGCCTCGCGCGCACCGAATTGTTGTTTGCCGCCGTCGAACCCTTGATCGAGGCGTTCGTCGCTCGATTCCACAACCGGGTCGACCCCACTCATCTGGAGTTGGCCAAGCGGCTGGCTCCCGCCGCGGCCGGCAGTGCACAGCGGCTGTGGGGTCCGCCGTTCGTGATAGCCCACGGCGACTACCGGCTGGACAACATGATGTTCGCCCGACTCGGCGGGGCGCCACCGGTCTCAGTGATCGATTGGCAAGGCGCCCGGCTCGGACCACCTCTGCTCGACGTGGCGATCTACCTGGGGTCGTGCCTGGGCGTCGACGAGCGCCGGGCGCACCAGGACCGCCTGCTGCACCTGTATCACGACGGACTGCGGGCGGCCGGTGTCGACGACTTTTCCTTCGCCCAGTGCCAAGACAGCTACCGGGTGAGCTCGCTGTATCCGTTCTTGCTGACGATCGCGGTGTCGATGACGCTGCAGCAGACCGAGCGGGGTGATCAGATGTGGGCGCAGATGTTCACCAATTCGGCATCGATCGTCGCCGACACCGGCGCGGACGCGCTGCTACTGAGCTGATCGAGACGATGGCGATCCCCTCTCCCCGAAGCGGCGCGGCGGCGCTGATCACCGGTGCGTCCTCAGGCATCGGCGCCGAACTGGCGCGCGGCCTGGTTGCGCGCGGCCATGACGCCATCTTGGTGGCGCGGCGGCGTGATCGGCTGACGGCGTATGCCCGCGAGCTGTCCGCCGGCGGCCGGCGCCGCATCGAGGTGATCGCCGCCGATGTCAGCGATCCCGACGGCCGCGCCGGACTGCTCGCGGACCTGGCGCAGTCCGGTTTGGAGATCGACGTGCTGGTGGCATGCGCCGGGTTCGGGATGGGAGGACCGTTCATCGACGCCGACCCCGGGCGGATCCAGGAGCTGATCCGCACCAACGTCGAGGGAACTTTCCTGCTCACCCGGGCGCTCGCTCCCGCGATGGTGGCGCGGGGTGAAGGGGCGATTCTGCTGGTCTCATCGATGGCGGGCAACCAGCCGATGCCGAACTTCGGGGCGTACGCCGCGACGAAGGCGGCGGTGACCTCGCTCGCCGAAGCGCTGCACTGGGAGCTCGGGCGCCACGGGGTGACGGTCACCGGGTTGTGTCCCGGTGGCGTGCGAACCGAGTTCTCCGAGGTGGCGGGGATGCTCGGCACCGAGAGCCGCACCCCGAGCGCGTTGATGGCCGAGCCTGCCGAGATCGCCGAGGCCGGGTTACGGGCGCTCGCACAGAGCAAACGCGTCGTCATCCCGCGCCGAAGCGTTCGCGCCTTCGCCTGGGTGGGTAGCCACGCCCCGCGGCGAATGTGGTTGCCGTTGGTCGGCCGCATGATGGGCGACGGGAACTGACTCCGACCGCCGCGCGATCACGACGACGACGCGGAGGTGTCGCTCATGTAGCTGTCGCGGGTGCCGTCCAGAAAGGTCTGGCGGGCTTTGCTGCTGTCGCCGAGCATATTCAGCTCGAAGGTGTAGCTCAGTTCCTGCCGATACAGCCGGCGCAAGTCGCGCCCCGCGGTGTTGTTGAGCGTCAACTTGAGGGCCCTGATCACCCGGGGCGCTTTGGCCGCGATCGTCGCCGCGACCTCGTAGGTTCTGACCAGCGCGGCGTCGGCCGTCGCTTCCACGTGGTACACGCTGCCATAACTGTGCAACTCGGCGATGTCGAACGGCTCGCAGGTGAACATCGCCGAACGCAGCCGGCGTTCCGGCAGCAGGCCCAGCGCCTGCACCGCGCCGGTCGTCGCGCCGTTGTCCGCCTCGGCGAGCACGAATCGTGTTCCCCGGGAACCGATCAGCACATCGCAGGTGCCGGCCAGCAGCACCCCCAGGCCGACGCAGTAGCCGTGTACGCAGCCGATGACCGGAACCGCGCACTCGGCAATGGCCACGCTGGTGTCCTGGGACCCCCGAGCCTGACCGAGGATGCCGTCGAATCCCGGCAGGCTCTGCACCTCTTTGACGTCACCGCCGCCGCAAAACCCTTTGCCCTGCGCTCGCAACACCACGGCCCGGACTTCTTCGCGACGCTCGTAGCTGCGCAACAGTTCGGTCAGCTCGGCCAGGTCGCCGATCGAATAGGCGTTGACCGGCGGGCTTTCAACGACCAGTTCCGCGACACCCGCCAGTCGGCCGCTGTCGTGGACGGTCTCGGTTACCGGCACGCAGGTTCTCCCAGCGCCACCCCTGCCTCGCCCAGCAGTCCGCGCGCCTGGGTCACGATTCGCCCGACCAGGTCGGCGACCGTCGGGATGTCGTGTATGGCCGCGGACACCTGACCGGCCACCATCAGGCCTTCCACCACGTCGCCCTCGCGCTGGGCCTTGCGGATCTGCTCTTCCTCCCACACCTGAAAGTCCTCGGGAGACATGGTCTTTCGCACGTCCTCCATGAGCTCCAAACCCTTGTTGCGCAGGCCACGGATCGGGGCGTAAATGCCGCCGTAAACGACATCCTCCCACTCCTTCGCCTCGACGATGCGCTGTTTGTACGCCGCGTGCCACTGGTGCTCCTGGGTGGCGATGAACCGGGTGCCCATTGCGGCGGCGGCGCCACCCATCGCCAGCACCGCGGCCAGCCCGCGGCCGTCGCAGATCCCGCCGGATACCACGACGGGGATGTCAAGCGCGTCGATCACCTGCGGGGCCAGCACCATGGTGTGCACCCCTTTGGCGTGCGTGTGGCCCCCCATTTCGTAGCCCGAGGCGATGATGACGTTGGCACCGCTCTCGGCAGCCTTGAGCGCGTGCCGGACCGACCCGACCTTGGCCATGTGCACCAGGCCGGATTCCCGGATGGCTGCGCCGAACTCACCGGCGAAGCCGGCCGAGGTGACGATGGCCCTCAGCTGGTCGCCGGTCCGTCCGCCTTCACGTTTGACCGCGATGGCCTCGTCGATGCAGATGCGGCTGACCAGCAGGAGCTCGCCGCTGGCCGTCCGGCCGACCGGGACGTTGACGGCAAACGGACGGTCCGTGCTGGACGCCACGTGCTCGATCGCCGCGCGGAATCCCTCGCGGAGGAACTGCTCTGAGCTGTTCACGATGGAAGGACAGCTGACGGTGCCCAGCCCGCCGGCCGCTGACACCGCGGCGGCCAGCAAAGTGGTCGGCGACGGGCCCATGCCGTCCTGCATGATCGGGTACTCGATCCCGACCATGTCCTGAAAACGACGCCACATGGTCGTCATGGGTTCCTCCTGCAAGAAATCAACGGCCGTCCTGGTCACGGCCAACGGAAACGGTTTTCGGATGGGGCATCGGGTGACGCACGTCTGGCGCCTCGTCCGGGGCCTGGTCTCGCACCCAGCCGACGGCCTGCGTGTAGGCCTCGATCAGTCGGTCCTCGGCCGGGTAATCGAACCTCGCCGGATACAGCGGGTAGTCCTCGCTGGTGACCGGATGCGCCTCGAGCCACTCTACGGCCTCCACCATCGCGTCGCGGGCGGATATGACCTCGCAGTAGCCCAGCTCGCGCTTCGCCTTATTGGTGTCCAGCAGGATGTGCGGCCGCCCGGTCGGCGGCAACAGTTCGATCAGCGCCGAACCCGCGAGCTCGCCGGGAATGCCGACGAATTCGAGCTCACCGCCCATGATCTGCGCGATCGCCTCGGCCCACTGACGCACGGTGTATTGGTCGTCGTCGCCGGCGTTGTAGGCCTGGCCGTTGGCGACGTCAGGGTTGTCGACGGCGCCGAGCACGACCTCGGCGGCGTTACGCCCAGCGGCCCGGGAGATGATCCATAAACCGTTGTCGGGCAGTATCATTCGGGTCCTGCCGTCGCGGATACGGCGCATCACAGACCATTCCCAGGGCACCAGGTTGCGTGGGCCGTAGATCGCGGGGTACCGGATCACCGTGCCGCGGAACGCGCCGGACGCCGCCCGATCCAGGACGGCGCGCTCGGCCGACCGGATCAGCTTGGCGAAACGCGGCACCGGTTCGGTGCCGTCGGCCAGCGGGCCATCCTCACGCGCGTTGAGCGCCATGCCGTAGGGCGTGACGGTTTCGGGCTGCAGACAACCGCGGTAGGCCGGCACCCCGCCGATGCTGATCAGCTGCCCGCACCGTCCGGCGAACACCTCCGCGATCGCAGCGACTCGCCCGTACATCGCCAGCACCACGTCGAAGGACTGGTCGCCCACCGCCTCGGTGATCGATTCGGCAAAGTGTGGGTCGGCGTGGATGTGCGGAACGTCCGGCAGGTCGGCCGGCTCGTGCACGCCGCGGTGCAGCATGGTCACGTCGTGACCCCGTTGCAGAAGTCCCTGCAGTACTGGGACGCCGGTTGCGCCGCTCCCGCCGATGACAAGCGCTTTCATACTTCATCCGCCTATCTACCGAACCAAACGGCAATTGGTTCTCTATACAACCACACGCCCGGCCGCCTTGGCCACCGCCTCCCCGATGAGGGCGCGGTCGTCGTGCAGGAGGGCCATCTGACGGCTCGGCGCTGCTATGGCGTCGGCTTTAGGCGGTAGCCCGCTCGACTGCAGCTATGATTGAATTCGAAATCAACCAATGTTTGGTTTGAGCGGAGGGTCGCATGAGCCTTGCCTACGTCAGCACCATCATCGAAAGCGACGTCGACACCGTGTGGTCGGTGATCGGCGACTTCCACGGGTTGCCCGCTTGGGTCACGATGGTTCGGTCCAACACGCCCGAGAACGGTGCCGGACCGGGCGCGGTGGGTTCGGTGCGCAACCTCACGCTGGAGCCCGGCGGCGGCACCGCCCGCGAACGGCTGGTGCGCTATGACGCACCCGCCCGCAGCTATTCCTACGACTTCGCCGACGAGATACCTTTTCCGGTGTCTACCTACCGCGGCACCATTCGCGTGCTGCCAGTGACCGACTCGAACACCACGTTTCTCGAGTGGTACGGCGAGTTCGACTGCGAGCCAGCTGTTCTCGAGACGATGACCGCGACCTTCCGGGCGATCTACTCGCAATTCATCGAAGATCTGCGCCAACACCTGAAAGACCGCGATTTGAGCGTCCCCCAAGCATGAGCGGCGAGCTCGACGGCCGGGTCGCGCTTGTCACCGGTGCCGCGTCCGGGATCGGCGCGGCAAGCGCGCAGGCGCTGGCCGAGGCGGGAGCGGCAATCGCGGTCACCGACGTCAACATCGACTCCGCCGAAGCCGTTGCCGCAGCAATCGAGCGAACCGGTGGGCGGGCCCTCGCGCTGCGGCTCGATGTGGCCGACGAAGAACACTGGGCCGCCGCGATGCCGGTCGTGCGCGCCCGGTTGGGGCCCGTCACGGTCTTGCACAGCAACGCCGCCGATGTCTCGATCTTCGACCGCGACAACGACTTACTGACGTTGGAGGTCGCGACGTGGGACCGCGCATTCGCCGTAGCGGCCCGCGGATCGATGCTCAGTGCCAAACACACCCTGCCGGACATGATCGAAGCCGGCCGGGGCAGCATCATCTACACCTCGTCGGTCAAAGGGCGCTCGGGCTCCACCCGCCAGGTCGCGTACTCGTCGGCGAAGGGCGCCATTGAGTCACTGACGCGCATTATCGCGACGACATACGGTCCGTCAGGTGTGCGTTGCAATGCAATCGCGCCGGGCGTTGTAGATACGCCGGCTGCGCGCGCGAACGTCTCTGACGAACTGCGCAGGCTGATCATCGAGGGCCAGGTAGTGGGTCGGCTCGCCGAACCGGCGGATATCGCCCGCGTCGCGGTCTTCCTTGCCTCCGACGCCGCCGCGATGATCACCGGTCAGGTTCTTGTCGTCGACGGCGGGATGACCGGACACATTCCGGCGCTGTCCTCACGGTGACGCGACCGGCCACTGGTGCCGGAGTCAGGCGCGGGTGACGCTTTGCGCCGAGGGCGACATCGCGGCCCGGATTCGCTCGGTCACCAAGCGTGCGGATTGCACGCAGCCGCTCTGGCCTGCCGTGGCCCACTCACGCACGCCGTCCCCGACGTTGAAAAGGTTTGCGATCGGGGTGGTTTGCGGCAAATCGCGGCCGGCGATGGCTCGCTGTGCGGGCCAGTCCTCCCCTGCGCAGATCTCGACCGACAAGATGCGGGCGGAGTCGAAGCCCGGAAAGTGTTCGTGCAGATCCGCTTTCAGCAACTCGACCTCGTGGTCGACGTCGAAATCGCCGGTCGCGGGGTGCGGCGTGGAGGCCGCCGCGTACAGGTTCCATCCTGCGGGCGCCATCTCCGGACATGTCGCGGTGAGATTGGCGGCGTAGGCCAGCCGGCGGGTAGGGCCGAAGAACACCAGGCCGGTGACCGAGCCCAACGGCTGCTCGCTGGCGAAATTCACGGTGATCAGGGTGCTCGGATTCGACTGTGCCCGAACATGTTCGGCGTAACCACCGGGCAAGTTGACGTCGCCGCACATGCGTACCGTCGCAACCGGTCCGGCGTTGCTGACCACCACGCGGGCGCTGATGCGGACCGTCCCGTCGGGCCGGCGGATCGTGGCACCGTCGACCCGACCCGAATCGTCGAATGTCAACGCGACGACCTGGCTGTTAAGCCAGAGCGTGCCGCCGTTGTGCTCGAAGTGATCTGCCAGCTGCCGCCACGGTCCGATGCTGCCCTCCGGATGCATGGCGTAGGTGTCGAGCGCCTTGGGCTTGGTGAGGTAGTCGAAGAATACGGCTGCCTCGACATCGCTGGGTTCGGCGGCGAACATCGCGCTGGTGAGGTTGCGAACCAATCCATGGAGGAAGGCCCCGGCCCGCAGGCGGGACAGCCACTGCGCGGTGCTGATACCGCGTGGCGGACGCATCCGTGGCGCGCGGCGAGCGACGGCGCCGACTAGCGCGAGCAGCGCGCGAAACATCAGGCCCGTCAGCCCGCTCATCATCGGCACATCCCAGCGGCCCAGCCGCAGCACTAGAGGCCGTTTGGGCGTCCGCGCGTTGATGGTGAGGCCGAGATCCTCGAACAGCTTGGCGTTTTCACCACCGAGCTCGATGATCAAGGCACCGGTGTTGACCCGGAATCCGTCGACATCAATGGTGGAAGCCCGCCCGCCGACACGGTCGTATCTTTCCACCAGCAGGGTCGTGAAGCCGCTGGCGTTCAGCCGGGCCGCGGCGGCCATTCCGCCGGCCCCGGCGCCAATCACTATCGCGTCGTAGGTCGCCAGGCTCTCTGCGTGATTGGTCACCACTGCCTCCCACAGGTCGTAAAGTTGCTGGGATGACTCAACCTGGCGCTCGCCGCGGACCCGGCCGTCCGTTGGGCGCCGACGGAGCCGAAACCCGGCTCAAGATTCTGCACAGTGCCCGAGAAGTGTTCAGCACCATAGGATTCGACCGTGCCAGCCTTCGGCAGATCGCCGAGGAAGCCGGCTTCACCCGCAACGCGATCGCCAACTATTACCCGAGCAAGATCGAGTTGTACCGGGCCGCTTTGGCATCCGTGCACGAGGTGGTGATCTCGGAGATCCTCGGCCCGGCGCTGTGCCAGACCGGCTCGATCGACCGCCGGATCGTGGCGGTCTTCGACCGTGCGGTGGCGACCATCCGGATTGACCAGACCTTCGTGCGCTTCTTCGTCACGTCGACGGCCGACGCGATCCATCACCCGGATCTGCGGGACCAGGCCATGCAGCCTCTGGTCGCGGTACGCGAGCACTTTGCTGCGGCACTGGCAGCGGCGCAACGCGACGGCGAAGTCGACGCCGGCATCGACACCGAAGCCACCACGCAGGTCCTGGTCGACCTGCTGTGGGGACTTGCCGTCGACGCCGGTTTTTACTCTGACCAACACCGGACCCGTCGAACACTGGAGGCGCTCGAGCGGATCGTCGTGGCACTCACTTGATGGAGGCACCGGCGTCGATCGGCAGCGACACCCCCGTGATGTAGCGAGCTTCATCGCTGGCCAAAAACAGCACCGCATTGGTGACGTCGATACTTTCGATCCACGGAATGGCCAGTGCGTTCATCTCGGTAGCCGGTACCGCGAACTTCTCCCGGGTGGGATTCGGGTCATCGGGGAGGAATACGCGGTATGTCGGCTCATTCTGGATCATGTCGGTGTCGACATTGGTCGGGTGGACGCTGTTGACCCGAATGTTGAACGGCGCCAACTCAAGTGCCAGTGTCTTCATCAACCCAACGACGCCGTGCTTGGCCGACACATAATGCGCTAGTCCGGGTTGGGCGATCAGGCCAGCGATGCTACTGGTCAGCACGATGGATCCACCGTTTCCGGCAGCGATCATGTGCGGAATGGCCGCCTTGGTGGTCCGCCACGATCCGCTGAGATTGATGTCGATCATCTCTGTCCAGGTCTGCTCCGTCAGTTCGAATGACGGACCGACAGAAAGGATGCCGGCGTTCGCGGACACGATGTCCAGACGGCCGAGTTCGCTCACCCCCTCGCCGACTGCCGCTGTCAACGCCTCGCCGTCGCGAACGTCGACCTGGCGAGCGACCACGCGTCGGCCTCGAGCTTTGATCTCGCGGGCGGTCTCGTCCAGATCAGCAGGAGTGGCCAACGGGTAGGGCGCAGACTCAACCTGGGCGGCGATGTCGAGCGCGATGATGTCGGCGCCCTCGTCGGCCAACCGCAGGGCGTGGCTGCGCCCCTGCCCGCGGGCGGCGCCGGTGATCAGTGCGACCTTGCCCTCGACGCGTCCGGTCATAGGGTTCTCCTCGTTGAAAGATGTTGTGGGGAAGAGGGATTGACAGCGAGTGTCTAGACCTTGTCGAAAATCAGCGGAACACGGTCCGGGTAGTTGGCGATTCCGGGCACCCACTTCAGGTCGGCCGGGTCTGCGTCCAGCCGGAAGTTGGTGACGCGAGCGAGCAATTCCTCGAACGCGATGGCGATCTCTACCCGGGCCAGGTGCATGCCGATGCAACGGTGGATTCCCAGGCCGAAACCGGCGTTGCCACCGCGGGGCGGATCGAACTGCAACTGGTCGGCATTGGGGAACTTGGCGTCGTCGCGGTTGGCCGAATCGAACCGGATGAGCAGACGCTCGCCCTTTTTGACCGGGCACCCGGCGATCTCGGTGTCCTTCATGACGGTGCGCCCGAACGTCCCCACCGGCGACGTCAGGCGGATGAACTCGTCCATGTCGTTGCGCACCCAACGGGGGTCTCGGACCCGTTGCTCGAGTTCGGGATTGAGCGCCATGTACATCGCGATGGCGCCGATCGCAGACCGGGTGGTGTCCAGCCCGCCGAGGAACAACACCGAGATCGCACCGAGTGCCTGCTCGTTGGTCAACCGCTCGCCATTGATAGTCCCGGTCGCCAGCGCCCGTAGGATGCCGTCCTCTTCCGGCGGATTCTCGATCGCCGCAAACAAGTACTCCGCCGAAAGCATCCCGAGGTTCATGAACGACTCCTCGGTGCCGTCCTCGGTAACCCGGTACACGATCTCTTTTGCGCGTTCCATCTTGGACATGTCGTTCTCGTTGAACACCATCCGCGCCAAGATGCGGGAGACGAACGGGCTCGCAAACTCGCTGAGCAACTCGACCTTGCCGTTTTCGATGAATCCGTCAATCAGCTCATTGGCGGTTTTGCGCATCTCGTCGGCGTATGTCAGCGCGAACTTGCGGGTGAGGTATGGGCTGAGCAGCGCGCGGAAGCCGGTGTGCTCGGGCGGGTCGGAATCCAGCGGACCCAACCGCACCGGCGCGGGAGCCGGCGATCCGCCCACCGAGGAGAACGTTTCTGGATCCTCGAGCACTCGCCGGACATCTTCGTAGCGCGTGATCATCCACATCGGCCCGGTGAGCTCGGTCTCGGTCCGCACCACCGGACAGTGCTGCCGCGCGTAGGCGAACGCGTCGTACTTCCACTCGACGTGGTCGCGATCGAACGGATCGTAAGACTCCAGCAGCGCGGCGAGGTCGCGGTCAGTACGTGCAGAGGTCATCGCATAGCTCCCCAAAGGTCGACAGCTTCGTCACTACCGTCACCGTGTTCAAACGCTGTTCGGTATTAATTGGCCACGATGCCATATGTCTTGCATCACGTCTAGGCCGGGGTGTGACGTGGCTCGTCAAGACGGCGAGAGGTCAGCCCTGCAGCACCGGGTCGAGCTTGAGTGGGCGCGAGGCCTCGACCATGATGATTTCCCACTCGATGCGCGGGTGCTGCTCCCACTCCCGCCGGGACTTGATCCGGGCCCGATCAGGGAAGCCGTGGTGGATGCCCTGCGGATCGTGACTGACCAGGCCGGCCTTCAACGGTCGACCGAGAGACTTGCCGCCGTGAATAAGCGCGATCTCGTCATAATCGGCGTTGCGGTGGAACCACGGGATGCGTTCGACACCCTGCACCGACTCGAACGGTCGCGGCAGCAGATTGATGATGTTGATGCCCTCCGCCACCAGGAAGCAATGCATCGACGGCGGGAGGTGCAGGCTGTCAGACATGATCACGTTCCAGTCGCGAATGTTGAATGCGAATGGGAAGTAGTCGCCCTTCCACCCCTCTACATCGCACGGGTGCGAGGCGGCGTAGATCGATGAATATTCGCCGTCGTATTTGACCCTGATCTCGTACTCGTGCTGGTCGGATGTCACCGGCACCGGTTCGGGTACGCGCACGACATCAGGGTCGAACGGAGCGTGCCGGCCCAGGCCGACGTACGTCGGCGCCCGCAACTCGCCGACTGTTTCGATGCCGAACAGCATGGTCTCACCGGGATCGACCACCCAACGATGGGTGACGGCCTTCGGGAGCACGACATAGTCGCCCTGCTCGTAGCTGATCGGCCCGAATTCAGTCTCGACTGTCCCCGAGCCGCGGTGCACGAACCAGCATTCGTCGCCGTCGACGTTGCGCCGGTAGAAGGGCATCGCTTCGGAACGCCGGGACAGCCAGATCGTCGCGTCGGCGTTGTAGTACAGCCGCTGCGCTGCGCCCCGGGCGTCGGTGAGGTCGTCGGTCTTGATATCGGTCAATACCGCGGAGGTGGACTTGAAGCGGCCTTCGGTGCGAAAGACCGTCGGGTCGTTGGAGCGATACAGAACCGCTTCACGTCCGTCGAAGCCGTGCCGGGTCAGTTCGTCGTCTTTGACCAACGTCCCGTTTGAACTCGAGTCCGGCAGGTCGCGATGGGCCTGCCGGCTTGTCTTGCCCTTGCTGTGCTGGATCAGGGTTCGCATGTTCATGCCCTGCAGCATACGAATATGTCAAGTTTTTGACAATCGCCATTTGGTTATGGGGTCCGCCGATCCGCGACGGTGGCCAAAAGGCGGCTGAGCAAGCGCTGTTCGGACGCGTCCAGGACCGAGAGCCACTGCCGCTGGCGGTCGGCCTGTTCGCGGATCGCATCGCGTAGTTCCGTCCGTCCTCGCTCGGTCAACTCCAGCCGGACCAGCCGCCGATCGTGGCTGTCTCTGGCGCGGTCCACCAGGCCGTCGCGCTCCAAAGTGTTCAGCGCACTCGAGATCGCTGCGCGCGATCCGCCGGACAGCCGGGCCACGTCGCGTTGCTCAACAGTGCCGAACACCCACAGCACGTTCATGATCCGAAAGCCCGCCCATGTCCACCCACGCCGGCGGTGCAAGACCTCGAAGTCCTGCGAGATTCGGGCGTGCAGCCGAGAGAGGTTGAAGACCAACTCCGCGTGCTCGGAAGCGTCGGCACCGACCGCGCCTTCCGCACGCAACCGCTGCGTGAGCAGCGCCCGATACGCCTCGACGCTCGTCGGGTTGCTCGCGTGGGACTGCGCTCGGCTGCCCCGGGGATCGTCCGACTTCGGCCCAGGCTTCATCGGCGCGAACCTACGCGCCGTCGTCCGACCACACAACCAAACTTTGTTTGATACTTTGATGGCGTGACAGGCGATTCCCCAATTTCGACCGAAGCTCCCCCGCTGAGCGGAGTGCGGGTCCTCGACCTCAGCGCACTCGGGCCGGGCCCGTTCTGTTCCATGCTGCTCGCGGACTTCGGCGCTGATGTCGTCGCCGTCGAACGACCGGGCGTCCCGCTCCCCTTCGATCCGGCCGCGAATCTGTCCCGGGGCAAGCGCTCAGCGGCCATCGACCTGCGCGCGCCCCGCGGTGCCGAGGTGATCGCCCGACTTGCCGACCACGCCGACGTGCTGCTGGAGAGCAACCGTCCCGGCACCATGGAGCGGCGCGGGCTGGGCCCGGACGTACTGTGCGCCCGAAACCCCCGGCTGATCTATGCGAGGTTGACCGGATGGGGCCAGGATGGGCCGTACAGCGACCGGGCCGGGCACGACATCAACTACACGGCGGTAGCGGGCACCCTCGGCACCATCGGCTCCGAAAAGCCTGTCACCCCCCTGGCCTACGTGGGTGACCTGGCAGGCGGGTCGCTGGTCACCGCCCTCGGAATCATGATGGCGCTCTTCGAACGGACCCGCACCGGCAAAGGGCAGGTGATCGACGGCGCTATCGTCGACGGCGCAGCCCTGCTTGCCGCGATCCACCTCGCGGAACTGAATAGCGGGCTGTGGTCCGGTCGCGGCAAGCACCTGTTGTCCGGCGGGGCGCCGTTCTACGGCGTTTACGAATGCGAAGACGGCCGATTTTTTGCCGTTGGCGCGATCGAACCCAAGTTCTACGCGCAATTCTTATCCGCGCTGGACATCGAGGACATCGCCTTAGCCGCTCAACTGGATCCGACCGGCTGGGCGCAGCTACGGGAGCGGATCGCCGAGGCGTTCCGGTCCAAAGCCCGCTCGCACTGGTCGGCGGTGTTCGCTGACATCGATGGCTGCGGCGCGCCAGTGCTGGAACTGGACGAATTGGCCGACGACCCGCACTTGCGGGCCCGCAACACGATCCTGGCAAGCGACGACGGGACAGTCACAGTGGCACCGGCGCCGCGGCTATCCCGCACCCCGGCACGCCTGCGACCGGCACCGGCCAGCCGGGGCGCCGACACGTCAGCGGTGCTCGGCGAGGCCGGCTTCACCGCAGACGAGATCCGTGAGCTGCAGGCGGACGGCACCATCACCACGACGGCTTGACGACCGACACTCAGTCGGACAGCCGGATCGCATTCTCAGGGCAGCTGAAGACCGCTTCGTCGACGTCGGGCGATGACCCGGCCTCGTCGTCCAATACCTTGCCGAAGCCGTCGTCGTCCATGTCGAAATGGGTCGGGGCGATCAGCACGCAGCGACCATGACCCTGGCATTTGCCGCTATCGATCGTTATTCGTGACACACCCATCTCCGCTCCTCAGAAATCATTTCGGTCCGCGCAGCCCAAGCCGGCGACGCCAGTCATGCGCCCCGGTGAGCCGGATCAGCCGCTTCTGCAGGCGACTCATCCGAGGCACGTAGGGATACCAGTGCGGCTCGGACTTGAGCCGGAACCGCTCGGAGACAATCGCCTGTTGCCGGCAGAATTTCAACATTCCCGCGGCTCCCCCGTTGCGACCCCCGACGCCAGAGGACTTCCAGCCGACCATCGGCAACGGGATGAGCATGGTGGCCGTCAGCGCGCTGTTGATGTTGACCGCGCCGGTCTCGAGTCGGCGCGCCACCCGGTCAGCGCGTTGCTCGTCGGCAGTCCAGACACTGGCCGCCAGCCCGTACGACGAGTCATTGGCGAGGCGGATCGCCTCCTCATCGTCCTTGACCTTCATCACCGGCAGCGTCGGACCGAACGTCTCCTCGCGCATGCACAGCATCGAATGATCGACCCCGGTCAGCACGGTCGGTTCGAAGAACAGACCC
This sequence comes from Mycobacterium senriense, assembly GCF_019668465.1. Classification (NCBI taxonomy): domain Bacteria; kingdom Bacillati; phylum Actinomycetota; class Actinomycetes; order Mycobacteriales; family Mycobacteriaceae; genus Mycobacterium; species Mycobacterium senriense. Next base: position 1,974,228 of record NZ_AP024828.1, on the reverse strand, counting down.
TCGTCTTTACGCCGGCCGCCGGTAACCGCGACCGCCCCGCGTTCGACGGCTTCGCCGACGTGGCGCTCGACGATCTGCACTTGGCGTTCGTTGGCCATCGCACCGATCTCGGTGGTGTAGCTGCCGTCGGGATCCATGCCTTGCCGCAGGGCTCGGACCTTGGCCACCAGCTTGTCGACGAACTCGTCGTAAACCCGCTCCTGGACGTAGATTCGCTCGACGGACACGCAGATCTGGCCCGAATTCCACAGGCCGCCCCAGACTGCGCCGCTGGTCGCGCGATCGATGTCAGCGTCGTCCAAGACGATCATCGCGTCTTTGCCGCCCAACTCCACGCTGTGCGGGATGAGGCGTTCGCCGGCACGAGCGGCGATCTTTCGCCCGGTCGCGATCGATCCGGTGAACTGGATCATGTCGACTTCGTCGAGCACCGCGGTTCCGGCGGCTCCACCACCGGTGACACACGCGATCACAGGGGGAGCGCCGAGTTCCTCGATCCAGCCGCGAGTGACCTCTGACCACGTCAACGGTGTCACCTCGGACGGCTTGAAGAGCACCGCGGCCCCGGCCATCAGTGCCGGGATGCCGTCGACGATCGGAGTCGCCAGCGGACCATTCCACGGTGTGATGATGCCAACGAGTGGGTGCGGCCGGATGAACACCCGCAGGTTCTTCGTCAACGACACCGGGCCGTCACGCTTCACCGCCCGATCCGCAAGGAAGTCGGCCGCGTGCTTGGTGAAGTAGTTGATGGTGTCGACGGCCACCGCGATCTCCATCGCCGCATCGCCCCACGACTTGCCGGTTTCCTCCTGCATGGTGCCGACCAGCCGGTCTTCGTTGTCCAATATCCAGTCGAGGAATCGGAGCAGATGCTTCTTGCGGCCGTGCGGCCCGAGCTCCTCCCACGCCGGCTGGGCGGCGCGCAGCCGGGCGGCCACCTCGTGCACCTCGGCTGCCGACATCTCGGGGACACTGCCGACAATTCGTCCATCCGCCGGACAGCGCACCACGATCCGGGCCGCTGCCGTGTCCGGATCCCCGACCTCTCGTGCGGTTGCCGTCATCGTGGACTGTCCTTTCCTCGCGAAACCGTCGAGCGCCGCACCATCACCGGATCCGAGAATACCTAACGCTGTTTGGTGGCTGGTGGCCAGCATGACATATGTTGCGCGCAACGTCGAGAGCGTCGGAACGCAGAATGTCGAGCAACTTCAGCGCAATTCAATGTCAACGGTGGCGCGGTCGCGGCCGTCGTCGCCAGTCGCCGACAGGGCGACAGACGGGCTGTCCGACGCCAACCGCTTCAGCTGCGCGGATTGCCCGCAGAACAGCGGCGCGACATTCCGGTGGCGCACGCGGTGCACACCGGCGTCCGGCGTTTCCAACCGCACGATCTCGGCAAGCGCTAACGTCACGAGCGGCCCGTGCACCACCAGCCCCGGATATCCCTCGACACGGGTCGCGTACGGCCAGTCGTAGTGAATGCGATGGGCATTGGCGGTTACGGCACTGAATCGCATCAGCAACGACGGATCCGTTTCGAACTCCCACTCCCACTCGCCGGTGCGCCGCAGCGGCGACGGTGTCGGAGGCATGATCGCGGCGTCAGCGGGATCGGAACCGCCGGAGGTCTGCGACGCCGCCTCCCGGAAGATCAGGTTCTGACGCTCAACGACGGCCAGATCGGAATGGTCGTTGTACAAGTGCGTCGTCACCCGCACGATGACCAGAGAGCCGGACCGGCCGGTCTTCTCCTCAACGCTATCCACCCACGACTCGCGTCGTATGACGCGACCGACGGTGAGCGCAGCGTGCAATTCGATCTCACCACCGGCGAACATCCGCCGTGGCAAGTCGATCGGCGGTAGGAAACTACCGCGTCGCGGATGGCCGTCGGACGACAGCGCAGAGGATGAACACCACTGCGGTAGCGCGACCCAGTGCCAGAGCGGCGGCAACTCGTCACCCGGTAACGGGGCCGGGTTGCTGTCGTCGAAGAGGGCCGACAGGGCCGCCACACGACCAGCGTCCACGACCACGTCCTCGCGGACGGTGTGCGGCTCCCATCGCGAGTCAATCACTAATGCACTATGGCTCATAGTCTTTCGCTACTGGTGTTGAGGCGGTGATCTGCAAGCGAAATTAGCAGGCCGCGTCGCTCGAGTTGGCGGCGCTGAGCAGTTCGGCAATGTCAACGAATTTCACGCGTGGCCGTGAAGTTTCGCGACCCCGTTCGCGTTCGGCGGCGTCGATGGCACGCCAACCCTGCCAGTCGACGGGCTCGGCCCCTCGCTCCGCGAGCAGATCGGCCATGGCGTCCCGGTCTGCGACCTCACGACCCAGCAAGCCCGAATCGTAGTCCTCCCAGAGCTTTTGGACCGTCTGCTCGGCACAGCTCCGATTGGTTCCGATCACGCCGCGCGGACCACGCTTGATCCATCCTGTGACATATACGCCGGGGACGTGCTGGCCGTCCTCGCGAAGTGCTCTGCCGTGTTCGTTGGATACCACGCCGTTCGCGTCGTCGAAGGGCACACCGTCGATCGGCACACCCCGCTGTCCGATCGAACGCAGGATCAGCCGGCTCTCGATCACTTCGCTTTCCCCGCCTGCATGCACCACGCGAAGACTCTCGGCATGCTCTTCACCACCCACTTCCACGGGTGAGACCATGAAACGGAACACGATCCGCTTGTTCTGCGGCTGCCTCGGCCGTTGAGTGAACTCGCGCGCGATCTCCAACTTCATGCGTGTCTCGACGTCGTCGTCGTCGTGCGCATCCAGTTCGTCGCTGTCAACGATGACATCGACCCCCGGCAGGTGGCCCAGCGCCAGGAACTCGCCGACCGAGAAGGCGGCCTCCCTTAGCCCTCGGCGCGCCAAGATGACCACTTCGTCAATTGCGCTGTCCGACAACTTATCCAACGCATGCTGCGCGATGTCGGTCTTCGCGAGATCCTCCGGCGCCATCAGCAAGATCCGGGCCACGTCCAGTGCGACATTGCCGTTGCCGATGATCACCGCCCGCTCTGCAGACAGGTCGAACGTGGAGTCAGCGTGGTCGGGGTGCCCGTTGTACCAGCCGACGAAGTCCGCGGCGGCATAACTTCCGGGCAGCTTCTCCCCCGGGATACCGAGGTCGCGGCCCTTCGGTGCCCCCACCGCGTAGATCACGGCGTGATGGTGCGCCAGCAGGTCTTCGTGCGTGATCGTCTTGCCGACCTCGACGTTGAAGTGGCACTCGAAGCGCGGGCTCGCGAACGCGGGATCGAAGAGCTTGACCACCGCCTTGGTGTGCTGATGATCCGGCGCCACTCCGGTGCGCACGAGACCGAACGGCGTCGCAAGCCGATCGAACATATTCACTTCCACGCCGGCGACGCGGGTCAGCTCCGCTGCGGCGTAACAGGCTGCCGGTCCTGCCCCGACGATCGCGACCCGTAACGAGCCCTGCTCCACGGCGGGATGATCAGTACCGGCTCGCTGCGAATCCATCGCCAAGGGATGGTGTTCGAAGTAGCTCGAATTGATGTCTTTGAACCGCTCCAGCTCAGGCGGCAGCTCCTCCTCGTAGTAGATCGCGTCGACGGGACACGCGTCGACGCACGCGCCGCAGTCGATGCACGTGACCGGGTCGATGTAGAGCATCTCGGTACCGGTGATTTCACCCGTCGCTCCCACCGGCCTGATGCAGTCCACCGGGCACACCGGCACGCAACTGGCGTCCTTGCAGCAACTCTGGGTGATGACGTAAGTCATTGCGGATGCTCCCTATTCATCGATAGACAGCGCGCCGGTCGGACAGTTGTTCACCGCCTCTTCGACTTCTGCCCTTTCGCCCTGCGCTGGTTCGGATTTGATGGCGTGCGCCTGGCCGTCGTCGCCGATCTCGAACACCGACGGTGCGGTGACCTCGCACAACCCGATTCCTGAACACTTGGTGGTGTCAACCTTGACTTTCATCAGAACAATCTCCGCATGATGTTGAGGGCGAGTCGGCTGTAGGGCGGGTAGACCAGACGCGGATCGGGTTTCGCCGTTTTGGACAGCACCGCGCGGCGGTGGCTGAGCGTTTCGAAGCCCCATCTACCGTGGTAGGCGCCCATGCCGCTGGCGCCCACACCGCCAAACGGCAGCGACGGCACCAGACAATGCATAGCAACGTGATTGATCACCGCGCCGCCGGATGGGATGCGATCAACAAGGCCGCGGCTCGCGCGTCCGGAGCCAAAAACATACAGCGCCAATGGTTTCGGTCGGCCGTTGACGAAATCGACTGCTTGGTCGACTGACCTGTAGGTGATGATCGGCAAAAGCGGACCGAAGATCTCGTCGGCCATGACCGGGTCGCTGGGTGACGGATCAACGATGACGGTCGGTTCGATGCGCAGCGTGCTGCTGTCCCAATGGCCGCCGGCGGCCACTTCGCCTTCGGTGCTGCCGATCAGCGAGACCAGCCGGTCGAATTGACGCTGGTTGACTATCGGCACCCCCAGACCACCTTCGTCCGAACGAAAGTCGCGAAGGTTGCCGACGATCTTGCCGACGAGTTCGTTGGAGATGCTGTGATCGGCGAGCACGTAATCCGGCGCGATGCACGTCTGGCCGGAGTTCAGCAGCTTGACCCATGCGATGCGACGGGCGGCGACATCGATATCGGCATCGGCCGTGACGATCACCGGGCTCTTGCCGCCCAGCTCCAGCGTGACGGGGGTGAGCGTTGGTGCCGCCGCGGCCATGATCTTCTTGCCGACTTCGGTTCCGCCGGTGAAAAGAACGTGGTCGAAGCCCGCCGCCAGCAAGTCTTGGGTGACCGCGGCGTCACCTTCCACGACACGTACAGCCTCGGGGTCGACGTACTGGCTGAGCTGTCGCGCCAACAACGCCGATGTGGCAGGCGCGAGTTCGGACGGCTTGATCACGGCGCAGTTGCCGGCCGCCACCGCGGCGACCAGCGGCGCCAGACTCAGATACAGCGGATAGTTCCACGGACCGATGATCAGCACAGCGCCCAACGGGTCGTATTGCACCCATGCCCGACCAGGCAACTGCGCCATCGGCAACGATTCCCGTCGCCGGCGCATCCACTTCTTCAGGTGCTTGCGCGCATAGACGGCCTCGCCCTTGGTCGAGGCGATATCGCCCAGCCAGGCCTCCGCAGCACTGCGACCGAGGTCATCGGCCAAGGCTGCAGCGATCGCGGGCTCGCGCTCCTCGACGAACCGCTCGATGCCGCGTAGCTGTTCCAGTCGCCACTGCAAGCCCCGCGTTCGACCGCTGTCGAAAACTTTCCGAAGATCGGCGAGCACATTGGCGCCAGCGGTGATCTTCGGTGCCGAGATAGTCACAGATTCTCCTGAGCGGTATAGGTTCTTCTTTGGGCGGTATCAGATTTCGGGCGCGGGGACTACGCCACTCGCGACCGCTCCGCTGATTCCGCCATCGACCGCGATAGCCTGACCGTTGACCCAGCGAGCGTCGTCGCCGGCCAGAAAAAGCACCACGTCGGCAACGTCGCCCGGATCGGCGTGACGCCCGAGCAGATTCTTCAATCCGTCAAGCGTGTCTTTGCCCATCGATTCTTCGAAGTCGACCAAGATCGGCGTTTCGACCGGTCCGGGCAGCACCGCATTGATCCGAAAACCCATCTCGGCCACCGCCAAACCCATCGACAGGGTGTAGACGGTGGAAACTTCCTTCGAGAAATTGTAGGCGTTGCCCTGCTGCGGGTTGGCCTTGAACCAGGCCGCACCCTCCTCAAAGGTGTCGGTCGCCAACAGATCCCGGATCAGGTCGAGCCGTTCCGGCCAGCCGAACCCTGCCGTCGACGACACGATGGTGATCGCGGCGCCCGGCTTTAATCGTTCGAAGAACGACTCCGTCAAGTGACGAACCGCAAGGCTGTTGACGGCCAGCACCAGGTCGGCCGGCGCGGTGCCCGGTATACCGGCGATGTTCATCAAGCCGTCGAATTCTCCGTCGAGTTGTTCCACCGCTGTGTCGATGCTGTGGGGGTTCGCCAAATCGACTTCGATGTGTCGGGTCACCGGCGCAGTCGGTTGGTTGCGGTCCAGGCAGTGCACCTCCGCTCCTGCAGACAGCAAACGTTCTGCCACCGCGTGTCCGATGCCTGATGCGGCGCCGGTGACGACGTAGCTTTTCCCGGAAAAGTCGGCCATAGCTCTCCTAGTCGATCGAGTAGGGCAGGGATTTGACTGCGGTGATGAAGTTTCCGGTCAAGTACTCGGGCTCGCCGACGCGCAGGCCCGGCGCCCGGAAGATCAGCTCGCGGAAGATCGACTCCAGCTGCATCTTGGCCATGAACGCACCCATACAGAAGTGCGGGCCGCCTCCGCCGAATGCGAGATGCGGATTGGGTGAGCGGGTGATGTCGAATACGTTGGGGTTGTTGAACACTCGCTCGTCGCGGTTGGCCGAGGAGTAGACCATCGTCACCCAGTCGCCCTCGCGGATGTGCTGGCCGTGCAGCTCGGTGTCCTGAGTGGCAGTGCGCCGGAACGTCATGACGGGGGTCGTCCAGCGGACGAACTCGTCCATCGCGACTTTGATCCGCCCGTCGAAATCCTGTGCCAGCAAGGCTTTCTGGTCGGGAAATTCCTGCAAAGCAATTGTGGTGAAGGTGGTGGTGGTGCGAGTGGTGTCGTTGCCTGCCACCGAGAGCAGGACGAAGTAAGGCCCCAGTTCGTCGTCGGTGAGCTGCCGTCCATCGACTTCCGCTTGGACCAGGGAGGTCATCAAGTCATTCTGCGGATGCGCCCGGCGCTTCTCGGCGAGACCGATCCCGATGTTGAGCAGCCCGACAAGGGAGTCGGTCAGCACTTCGCCGGGTTCACGACCGGCCGCGACATCGGGATCGGCCCACGCCACCATGCCCTCTGCCAGGTGCGCCGCCTCGTCGCGCTCGTCCTCGGGCAGTCCGAGCATCTCGTAGATGGTCCACATCGGAAGGCGTTTGGCCACCTGTTGTACGAAGTCGCCTTCCTTCGCCTCGATCAGATCGCTGACAATCGATTCCGCCTGGTGCTCGATCTGTTCTTTGATCTTGGCGACCTGGCGTGGCGTGAAGACTGAACTGACCAGCCGTCGCAAGCTCGAATGCTTCGCCCCGTCCATACCCAGGAAGGACTGCGTTGCATCGAGCATCTCTTCGGGAACGGCCTCGAACGTAATGCCCTGCCCGGAGCAGAAGATCTCGGGGTTTTTGCTGACGTAGCTGACGTCCTCGTGGCGGGTCACGACCCAGACCCCGTCGATTTCGGGCTCCATCATGGAACCTTCGATCGGCCGGTGCCAGCTCACGGGGCGTTCGTCGCGAAGGATCTTGAATGCCTTCTCGCGCTCGTCGAAGCTTTGCGCCCAGAATGCTTGTGACGAGATGTTTACCGGGTCGAAGGGCGGGCGGTCGGTTTTGGCTGGTGTCTCAGTAGTCATGCGGGTGCCTCCATATAGCGGTCCTTGAGACTTCTCTTAGCGAGCTTTCCGGTGGCTGTCCTGGGCAGCTCGTCGACGAAGTCGACGGAGCGGGGTGCTTTGAAATGCGCGATGCGCTCCCGGACGTAGGCGATGATCTCGTCTGCCAATTCAGGAGATGGCGTTGCCTCAGAGCGTAATTGGACGACGGCTTTGACCTGTTCCCCCATCTCCGCATCGGGCACGCCGATGATCGCGACATCGAAGACCTTCGGGTGCAGCGTCAAGACGTTCTCGATCTCCTGCGGATAGATGTTCACTCCGCCGGAGATGATCACGAATGCTTTCCGATCGGTCAGGAACAGGTAGCCGTCGTCGTCGACGTAACCGATGTCGCCGACAGTGGTCCAGTTCTCGTGGGCCGGATGCCTCGACGAAGCGGTCTTTTCCGGATCGTTGTGATACTCGAAGGGCGCCACGTCGCGCTCGAAGTAGACGGCCCCGACCTCACCCGGGGGCAACTCACGGCCCTCCTCGTCGCAGATGTGCAGGACACCCAGCGCGGCTTTGCCCACCGATCCACGCTTGTCTTTCCACTCCGCGGCGGTGATCACGGTGGTGCCGTGTTGCTCTGTGGCGCCATAGTATTCGACCAGCACAGGGCCCCACCAGTCGATCATGGCGTCTTTGACGTCTGGCGGACAGGGCGCTGCCGCGTGCACGGCCAGCCTCAGTGACGAGAGGTCGTAGCGGTTGCGAACTTCCTCTGGCAACTGCAGCATGCGGACGAACATCGTCGGGACCATCTGACTGACCGTCACTCGATACTTCTCGATGGCGGCCAGTGCCTGTTCGGCGTTGAACCGCTCCATCAGAATTACGGTGCCGCCCAATGCCTGAACCCCACCACACCACTTCAGCGGGGCGGTGTGGTAAATCGGTGCGGGCGACAGGTATACGTCATCGCTGGTGATCTTGAAGGCCTGGGCCAGCAGCCCCACCAGCGGATCCCCGGCCTCGTCAACCTGGATCGGAAGCAGGTGCGGCCTAATACCTTTGGGCCGTCCGGTGGTTCCCGATGAATACAACATCTCCGAACCGCGCGGCTGATCGGTGATCGTCGGGTTGGCGCTGGCCAGTAGGTCGTCGTAGGGCAGATAGCCGGCGATCGCATCGCCGAAGGAGTACCAATGTAGTACCCCTGAAGCCCGATCACGCAGGTGATTGGCCAATTCCCGGACCCCGGCCGAGGCGAACACGACGCTCGCGCCGCTGTCCTGCAGGATGTATGCCGCTTCCTCTGGAGCCAAGTGCCAATTGACAGCGGTGATGTACAGGCCAGAACGTAACGCGGCCCAATAGATCTCGAAAGCTTCGGGCGCGTTGTCCGAGACCAGCGCAATGACGTCGCCTCTGCGTAGGCCCATTCCGTGCAGTGCCGACGCGAGTCGGGCCGAATGATCGTCGAGTACGCCGTACGTCAGTGTCCGGCCCGACTCAGCCATGATCACAGCCGGTCGGTCCGGGGCAGACTGCGCGTGTGTACCGGGGAACATCGGCCTAGACGAGCAGGTCGTCGCGACCGTCGTTCTTGAGCCGCTCGATGTAGCTCGGATACAGCTTCTTTCCGAGGGGGGCCAGCTTGAGCAGGCTCGCGACGTTGCCGTCGACTTTGATCTTCTTCTTGGCCATCGCTAGTGGCAGGTTGACCTTGCCCTGCCAGTACCCGTTGCCGGTCTCGGCCGTCATGGACATGGTGGCGACCGGCGGCGCCCCGCCCTCGAGTCCTTCGCGCACGGATTTGTTCGCCATGTCGATGACCACAAGCGCCTCGGGATCGGAGAAGTCGAACGCCACCACGAGTCCGGTGGCGACTAGCTTCGGCCCGATTTCTTCATCCTCGAAAGCCGTCTCGAAAATCCCGCCGATGTATTTTGCGACCTCCGCCGAGTCCCTGAACCCCATGTTTCATGTCTCCTTAATCTCAGTTTTAATTTAATTAAGATTCAAATCGCCGCCGAGTCAGGTTTCGTGCCACGAAGTATGCTCAGCACGGTCTATGACCCCCGTCACAGGGACCTTACCATAAGTCCACTTATGGTAAGGCGCTGCTCCCCGTCACCAACCCGCCAATCACCCTTGCGGCCGGGCTCAGGACCCTCGCAAGACCGGGATCGATGCGGTATCGGCCTCGTCGTGCTGGTCGGCGTAATCGTCGTAGTCCTGAGCTGCGGCGTGCTTGCCGGCGTTCGCGAACGATTCGAGGATGGCCTCCTGGGCATGCTCGGGCAGCAGGTGCAGGTTCTCCCGAACCCGGGCCTGACGACGGGCCACAGCTTTGCGCTCGGGCATACCCGGAGTGCAGGTGATCTGGGGGGGCACGCCCTCGATCTCCTCGACACCACCGTCGTGGTGGCCGGCCTCAGTTTGGGCCTGCTCCTCGGCCATGGTGGCCTCGTCCTTTTCCTCGGACATGCCGATCGGCCCGATACGACGACCGTTGAGGAACTGACGCACCACCGGCTCGTCGCTGGTCAGCAACACTTCGCGGGGCCCGAACATGACCAGCTTGCGACGGAACAGCATCCCCATATTGTCGGGCACCGTGCGCGCGATGTTGATGTTGTGCGTCACGATCAAGATGGTCGCGTCGATCTGGGCGTTGATGTCGAGGATCAGCTGGCTCAGGTAGGCGGTACGGACCGGATCCAGACCCGAGTCGGGCTCGTCACACAGAATGATCTGCGGGTCCAACACCAGCGAGCGGGCCAGCCCGGCACGCTTGCGCATACCACCGGAGATCTCACCGGGGAACTTCTTCTCATCCCCGCCCAGACCGACGAGTTCCAGCTTCTCCATGACCATGTCACGGATCTCGCCTTCCCTCTTCTTGGTGTGCTCGCGCAATGGGAACGCGGTGTTGTCATACAGGTTCATCGAGCCGAACAGGGCGCCGTCCTGGAACATTACGCCGAACAGGGTGCGGATGTCGTAGAGCTCTTTGGGCGAACACTCGGTGACATCGGTGCCGCCCACCACGATCGAGCCGCTCTCCGGGCGCAGCAGACCGATCAACGACTTCAAGAACACCGACTTACCGGTACCCGACGGGCCCAGCAGCACGCTGACCTCGCCCTCCGGAATGTCCATCGTCACGTCTTCCCAAATTCGCTGAGCGCCGAACGACTTCGTCAGCCCCGTAACCGAAATACCGATACCCACGCCAAACCCCTCCCGTTTCGACACTTGCTCATCGCCGGTTCGCTCGGCGCGCGAGCAAACCGCTCATGCGTGTCCGCCGGGGCCAGCATAGCTTCGCTGCGTCGACGTGGCAGCAGGATTTTTATCTTAAATAGAAAAATCTCAGGCTGGTGCATGACGCCACCGATCGCGTCGCCTCACTGGCCACGATTGCCGATGAAGCTGATGCTGACCGCGTCTGGAGCGGTCAGCCCGAGCAGCTTCGCGACCAGTTGGGTAGCCGGATTGCTCAGCGCCATCGTGGCATCCGGCGGCAGAAGTCCGGCACCGATCATCAGGTGCGCCGCCCGAACCATCAGGATCGCCAACCGGGTTCCGGCCAAGACCTCGTAATAATCCAGGTTTCGCAACCGGTAACCCGTGATTTGCTCGTAGTAGTCGACCGTTTCGGCGTGATCGAGAATGCCCTCAGGCAGCGGCAGGCCCACACCTTCGGTGTGATGGCGCTGGAGGAACAGCCACCAGCCAATTTCTTGCTCACGGCTGGCCAGTACGACCATCTCCCAGTCGAGCACCGCCGCGGCCGCCAGGCTGTCAGAGAAGATGATGTTGCCGACCCGTGCATCGCCCCAATTGAGCACCTTCTCTGTATCGGATTCAGGCCGGTTCTCGTCGAGCCACGTAAGGGCCGCTTCGATCGTCGGGTTCGGCTCGCCCTCGGCCGCCCAGTCGAATGTCTTCCGCCAATGAGCCAGGCCGGCGTCGAGACCGCTGTGGTTCTCGGGTGCGTCGAGAAACCCCAACCCGGCCCCGAGCCAGTCGACTCCGTGAATGGCGGCCATCGTGTCGATGCCGTTATGCCACATCTGACGTCGCTGGTCAGGTGTCAGGTCGAGCACCCACCCGGCCGCCGTAAACGGTGGGTCGTCAGCCGGGATGCGTCCGTCGATGCGCTCCATGACCAGGAACGGCGAACCGAGAATGGACGGATCTTCTTCGTAGAAGTAGGCCTTGGGGACCGGCACCTTCGTGTGTCTACCCAATGCCTTGATGACGGCCCACTCCTTGTGCAGGTTGTAATCCGGGAACACGCCGGGGCCGTTGGGCTGCACCCGGGCGACCATGCCTCTCGTGACCGCCGCACCGTCCTGGTTCCAATTCACGGTGAACAGCACCGTTTCATTCGACAACCCGCCTGCACCGGGAACCTGCAAGTTAGTCACCGTGATCTGCTGGGCCTCAGGGATTTTCGAGGACAACCAGTAAGCCAGCTTGTCGGCTGCGACATCGGTGTCGATCACGTTCTTCAGTGCCATGAGATCTCCTCAACGAGAGTTCGAGATTCGCTGGCTGGCGCGACCGACCAAGCCGTTGGACCGCTTCATCTTTTTCAGTAGCCATCTGGCCGATTGCTGACCGGGAATGGCGCTGATACCGCCCGTGGGATGCGTCCCGGCGCCGCTGAGGAACAACCCCGGAACTGGCGTGTCGTAACTGCCGAAACCCGTTGCGGGCCGTAATGGTCCGAACCGCATCCCGGCTGGGTCGACGTGATACACGTTGCCGCCGGGCACATTGAAGCGCGTCGCCAGGTCCGGAATGTTGAACACCCGTCGCTCGATGACCATCGAGTCCAGTCCTTTGTAGAAGTCGGCAGCTGCGCTCAATGCGCGGTCGCCGATCTTGTCCCGGACGTCCTCCCACGGCTCGTCGGGATGTGCCGGCGTGATGCCGGACCAGTACCAGAACGTGTCCTTGCCGGCCGGTGCCTGGCTGGGATCCAGGGCTGTCGGAATGATCCCGATGCCGCAGATCGGGTCCGGCCAGCGTCCGGCAATGGTGTCCTCCCACGCCCGGATATGCTCTTCGAATGTCTGCCAGGCGCAGATCGGTTCGCGCAGATCCAAGCCGTCATCTCGCCAAGCCTGGTGGCGCGGCAGGGACAACTGACCGTCGAGTGCGACATCGATCTTGAGCGTCGCGGCCTCGACCACATCGACCGGGATGGCATCCGCGCGTCGTTGCATGGTGTCGTCGAGAACCCCGCGTGGCAAAAGCTCGCACAGGGTGAGTTTCGGGCTGCACGACGCCAACACATAAGGCGCGCGCACTACCTCGCCGCTTTCGAGTCGAACACCGCTGATCTGACCGCGGTCGAGCAACAACTCTTCCACGCGTGCGGACAGTCGTACCTTGCCGCCATGCGCCTCGAACGAACGCTGAATGGCCCCCGGCAACGCGCCCGAACCTCCCACCATCCGAGACGAGTTGGTACGCAAGCACATTGCGATATAGATCAACGCCCAACCGGTGCCATCCTGAGTCATCCAGCAGAACGGCGGCATCGACGCCAGTGCGGCGCGCAATAGTGGAGTGTCGAAGCGCTCGGTGATGATCTCGGCATGCGACCGGGTCAGGAAGCTGATCAGAGGCAGCAGATCCTTGCGCCGTCGCATCGCCACGGGTATCGCATTGAGGATCGCTTTACCTGATGGGTGGGTCGGGTGGCCGTTCATAAATGGCAGCGCGAGATCCATTGCCGCGTCCAGCTGTTTGGCGAACTCAAGATAGGCGCGAGCGTCTTTGCGCGAGAAGTACTTCAGCTCGTCAGCCGTACGCGCCGGGTCTTTCCAGAAAGCCAGCGATGGTCCGTCAGGATCGAGGTGCACGTGGAACGGATCGGCGATGACCTGCCGCAGGCCGTGGCGTTGCAGGTCCAGATCAGCCTCGACGGTACTCGAGCGGAACAGCGAAGCCTGAATACCGCCTTCGTTGATCAGATGCTGTGGTGCATTGTCGAAGATGGCGTTCGTGCCCAGCATGCCGCCAGACGTGGGCGAGGCCTCCAGCACGACCACCCGAAGTCCCGCCCGGGCGAGGTAGGCCGCGGCCGTCAGCCCGTTGTGGCCGGCGCCGATCACTACGACGTCGTAGTCATTGTTCTTCGAATGAAACACTTCCTGCCCTCCCATCACGACTGCCACGCGGCCAGCGCACGGCGTTTCATCAGTTGCTGATACTCGTGAAACCACAGTTCTTGGTACGTCGCGTAGGCGATCCGGCCCTGTTCGTCGGTCCAGCGATAGACGCTGTCGTGGAAGGACGTGTTAGGCCACGCCGGCAGCGACGCGCAGGCGATCGCCTCGCCCTGAAACCGGTACACCTCGCCAAGCTCGTCCTCGGTAGTGATCTCTTGACGCATCGGCAGATACGTTCGTTGGTGGTACTCGAGGACGTTGCGGCGTACCCACTTGATCGACCGGCTTTCGTCGCCGCGCTGAATCCAGGCGAAGTGGTGTGACGCGCGGTCGCCGACCTCGTAGAGCCCGGCCCACGCGGGATCGGTGTCCAGCGGTTCAAAGCTGATCTGGTTGAAGATCAAATCCGGACCGAAGTACATCGGTGACCAACCGACCGGCGGAACCGGGACTGCGCCGCGGCGTTCCACCCGGATCTGGCGCCACGATCGATCTCTCGGTGCGTAGCAGTTGACCGCATGAACGTCGCCGCGCAGTCGTAGTTCGCCGGTGACGTGCATGAATTGCTCAGTGCCGCCGGGCATCCGCGCTGATTCGTGGTGATCTTCCTCCCCCGGCATCACATGCCCTCGCGCCAGAAGCGGGGTTACCGCCTTGGCGATGACATCGATCGAGGCGGCTCCATCACCGCTGTCGTAGGTGAGCCGCGCGGTCTTTCCGGGCTCGGTGAAGTCGATCGTCAGCCCGTTGTCCGTGGTGATCGTGTTTCCCGACACTCTGGGCCACGGCATCGTTATCTCGTAGTCCAGGAAAGCCATGTCGGTGTATTCGATGTTGTCGGTGCCCTGAAAGATGCAGACACCGCCTTGTGATAACGGGAACGCCGGCTGGTAGCGGACGTAGAGGAATACGCCGATCGCCGCCTCGGGAACCGAGAAGCCGAAGTAATGCGTATGGATGAGGTGTGGATCCCACTGCTCCCCTGCTGCGGGCAGCGGTAACAGCAGATCGGTTTCAGCGGGATGGGTGTGTAGCGGCATGAACACTCCTATGCATCAACAGGTTTGATGGCAGACAGCAGCCGACGGATGGGCCCGCGGTAACCAGCTCGAAGCACGCGCGACCGTGCTCCCGACGCCGCCACGCCGGACACCAAGATGTTCACGATTGCCTTGCCGGCCCTGGGCATCGCCGCAAAGACCGGCGGCCCGGGATCGCCGACAGCAGCGGAGAAACCATCAGAATCTTCCTACTCATGTGGGCCAGTTCACGGCGCCACTCGAAGCTAACATGGACGTGAATAGGATTTCAAGCATGAATGCGTATTCAGCGCGTATGAATTCGGGCGTGGCCTCTGCTCCCGAAAGCAAGACGCTGACCCGCGTCGAGCGTCAGCGTCTCCGCACGCGGCAGTCGCTGATGGATGCCGCTCGCTCGCTGATCGCTGCGAAAGGCGTTGCTCGCGTGCGTATTCAGGACATCACCGAAGAAGCAGATATCGCCTTGGGCGGCTTCTACAACTACTTCTCCTCCAAAGAGGAGTTGCTGGAGGCGGTGATCACCGAGAGCCTGTCCAAACTCGCGCTGGCAACGATCAGCGACATCAACGCGGACACCGATCCGGCGATCGTGGTCGCGCTGGCCAACCTCAGGGTGATCCGACTGGCTTACGACGAACCTGACTTCGCCCGGCTGATCGTGAACATCGGCCATTCGGAGGCCCTGTTCGGCGAAGCGGTCCACCCCCATGCTCGGGTCGCTGTCGAACGCGGTATCGCGACCGACCGCTTCGTTGTCGCCGACATCGAGGTGGTACTGACTGCCGTGATCGGCGGCGCCTTCGCTCTCATTCGCGAGATCCTCGACGGACGGCATGGTCCAGACGCTGACCGGGCATTTGCCCAGCACGTCCTCGCGGCGCTCGGAATACCAGCCAGCGAAGCCCAAACCATCGTTCGCACGGCCGCTGAAGAACTGCACTGATCTGGCCTGTCCTCGCGGAGACGAAAGACACGCCCAGCACGGCGTCGCGCTCTAGATCCCTTGAGTCGCGGCTACCACCGAGACGAAAGAGACACAACTGCCCGGACGCCCGCCCAGGTTGTGGGTAAGCGCGGTATGCGGATCGGGCAGTTGTCGCTGGCCCGCCTCTCCGCGGAACTGCAGCCACGCCTCGTAGAGCATCCGCAGCCCGCTGGCGCCAACGGGATGCCCGAATGACTTCAGGCCACCGTCGGGGTTGATCGGCAAACGACCGTCAGCGTCGAAGTCGCCCGCCAGCACGTCTTTGCACGCCTGACCGGGGTCGGCGAATCCGAGATCTTCCATCAACACGATCTCGGTGGGTGTAAAGCAGTCGTGGACCTCGGCCAGAGAGAATGCGCTCCGCGGATCCGCTATGCCCGCCTGCCGGTAGGCGTCCTGGGCCGAGCGCACAACCTCGGGGAAACTGGTGTAGTCGTAACCGGGATCCATCGCGCCGCGGCCCGAGCCGGCGACCAGTGAGAGCCCGAGAACATACATCGGCGTTTCGGTGTATTCATGTGCGCGTTCGGCCGGCACGATGACTGCGCAGGCGGCGCCGTCGGACACCCCAGAGCAGTCGAAAACGCCGAGCCGTCCGGCCACCTTCGGCGCCTTGTCGATGGTTTCCCTGGCGACGGCAGAACGGAACTGCGCCTTGGGGTTACGGGCGCCGTTGGTGTGGTTCTTCCAGGCAACGTGAGTCATCGCCGCACGCATCTCGTCAGCGTGGGTGCCGTACTTCGCGCAGTAGGCCGGATCGAGCAGCGAAAAAGCCGCAGGTGCCGTCATCGACAGTTCGGGAGCGGTGCCGTCGCTGGGCGGATCTTGACGTAACAACCCGGAGAAGCCGGAATCCTTGAGCTTCTCCACCCCGACAGCCATCGCCACGTCGTAGGCACCACTGGCGACCGCGTAACAGGCGTTGCGGAAAGCCTCCGATCCGCTGGCGCACATGTTCTCCACCCGAGTCACCGGTTTGTCGCCGGTTCCCAGCGGCCGGCTCAGCGTCAGGCCCGACATCCCCGAACTCAAAGTGCCCAGCCAATAGGCGTCAATATCGTTCGCGCTCAAGCCCGGAACCGACGCCATGCACTCGCTGTAGGCCTCGAGTAGCAAGTCGTCGGCAGAGTCGGCCCACCGTTCGCCGAATCGCGAGCAGCCCATCGCCACGACTGCGACCCTGCCCGCTATTCCCCTGCTAGCCATCGCTGCTCCCGTCCAATCGGGCTTTCCAGAAATAGTTGTGCACATCGTTTGCGGTGAACAGGCGCCGGAAGGTGAATCCCACCGTTGATCCGACCTGGATGCGTTCCGGCTCGGCATCGGCAACTTGGCAGGCGAATCGGCCGCCACCGGACACGTCGACCACGGCCTGCACGACTGGCGGCGACGGTGAGTACGCCAGGTGGTCGACGGTGTAGGTAACCACGGTCCCTCGCATGGCCGCAACGGGTATGACGCCCATCTGGTCGGTAGCACCGCAACTCTTACAGACGCGGCCCGGTGGGAGATGGACGAATCCGCAAGCCTCGCAGCGCGATCCGCTGAGGCCGAACTTCCACGGCGCAGACCGCTGCGCCGCCGGCCCCGAGGGCCGGTCCGGCTCCGGACGGCGCGGGGGTTCCATCTCGACCAACCCGCGCCACGACAGGTACGTCAAGTGCGCGACGGGCAGGCCGTCGGCTCGTTGCTGGGTGACCGGCTGTGGTTGACGCGCGCCCGGCAGCGCGGTCGTGGCCCGCAACAGCATCGCGTCACAGCCATCGACTGCCCACAACACAAGGATGGTGTCCCCCGCATCGGCGGTATCGAGCACGCTGCACAATGCCAGTGCCGCATCACAGGCACCCGAGAAGCCGATGGGCGAGGTGACCACCGACTTCTCCCCTTTGACCAAGGCCGCCGCTCGCTTGACGATCGCGCTGTTCGGGCAAGCGAGCACCACGTGGTCAACGTCGGCTACACCGGCAGCGTTCAGAACGCGTTCGACCGCGGCACGGATGAGCGCCGCGTAACGCTCGGCGCCGAACCGCTCCTCCCATTGCTCGCCTGTCACCGAAGTAACCGCGCGCCAACGATCCAGGAATTCCGCTGTCAGCGATGCGCTAGCGACGACCTCGGCGAGAGCCTCATCGCTGTCTCCGAACAGCAATGCTGCCGCCCCGTCGCCGCCAAGCTTTTCGTCCGCCGATCCGGGCCGTCCCACGCGTATGTCGGCGCTCACCGCGAGGCCGCCGGTGCCCGCGGCGGCCAAGACTGCCGCGAACCCGCTTCGGCCCGTTCCGCAGAAGTCGACGGCCAGGCTGTCTTCCGCCAGACCGAGCGCGGCGTGGATCGCGGTGGCGTTGGTCTTGTCGGCGTAAGCCGGTGTGCTGGTGGCGAAATACAGCGCAGTGGCGTTCTGTGCGTCGGGTATCGCCGCTGCGGCCGCCACCGCCATCGTCGTGCTGTCCTCGTCGAACCCACCGACTACCCGGTCTCCTCGGCGTAACCCGATGTCGTTGCCGGCCAATCGGTAGCGGGGCAGGTATGCCGCGTAGCCGACCAGGTCCTTCATCGGCACACAACCTTCGCCTCGACTCGCCGCGCACCCTGGTCGCCGGTCATGACGATGTTCCACGGAATATCGCTGCGATCCCCTGCCCGCCACCAATACACATGGTCTCCAATGCCAAACCGCCACCGCGCCTGCGCAACTCGTGCAACATCGTGGTGAGTATGCGGACCCCGGTGGCGCCGATGGGGTGCCCCAGCGAGATGCCCGATCCATTGACGTTCAGCCGGTCTTCGACGTCGTCGAGCTTGACGCCCCATCCGGCCAGCACCGCCAATACCTGCACAGCGAACGCTTCGTTCAGCTCGATCAGCTCCAGGTCATCGAAGTTCAATCCTGTTCGACCAAAAAGCTTTTCCACTGCACCGACCGGACCGATGCCCATCCGTGACGGCTCACAGCCGACGGCGGCCCAGCCTTCGAAATAAGCGAGCGGTTCCAGGCCGAGATCGTCTAGCCGATCCTCGGCCACCACCAGGCAGGCTGCCGCGGCATCGTTTTGCTGGCTCGAGTTGCCTGCGGTGACGGTGCCGCCGGGCATCATTGTGCGCAGGCGGCTCAGCGTGTCCGATGTGGTGTCCGGACGGACGCCCTCGTCATGGTCGAAAACCAGCGCCTCGCCTTTACGCTGCGGCACCTGCACCGCGACGATCTCCTCGTCGAACAGACCTGCCCGCTGGGCCGCCGCGGCGCGTTGATGGCTGCGCGCGGCATAGCTGTCGGCCGCTTCGCGGTCGATGCCGTAATCGGTGGCCAGGTTCTCGGCCGTCTCGATCATGCCGCTGATCGGGCCGAATCGCGCGGGCGGCTGCGATAATTCGCGCCCGCGGTCGAGGCGATCGTAGAGAGTTTGGTTGCCCGAACGGGATCCCCACCTCGCCGTCGTGGTGTAGTGCTCGATGTTGCTCATCGACTCGACGCCGCCGGCCAGCACGACGTCGGCGGCGCCGGTCTGCACTGTCATCGCCGCGGTGACAACCGCCTGCAGTCCCCCACCGCAGCGCCGGTCGATCTGCAGACCGGGGACACTGATCGGAAGTCTGGCATGCAGTGCGGCCCACCGTCCGATGCACGGCGCCTCGGAATTCGCGTAGGACTGCGCGAATATGACGTCCTCGATGGCGGCCGGATCGACGGCGCTGTGCTCGACGACCGCGTCGATCACTCGCGCAGCGAGGTCCTCGGCGCGCAACGGCCGTAGCGTGCCGCCGAAGCCGCCGACGGCCGTGCGCAGCGGGCTGACTATCGCCGCGCGCCTCACGCGTCGCCCCGCCAACGATCGGACGAGGGATTCATCAGGGCGGTCAATCGATCCTCAGGCAGCCAGACGATGGTCTCCAGTTCCAACGCATCGAGGTAACGCACGCGACCAGATCGAAGGTCCTCCAGCCTCAGCCGCGGAGAATTACCTCTGATATCGAAATTTACTGACACTTGGGCGAACTCACTGCCGATAACCGGACCCACACCGGCCGCGCTCACGGCACCGCCGTCGCCGAATTCAATCGTCATCAAAGGCTCAGATCAGAAATCCGAGGGTAGGAATCGGCCGGTCTTTATCCACCAGATCCACCTTCTTGTACACCAGTCGTAACTCCCCGTCCAGGCGACGCACCCGGTACGTGACGCGGCCGCCCCACAGGTGATTGCCGCGAGCCCGCGATTCCAGCACCATGAAGTTGGCGCCCACCTCCAAGTCGACTCCGCCGCTGGGATTTGGCTGAGTACCGAGGATTTCGATGTTGGACAACAGACGACGAAGATTCGACGGCGGCGCCTGGGCATAACGCTTGCCGGTGCGAACCTGCTTGAGGCGAGTCGCGATGCGACTGCGGTTGTCGTAAATCACCGACATCGCGCGCAGCGGATCGTCGGTCGAGGCGACCGGAACCCAGTAGAGCGCATCATCGGTCCACAACGCCTCCCAGGCGTCGTAGTCGGACTCGTCTGCATAGCGCGCTTCCCGGTACAGGAATTGCTCGACCTCCCAGCGGTCGAAGCCCTCAGGCAGTCGCCCTACGGTGGGGGCGTCATCGCGCGTGCTCGTCACGATTCAGTCTCCATCAGCATCTTGTAATGCGACCAGAACCCGCGCATCCCAGTCTCATCGGTGGCTCCGCCGATAGTGAAGCCGTTCTCGTCGACGCTTTCGCGACTGAGTCCACGACGAACGTCGAGCCATTCTGGCGTCAGGTTCTCCAGGCCCAGTTGGTTACGCTCATACATCTCGGTGTCGTCGGCCAGCAGCATTCCGGCCGGCCCGACCGAACCCATGCACTGCGACACCATGCGCTTGTTCATCTCCGGCGCGCCGGCCAGTTGCACGGCCGTGGAGTACTGGATGCACTCACCCACCGACACCGGTTGGATGTTGAATACCTGGATCTCCGCGATGAACAGGTTGGGGAAGATCATCACGTGCGGCCCACCTTCGATGAGGATTTCATCTGCCGCATCGCCGTATCGCTTGCGGATCGCCGCGACATAGTTGGGCACCCGGTCCTCGCTGGTGCCGAACCACCGCAATGGCTGGGCGAACTTGCGGAACTCCGGCCGCAAGTCGTTTTCGCTATGACCGTTTCCCAGGTCTCGGGTCACCGCGGTCGACGATTCGCTGTACAGAGCACCGATCGGGCTACCGGTGACGCCGAAGATCGAGCCGTGCACGAACTGGGGGTGGTAACCGTCGGTTTCGTTCTCCGCCAACAATTTCCAGTTGGCACGGGTCTGATGCTGCAACCACCCGGCGGTGAGCTGGACTTCCCCCTCCGGCGAGAGCCTGACTAGCCGGTCTATCTCACCGGCGGCTGCGCCGAGGTGCTCGATAAGGCTGGGGCCGTCGGCGGCAAAGCTGCCGAACACGAACCCGCGGTAGGTATCCATTCGCGGCACCCTGCCCATTGGCAAGTCCAGCTTGCGCTCACCGTAGCCCTTGAAGAACGGGAACCCTACGAGTTCACCGTCGTTGCGGTAGGTCCATCCGTGATATGGACAACGGAAGGTCGACGAGTTGCCCTTGGCGTCGTCGCAGACCTGATTGCCACGGTGCGCGCAGCGATTGAGCAGTAGGTGCAGCTGCCCGTCGCGGTCGCGGGTCATGATGACGTCTTGTAATCCGAGGCGCTTACGCACATAGTCGCCCGCCTGGGACACCTCGCTCTCGTGACCGACGAAAACCCAGGACCGATACCAAACCTTGCGTAGCTCCTCGGCAAAGATGGTGGGGTCGGTATAGAGCGATCCATGCACCTTGTCGCGTTTGATCAACTGGTCGTAGCGACTGCCGGTCGCGGAGGCTGACTCGATCAACGAAGTCATTCTTGGGGCTCCTCTCGGGAGATCTCGCGCACGCTACCGTTTGCGATGAGGTCGGGTAAGGCGAACTTGCGCACCTTGCCGGTGGGCGTTCTGGGAAGGTCCTCAGTGAAGAACCAACGCTGCGGAACCTTGTGCGGTGTCAAGTGTTTGCGCGCACGCGCATGCAACCGATCAACGAGATCTGTCGGCAACGGATCGTGGGTCTCGATCACAGCGCCCACAACTTCGCCCAGGCGGTCATCGGGAAGACCGAAGACGCACACCCGGGCGTTCGCGTCATGCGTGGACAAACATGCCTCGATTTCTGCTGGGGCGATGTTCTCGCCACCGCGGATGATCAGCTCTTTGAGCCGGCCGGTGATGGTCAGGTAGCCACGTTCGTCCATGGCACCGATATCGCCGGTGTGCACAAAGCCGTCCGCATCAACCGTCGCAGCTGTGGCCTCAGGATCGTGCAGGTATCCGATCATCTGCTGATAGCCGCGCGCGCAGATCTCGCCCGGCTGCCCAACCGGCAAGACCACACCTGTGGCCGGGTCGACGACCTTGCAATCAACCTGCGGCAGTGCGCGACCCACGGTATGGAGCTGATCGGCACGGGCGTCGTCGGGCCGCGTTGCAGTGAGAACCGACGCCAGCTCGGTCTGACCGAAGACAGTCACCACTGCCGCGCCGAAAGTGCGTTCGGTCGCCTCGATGAGCTCCGCCGATACGGCGGACGCCCCGCCGAGGCAGATGGACAGCCGGGGTGGAGGATTGGTGGCGGTGCGCTGCGCTGCGACGAGACTGGACAGAATCGTGGGTACGAAGAATAGAACCGACGCCTGTGTGCGACGCAGGATCTCCAGCACCGTGGTGGGTTCGAACCGGCCGATCAGCACCTCGGTACCGCCGATCCACATCGGACCCAGCGTGCTGATCACGCAGGCGGCGGTGTGAAACATCGGCAGCGGGTTCACGGTTACCGCTCCGGCGGGGATGCCCGCAGACTGGACGGTCAGCTTCGCGACGTTGATCAGCGAACGGTGGCGCAGCAGTACTCCTTTCGGCGTGCCGGTGGTGCCCGAGGTGTACTGGAGCATGACTGCTTCATCAGGGTCGGTTGGAGCCGCGGCGATCACCGCGCCGTCGACAGCGTCAGCTCGCCACTGCGGTCGGGACGACAAGCTGATGGTGCGCAAGGCCGGGAGCGACTGGGCGATTTCGGCTACGACGGAGGCACAGTCATAGTCGCGGCTGCGGTCAGCATGGATCAGCACCGAGGCACCAGAATGCTGCAGCGCGTAGCGCAGTTCGCCGGCACGCATCGCAGGGTTGAGCGCGACAAGGACCACGCCGGCAAGGGCCGCGCCATACTGAATTACCGGCCACTCCACCACATTCGGCGCCCACAACGCGACATAATCACCGGGCTGCGTCAACCGGGACAGCGCGGTCGCTACCCGGGAGGCCTCATCCAGCAGCTCTCCGTACGTGAATCGCAGCTGCGCCCCATCGCCATGACGCGGGCCGACCAAGGCCTCCACATCGTGGTGGGTGTGGGCACGTTCGGTCAGCAGGCCACCGACGGTGTGGTCCACCAACTCCGTTCCGGTGTCGGCGTCCAGGTACGACCAGTCAAGGCGCCCG
The DNA here is from genome assembly GCF_019668465.1 of Mycobacterium senriense. Lineage (NCBI taxonomy): Bacteria > Bacillati > Actinomycetota > Actinomycetes > Mycobacteriales > Mycobacteriaceae > Mycobacterium > Mycobacterium senriense. Next base: position 1,951,089 of record NZ_AP024828.1, on the reverse strand, counting down.
GCTAGTTTCGCGCTCACCGCGCCGGCGCTCCGAATTCCGGTCGTCGCTTGGTGCGGAAAGCGTCTATCCCCTCGGCGAAGTCGTCGGTGCCGAACAATTGTGCCTGGTGCTGAGCCTCGCGATCCAAGACGTCGAACGGGTCCATTGAAGGCCCCTGTGCGAGTAGCGATTTGATTACGCCGTATGCGTGCGTGGGGCCGGCGGCGAGTCGCTCAGCGTCGATTAATCCGGCTTGTAACGCAGATCCCGGCTCGACGAGCGCATCGACGAGACCCATGCTCAATGCCTCGATCGCGTCAAACGGCGTCGGCATCATCAGCATCTGCCGGGCGCGGGCCACACCGACACGGGCCGGCAGCGAGATGAAGGTGCCCATGTCGCCCGCCAGGCCCACATTGGTGAAAGTCGTCGCAAAGCGTACGTTTCGGGCGGCGACCACACGGTCGCACGCGGCCGCGAGCGCGACGCCCGCACCGTAGGCGGAGCCTTCCAAAGCGGCGACGACGGGCTTTGGGGTTCTCCAAATCGCGCGAATCACCTGCTGTGCCAGCTGAGCCCGTTCCAACGCCGGCTCGGGTTCCATACGTTGCATTGACGTGATGTCGCCACCCGAGCAAAATGCAGGCCCCGCACCTGTGAGCACGATTGCATGGATCGCGGTGTCGGCGTCGGCGCGCTCGAACGCGCCGGCAAGCTCGATTCGGACCCGAAGATCGATGGCGTTGCGCTTGTCGGGCCGGTTCAAGGTGATGATCCGCACCGCACCGCGGTCTTCGGTGACTACACAATCGGCGTTCATTGTCCGGTGAATTTCGGCTTGCGGCGTTCGATGACAGCCCGCAGGCCCTCGAGGGCGTCGGCGGTTCCGGAGAGTTCGGAAACCGTGCGCGCCTCTTCGGCCAGGCGTTCTTCGACCGACGACCCCAATCCGCTCCATACCAAGCGCTTGGTGGCCGACAAGGCGCGGTTCGGCAGCGTCGCCAGCTCGGCCGCCAATTCCTCTGCGCGATTGAGCAATTCGTCATCGTCGACGACCTCGGTGATCAACCCGATTTCAAGCGCCTCGTCGGCTGTCAGGGTGGGATTGGTCAGCAGGATCCGCAACGCCTGCCGCAGACCAACCAATTGCGCCAGCGTCACTGATGAGCCACCATCTGGTGCCATGCCGACCCGGACCGCGCCGGAGAAGAATCTTGCTGATCGCGCCGAGATGACGATGTCGGAAGCGCACACCAATCCCAGTCCGCCTCCCCCGGCAGCGAAGCCCTGGACGGCCGTCACCACCGGCGCCCGAAGCTGGATCAGCGCGGCAGTGGCCAGTTGCAGCCATGCCGTGGCCTCGCGCAGATAATCGGGGAGATCTGCACCCTTGGACTCGAAGGTGTGGATATCGCCGCCGGCGCAGAAATTGCGCCCCTCGCCTGTGAGCAACACCACGCGTACCGCGGGATCCGCATGACACGCCAGCACCTTCTCGTGCAGGGCCTTGAGGAACTCGACGTTCATCCCGTTGGACGCCTTCGGCCGGTTCAGACGCAGCCTGGCAACGCCGTCCGCGACATCGAGGGCGACCGGCGCCACAGTTTCTTTGACGCTCATCGTTTGACTCCTCGCTGTCTGAATGCGGCCGCCCCGTTCTGTCCGGCACCCTCGCAGATGTGGTTGACCACCGTGTCGATTTCGTCATCCAATCCGCGGGGTGACGCCACCTCGACTCCGGCGTAGACGAGGCGCTTGATCGACATGACAGCCTCGCGGCGCCGCCCGGCCAACGCGGTGACGAACCGTCTCACGCCCTCGTCGAAACCGGCTTGCGGAAAACTTCGATAGGCCAAACCGTGGCGTACCGCCTCGGCGCCAGAGAGTCGATCGCCGGAGAGCAGCAGTCCCAGTGCCTGCTGACGCCCCACCAGCCGGGCCAGCCGCTGACTGCTACCGCCGCCGGGAACCATCCCGAACTTGATGTGGTTGTCAGCGATTTTGGCGTCGTCGCTGACCAGCGCAATGTCTGCGGCTTGCATCAGCTCGAAACCGCCGGCCATTGCGACACCCTCGACCGCCGCGATGACCGGAACCTCGACGCGGGCAATGGCTTCACACGCACGCCGAAACCCCACGAAAAGTTCCCGCAGCGCATCAGATCCCTTCGACCGCAGGCGCTCTACTTCCTCGAAATCGCCTCCCGCGCAGAAGTTTCCGTTGGCGCCCCGGATGACGGCAACAGTGACGTCGGGGTTGTCACCTACCTCCAGGATGGTCTGCGCCAACTCCTCGTTCAGGCCGACGCTGATCGCATTCAGCTTCTCCGGTCGATTGAGCGTGACCCACGCTATTCCATCGACGACATCGCGTCGCACCAGCGTCATCGCTTGGGTCCTCCGGTGAACTGCATTACGGTAACGGTAAATTCGGCCAAATCAGCGGTACCCCTCACCCGACGCCCTTGTCGGTTATCTCCCGGTGGGCGTCGAGCCCCATCCCCGGTCGTAGCGCCGGACGGCCGGAGCCGCTGCCGTCGCCAGTGGTAGCGCGAGCGCACTGGTCGATCAACGACTCACCCATCGTGACCTCTCTCTATCGAATCCAGTTACCCCTATTTCTAATCCACGTTAAACTAAGATGACGGCGGTCACAACAGCCGCCCCAATGAGGAGCTTGGAATGGACCTTGGACTGAAAGCTGCCCGCGTGGTAGTGACCGGCGGCGCTTCGAACATCGGACGCGGCATCGTGCATGTGTTCGCCTCGGAGGGTGCTCGAATCGTGATCAGCGATATCGATAAAGCTCAGGCGGACCGGGTTCGCCGCGAAGCGCAAGATAGGGGCGCCGCCGAGGTCGAAGTCGCGATAGGTGATCTTACGGCTCCTGACCAAGCCGAGGCCGCAATTGGCGTCTCGGTCGATAGTTGGGGCGGCATCGACGTCTTGGTCAACAATGCCGGTTGGAGTGTGCCCGGTTTCATCGCGACCGACACCGACCGCGAAAAGTGGGAACGCACCATCGAAGTCAACCTGTTCACCGCGATCGCGGCCACGCAGGCCGCGATCGGCCCGATGAAGGAGGCCGGCGGCGGCGCGATCGCGTTTATCGCCAGCGACGCTGCATTCGGTCAGATACGTCAAGGCGTCTACGGTGCGTCGAAAGCAGCGATGGTCGCCCTGGCCCGCACCGTGGCGCGCGAACACGGCCGCCATGGGATCAGGTCCAATGTCATCTGCCCGGGCCTGGTGATTCCCGAGGGCCCGGAGGCGATCGGCGAATCGAGCCTGTGGTCCGTCGGCCAGGATGAGGTCTTCAACCAGGATCAAATCGACTACATGATCAAGGGCACTCCGCTTCGCCGCTTGACCAGCGCCGAGGACGTCGCGAAGGCAGTGGCGTGGTTCTGTTCGCCGACGGCGGCGCGGCAGGTCACCGGCCAACTCATCTCGGTCAGCGGCGGCTACACGATCCCGTAACAGCGGCCGTCCCGGCAGGGGCGAGCGCCGGTATCGGCGCGCCGGCAGCAGAGCCCGAAAGCAGCCGAGATTTCGCGTTCTAGGTTTGCGACTTCGTCACTACGAGTAGCACGGGCCGCCGCCGGGTGGCGCACACGATGCCGGCCCGAGCTGGACCCAGGCCAGGTCTATCCACGGCGCCGACAGCCAGGTCTTGGTGGGTTCGATGACGAACCTCATTGGCCCGCGCTCACAGTAGGTTCTGTTGTCGCCAGTTGCCGCGCAGCTCGTTCCCTCGTGGTCGATACGGGCGTGCGGCGGCAACGGTTTGTCGGCTTGGTTGCCGGGAAACCGCGCCGCTACCGACCAGTCATAGTGCACTGCCCGGTCTCCCTCGATCCAGCCGATATGGCCGATTCCCGGACCGGTGCCGGGAATATCGCCGGCACAGCCGAAGCTGCCCCGGCGCCAGATCCCACACGTCTGTCCTGTCGGGGACAAGAAAAACACTCCGCCCGGAGATGCGAAGTCTTCAGCGTTGACCTCGTCGTAAAACCGGATATCCGGAAAGGGGTCAGGCCCGGCGCCCGGTGCCGGATCGGCCTGCGCCACCCCGGGATCGCCGAGGGCCAGCATGCCTACCCCGACAGCGGCCGCAGTGCGGAAGAGGCCATCTCTGATCCCTCGACCGAGTCCGCGTCCGCGTCGAACAGTTCTTGGCTTTGACCTGATCACCAATTCTCCCGACCACCTCTCACGGCCCGCTTAGCGAAACGATGGAAATCTGCTCTGGCTACTAAGGCGATAAGGGTGGGTCTCATCGCGGGCCTACGTAATACGTGGCGTAATGCCGTAGCAAGCGGCATCACCGACATCGAGAGTGTTCTGGCACAGGAGCTTGCCCTGGTAAAAGATGCGCGCACTTACCCATTTGGACGGGCCCGCGGTCGGACGCCAATCTGCGCGAACCTGGCTTCCACTCGGTGGCGGAGCTTTTACCGAGGCTATCGTCGCGTCAATTCGCCAGGGCAGCGGCACGTTCGGTATCGCCACCCGCCCTGACGAATCCTCGTATTCGATGTTTGCCACGGTAATCACGTCGGACACGACTTCATAGGTGACGGATTCATCAGCCCGCGCAGTCGATGGGTTTATGAGCGCGGAAATGCTGATCGCCGCCAAGGCGGCGATCGACCCCGCGGCGCGCCGGAGACCGCGACTCCGCCGTTGCGCGCGCTGACCAGCCGGGATCATTTGCCCGCCAGGACGACGACAGCAAGCGAGAGGCCGGTATCTGCATTGTGGAGAAGGCTGACACCGAAATCGGTGTAGGAGCAATCCGCCAATGGCGCTGGACCCGTGTCTTCCAGCGTCTTGAACACACCCGGGCTGACATTCAAGCTAACGCCGGCGCCCTGCGTAGTCCCTTCCAGTATCGCGCCTTTGATCGCGTCGGCGTCGCTGTCGTGCCCAGCGCCCTGCAGCGACCACGATTTGCCCGCGCTGCTGCCGAGGTCCTTGAGGATGGGCAGTGCGCCTGTCGGCGAGTCCGCGGGGGAATTCCTGGTCGTGTGGCTGACGTAGGCGTCGGTCGAGCGGTTCACGATCTCCGCAGCGTGCTCGTCGATCGGGTCATACCGCAGCGGCGGGCAACTTGTGCCACTGCGCGCCGACATGACGGCTTGTTGGAGCGCGGGGGACGGATCGGCAGTGCTCAGCGGTGCGCACAGTACGGCGCTACTCAAGGCCGCGGCGAGCGCGACCAACGTCGCGCCGACTGCCGGCGCGCGACCTTGACGCGCCCGTGCCGGCACAGCCGTGCCGACATGAATTCTCAACACGTGTGCCTCCTCATCGAGATGCAGCCCACCGGACCACTTTCAGTCGCAGACATGGGACCGCTGGATCTTGCTGCCGTAGTGCATTACCCGCTGAAACGATGGTCCGGTGAACCAGGTCGGCTGATGGCCCTTGATGCCCGCGCTGACGTTCGACAGGTTCTGCCAGAGGATGTAAAAGCTTTGACCCTCGTAAATCGGGAAATACATATCTCCTGCATGGTCATAGCTCTGAGTCAGCGACTGAGTACGGGGAGCAAGGAAGTCCACCGACTGATCAATATTCGCAGTCATGGCAGCTTGCCGCTCCGGGATCCCCTCAGCATTCCAGTTACCGTTCCTGCTCAATACGCTGTTGTTGAATCTCTCGATCTGTAGCCTCAAATCCGCGTAATCGGCATTGAACCACCCACACATTTCGCGCTCGGCATTGATATCCGCGTCGGTGACGTTCCCCCGAGTCTGGTCGAACGGAAATGGAAATTTGGGCTGCCAATTTGCCATGGGCTTGACCGGCGCCAACGGCGGAGGCACCGTGTCGCGGCCCGGTGGATCTAGCGGATCAGCGCCGGCGCGAGCCATGAGAGCTGCCGTTCCAGAGAGAACGAGCAGCATGCACATCATCACGAGACTGCTCCGGAGACGAGTTCCGGTCCGGCCGGTTGCTACGGATTCCATCCCTCAGCACATCCTTTGAAACATCGCCCGTTATTTCTGTCCAAGAGCTGCGGCGATGCCGCCGACGTCGCTGATTTGCCAGTCTTTGTTGCTGTCGATTGTGAGACTGTAGGTAGCGGTCGACTGCAGTCCCTCAGGGGCTTGCATCGTCTTGGTCAGAACGCTGACGAAGGAGTCGACGACATAGGTCCCGCCCACATCTGAGCGGACTTTCGCAGCCAAGGGCCGCGCGGTCGAAACCCATTGCAGCGGAGTAAGGATCTGTTCCATTTCACCCGCGGCCTTGGTGAGCTTTTCCTTCAGTTCCGGGGAGGTGCCCTTGACGAGTTGCACCTTCCAAGCGTTGAGGTCCTGGAAGTTCATCTCGGCGGCATGCACGGCGTAGTCCTGGGCTATTTCTTCCGCATGCTTCCTGTTGCTGGTAGCGCGGGCTTCCGCACTCAATTTGTTCTGTGCGCCGATGTACAGCCACGTCAGCACTCCGATCGCGCTGGCAGCAACGCAAATGACGGCCGCGATGACCAACGTGCGCACCGATATCGACACCCGCGCGCGGGACTTGTCAGAGTCCGCCTTGGACTTGCTCTTGACGGTCGCTGCTTCGTCAGCTTCTGAAGTTGTTTCCTCTGGCTTCTCGTCCTTTGCCGGCTTCTTGTCGGCTTCTGGCTTCTCGTTCACTTCTGGCTTCTCGTCGTCGACGACGTCCGACGACGCGTTCTCGATGTCGTGGTCAGTGATGGACACGGCTTCCCCTCAAAACTTCGATGATTGCCCGGCCTACCGGTCGGGAACGGCAACGTGCAGTGTAATCGCGCCCTCCTTCGGGATGCTCTTCAATATGTTTGAGAGAATTTGTCCACTGTCGAAATTCATCAGAGCTCCGCCAATGCCTTTGAAATGCGGCAGAAGCGTCTCCGTCAGAACTTTGAGGTCAGGAGCCCGCGTGTCCAAGAATTTCTGAATTCGGTCCAGGTAATCACCGAACAGCGCCATGTCTCGCGGGTTATTCCATTCCAGGGTATGCATCATGCCTTGATAAGTACCGGCGGCCCCGAAACCCGCCGCTCGAATGGGCGAAATGAGATCACCGAGCAGGGGGCCAACCCAGCCCGCGTTGCGCAGCAGCGCCTGGAGATTGTCGATCACTTCCTGTCCCCGGCCATGCATGCTGGTCGCCTGACTCCGAAGTAGCGAGCTCGCATGTGCCAGGTTGGGCAGCACCTGCTCGGGCGCGGGCAGAGCAGCGTCGGCCTCGCCCAGAATGCGTTTGAGCTGGCCGGGATCGAGCTGGTTGAGCACGCGCACCACGCTGGTGGCCAGCTCCGAGATGGACGGCGGCGCTTCTATCGACTTCGGCGAGATACGTTGGCCGTCCTTGTATACCGGGCCTCCGCTGGTCCGTGGCGCCAGTCCGATGTAGGCCTCACCGAGCGCGGACAGATTGTCCAGCCGCACGTCGGTGTCGACGGGAATGTGGTGATCGCCGTCGACGTAGAAGTGCACGGTAGCGTCGCTGGTCGCCGTGTTGATTTGGGTCACCTTGCCCACCGGCTGGCCGCGGAGCAGCACATTCGAACCGACAACGAGGCCCTTGATGTCGGGGACCGCCATACTCAGGTTGGTCCGCTGAGCAGGCGGGCCGGTCCGAACACCGAACGACCAGATCACGCTGAGGGCGAACGCGATGATCACTCCGAACATCGCGAACGATAAGGCGCCCTTTAATTTCATGGCGTCGCTCCAAGAATCCGCAGCACGTCCTGCACGTTGTCGATGAGCTCTTTCCCATCCGGCCCTTTTATCGACGTGATGTTTATCGCCGGGTACTTATCTGCGGGAAGGAAGTAGTCCGTGAGTAGCCGCTGCCACGCGGGCGCTTCGTTCTCGAACGCCCATTTGCTCTCTTTCAGGGCTCCAAGCGCACCGCCGAGCGACTTCAGCAGGGGCACAAGCCAATAGCCACCGCTGTAGATACTGCCGATCGAGGGCAACACGGTAGCGATGTAAGACCCGACTTGGAATGAGCGTTTCCAGCCCAGCATCCCCTCCGTCGACCAGAAGTACTTGTATTCGGGTAGGTCGTTATACATGACCTGGGCTGTTCCGGATACGCCCGTAAGCCACTGATCGACCATGTCCATGTTGTTGCTCAGGTCCGCGAGGTCGGTGTCTACCCGCTTCACCAGGTCGCGGAATTCACCGCTTCGTGCCGGCGTCACCCTGTTGATCCCGATGATGGTGTTTTGGGCACGCTGAATGGATCCGCTGCCGACGAAGTTCGCCAAGTTGGCGATCGTGTCCTCCAGTTGGGGAGGAGACGTGGTCTGTGCCAACGGAACTGTCCCGGCCGGGCGCAGTGCCGGCGCAGCCGGACCCGACTCAGGACGTTCGAGCGCGACATAGGTGTCACCGAGCACCGTGGCTTGCTGCAACGTCGCATGCACGTTTGCCGGCACCACCACGTCGGGGTCGATCCGCGTTACGACGTCGACGTGATTGCTCGCCAGATTGATCTTGGTGACCAGTCCCACGGTCGTACCGTCCTGCACGACCTTCGCACGGTCGGGCAGGCTCAGGACGTTGGCGAACTGCAGGACGATTTCATAACCGTCGCCGTAGCTCTTACCCGGTTGGGGTAACGAGTTGACGGTCATGGAAGCACACGACGGAACCAACATGGCACTTGCCGCGACGGCGACAGCCGACCATATCCGCCGCCTCATCGCTTCGCCGCCTGCTGTAGCACGTACTGCAGGAGCGCGACGTCGACGGCAAAGGGCTGACCGTTGACATCCGCGCAACTGCCGGGCATCGACGCGTTCATCATGCCGCAGAGCGCGAGCCCGTCGTGGGTCCGAACCCGATACAGCGGGGGCCGATAGGCGAGGTTGAACGTGTGGAAATCACGCCTGTTGAAGTGATTGGCGATCGTGTTGATCCACCACGGCACCGGGGTGAAAAGATCCGACATCGCGGTCGCGTGGGGAGTCAGCTTCCGCACCGTGACGCTGACCGTGTCGAGCGCTTGCTGTGTCTCGTCACCCAATCTGGTTTGCAGGATCGCCACCAACTCGGCCAGTGGCCCGAGGGTCCCCATTCCGCCGCCGGGACCGGCGAGCCCTGTCGTACCGTCCAGCGCCAACGCCAAGTCCGGCGTCGTCTTGCGCGCGTCGTACATGATCTGCTTCAACGGCGGCATCAGTTCGCGCAGTACACCGGTCAGCTCGGCGGTGTTGCGGATGATCGAGCCGACGTCACTGATCGCTTCGTCCGGGCTGTCAAGTAGTGCGGACGTCCTGGTCACGAGCTGGTTGATCCCGGCGCCGTTGTTGTGCGCCAGTTCGTCAAGTCCGCGAACTGTGTCACCGACGTTCGTCGACCCGTTGGGGTTGATCGAGTTGAGAAAGGTGTAGGTCGATCCGACCACCTGCGAAATCGTCTTGGCCGAAAACGAGTGGTCGAGCCGAATGCACTTGCCGGCCTGGAGCCGCGGACCGGAACTGTAGTTGCCGACCAGTTCCAACGAACGGTCGGCAAGGATCGATGGCGACCGGATGACTGCCCTGACGTCGGGCGGGAGTGGCCTGCTCTGTGTGATTGAGAAGTCGACCCGGACCTGGGTGGGGCCAGCGGCGATGGACGTGACCTTGCCGATCTGATAGCCCATCTGGGTCACCGGGTTGCCGGCGTACAGACCGATGGTGTCTGGGAACATCGCGCAATAGGCGACGCTCTTCTCGCCGCCCATCATGGCGCACGACGAGGCACCGGCGACGGTTGCAGCGCCCGTGAGTGTAGCTACGGCGGTACGAAATATGCGGCGAACCTTTTGCGAGACCATCAGCACGGACTCCCCGCCATAGGGATGCAAAGATCTGTGGCAAGCAACTCGGGCGGCGCGTTCTGCGCGTCCAGCATCCGCTCGATCTTGTTCCTGATTCGCCGAAGTCTGGGAATGATCCGGCTGTTGTGGTCCTTCCACCGGGTGACTCTGTCCTGCCAATCGCGAACCTTCTCGATGAACTCCTCGCGGTGGTTCACCCAGAAGTCGCCGAAGGGACGCAGGAACGCATCACCGACGTCGCCCATACCTTTCAGGGCCTCGCCGAAACCCTTGCCGTACAGAACGAGCGTCTCCTCGAGGATGGCAAGCTTGCTCACCAGGACCTTCAATTCCCCGGTGAAATTACGCAGCGCCTCGATGTACTCGTCGGAAAGATTGAGGATCGAAGTAACCTGCCCCCGCTGACGCTCGATCGTGGACGTGAGGGCATTGCCCGCATCGATAACGGCAGAAAGAGTCTGCACGTTTGTGCCGGTGAGTCCCTCCTGGATTTGATCCAATGATTCGCGAATCGGCTTCGGATTAACTCGCTCGGTGATTTTTGTCGAGTCGGTCAGCGCCCGCATCAGGCTATATGGCATCGTCACGCGCTCTACCGGGATCGGATTTGCACCCAGTGGCTTTCTGCCCAGCGATACCAAATTGACATAATAACCGCCGACCACCGTGAGCATACGGACCTGAATTTGTGACTGATCACCGACAAATGCGTCGTGATCCACGGTTGCGCGAACCTTGACCTGATTCGGTTCGATTGACAGATCTTTCACTTTGCCGACCGTGATCCCGGAAATCCGCACGGTATCACCTGGATGGATCGCCGCCGCATCATCGGTGTAGAAGGAGACCGTCTTTTGGCCAGGAGGACTGATGTTGATTTCGGCAGCAGTGATCGCCAGCACGGCGACCAGTACCAGCGCGGTGACACCCCAGAACGTCGAACTCTTGAAAATTTTCATCGATTGCACAAGATCACCCTTTGGCCATTCAAGAGCACGTCCATTGAGTCGGGCAGTTGCGCGCGACCCCGCGAACAGGGCAATGGTGTATCAGGCGCCCCTGGCGGGGGAACGTTATCCCACATCACCGGTATCAGCTTGAGGACGTCCCGACTGTAGTCATCGAAACGCGTGATTGCCTTGTCGAGACCGTCGGCGATGTCGCTCCGCGAGGAGTCGACGACGTCGATTCTGCCGTCGGGTTGCTGCACCCGAGTGGCGGGCCCGAGCGGAAACCCTGCGTTGGCAAGGACTTGGAGAGTAGGCGCGGTGAAGGCAGGCCCATACAGTTCCGACTTACGAAACTCGTCCATGACCGAGATCGCCGCGTCCAACGGCTGATTCAGCCACTTCAGGACCTGGACGAAATCTTTCGAATGCCCGCCGAACGTGTCGGCCACAGCGTCGAGGTTGCGCATCACCGTCGCGATGACTTGTTCGCGGTCGGACGCGAACTGAGTCAGCTTTCGGACGCTGTCGAGCATCGGCTTGAGTCCGCCCTCACCCGACAGATACGTCGCGGCATTCTCGGTGAAGGTGTCGATATCGCTGGGACTCAAGGTCGCGATGACGGGCTGCAGCCCGTTGAACAGAGTGGTGATGTCGAACGACGGTTGCGTCATGGTGATCGGAACATGCGACACAATGCTCGCCGCCGGCGCCGTCTCGGACGGATTGACGACATCGACGTAGCGCAACCCGGTGAGCGCCTGGTATTTGATGGCCAACCGCGACGTGGACACCACTGCGTAGCGCTTGTCGAGACTGAACTCGACCGTCGCGAGGCTCTGTCCAGCCCTACGCTCGAGCGCCAGCGATTTGACTTTCCCGACCCGCACTCCCCGGACCCGCACGTCAGCGTCGACGTGCAGGCCCGACGCATCCGTGAATTGAGCTGTGTAGGAGCGTGTGGGTGCGGCAACTGGTTGTCGCAGCACATTGACCAGGACGATGAACACCGCCAGTGCGGCGGCGGCGGCCAACGCGAATCGCCATAATGCGGCCTTGGGCGTGATCACTGGGCTCCTATCGCACCGAGCGGGGCAGCCACACCGGGTAATTCATCCAGGACGATGTGTGTCTGTATCGCCCGTTGATCAGGGGATCCCGCATACAGATTTTCCAGTCGAGTTCGCAATTCCACCAAGTCTGAGGAGATATTGGCCGGTGTTATCAGACCGGGCACCACATCGGTCAGAGTTTTGACCAGATCGACCGCAGGCATCAAGTCTTGCGGGTGGGATGACAATAGCTTGCCCAATGCACCGAAGAACCTATTCGCCAGCAGGTCAAGCGTCGCTATAGACCGCTTGTTCCAATATTCATCTGTTTGATACTGGCCGAGGGAAGGGGCAAGGTTGACAAAATCTTGACCGGGCAGGCAGCCGTCGGCGGTCTGCATGAACCTCACGAATCCAGAGTTGTGATCGAAGTTATAGCCAGCAGAAGTAATCGAGTCCAGCGTGCCGGGGAATGCCACACTCACACCGGTCGTATTTCTCAAAAGTTGCTCGGTACTTACCGTCTGCACCTTGGTCACCGCCTCGGCCGCGACCACGATCGTCTCGATGAGTGGATTGAGCCCGTCGGTGAACCGCGTGGCGCGGTCCATCACGCGCACCAATTGCGGCGTCACCACGCCGCCGGTGATTTCACCCAGCCGGTAGAGCAACGCCTGCAGGGTGAAGTTTCCCTTTGGAACGGTGTCGATTCGCGAGCCATTTCGCAGCGGTGCGCCGCCCGTGCCGGCAACCAGGTTGATGGCGGTGACACCGAAATAATTGGACGGCCGAAAGTCGACGTTCATCTTGTCGGTTAAACCGGCAGTGGGTCCCGACCGGACGTCGGCGTTGAGCCGGACACCACCGCTGGCAAGGCTCGACACGGAGGTGACTTGGCCGACGTTGACCCCGTGCATTATCAGCGCGGTACCCGCAGTGACTCCCTGACCCAGATACGGCAGATCCATGACGATCGAGATCCGGCCCGCCGGGCGGCTTCGGAATGGGTTCACGGCGATCAACACGCCCGTCACCAACAAGCACAGCGCGAGCACCGCGCCGATGATGGTCAGCCGGCGCGCTTCGGCCGCCTCCGACATCCGGAATAGCAAGCTTTTCCCCTAGCCCTTGAACTCGAATTTCGGCGTCCAGCCCCAAATCATGACGGTCGTCATAATGTCGAGGACCATAATGGTGACGAGACTCGCGCGAATTGCGCGTCCGGAAGCCTGTCCGACCCCAACGGGTCCGCCCGATGCAAAATAACCGTAATAACAATGAATCAACGTTGCGGCGGCGCAGTAAATAATCGCCTTGGTGAGCGAATATGCAATGTCCGTCGGGGAGAGGAATTGAACAAAATAGTGATTGTATGTTCCGGCTGGTTGATTGTAGGAAACGCGAATCACCAGATCCGAGGTGAAGAAAGCAACCATCAACTCGAGCAGAAAGCCGGGTACCACACATATCATTCCGCCGACGAGACGCGTGCCCACGACGAACGGGATCGATCGCAGCCCCATCGACTCGGTGGCATCGATTTCGTCCGCGATCCGCATGGAGCCGATTTCGGCAGTCATCCGGCAGCCGGCTTGGGAGGCGAACGCGACGCCGGTGACCAGCGGTGCCATCTCCCGGACGTTTCCCCACCCGCCGATGATTCCGGACAGCGCGCCGAGGCCGATCAAGTTGAGCGTCGCATAGGCTTCGATGGCCACCATTGCGCCGATGGTCACACCAAGGATTGTCAGGATGCTGATCACGCCGCCGTCGACGACTATTGAACCCCGGCCCCACGCCAGGCTGTTCATCACTCGCACTGTTTCCCGTGAATACCGCCGAATGGTTGTCGGTAGCAGCCACACGGTCTGGGCGATGAACACCACCCATTGGCCCGCGGTTCTCAGCGTGCCATTAACGAGTCTGACCGGTGCCCGGCCAAAACTCAGATACTTTGACGGGACGGCGCGAGAGCCTGGCAGTGTCGGCTGCGCCACTATGCCACCGCCATGGGGAAGAACATCGTCTCCAGCTGAGTGATCGCCAGATTTGCGGTCACGATGCAGACGACGTTGAGTACGACAGCGGCGTTGACCGCATCCGCCACACCACGCGGCCCGCCCTTGGCCTCCATGCCCCGCATCGAGGAGATGATTGCGACAAACGCGGCGAAGGTGACGGTCTTGCCCATCGCAAACCAGACGTCGACCATCTTCGCAAACGAACCGAATGACAGCCAGAAGCTTCCGGGCGTCACGTCATTGACGGTGACCGAGATCGTGAAGGCTGCTGCCACGCCGGATGCGATGACGATGGTGCACAAAATCGGCGCGATGAGGATCAGGGCCAGAAAGCGCGGCACGACCAGACGCTGCACCGGATCGATACCGAGTGTTCTCAGTGCGTCGAGTTCCTCGCGGATCGCTCTGGCCCCGAAGTCGGCAGCGATCGCCGACGCCGCGGCGCCACCCATGAGCAAACCCGCGGTCATCGGTGCGCCCTGACGAACCACACCCACGCCGATTGCCGACCCAATAAGTGAGTTTGCCCCCACCTCGTTGACGAGGCCGGACACCTGGACAGCGATCATCGCGCCGAAGGGCACCGCCATCAGCACCGCTGGAACTGCCGTCACCTTGAGCAGGGTCCAGGCCTGTACGATGAGCTCACCGACGGGCAACCGCATCGAAATTGTGTCGATGACGGCATACCGCAAGACCGCGGCCGCCATCAGTACAGCGCGACCCGTGGTCGCCGTACTGCGCGCCGGAATCGTGCCGACTCGCGATGCAGCCTTGGCGACGCTGGCGCCGGGCTGCGTCAGTACCGCGCGCCAGCCATCCGGCGGGGCGCCGTTGCCGAAAGGTGCGCGATGCAGGGCGCCGCGGTGCCCGCTGTCGCCGTTTGCTGACCCGGCGTGCGTAGTCGCCGCCGTCGGCGTCTCTGTTGCCATCGAAAACTCGCCTCCTCCCCGTCGCGCTGACCACTGTCGTTTGCCTTGTGCTCCGGCTCACAACGCTGCTCCTGAGGCAAGGTACACCACATCGGAGCATTTTTGAACACAGTCTCAAAAATTCTCGATAGAACTTCCAAGGAACCAGACGGCGCGACGCCGACACACCTGCAGCGGCTCCCGAGTCGTCCCGCAAGACGAAGTAAGGCCGAAGGTCAGACGAGTCGATTCCGTTGATTGGCAAGGACATTCGCGCGACCCGGGGCTCAGCGCGGACATGGGCGTCATTGACGACGCCGATCGCGTCGCCCGTCGGCCACCTCGGAAAGGAGGCCGCATCGGGGCGCACGACAGGCCGCGGCGCCACCTCGTACGCCCTTGCGGGCGGACTTACCGGCTGCTTGCGGGTCCAGGCGCGGCATACCCCTACTCCTCATATGACAGCCCTTAGAGGCACCGCCGTGCCACCGCGAACGCTGACTGTAACGGCTGTCACAGTAGCCGTCCGCCAACGCAGTTGTCAAATAGTCGGCATCACCGTAACCTGCGTCCGGCGGCGTCGAAGTTATGGCTGGAATGGCCAGGTCCGCACGCGTCCCTAACATCGCCATGTCTCCCTATGGTCGGTGACCCGGCGCTCGTGTCCGGACCGTTCTGGACTTCACCAAGCGCACGGTGACTCCCGGGTAGGGGAGTTAATCAGCTCAACAACATCCCGCTTGGTGGTGGGGGACTTGCCATTTCGGGTGAACGGCGAATCTCCGGAGAATCCGCGCCGCAGGCAAGCGGCCGAGAGGTTTCGGTGTCGGTAATTGCACGGCCCCGAGAGGAGCGTGACGGCCCTGCGTGCATCACGGGCGCGGTTCCGGCCCCGGCCAGCAGCTCGGTGATTTCTGTTGGCAGATTGACGCCACCGCCCAAGGCCAAAAGCCGGAGCTCGTCGAGGCATCGCGGTCGTACATCGTTACGGCGAACCTCTTTGTCTCTGTTCGGATTCCGAACCACCTCGGGCGACGTGAAATGTCTGACCGCCAGCCGGCTTGACACCGGTTTAGGTCAGGTACGAGAAGTCGCCCGCAGTAATCATCCAAGGCAGCACGTCGGCGACGACCAAACCCGACTTGATCGCCGGGTCGTTTTCCGCGATACGGGAAGCCTCAGCCGCGTCGATGCGGGGACTGAGGATCATCAGTCCACCAGCGCCTTTCGCCAGCAGCGGTCCACTCAGCAGGATCGCCCCCGCCTCTTCGAGTTGCTGGACGTATGCAAAGTGTTCCGCGACGCCGTCCTGTTCGGTGGGCGCGACCTCAGGTCGAAAGTTCGGGCCTGGGAGGTGCCTGATTACGAACAGAGTTGGACGGTTGTCAAACTGGTCGGCCATTGCTTTCATACCTTTCGCTACCCACGAGGAGGGCGCTCACTATCGGCAGTGGCGCGCCACCCAACAGACGATGCTACGTTTGCGTTGATAAATCAACTACATCGTAGATCTGCCAACGATTGTTGCTCAACTGCTCGGTGGCCGGGCTGCGGCCCAGCCGGGTGATCAATTCACGCCGCGGCATCGGCGGCGAAAACGCCGACGGCGCAAAGATTGTCGACGATCAAGCCGGCGCGCGATCCCCCCGGTGGAGCCAGATTTGATGACTCAGTCCGTAAGCGGTCCCAAGCCGTCACCCGCGCCCCCGCTCTAGATCAAGTTCGGCGGCAAAATCCGCAGCCTCGAGGCGACGCTTGATCGTACTCAAGAAACGGCCGGCATCGGCGCCATCCACCAGTCGATGGTCATAGGTCATTGACAGGTAGCAGACCGACCGCACGCCGATTGACTCGTTGCCGATCGCGTCGAGCACCACCCTGGGTTCCTTACGGATCACTCCGGTGGCCAGGATCGCCGCCTGGGGTTGCACCAGGATCGGCGTATCAAACAGCCCACCCTCACTGCCGATGTTGGTGATGGTGAAGGTTCCACCCGACAATTCGTTTGGAGCCAGGTCGCCAGAACGCGCCCGCGCGGCAACGTCGACGATTGCCCGCGCCAACCCGCCAAGCGAGAGGTCACCGGCATTGGACACCACAGGAGCCAACAGTCCCCTCGCCGTATCGACGGCGAAACCAAGGTGTTCGGCGTCATGGTAGGTAATGGTTTTGGACTTCTCGTCATAGCTGGCGTTGATGTTGGGATGGGCTTTCAATGCATCGATCGCGGCGGTCGCAATGAACGGAAGGAACGTCAAGTTGACTCCTTCCCGCTCGGCGAAGGATTTTTTTGCCCGCGCCCGAAGCGCCGCGATCGCCGTCATGTCGACCTCGTGGGTCTGCGTCAATTGCGCTGTGCTCAAGAGTGATTCGTGGGTCTTTGCGGCGGTGAGCTGGCGGATCCTGCTGGCCTTCTGGACCGTGCCGCGCACCGGCGCATCGGCACGCGACGGTGAGATTTGCTGACTGCGGTCTGCTGGGTGCGTGTGTCCGGCAGTGGAGCGCCCGTCCACCGGTGCCGGCGCGGGCGGTGCGGCGGGCTTGGGGGCGGGCTCGGGGGCGAGCCTGGCTGCCGGGTCGGCACCGGGCGCCGGGTCGTCACGGGGCTCCGCGTCCGTTACGAACTGCGGTGCCGGCTCTCGTGCCGTCTGAGCTTCTCGTTGGGATTGTGGCGGCGCCTCCGATGCTCTCGGTGGCGCGGATGAAAGTGTCCGAGCCGCGCCGATCTTGCCCAGCTCGGCACCGACTGGGACGACCTGGTCTGCAGCGGCGGTGATGGCCAACAGCGTCCCCGCAGCCGGCGACGGGATCTCCGTATCGACCTTGTCGGTGGACACTTCTACGAGCGCGTCATTCACTTCCACGTAGTCGCCGACGTCCTTCAGCCAGCGAGTCACCGTGCCCTCGGTGATCGACTCGCCCAGCTCGGGCATCGTCACCGACAACGTCTCAGCGTCCCCACTGGCGGCCTGCTCTGCGGCGTCGAGTTCCGATCCGGACTGCCTGTCGGGAGCGGGCCCCCGGACGGGTTCGGGGGGCGCACCGACATAAGTCGGCGGCGGCCGGTCGTCGACCATTACGTCGGTGGGTGCGGAATCAGCTTCGCCGATGAGCGCCAGATCGCTGCCCACC
This sequence comes from Mycobacterium senriense, assembly GCF_019668465.1. Lineage (NCBI taxonomy): Bacteria > Bacillati > Actinomycetota > Actinomycetes > Mycobacteriales > Mycobacteriaceae > Mycobacterium > Mycobacterium senriense. The sequence continues at coordinate 1,933,229 of NZ_AP024828.1, read as the reverse complement.
GCGACGGTTTCATCCTCGCGCGCGAGGATCTCTGTGAGCACGCCCGCCGCCGGGGAGGGTATTTCGGTGTCGACTTTGTCTGTCGACACCTCCAGCAGAGGCTCGTCGAGGGCGACGGTGTCCCCCTCCTGCTTGAGCCACCGGGTCACTGTCCCTTCCGTGACGCTCTCGCCGAGCGTCGGCATTTGGACGGTGATGGGCATGTGTCGACTCCTTGAGTCCGAGCAGCTGTGAACGACATGAGTTTACACATACGACTGATAGTTGACTGTAGCGTTGATTCGATCACTGGCGCGACATCGGCTTGCGGTTCGGAGACACCCGACGAATGGCTGCTCACCGCCCCGCAGGATGACCCGATGGGTGCCACGCGTCTTCGGCGAGCGTGGCGTGGGGACTCTTGGCGCACCGCGCGTCCGGATCTCCGAAGATTGAGCGTTGCGGCAATTAAGATGGTTCGATGGCGAAAGCGACAGAGACCGCGTCGGGTTCCGGGGCACGTGAGGCAGCCCGGGACGGCAATGCGCAGTCCCCGCCGGCAGCCAGCATGCGCAAAGAGCTAGTCGAAAACCAGATGTACGAAACCGCGGCGAAGCTTTTCGCCGAGCGCGGCTTCGCCGGCACCAGTCTCCAAGATATCGCCGACGCCATGGGCATCACCCGTCCGGCTCTCTACTACTACGTCAAGAGCAAGGAAGATCTGCTCTCCAGGCTCGTCACCGAGATCACGGCGGGAAACACGGCGCAGATAGTGCGGGTGACAACCAACAAGACGATCGACCCTGTGCAGAAACTGTCCAAGGTTGCCTATCTGATGGCGCATAACCGTGCCCTGCACCCCACGCGCTTCTTACTGCTGGCTCGTTCCGAAGCCGAATTGCCCGAAGATCTGGCGAAGGTTCACGAGACCACCAAGCGCAAGATGTTGCGCAACCTCATCGAAGTCATCCAAGCTGGCATTGACGCAGGCCAGTTTCGCCCGGTGAACCCGCGGATCGCCGCATTGGCCGTGATCGGTATGTGCAACTGGGTAGCGTGGTGGTTCCACGAAGACGACCCGGCCAGCGCTGATCAGGTCGCCACCGACGTCGCCGACATGGCAGTAGCGAGCGTGCTGCAGGCGGAGAACCGGGTGACAGCGGCGACTGGACCGCGAGCCGCGTTGTCGCTGCTCCGTCAGGATGTCGCCTACCTCGAGCGCTTGCTCGACGATGCCGATAAGAAGCGCTGATCCCCTACCGGCAGAGCAACACCCGCCAGCACCGGTACGGTTCGCGATTGGCCGCCGTCAAGCTTGCCCGGAAGACAGTGGAGATTTCTGCTGCCACTGCGATCTGAGCGAGGCCATACGTTCCCAGAAGACTTCTCGACCGCTCCTGGCGTCGAGTCGACGAGCCCACAACGCGGCGAAAAGTGCGTCGTATGCCTCCATCGACGCGTCGATGATCGCTTGGTCGTCGCCGCGCTGAAGCATAAGGCCCTCCGATAAGAGAGCCCATGCAACGCCGAGTTGGATCACCGAGTCCGGGGTATCGCCCTGATCTTCTTGCAGGACGTGGTGCACGCCGGCGCGAATGACGGCGGCCATATCCGCCAGGACCGGTGATTGCAGGCTGTAGGCGCGCAGAATCTTGTCGAAAGTCGTGCCGTCGTGATCATGCATCCCCAACGCTGCGCCCGGAAGTGCGAACGGTGTGGCGTCTTCGGGCCACGGCCCGTCGGCATCGACAAAGAGAAATTGCGCCTCCGGATCCACGAAGCGTTTGATGAGCCACGGTGAGGCGACACGATCGAGGTGCACCGTCTGGCGCGTGACCCATTTCATCGACGATTACCCTTCATCGGCGAGCAATGTCGCGATCTCTTCGCGAAGAATCGCCTTATTCACTTTGTGGATATTGGTCAGCGGGAGTTCAGTTCGGATCTCAAGGCGCTCAGGCCATTTGAACTTTGCCACGCCTTGATCCGAAAGGAATTGCTTGATGGTCTCGAGCTCGATTGCCTCGGATCCCTGACGTAAAACCACGAAGGCGCAGGCCCGCTCGCCTAAACGCGAGTCGGGCATCGCCACCACTGCCGCACGCTCGATCCCCTCGTGCCTGAGTAGTAACAGCTCGACCTCTTCGGCGTTGATCTTCTCGCCACCCCGATTGATCAGGTCCTTTATCCGGTCCTCGAGTCGGTAGTAGGACTTGTCGCCGTCGAGAATCTCTGTGACGATGTCGCCCGTACGGTAGAAGCCGTCGGAAGTGAAGGCTTCGGCGTTGCGTTCCGGGGCAGCGAAATAACCGCGGATGGTGTATGGACCCCTGGCGCACAGCTCCCCCGATGTTCCCGGCGGTACCTGTCGCTCACTGCCGGGTTCGAGTACCCGCACTTCATCCCCGGGAGAGATTGGGGTTCCCTGTGTACCGTGCCGGATCTCCGCCGATGCGTCGCGTGGGGAGAACATGCACATGCCCTCGCCCATACCGAACATCTGGATGACCTTGCACGCTCCGGTCTCGTACTCGTCGATCACTGCGCTGGGCACTGAGCGGTCGGCCCAGGCGACCGTGCGCAGCCCCGCCAGGGCCGCCCGCAGCCGTGTATCAGCCTCGATGACACGCGCGATCGGTCGCGTCATCAGCATGTGGGTGATAGTTACAGTCGACGCCAACCGCAAGAATGCCGCGGTATCCGGCGGGCTGGTGGCAAAACACGCCCCGACTGAATGTGCCGCGTGAAGGGCACACACGATGCCGGCATTGTGGATCAACGGAAGCAGATGCACGGCAACGCTGGTCGAGTCCATGTTCATCGCGTCGCCCCACTGAGCGGCGTTGTACCAGTACTCGGTGCTCAGGCGCGGAATGAGTTTGGGCACACTCGTTGTTCCGCCGGAGAGTTGTAGCACCGCCAGACTCTCCGGGGAGAGTTGGCGTTGCACCTGCTCTATGGTGAGGCGTCGCTCCTGACCCGTAGATTCGTTGGCTTCGGCCAGCGATTCGATCGAGAGTTCGTCCGAGGCAGGTGCGGTCGTTCCGACCGTGAGCTTGATGCGCAGGCTCGGTTGTGCGTGTGCGATTTCTGTTGCGAGGCTGCGCAAATCATGACCAGCGAACCCGGGCTCGTACAGGTGCGCGGCCGGCGCACACTGCCCGGCGATCGCACTGATTTCGTGCCAACGATGCTGGGCCAGCGTCGCAACCGGAACGAGGCCGGCTTTCAGCACGCCGTACCAGCCCAGCACGGCCCAGACGTGATTGGTCGTCTGGAACAAGACACGCTCGCCGGGCTTCAGACCCGCCTGAAGCAAGCCGGTCGCAATCCGATCGGTGAGATCTCCCAGCTCGGCGTAGGTCAAGCTGACACCGGGATCGACCACAGCGAGCCGATCGGAAAAGCGTTCGACAGACTCCTGCAACTCCTGACACAGCGTCCGAGGCCTCCAGAATCCGGCTGCCCGATAGCGCGCGGCCAACGAATCAGGATAGGGAGTTACCTTGTCCGCGATGTCCACGTCGTCGATCCCGATCATCGCGAAGCCCGTTCGCCGGCCCACGTGGTTATCTTGTGTCCCGCCAACGGCATACCGTCAGGCTCACCATCCGCGAGCGGTCGACCGAAGTGGTCGGCGCGAATCGGATGATGGGTCACGTCAGCAGACGCTGCACTCGCCATCGCCTCGCTGATGTCGCTGGGAAACACCGAGCAGTCACCGGTGAACTCGATGATGAGTACTGGCACGGATACACCCGCCAGGGAGCGGGCCACCGATGCGTTGGCCGACAGACCAGACCATGTCGACAGCCAGGCCTCGGGTGTGGTCAGCCGACCGAACCCGTTGACGCCGTAATTTGACACTGACGGCTTGGCGCTGATCACTGAACCGTAGGGCCGCTCGGATTTGTCCAGCCGCAGGTCCGTACAGCGGAGGTCCGCGTCGGTGCGGTAGGTGGTGATGACCGGGGTGAGGATGCTGCGGCGCTTATCCGCGCGAGTAGCGGTACCGGCCTTGATCTTCTTGCGGGCCGATAGCTGCTCGGCAATCAGTTCGCGCGCCCGCGCGTCGATGCGGGCCACCCGCTCTGCCTGTGCGTCCCGGTAGGCGATAACAAAAGCCTCCGAATACTGCGAGCCGCCCTCTTCAGCGGTTCCAAAGCCATTGGCAGGATCGAAGGGATCCAGGCTCGGATCGACCGAGAAAGGATCGGCTTCGTCGGTAACCGATGGGTCGATGGCCGCTTGCAGGAGTTTGCCTTGGCCCGGATGCGGAGCGATGAGCACCAGGCCGTCGGGTGCGGGCATCGGCGCATCCCCAAGCTTCGTTGGCGCGCCGCCCGGGGTACGTGAGATTCGCGAATCCGGTTGCGCTTCTGCTTGTTCAGCGTAGTACGAGTAGAGGCCGCCGCCTCCCGAATGGCCGATCAGGAAGATGTGTTCAAAGCCTTCCCGCCGCAGCCACTCCATCGCTGCGGCCACGTCGAGTAACGCGTTTTCGTGCACAAGCCGCAGATCGTTGCCGACATCACGCCCCACCTGTGCCCATACCGCGCTCCCCGATCTGAGTAACTCGGGGATCAGCGGGTGTTGACGAAGGTCTTGACGTGGATGCATCAGGCAGAACACGGTGCGTGCGCGTGCAGGCGGTTGATACAGCGTTCCGCGGGTGACTTCGCCGTCGAAGGTAATCAGGGTTTCCGAACGCGCGGATACGCCATCGGGGAGGCGTGCGGGCCAAAAGTCGATCGCGAGCGCCGCGCGGCCCCTCCCCGAGGGTTGATAGCCGGCCGGTGCCGGCACATGCCCGGTGGTGGTTTGAGTCATCTGTCCCTACCTAGTGCTGCTATTACGTCCGTGTTGCCGTATTGCTCAGTGCTTCAGCTAATTTGGGAAGCAGGCGGACCGATCGGAGACCGGGCCCATCGACAGCGGCCTGAACCTGCTTCACACGCACGATCACCGCCGGGTTCGTTTCGCCGACCTTGGTGAATTCGGAACGAAAGGTGACCGATCGCTCGGAGACCGTGTCGACCGACAATGTGGCCTGCACTCGATCGTCGAGCCGCAGCGCCGACGCGTATTCCATTTCGCACCGCACGGCGGGCAGACCATACCCGTTGGCCAGCGCGTCGAAGGTTCCGCAGCCGACGTCGGCGAGCCAGGTGGAAACCAGCCGCTCGGCCCATAGCAGCGGGGCTCCGAAGTAGATAACCTGCGCCGCGTCAGTGTCGGCCATCACCACTCGAAATGAGCTCCGTGTCAACAGAGACGAGCTATCAGGGGCCCGGTCTGACATAGACACGCGGAATTCGCTCCTCGGTGCGACGGCGGTGATCGGTGAGCCCGACAGATCAGAAGAACGGCACGTCCGGAGCCAGTCCGCAGCGGACCCGGCCGTGCAGTTCGGCATTTGTGCTGAAGACGAGGAACGAGTGCACCGTGAGCGCTTCGATGTCATCCACGATGCGGCCCATCGGATTCGACAGGGTCAGAGCGCTTGCGCCGGCGGCTTGGCGGATGACCTCGATCGCCTCACGGCTGCGGCGAAAGCACCAGGCTGCATCCGACCGGATTCGCACCCGGCTCGCCACATCGGCGAGGTTCTCAGAGACCTTCAAGGCGGTCTCGACGGCCCGCTCGGCATGGAAGCGCGCCTCGTCGATCTTCATGATCGCTTCATCCATCTGCAGATGCGTGACCACCGCGTCGGACTGCTTGGCGTAAGTCGTGTACGTGATACCACGCTTGTGAATTCGGGATGCGAACAAATCCATTGCCGCCCGCGCCATTCCGAGTGGGGCCCCGGTGGCTCCGGCAGTAAAGAACGGGATATGAGGCACTTTAAAGTAGCTATCGGAGGCCAGCGATTCAGAACGGGTCTCCGCCATGGCTGCAACCGCGATGGGCTGCACCATGTGCTCAGGAACGAACAAATCCTCAACCGAGAGCGTGTTGGATCCCGATCCGCGCAGACCACTGACGTGCCAGTCGTCAGCGGCCACCATGTCGGAGCGTCGGATGATGAACGTGGCGGGCTCGGGATCTTGACCGTCGCGCACGATCATCGAGGCCATCAGGCCCCAGTCAGCGTGATGCTGGCCGCTGCAGAACCGCCACGAGGCCGTGATGCGATAGCCGCCATCGGTGGGAATGGCCTGCCCTGAGGGTGTGAAGTTCGAACACATCAAAGGCGCACCATCGGCGAACACCTCGTCGAGCGCCCGGTCCGGGAAGGTGCAGCTCATATAGATGCCGCCGTTGTAGATGCTGGTGACCCACGACGTTGATGCACACCCCCGCGCCAACTCTTCGCCGATCCTGATGAAGGTCGGTAGCGACACCTGGTAGCCACCGCGTGATCGAGGCGTCGTCAGCTTGAACATGCCGGCGTCACGAAGCGCCTCGATGACCGTATCAGCTGGCCGGGTCAGTTGCGACGCTTCGTCGGCGTGCTCGGCGAGCAGCGTGGACAACTCCGCAGCCTTGGCGATCAGCTGCTCCTCTGTATCCGGTTCCAGGGCCTCGTCAGTGGTGGTCATTGCGGACACAGAATTCCTCCCAGGCGATGTTCTTGTGCGCGAGAATCGCTGTAATGCCAGTCACGTTAGGGGCACCCAACGCTATTGTCAAATAGTCGGCGTCACCGTAAGCTGACACCTGCCGGCTGGTGGCAACACCGAACAAGCAGCCGCGTTGCGAAATCAACCCGACATCAGGAGGCAGCGTTGTCACCGATCGGCATCGAGCGTGTCAACTACATCGCACTGAACGCTAAAAACCCGGAGACGGCCGCGGCATTCGCGGCTGAAAGGATGGGATTCTCGCTCGTCCACGCCGATCCTGACGGTACTCACTATCTCAGTGCGCACGGTGTCGATCGATACTCCCTGGTCTACAAACCCGGCGACGATCACGGTCTGCACCACGTGAGTTATCTCGTGCACGATGCCAAGACACTGGACGCAGCGGTCAGCCGCTTGGAGGCGACGGGCGCCAAGGTATCCAAACTTGAATCGGCCGGGTGGGAGGGAGCGCCCGCGGTCAGGGTTTTGACGCCGGCCGGCCACTGTCTCGAGTTGACGACAGGCGTGAGCACTGCCATTCCGGTTGCCCATCTCATCGAGGCACCTGAGACCGGCGGCCCCGAACCCGTTGTCGCCGATCACCTCGGACTTGGAGCCGCCGATTTCGAGGCCGAGGAAGCCTTCATGCTCGACACGCTCGGTCAGCTGTACTCCAGCCGCATCATGGGTCCTGGCGGAGTACAGGTGATGGGTTTCATGCGTTCCCCTGGCCGCTACCTTTATCACGATGTGGTGTTGGTGAGGACGCCGGCCACTGCGCTGCACCATTTGCAGTTCAGCATGAAGAACGTCGATTCCTTTTACGCCACCGCAGAAGCTCTGCAAGCCAACGATGTACGCATCGAATGGGGCCCGTTGCGGCACGGTCCGGGACACAACATCGCTCTTTACTTCCGCGACGCCGAGGGTTACTGGTTCGAATACTCGGTGGAAGAGGAGATCATCCTCCACGACCCGACCTACGTGCCGCGCACGTGGACCGTCGCCGATTCACACGCCGTCGATGAATGGAACACCGGCGCACCCCCGGCCGAGTTGATGGGTCCGCCCCCACCCGATGCGTTGCTGGGAGCGGATCTCAACGAGACCTTTGCAGTCACCGACAGCTGATACCGGCGCGGCGGGTCTTCGTCGTGGTCTTGATCAGAGGAGTTTTACATGAGTGCGCTCACAGTGGGTTTCATCGGCGTGGGCCGGCTGGGCTTGCCCTTGGCAAAGGGGTTGCTTGACAACGGGTTTCGTGTCATCTCCACCAAGCGCGGCCGATCCGAGGAATTGATTGCCGCCGGCGGCGCTGTTGCAGGAGACGGGTCGCCCCGCGACGTGGCCGAAGCCGCCGACGTCATCGTGACCTGCATGCCGTCCGCAGCGACGTTTCAGGACGTCATCGACGGCCCAGACGGAATTCTTCGAGCCAGTGCAGTCCCAACCGTCATCGAGTGCAGCACCCTGCCCTTGGATGTCAAGCAAGGCGCGCGAAAGCTGTTGATCGACAGGCGTTCTCAATTTATCGATGCGCCAGTGAGCGGTACGCCACCGATGGTGGCTATGAAGATCGCGATGATCTATGCCAGCGGCGACCGCGACGCATACCTCACTTACGAAGCGGTACTGCAGGCCATGTGCCCCAAGGTCACCTATGTCGGGACCGAATTCAACGGTTCGAAGATCAAGTTCGTCGCCCAGTTCTTGGCGACCATCCATGTCACGGCCGCCGTCGAGGCGATGGTGTATGCCCAACGTGCCGGTCTCGATCTCAGCCAGGTCGCCGAACTCATCTCAGCGAGCCCCGGCGCCACCTCGGGGCAGTTTCAGATTCGCGCCCCGATGATCGCCGCCGGTAACTTCGACGCAACACTTGTCACCGTCGACATGACATTGAAGGATGTCGACGAGGTCATTGCATTCGCCCGAGAAATCGGTGCTCCCACTGATTTGTCGCAGATCGTCGCAGATCGCTATCACCGGCTCAGCGATGCAGGCCGCGGCAACGCTGAGCCGGCGGCGCTGTTCCGCGCTCTGTGTGACGGCGAACAATGACCGCCTCCCGACGGTTCGCCGACGATCGAGGCGAGCGAGGATGAGGCTCGTCCGCGCACACGGTGGTGCCACCGGCCTGATACTCGAGGCCGATGGGCGCCTCGAGGTACTCGACATCTCTGCAGCCGGCGAGACGCTGCGCGCTGCGAAGCCCCACATCGCCGACGGGGTTCAGGCTTTGTTTGATGACAAGCGGCAGAGCTGGCTGCCGATGATCGAGCGGTGGACCGATGCGCGCGAGACGCTTCGGTTGCTTGCCGAGCATGCTTTTGGGTGCTGGGACATCAGTACTCATAATCTCCCGCTGACACCCCTGAATGAGTTGGAGCTCGAACCCCCGTTGCCCGATCCGGGCTCTCGGATCTTTGCAATGGGCGGTAACTTTCCGGCCCACGCCTCGAAGATGTCCGGAGTGCTGAATCTGCCGGAGTCCGTGACGAATTCAGCTGCCCACGATGCGCCGCCCTGGGGGTTCTACGTGATTCCCGGCACGGTGGTCGGACCAAACCACACGATCGTACCTCCGCCAGGAACCAAATACCTGGACTACGAAGCTGAAGTGGCCGTGGTGCTCGGCAGCGATGCGCACGACGAGCTATCCACTCGTTTCTGGGGATATACAGCATGGAACGACTTCAGTATCCGCGACACAGCTCTCGGGGCTGCACAAACTGACCATGGACCCTTGACCTGGTCGTTGACGAAGAACTTCCACACCGGGAATAGCTGCGGGCCCTGGATGGTCGTCAACTACCCGCCCGTCGACAATCTTTCGATCACCTGTCATGTCAACGACGAGTTACGACAGTCGGGCAGCACCGCGCAGATGGCCCATTCGTTTGGCCGAATCGCCAGCTATATCAGCGAATTCGTTCCGCTGAGCGCCGGCGACATGATTCTGTCCGGCACACCCGCCGGCACCGCGATCGAAGGCGGAGTTAACGGCGCATTCCTGCAGGCCGGCGATCACGTTGATGTTCGGATCGATGGGGTCGACACGTTGCGCAACGTGATCGGCGCCGGTGACTGATCGTCTTCGCTTGATCGGAAGCCTCTTCCCATCACCTGCACAAATCTTCTGACGGAGGCATAGAGACACCATGCTCGTAAAGATCATCGGCGGTGGGCCCGCCGGCGCATTAACCGCCAGATTAGCAGCCTCGCGTCACCCCGACTGGACGATCGAGGTTTTCGAAACGCTGCCGCCCGATGATACTTTCGGATTTGGCGTCGGTCTGACCAGGGCTCTGTTGCACGCCGTGCAAGTAGCCGATCCCGTGGTCTTTGATCGCTTGATGGCGGCTACCTTCCCCTTCTCTTCCGCCAGCTTCCGCCTTCCCCAGGGCACAACGCAATTCGGGCAGTTCCATAGCGGTGCCATCAGGCGTTCGGAACTGCTCCGGATACTGCTCGAAAGTGCCGCTGAGGCCGGCGCCGACGTCAACATCGGCAAGAGCGTCCATGTCGACGATTTGACGGAAGAAGCCGACATCGTCGTCGGAGCCGACGGGCTATCGAGCTCAACCCGCGCACGATTCGCGCCGCAGCTGGGCGTCCACCAGTCCAACGGCCGCGGCGCCTTCATCTGGTGCGCCGCTGACATCGAGTTGGACGGCACAGTCTTTCATCCGGTGCAGACGTCGGCTGGGACTTTTGTGGCGCATGCCTACCCCTATGCCCCCGGTCTTTCGACGTTCGTCGTCGAAGCCAGCGTTGACACGCTAGAGCGCGCCGGGTTCGTCAACCGCACGTGGGAATCGGAATCCTCCTCCGATAAGGAGGCTTTGAACTATCTGTCCGAGGCCTTCGGCGCGTTGCTCAAGGGCGGCCACTTCTTCGGCAACCGCTCGCGTTGGACGCACTTCACCACGTTGGCATGTGACCGTTGGTCCTACCGCAATGTAGTGCTGTTGGGTGACGCGGTGGCGACCGTGCACCCGTCGCTGGGCTCGGGCACCAAGGTGGCCCTCGAAAGTGCCATCGCACTTGTCGACTACCTGGACACCGTTGAGGGCCAGCCCGTCTCTGATGCCCTGGCCGGGTTCAGTCGCAGCCGGCGGCCCAGTGTCGCACGCCTGCAGGAGCGAGCGGCACGCAGCCAACTCTGGTGGGAGTCCTTTTCCCAGCGGCTGCACCTCTCGCCATCGCGCGTGGCAGTGGCCTATCTCAGTCGCGCCGGCGTGGTATCGCTGGACAGCTTGGCTAAGACAGAGCCGGCGTTGGCGGCCAACGCAATTGCGGACTTCGCAGACATTCCTGTCGACGATGTACCCGATTCCAACTTGACAGACTGGGTTTTGAATCTCCCGCTGCATACTGAGGCGATCAAGCTTGACGACCGCAGATTGCCGCCGCCGTCCGGACACGACGCGGCGTCGGGCATCGCGACGATCGAGGTCAACTCCGGGGACGCCTGGGGGCCGCACGGCGAAGACTATCTAGATCTGGCACGCGAATACTTGCAGTCCGGCGCCACCGTTATCGCGTTGCACGGTGGCGATACCCGCTCCGATGTGATGGATCGGTTGGCTGTCGCGGAGCGCATCCGCATCGAAACGGGCAGCGTCGTCGCCGTCCGAGCTCGACGAGACCACCAAGACATCGTCGCTGACGGCATTGTCGCCGGGCGAACAGACCTCATTCAACTCGAAGGAGTAAGGAGCCGTCCCGTGTCGAAGTTCAACAGCAATTCTCTGCTTCCCGAAGGATCGGTGCTGGCGATGCTCAAGGCGGCGGTCAACGCGGCGCGCGAGCTCGAGGCGCCGTCGGGTGTGGCAATCGTGGACGCTACGGGTCTGTTGCGAGCCTGGGTGCTGATGGACGGCGCCACTCCGCTCGCCGTGGAAGTCGTGCCGAAAAAAGCGCGCACTGCCGCGTTCAGCGGCCTACCCACCGGCGATGTGCCGGCCGAAATCTCAGCCCAGCTCGCCACGGCGTCGCAAACATTCGTCGCGTTGCCTGGCGGATTGCCGATCGCCATCGGCGGCGCCATCGTCGGTGGAATCGCCGCCGGAGGTGAGTCGGCGGAAAACGATGTCGCGATCGCTCAGGCCGGGCTCGACGTCCTGGCAACGCTTTAGCCCCGTAGCGTGAGCCGAGTCGGTCTAGCTCGGACTCATCGCAAAGCATCCGGGACGGTTTTCCTCGGCGACGCGTGGGCCGGGCCGATCGTAAAGCCTCAGCGATGAGGTGAACACGCATCTGAGCGGTTGCCGCCCCCAAGCGGGGCGCGGTCATCAACTGCGCCCAGCCAGGCGGTTTCATGGTTTGTTGCAAAAGTAGTTCCTGTCGGATTGACAGTAGCCGAGTACCCCGACTTGATGTCCCAGCCGGCCGGCGGGCCCCGAAGCGATACCGGGGCGCGATAACGGCCTAGACACCCTCGCATGACACCGTTTTTGGGCGATCTCGCGCATGATCGCTCGACGGGGCCTGGCCCAGCGGGGATGCCATCGAGCGGATCAACTCACATCGAGCGGTGCCGATCACGATCTGTTCGCGTTCATCAGCCGACAACCGCGACCGTTTCTGCCCGTGGGGCACTGACGATCGAGGATTCACATCACCAGACCGGCGAAACCGCTTGCTACTACACGTCGCCGACACGCCGCCGCATCCCCGGCATCCTTAAGGCAACCCGGCTGCGGTCAACTACCAATACCGACGTTGCTCCGACAACAGCTGAGGCTGGCCCGTCATCAACACTCCTGACTACGAAGTGTTGCAATCACCCCAAGAGCCCAAGCCAGCGCCAATCGTAGTGTTCACCGACCCTGACCGGTAGCCATGACTGGCCACGTCGTTCACCAGGCGGTGACGAGTCGATGCGGGGGTTGGCCCTATTTGTAGCGACGGCCATCAAAGGACGGTCAAACGGCGCTAGTTGGGGTCGGATCGATATTTTTGTTGTATCGCAGCATGTTCTGCGGATCCCATTTGATCTTCGCATCGACTAGGCGGCGATATTTTTCGGGTGATCCCCACGCACCTTTGCGCCACGCGGAGCCGAGGTCGGTTGTGAGATTGATGTAGCAGTTATCCCTGAACTCAGGCCGCAGGTCAGCATCGAGGGCGTCAGCCCACGCCATGAACGTGGCGTCGTCGGACGGGTCATCCCATTGCGTCGCCACTTCCCAGAACCAGGTGGCACCCTCTCGGGAGAAAGCGCAGGAATCTTCCTCGAAGTCGTCGCTGATCGCACCGCCGAGGGCCCAAAGGTTCTGCACGGTGCTGGGCGTCGGAGGTGCCGTGGGAGCAGGGGCGATCCCCGCGTGCTTGATGGTCGCGTCGATCGCACTGTCGGACAGCTCGCTCAGGTACCCGCCCTTGGTGTACACACGTCGCCCGTATGGCGCGATAACGTCGAGCATCGAATTGGCTGCGGGCCACGGAACCGGTTGCACAGCAACGGTAGCCGGCCTACCCAAACTTGCTAGTTGTGCCATCACCCGATCGGAGTCGCTTTGTGGACCGGTGAACACGACTACGAACATGAGCACGTCAGTGCCGTGTGCTTCGACCGGCACCGGCGGCAGGGGGGGACACTGGGTGAGGGCAGCAATCAGCGCCAATTCCCTTGGCGCCGTGGGCATATACTCGCGGAGAGACTGAAGGACCTCGGATGCCTGATCCAGCGAGAACGGGATCATGCCGGCTGACACCATCTGCGGTATGGGATGCGCCTGGAACTCGAAGTTGACCACCACGCCGAAGTTGCCGCCTCCACCGCGAACCGCCCAGAACAAGTCTGGGTTCTCGTCGGCGCTCGCACGTACTAGGCGCCCGTCGGTCGTGACGATCTCGCATGCGAGAAGGCTGTCTACCGTCGCGCCGCGGGCGCGCATGTTGTAGCCCACGCCTCCGCCGATTGTGAGCCCGGCGACCCCGGTGGTGCTCACCGTCCCGGCGGGCACCACTAGACCATATTCGGCGAGCGCTCCATCCATCTCGCCCAGCAGCACACCGGCGCCGAGTCGCACCCGACGCGAGTCGGGTTCGACGGAGATCTGCTTGAACTCACTGAGGTCGACTACCAGTGCATCGTCGGGCATCGCGCTTCCGTCGACCCCGTGCCCGCCGGCCCGGATCGCAAGACCGCGCCGCTGCTCGGCAGCGAATCGCACGGCGGCGATGACGTCATCGGCGTCCAAAGCACGTGCGATAGCCGATGGCTGTTGATCGCTCATCCGGGTGTTGTAAATGGCGCGCGATCGCACGAACATTTCGTCGCCGGGCGTATATACCGGTCCCCGAAAGTTGGAAAGGCCTTTCGACACAGGCACCGACATGTCACTCCTCCGAAATGTAATCGCGGTTGATTGCCAAAGACCTGCCGAGGTGCAAGTTGTTCTCTCGTCAGATCGATTGGTTGCCGGTCGTCACTCCGGCTGGATATGCAGCTGGTCGCTGTCGAACTGGGTCACCTTGCCGTTGCTCAGCGCGCCGATCGCGCTGAACCAGACTGCGCGTCGCGCACGCGCTTTCTTTCGGTCGATGACCAACGAGCCTTTACTGCTGATCTCGACGTAGTGGCCGATCACCCGCGCATGGTCGGCGACGGCGGTGCCCTCGTCGATGACGGGTTTGAATTCGGGCACGTTGAGCACATACAGGCGGATCACCGAATCAGCTCCGCGGCCGGTGAGACATCCTCGCTGTGTTCCAGGATAAGTTCGGCTTTGCGCGCCCACAGCGCCGCCAGCGAAGGCTTTTCCGACGAAGCAACCACATCGAGCAAAGCTCGCACGGTCAACTCGGCATCATCATCGTCGGCAACGGTGGTCGCCCTCGTGGGATAGGTGAATTCGACCAGATACCCGTTGGGGTCATGGGTGTAGATCGACTCGATCGTCTCGTGCTTGACCCGCATTTCGACACGCCAATCGTTGGACTGCAGACGGCGTTGGTATTCCTCGAGCACGTCAACCGAATCCACATGGATCGCCAAGTGACGGGAATCTCGGAAGAACCCCGGAATCTCCGGGCCGTGGGTGGCGTACGCGTCGCCGTCGGGACTGAACCGCTCTACCCCGAAGTAGTAGAAGAAGGCGATTCGATCGCCTTTGCCGATGTCAAAGAAGAAGTGTACGAAATCCGGGTGGTCCACTGGCCCCCAGCCCACTGCGCAGACCGAGTGCACGATCGGAAAACCCAAGATGTCGTGGTAGAAGCGGACGGTGCCTGCGGGGTCGAACGTCGGGAATGCCGCATGGTCAACGCCGCGCGCCAAGTGCTCAAGCCCCGTGGGCGTGCTGTCAGCCACGTGTTCCACCTTCCTCCATCCAGGTGCTGCTGTGGTCCAGCCTAGGCGCCACTGGACCGCTCGTCAACACCATCGTCAACTATTAGTCTTATCCGTAAAACCCCTGTGCGCGCTTATCCTCGACAATGACCGCTTTGGTCGGGCACAGCTTTTGTGCGAATTCGACTTCTCCTCGCATGCTCTCGGGGGGGCTTTCCAGTACAACGTGTGCGTATTCGTCGGAGTCCGCCATCTCGAAGACCTGCGGTGCTGCGCTTACGCACTGCCCGTGGCCCTCACAGAGTCCGGCATCGACCCTCACCTTCATAGTCACGACTTGAACACCGCGGGAAGCGATGGGATCGCCGCGGTTTCGGTCCCGCGGAACTCGTAAACCGCAGACGCGGGATCGACCAGGGCGATTTCGGGGGCCCGCGTCAGAAGCTCTTCGAGCGCCACCTTCATCTGCATGCGGGCAATGGGCGCTCCGGGGCAGGCGTGGATGCCGAAGCCGAAAGTCAGGTGCCTGTTACGTCGAGACTGCTTGCGATCCAGGGAAAAAGCATCGGGATCGTCGTAGACCTTCGGATCACGGTTGGCCGCAGCCCAGCACAACAGCACCGACTCATTCTCGGCAATGTCGGCGTCACCAATGGTCGCCGGCTTGACCGCACGGCGGAATAACCCGAAGAAGGGGGGGTGTAGACGCAGTGTCTCTTCGATGGCTACGGGAATCAGGTCGTGATCGGCACAGAGCCGAGCTTTCACTTCGGGTGCCGATAGAACGTCGCACAGCAGACTTGACAGACCCGCCACGGTAGTGCCGTGACCGGCCACGAGGAAACTACTCATGGTCATGGCGATCTGCTCGACACTGAGCAACTCGCCATCAATCTCGGCGGTAGACAACTCGGTGAGGAAGTCATCGCGCGGCTGGTCGCGTCGCGCGAGGACCTCTTCGACACCCAATTGAGCCAGGGCCATGAAAGTGGCGCCCGCAAGCTCTTGGTCTCCCAGGCTGCCCACCATCTCTAGTGCCTTTGCGCGGACGGCATCCCGCTTCTCGGCGTCGAATCCGAGAAAGTGACACAGCGCCAACAAGGGCAACTCTTCGGCGAAATCCGCGACGAGATCGAAAGAGCCACTCTCACGTAGCCGGTCGATCAGTGTGATGACATCGGCCCGGACAAGAGGTTCGATCTGGGCGGCGGTCTCGTTGTTCAATATCCGGCTGAACAGCTCGCGCCATGAGGTGTGTTCGGGGGGATCCTGCTCCAGCGGTGGAAAGGCGGGGCGTTCGGCGAACGGGCGCGTCACGCTCGGTGACGATGCGTAGGTCTTCCAGTCACCCTGGACAGCCTTGACATCGTCGTAGTTCAGCAGGAGTCGGAAGCCACCTTGCTTGTCACTGCGACCGACAGGGCAGGTTTCTCTGGCTTCCGCAAACAGTTCATAAGCGAGTTCAGGGGTGGTTTCGTCTGAGGAGAAATTGCGGAGTTTCTCGATGAGGTCTTCGTGGGACACGGACAACGGGGGTAGCCTTTCACTCGAATTACTGGGGGCGCTGGGTTCAGATATCGATAGTCAATTTTGTTCCGAGGCAGCGTGATACGCAGATCATCATCGACTCGTTCGACGCGCGCTCCTGAGGGCTCAGAAACGAGTCCCGATGGTCTGGTAGGCCGTCGAGAACATCTACCTCGCAGGTGCCGCAGGTGCCTTCCATGCATGAGCTGAGCAGCTCGAGTCCGGCATCTTGGGCGACTTCGAGAATGGATCTACCGGGAGGCACGGTAAGGGTGAGATCCGAAGTACTGCAATAGACTTCGAATTCCGACTCGGGCTCGAGGATCGCGTTCTGCTTGGGCGCGAAGCGTTCGACGTGCAGTGTCACGTCGTCTCGGGTCTCACAAATTTGCTCCGTGGCTTCGATCATCGGCTCCGGCCCGCAGCAGTACACCGCCGTCCCCGGCTCTAGATCAGCACATATAGCTTGGAGGTCGAGCAGGCCCTCTTCATCTTCAGGGCGGCTCACGACTCTGTTTCCGTAAGTGGAGAGTTCGGCGAGAAAGGGCATCGCTGCGCGTGTCCGCCCGCCATAGTGCAACTGCCAGTGCGCGCGCCGGCGCGCAAGCTCGGCCATCATGGGTAGCAGCGGCGTGATGCCTATGCCGCCGGCGAGAAAGACATACCGTCGAGCGTCGCTGACGAGCGGAAAGCCATTCCGCGGGCCGCGGACAGTCAGCACCGACCCCTCAGACACTTGGTCGTGCAGTCGAATGGATCCCCCTCGGCCATCGGGCACTCGACGCACAGCAATCTGCCATCGGCGAACGTCGTCGGGGTCTCCGCACAGTGAGTATTGGCGAACGGTTGCCTCGTCGATGACCACGTCGATGTGTGATCCTGGGGTCCAGATTGGCAGTGGCCCGCTGTCTTCGGCTCGTAGGGTGAGCTTGATGACGTCGGCAGCGGCGTGCTCGACGCTCTCGACGGTCAAGTCTGTAACGGCCTCGGCCCCGGGTGGCGCGGCCGCACCCGTGGGGGTCCGTGAGGTGTGGGTCACAGTCATTGAAGCGATAGTAAACTATTCGACGTTGCCGTAGCAATGCATTCAGGCTATGCGGGCGTCGATCAGCGACGGGGCCGCCCAGAGTTGTCCGTGGGTCGCTCGAGTGATCCGGTGCCGATACCGGTCAGTCTCCGCGCTACCGCGCACCAACTTTGATTGTTCTACGGGTATGATTATTTTTCGACAAATAAGTCAGGACCGGGGCACACGGTAAACCCGCGGCCGCGGCCGGCTTCACCAACGGCCAATTGCGCGTGACAACAGACAAGAGGTGCTGATTGTTCGAGCCTGAAAACCGTACTGCGGGGGGCGCTGCGCACGCTGCCCGGATCCTGCATCGCAGATCGTACAAGCGCCTACCGGGCCCCGGCCGGCCCCGATCCACCCGCGGCGTCGGCTGCCGGGCGAATCGCCTGGCACGTCCGCCTGAACTTGCCCTACTTGCCCGCCAGGAGTGCCCGTGACAACTACTCAGGTTGATGACCACACGACATCAACAACCGAACCCCTTCAGCGGATCGCCGACCACGTGCGGTGGCTGGCAACTGCGATCGTCCATCACGCGAACCACGTTCGGCCAAACCCCAGCGGGTTGAAAGTCGGTGGGCACCAGAGTTCATCCGCGTCGATGGTCGAGATAATGACGGCGCTCTACTTCGAGGAACTCCGAGAAGGTGACCGGGCCTCGGTCAAGCCGCACGCGTCGCCGGTCCTGCACGCGATCAACTACCTGCTTGGTTGGCTCGATGAGAAGTACCTGACCACGCTGCGCGATTTTGGCGGGCTGCAAAGCTATCCCAGCCGATCGAAGGATCCTGATCCCGTCGACTATTCGACGGGATCAGTCGGCATCGGCGCCACCGCGCCCATCTGGGGGGCCTTCGCGCGCCGGTACGTCGACGCGAACTTCGGCAGCACCGGCACCGGCCGCCAGTATTCGCTCGTCGGGGACGCCGAACTGGACGAGGGTGCGGTCTGGGAAGCGATTCTGGATCCATCTGTTCAAGAGCTGGGCGAAATCGTCTGGATCGTCGACATGAATCGTCAATCGCTGGACCGCGTCGTTCCCAACATAGCCGCCGGCAGACTGGCCACGATGTTCGATGCCGCTGGCTGGCAGGTCATCGATGTCAAATTCGGTGCGCTGCTAGAAGATTTGTTCACCCGCCCAGGCGGTGCGGAGCTGAGAACCCGCATCGTCGAGATGGCCAACCCCGAATACCAGCGCCTGCTGCGCTGTCCGGCTGACGAGTTGCGCGCCCGACTGCCGGGTGACGGCGCCGGCTCGGCGGCGATCGCGCAACTTATCAGCGCCCTCGACGACGAGACCGTCGTCGCGGCCATCAGCAACCTCGGTGGGCACGACCTCACGGCCTTGCGGAATGCGTTCGCACAGATCGACGACGCTCGCCCCACGATCATCATCGCCTACACGATCAAGGGGTTCGGCCTTCCCACGCAGGGACATCCGCAGAATCACTCGTCGCTGCTGAGCGTAGAGCAGTTCGAGCAACTCGCGGCAGCCACCGGCCAGGATGCTGCTCACCCATGGTCAAGGTTTGCATCCGACACTCCAGAAGGCCAGATCTGCGAGGCCGCCGCTCAGCGGTTACGCCGCTCGATCGGCAAGCGCAATTCGCCGCCGGCACTGCCCGTAGAGATCGGACGTACTCCGCTAGCCATCACCACCACCCAGGCGGCGCTGGGGCGTACTCTGCTCGACCTGACCCGCGAGGCCCCCGAGGCCGCCCGCCGGGTCGTCACCGTCAGCCCCGACGTCAGCTCGAGCACGAATCTCGCCGGCTGGTTGAACAAAGTCGGCGTGTGGTCGGCGGCCGAACGGCTCGATTGGTTCGCCGACGACGCGGAAACCATCATGCATTGGCGCGAAAGACCAACCGGCCAACACATGGAGCTCGGCATCGCTGAGACGAATCTCGTCGGACTCATCGGCGAACTCGGCGCCACCTGGAGCCGTTGGGGAGAGCCGCTATTGCCAATCGGTGTCTTGTACGACCCGTTCGTGGAACGCGCGCTCGAGCCATGGTCCTACGGCATTTACGCCGGTGGGCAATCTATTCTCGTCGGCACACCCTCCGGTGTGACGTTGGCCGCCGAAGGTGGCGCGCACCAGTCGATCAAGACACCATCGATCGGTTTGGAGCAACCGGGCTGCGAGAGCTACGAGCCGGCTTTCGCCATCGAGGTCGAGTGGATGTTATTGCACGCCCTGTCTCGATTGGGGCGCCCCGACGGCGAATCCGCCTACTTGCGCCTCTCGACGCGTCCGGTCAAGCAGGAGCTGGCCGATTTACCAACCGACCCGGCCGTGCGGGAACGTCGCCGCCAGCATGTCCTGGCCGGCGCATACACCATTCGAGCCTGCTCCAACCCGCAGGCGACGATCGTGGCAATGGGTGCCGTCGTGACCGAAGCCCTTGACGCCGCAACCCGATTGGAACAACTCGGGGTGCATTGCGAGGTCATCGTCGTCACGTGCCCAAGTCGGCTCTTCGAGTCCGTTCAGGCCCGACGAGGTCTTGCCGATGCGGCCTCGTGGATCGTCGACCAGGTGTTCCCCGCGCAACACGCTGCACCTATGGTGACCGTTCTAGATGGACATCCCCACACGTTGGCATTTTTATCGACGATCAACCGGGTGCCGACAAAATCCTTGGGAGTCAGCAAGTTTGGACAGGTCGGGTCTCTGGACGCCGTGTATCGCTACCACGGCATCGATACCGACAGCATCGTCCGGGCAGCTCTGGACCTTCAGGACTGACCGGAACCAACCTGCGCAGTCTCCCGACCACACCCCACAGAAGGAACGATGACCGAGAATCTCACGGGTCCGCTCGCCGGGATACGCGTCCTCGAACTCGGCAATTTCATCGCGGCGCCCACCGCCGGCCGGATCCTCGCCGATTTCGGCGCCGACGTCATCAAAGTCGAGCGGCCTGGAGTCGGAGACGAACTGCGTCGATGGCGGCTGCACGCAGGGTCGACGTCACTGCTGTTTCGCACCCTTGGCCGCAACAAGCGCAGCATCACCCTGGATGTCGGGACGCCGCAAGGCAAGCAGGTCGCGCTGCGGCTGATCGAGAAATCCGATGTGATCCTCGAGAATTTCCGACCGGGCACGCTCGAGAAATGGGGCCTTGGACCCAGCGAGATCAAACGAAGGAATCCCCAAGCCGTCCTTGTTCGCATCTCGGGCTATGGGCAAACCGGACCGTACCGCGACAGGCCTGGATTCGGTGGCGTCGCTGAAGCCATCGGCGGATTGCGCCATGTCGTCGGTTACCCTGATCGCCCACCAGTGCGGGTAGGCGTCAGCCTTGCCGACACCGTCTCCGGCCTCTACGCGGTGATCGGCGCGTTGATGGGCTTGCTGCAACGAGGCCGCGAGCCCGGCGGCGAAGTTGTCGATGTTGCGCTCTATGAAGCCGTGTACTCGCTGATGGAGTCGCTGGTGCCCGACCACGACGCCTTCGGTATCCGCCGCATGCCAGAGGGAGCGGGCCTACCCGGCATCTCTCCGTCGAACACCTTCGCCTGTGCCGATGGCAGATACGTGGTCATCAGCGGTAACGGCGACGCCATCTTCAAGCGGTTGATGAACACAATCGGACGCCCCGACCTCGCGGACAACCCAGAGCTTTCCGACAACGCCGGGCGGGTCGCCCACAATCAGGAATTGGAGGACGCGATCGCAGGCTGGGCGGCGACCCTGCCGTCCGACCAGATCCTCGCTGAACTCGAACGGGCCGCAGTACCTTCCGGCCCGATATATCAAGCCAGCGACATCCTTGCCGACCCGCACTTCGCTGACCGAGGGATGCTGGAAACACACTGCGTCGATATCGGGCATGATCGCCCGCAGCCGGTCGTGTTCCCAGGCATCGTGCCGGCGCTGCAGAACCGTCCCGGCGCCACGCGATGGCTAGGACCGGAACTGGGAGCGCACACCAGCGAAGTTCTCCGCGAACTGGGCTTCGACAGTGAAGCCGAAAACGAATTGCGCCAACAAGGAGTGATATAGCGATGCCCGCAGACGACACAGTGGTGGTCACCGAGGTCTCGCTCCGGGACGGTCTACAGATCGAGCCCGTGATCGTCCCCACCGACAAGAAGGTGGCCTTCGCTCATCGACTCGTCGATGCCGGCTTCACACAACTCGAAGTCGGTGCCTTCGTCAATGCGGCCAAGGTGCCGGCCATGGCCGACTCCGCGGAGGTGGTGCATCAGCTCGGCGACCTTCCGGTGACCCTGCATGCGCTGGTGTTCAACCTGAAAGGCGCCCAGCGTGCCATCGCCAGCGGATGCCGCAACGTGCGATTCGTCGTGTCGGCCAGCGACGGGCACAGCCACGCCAACGCGGGAGTCTCGACCTCTGATGCACTCGACCGCGTCGACGAAGCCGCAGAACTGTTGCGCGAAAACGATGTACACCTCGAAGCCACCATCGCCACCGCTTTTGTCTGTCCCTTCGACGGCGACACCGCGGTCGAACGGGTGTTGCGGGTCGCTGAGCGACTAATTCGTACCGGCATCGATGTCTTGCATCTCGCGGACACGGTTGGCGCGGCGTCACCCGGTGATATCAGACGCACAATCACTGCCGTCAGCGCTGAATATACCGATGTGCCACTGGGACTGCACCTGCACAACACCTACGGCATGGCGGCCGCCAATGTCTGGGAGGGGTTGCAACTTGGAATCCGAAGGTTCGACGCCGCGCTCGGGGGTCTTGGCGGCTGCCCCTTCGCACCAGGAGCCGCCGGCAACATCGGCGCCGATGATTTGGTGCACTTCCTACATCGCGAAGGCTTCGTTACCGGCGTTCAGCCAGATCGGCTGGCGGAAGCGCGCGAGGAACTGACTCAATTGGTTGGGCACCAGCTCGATTCGTCCCTCGCGCGTGCCAACAAGCCACCGGCCATGCTGCGGATCGCCTGACGGCTAGCAACGTGTAGGCCGGCCAGTGTCTGACGGTGTAGGAGCAGAGCCAGCGGATACCCGG
Organism: Mycobacterium senriense; assembly: GCF_019668465.1. Classification (NCBI taxonomy): domain Bacteria; kingdom Bacillati; phylum Actinomycetota; class Actinomycetes; order Mycobacteriales; family Mycobacteriaceae; genus Mycobacterium; species Mycobacterium senriense. Next base: position 1,910,784 of record NZ_AP024828.1, on the reverse strand, counting down.
TCCCGCGGTGCCAGCGGTGCACGCCACACCGAGCTCCTGACGGATGCGATCTTGGGTGCGCGGCGGGAGTTCACCAGCCACGAGATCGCCGCCGCAGCAGACGTTCCGGTGTACCGAGCCCGGCGTTTCTGGCGCGCGCTCGGGTTGGCGGACCCCGAGGAGGGTGCCGCAGAATTCACCGTTGCCGACGGCGATGCGCTACGGCGCCTACTCCTTCTCATTTCCGACGGCATCGTCGACGAGAGCCACGCACTGCACATAACTCGATCACTGGGTGGGTCAACGGCACGGGTAGCGCGCGCATTCGTCGAGGCGATGCTCGATCCGCTCCCGCCCGACGTGGATGGGGCTGAACGCACATTCGCCGTCGGCACTGAGGAACTCATCCGTGCGCTGAGCGACATGGAGAGCCTTCTGGTTTACAGCTGGCGGCGACAGGTCACCGCGGCGCTGCCGGTGCTTCAACGGCGCGGTCCACGCAGCAGCATCGCCGTCGGATTTGCAGACCTCGTTTCCTTTACGCATCTCAGTCGCCAACTCTCAGATCGCGAACTCACCAGTCTCGTCACACGATTCGAGGAGCGAGCAGGCAACCTCATCACCGCCTACGGCGGACGGATAGTGAAGTCGATCGGTGACGAAGTCTTTTTTGCCGCCGACTCCCCTTCCGTCGCGGCTACCATCGCGCACCGGATAGCCGAGAGCGTCAAGCGGCGCCGTATCCCCGGAATACGGATTGGAGTCGAATACGGGCCAGTCATCACCCACGGCGGGGATCTATTCGGTGACACAGTGAATCTTGCGAGTCGGCTCACGGCAATGGCCGAGCCCAACCAGATCGTGGTGGGGCCGTCGTTGATGGCCGCCTTGGCGACGGTGGCGGGCTTCGAGATCCATCCGCTCCCAGTCACCGACGTGAAGGGTTTCGGCAGCATGACGCCCGGAGTTCTAAAGTCGTGCGGCCGCTAACCGGCCCGGACTCGACCGCGCTGACGTAGGGCGAGGCGCCCGCGGTCACGCGCCAGCGGTCGCCAGCTCCCCGTGGTCAATCGAACCACCCAGCGCGGCTTTGAGTAGTCCCAATTTCGATCTGACGTGCACCTCGTCTTCGGCGCGACCGACAACGAACGACAACGCCCACACGAAGGTCAGAGCCAACCCGAGTGTGACCAACCAAGCCAGATGGGTCACCCATAGTGGTGCGCTGCGGTTGAGTGCCGTCCACACTGGCCATGCGGCCGCGCCGTTACCGATCCCGTCGGCCATCGGTATGAAGGCGATGACGAGCGCCAACTTCCAACCCGGCAGGTGTGGCCGCAATCGGTAGATCAGAGTGCCCGCGATGAGTGGCATAAGGGGATTCACGCACACCCACCACAGCGGGAGCCCCCAGAAGTTCAGCGGTTGCGGGCCGTAGTACTCGTAGGCCCCCATCAGGACTCCCGGACTTTCCAGCCAGATGTTGATGAACACATCGATCAGGTATATGGCGAACACCATCCGGCGGGTGATTCCCACGTTGAAGATTCGATAGGCGAGGTAGGCCAGTCCCCCGACGTACCAGATGTAGACGAAGTTGATGAACAACGGGAAGTCTCTGCCCATCGAGTAAAACGTCGTCGTAGCTGCTCCCTGCCGGATGTAGCAGAGACCGAGGGTGTCGACGATCGGCTCGAACAGGCACGCAATCCCGCCGCCGATCAGGCAGTACGTCAGCAACGGACCGCGCCCGTTCAGCAGGTGTTTGACGGCGAAGAAACAGCCGATCAGAACGGGCACTCCCAGGAAGATCGTGAACAACACCTCGGGCATGAACGGCATTGGAGTCTTAGGGTGCGCGGGAACGGCGCGCGCGGCCACGATCGCGTAATGCGAGGTCATTGTCGTCTCATCGCCCGTCTATTCGTGGATGCTCAATCAGGAGTCGTGCGGCCCTTGGTGGGCTGTTCGGGGTTTTAAGCTCCGCTCTGGGTCAGCATAACTTTGTGCTGAACATATTTTCAAGGATGAACTGTAATTCATCTAGCGGCCGTCCCCAAAGCGTGAACCCCTGCCCTAAGGGCGCCCAACGCGGCGGTCCGTCCGGATGATTTCTAATGCGGAATCATTTTCTGGGCTGCGTCCCGACCCGACGGCGCCGCCAGATGAACATCAGCCAAGGAGCGGTCTGATGTGTCGTCCCGGTCTCCTCCGCGGCATCATCCAGGGTTCCGCCCAGCTGCACAGGGTCATCTTCAGACCTCGCGCAGCAGCGGCGGCCGAGCAAGTGGCGCAGGATGGTTCGCCGCTGCGGTCGGCAAATTTCCGTGACATCGCCGGGATCCGTTCCGGGAGGCCGACCATCGGCAGACCCGTGCGACGGGAGGCCGTCCTCCGGTACGGAGGACTCGACGGATACCCGACGACGGGGCTCGGGATCGTCCCAGACACGCTCGTCGAGATTCGAGCGAAATTACTCGGCTAGTACGCGTTGACCAAGAGTCGACGCACCCTGCTCATTGCGCAGACAACCGGTGAAACCCACTGCGGTGAAAGATGATCGGTTGCACCTCGGAGTAAAGAGTGACGCCCAGAACCGAAAGCACCACCATGGTGTGGTCGCCGACACCGACGAGCTCGTGGATCGCCGTCTCCAGCCACGCACTGGTCCCTTCGAGGAACACCGCACCCGTCTCGGCGGTCACCGTGGTTAGCTTCACGAACCGATCGCCGCTCTTGGCCGACAGCAACCGTGCAGCATCCTCGTGATCTTCTGCAAGCAGGCTCAGCCCGAGTCGCGGCCGGGCGACCAGCTTCGGCCAGGTGGTCGACGTGTTCTGTACGAAGAACGCCACCAGCGGTGGATCCAGGGATACCGGCACGAATGTGCTCGCGGCAAATCCCACCGGCTGATCGTCGACTGTCGCGGCCACGGCGACCACCCCCGAGGGAAAGTGGCCATACGCAGCGCGGAGCGAGAGTTGGTCGGTTCCTACACCAGCTGGACCCACCGCGTCACCCCTCTAACCATTTCAACGGATACGCCAATTATTCAACGCTACCGTATTCGCGCGATTTCGGGCGCGGAGCGCGAGGTTCGGGCCGTCACGTCTCAATCCGTGGCTCTACGATTGCCGCCACGCGGGTGGGGCGGCCGCGCAGCACCACCTCCGCGAACTGATACAGCAAGGCTCCGGTCGCGGCGTGGATGATGACGCCGAGCAGCGGGAACTCGATTAACGGGAGGCCAGTCTGGGGATCGCGCGGAAATCGCGGGGTCACCAGCAGATCGGCTAGCGGCACGAAGTACGCGCGAGCGACCTCGCTAGGATTCGGATGAATCGTTGGGTGAGATTCTGCCCAGCACACGATCGTGCTGATGAGATGATCGGAGCGCGTCACATAGTCATCAAGGCGCCCCAACACATCGTGGCGCCCCAACACGATCCCTGTTTCTTCTTCGAGTTCGCGTAGACCTGTGGCAATGACGTCCTCGCCCGGTTCAGACCGCCCGCCCGGCAATGCGTATTGGCCGGGAGCATGACGCAGTCCCGACGCCCGTTCAATGATCCAGATTCCGAATTCCTCGCCCCGACGGTGAACGACAATCACCACGGTTGCTCGTCGCAGCCCGCCGCCGTCGAACGCCCAATGCGAGAAGCGTTGCAGTGCAGCGATGATGGCTTCGCGGGCCACGTTCGAACGCTCTGGTCGAACTTGCCGGCCTGCGCCGTCGACACCGATGTCGGTTGGTGAGTCCGTCACGGCGCAGTCAACGGCGGACCGTACTCCCTCGCGGCCACGTCGTCGATCGTTGTCGGCGGTCGTCCCAGGAGCTGGGTGAGCACGAACGGGTTACCGCGAAACCCGTGGCGGTCGTAGTGGGCGTAGGTGGAGATCATGTCAGCGGCCGCCACCGGGTCTTCAACCGCTCGGGGCGGCAGGGGGCCTCTGGCAACTGGAACCGTGCAGGCATGCAGGTCCCTTCCGCGCGCCCGGCCGAGCGCGCGGACCGCCTCTCGCATCGTCGTGGCGGGACCGGCTAACTCGTAGCCGGCGTAGTCATGCGCACCGGGCTCGAGCAACGTTCGCAAGGCAACTGCAGCCCAGTCATCGAGATCGATGATCGACATGTCGGCGTCGATGTCGAACGGGACCCTCACGGTGCTGTCCTGAGTCGGGCCGAACATCGCAAATACCACCTGCGCGTACATCGACGGTTGCAGGATGGTCCATTTCAGCGAGGAACTCGCGCGCAGCACGCATTCGACACTGGCTTTGCGCTGATGGTTGCGTAGGAAGGGCGTATTCGAGTGCAGCACAGAGTGATAAACGAAACGCTCCACGCCGACGGCTTCGGCCGCCCGAATGGCGTTGATGAGGAATTCGTCCTCGCGAGGATGCAAGGCGGGTGGGATTGCATATACCACAGAGGTATTCGTCAACGCCGAAGCCAAGCTCTCGGGCTCACCCAGGTCCGCGACGACAGGTCTGGGCGCTCCGGCCTCCACCAACCGGGCCGCGCCGATGTCGCTATGGCTGACCACGCGATAGTCGGCCCGCGCAGCGTTGAGGGCGCGGACCAGACGTAGACCGGCCGTGCCGGCCGCACCGATGAGAACGATCTCACTCACCGCACTCCATTCCCCGCTCCGCTAACCGAATGGCCGTGCCGGCAAATCTACGGGGCCGCGTGTGCGCTCGCGTCCGAGTCCCTCACCGTCATCAGGTCAGTCATTTCGAGCATCCGTCGACGGCCCTGAAGGATAGCGGTGCCCGTCGGGATCGTCAACGAATTGGTCAAGAATTGGTCCCCAGCGTAAGCTGCTGATGAACTTGCTGGGTTCCGCATTCGGTAGCCCCAGCGCGACAAGAGCGGGGAGATGGTGAGACCCTCCGACGGCGCCAAGCCTGCTCGCCTCAAGCGGCAACGCTCAGAAGAGAACTCATCGAGTCTGCGTCGAGACCTCGTCGAGCACCGGATGTATGCCACTGCAACCGAATTGTTCGCGCAGCGCGGTTTTGCCGGCACCAGCTTGCAGGACATCGCCGACGCAATGGGCATCACACGGCCTGCGCTCTACTACTACGTCAAGAGTAAGGACGACTTACTGGCTCGACTCATCGCCGAGATCACCGCGGGCAACACCGCACAGATCCGCGAGGTCGCAGAAAACGCGGCCTTGGACCCGGTCGCGAAGCTCTCGAAGATCGCCGAAATCATGGCGCTCAACCGAGCACGGCAACCGTCGCGGTTCGTCCTGCTGGCGCGCTCCGAAGCGGCGCTTCCGACCGATCTGGCCACGATCCACGAAACGACCAAGCGCGCAATGCTGCGCATACTCATCGGCGTGATCCGTGATGGCGTCGACACCGGCCACTTCCGCCACGTGGAGCCGCGGATGGCGGCATTGCAGATCATCGGCATGTGTAACTGGGTCGCGTGGTGGTTTCACAAAGATGACGCGACCAGTGCCGAGATTGTCGCCGCCGATATCGCCGATCTGGCGGTCGCAAGCCTGGTTCGGTCGGGCGAACCGGCAGCTGCCGCCAGCGGCCCCCGCGCGGCGGTGGACCTGTTGCGCCGCGACCTGGACTATCTCGAACGCCTCATCGCTGAATCCGAACAGCCCGAGGCGATTTAGTCTTCGGTCGCCTCGAGGCGTTCGCGAAATACCCGGGTCATCGATCGACAATGGGTTCGACGGCCCGAGGTCGCATGACAGTGTCCAGGATGAGGATTAACTCCCGCCGAGTGGCGGCCGCCCGGTGAGAAAGAAGTGCTGGCTTATGAGTGCCGGCCCAATTTCTACGCTCCACGGCGTGACTGAGGCGGAGTCAATCTCACCCTGCTCCACAGCTGTTCGAAGGATAGAATCGGTCACCGTCAACCGCGGGCCGGATTACAAAATCTACGAAGATGGCGGGCGCCGCGCGCTCGTGTAGAAGCTGAGCGATGACGTTCAGGCCAGGGAACCCGGTCTTGCCCGCCAGCAGATCGCGATGTGCAGTCAACACGACCAGCAGGTTTTCCCGTGCCGACCGGCGGGCGCTGGGTGCAGGCAGCGGAGGTATAGCAGAACCAGTGCAGCGCACGGTAACTCGCGCTTGCTTGCCCATCGACTGTATAGCGAGGCTTTGCCGGTACGTGCTCGGGCCGCAATTCCGCCCATCGTCAGTGCGGTGTATCCGTGATCCGCCAGCTCGGTCAGCGTGGCATCGAGCAGCACTCACTCCAGTACCCAGCCCCCGTTTGCGCCCGTGGCAGGTACTCGCCGACGGGCCGCAACGCAGGCGCTCGCTCATCACCACCCATCCCGGTGCAGGCCTACACGGAGAGACCCCGGCGCGTAGTCTCGAGAACGCAGCCTGCCGGCTCTGGCCCGACGTGGCATTCTCGACCGGCGACGGTCGGGTCAGGCCAGTCGTTTTCCGGGCAACATAGCCGTCGGATTCAACCCTGTCAACGTCTACGTCAATCATTAGTCGTACGAGTAAATCGCTTGGTGGGCATGCGTCTTCAGATCAAACTCGACGGGATCTCTTCGGCGGCCCGGTCCATGCCCACCACAGCCCGATCGCGCAGCGCCTCCTGGCCGTAGTGCGCTCGAGGTATTGGTTGAGCGTCCGCAGCACCTTGATGGCCGGGTCTTCCCACAGCTGGCCGTGCGTATACGCCAGGGTGCGTATGAGATTCTGGTCGGACCCACGAACCGTGGCACCCTAGGTGGCAGCGATGTCCTCCATGATCGTGATTCCAAACCTTGGTAATTCACGCCACACCGACTCACGGATAACCGCTGATATCCATACACTTTGCTGTCGTGAGATGCGTCGCTAAAGCCATCCGCTTGATGGGCGACCGCCGATGTCCCTGGTGTACAGCGCAATTCGCGAGCCCGATAAATTGCGGCCGGAAGCGAGTGGGTACCGCCAAGGGACGCTAAGACTTAGGTCAGCTAGCGCGATTCCTATCTTTTACGGCGGATCCGCCATTTCCACGTCACGAAGATGGGAATTCCGCCATCTTGGATGGGAACCGACAGCAGCTGTCGAGATGCAGGGAAGATTGACAAGACACGCCTGCCTACTTTGACAAAACGTCGGCGTGTCGCGAGAGCTTGCTAATCTTCGCTGCATAACCGCAGTTCAGGCGCCTGCGTACTCACTCGGCGCCCGACGTCGCTGCTGACTTCACATAGACGACGGTTACCCCTTGATTCGTCAGCGACACGCGCCGAAGTCAATACACACTGAAGTCGGGCCTCTGTGGGATGTTGGTTGGCTGCCCACGCGAAGGGCGGCCACACCCGCTGTAAGACATGAAGCAAGGAACCTACGTGGACGCCGGAGAGCAGATAGACGCAGAGCGGCTACAAGATCAGTTAGACCGACTGCAAGAGTTTATGTCGTCCTTAGACGACATAAACGAAACGAATCCGGTTGATTTCTGCGAGAAGGCCTGCGAGGCATGGCAAGTCGTTGCTTTCGCCGAGCCGCCGCCGCCGCCCGCGACACCTGCCATACTAGTGATCCTCTCGGCGTTGCAAGCGTTTACGAATGTGATGACCGCAGCGATGGATGACTACTACGACACTCCAGATGCCAGAGACCGGATGACTCGCGGCGCCCTTCAACAAACCTTAGAGGCGGCCCTGAACACCATCCTCAGCGACGGCCGACGCTGGCTAGCTGAAGGCCTGCCCTCGGCCGAAGAGATCAAGCGCCGCAACACTTCTACGCTCCGTAGCTTGCAGACCGCCAAGGACGCAGCTGACAACAGACGAGCGGAAGAAGATGCTCATGAGGCGGAGATGTCGGCAGATCCTTACGGTGCAATTTTGATCCACCTCGACCCCACCCGTTCTGACGCGCCAATTCTCGAGAAAGTGTGTTCCTTGACAGAAGATGAGGACAAGACCTATCGAGGTGCATACGAGCGGCTTCGGTGCATGGTCGACAGTGAGTTACTCGAGCACATTGAAGACGAGAGCAAGAGGTTCTTTGACCAGCTGATCGCTGTACTCACCGACCTGCGCGACAACCGCATCTCACTGTTTGACGCGGATGCGTGGGATGAACACAGGCGCAAGGTGCGGTCGGCATTGATTTCGTTCACAGCCGCCCTACACATTCACCGCGAACAAACGATGAGGGCAGCCAAAAAGGACTTCGGCCGCGACAGCGAGGAGCTCCGCGCGGTCGAGGCGCTCTTCAGCGAGCTCAGAAAGAAATCGTTCGACTACGGCTGGCTCGAAGAACTGCGGGGCGCGCTGCAGCACGGCGATATCAACGCCTTCAGTTGGGGTTTCGGGGCCTCAATGCAGGGCGAACCCGCTGCCAACGTCTACATGAAGCGGCAATTCGTGCTGGATTTCACGAGGCAGTCAGCGCAGAAGAAGTGGCTGAAACGCCGCGAGTTGGAACAGAGAGACTCCGATCCCAGCGTGCTGGACATGATCAAAGCCGTACAGCCGCTAATGGGCCCGCTCCAGGAGAAGCTGGACAAGCTTTTGTATCCCAACGTGGCTGATGACGTCGCCACGGTTCGCGAATTGCTGAGCCGGTACCCGCACCCGCGAGGACTGCATGTTTTGCAAAACGACGCGGGCTTCACCCGCCGCAATCCGTGGCCGCCGTTTAGCCCTTTAGCCCCGCGCGTACTGCGCTTCGTCTCTACGTACGAGTCCGAAGAGGACTCCGACAACGTGTCTCCGGGAGTCGATGAGGACAACTAGCGCATCGTTTCATTGATATCGCTCTAATCGTGTTGCGTGCGCAGAACGGCAGCCCAAGACGCTCTCGTCGTCCGATCTCCCCGGTGCTCTTGGTTGATGCATAACTCCTGCGGGCCAGAGATGCAGAAAATTACTACTTCTGTGCGACGCCGATAATCCCGACATCTGTCGGCTCGGTCCACTCGCCAACACCGGCTCCAGGTCCCGATCTAGCCGATCGGCGTGTCGACGTGGGGCGAGGTGGCGAAGCTTCTCTCCGCTTCGTCGCGGATCTTAGAACGTACCGTTCGACAGGACTCGGATCTGTTCAGGGTCGACCGCTGCAGGTCGGGCGGTTGCCAGGGTGCACGAGTTGCCAAGAACCTCTCCACCACAATGTCTTTCGAGGGTTCAGCGTGCGCCGCCGCGGCCAGCGCCTGGATCTTGAACGTGGCGGCTGCCTGGCTGATCTGATGCGCGACCGCGATCATTTGCCGTTCAACGGCCACCGAGTCGGTGTCACCCCACAGCACGACCTCGGTTGACCCGCTGTCGATCGCCGCATTGACTCGTGCGCAAACGCGGGGATCACTGCGGTAGAGCTGGACGGAGGTAGCGATGGCCGCCGGCCGCGGATGTTCAGGCGCTTCGAGGGTCGGCTTCAGATCGGCAACATCAGCACCGATGATTTGGAGCGCTCGAATATCGGCGCAGTTGTCGAGCAGCACCGCGGTATCCCAGCCCAGGCAGCGGCGGTCGAACAGCAGGCCGCCTAGGTTGCGAACGACGTCGAGGGTCGTATGCGCCATCGCCTCGATGCGGTAGCGCGACGGGTCGTCATGATCAGCCGAATGTCCGAGTCGCACTGAGAATCCTATTCGTCGGCACGCTGCTCGAGGCGTGGGTAGACGCGGTGGCTTGAGCATCTCGGCGGCGACCGAAACCAATCGTCTGGACCGCACTACCCGCCTTACCTTACAACATGTAAGATAACTTGTCTGGGCGGCGCTTCCCTGGGCAGAAGGTGCGATCCCGTCCTTCTGCAAGCTGTTCTCGGACTAGGACGGAGCAATTGTCATGGAAACCCTTGAATCCAAGGTCGCAGTAGTCACCGGCGCGGCGTCGGGTATCGGATTGGGAATGGCGCGGGCGTTCGGACATCAAGGCATGCGCGTCGTTCTCTCCGACGTGTCCGAGGACGGCCTGAACAAGGCCTTCACCGACCTTCGGTCCGAAGGTATCGAGTGCATCGGCCAGATCGCCGACGTCCGTAGTCTCGAGGCCGTCGAGGCTTTGGCCCGCGCCGCCCTCGACACCTACGGGCAGATACACGTGGTCTGCAACAACGCCGGCGTCGGGGTCTTCGGTCGACAGTGGGAGCTTTCCGAGCAAGATTGGGCCTTGGCCGTCGACGTCTGCTTGTGGGGTGTCATCAACGGTGTGCGGGTGTTCGTGCCGCGAATGCTTGCCTCCGGACTGCCGTGCCACGTGGTGAATACGGCGTCGATGGGAGGGCTGCTCAGCGCTCCTTTCGTCGGTCCATACGCCGCGGCCAAGCACGGCGTCGTTGGCCTGTCGAAGTCCTTGCGTGTCGAACTCGGTGGCACGAATATCGGCGTGACGGTCGTCTGCCCGGGCAACGTGCGCACTAATGTCGCGCGCGCGATGCGTGAGCAGCGCGAGGGCCAGCGCCGTGGCGGCGACGCGGACCTCGACGACTTCTTGGGCTTCCTCGAATCGGGTCTGGAGGACGACAGTGCGATGGACCCAGCCGAGGTCGGCAAGCTTGTCGTGCAGGCCATCAAGGCAAACCAATTCTGGCTGCTTGCCAACGGCGCGCCACAGCTACCCCTGGTCGAGGCCGACTTCGAGGAGATGCGCAGCAGCAGCGCGTCGCTAGTCACCGAATAGCACGCTGGCGCAACACCTCTAGCGAGAACGGGAGATGCCGGGATGAACCTGATCGTGCTGAACAACCCCGCAGAGCTTCCGTGGCAGACCAATCTGTACGACCTCGTGCTGCTGACCATGTTTCTGTCCGAGGTGGTGTACTGCATCGTGCAGTTCCGGCGCGGTCGGCGCATCTACAGCGTGGTGTTGGTGGCCGCCACCATCTACGGGCTGGCGCTTGAGCTCGCCGGGATGGCCACCCTCAACATGTATCACCAGGGCGATTTCGCAGTGATGATCAACTGGCCTGCATTTCCCCTGTGGCAGGGCACCACGATGATGCCCTCCTACGTCTTGATCCTCTACCCGGCGTTCCTGTTCACGGGGTTCAAAGTCATAGAGGCGCTGGGCATTGAAAAGCGTTGGCACGCAGCCATTGTCGGTGGTCTTTTCTTGATCGCACTGGACGCTCCGTACATGATCGAGGGCCCGCTGCGACATGTCCAGTGGTGGGCATGGGACCCGAATTTCAACTACTTCCAGTACTTTGTCGGCTGGCCGCTGGTCGACGTCTGCTGGCAAGGGACGTGGGAGGCCCTGTTTCTGTACGTCATGCTGTGGGCGCTACGGCGGATCGACGGCAGCGAAAACAGTGCAGCGCGATGGTCAAACGCTAAAGCCCTCGGCGCGTTTCCGCCGCTGGCCGCCCTCACGGTGTTGGTGATCGGCCCGTTCCTGCTGGTGCCTGTCACGGGCGTCACCGCGCTCGGCGGCCCCCAGTGGCCCGTCGTCGCGCTGCTGATCGCCGCCTACATTGCGGTTGCTGTGATCGCCTTGCGCACCGCTAGTCCCGCAAGCTCGGTCGAGCCCGTCACGGCGTTCATCGTCTTCGTTTATGTCGGGAGCTTCGCCACGATGGTGATCGAGAACATTGCCCACGAAGGCCGGCTCACCGGATACATCTTGGCGCAGATCATCGCCTTGATCGTGGTGAGCGGGCTGGCGCTGTTCCCCCTGCACGCCCGCCGACGCCGCGGTCAGCAAGCCGTTAGCGCCGTGGCCACCGGGACAGGAGCCGTTGGCGTTCATTGATGCGCCGTCCCGCACCACAATTCGATGTCGAGCAGCTCTCTTATCTTGTGAGTGACGCCTCGTGTCTCGCTCAGGCTGGTGTTGCCTGAGCGAGGGACGGGCGAGCTGCCGTTGGCGCGCTGGGGTCGTCGTAGAACCGCGTGAACCAGCGCCGGAATGCTCCGATCATCCGTTCTTGCGGATTTTGGAATGCCGGGTGCTCCACGTACCGCTTGTTTCCCCAAATCACTAGGTCGGCGTCGATTTGATCGAACACCGCCTCGGAGATGACCGGCATGAGCGCCTCCGCTGCGGCCTCGTCGGTGTTTTCGTCGATACGAATATTGACCATGCAGAGCAAGGTGATTTCCCGCTCGTTGATCGGCGTGATGTACACCCGCGTCAGCTGAGGGATCGGCACCTCTTGTGCCGTCATCGTATTGACCCCCAACCCCGGGCCGTAGGCAAACACGCCGCCTTCGACCGGGATCGCGTCGATACGCACGTCGGGGTCCACAGCTTCGGGCGCCGACCGTGCGCGGTAGGTAAACACGTTTCCGTCTGAACTGACTTCGCTGATCGGTTCGATCATGTGCGATCTGTGGACGAAGTGGAAGTGTGCGAAATCCGTTATGTTCTCCAGGATTTCCTGAGGGTGAGACGTCAGGGTGCGCCGCGTCACCGTGGTGGGCGACCATTGACCGTCATCGAGCAACGGCGGTAGATACCAAGTGGGTTCCCCTTGCCCCCGCCATAGCAGTACGACGCCGTCCTGTTCCACGACCGGCACCGCCCCCGCCCTGATTTTGGGCACGCCCTTGCGGCCGTAGGGCACGGCCAGACAGCTGCCGTCGCCGGCCCACCGCCAACCGTGGAACGGGCATTCGAGGGCCCCGTCTTTGACCGTGCCGCCGAAGCCGAGGTGCGCGCCCATGTGCGGGCAATAGGCGTCCAGGGCCGCGATCGCGCCGTCTTCCGAGCGGAACACGACGAGATCCTGGTCGAACCAGTGCGCAGGTTTCGCCTCTCCCGGCGCAAAGTCGCTCGATTGGCCAATTGCGAACCATCCAAACGGCGACGGCAATGATATTTCGCCCATTACGCACCTCCAATCTGGGAGATAGCTTACGTTCTGTAAGTTAATTTGACAATCACATGCGCCGCTCAGTCACGGACGTGGTACGAACGCTGTTTCGCGAAGGTGCTTGCATGAACGCAGCGCACATCTCGCCGATCATGTACGACGGAGCGTTGGTGTTGCCGCCGGTGACACTCGGCATGATCGAGGCGTCCGCGACTCGCAGGCACTCGATACCGCGCACCCGCAACTGCGGGTCCACCACTGCCCGCTCGTCGCTGCCCATCCGACAGGTGCCGACGGGGTGGTAAGCGGAATGCACGCGATTGGGCAGCTCACGACGCAGCGCGGCCTGGTCCCGATAGTCGGGGCCGGGAGTCAATTCTTCGACCTTGCCCATCGCCGGATGGGCCGCGATGTCGCGGACCATCTCCATGCTTTCCATCAGGAACTCGGTGTCCGCCCGGTCGGTCAGGTAGCCGGGGTCGATGAGCGGAGCGGCCAGCGGGTCGACCGAGGCCAACCGGACTTCGCCGCGACTCTTGGGGTAGATAAGCGTCGGCAGGATGGTGAAGCCCTCACGCAAATCGATCAGGTGCACCTTGTCCTCGTCCTGGTTGGGGACCGGATAGCTCCAGGGCAGGGTATGGATTTGCAGATCTGGGATGCCTTCCGCGAACGAGGTTTTGACGAAACCGACGGCCTCGAAGAGGGCGCGGCCGAACCACGAACTGCCGGGCCGCAACTGTTCCCGGATGATCCCGGAGGCGAAGTGGGTCAGGGTGCCGCGGTGGATCGCGTCCTTGGTGAGGTACGTCATCGGCACGAACAGGTGGTCGTGCAGGTTCTGGCCCACCGGCAGGTCGGCGTTGACGTCGAGGCCGAGGCCGCGCAAATGGCCGGCCGGACCGATGCCCGACAACATCAGAATTTGCGGGGAACCGATGACGCCGCCGGAGACCACGACTTCCTTGCCCGCACGGATGATATGGCTGCCGCCCTTGGCGTCGATCACCTCGACGCCGACGGCCCGGCCATTTTCGATGACGACCCTCGCGACATGGGCCTTGGTCTGCACCTGCAAAGTCGGCAGCTCGCGGTTGGTGAGATAGCTGCGGGAGGAACTGTAACGCAGACCGTCGCGCACACTCTGCTGGAAGACGCTGATGCCTTCCTGGTCGAAGCCGTTGTAGTCTTCGATAATTGGCGCCTCCAGCGTGGCCGATGCGGCTTCCATAAAGTGGTGGGAAGCGGGGGTGAGGTTACTTTGCCGGGTGACCTCGACCGGGCCGCCCACGCCGCGCACGTCGCTGGCCCCGCCTTCCCAGTTCTCCAGCCGCTTGTAGGTGGCCAGCACCTTCTCCCACTCCCAGCCTCCGCAGCCCTCGGCCGCCCAGGATTGGTAGTTGGCCTTGTTGCCGCGCACGAACAACATGCCGTTGATCGAGCTGGAGCCGCCAAGCACCTTGCCGCGCGGCACCGGGATCGTGCGGTCGTTGGCGAACTTCTGGGGAACCGAGTACTGCTTCCAACACACCCGTGCCTTCAGCCGCGGCACGGTCGACACCAGGGAAACCAGACCCGGCACCGTGACCAGGCGGGTGTTGTCCTTGCGACCGGCCTCGAGCAGGATCACACTCGCGCCGCGCTCGGCAAGCCTGCTTGCCACGATTACACCCGCGCTGCCCGCACCGACCACGACATAGTCGGCCTCGAGGGACATAGTTCTCGCGCTGCGCAACACGTTACGGCCCGACGGTTTCGGTGGGCGTAAAGACGACCGGCATCGCCTCGATGCCGCTGATGAAGTTCGCCGGCCGCAGCGGCAGCGCTTCGTCACTGGCCAAGCGCAGGTCGGGCAAGCGCTCGATGAGCTGGCGCGTCATCAGCGATATCTCCAGACGCGCCAGCTGGTTTCCCATGCAGAAGTGGGGGCCAAATCCGAACGCCAGATGATTGTTTGGCCGTCGCTCGATGTCGAATTTCTCGGGATTGTCGAACTGCTGCTCGTCGAAGTTGGCCGACTCGAACAGCAGCATGATCTTTTCGCCCGAGTTAAGGGCGGTGCCGTGAAACTCCGCGTCGGCGGTCAACTTGCGGCACATGTTCTTCACCGGTGAGGTCCAACGCAGCATCTCCTCGACAGCGGTGGGCAGCAGCGCGTCGGTGTCGCGGCGCAGCCGGTCGTAGGAATCGTGATGGCGCAGCAGCTGTTCGGTGCCACCTGTCAGTACGTGCCGCGTCGTCTCGTCGCCGCCCAGCAGGATCAGCAGCGTTTCCATGACGATGTCCTCGTCCGTCAGCTTCTCGCCGTCGACCACCGCGTGGGTGAGCACGCTGATCAAATCGTCGGTCGGCTCCGCGCGGCGCCGCGCAATCATGTCGCGAGTGAACTCGTTGAAGGCGACGAACGCATTCAACGACGCCTCCACGTCGACGTCGAACACCCTTGAGGTCAGCGTGGTCATCAAGACGTCGGACCACGCCAACAAGGTTGCATGATCATCGGGCAGCACACCGAGCATGTCCCCGATGACCGCCATCGGCAGCGGCCGTGCCAGGTCACGAACGAAGTCGCACGCCCCCTGCTCACAGACCGAGTCGATGAGGGTGTCGCACAGGCTGCGGATCGAATCGGTCAGATTGTGGACGCGCCCGTGCGTGAAGCCGGTGTTGACCAATTTGCGGCGCCGCAGGTGCAGCGGGTCGTCCATGTCGATCATCGCCGGCACGGTCGGCTCGTGATCGGGCCGAGTACCGCCGGTGTTGGAAAACAGATCGGGGCGGCGCGCGGTTTCGATCACTGCGCGATGGGTGGCAACTCCCGCCAGGCCGTTGCGATCCCGAAACACCGGCTCGTTCTCCCGCATCCACTGGTAGGCCTGCCGGGAACGGCCGGCATAGAATTCGCCGTCGATGAAGTCGAGGTCCGGTCGTGTCGAGAGGTCGAAATCGATACTCAAGGGTTGCTCCTATCGCGGGCTGTCGAAATCAGCGATCAGTGCCGGTCATTGGTTCACGCCGGCGCATCTTCGGCCAGCTTCGCCAGGGCGGCGCGGGCTAGCTCCGGGTTGGCATATCCCCGCCAGGACGCGATCTTGCCGTCGCGGAACCCCATCACGCCGATGTACTGGTTCTCGTAGACGACCGACTTGTGGCGATACATCCCGTCAACGAGCCACTGCGCGACGAGGACGTTGGGATCGACGAGGTCGTAGATGTGGGTGATGGTGAGTTCCAGCTTCTCGAACATCGCGAACATCATCGACAGCAGTTGAAGAAAGCTGTCACGATCCCCGTCGGGCACATCCGATTCGAAGGGGAGCACGAAATCCACCGACTCGTTCAGTTCGGCCCCGACCGCGTCGATGTCATGGGCAGAGATAGCTTTCATCGCCCGCCGCAGCGTCTCCTTGTTCGCCTCGCGCGTGGTTGCGCCGTCAAGAGTCATGTCGTGATCTTTCTGCGGGGTGTCCTCAATTCGTGAATGAGGTTGTGCTTTACGCACTCTGGCCTATGCCGGATTCGTGTTGTACCACCGGTCACACCAGTTATGTTACATCATGTAAGCTAACTCGCTAGATCGCTGGCGCAGGCTGGCGTCCTCGCACAAGACGTCCGGGCCGAGCGTCGGTGGGTTTGCCGTCTCGGGCGATGATCTCGCCGGCCACGATGGTGGCGACATAGCCGTCCGCGGTCTGGTCCAACCGCCGGCCGCCGGCCGGAAGGTCGTAGACGACCACGGGTTTGTGCAGGCGAAGCGCGTCGGCGTCGATCACATTGAGGTCAGCCTTGTAGCCCACGGCGATGCGCCCACGGTCGAGCAGCCCGCCGACACGGGCGGGGACCGAGGTCAGCTCGCGTACCGCGTCGGCGACACTGAGCCGACCGGTGGCGCGATCGCGCACCCAGTGCGTCAGCAGGTGCGTCGGGAAGCTCGCGTCGCAGACCAAGCCATAGTGCGCACCGCCGTCGCCCAGCCCCAGCACGACGTCCTCGCGCCGAATGAGCTCGCCAATGGTGTCCAACGAACCATTGCTGTAGTTGCCCAAGGCCAATAGCAACATGGCGTGCCCGTCGTCGTCGAGCAGTCGGTCGTAGGCCTCCTCCAACGGGCTCACCCCACGGGCACGTGCCCGAGCAGCGATGCTCTCCGAGGGATCGGGTTCGTAGTTGGGCGGTTCGCCCAGCGGGAAAATGTAATCCCAGGCTTGCATCATGAAGAACAACGGAGGTCCATCCGGGATCGGGGAATCGCCCAGGATGCGTTGTCGCACTTCCGGTTTACGCATCTCCGTGACCCGCTCAGCCACCGATAGATCAGCGATCTGGCGGTAGCTGGGAAACAGCACGAAGGGGTTGGCCGTCAGCTGTAGACCGAGCACCACGCCGATCGGGCGCGAGAAGATCTGAGCGGTGATCTGCCCGCCGGCGGCGTTGGCGTTTTCCACCATCCGCAATGCGTCCAGGTAATAGGGTTCACCGCCATTGCCGACCGCCAGCGAAAACGTCACCGGAAGGCCCACATCGGCGGCCACACCAAACACGTTCTGCAACACCGGTTCATAGTCGCCGGCCACAATATCGGGAACGAACTGGATCAGCCCCCCGCCAGCGTCCTTGACACCGCGCGCGATCGCCTCGATCTCCTCGCGCCCAGCGTCATAACTCGGGATCGGGCGCCCGCTCTCGGTCTTGTGAATGACCAACCGTGACGAGGCGAATCCAAGCGCACCCGCGTCCACCGCTTCGGCGGCCAGTTTCCGCATCTGGGTCAGATCCTCATGGGTGGGGGGTTCAAGGTCAGCACCGCGCTGGCCCATCACATACACCCGGAGCGGCGAATGTGGCAGCAGCGCAGCCACATCGATGTCACGCGCACGCGCCTCGATCGCGTCGAGGTATTCCGGGAACGTCTCCCACGTCCACGGCAACCCGTCGACCATCACCACACCAGGGATATCCTCCACCCCGGCCATCAGATCGACCAACACATCGTGGTCGGCCTTGCGGCACGGCGCGAACCCGACACCGCAGTTACCCATCACCGCGGTCGTGACGCCATGCGCAGAAGACGGCGTCATCCGGTCGCTCCACGATGCCTGCCCGTCGTAATGAGTATGCAAATCAATAAATCCCGGAGTCACCAACAACCCGGTCGCATCGATCTCATCCGTGGCATTCCCGCTCACACCACCAACGGCAACGATGACCCCACCACGTATTGCGACATCGCCCCGATAGGGCTGACTACCCAGACCATCAACGATGGTGCCGTTGCGAATCAACAGGTCGTAGTTCATCGGCATGGTCTCCTCGTATAGCGCTGTGCAGCTACGCTTTTAACACCGCGGGCTCACGCGGCGACTTTGTAAAGCTTTGCAGCGTTCTCGAACAACAGCTTTCGCCGTATGTCTTCAGGCAACTGTCCCATCGCTGAGTCGATGTACACCCCGGCTGTCGTGGCTGGGGTCTGCGGACTGGGGTGCTGGCTGGTGGGGTGGGGAAAGTCAGTTTCGAACAACATGTTGTCGGGGTATGCCAGCACGGCCGGCGTCAGCACGTCCTGTTCGTACCAGAAGCAGCCAAAGATCTGGCGTCGGAAGTATTCCGAAGGCAACAGATCGTATTCGGGGTGTTCGACGGCCACGCCGCCGTTCCGCCACTGCCAGTCCGCCGCCTCCAAGAAGGCAGGGATCATCCCGACGCCGCTTTCGACCGACACGAAGTTCAGATCCGGGAATCGGTGACACACTCCGCCGTTGATGAGGTCGGCCATGCAGCGAAGGTTGTCCGCGAACATCGTCGATGACACGCGGGAGAAGTTGGCGCGAAAGCCCATCTCCATTCCAGTCATGAACAGGTCCACAATCCGGCCGCCGCCGATGTGGAAGTTCACGGTCACTCCGGCATCACGCGCGACGGTCCAGATCGGGTCCCAGTGCCGGTCCCACAACGGGGGTTGGCCGTGCACCTGGGGGCAGTTGACAAAGTTCACCCCGCGATGGCCGTTTCCGAGACAGCGTTCGATCTCGGCGACGGACGCTTCGACGTCCCAAAAGGGCACCGAGACGATCGGCAGCAACCGGTCGGGCGCCACCGACGCGAAGTCGGTCTGGAAGTCGTTGAACGCCTTCACGCAATCCAGTGCGAATTGGCGGTCGTCGACATCGAGCCATACCGCTGCGCCGAATCCGCCCACGTTGGGGTAAAGCACGTGGGCGCGGATGCCCTGTTCGTCCATGAATGCCACGCGGGTCTTGGCGTCCCAGGCCGCCGGGTGCATGTCGGCGTAGGTTGGCGGCCCGTCGGGCACAGTTCCATCAAAGCCGGCCATTGCGGTGTTGCCGGGTCGGGAGAACGGCCGTCCGTCGATGACCCAGGTGTCCCACCCCTCGATGCGCTCGATGTGAGGGATTCGGTCGCCGTACTTCGACGGCATCCGGGCAGTCCATGTGTCGGGGGGCTCGGTGATGTGGGTGTCTACATCGATGACGGTGTAATTCGACAGCAACATTGCTTGCTCCTACCTGGTTTCGCGTTCCGAGGTAGTAAACAACATTTATTACTACATTGACAAGGTGTGCGGTTCACGAGGACGGTCATCGATCGCGGAAGACTCGGGTGGATTCGCCTAGGTGAGGAGCCGCGAGCACTACGCGGTGATTGCTCCCAGAAACATGTCGACCAGGTTGCGGCGGAACAGCTCGTCATCGACGATCTGTTCATGCCGTGTCCGGGCGGCGCGCAACGCAGCGGCATGAACGAAGCTGTTGGTGGCAACCGCTATACGCTCCCACAACAATGGCTCCGGTATTGCCGGAAAGTGTTGGTGGAAAAGCTCATACGACTTATAGGTCCCAGTATCACCGACCAAGTCGAGAATCTCCTGGAACGTCAAAGAGTGATCGTCGAGGAGCTGGCTGAGGAATCTCACAACCAATTTCTGATGTCCTGATCCGGTCGCCATTTCGGCAAACGGCAAAACGAAGACCGCAGCGACCGACCACGGATCGTCGCTACCCGCGAGCAGCTCCTTGCGTCTTGCGACAAGCGCGGGTAATTCCCGCTCCAAAAGCGCACGCAAGAGCCCTGCCCTGTCGCGGAAGTGGTATTGCAGGGCCGCGGTGTTGCTTTGGCCCGCGGCGATCCGTATTTCCCGCATCGTGCTTCCGCTGATGCCCCGCTCTGCAAAGAGCCGAAGCGCAGCGTCGAGCAGTTTGCGGCGGGCGGGTTCGGGACTGCGCGGCACGCAAAGAGCGTACGGCTCAGCAATGGCACGCGTGTCTAGGGCCGTATTTCGTAGTCTTGCGGGTTGGGGCGGCTGGTCCACTTCCAGTAGTCGACGATCCGCGACCCGTACAAGGTGGGAACGGCGCCCGTGGAATTCCGGTAGTAGCTAGCAACTTTCGGATGGGTATACACCATCTTCTGGAGTCTGTCCTGATTACGCCGGTGGTAATCCTCGCAGACGTCGGCACGCGGGACCGCCGACCTGCCGTTTGCAGTGAGCACCATGTCGATGCACCCCAGCACATAACGCATCTGGCACTCGGAGTTGTAGATGATGCTGGTCCCGTTCACCGCGTTGGTACCGGGGCCATACATGCAGTAAAAGTTCGGGAAGCCCGGCACGGTAACACCGAGGTAGGCGTACGCGGCATCTCCCCACGCCTCGTTGAGCGCCAGCCCGTCCAGGCCGCGCACATTGATCGGCCCGAGTTGGTGGTTGACGTCGAACCCGGTGGCCCACACCAGCACGTCGGCGCGACGATGCACGCCATCGACGGTCTTCACCCCGTCACGCGTGATCTCGGCGATCCCGTCGGTGATCAATTCGACGTCGTCGCGTTGCAGCGTCTTGAGCCAGGTTCCGTTGTCCTGCAACATCCGTTTGCCCATCGGCGGGTAATCCGGAATCACCTTCGCCAGAAGCTCCTCGTCGTCGGTGAAGGACCGCATCCAGGCGATGAACATCTCGCGCAGCGCGTGATTGGTCTCGCTGCACGACTTGCCACCGGTGTCCCAGTCGGGATCGATCACCACCCGATCCTGCACGGCGTCGGTGAGAGGCCACCATGACACCAAGCGCAACCAACGTCCGTAGAACGGCAGATGGCGGATCGCCCACTTTGCCCCGTCGCCGATCGCTGCGTGGTAGTTGACGTTAGGGGACATCCATTGGGGGGTGCGCTGGTAGACGTCGACGTGTGCGGTGCGCTCGGCGATCGCCGGGACGAGCTGGAATCCGCTGGCGCCAGCTCCGATCACGGCGACGCGCTTACCGGCGAGATCGACGTCGTCGCGCCAGTCGGCGGTGTGGAAGGCAGGCCCGTCGAACTCGTTGCCGCCCTTGATATCAGGGATCACCGGGTTACTGAACTGGCCGACCGCGCAGATCAGGCCGCGGGCAGTCAGCGTCTCCTCGCCCCCGTCGATCGAGCGGACGGCCACCCGCCAAGTGGCGGACTGGTCGTCCCAGTCGGCGGCAGTGACCTCGGTGGAGAAACGTACGTGGGGCGCGATGTCGTGCCGCGTCATCACCTCGGTGAGGTAGCCAACGATCTCGGGCTGCACCGCGAAGAAGTGCGACCAGAAGTCGTTGGATTCGAACGAATAGGAGTAGTACTGGCTGGGGATATCGACGCGGAGGCCGGGATAGTGGTTGGCCCGCCAGGTTCCGCCGACCCCCGCCTGCCGCTCCACGATCGTGAAGGGCACGCCGGCCTGCTTGAGCTTGATACCGGCCAACAGGCCGGCTTCGCCGCATCCGATCACCACCACGGGGAACTCGCTGCGCTGTTGCGGTGTGGAGGTCAGCCGGGGGCCGCACTGATCGGCGTCGCTGAACCGCAGATCGGCGGCGACGTAATCCACGTACTCCTCGGTGATTTGACCTCCGGAGATGACATCGAACATCACCCGCATTTGGTCGGAGTCGGGGATGAACAGCGGCGGGCACCCGCGATCCCGGTAAGCACGCACCACGTCGAACGCCCGGTCGCGCACCGCCTGCTTGTCCGTCTCGCTCATCGCGCCGTCTAGGTCCATCGCGATGAGCATGGCCGGCCGCGGGAGTTCGTCGAGCAAACCGAGATCACCGGTCATGTGCACCAACGACATCAGCAGCGCAGGCACGCTGGCTTCGTCGATAGCGGTGCGGATGACACCGTCGGCATCGTCGAAAGGCAACCCGATCAGGGCGTTGCCATCTAAAAAGCTGGCGGTGTTGGCACTTCTCACGGTCGACTCACGTCGCGCTCACGACCCCGCGTAGCGCCTCGGCCCCGAAAATTGGCTCGAACATCGCTGACATGTCCGGTCCCCGGCGTAGGTGTTGGCCGCCGTCGACATTGATGATTTCTCCGGTGATCCAACTTGCGAGGTCACTGAGCAGGAACACCGCGAGATTGCCAACATCGCCGACTTCACCAACCCTGGGCAGCGGAGTGTTGATCCGGTAGTCCGCACTTATCTCCGGCGAGGACAACACCGCTTCCACCAACTCCGTCCGGGTCAGACCCGGCCGGATGGCGTTGACCCTGATCGATGATGCACCCAGTTCGTCCGCGGCCAGTTGCACAAGATGGTCCAGACCGGCCTTGCTGACACCGTAGGCGCCGAACCACCGGTGGGTCACCGCTGAGGCGATTGACGACACCGCGACGAACGAGCCGCCTCCGCTTCGGATCATCGCGGGTGAACTGTGTTTCAACAGGTACATCGACCCATTGATGTTGAGGTCGACAGTGCGGCGCCACGCCGCCGAGTCCATTTGCGGCAGCGGACCGATTGACTCCGATCCGCCTGCGCAGTGCACGACACCGTCCAACCGGCCAAACCAGTCGGCGGTCTGTGCTACCGCGGAGCTGATCTGTTCCTCGTCGGTGACATCGGCTGGTACGCAGCGGATGGTGTCGGGTTGCGCACCGGCAGAAATGAATTTGTTGGCAGCAGCAGTCAGCTTGTCGTGATTGCGCCCCAGCAGTACAACGCGCCCGCCGGCCTCAACAACAGCCTCACCGACGCCGGCGCCGATGCCGCTCCCGCCGCCGGTCACCAAGACGACGCGATCCTTCAATGGTGCGAGCATCGTTTTGCATCTTCCCTTCATCGCGCTCGAACAATCGAGCTTCCATCGACGACATTCGAGCCCGGGCTACGCGCTTGGTCAGATGGTGACACGGTGGCTCGCGCTGACAACGTGGCCACTGTGGACCCCTGTGGCCCAACCGGTTCCACGTTCGCCAGCCGAAACTCTAGGGGTTTCCTTACATGCTGTAATATAATGTGGTGCGGCTGGTCGCGCAACAACCTGAAGTTGCGCCCTGACGATCGCAGCGGCCTCAATCGCCTGCTGCGCAGTCTCGGACGTAGGCAGTTTCATCTCCCACCAACAGAAAGGCACGTCGTGACAACCACAGACGACGCAAGCACGCGCGAAGCGAACAAAGAAGTGTTACGCCGCGCGATGGCCGCGGTCAGCGCCCTCGACACAGACGCAGTCCTTGCCGAGATGCACGACACCGCGGTCTTTTCGCTTCCGTTCGAATCTTTGGTGCCCGACAGTGATATGGCCGGCTATCGCCAGCTGCTGACAGCGACATTTACGATGTTCAAGAAATTCGACGTCACGATCACCGATTTTTACGACCTCGTTGACCCCAGCGTGGTCATCGCTCGGTACCGCAGCGACAGCGAGGGCCGCGACAAACCCGTTGTCTACCAAAACGAGTACATCGGTGTCTTTCACTTCCGCGACGGAAAGATGACCTCCTGGCGGGAGTGGGCCAACCCCGAGGTATCCCACGCCGCCATCGCGGGATTCGCCGATGACGCACCTGTGGTGAACGCATGACCACTAACGGCCGCTGCTAACGGCGATGGACAGCCTCGAATCAAAGGTCGCAGTCATCACCGGCGCGGCCTCCGGTATTGGGTTAGGGATGGCGCGCGAGTTCGGACATCAAGGCATGCGCGTGGTGCTCTCCGATGTTGCCGAGGAAGCGCTGAACGATGCTGTCACCGAGCTGCAGTCAGACGGCATCGACTGCTGCGGCCAAATCGCCGACGTCCGCAGAGCAGCTGACGTCGAAGCACTGGCCCAGTCCGCCGTCGATGCTTACGGGCAAGTGCAGGTGATCTGCAACAACGCCGGTGTAGTCCCGTTCGGTCGGCAATGGGAACTTTCCGAGCGGGATTGGGCCTGGGGGATCGATGTTTGCTTGTGGGGTGTGATCAACGGTGTTCGTGCATTCGTGCCGAGAATGCTCGCCTCTGCAGAGCCATGCCACGTGGTGAACACCGCGTCGATGGGCGGCCTCCTCAGCGCCCCGTTCATCGGCCCGTACGCGGCGGCCAAGCACGGCGTCGTCGGCCTCTCGAAATCGTTGCGCGTCGAACTCGGCGGTACCAATGTCGGCGTGACAGTCGTGTGTCCTGGCCATGTACGCACCAACCTCGCGCGCACGCTGCGACAGCAGTCCGACGGCCAACCACGCGTGGTCAGCGCGGACCTCGATGACTTCCGGAATTTCCTCGCAACTGGAGAGCAAGGCGAAGATTCTATGGACCCAGCCGTGGTCGGAAAGCTGGTCGTGCACGCCATCCAGACCAATCAATTCTGGCTGCTGCCCAACGCGGCACCGCAATTCCCCATCGTGGAACAAGACTTCGAAGAAATGCGTGCCAGCGGCTCCTCGCCGGTCGCTGGATAGCGCAGCGGCGCAACATGACTGGCAAAGGCGGTCCGGTGGTAAAGCTGGTGTTCTGCTGTCGGCGACGTGCTGAGCTGACAACCGAGGAATTTCAGGCCTACTGGCGCAACAGCCATGCCGATCTGGTGCGATCCGTCCGCGCCGCGATCCCCACGATGACTCGTTATGTCCAGAACCACACCGTTTTCGGCGCACTGACCGACGGTGTGCGCGATAGTCGCGGGACCGGTGAACCCTACGACGGTGTAGCCGAGATCTGGGTCGACTTCGACGCGACAGCCGAGGATCCCGAGGCGATGGCCATCGCGATGCAGCAGCTACTCGACGACGAGTTGACCTTCGTCGACATGGCGCGCTCGAGTGTCTTCATCGCCGAAGAACACGTCATCTTCTAGGCGATCGCTTCCTCGGTGATCGTTGTGTCGCCACGTTCGCCACGCCATGCAGGATGATTGAGCGCAGGTGCTCGATGAGCGCGGCGCCATCCAGTGACGGATTGATCAGGGTGTGCAACATGACCGCGCCGCGGACGGTATCCAATAGCGCGCTGCCGTCAACGTCTGGCCGCACCACGCCTTCGGCCTTGCCGCGGTCGATCAACCGGACATACGCCGCCCTGATCGGGGCGATGTACTTGCTCTCGATCAGTTCAACGAGGTCGGGCCGGTTGTAGAGGTCGGCCGACAACCCGGGAAGACCTGCGAGGTATGCCGGATCGGATTGGATCGCCACCATCGCAGTGAGCAGATCGGTCAGCGACTCGGCGAATGGCTTGTCATCATCGATCAACGGCCTCGGATCATCCGTAGTGAAGATCGCGTCCTCCACGAGCGCGAACTTCGTGCCCCAGTTGTCGTAGACAAACGGTCGCGACACCCCGGCCACTCGCGCGACCTCCGATAACGTGACCTCGTCATAACCCTTGGCGATCAGCAGTTCCCGCGTAGCCGCCAGCGCTGCTTCACGGCGCACCTCGTCCTTGGGACGACCGCCCCGCGTGCTGACCATCCTCGGCTCCTCCGGGGGCTCAGGTGAGACCCTGCGTTGGGAGGAGCGGCGCGCCATCACGCTGCGACTCTACGCGGAACGCGGGCGCAGATCAGAGTTCGGGGGTATAGCCGAACGGCAGCAGCACGCTTTTGCTCTCGCAGTAGGCGTCGATGCCCTCGGGCCCGTTCTCGCGGCCGATACCGGAGTTCTTGTACCCGCCGAATGGGGCGCAAGGGTCATTGCCGTACATGTTGACCGCGTAAGTGCCGGTGCGGATCTGCTTTGCGATCTCGATGGCCCTGTCGTTGTCCGTGGTCCACACACTGCCGGCCAGGCCGTACACCGAGTCGTTGGCGATGCTGATCGCGTCATCCTCGGTGTCGTAAGGAATCACCGCAAGCACCGGCCCGAAGATCTCCTCCTGAGCGATCGTCATCGAGTTGTCGACATCGGCGAACACCGTGGGTTGCACAAACCAGCCATGTTCCAGCCCTTGGGGTCGCCCGCCGCCGGTGACGATGCGCGCGCCTTCCTCAACGCCTTTCTGGATGTAGCCCTCGACGCGATCACGCTGCTTCTCGCTGATCAACGGGCCGATCGCGGTCGCCGGATCATCGGGCAGGCCGACCGGCATTGCCGACGCCGCGGCGGCGATCTTGTCGACGACTTCGTCGTAACGCGATCGCGGGGCCAGAATGCGAGTCTGCCCGATGCAGGCCTGCCCGGCGTTCATCAACCCGGAGAACACCAGCATGGGCAGCGTGGAATCGATATCGGCGTCTTCCAGGATGATCGCCGCCGACTTGCCGCCGAGTTCCAGGGTGCACGGCTTGAGCTTCTCGCCGGCGATCTTGGCGATCTCCTTGCCGACCACGCTGCTGCCGGTGAAGGTGAACTTGTCCGGCTCCGGGTTCGACGTCAGCGCGCGGCCGGTCTCCGGCCCGCCGGGTACCACCGACAGCACGCCTTCGGGCAGGCCCGCTTCGGCGAACAGTTCGGCCAAAAGGTTGGCCGACAGCGGTGTCTCGGCGGCCGGCTTGAGCACCACCGTGCAGCCGGCCAGCAGCGCAGGTCCTAGCTTGTTGCATGCGAGGAAGAACGGGACGTTCCACGCCACCACGGCCGCGACCACACCGATCGGCTCCCGCAAGACCAGGGTCTGGCCGTAGACCCCGTCGCGCACCTCTTGCCAGGGGAACTTGTCGGCGGCGTTGGCGACGAACTGCAGCGCCGAAACCCCGGGACCGAACTGCAGAATATCGATGATGGGGGCGGGCTGGCCGGTCTCCAGCCTGAGCAGGTGCTTGAACTCATCGGCGCGTTCCTCAACCGCCGCGGCGACCTTGGCCAGCACCGCCTGGCGTTCGGCCGGGGCCATCCTGGGCCACGGCCCCTCGTCGAAGGCTTTGCGCGCGGCCGCGCATGCGGCGTTGACATCGGCTTCGGCCGCCAGCGGAACCTGGCCGACCTTCTGGCCGGTGGCCGGCGAGAAGACCTCGATGACCTCGGATGTCGACGGTTCGGTCCACACGCCACCGATGAAAAGCCGAGCGTAGTCGGTGGTGGATGTGGTCGATGTGTTACTGGTCATGACACGCCTTCCGGTCATTGGATCAACGAATCCTATTGTGCTACTTGGTTATCAGATTGCAATACGGCGCGGGCAAGGTCGTTGATTTCCTCGACGGACCTCGGTCCGACCACCACCATGGTGACGCCGGACCGCTCCCACGTGGCGAGCTGTGCACGGACATAGTCGATGTCACCGACGATGGCGGCGTCGTCGACGAGCTCGTCCGGAATGACCGCGGCGGCCTCGTCTTTGCGTCCTGAGCGGAACAGCTTGGTGATGTCGTCGACGACCCGTTCGTAACCCATCCTCCGGTATAGATTGGCGTGAAAGTTGGTGTCCTCAGAGCCCATCCCGCCGAGGTACAGAGCCAAGTAGGGTTTCATTACGGCCAGTGTGCCCGGGCGATCGTCGGTGACGACAACTTGTGCGGTGGCGCAGATCTCGAAGTCGGCGCGGCTGCGCCGAGCGCCCGGACGTGCGAAACCCTCGTCGAGCCATTCGTTGTACATCGGCGCCAGCCGCGGACTGTAGAAGATCGGCAGCCAGCCATCGGCGATCTCGGCGGCCAATGCAACGTTTTTGGGGCCTTCTGCGCCCAGCATGATGGGAATGTCGGCACGCAACGGATGGGTGATCGGCTTGAGTGCCTTGCCGAGTCCGCTGGTCCCCTCACCAGACAGCGGCAACGGATAGTGTGGACCACTGCTCGTGACCGGCGCCTGACGTGCCCACACTTGGCGAACGATGTCGATGTATTCCCGAGTGCGCGCCAACGGCTTTGGGAAAGGCTGGCCGTACCATCCTTCAACGACCTGCGGCCCCGACACCCCCAACCCGAGGATGTGCCGGCCGCCCGACAGGTGGTCGAGTGTCAGTGCGGCCATCGCGCACGCCGTTGGAGTGCGCGCGGACAGCTGCACCACCGACGTGCCCAACCGCAACGTTGTGGTGTGTCTGCCCCACCACGCCAATGGTGTGTAGGCGTCCGAGCCCCACGCTTCGGCGGTGAACACGGCGTCGTATCCGACACGTTCGGCGGCGGCGACCAACTCGGCGTCGTTCGATGGCGGTTGGGCACCCCAATACCCCAGCTGCAGACCGAGCTTCACCAGCACCACCCCTGCGGCACCATGACGTCGAGGTGCCTCACTTTGCGTTGAACCGTACGGGCATCGCGGTGATGCCGTTGATCCATCCGTGCCGCATTCGCGTTAGCGGGCCGGTTATTTCGATGTCTGGAAGGTAGTCGGCGATCATGTTGAACATGATCGTCAGCTGTTTGCGCGCCAGGTTTGCGCCGATGCAGTAATGCGGCCCGTTTCCGCCAAATCCCAAGTGCGGGTTGGGCTCGCGCTGAATGTTGAACGTGAAGGGCTCATCGAAGACGTCCTCATCGTAGTTGGCCGAGCTGTAGAACAATCCCACTCGCTGACCTGCTTTGATCCGCACATGCCCGATTTCGGTATCCCGGCGCGCCGTGCGTTGGAAAACATGCACGGGGCTTGTCCAGCGGATGATCTCATCCGCGGTGGTTGCCGGACGGGTCCGCTTGTAGAGCTCCCACTGCTGGGGATGGTTCAGCATCGCGACCATGCCCGCCGACGTCGCATTTCGGGTGGTCTCGTTGCCGGCAACCAGCAACAGCAACATGAAATAGCCGAATTCGATTTCAGTGAGTTCATCACCGTCGTCGTCAATGGCGACTAGCCGCGAAATGATGTCGTCGGCGGGGTTCTTCTTACGTTCTGCTGCAATCTCATACGAATAGCCCATCAGTTCCGTCATCGCCAGCATGGGATCCTCGACGCAGTCGGGATCTTCGGCTGCCATGATCACGTTCGACCAATGGAACAACCTCTCATGGTCGGCCTCTGGGAAACCGACCAGATCAGCGATGGCCTTCAGCGGCAGCTGGTGAGCGACATCCTCAACGAAGTCACCTTCGGAATTCTCTGCTGCGGCCATGACGATCTCGCGGGCAGCCTGGGTCAGCCCGTCCTCAAGCTTGGCTACGCTGCGCGGCGTGAAGAGCCGCGAGATCAGCTTGCGCAGCCGCGTGTGCACCGGCGGGTCCGAATTGTGCATGAGGATTTTGGCTGTCTCCAGCTGCTCGGCCGGTATGTCGTTGGCGTACCGCATCACGCAGCCATTGAGATGCGACGACCACCTCTCAGGGTCGCGTGAAATCTCCCGAATGTGAGCATGTTTCGAGATCACCCAGTACCCGCCATCGCGGAACCCCCCGCCTCTGTCGGGGTCCTGCGCGTTCCACCACACCGGCGAGGTCCGCCGCAGCCGCGCGAACTGCTCCACGGGCAGCCCGCGAGCCAGCAAGCCGGGATCGGTGAAGTCGAACCCGTCGCCGAAGTCGAGGTCGGACTGCACTTCCGGTGATGTCGTCATGATGAGAGCTCCTGAGCCGGCGCTTGCTACGCGTCTACGGATGGGTGACAGCTGCACCTTGTCCGAGTTAGCTTACATCACGTAAGGTAACCGTGAGAGACCGCACAACGCAACGATTGGGAACACGGAACTTGACCAACGATCCCCTGCACAGGCTTTTCGACCTCAAAGACCGCACGGCGATCATCACCGGCGGAACCCGCGGCATCGGCCTGGCCATCGCCGAGGCCCTGGTGAGCTGCGGCGCGAACGTAGTCGTCGCAAGCCGGAAAGCTGAAGCGTGCGCCGCAGCGGCCGACAAATTGCAATCCCTGGGTGGCGGCAACGCATTGGGGGTACCCACCCACCTGGGCGACATCGACGCCATCAACCGACTGGTCGCCGCCACCGCGCAAGAGTTCGGCGGCATCGACATCGTCGTCAACAATGCGGCCAATGCATTGGCGCAACCGCTCGGTGAAATCACCCCAGAAGCCTGGTCGAAATCCTTCGCGGTGAATCTGCAAGGCCCGGTATTCCTGGTCCAGGCGGCCCTGCCCTACCTACGGGAGAGCCAGCACGCCGCGATCCTCAACGTCGTCTCCGCCGGGGCCTTCATCTTCTCGCCCATCGTGTCGATGTACTCGGCGGCCAAGGCCGCCATGGTCTCCTTTACCCGGTCCATGGCCGCCGAATTCGCCGCGCAGGGAATCCGCGTCAACGCCCTGGCCCCGGGATCGGTCGACACCGACATGGTCCGCGGCAACCCGCCGGAGTTCATCGATGCCATGAAGGCCTCCGCGTTCATGGGCCGCATAGCCGATCCATCCGAAATGATCGGCCCTGCACTGCTATTGGTCTCCGACGCCGGAAGTTTCATCACCGGTCAAACCATCATCGCCGACGGCGGCATGGTGGCCCGCTAACCGCCCACCCAAGAAAGGCCCAACATGACTGTTGACAGCGCAACGACGCGCGAGGCGAACAAGCAGACGTTACGGCGAGCGATGAGTGGCATCACCGCCCTCGATACCGACGCCATCCGGGCCGAACTGCACGACTCCGCGATACTGCAGCTGCCCTTCGAACCTGCGGTGCCCGACTCTGACCGCGAAGGCTTCCTGCAGCTGCTGTCGATGATGTTCGTAATGTTCAAGCAGTTCACCATCACCATCACCGACATTTACGACCTCGTCGACCCGAACATGCTCGTCGCGCGCTACCGCAGCGACGCCGAGGGCCGCGACAAACCGGTCAGCTACCAGAACGAGTACATCGGTGTCTTCCACTTCGTCGACGGAAAGATCACGCTCTGGCTGGAATACGCCAACCCGGAGGCCTCCCATGCCGCGATAGCCAAGTTCGCCGACGATGTTCCCGCGGTCAGCGTATGAGCGCCGACCCTGGCCCCCCGGCTACGCGACCGGCCATCGACATCGAGTACCTCGACGACGGCGCCATCGCCGTCGTCACCCTCAACCGCCCCCACCGCCGAAATGCCCTGGACGCACAAACTTTGGCGGAGCTGCATCGGCTACTGGACACTCTCAACGGGGATCCCGCCGCGCGGGCGGTGGTCATCACCGGCGCCGGCGACGCCTTCAGCGCCGGTGCTGACATCAAGGCCCAACCCGACGATCTGCGCGACACCTCGGCCACGCCGCAAACCGCCCTACACGCCGCAGCCACCTCGAGGGTGGCCATCACGCTCTCCGCACAGGAACTGATGGCCTCGGCATTCGAGAAGATCCACCGGCTCCGGCAGCCGGTGATCGCTGCGGTCAACGGCTTCGCCCTCGGCGGCGGCTTCGCGCTCGCATTGGCCTGCGACATCCGCTACGCGGCCCCCCAGGCAACTTTCGGGGCGATCTTCATCCGGCACGGTGTCTCCGCATGCGACATGGGCACCAGCTACCACCTGCCGCGCCTTATCGGTGCATCGCGAGCGGCCGAACTGATGCTCACCGGGCGGGTCTTCGATGCCGCCGAGGCCGCGACGATAGGCCTAGTCCTGGATGTGGTTGAGCGGGACGATCTGCTCGCCACCGCCGTCGCCAAAGCGCGCGAGATCGCCCGCCATTCGCCGCTGGCGGTCTGGATGACCAAGGAAACAATGTGGCAGACCGTCGATGCGCCGAGCCTGCGCCACGCCCTCGACATGGAAAACCGCACCCAGGTGATGTGCACCGCCAGCGGCGATCTCGCTCAATCCTTCGCCGCCTTCCGTGAAGACGGCACACCCAAGTGGACGCCGCTGTGAGCGGCTTCAATCTGTCAACGCTGTTCAACGCAGTCGCAGAGGCGATACCCGGCCAGACGTTCGTGATCTGGCGTGACAAGCGCCTTACCTACCGCGACGTGAACTCTCGCGTCGACGGCATAGCCCACTACCTGCGCTCACAAGAACTGGGCTGTCGGATCGAACGTGCCGATCTCGCTGACCACGAATCCGGCCAGGATCATCTGGCCCTATATCTGCGCAACGGCAACGAGTACCTCGAAGCCATGCTCGGCAGCTACCGCGCACGGGTGGCACCGTTTAACTGCAGCTTCCGCTATGTGGAGAGCGAACTCTATTATCTGCTAAACGACTCCCAAGCCGCGGCGGTTGTCTACAACGCCGAGTTCGCCCCGAGAGTTGCCGCAGTCCGCGATCAGCTGCCCACTCTCAAACACCTCATCCAGGTCGAGGACCAATCGGGAAATCCGTTGCTGCCGGGCGCCGTTGCTTACGAGTCCATCGTCGACACGCCGCCACCAGCATCGCCGATGCCCGACCCGACGGGCGATGACCTCTACGTCCTCTACACCGGCGGCACCACGGGAATGCCGAAAGGTGTGCTGTGGCGTCAGCACGACATCTTCGTGTCGGCCATGGGTGGTCGGCCCCACAGCTCCACAGTGCCGTTCACGTCCTATCACGACATCACCGAACAGGCCTGCGCCGCAGCGGGATCCATGTCGTTTCTGTTGCTGCCCCCGTTGATGCATGGCGCCGCGCAGTGGATGGCATTTCAAGCGATCACTCTCGGCGGCCTTCTTGTGATCCCCGATCGAGTGGACCGACTGCAGCCGGCAGAGGTGCTGCGGTTGGCCGAACGCGAAGGCGTGCGCTGCATTCCGGTCGTCGGCGATGCGATCGCCCGCCCCTTGGTGGCAGAGATACAGGCCGGTGACTATGACCTATCCAACGTGCTGTTGGTGACCAATGGCGGAGCAGCGCTCTCCCCCACCGTCCGCGACGCGTTGAATGCCGTGCTCCCGCAAGCGGCGTTGCTGGACGCCGTCGGTGCATCGGAATCTGGAAGCCAGATGAGCGTCGTGATATCGGCAGACCATAACGACGAGGTGTCCGTGTTCACCCCGCAGCCCGATACCGCGGTGCTCGCCGAGGATCTCAGCAGCGTCCTAATCGGCGGCACAGCTGGCGAAGGCTGGTTGGCCCGGCGAGATTACATCCCACTGGGTTATTTGGGCGACCGCGCCAAGACCGACAAAACGTTCCCGACGGTCGACGGTGTCCGCTGGTCGGTCCCCGGCGACCGCGCAAGAGCGCTGCCCGACGGCCGCATCGAGCTGCTGGGCCGGGATTCGGCGACGATCAACTCCGGCGGCGAGAAGATCTTCGCCGAGGAGGTCGAGCGCGCAGTTGCCTGTCATCCCTCTGTCTACGACGTCATCGTCGTGGGACGCCCATCGCAGCGATGGGGCAGTGAAGTCGTGGCAGTGGTTCAACTCGTCGACGGCGCAGAACCGACCGACGCCGAACTGCGCGAGGTCTGCGCGCAGCACCTAGCCGGCTACAAAATTCCGAAATCCTTTGTGCGGACCACGAAGGTCGTGCGATCCCCGGCGGGAAAGGCCGATTACCGCTGGGCTGAACAGGTGGCCGCCCGTGACACCCGCACACACCACGACGACCGCGACACCGCCGCGGCACTTTGAGGAGCAACAAATGCCACCAATCATCAACTACGAGAACAAGACTGTCGTCGTCACCGGCGCGGCAACTGGCGTGGGCGCCGCGCTCGTCGACAGACTGCGAGCCGCGAACGCCGGGCAGATAATCGCCCTCGACATCAAGCCATGCAACGGGCCGGTAGACCAGTTCATTCTCACCGACCTATCCGATCCATTCGCGATCGACGACGCTATTCATCGACTTCCCGACAGCATCGATGTCCTGTTCAACAACGCCGGTGTCGCGGCAACACTGCCCCTGCGGATTGTCATGGGCGTCAACGTCCTCGCACCGCGCCGACTCATCGCAGGCCTTCACCAGCGGATGCCTCCGGGCAGCGCCATCGTCAACACCGCGTCGACCGCCGGCGGCGGATTCATGGAGCGACTGCCGCAGATACTCGAATTGCTTGCCATCGACGACTGGCACCAGGCGCTGGACTGGGTCGACGCACACCCCGGGCTGACCCAAAACGCCTACGGGTTCTCCAAAGAGTGCGCACAGGTCCTCACCCTGCTGCAGGCTACGCCACTTGCCAAGCACGGCATCCGCATCAACAGTGTATGCCCGGGGATTATCGACACCCCACTGGTCGCCGACTTCCAAATCACCATGGGCACACCAATTATCGACTGGATGGTCAGCCAAAGCGGCGGACGAAGAGCCGCGCCAGCCGAAGTCGCTGACGCTTTGGCTTTTTTGGGCTCCGACGCCGCCAGCTACGTCAACGGAACCAACTTGCTCATCGACAACGGTTTCTCAGCGGCCGTCACCACCAACCAGATCGACTACTCGAGCATGCCAGCTGTCGACGCGCTGACCAACGCACCGGCCTAACCACCGTGCGGGCATCGATAGCGCCTTGGCCACCGAGTTGGTAATCCTTCATGTCCGTTAATATCAGTACCCCAACGTATTCGACGCCAGCCTGCCGGTGCTTTCGTACGAGTTCGAGGAAAAACCCGCTGACGTGTACCCGCGAATCCAGGCGGCGCAGCGGCAGGCTCCCATCGCTCTCGGGCCCTACGGACCCGAGTTCTGTCGTATGAGCTCGCGCGAACAGTTCTCCGGGACACACGGTTTCAGATTCCGCCTGGCTTGAGTCTCATGCTGCAGGGAATTACCTCGGGTCCGCTGTGGGACAAGATCGCCAACAGCCTGTTGTGCTTGGAGGGCGATGCGCACCGCCGCCTCCGCAGCCTGGTATCCAGAGCATTCACTCCGCGTGCAAGCGAGCGTCTGTACGAGACGATCGTGTGACGTTGTCGAGAGGCAGCGAAGATGACAAGACACGCCGCGCTACGTTGACAGAACTTCGGCGTGTCGCGGAAGCCTGTTAATCTTCGCTGCAAAAGCGCAGGTGAACGCTTTCTGGAATCAGATCAGCCGTGGCCGTCTGCCGCCATTCGGCTCACAGCCCGGAGAGCGTCGTGGCTCGATTGTCGGTGAGCTCTTGTTGACTGTTTCACCGACCAGCGCATGCGCTGGCCAACGCTCAGGTCGACCATGCGCGCGAGAGGATGCAAGACGTGACTGGAGGCAATCAGTCCGCTTTCGGGTATCGGTACCAGTATCTAGTCACGATCGAGCGATTTCTCCGGTACACACTCGGGACTGCCCCGCGACCGTCTCGGCCAAATAGGTGCGATCGCTCTTCATGTCGAGCCGACGACGCTGGCACGCGAGGGCGTCGCGCGGGATGAGGACATCATCGACTTCGCGATCGAGTTCGACAGCGCAATTGCAGAGCGAGTCCAGGTTAAGGGATCGAGTAATCCCGAGGCGAACAAGCCTTTTCACGGCGAAGCAGACGACGTTTTCGGACGCCTAGCCGGCGAGACTGCCGCACACTCGGTGCTTCTGACGAATCGCTCCTTGGGGCCGGGCCTTCAAGGTAAGTGCTCGCAAGCCCTAGATGCTGACGCTGTCGAACAATGGCATTACATCGGCCACGAGTACGACGATGCCGTCACCGACACAGAAGCTACGATCATCGTCGACAAGCGCTCGATTGAAGCAGTCACCGAGTCCCTTGACCTAACCTCTCAGGTCAGAACAGCTAGATCGCAGATCTTAAGTCGAGGGTAAGTCTCCCTGCCAGTCCTCGACTACCCGATCGATAACACATCGCCGGGCGCCTCCAACGCGATGCGCTGCATGAGCTCGGCGATACCAGCATCGGGCCGACACGCGAACGGCACGTCGACGAACATCGAATCCACACTGGGGCCGTAAAGACCGACTTGCTCGAATAGCACCTGACGCTTCACGCTCGTAACGGTGCGCTACATATTTACACCTGTCGTCGAGGTTGCGCAGGTGCTACTCGTCGCTCCCGCCACCATCCTTGGTGTTTGCCGCGCAGACCGCAGGCAGAATGAGCGTGTCGATGACCTGCCGGGCGAAGTTCGCGTCGACCCTCTGACCGTTGATGACCCGCATCAGCCCCAGCCCCGTCAAGGTGTCGGCGATGAGGGACCAGTCCCGGTCGGGTCCGACTTCGCCGCGGGCCGCGGCCTGTTGGAGGATGGCCGTCACCACGCGCCTGCCCTTCGGCAGCATCAGGTCGTCGAGGGCTGAGGCGAGTTGCTGATCGTGCACCGCCTCCATCGCCACTCGCAGCACCAGATCGTTGGAGATCAAGTCGTCGTCGGTACGCGCGACACGTTCAACCAACGCGTCGAAATCGCCGGTAAGGCTGCCGGTGTCCGGGACATCGTCCTCGACGAGGTCGGGCCGCCAGTACACAAGCGCATCGGTCATCAACGCGGCCTTCGACGACCAGCGGCGGTATATCGCGGCTTTACCGACACCGGCTCGCGCCGCGATGTCGTTCATATTGGTGTCGTTGTACCCGTTCTCGGCCAATGCGGCCAGCGCGGCGTTGAGGATCGCGGGATCGCGCGATCGATCGAGCCGGCCTTGGGTACGTTGGCGCAGTTTCGATTCGGCGTCTGCCTGACATCCCGATCCACCGACCAACACTCCATCACCACCCTGCCTGACCAGTCCGCGACACTGACGCGGTCGTTGCCATGGGCGCGGTGTTGTCGTCGGCCGGCGGTGGTTCGGACCCGCTGCGGCCACGCCTGGTGATCTCAAAGGTGTTGAGCGGCCACCAGAACCAGCGGCCCAGCGCCGCAGCGATCGATGGCGTCATGAACGCCCGCACGATCAACGTGTCGACAACCAGGCCGATACCGATGGTCATGCCGAGCTGACCGACCACGCGCAGGTCGCTGACGATCATCGCCATCATGGTGAAGGCGAACACCAAGCCGGCTGCGGTGACCACGCGTCCGGTGGCCCCGATGCCTCGGATGATGCCCGTGTTGAGCCCGGCGTGTATCTCTTCTTTGAAGCGCGAGACCACCAGGAGATTGTAATCCGAACCCACTGCCAGCAGGATCACCATCGACAACGGGATCACGATCCACTGCACGCCCAGGCCCAGGATGTCCTGCCAGAGCAGCACCGACAAACCACACGCGGTACCCAAGGATGCGGCCACGGTCCCGACGATCACGAGGGCAGCCACCACGCTGCGGGTGATCAACAACATGATCGCGAAAATCAGGATCATCGCTGCGATGATCGTAATCGCGAGGTCGGTGACGACGCCGTCCTGCATATCGGCATACAGCGATGCGGTGCCGGCGAGTGAGACCTTCGCATTACTCAGCGGGGTGCCCTTGAGGGCGTCTGCGACCACACCTTTGAGGCCCCGAACATGTTCGATACCCTGCACCGAGGCGGGGTCGCCCTGATGGGTGATGATCATACGGACCGCCTTGCCATCGGGCGACATGAACATCTTCATCCCACGTTTGAAGTCAGGATTGTCGAACACATCCGGTGGCAGGTAGAACAAATCGTCATTCTTGGCCTGATCGAAGTACAGACCTATCTCCGTCGCGCCTTTGGCCAGCTCCTGTTGCTGGGCCTGGGTGCCGGCCTGGGTGCTGTGGGTCGCGATCATGAAGTCACGCATTTTTGTCATCGAGTCGATGGTTTTCTGCAGAACTGGCAACATCTGCGGCAACAAATGATCCAAACGGTCCAAATCGCTAGTGAGACCTTGGATTTGGTCGGCAAGTGCGTCGATCCCATCCAGTGTGTCGAAGATTGACCGCAGTGAAAAGCAGATCGGGATGTCGTAGCAGTGCTTTTCCCAGTAGAAGTAGCTGCGCAGCGGGCGGAAGAAATCCTCGAAATCGGCGACGTTCTGGCGCAATTGATTGGTGATGTCCGCCATCTCGTGGGTCCTGCCAACCATGCTGTGCGTGACTTCGGTCATCTCTCTCGTGATGGCGTACATGCGTTGCATGTTGGCGATCGTCCTGCTCAGCTCATCGGCCTGTTCGAGCATCTGCGCCGAGCTGTCATTGTTGAACTTTGCGGCCTGCAGAGTGCCGGCGTTCTGTGCGCCCAGCAGGAATGGGATAGAGCTGTGCTCGATCGGTGCGCCCAGCGGGCGGGTGATGGTCTGGACCCGATCGATGCCCCGCATGCGAAAGACGTTCTTGGCGACCTTTTCGATCACGAGCATGTCCGCGGGGGTGCGCAGGTCATGATCGGCCTCGAGCATCAACAGTTCGGGGTTCATGCGGGCCTGGGAGAAATGGCGATCGGCGACGCCCATGGCCTGGTTGGCGGGCATATCGGCGGGGGTGAACTTCTGGTCGTTGTACTGGGGCACGTACGTCATCAGGGCGACGAAGCCCACGATGGCGATCACGCAGGTCACCAAGACGATCGGAATGGGCCAGCGGACCACGGAGGTACCGACCTTGCGCCAACCCGGCGAGGAGACCACGTTGTGCTTGGGATCGAGCCGACCGAACTTCGACGCCACCGTCAGGACCGCGGGCGCCAGCGTCAGGGCTGCGGCGATGATCACCCCAACCGCGATCGCGCAGGGCAGGCCCATGGTCTGGAAGTAGGGCAGCGTGGTCATGGTCAGGCACAAGCAGGCACCGACGATGGTCAATCCGGAACCCAGGATGACGTGCGATACACCGCTATAGGCGACATAGAACGCGTCTTCGGAATCGAGGCCTTTCGACCTTTCCTCGTGATATCGCCCGAGTAGGAAAATCACATAGTCTGTTCCTGCGGCCAAGGACAGCATGGTCACCATGCTCACCGCGTACGGGGTCAAGCCGATGACGTTCAAGTTGCCTGCCGTGGCCGTAATACCCTGTGCGGCAAATAGTTCCAGACCGATGATGCCCATGGACACGAGCATCGTCACGGCGGAGCGGTAGATGACGAGCAACATTGCGATGATAACGCAGACCGACACCACCTCCATGGTCGCCATGCTTTGATGCCCGGCCACGCTGGTGTCGGCGTTGAGCACGGTATTGCCGGCGACATGGGCCTTGATACCCGGCGGTGCGGGTACCGAGGCGACGATGTCACGCACCGCTGCCACCGACTCGTGGCTGGGTGTCGTGCCCTGGGGGCCATTGAGGAAGATCTGCACGTAGGCGGCCTTGCCGTCTACGCTCTGCGAGCCCGCCGCGGTCAGCGGATCACTCCAGAAGTCCTGGACGTTCTGCACATGCTTGTGATCCGCGTTCAGTTTGGCGACGATCTTGTCGTAGAACTTGTGCGCGGCATCACCGAGCTTGTCGTGGCCCTCCAGCACGACCATTGCCGTGGAATCCGAATCGTACTGCTGAAACACCTTACCGATGTGCAGCATCGCCTGATACGACTCCGAATTGGTGGGGCTGATCGGCACTGAACGCGTTGCCGCGACAGCATCGAGCGACGGGGTCAGGATGCCCAGACCCACCGCCACCAGAACCCAGAACACGATGATCGGTAACGAGAAGATCCGAACCATCCGACCGATGAACGGACGATGGGCCTTGGTGTGCGCGTTGCTCATTCGCTCGCTCCTCGCTCCTCGTGCCTCGGAGCGCATCGTCGGCTCGCGTTGCTCATACGGATTTCACCAAGCAGTAGATGAACGGTTTGATGGTGTCGGCGCTCGCCCGGTCGTCGCGCACCTTGCCGTCGACGGTCACTTGACACCGAAGGTCGTGGGTGTTGCGATCGCCCTGGGCCAGGATGTTGGCCGACATCGACGGCAGCGTCGTCACGATCGTGAACGACCAAGGCAGCGGGGTGTTTTCGATGAGATGGGGTTGGCCGTTCTCGTCGAGGTAGTTGAGGTTCGCAGTCCCGCCCGTCCCGGTGATCTCGTATCTGATGTGCTTCGGATTGAAGTTCGCGGTAATTCCGGAGCCCTCCGCCAAATTCGGGCCGTGATGGCCCGTGGACTCGCGAATGCGGGTAATCGCATACGCGCCAACTGCCACGACGACCACAAGCAGCAGCGGGATCCAGAACCGCTTCAACACTCGAAACACCGCGCGCGTTCCCCCAGCTCTCTCGTTTCGTTCAGACCAGACGCAGGACAATCGGGTTCAGGCGAGAAGATGGGCCGCCATCGCTATGGAACTCGAGTTCCGAATCTGCGACGGTCATTACCGTACCCCATTCCGCCAACCAGTCCTTCGCAAAATGCCGAACATCCGCTGCCACCTTGGCTTTTCGTCGCAGCGAATGGGTACACCCCGGACGGCGACAATCGCCGAAACGCCGCCCGGCACACCCCCAAGGCTTGGCCGGAACTCAAGTTCCGAGAGGGGGCTGTAGGAACTATACAGCACGGGCAGACGGTTTTCTCGCCAGAACCCTTAGTCCGGAGCCAGGCGTCAACGTCACACCCAATTCCCACGTTCGGACAATCACGTGCGAGCGGCGGTCTGGTCGTCACGTCGAATGCCGGGACAGTTTCTGAGTGAGTACGAGAAGGTTGACTCAGTAATAGGTACCGGGCGCGGCCGCTCCGCCTGGCGGTTGGTAGCCAGCGGCTGAGTTCCGCAGTTGCCATATCAGCTCAGGGCAAAGCAAATTGACCGCATACGAAACCAGGTAATTAGCCGCGAACTCGTCGTTGGGGGTGACGTCACTCTTGACGTCGCCCATGACGTGTCCATAGTCCTCGCCACGGCCGACCTTGTCGCAAATTCCGTGGCCGTAGCTGAGCGCGTCAGTGTTAGGGAATCCGTAATGCCGCCGCACCACCACGTCGTAGACGTACTCGACCTCGGGCGCCGGAGCGGCAGATGCCCGCGGTGATGACGTCAACAGGAGGCCGCCGACGACAACTGTGCCGACGGTCAAGGCGACCGGCGATTTCCAACTCTTCATGGCTGGCGGCTCGAATGAGTGGCCAGCGTTCCCGGAGTCGGCCGATGAAAGGCCGACGTGTTGACGACCGAGCTCCGCACGGCTATCGACATAGATCCAGACGTTAAACTATATAACGGATAAGATCCAGGCCCGCCACCATACAAGTCCAGTCAGAACCGACTGACTCACCTCAAGTTGACACACCGTGCTGACGCTGCAGATGTGACGCCCGAAGTGTGGGGCGAACAATCTTGCCGGCACTGTTCAACGGCAGCTCGGCGACCGAATACCAATACTGCGGAATTTTGAAGCCGGCGAGCTTGACACGGGCGAAAGACCTTAGCTCTTCGGGCGGTGGCGGGTGAGCCAAGTCCGTCGGAACTACGAACGCGGCCAGGGTTTCTCCGAGTCGCATCTCTGGCACGCCCACAACGCCGACCGCCGCAACCCCGGGATGGGCGCTGAGCACATTCTCGACTTCGAGCGGATAAATGTTCTCCCCACCACGAACCACCATGTCGTGTCGACGACCGCAAAGACGGAGATAACCGTCAGCATCCACCACACCCAAATCCCCGGTGTGCAACCATCCATCGGCGGAATGGGCGGAAAGATGCGCCGCAGCGGCGAACACTTCGCCGATTCCTGCCGGGTCCGGCTGGTCGATCTCCAGGCGAAGGCCGTCCACCGGCCGGCCGACGGTAGACAGAATGTCGGGATCCTTGACCGCGGCCAACCGGTGGTCCGCTGGGCCCAAGCTGGTGATCGGACTGCCCTCGGTTTGGCCGTAGAGGCTGACGATCGCGACGTCGGGCAACACGTCAAGAACGCGTCGCAACGTGTCGACGGTGATCGGCGAGGCACCGTAGATCAATGTCTTCAGCGGAACCGCGTCAAGAAGCCCCTTGCCGAGCAACATCTCGATCATGGTCGGAACGAGTAGGCAGTGGGTGGCACCGAGTTGCTTCAGGCTGTGCCACCAATCGAAAGAGAATCTGCTGGTACAGATTACTGCCGCCCCGGCCGTGAGGGCCACCAGGACGTTGCCCAATCCCCCGATGTGATGTAGCGGTGAGCCGGTCGCATAGCGGTCGTCGGGGCCAATCCCGATCAGGCGACGCAAAAGCGTAGCGCGAGCGTCGAGCACTGGATCGGTCAGCGGTACCCGCTTGGGGACTCCGGTAGTTCCCGCGGTGTGCAAGTAGATCGCCGTGGGGCCTGGTTCTGGCTGCAACGGACACCCCGACACCGGCAAGAAAGGTATCGTCATCGCCCGTATCCCAACGGCTTCAGCAACCTGCCGAGCCGTCCCGGCGAACGCGTTTTCGGCGAGAAGGACCGGCGAGCCGCTCCTACCCACCGTTTCGGCCAACTCCGCAACGGTCTGCCTCGGTCCGAGCGGAGCGAGCGGTCGGTTGACGGCGGCACCGCCGAACAGAAGTGCCAGCGCGTGCGAATTAGTGGTGAGCAACGCAGGAATCGGCTGACCTGACTGCGCGTCGAGGTCGACGAGCAGGTCCGCGGCCGCGACCGCCTTTCCGATCAGTTCGCGACCACTGACAGGGCCCACCTCACCTATGACAGCCGCGCGTTCACTACGTTCGTGGACTGCGCAAATCCGCTCTAGCCACGTCATGCGAGCGCTTGAACCGCACTGGGGTGAGTATCTATCAACGTCTCTCCTCACGGTTTTGCCAAAGCGATAAATAGTTTACTGTTTGGGTAAAATGACGCGAAGGAGGGCACGGCGACGTGCGGATCATGGTCACAGGCGGGAATAGTGGCGTCGGGAAGGCGACCGCCCATGCGATGGCCGCCGCCGGCCATGAAGTGATGATCGCTTGCCGGACCCCGGCGAAGGGGTACGAGGCCGCTTCGTCGATGCCCGGCGACGTCGAAGTGCGGGAACTGGATCTGGCCGACCTCACCAGCGTGCGCAAGTTCGCCGACACCGTGGATTACGTCGACGTGCTGGTCAACAACGCCGGCGTGCTGGGTTTGCCACTGACCCGCACGGCCGACGGCTTCGAGGCTCACATGGGCATCAACCATCTCGGCCATTTTGCGCTCACCTGCCTGCTCGGCGACCGGATCCGCGATCGGGTCGTCGCGGTCGCAAGCACCAACTACAACACCGCCCGCATGCACTTCGACGACCTCAACTACCACCACCGCCGCTACAACCCGTGGTCGGCCTACGGGGAATCAAAGCTGGCGAATTTGTTATTCGTGCGCGAATTGGTCGCCCGAGGCAAGACCGCCTACGCCTCCGACCCCGGCATGACGGACACCGGAATCACCCACAACGGTTCGGGCGTACTGCAGTGGGCCGGTCGAGTGCTCTCGCCCCACATCGCTCAAAGCCCCGCCGACGGGGCGCGCTCGACCATTCAGGCGATCACCACGACCCTGCCGAACGGCACCTACATCGCGCCGCGCGGCCTGATGCACCAGTGGGGCACACCGAAGCCCACCAAACTCAGAGACAAGGCGCGCGACGCGGACAGCGCGCGACGGTTGTGGAACATCTCTGCCGAGCTGACCGGTTGCGAGTGGCAGGATGGCCGTCCATGACCGTCGAGCGCCTGCTGCCGACAGCCGACGCACGCAAGCTCGTGCGGCTGGCCGCCGACGTCGCTGACAAGGTGCTCGATCCGATCGTCGACGAGCACGAAAAGAACGAGACCTATCCCGACGGCGTCTTCGCGACGCTGGGTGAGACGGGGCTATTGACATTGCCGCACCCGGAAGAATGGGGTGGCGGCGGACAACCCTACGAGGTATACCTTCAGGTTCTCGAGGAACTGGCAGCTCGATGGGCCGCAGTCGCTGTGGCTGTCAGTGTCCATGTGCTGTCCTGCCATCCGTTGATTGCGTTCGGCACCGACGAGCAACAACAGCAGTGGCTGCCGACCATGCTCGGTGGTAACACCATCGGTGCCTACAGCTTGTCCGAGCCGCAAGCCGGTTCCGATGCAGCCGCTCTGACCTGCAAGGCCACCGCGACCGACGGCGGTTACCGCGTCAACGGCGCCAAGGCCTGGATCACCCACGGCGGCATAGCTGATTTTTACAGCCTATTCGCTCGCACAGGCGAAGGCGGACGGGGTATTTCGTGCTTCCTGGTCGATAAGGGCACCGACGGCCTCACGTTCGGCAAACCCGAGGAGAAGATGGGTCTGCACGCCATCCCGACGACTACGGCACACTACGACAATGCGTTCATCTCCGAGCAACGTCGGATCGGCGCCGAGGGCCAAGGCCTCCAGATCGCCTTCAGTGCACTGGATTCGGGCCGTCTGGGCATCGCCGCGGTAGCCGTCGGACTGGCGCAGGCCGCGCTCGACGAAGCGGCTTCTTACGCCCAGCAGCGAAC
Source organism: Mycobacterium senriense (assembly GCF_019668465.1). Classification (NCBI taxonomy): domain Bacteria; kingdom Bacillati; phylum Actinomycetota; class Actinomycetes; order Mycobacteriales; family Mycobacteriaceae; genus Mycobacterium; species Mycobacterium senriense. The sequence goes on along the minus strand of NZ_AP024828.1, from coordinate 1,866,838 downwards.
CACGTTCGGCCGCAAGATCATCGATCACCAAGGTCTGGCGTTCCTCTTGGCCGACATGGCCGCCGCGGTCGACTCCGCTCGCGCCACGTATCTGAATGCTGCGCGGCGCCGAGACGCGGGACTGCCGTACTCCCGCAACGCCTCCGTGGCGAAACTGATCGCCACCGACGCCGCGATGAAGGTCACCACCGACGCCGTCCAAGTCTTCGGCGGCTACGGATACACCAGGGACTACCGTGTCGAGCGCTACATGCGCGAAGCCAAGATCACCCAGATCTTCGAGGGCACGAACCAGATTCAGCGGCTGGTCATCGGTCGATCGTTGGTCGGATCATGACCTATCAACGCCCCCAATTGCGCTTGGCACCTAGTCCAACCGCGGAGTCGCGGCCGTTCTGGACGGGCGGGCGTAACGGCGAGCTGCTGATCAGCCGGTGCCACAATTGCGGCCACTTCTTCCACCCGCCCGGGCCGGCCTGCTGGCGCTGCAGAAGCACCCACGTTGCGCCGGAACCCGTTTCGGGGCGAGCCACCGTGGCGGCGTATACGGTCAACCGCCAGAATTGGATTCCCGGTTACGAACCGCCTTACATTGTGGCGATGGTAGAGCTTGCCGAGGAGCCCGATACCCGACTGATTTCCAACGTGGTCGACGTCTCCCCGGACGAGATCCACGTTGGGATGGCCGTCGAGGTTTTCTTCGAAGACTGGACCGCGCTCTCGGGCGAGGACGACAGTCGCGCGTGGTTACCGCTGTTTCGCCCCGTCAAGAATTGATCATTCCGCTGGGCCAGATACTGCTAATGTGACAGTCAACTGTCAAACCGTCGGTTAGGACGCGACATGACCAGCCAAGCCTTACCCGTCACCCTGCGGTCTCCCGAGGACCTGACTCCGGCCGTCCTGACCTCGCTGCTGCGTCGCCACCGGCCCGCGGTGACGGTCACCGATGTGCGGGTCCAGAGCACCTGGCAAGGGACCACCTCACACATCCACCTCGACGTGGACTACGCCGACGACGACACCGACTTGCCATCAAAGCTTTTCGTCAAGACACAACTTGGTACGGTGCACGATCTTCCTGCCGCGGTCGACGAGTCGCTATCGGAGGGCGGCGGCGGGACGGTTCTGCTGGATGACGAGACGACGTTCTATCGCAATCTTCGCGACGACCTCGACGTCGAGACCATGACGACCTACTTCGCTGAACATCTCGACGGCCCGTCACAGTTCATGGTGATCGGCGAAGACATCACGATGCGCGGAGCGCGGGTGCCCGACGCGGTGGCCGGTCTGCCCGTCGAGCAGGTCGACGAGCTGTTGGCGACGTTGAGCCGCGTGCACGCCCCGTTCTGGGCGAATCCGAGGCTCGATGCGAGCGGCGACCTGGCGTGGCTGCAGCATCCCGTCACCGGCGGGTTCGCAGAATTCCTGCGCACCAACGGTTTCGCGATCATCCGCGCGTTCGTCGACATTCCCTATAAGCGGGAGCTTCTCAACAAAACCGGTGCCGACATGGACGCCATGGAGGCGGCGTTCTGGACCCTGCAGGACCGGGTGGCTCACGAACCGATCACGCTGCTGCATGGGGATCCGCACCCACGCAACACGTACGTTCTACCGGACGGCCGCGTGGGGCTCCTGGACTGGCAGTTGGTGCGACGGGGTTCGTGGTCCCATGACGTCGGCTACGCGTTGATCGGCGCGCTGTCGCCTGCTTCGCGTCGCGAGCACGAGCGTGAACTCCTCGACAATTACCGCGGGCGACTGCTCGACGCCGGCGTCTCGTCGGTGCCAGACCGCGAACAGATGTGGAGCGCCTATCGGCAGAGCCCGGCGTGGGGGTTCTGCATGTGGGCAATCACGCCCGACCAGATGTATTCGGTCGAGGTCGTGCGCGCTGTGCTCGGCCGCTTCGCCGAGGCCTATGCGGATCTCGGCACCGGCAAGTTGTTGAGCTGAGGAACAGCACCAACTTCCTTGGTCGTCGGCCACGTCGACCGGTCACCGGTGCAGTGGCGCAAGACATTTGGCGCGCAATCCTCGAAGTTCGGCCCTATCGGTTGTTCCAGACGGTCTCCGGCCTGGCCTGCAGCAGGTGAACCTCGCCGTCGGCGTCCACGGCCCACTCAACATCCACGGCGTACCCGGCGTTCTGCTCGATTTGTAGGGCGAGGCGTGCGACCTTGAGCAGCGTGTCGTCATCGATGCTGGGTGCATCACCCTCGCCGGGGGCGAGATGGACAATTCTGACCGCCCCGTTTTCGTACCGATGAGCGCGAGTCTGGCGCGCAATCTTTCGCTTGCGCACGCACATGCGGGCCTTGTCGACCCAGGCGCTATCGGATTCCACGTCGCCATTGACCACGCCTTCACCCAGGCCTAGGGCCGACGCGACAAAGATCTGGCCACGGTCTCCCGTCACCGGCTCCAACGTCATCGTCACGCCCGCTGCGACTGCCGGCACCATTCGCTGAACAACGACCGCCATCGCCACGTCAACGGAAGCCACGTTGAACCGCCGGCGATACGCGATCGCCCGCGGTGTGTAAAGACTCGCCCAACAACGCACAACGGCCTCGAGCAGCGCGGGCGCACCCTCGATCCACAGATAGGTATCTTGCTGACCGGCAAACGACGCCTCGGCCGTGTCTTCGGCAATCGCGCTGGACCGCACCGCTACCGGCCCGCCACCCATCTGGGCGTAAGCCTCCACAACTTGGACAGCGAGGCTCTCCGGCAGGGTGACTTGGTCGAACAGCGTCATGGTTGCCGCCGACCGGTCCCGGTCGGTGCCCGTTGTCGCCAGTGATTCCGCGATGCGTGGCGCGACTCCTGCGGCGGCAACTGCCTCGCGGTAGGCGCTCACAGTGACGACAAACCCTGGCGGAACCGACAGACCTTGCTTGGTCAGCGCCCCGAGGCCGGTAGCCTTGCCACCGACCTCGTGACTCAGCTCCGGACTGCACCGATGCAGCGGAAGAACATGCGTCGCCATGTGTTCCGGCCGGTGCGCACCTTCTGCCGAACCCCGGCGGTCAACCGCGCCGACGGGCTTTTGATCAGTTGTCATCGCGGGCGCCTACTTGATCACGAATTCCGGTATGCGATAACCGGTGTCACCGAGGTCGACGATACGCATCTGCACCGGCTGCCCGATTCGCACGTCGGCTGGATCCGCGTCGATGACCGCGTTGATCCGCAAGCCCGGCTGCTCCACCAGTTCGACGAGCCCGACGACATACGGGGGCACCCGACCGGGAACGAGGGCCTGGCGCACGACGATGAAGCTGAAAATTGTGCCGTCCCCACTGACTTCCTCGAAGTGCACGGGGCCACCGGTGTACCGGCTGCGCTCCAACGGCGGATGGATCCATTTCCCAGTGTCGTCGCAGCGGCATAACATCAACGAACCGTTCTTCAGACCCTCCCAGTAGGGCGCCGAATCGGGGTCAGGCACCGGAATCGGTGCCGCCAACGCTGGACTCGTCATGGCTTCTCCCTGCTGTAGACGTTGGCGCCACCGAAGGGCCCTCCACCGGCAGTGACCAGCGCGAGCTGGGCATCGTCGACCTGACGCACGCCGGCAGCGTGGCGGAGTTGCAGTGCAGCCTCGTAATGATGGTTGAGGCCGTGAATGTAGCCCTCGGACAGCAGCCCTCCATGCGGGTTCACCACCACGTCACCGCCGTAGGTGGCGCGCCCGGTCGAGAAGAACTTGCCGACTTCGCCTTTCTCGCAGAAGCCGAAGCCCTCCATGGTGGCCATCACCGTGTAAGTGAAGCAGTCGTACATGCAGGCCAGATCCATGTCCGACGGACTCAGGCCTGTCTTTTCCCAGATCTTGGGACCCGCTGTGCCGGAGTACATCTCGGTTGGGTCGTCCCACTCGCTCCAACCGGCGCCGCCCTGCGAATTCGACGATCCGACCAGCCACATCGGGGGCTGCTTGGTATCGCGGGCGATGTCCTCGCCGACAATCAGCACCGCCACCGCACCGTCAACCTCGGATGTGCAATCCAGTACCCGGAACGGTTCGTTGATCCAGCGGGCGGCCAGATAGTCATCCATGGTCAGCGGTTCGCGTCGCAGCGCATGCTCATTGGGGCCCGCGTGGCTTCGTTGAGTGATCGCGATCTGACCGAGATCCTCACTGGTTGAGCCGAACTCGTGCTGGTGCCGACGGGCCCACATCGCGAACCACTGCGGCGGCACCATGAAACCGGAGGCCGTGTCGAACTGGTCGTGGTGCTGGACCCGCATGGGTCCCTCGATGTGACCGAACCGATAGCCGGAGCGTCCGTTAAGCGACCGATACACCAACACGGCCTTGCACATACCGGCCTCGATGACCGCGGCAGCAGTGGCGATTTGGTCAGCCACGAGATTGCCGCCACCATACATTGCGTTGGCCCAAGCTAATTCGTCGATGCCCAGCGCCCAGCCGACGTAGATCGGCTGTTCGGAGTCGTTGGCCATGAAAGTGCAGATACCATCGACATCGGCCGCCGTGAGTCCGGCATCGGCGATGGCGTCGCGGCAGGCAGCCACGGCCATGCCGCGGGTCGTGCGGCCGGAGTTGCGGGAATACTCGGTACGGCCGATCCCGACAACTGCACAAACCATATGTCTCTCCGATCTACTTAGGTGCCGGGTCGCGTGGCAGGCCCAGAATGCGTTCGGCGACCAGGTTTCTCACAATTTCCGACGTGCCGCCCGCGATCGTCAGGCACCGGCTGAACAGATAGTCGTGTACGACGTCGGGTTCCTCTCCGACCAGGATGGCCCGGTCGGCAATTCGCAGCGCCAACTCTGCCACCCGCTGAGCGTGCTCGGCCCCGAACAATTTGGCGATGTTGCCTTCGACGCCGGGCCCGGCGTCGAAGACGGCTCGGGCGGCCTGTCGCAGATTCAGCGTGGCCAAGGTGTAGGACTCGATCAGCAGCGCACCGACCTCGCGGGCGATGCCAGTGTCACCGGGCCGATGGCGGGCCAGCAGATCGATCAAAGCGCCGGCGGTCATGGTGACCGAGCCGCCGCCGATCGACACGCGCTCGTTGCCGAAGGCAGCCATCGCTACACTCCACCCGTCGTTGACACCGCCGACCACATCACGATCGGGCACGAAAACGTCGTCGAAGAAGACTTCGTTGAATAGCGTCTCGCCGGTGATCTCGGTGAGCGGGCGAATGCGCACGGCCGGGTCGGCGAGGTCGATGATCATCGCCGTGATGCCTTTGTGCTTGCGCACGTTCGGATCGGTGCGCACGGTGGCCAGACCGCGTTGGCAGTTCACCGCATCACTGGTCCACACCTTCTGACCGTTGACCACCCAGCCACCGTCGACCCGACTGGCCTTGGTAGCAACCGCCGCCGCGTCCGAGCCGGCGCCAGGCTCGCTGAACAGCTGGCACCACCGCAGGTCACCCTCCAGGCTCGGCCAGATCAGTCGCTCGACTTGTTCAGGACTACCGTGTTGCAGCAGCGTTGGGACCACCCATTCACCGAGACCAAGACTGGGTTTATCCAAACCGTCCAGGGTGTCCTCGATGATGAGCTGCTCTACGCTGTCGGCGACCCGGCCGTACGGAGTGGGCCAATGTGGTTGAAGATAACCGCTGCGCGCCCAGAGCCTTTGGTGATCGTCGGCGTCGGCCGCCTCCAGTTCTGCCCGGAAATCCAGTGCGGCCTGGCGATACTGTTCGGCGCCCTCGGGCAGGTCGACCGACTGGCGTCGGCGAACGCCGTCGCGTTGCAGCGCGATGACTTTGTCCCGCAACGCATCCTGGTCGCCGGCGAAGGTTTGCAGGACGGTAGCCCGTCTGATGTAGAGGTGAGCGTTGTGCTCCCAGGTGTACCCGATGCCGCCATGCACCTGCACGTTCTGCAAGGCCACCCGCTGATAAGCGGTCAACGCATGTCCGGCCGCCATGGTCGCGGCCAGCTCGGCCTCCGCACCATCGGCACGAGCCGCGTCCCAGGTCGCGGCGACTGCGAGTTCGGTGTCGACAAGCATGTTCGCGCAATGATGTTTGACTGCTTGAAACGAGCCGATAGTTCTGCCGAACTGCTCGCGGCCGGCGGCGTAAGCCGTCGCCATCTCGGTGCACGCGCTCAACCCGCCAACCGCCTCGGCTGCGGCCAGCAGTCGAAGGATCCGCGTCGCCGTCCCAGCCGCGCCCGGGAGGATCTCGAGTACCGGTGCCGAGTTCAGGCCGAGTACCACCACCGGGGCCAGCAGCCGATCTACCGATTCGATAGTCCGAACGCTGACGCCCTCACCGGCTGCCAGCAGCACCAGGTCGTCACCGGCGGGAAGCAGAAACAGGTCCGCACCTGACTCGGCCAGTGCCGGTACCGCAGCGGCAGTGACCGCCGAATCCCTAACGACAGCACCGCCGTCGGTGCCGATCCCTGTGATCACGTCACCGGACACCAGCCGCGGCAACCACCGTTCCCGCTGCCCGTCCGTCCCGACTTCAGCGATCACCGCAGACACTGCGACCGTGGGCAGGAAGGGTCCGGCCATCGCCGCGCGGCCCAGTTGCTCCAACACGATCGTCAGTTCAGGCAGACCGTAACCCTGGCCGTCGAATCGTTCGTCGATATGCAGGCCAAGCCAGCCGGTGGAGACCATCTCTTTCCAGAGTCCGTCGGTGGACCACCAGCGGTCGCTCTTCTCACGGTCGAGCAGGATCCGGCGGGCGCCCGCGGTGCCGGCACGCCCGGCGACCATTGCGGCCGCTACTTCGGCGAGGGCGCGATGATCTTCGGTGATCGCCAATGGCATCAGCGGCTCTCCAATCTGCTCACCAGGGTGTACCGAACCGCTCGCGGCATGTCAGCGATGTGGCCGGGCGGCGGCGAGGCGGTGAGAGCTTGCGTCCGGGCAGACCGACATAGACTGCGGCCATCGGGATCAGATTCTGTGGCAGTTCCAACAGCTCCCGCACCTGATCGACACCAAACGTGGTCAAGCCGGTGGTCAAACACGAACCGTAGCCAAGGTCGGCGGCAGCCAGAAGCATATTCTGCACAGCCGGGTAAATCGACGGCGGCGCATAGATCTCCGGCACCCGGTCCGTATCAGCGCATACCACGATGACCACCGGCGCCGCAGCGAAACCGCCTTTACTGCAACCGAACTCGAGGTCAGCAACCAATGCCTTGTCTTCGACGCTCTGCTTGACGAAGTCACCTCCGCCCGCGTTCCATGTTTCTGTCCACCACGCCGCGAGGAGAGCGCGGTTGCGGTCGTCGCGGACTACGATGAACGTCCAAGGCTGGGTGTTTTCCGCGCTCGGTGCGTGCACCGCGGCGGCGAGCATCTGCTCGACGTCGGAATCGGGTACCTTGCCGTCCGGATCAAAACGACGACACGCGCGTTGAGCGTGGATGACAGCAAGTAAGTCGCCCACTAGCTGTCCGCCAGAACGCGTTTGCCGCGTGGCGCCCATCCGGTGAGAGAGATGGTGGTCAGATCGAGCCACTCCCCTAGTGACAGCGTTCCGGCCATGACCCGTTTCAAGAATTCCGCCATCACGACGTCGGGTTCGTTGTCCAGCTCGTAAATCACCATGTAGCGGTGCGTCGGCGGCGGCAACTGAGCGGGCAACTCCTGGTCATCCGGGACTTTCAGTTCGACGATGTCGTAACGCTGGGCGGCAACAACTCCCGGGACGTCGAGAACCTCCGGCAAGTGCTGAGCGTCGTACCACTTGTTGAAGGTGTCATCTTGACCCTCGATCGGGTTGGTGAGCGCTATGAACAGATTCGGAGCCACGTCGGATACCTTTCGCAACGGCCGGGATCACCTCACACTATGACAGTCAACTGTCATAGTCAACGCGGCGGCGGGCCGGTGAGACTCGACCTCTCGAGGTAGGCGTAGCCGGTCTCCCCGCCCCACGTCACCTCGGCCCAGCTGACGGTGTAGGCCTGTGCCGGATTCACCAGCCCATAGGGCAGGCCGTCGGCCATCGACATCCACAGCGATGAGCAGACGGTGGCCTCGATAGGCTGACCGTCGAGCTTGCAGCCAAATTGCTCACCGTCGCGCTGCAACACCGCCGGCGGCGGAATCTCCTCCAGTGTCACGTGTCGCAGTGAACCGTCGGTGACCGCGTAAGCACCCTGCAGCGTGATACGCCCGTCGCGGGCCCAATACCTGCAGAACCCGAATGCGCGGCCGCTGGGCATGACTCCCCCGGCGATGACGTGGCCGCCCCAGTCGCTGAGAGTGTCGGCCCCGCGTGGCCCACGCGAATGATCGCGCCAGCCACCACCATCGAACCGGAAGGTCTCCGATCCTACGGTCACCTCGCCGACGACACGGGTGAGTTGCTCGTAGTGTTCTCTGGCCCAGCTCTGTTCGGCGATTCCGGCGCCCGAGTCGGTCGGCGGACCGGCCTCGGCGTCCCACACCGGAGTCACACCGTGCACCTCCAGATCCAGGCGAACGTGGGTCTTCGGCCCGTCGGGCAATGGTGCGGAGCGCATCGCGTCATAGGGAGACCGCAGACAGAATCCGTCAAAAGTAATGTGCCATTTCACGAACGGCTCTTCACACCGGAAAGCCAGATTGGCTCCCGCGGGCCGGCGCTCGGGCACAGTGCGGTGATACGCCCACATGGACAACACTCCCTGATCCGCGGGCAGCGCGATGAGGACGCGGTCCTCCCACATCTCCCACATGTCGGCAACTGTGCCCAGATGCAGCCACATGCCGATATCGTGCCCAGGGTCGTAGGGCGTGAATAGCAGATTCTCGGTCCAGCCCGGCACCGGCGGGCAACTGGTCACGACTTGCTCTTTGGCCGCGGGCAGACCCGAAGAGAGCGCGCTCACTTCTGCACCGCGGACCGGGACCGGGCCAGCACCGCGATCTCACCGGTGGTCCCGTCCACCCGCACGAGGTCGCCGCTGCGTAATGCCGTGGTGCCGTTGCCTGTTCCGACCACGCACGTGATACCGAGCTCGCGCGCGACGATCGCCCCGTGACTGGCGGGACTGCCGATGTCGGTTACCAGGGCACCCGCCAGCGAGACCAAGGCGGTCCAGCCAGGGTCGACGAACTTGCAGACCAGTACCTCGCCGTCGTCGAGGGTGTCTTGGGATTCCGGGTCGACCACCACTCTTACGATGCCTTCGAAGATCCCTGGGCCTGCGGGAGTTCCGCGAATGACGGCATCTTGTGCGGGCGGCGCGGCCGATCTTTGGATGGCCTCCGGCATCCCGGTGAAAACCGACGGCACCTCAAGGCTCCGGTACGCCTCGCGCCGGGTTCGGCGAAACTCCACCAATTCGCGCACGTTCGCGGGCAGCGGAGCCAGCAGTTCGTCCACGGTCAGGTAACAAGCGTCGTCAACCCGATCCAGCGTCCCGGCGTCGACCAGCTCAGCACCGAACCCGCCGGCTGCCGCGCGGCATCCGTCAACGGCGGTCAAGAACGCGGCCTTGGTCAGTTCTACGGCTCGCACCTGAGCCCCCGTCGATGCCAGCAGGCGACACACTAACAGGCGTCGCGCCGCGGGAAGCGTTGAGAGCAAGTCGGCCTCGGCTTTCCGGCGCGTCGCGGCTGCACGTTCTGCACGCACCGCCGGGCGGTCGGACTCGGGCCTGCCGCTGTGCGCGGCGGCCGCACGCAGGACCGCGTCTGGGTCCTCCCGCCACGAATGACCGATCACATTGCCCTCGTTAGGACCATGAAAACCGTGCCGAGAAACAAACTCGTCCAACGTGATCCGGCCGTGCCCCAACGACCACACGTCATCGGCCAATTCGGTTTCGATCACGCCGCCATACCCGGCCAACAGCGCCGGCACCAGATCACCACGACCCGCCTTGACGGCAATCGATTCGACCTGTGCGCGAAACACATTGAGGATGAGACGAGTACGAACATGCACCCGCATCGCCGCACTGAACCGGTAGGAGGAATCAGTGAGCAGATTGCGCGGGTCAGGCCATCGTCCAGTTAGTACGGTTGCCCGCCACCAGTCCATCTGGCGCTGGTGTAGGCGGCGCGGAGCAGACCGCGCTCGTGCCAGCACCAACGGCGCCTTGACGATGACTGCCGGTAACCGGCGGGGGTCGCTACGGGTCGGAGCCGCATCAGGCCGCACTGCGCCCAACAAGTCGCGTTCGAAGTCATCCCCGGTCATTCCGGGCAGCAACCCGGCGAGTTCGCGGGCGCGATCGACATTCATAGCCTGTCTGCCGAAGAAGCAGGCTGTGCTCCACTGATTCGGGTCGTCCGGTACCCGAAGTGCCGATGACCCCAGCACTCCGAAGTCGTAGAGGCCGCCGCGGGAAGCGAACTCGACACCGGTCCCCCAGAGTGACCAGCACAGCGGAGAGAGGATGTCCGGCGTCGCTTCGCCAACGTTCGTCAGAGTCCAGAGGCGATGGGGTTCGCTCCTGCCCCGGATCGGATCGGTCAAGGGCACCTTAGGGCCGGTGTGCATGGTTCTCCTAATCGTATCGCTTGACAGTAGACTGTCATATCACCAGCCGATTGTCGCACCAGACTAGCTGCCAATTCCGCCAATTTGAATCCTCGAACGCAGCGGACTCAGGTCTTGACGGGTGACAGTAGACTGTCATAATGGGCGAGCCGGGACCCAGGTACGATCGGGTCGCCAGTCGGCGCTCCGCCACCGGGCCATGAAATCGGAAGGCGCCAGATGAGATTCACCGTGTACCTCCCCAACTGCATGCACGTCGCCGCGATCACGCAGCCCTGGGAACACCAACTCACCGGCGCCCACATCGCGCGAGTTGCCCAGCATGCCGAGCAGCTGGGCTATTCGATGGTGTTCCTACCCGAACACTTCCTCACCCCGAGTGGTCACGTCGCGTTGTCCGGCGACCACTACTTCGACGCCACCACCGCCCAGGCCTTCGTCGCGGGCGCAACTTCGACGATCACCATCGGATCGATGGTCACGATCTTGCCGTTGCACAACCCGATCATCGCCGCGAAACAGATCGCAACGTTCGATTGGCTCAGTGGCGGTCGGGCCCAGACCACTGTCGGTGTCGGTTGGCTCAAGGAGGAGTATGACGCGATCGGCGTCCCCTTCTCCCAGCGTGGCCGCATAGCGGACGAGTGTCTTGAGGCGATGTTCGAGTTGTGGCACAGCGATTCGCCAAGCTTCGACGGCGACTTCGTCAAGTTCGACGACATCGCGTTCGGGCCCAAGCCCATCTCCAAGCCCCACCCGACGGTGTGGATGGGTGGGGACGCCGACGCGGTGCTGCGCCGCGCGGCTCGGTTCGGTAACGGCTGGGCACCATGGCTGACCAAGCCCGACGAGCTGCCTGCCAAGATGGACTACCTACGCTCGCAGCCCGGGTTCGACGACCGGCCGTTCTCCCTGTTCTACAGCCTGGCAGTGCTGTCGATCGGTCAGGAGCACACCGTCGTCGACGACCCCAATGCGCATTTTGGCCAGAGCGCCCAGCAGGTCATCGACAACTGCAACATGCTGGCCGAGCGCGGCGTCACGGATACCTGGGTGAATCCGCCAGAGCTGAAAGGTCTTAACGCCTACCTCGACCATATGCAATGGGTAGCGGAGGAAATAATCCCGAAGGTCGGCTGAGCCTTAGCGGCAGCCGCCAGATTACTGGCGCCGCGCCGACGGCGTGATGCACAGCGGTACCGATTGCAGGGACATCGTCCCGGTCGGCCACGGCATCTGTGGCGGCTTGCCCAGCGCAAGAGTGTATTCGGGGATGCGTGAATGCCACTCCTCGAGGATGAGGCGGAGCTCGAGACGCGCCAGGTGTGAGCCGAGACAGCGGTGCGGTCCACGCCCGAAAGCGAAATGCACGGCCTTGCTGTCGAGATGAATCTCGTCGGCGTCCTCGTATCGGCGCGGATCGCGGTCGGCGCTGCCATAACTGAGCATCACCGTGGTGTCCTTCGGCACCAACCTGCCTGCCACTTCCACCTCCTCGGTGGTGACACGTGGCGCGAACGGTACCGGGCCGTCGACACGCAGAATCTCTTCGACGAACGCCGGAATGAGTGTGAAGTCGTGCGCGATACGCCGGCGCATCTCGTCGTCGGCCGCCAGCCGGGCCAGGGAGAACCCGACGGCAGAGGTGACGGTATCGAGGCCGGCCAGCACGAACATGAAGCACAGACCCAGGATTTCGTTGTCGGACATTCCGCCCTCGTCGGTGTCCTGGATCAGCTGGGTGAGCATGTCGTCACCGCTCGCATCGGCGCGCCGCTCGGCGATGTGCTCGGTCAGATAGCCGAATAATTCCAGCGCATGAGCCATCACCTCCGGGGTAGCCTCGGTGCTGCTCGGATCAGTGAACTGCAGAATCGCATTCTTCCACTGCACCAGCCGGTCGCGGTCGGCCATGGGCAGCCCGAAGAGTGTCAAAAAAACCTGCGAGGGAAACGGTGTCCCGAGATCGGGAACCACGTCGCACTCGCCGCGAGCAACAATCGCGTCGATCAATTCGCCAGCCTGCCGGCGTAACTCGGGCTCACGCTCGGCCATCTTCTTCGGACTGAAGAACGGGTCGAGCATGCGCCGGAAGCGGGTGTGATCTGGTGGATCAATCGCGATCGGTACCAACGGAACCGGACTTCCCAGCCGGTCAAAAGCCCTTGCCGAAGAGAAGATTTCAGGCTTCTTCGCCGCAAACTCGACAGCCTCGGCGCTGGTGAGCACGATCTCCTCGCCCGAACTCACCGCCTCACCGGCCTCCCGCAGCTCGCGCCACCCACGCGTGCGGTCTTCCGCAAAGGGCAGATCGTTGATGTTGAACGTTCCGGTTGTGCCGAGCTCGGTCATCGAGACGGAGATCCTCTCTACCCCGCGCCAGCCGGCGCTTGGGTCGTTTGACAGTCAACTGTCATAAATTGGAAGTATCGTTGGTGCAACGGCAGGTGTCAACGATGTGCCGTCACCCGTGATCGTTGTACTGTCGGGACAGTCGTACGCAGGAGGAGGTTGGGCAATGGCCCGGGGCGACCGATCACCGCGCGACGCGCACGCGGACCGGGTCCGCAATGCTCTGCTCAACGCCGCCCTGAACCTGTTCAGCACGAACGGGTACGACGAGACCACCACGGACCAGATCGCGGAGAGCGTCGGCGTCTCACCGAGAACCTTCTTCCGCTACTTCCCCACCAAAGAGTCGGTGCTCTTCTTCGGTGAGTACGACTTCATCGACGCGGTCAGCGGCGTTTACCTGGCTCAACCGGAGAAGGCATCCGATTTCGAGGCATTGGCCAATTCGTTCGCTCTGCTGGCGCCGGGCCTCAAGCGCATCCGCAAACGGATCGCGCAATACCACGACGCCGTTGCATCGTCGCTGGTGCTGCTGGGCCGCGAGCGTAAAAACCATGAGGCCAACGCCGAGACCGTCGCCAAGGTGATCGCCGAACGACGCCGATTGCCGGCACCCGACAGCGAATGCCGGCTCTTGGCGGCTGTCGGCATGCTCCTGGTCGAGCGCGCCCTCAACCAGTGGCTGTCAACACCGGGTCGCTCGCTTGATGACTTGATCCGCCAGGAATTCGCCGCGCTACCCGCGGTCCTCAAATAGCCGTAGCCTAACGATCGGCCATCCGGGTGCCATCGGGGCAGTGGCGGGGCGTCCCCGGTCCGCAGTACTGAGTACGCAGATAGCTTGGATAAGTTTGGGTCGGACCGGCGTAGAAGCCGGCGAGGTTCACCGGCACGTCGTACACACCGATCGCCACCACGTGCAAAAAGCCGGTCACCGCCAGCACCCTGAGCAGTCCTCTGATCCCTGGCCCGGCCCACCGCAACGTTTCCACGCCCGCCTCGACCCGGATTCTGCCGTCATGGTTGCGGAAAAACATCAGCGCGCCACTCGAGCTCAGCACCAGCGACCACAGGATGGGGCCGTACAGCGGAATCTGCACGGTTTGACCCGCCCACAACGTGACGCCGGGAATCGACGCCGGGTAGCCGAGCAGACCGTGGCGCACGGCAAAGATCTCGAGCGGGAACTCGATCACGTACACCGTGAGCCAACCGGCACAGAAGGTGCGGACGGGTCCCAATGTCGGCCACCTGTTCCGGGCCCGACCCATGCCCCAGCGGGCGAGCGAGCCCATGGCCAGCGGCATCCAGACGTAGATCATTCCGATCATCAGCACAGGTTCGGCCATCAGTCGACCGTCGGGGCTGAGCCAGCCGGGGATGTTCTGCGTCCAGTTGCCGAAGTTGACCAGCCCGGCGTTGTAGAACAATGCCGGCTGAAACCAGTTGATCAACGGGTCGTGCCACCAGGCGATCGCCGAGCCGATCACGATAGCGGCTTCGACACAGAGTTGACGCTCGTGGATGCTCTTGCGGACTACGTAGACGATCGCGATCAACGCCAGTATCGGACAGCCGATCTGGAAGGCGGTCATCGCCAAACGAGTGGCTCCGGGGATCGGGTCCGGCCCCGGATTCACCGGTGTCGCATTGCCAGACGCTATCCAAGAGATGTAGACGTAGGCGGCGATGACGACGAAAACCGCACCGACGCTCGACCAGAACAGCACCGGCCGAATAGTCTTGATCCGCGCGGGCTCGATGGCCGGCGACTCTGCCTTTTCAGGCGACTTCAGATCCGTCACTGCGCAACTCCTTTGGCACGACTAACCAAAGATGACAGTTCACTGTCACAGTGTCAACATCCTGCATCGGATGCCAGATGCGGCTATCGGTACAGGCGATTCATCAGTGCAGCGGCGTCAAGTTCCTCGACGGCCGCACCGGCCCGCCGAAAGGCGGCGTCGGCATTCTGTTGCGCCTGCAGACCGGGCCAATTGATCGTCATCGCCGTGGCATCCCAGGCTTCGGCGGCAAAAAGGCGATACCGGTCGAACGCGGCGTCGAAGGCCGGTACGTCCTGCACTCCACCGGCGCGCAGACCTTCCAGGTACTGCTCGATGAGATCGCGCTCCGCTGAACGGCGCATCTCGGGTTCGAGGCCAGTGGTCATCCAGTAGGACACCTCCCGTAGCCCTGGCCCTCGCCAAACCACTTGCCAGTCAAGAAGTCCGGACCATCCATCAGCCCACGCGAAGGTGTTGCCCAGATGCGAGTCGCCGTGCAACAGGGTCAACGGCCCGGACTCGAACTCCCGGTAGTACGCATCGGCGTGCCGGTCGAGAGCCGCCGCGACAGCGCGCACCGCGGGCGTCACCTCGGGACGTTCCCGGCGCAGCGCGCCGCGGCGCCCACGAGAGTAGAACGTCTTCAACACGCCGTATCCCGGCCGGGTGCTCCACGTTCGGATCCAGGACAGGTCCCCGACCAACCGCGGGCTCTCCCAAAATCGGGCATGCAACGTCGCAAAGGCGTCGATCAGTCCCTGCGCGTGGCCGATGTCGCACCTGTCGGCCAATGCGTACGGCCGACCGCCGGCGGCAACGACATCCTCGACGAGCACGATCAGGAATCGAGCTCCCACCCCGGCACGCGCATACCAGGAGCGCGGGGTGACGCCGCCGAGTTCGTCGGCAGCCTCGTTGTAGAAGCGTGCCTCGTTGACGGCCATTCCCAACGCCGCCACCATGGTGCGGTTCTTTGCCGACAGCGGGGTGCTCTTGAGGAACAGATGCTCGGGCAGTCCCGCCGCCCGACCCGCGTCGTTCCATTCAACCGCCATGCGCCGACGGTCTGTCGTGCCCGTTGTGCCGTCCAGCGGTGAAATCCGCTGCGCCACAGCACCTGGCGTCGTGCCTGCTAGGTGTTTCGTCAACCATTCGGCGGTGACATCCGCTGCTGACGACGGGCCGGATCCGGGCAGTGTCGGCAAGACTGCGGCGACAAGCTCCCCCGCCGCGGTGAGATTCGCTGCCGCCGCACTGGCACGGTGACGCAGCGTTCGAGTCGACATACAGCGACGCCCCCATCGCAGATTCTGGTGACAAACCAAATATAGTGAACTAGGTTACACACGTACGAAGAACGTGATGGAGCCCGATCCCGCCCTTGCTTGCTGAGAGGCAACGATGCTTTTCGCCATGTCACAGCTGGCGCCACCGGCGACCCTCCATCCATCCGGTGTCTGGTTCTTCAACTGGGTGATACCGATCGCCGGCAGCATTTTCATCGTTCTGACGATCGCCGATGTCATCCGGCGGCGTCGCCTGACGTGGGGGTTTCTGTTCCTGTTCAACAGCCTCGCGGTGTACTGGATGGAGACGATCGGTGACTGGGGCCAGATGCTGTTCTACAGTCCGGCTTTCGCACAACACCATCTGCTCGAGTGGCTGCCGATCAAGACGCCCAACGATCCGTTGTTCATGCCATTCGCGTACGCGGTGTATTGGGGAGTGCACGCGATCCTGGTGCTGTGGCTGAGTCAATGGGTATCCACGCGGTTCGGCTGGAGCATGCTCAAATCCATGCTGGTGCTTGCGATTCCGGTCAACTACGTCTGGGACTTCGTGGTCGAGGGCACCGCTACGGCATTGGGTTGGTGGACATATGATCCCGGCATCGGACCCGTTCTCCAGTGGGGCAACGGGGGTCGCATCACGCTGCTCTGGACCATCGGCATCATGTGTGTGTGGCCCAACCTGATCGCCTACTGGGCCGGTAAACCGCCGGTTCGCGGCCTCAACCATTTCGAGCGATTCTGCCGCTTGGATCGTTTCACTGTCCCTCGGACCGGGTCGCATCCGACCGGCCACGCCGAAAGTCGGGGCGGAACGGCCTTGGCTGCCAGGCAAGCGGTCTTGACCAAACAGCAAGAATTCGACGGTTACCTCAACTACGACGTGGTGATTCCGCGGTGGCGGTTCGAACTCATGCGGCTCGGCGCGTGGTTCATCGTCTTCCAAGTCACCTTCTTCGTCTTCCTGATCATTCCGCTGGTGGTGTTGCGCACCGTGACCGGCGCCGACAGCCCCTACGTTCCGTGATCCGAAAGGAGTCGCGGTGGCAAGCGACCGCATGAAAGATCTGGCCCCCGAGTTCTTCCTGCCTCCGCAGACCGATGCAGCGCTGCGCCGAGAGACCGTCCGTCTTGTTGCGGCATGCGTGGCGTTCATCGTGATTCTCGGCGCCGTCGTGGCGCTGACGCAAGGCATCGTCATCACGGTGTGATGCCATGGCCGGACGGCGACTCATCTAACATTGGTGTCACTTCAAGCGAAGAGGTGATGAGTGTGACGTCGGAGCGTTTGGTGGTCTGCGCGAGCCACAGCCCGGGCAAGGAACGCGATGTCGAACACGCCTTCGGTCGCCGGTTCCGCTCGGCACTGACATCAGCGGCCGAGCAAGCGCAGAAGTTCGATCCCGACGTCGTCGTTGTGTTCGGCGGCGACCATCGTCGGGCATTCCGCCACGTGGTGCCCGCCTTCGGGGTGGCGCTGTCCGCGTCGATTCTGGCCGAGGGCGGCCATCCGTCCGGCGACCTGGATGTCCCGTCCACGTTGGCACGCGAGCTGTGTGAACACCTGCTGTCGGCCGGGTTCGACGTCGCCGCATGTCGGGACATCGGGCTGGATCACGCGTTCGCGCAACCTGTTCGGGACTTACTCGGGGAGTTGGCCATCAAGCCGGTGATCCCGGTGCCGGTGAACTGTGCCACAGCTCCGCTGCCCAACGGTCGCCGGGTCGCTGAATTCGGCGCGGAAGTCGGCCGGTTCCTAGACGGGATCGCAGAGCGGGTGCTGGTGATCGGCACCGGAGGGTTGTCACATTCACCGCCGAGTCTCGAGGCCGACACCTACGACCTCAGCGACGAAGACCGGGCGCGCATCATCGCCGAGGGTATGGCGGACGCGCGTACCAAGATCCGTCCCGATTGGGACGGCGAAGTGTTGGATGCAATGTCGACTTGGGATGTCGCCGCGTTGGTTCAACTCGTGGACACCGCCCACGCCCGCGCCGGTGCGGGCGCCAACGAGGTCCGGACCTGGCTTGCCGCCGGCGCGGCAGGTGGCGGCCGGCCGGTCACGCCGTTGGTCTACGAGCCGGTGCCGGAATGGATCACCGGAATGGCCGTCGCGGCCTCCCACCTGACCAGTCCAGCCGTCATCTGACACTGCGTACACATAGTTTTTGGGTACGTAATATGCTATTCGGATTGAAGACCACAAACTAATATCGTTCTTCTGACATCTTCGTCATATCATCCGGAGGCACCGCATGACGAATGCCCCGTTGGCGGGCATCACTGTGGTGAGCCTCGAACAGGCAGTCGCGGCGCCATATGCGACCCGCCAACTCGCGGATCTCGGCGCGCGGGTGATCAAGGTCGAGCGACCGCAGGGCGGCGACTTCGCCCGTGGCTACGACCGCGCTGTACACGGCGAGTCGAGCTATTTCGTCTGGCTCAATCGCGGCAAAGAGTCGTTGACCGTAGACGTCAAACAACCCGAAGGCAGACGCATCGTCCATCGTCTGCTGGAAAGCGCCGACGTGCTGGTACAGAACCTGGGACCGGGCGCCGCGGCCCGGCTGGGATTGGACGCCGAATCGGTTTCCCGCACGCACCCCCAGACCGTTACGGCCACCATCAGCGGCTACGGTCAGGACGGCCCATGGAGCGACCGCAAAGCGTACGACCTCCTTGTACAGGCCGAGGCGGGACTTTTATCGGTGACCGGCTCGCCGGACGAAGTGGCGCGCACCGGTGTATCGATCGCCGATATCGCTGCCGGCATGTTCACCTTCTCCGCGATCCTCACCGCCCTCTACACGCGCGCCACGACCGGTGCGATACATCCGGTATCAGTGTCGTTGTTCGACGCGTTGGTCGAATGGATGTCCCAACCGCTCTACTACGGTCGATACGGTGGAACGGCGCCGAAACGTACGGGCGCGCGACATCCAACGATCGCTCCGTACGGCCCGTTCACGGCGGGCGACGGCGGAACCGTGTTGCTCGCCGTACAGAACCCAGCCGAATGGCAACGGCTCTGCGAGACCGTCTTGGACAGAGCGGGTCTCGTCGCCGACCCGCGATTCGCCACGAATCCCGATAGGGTGGCGAACCGCGACGAGTTGGAGGCGATCATCGCTGCGGCGGCCGCGCGGCTGAGCGTTGAAGAGCTCGAGAAGCGCCTACAGACGGCCGGCGTGGCACATGCCCGGATGAATGATGTGGACCAATTGTGGCTGCATCCAGTGCTCGTCGGCCGGGACCGGTGGCAGGAGGTTCAGACACCGGGCGGTCCGGCGGCCGCGCTGCCGCCGCCCGCTGCCTTGGCCGGCGTCGATCCGTTGATCGGCGACGTGCCCGCGCTGGGTGAGCACAGCCGAAAAATATTGTGCGACTTGGGATATTCGATGAATGCGATCGATCAGCTGGTCGCCCAAGGTGTTACGACCGCATAGCGGAGCCCGTTTTACTTCTTGCGTCCGAAGAACCCGCGGCGGATGCAGGTGATCAACACATCAATGAGTTCGTCGTCGTTGATCGGCTCGGGCAGATCGAGGGCCGCCTGCGGCACACGGGTGACCAGCGCCCGTAAGATCAGCGCCGAGACCACCGGATCGAACGGGTACCGATCCGCTCCGCGGATCAGCATCCTGGCCGCCCCGACGTCCATCTGCACTTGTCCGTTCTCGCCGATGCTGACGATCGTGGGATCGTCGGCGGCGCCCTCGGCCCACGCCTCGATGCAGCCCGAATACTTGTCATAGAACTCGACGTAGGTGCCCAGCCAGGGCCGCAGCGTAGACGTTTTGCCCACAGGATCCAGTTCGGCGATCCGGTCGGCGAACGCCATTCCTGCGCTGTAGATTTCGGCGGCCACGGCAGCGAGCAGATCTTGCTTGTCTTTGAAGTACTTGTAGAACGTGCCTCGCGCCACGCTGGCCGACTCGACGATGTCGTCGACACTGGTACTGCGGTAGCCGCGCGCACGGAATTGAGCGGCGCCGGCATCGGCCAGAGCATTCACCGTGATGACGGCACGCTTACTGAGGCTGGCGGTGCGCTCGCTGACCGACAGCCCCGAAACGTCTGGCGCCGGAGGCACTTCGAGCGCGTCCACGTCCGCAGCCGGGTCTGCGCTGGCATGCAGACCTAACGACGTCAACACCGACCGCGGCGTATCGGGGAACAACATCAGCTGCAGGAACACCGACAGCGTGTCAACCGCGTCCTTGGCGCTGCGACCGTAAGCCCGGTCGGTGTGCACGAACAGATTGAGGCGGTGCACCAGCGCGGTCATCGTCATGGCCGCGACCTCCGGGTCCAGCCCCGTCAGGCCGGAGGCGGCGAGCCGCTCGGCGATGCGATGGTTGTAGCTGCGCACGAAGCGGGTGATTTCGGGACGCACCTTGGTGTCCGACGAGGCGATCGCCGTCCACTGCACGAACATGGTGGAGTACTTGTCGAACACCCAGCTCCACTCGCCCAGCCACCAGTTCAGATTGTCGAAACCCACCTCGTCCGGCCCGAGCGCGCCGATGCGGCGCGCCACCCGGAACAACGCGCCGCCGCATTCATTGAGCAGCTCCAGAAAAATCTCGTCCTTGCCGTTGAAGTACTGGTACAAGGTGGCCCGGGACACCCCCGCTGCCTTGGCGATCGCGTCGACCGACGTGTCGAAGTACCCCAGCCGACCGAACAACTCCAGCGAGACCTCGGCAATCCGGCCTCGGGTGCTGGCACCGCGAGCGCCCACAGCGGGGCTGGACGGGCCGTAACTGGCCCTGCGGACGATCGAGGCTTCGGACATGGCGTGTTAAGCCTATGGCCCATCTGGGCGGCCCGCGTCGCGCCCAGCGGCGTTTCTCGGAACGAGGAACTCAGCGGAGCCCGCAATTGCGATCCCGCCCGTCTGTCGTGCGGCCGTCAACTCCACGCTCACCCGGTCGGCGTCGGCTTCTGCCGACACCGCGGTCACCGTGCCGGAACAGGTCAGCACGTCGCCGGGCCAGACCTGCTCGCGGAAGCGGACACCGAAACGGCGCACGCAGCGAGCGCCCAGCCAGTCGGTGGCGAACCCGGCCAGCAGTGCCGCAGAGAACATGCCCTGCGCGAACACCGAGGGATAGCCTGCGGACTGTGCGAGCTGATCGTCGTAATGCATGGGGTTGAGATCGCCCGACGCGCCCGCATAGCGGACAAACATCTGCCGGGTCAGCGGCCCAAAATCACGGGCCGGCGCACGTGCGCCGACACTCACAGCAGTGGTGGTCACCGTCATTGCTTCGCCGCCGTCTCGATGAAGGTGGCTTTGGCCTCGGCGACAAGTTCTCCCTGCGCGTTGCGATATTCGGTGACCACAGTGGCGAAACGCATGGTGCCCCCGCGCCTGCCGGGCTTCGAGTAGCGATCGACGATCCGCTCCTGCGCGGTCAGCACGTCACCGGCGGCGGGCGGAGCGGCGTGGAAGGTGTATTCCTGCTCCCCGTGCAGCAAGCGCTTGCGCTCGAACCCCACGTCCACCCTGGCGCCGGCCGGCGCCCAGCGTCCGCCGCTGGTCAGGAACGTCGGCGGGATGATTGCGTCCGGACCGCGATACGCCGGATCGTCACACAACATGGCTTCGGCGAACTCGGCGATCTTGCCGCGTTCCACCACCAGCTCCCATGGCCGTCCGGCGCTGTCGTCAGCGACACTGTCAGGCGAAGCGTTCATAGTGACCAATAGTGTCAGAAAAAATACAGCACTGGAACAAAATCCTCGCTTCACGGCCAATGAACCGCTTGTCCAAAGATGACATAGCTGCCAGAATCGGTGGCCATGGTCGAGTTGGCGGCGAGCTATGTCGCAGGCAAATGGGTGTCGGAAGCGCACGCCGCGACGCTGGATGTGATGTCGCCGAGCACCGGCGAGCTGCTGGGCACCGTGGGCCTCGCCGGCCGGGCGGACGTGGATTCCGCGGTCGCGGCCGCCCGCGGCGCCCTGCCGGCCTGGGGGCGGGTGCCCGCCGCCGATCGCGGCGCGGCGCTGGGCCGACTCGCCGACGCGCTGAACGCCCGCAAAAGCGAACTGGCTGACCTGACCACCGCGGAGATCGGCTCGCCGCGATCCTGGAGCACGTTCGGTCAGGTCATCACCGCGGTCGGTGTCCTGCGCGCCTACGCGTCGATCACGCCTGACTATCCCTTCTCCGCCACCCGTCCCTCGATGACAGGCGGCACCGTCGAGGTGCGTCAGCTCCCTGTCGGAGTGGTGGGCGCGATCGTGCCCTGGAACACGCCATTGTTTATCGCCGCGTTGAAACTCGCTCCGGCCCTGGCGGCCGGCTGCACGGTGGTGCTCAAGCCGGCGCCCGACGCCCCGCTCGAATTCGGTGTGCTAATGGAGGCGATCGAGGAAGCCGGGCTGCCCGATGGAGTCGTCAACGTCGTCAACGGCGGCGCTGAAACCGGCCAGCTGCTGACCGAACATCCGGGTGTCGACAAGGTCAGCTTCACCGGCTCGACGGCCGTCGGCGCCAGGATCGCAGCGTCGTGCGGCTCCCGAATCCGACGCTGCAGCACCGAACTGGGCGGCAAGTCGGCGGCCATCGTGCTGCCCGACGCGCCGCTGGAGACGACGGTGTCAGGTCTGGTCGCCGGCGTGATGGGCAACAACGGTCAGCTCTGCGCTGCCCTGACGCGAATCTTGTTGCCGCGCAGCCGCTACGAGGAATTCGTGACCGCACTGACTGCCGCCGTCGCCAGGCTGATCGTCGGGGATCCCGCCGACCGGGCCACCGACATCGGCCCGCTGATCAACGAGGCTGCGCGCGACAGGGTCGAGGGGTTCCTGCGGCGCGCGCGGCAGGACGGCGCCACCGTGCTGATCGGCGGCGAGCGCCCCGACCGCCCAGGGTGGTTCGTTTCTCCCGCGCTCGTCGCTGCGACCAATGACATGGAGATCGCCCGCGAGGAGGTCTTCGGACCGGTCGCGGTCGTGATCGCCTACGACGACACCGGCGCCGACGACGCCGCTGAGGCGGTGTCCATCGCCAACGACTCCCGCTACGGCCTGGTGGGTGCGGTGTGGTCCGCCGACGAGGAACGGGCGGCCGCAGTGGCGGCCCAACTTCTGGTGGGTTCGGTGGCCGTCAACTCGACGGCGGTGCTCGACTTCGCCAGCCCGTTCGGCGGATTCAAGCAGTCCGGCATCGGCCGCGAGGGCGGCCCCGAGGGCATCGCCGGGTTCGTCGAACATCAAGCCATCATTCGTTGAGCCGGAAGGGTTTTCACATGCACACCCAAGCAGCGGTGCTGTTCGAACGCAACACACCCTGGTCCATCGAGACGATCGAACTCGACGCGCCGAAGGCGACCGAGGTATTGATCGAACTGCACGCTTCGGGCATGTGCCACTCCGACGACCACCTCGTCACCGGCGACATGCCGATCCGACTGCCCTGCATCGGCGGTCACGAGGGTGCCGGCGTGGTCAAGTCCGTCGGCGAGCACGTGGCGTGGCTGTCGCCGGGGGACCACGTGGTGTTCAGCTTCATCCCGTCGTGCGGCCGGTGCCCCTCATGCTCGACGGGACACCAGAGCCTGTGCGACCTTGGCGCAAAGATCTACTCGGGCATGCAGATTCACGACGGAACCGCCCGCCACCATCTCGGTGGCGAAGACCTCGCGCTGGCCTGCGGTGTCGGCTCGTTCGCCCACCACACCGTGGTGCATGAGGCGAGTTGCGTGAAGATCCCGGACCACTACCGCCTCGACCTGGCCTGCCTTCTCGGCTGCGGCTTCATCACCGGGTGGGGGTCATCGGTCTACGCCGCCGACGTCCGGCCGGGCGACACGGTCGCCATCGCCGGGGTCGGTGGCATCGGCGCCGCGGCAGTCCAGGGAGCGCGGCTCGCGGGCGCCCGCACGATCACCGTCATCGACCCTTCGGAGTACAAGCGGGCCGAAGCGGTGAAGATGGGAGCCACTCACACCGCGGCGGACTGGGACGAGGCGAAAGACATTGTCGCCGAGGCTACCTGGAACCGCGGCGTAGACAAGTTCATCTGTGCTATGGGAGTCGGTGACGGCCGACTGATCGGCCGGGCGTTGGCCATGACGGCCAAGCGTGGCCGTCTGGTTGTCACCAACATCCACCCGATGCTGGAACGCGAGATCCGGGCCAATCTGATGGACCTCACCCTGACCGAGAAGCAGATTGTCGGAACCCTCTACGGCTCGGGCAATCCCCGTGCCGACATCCCGAAGATCCTCGAGCTGTACAGCGCCGGACAGGTGGACCTCGAATCCATGGTTACCCGCACCTACCCGCTCGAGAAGGTCAACGACGGCTACGCCGACATGCACGCGGGCGCCAATATCCGTGGCGTACTGATCTATCCGCCCGCCGAGGGACTTCTCGCCGGAGAAGGTCGTGACCAGTAGACGTCTCGCGGGCAAGGTGGCGCTCGTGACCGGCGCAGCCAGGGGTCGCGGTCGAAGCCACGCGCTGCGTTTGGCGTGGGAAGGCGCAGACGTCATGTTGGTGGATCTCTGCGACAACATCCCGTCGTGCGACTATCCACTCGCGACGAGCGAAGACCTCGACCGCACCGCTACCATGATCGAGAAGCTCGACCGAAAAGCACTGATGTATCGGTGCGATGTCTGCGATCGAACCGAAATGGAGAGCGCCGTCGACACCGCGGTGCGGCAACTCGGCGCACTCGATGTCGTCGTCGCCAACGCCACCATTGCCCCGACCCAGCCGGACGCCCCAATCGCAGCCTTCATAGACACCTTCGACGTCGACTTCATCGGCTTGGTCAACACTTTCAGCGCCGCGATGCCCCGGTTGGTCGAAGGCTCTTCCCTCATCGCATCTGGTCCCACCTTCTCCCCGCAAGGACCTTTTCTCGATCGACCGCAAGGACTCGGTGGGCCAGCATATGAGCTCGCTCAATCGATGGTCTCGCAGTACGTGAAAACGCTGGCCAAACAACTAGCACCACAAGGCATCCGGGTAAACACCGTCAGCGGTGCGGAGGATGCCGGCGATGTGCGGCGTGCCGGGCGGTTGCATCGGCCCGTCATGCTCGACGTGGATTGCAGAGGCAATCACGCTGGCGCGGCGTCGCTTTCGACGATGCTATGGCCAGCTGCGACCTGGGCTGACACTGACGCATCCGCTGCGGTGGCGTTCTTGGCAGCGGACGAATCACGAGCGATAACCGGCCGACACGTCACGGTCGACGCCGGCTCGTCCCTCAACTAACTCCGACGACAAGCACGACACCCGAGCGGCTCAGGTCGACGCCTTCCAGTTGGTGGTCGATGAGGTGAATGGCACACCTAGTTTGGCAAGTATCCACGGCGGCAAGCGTTTTGGCATCGGCAAGGGTACCGATCGGGCGCCTCGCGCCTCGAGCAACGCTTCGTACGCGGTGGTATCGCCGCTGAACGGTTGTCCCTCACCGGCGATGAACCCGTACAGTTCGCATCCCTGAGGGCCGGCCTCCCAAGGTCCGAACACGTCCCCCCACTCGAGCATGATGTGCGTACCAGCGCGGGCGACTACGTCACTGCAACGGATCTCGCCAGCCAGAATGAAGTTGCTGTGATCGCCGGTGTGGCCGTGCTGCGAGGAGATGGCACCCGGGTCCCACTTGTTCCAGAACGCGAAGTAACGGGGAGAAAGCTCGATCCACTTCTCCCAGATCGACGCCGTGCGACCATCGGCGAACTCGTAACGCAGCATTTCCTCGGCCGGTACATCGTCGAGATGCTTGATCGACGGTCCACCTTTCATCGGTCAGTTCCCTTCCTTTGATTGCTCGACCCGCGCCTCAGGCCTGCACGGGCTCCCAACCACCGCCTTCAGATGAACGATGCGCAGCATCGATCACCGCAAGCGACAGCAACCCGTCCTCGAAGGTGGCCGCGCCGCTGGGCCCCCCGTCGAACGCGGGCAGCCAGTCCTGCAGCATCAAGGCCATCGCCCGGCTGGCGTGCCCCGCCAATCCCCCGGGCAACCGCTCGGGGTGTGCGGGCTCGCGTTCATCGACCGTCAGGGGACTCAATCCCGCATCGGTGGCGGCGCCGAGACTGTATGCCGCGGAACGCAAGTCGCCGTCGCCGATGATGGTGCCATCGGAACCGAACAATTCGAGGCGATAGTGATCGGCGTGGGCGCCCATCACCGAGAGGCTCAGAATGGCGGTCGCCCCGGACTCCATGCGCATCAGCAGCGCCGCGGTGTCGTCGGCGGTGACGGGCAGGGTCCCGCCGTCGGGCAGTTCACGGACGGGATCGCTGGTACGGACCTCCGCGCACACCGACACCGGGCGCCCCAGCAGACTGCACAGGAAGTCCAGGTCGTGCACCAGCATGCCGGCCAGATACCCGCCGCCCTGCTCGCGGTCGTACATCCAATGGGCCTGCAGCGGATGACTCGGATGCCAGTATGACGCGCTGCGGCTGACCCGCGCGAGGTACTGCGAGCCGAGGAAGCCCGAGCGCACCCGGTCCGCAACGGCCAACCAGTCCGGGTTCCACCGGTTCTCGAAACAACAGGCAGTGGGCAGCTTGGAATCGGTCGCGGCACGCACCATGTGGCGGGCCGCTTCGAGGTCGCCCGAAAGCGGCTTCTCGCACAACACGGGCTTACCCGCCGCCAGTGCGGCGATCGTCATTTCGTGGTGTAGCACGGTGGGAGTCGCGACCGAGATGACGTCGAGGTCGTCGCGGGTAACGAACGACTGCCAATCGGTGGAGGTCTGTTCGATGCCCAGTTTGGTCGCCGCACGCTCCAGCCGATCGGGTGTACGCGCACAGAGCGCGACGGGCTCGAAGCCCTTCGCCGCCCGGAAACCGGGCACCTGCACATGCGCGCCCCACCCGACGCCGATGATGCCGACCCGTAATGTCATGCGCTCTCCTCGACCCGTTCGTCCACCCGTTCCCGCTAGTGACACTAATGTTAGATACCTGTCGGGTTCAAGGGTCCGACCCAGAGGCATTCAACGATATCTACCAGCACCCCGCCATTGCCTATAAGTGACATGGGTGCCAGAATCGGGTGCTGTGGGCGCAATCGACACCGAGGAGCAGCAGTTCGCACCGCTGATCGATCTGCGGTGGTGGCAGGAGCGACCCGCTGATCGGAGCGAGCTCTACCGGCGCCTTCGCGAGGCCGGCGGCCCGGTGTTCGTCCGCACCAACCGACCCGACTCACCGCGGCCCCGCGGGTTCTGGGCGGTCGGCGCCCACCGCGACGTCGTCGACATCAGCCGCCGCCCCGCCGACTTCAGTTCCGGGCAGGGCACGCAGATTTTTGACCAGACCGCCGAGATGCGCGAATACCGCGGCTCCATCATCGACATGGACGATCCCGAGCACATGAGGTTGCGCAAGATCGTCTCGCGGGGCTTCACTCCCCGCATACTCTCCGAACTGCGTGGCCTGGCTGAAGAGACCACCGCCGAAATCCTCGACGAGATGCCCCGCACGGGTGAGTGCGACTTCGTCTCGTCGTTCGCGACGCTGCTGCCGCTGCGCATCATCGACAACATGCTCGGCGTTCCACGCGAACACGAACAGTTCATCCTGCGGGCGACCAACATCGTGCTCGGTGCCTCGGACCCCGAGTACGTACCCGACCAGACCGTCGCGGGTATCGGGGCCGCCGTCACCGAGATCAGCGAGCAGCTGATCGAACTGCTTAAGCGAATCGCCGAGGACCGCATCGCCCATCCCCGCGACGACGTGATCAGCAAGCTGGTCACCTCCGACGAGGAGAACCTCACCCCGCAAGAACTCGCGAAGTTCTTCATCCTGCTGGTCGGCGCGGGCAATGAGACCACCCGCAATGCGCTGACCCACGGGCTACTCATTCTCAGCGCGCACCCTGAGCAGCGCGACCGCCTGCTGGCGAACTACGACGAGATGGCGCCCGCCGCGGTCGAGGAAATCCTGCGGTATGCCAGCCCGGTAATCCACTTTCGCCGCACGGTGACCCGCGACGGGGTGACGCTGACCGACGCGCAGGGCGAGGTCACCCATACCTTCAACGCCGGCGACAAGGTCGTGGTCTGGTATCCCGCCGCCAACCGCGACCCAGCGGTCTTCGACCAGCCGGAGCGCTTCGACATCGCACGAAAACCCAATAACCACATCGCCTTCGGCGGCCCGGGACCGCACTACTGCCTTGGCGCTCATCTGGCCCGGTTGGAGCTGAACGTGGCGTTCGGAATGCTCTACGCGCGCTACCCGGACATCGCCGCCGCGGGCGAACCGGTCATGCTGAGGTCGAACTTCGTCAACGGGATCAAGCACCTGAAGGCCACGTACACACCATGAACACGCAGGCAGCAATTTTGTCCGACGTCGGGGACGGCGTCATGACGATCACCTTGAACCGGCCCGAAGCGGCCAACGCGGTACGTCCCGACGACCGCGATGCCCTCATCGCGTTACTGGCCGCCGCCGACGCCGACGAGAAGGTACGCGTGGTGGTGCTGCGCGCCAACGGCAAGCACTTCTGCTCCGGCGCCGACGTCGGATCGCTGGCCGAACGGCGAGCCAAGAGCGAGAAGCGGGTGTTGGAGCCAACCCGGCGCATCATGAACGGCGCCCAGAAGTTGGTGGCCAGCGTGTTGGACTGCAATAAACCGGTGATCGCAGCGGTGCACGGCGCGGCAACGGGCCTGGGGGCCCACGTGGTGTACGCCTCCGACCTGGTGATCGCCACCGAAAACGCCTACTTCGCAGAGTCGTTCGTCAAGCGTGGTTTGGTCGTCGACGGTGGCGGTTGCTATCTACTACCCCGTCGCATCGGCATGCAGAAGGCCAAGGAAATGGCGTTCTTCGGCGAAAAGCTCTCAGCCACCGAAGCATTCACGCTGGGACTGGTGAACCGGGTGGTCGGCGCCGCCGACTTCGACGCCACGATCGCCGATTTCGCCGGCCGGCTGGCCGCAGCGCCGACCTCGGCGATCGCATTCACCAAGCGGCTGCTCAACGACTCTCCCGACACCGACCGCTCCGGCGCATTCGTCGCCGAGGCCATGGCGCAGGAGATCCAGTCGTATTCGCACGACTCCACCGAAGGTGTCCAGGCGTTCATGGAGAAACGACCGACCGAGTTCACCGGGTGGTAGAGGTGGCCCGCGCTGACATACCCACGATCGACGCGGCCAGCGCTCCCTACTGGGAGGCCGCCAGGCGGGGTCAATTGCTGATCGCCGAATGCGCGGGGTGTGGCAAGGTCCACCACTACCCGCGCCCGTTCTGCCCCTTTTGCTGGAGTGAAGACGTGCGGCCGATAAGGGCGAGCGGAACCGGCACGCTGTATACGTATTCGACTGTCTACGTGAATGATCTGGCGCCGTTCAAGGAGCGCCTGCCGTATGTGGCCGCGATCGTCGAACTGGCCGAGGGGCCGCGGCTGATGACGATGATCGAAGGCGCCGACGGTGACCACCTTCGGGTCGGGATGCCGGTGACCGCGGTATTCCGCCCGGTCGACGACACCGATCCCGACAGCCCATTCCTGACGGTCTTCACACCTAGCGAGGAGAGCCCATGACCGGACTGCTCGACGGCAAAGTCGCCCTGGTGACCGGGGCGGGGCACGGCATCGGCCGCGGCCACGCACTCGAACTCGCCAAACACGGCGCCACCGTGATCATCAATGACCTGGGCACCAGCTTGTCCGGCGAGGGCACCGGCAAGGTCGCCGACGAAGTGGTGGCAATCATCGAAAGCCGCGGTGGCACCGCGGTTTGCGACTTCAGCGATGTCGGCGACGAGGAGCAGGTCTACCTCGCCGTCGAGCGTGCCTACTCGCAGCTGGGGCGGCTGGACATCGTCGTCAACAACGCGGGAATCGTTCGCGATAAAGCGATCTGGAACATGACCGCCGACGATTTCGACCTGGTGATGCGGGTGCACGTTCGCGGTAGCTGGCTCACCAGCCGCGCGGTCGCCCGCAAGTGGCGCGCGGAATCGAAGGAATCCGGCGGAAAGGTCTACGGCCGCATCATCAACACCACCTCCGGCGCCGGTCTGCACGGCCACTTCGGGCAGACCAATTACAGCGCCGCGAAGGCCGCGATCGTCGGCCTGACCCAGACGCTGAGCCTGGAGTTGGCGTCGATCGGCGCCACCGTGAATGCAATCAGCCCGGGTGGGCGCACCCGAATGTCAGCGTCCATGCCGGGCGCGCAGGCCCCGATCGAGCCCGATGAGCGCGCCGAGGACGAGTTCGATCCCAAAGATCCGTCACTGGGCTCGCCGGTAGTGGCCTGGTTGGCCAGCCCGGAGGCCGGTCACGTCAGCGGTCAGGTCATCCGTGCGATGGGCGAACATCTCCAACTTCTCAAGGGCTGGCATCCTGTCGCGTCTGTCTCCAATGGTGAAAAGCGCTGGGATGCTGAGAAACTCGGTACCATCATGGCTACCGACGTGTTCGGCACCCGCAACACCGGGCTGCGACTCGGCGGCTGAGCGCGATGGCAGACATTGCGGAAGTCGAGCGGGAATTTCGGCGCTACTTCATGACCGGCCCGGTGCTCGAGGACTGGCAAGCCTGGGCACACCTATTCACCGACGACGCAACGTACTTCGACCACTTCTACGGAAAGTTCACCGGTCCGGCGGAAATCACCAAGTTCCTCGAAGGGACGATGGGCGCCGCACCGCAGGTCTACAGCCCGCTGGTCTGGTACGTCGTCGATGACACGCGGGTGGCGTACAAGGTGCTCAATCGCGCCGACAATCCACAACCGGGCGGAGCACCCATCGACTTCCCGTCCTATCAATTCATCGAGTACGCCGGCGGTGGCAGATGGCGTTCCGAGGAAGACGTCTGGCTGCTGCCCGAGATGAAGGGCTTCGCTGCTCGCTACGCGGCCGCCGAGGCCGCACACCCGCAGACGCTCGAACAGAAGCTCCGTCGCGATGATTGGGGTTCGTGGGTGGACTGGGCGCGCCCGGAGCCGGGACACAAAGCCGCCCCGTCATGGCTGGATAAGGTCGGCTTCACGCCATTTTCCGGCATTCAGGACATCGACTTCGGGGTCCGGTCACACTGACGCCCGGTGAGTGTCATTGCGACTGGTGGCCCGTCCTCAGCCCGCCCGCGCGAAGAGGGGGCCGAGCCGGTCGGGTGTACTGCCATGCAAGATCAACTCGTCGACCCCCGCCTCTCGGTAGCGGTGGAATACCTGGTGGCAGGCGGACACCGATCCGATCGCCGCCGCGTCGCCGGTCCATGCCGCGGGCAACAGCGATGCGACCTCGGTGAGTTGCTCCCGGGTGAGCACGGAGTCCGCCGAGCCTCTGATCCCGTCGAGCAGGGGATGGGATCGCAATCGACTCAACGGCTCCGGATCCCATCCGTTGACGGCCGCCAGTCGTTCTCCGAAGCCGGGAATCTGGTAGTAGGTCACCGCGCGGGCGCCGACGATCGCGAGTTCCTCGTCGGCAGGGAGTTCGCAGGCCACTACCACGGTGGCGTATACCCGCACGCTGCCCGTCGGCCGCCCAGCCGCGCGTTCGGCGCGGCGGACGAGCTCAACCGATCGGCGCACGGCGGGAGTGGTCAGGAACGGATGCAACAGCACCCCGTCGAAGTGACGGCCGGCGAGCGCCAGGCCCTTGGGCCCGATCGCCGCGAAGACCACTGGTGGCACCGGCTGATCGGGTAAGTCGTTGAGCCGCAATGACGGGTAGGTGCCCGCGGGTCCGTCGTAGCGCACCTTCTCCCCCCGGCACAGCCGACGGAAGATGTCGGCGTGGTCGACGATCGAGGCGTTCGTGGAGCTCGGCAACCCGACGGCCTTCCACATGGCGTCCACCGAGCGGCCGACGCCGAGGACGAACCTCCCGCCCGAGAGCGCCTGCACCGTCATCGCCAGCGACGCCAGCAATGCGGGATGCCGCGATTGCAAATGTGTTATACCCGAGGCGATTCCGATTCCCGACGTGACCTGGCTGATCGCGCCGGCGATCACGCCGAGGTCCTTGGTACCCCACCGCTCGCTGAGCCACACCGTGCGCAGGCCGAGACGCTCGGCGGCCTGCGCCTGGCCGATCACGGCGCCGGAATCGGTGACACGTCCGGGAAGCACGTAGGCCCCAAGCGCCGGACTGCTCAACCGACTGTTGTCCATGACCGCTATTCTGACAGTAGTGTTCAGTACTTGGGGCAAGG
The DNA here is from genome assembly GCF_019668465.1 of Mycobacterium senriense. NCBI lineage: Bacteria > Bacillati > Actinomycetota > Actinomycetes > Mycobacteriales > Mycobacteriaceae > Mycobacterium > Mycobacterium senriense. The sequence continues at coordinate 1,834,759 of NZ_AP024828.1, read as the reverse complement.
GGTTCTTCAGATGGCGTACACCTCGACGCGCGGCGACGTCGGCGACCGGGTGGGCGAGGTGCTGCAGGGTTGGTTGCCTCTTCGGCTGGCGGCTGTGGAAGCGACAGCCTTCGTGGTTTCCGATTTCACCGCTCCGCCAGCCGGTTATTCCGGGCGAACGGTGTTCTTCACCGCCGCCTGGACCGACCGGGCCGGCGTGCGCCATGCCGAGGATCTGGTGCTGCGCGCACAGGCAGAAAGCCACCAGTTGTTCACCGTGCCCGACGCCCCGCGACAGGCCGAAGTGATGCAACGACTTGGCGCGCAGGGGATTCGAGTTCCGCACATCGTTGGCATCGAACGCGACGCCGCGGTCCTGGGGTCGCCGTTTTATGTGATGCGCCGAGTGCGGGGGCGCACACCGTCGGATGTTCCGAGTTGGCACAAGCGTGGCTGGACTGTCGACCTGTCCGCTGCCGATCGGGGGCTGTTGTGCGACAACGGACTACGCGCACTCGTCGACGTGCACCGCGTCGACGACCCAGAGACGTTGCGTTTCCTCCGCGGCGCCGGCCAGACCCGTACGGCATTGCAGCGCTACCTCGACAAACTCGGCGGCTGGTACGAGTGGTGTCGCGCCGATTTGGTGGTCGGTGCGGATGTGCTCGCACAGGCCCTGAAGGTGATTCTCGCCGCTGCGCCTCACACCGATGCCGAGACGGTGATGTGGGGCGACGCCCGGGTCGGAAACATGTGTTTCGGCGACGACTTCTCGGTGGTCGCATTGTTCGACTGGGAGACCGCAGGCACCGGGCCGCCGGACATCGATCTCGGTTGGTGGCTGATGTTCGAGCGTTTCCTCTGCGAAGCACTGGGATTCACTCGCCTGCCCGGAGTACCCGACGACGTCGAGACCGTCAGGCGCTATGTGCAATTCGGCGGGACCTTGACCGGCGACATCGCCTACTACCAACTGCTGGCCGCCTTCGTGTTGTCATTGATCAACAACCGACTCGCCCGGCTTTTGGTGCGCGACGGGCTCGATGCGGCCACAGCTCGCAGCTACCCGCAGACCTCAGTCGCGTTGGTCGAGCGGTATCTCGGCCAGATCTGACACTGCCTTCCATGCGACAGCGCTAAAACTGTGCCATGCCCTGATCAACTGACAGCCGAGTCGCGGTCACATAACGCGACTCGTCGGAAGCTAGCCAACATACCGCTGCCGCAACGTCTTCCGGCTCGCAGGCCCACTGCGGCAGGAACGGCGTGCCCATGTTGTTCAGTGCGGGGTTGGTGTCGATGGCGGCAAACAGCGCGGCAATCATGTCGCCACCGCCCATCGGCGTATTCACCGGCCCCGGGTGCACGCTGTTGACCCTGATGTCGTGCTTGCCCAGTTCTGCGGCGAAGGCCCGCGCCATGCCCGTCACGGCATGCTTACTCGCGGTGTAGTGCACCATATACGGCTGTACCTTCACCCCGGCATAAGAGCTGATCAGAATGATCGACCCGCCCCGGCCACCGTCGATGATCCGCTGTGCGCCGGCCATCACCGTGTTCCACGTACCAGTGACGTTGACGTCCATGATGTCGCGGAACGACTCCGGGGTGATCTCGTTCCACGGTGACGGGATGCAGATTCCCGCATTGGCCACAATGACGTCCAGTCGCCCGTAGGCCTCGACACCCGCGTCGACGGCGTGCCGCAGCGCGTCCAGATCGCGGATATCGGCTGCGGTGGCCATGATTCGGCCACCTGCGGCCTTCACCATCTCCACAGTCTCGGCGAGGTCGTCGGGGGTGGCCGATGGATAACGTACTGATTGGGGTAGCGGGCCGGCTAGGTCGACGGCAATGATGTCGGCCCCTTCTACTGCCATTCGCACTGCGTGTGCGCGGCCCTGTCCCCTGGCGGCCCCGGTGATGAACGCCACCCTTCCCGCGAGCCGACCCGTCATCAGGGTGTCCCAACACTCGCGCGGTCCAGGACTAACGGCCCCTCCCCTACAGCGGTGCCCAACAGTCCGAGTTCCACACCCGCCACGGCCGCGGCCTCGCGGCACGCCGCGATGTCTTTGCGCAGGAATGGGCCGGCCAATTCGGCGAACCGGTCCATCCCGCCGATGCGGTGCGCCTGCTCGGCCGCATGGCTCCTTGCGCTGCACACCTGCAGCGTGGACAACAGCACCTCCGGTGCGACCCCCAACCGTTCTCCCAGTTGCGTTGCCGCGGCAAGGAGCTGGGCGTTGGCCGCAAACAACAAATTGTTGATCAGTTTGAGCGCCAGCGCACTGCCCAGCACGCCGGTCGCCACCACGGGATCGGCGTAAGCGGCCAGAATCGGCGTGACGGCGCTGACAGCATCACTCGGTCCGCCGACCAGTACGGTCAGTGCGCCTGCGGCGATGTCTTCCGCGGTGCCGCTGACCGGCGCGTCCACCACTACCGGCGCCGCGGGAGAACTGTCCCGCAACGCCTCGAGGGTAGACAGTGTGCCTGTCGTGTGGGACACGAACACGCAACCCGGCTTCGCGTTAGCGATGAAACCGGCTGCGCCGAACCCGGTTTCGCGCAGCTGCGCGTCAGAGAACAGGCACGAAATGAGGACATCGCTGCGGCGTGCCAGATCGGCGACCGAATCGGCCAATGCCGCGCCCTTCGATTCCAGTCGCTGGCCGGCCTCCTCGCGCCGGGCGTAGACCAGGACATGGTGGCCGGCGCCGAGTAACCGCTCGACCATGGGCTCGCCGAGTTGTCCGGCGCCAAGGAATCCGACGGTGTTGGGCACTGCGCTAGTCAGGACCAGGTCAGCTTCAGCGAATCGACGCCGAACACTTGACCACCGTGCTCGATAGGTTGCCCGGAGACCTCGTAGTCTGGAATGCGCTTGTGCCACTCCTCCAGCACCACCGCTAGCTCTTGTCGCGCGAGGTGGGAACCGAGGCAGCGGTGCGGCCCGCCGCCGAAGGATAGGTGACGTGTGACGCCACGGTCGAAGTTGACCGTGCGGGCATCGTCATAGGCCGATTCGTCCCGGCCCGCGAACGCGAGCGAGAACGACGCCATGTCGCCCGCCTTAACCGGGCATCCGTGAAAATCCATGTCTTGGCTGGCCTTTCGCGCCGTCTGCACGATCGGGTAAACCCGAAGGAGTTCCTCCACAGCCTTCGGAATGAGCTCGGGTTCGGCAACGATCCGTGCGCGGTCGGCCGGATGGGTGGCCAGGTGCAGCATCGCGTACGACAGCTGGTTGGAGACTGTGTCGAGCCCGGCCATGAACAACAGCAGGAGACAGTTGAGCAGTTCCAGGTCGTTGATGGGTTCGCCGTCGAGCGTCCAGTCGATGGCCTTGCTGACGATGTCGTCCGCATGCGGGTCACGATTCTCGCGCCGCTCCGCAATCAGGCCGGAGAAGTAGCCCATCACATGCGTCATGCCTTCGAGTCGGGCCGCGTTGACTTCCTCCCCTGCCCCGCTCTGGTGCAGGATCATGTCCTCCCAGGCCAGGAACTTCTCGAGATCCTCGACGGGCATGCCCATGATCGTCAGGAAGACCGTCGACGGGAACACCCGCGAGATCCGCGTCACGAAATCGCACCCACCCTCGCCTGCTACTTCATCGATCAGTCGCGCGGCCAGCTTCTGCTGCGCGTCGCGCAGGCCTTTGACGCGGCCAGGCGAGAAGTACTCCGCCAGCACATGACGCCATTTGGCATGGTCGGGCGGGTCGAGCATGATCGGGATCCACTTGTACGGCGGCTCTGGATCCGTCGGCACGATCACGCTGCTGGACCAAAGCTCCGGGTGCTGGAGCCCGTCCAAAATCACCGAGTTGTCGGTGAATACCCAGTAGTCCATATCGGCCTCGGTGTTCCGGAAGACCGGTCGGGCCTCGTCCTGGCACTCGTCGAGCAAACGGAAGTGAGTCAGCGCAGGCGAGTCCGGAGTGTTCATGTCGATCTGCTTCATGGGACACGTTGCCGTGGGCTGATTCTGGATCATGATGTCCTTCCGTGCGGCTTCGAACGGGCGCGAACTCCAAGCACTCGCGGCTCGCATACTACGACAGTCCACTGTCAATCTGGACCGATTGGGGCGACGGGTCGAAGAGAACTCGTCAAACTAGGTTAACTATGTCGTGTGACGGACGCAATACTCCTCGACATCCGCTGGGACTGTCAACGGACGGCGAAGCCGGCGTCGAGCGGCCACGCGGTGCCGGTGATAAAGTTCGCCTCGTCGGACACCAGGAACGCCACCGCGTTCGCGATATCCTCGGGCATCAGGACCTGGATGGGCAGCGCGTTCTGCATCGCCGCGACCGCCGTGTCGTTGGCCGCCAGCAGCTTGCCCATGGTCTCGTTCATCACCATTCCGGTGGCGACTCCGGTTGGATGGATGGTGTTGACGCGGATCGAGTACTGCGCGAACTCGTTCGCCCACACCTGCATCAGCCCGACCAAGCCGCGCTTGGCCGCGGTGTAGGCCTGTCCGCCAGCCCGATCCGTGCCGGTGCCCTTGAGTCCGGCACTCGACGACGTCAGCACGATCGATCCGCCGCGTCCACCGTCGATGAGGGCTGGGATCGCCGCTTCCACGGTGTTCCATACACCGATGAGGTTGACATCAATGATGTCGCGGAACGTCTGCCGCCGGTCGCCGCCGGGGCCAAGTCGAATGACGCCGGCGTTCGCGATCACGATGTCGAGGCGTCCGAACTCGGCGAGTCCGTCGGCCACTACCTGCTCGACGGCGTCAGCGTCGCGCACGTCGGCCTGCCGGGCGACGATGCGTCTGCCCTCCTTCTCGACGAGCTTGACGGTTTCGTCGAGGTCGTCGGGGCTGGCGTTGGGATAGTCGATGGAGTCGATATCGCGGCAGATGTCGAGCGCGACGATGTCCGCACCGTCTGCCGCGAGTCGGACCGCATGTGCGCGACCCTGACCGCGGGCCGCTCCGGTGATGAAGGCGACTTTGCCATTCAGATTTCCCACGCGTTTGGCTCCTCTTGTTTCAGTTGGCAACGCTGCCGGTATGAATTCTTGCTTGCCGCAGGCCTTCCTGCGGATCGTCGACTTCGACGTCCCAGTCGCCGCACGAGCACGTACAACGGAAGTGACCATTGACGGGCAGGATCGCCTGACCGTCACAAGATCCGCCCGTGTTGGCGATGCTGGTGAGGAACTCGAGGGGCTTCTCGTGCAGAGCGCTGTCATCGGACACGGTGTTACTCCTTATCCTGATCGACGACGCGAAAGACGGGCAGCAGCCAGCCGTCGGCGATCGGTGAGAAGTCAACGTGGACAGGCATTCCTATCGTCACGTCGGCGGGTGCGATGTCGACCACGTTGGAGACCAGCCGCGCACCGGGTGCGTCCGGCAGGTCGAGGACCGCCGGCACCAACACCAGATCCGGCATGCCGGGAAAACCGTGCACCACGGCGAAGCTGTAAACGACGGCATCGCCGCTGAGGTCGACCCAATTTACTTGTTTCGATTGACAATTGGGGCAAAACGGTGTCGGGGGCAACCGAAAGGTCTGACAGTCGCCGCACTGCGGCGCCACCAACCGCCGTTCCTTCGCGGCGATCCAGAACGGCTCGGTGTCCTTATTGACCGCGATCCGCACGTGTTCGCCCGGAATGGTGGTGGCCAGCGTGACCGCCGCGGTACTCATGCGGCGCGTCCCAGAATCAGCCCGCTCACTGGCAGGCTCGCCGGCCCACCCGTGATCAGGGCGAGTTCGGCGTCGGCGACCTGGTTGATGGCGGTGCCGCGCATCTGCTCGACTCCTTCCACGATGTGGGTCATTCCGATGATGTAGGCCTCGGAGAGCTGGCCGCCGTGCGTGTTGACCGGAATCGAGCCGCCGTCGTACCGGATCGCTCCGCTTTCGACGAACGTGCCGCCCTCCCCCTTGCCGCAGAACCCATAGTCCTCCAGCTGCATGAGCACCATCGGGCTGAAGTGGTCGTAGAGCAGTGCTACGTCGATGTCGGCAGCGCTGATACCGGCCCGCTCGTAGAGCCGTTTGGCGATGGGTGCATTGCCCGAGGAGGCGAAGTATTCGTCGGGCATCCCCATCCAGGCGAAAGCTCTACCCCAGTCGCGGACACCACCGTGGGCGGCGGCGACCACCGGCACCGGCGGTTGCTTCAGATCCTTGGCACGATTCATGCTGGTGGTGATCACGGCCACGGCACCGTCGGTCTCCTGACAGAAGTCGTAGAGGCACAAGGGTTCTGCGATCATCCGCGCATTGAAATAGTCGTCGAGCGTCAGCGGTTGGCGGTGCATGGCCTTCGGTCTGTTTGTCGCGTTGGCCCGCGTGGAGAGTGCAATCTCTGCGAATGCCTCGCGGCGGGTGCCGTAGAGGTGCATGTGCCGACGAGCCATGACCGACATCAGATGTCCCGGGCCGAACAGCCCGGACGGCTGAAGGAAGGAATTGATCGGATCGGGCTCCAATGCCGAAAACACCGATCCGAGACGCTGTTTCGCCTGCTGCAGCGCCATCACCGTCACCACCACCGAGGCATCCCCGGCGACGATTGCGGCCCGCGCCAGCCCGATCGCACCCGCCGAGCCGCCGCCGCCGGAGGTCAGTGCGGCGGTAAACCGGACTTCCGGAATCCCAAGGGTCTCAACGAATTCAGCGGTGTCCATCTTTTCGGTATAACCGGCACTGGCGCCCGAATAGTAGGCGAAGCCGTCGACGTCGGTGATGCGAAGGCCTGCGTCCTCACACGCGGCCAGGATGGCCTCACCGGCCAGCTCGGTGATCGACTTGGGCAGCGAGCCGCCGCGCTTGTAGTAGGGCGTGGCGCCGACACCGACGATGGCGACGTCGCGAAGCCCTGTTGTGTTCGCCACGCGCTCAGGAGTTTTCGACCGGGATGGGTGGCACGTCGGGGAACAGTTCGTAGAACGTGCCCTGCGTGATGCGCAGCCGCGTCTCATCGCTCACGCCGTCGAAGAGCCCCTTGAGGGTGTCCTGGGTATGGCCGAAGGTACCCTCCATGTGCGGGTAGTCGCTGCCGAACATCACGTTCTTGTAGCCCATGTGCTCGTACGCGGCGACCGCGGTCTCGTCGTGCTGGAATGACGCGTATACCTGACCATAAAGGATCTCCTTGGGACTGCGAGTCAGCTTGGGCCGCACCGCCATATGGTGTTGGCGGTAGCCCTCGACCATCCGGTCACCGAGGAACGGCACCCAGGTGGCGCCCCCTTCGGAGATCAGCACCCGAAGGTCGGGGTGGCGGTCCAGCGCGCCGGAGGCGACCATCTTCATCGCCGCCCGCTGCCCTGAGAAGGTGGTCTCGGCGTAATTCATCACCGCTCCGCCCGGCCCGCGGTACACCATGCCCGCCCCGCCGCTGGCGCCACCGACCGTCATGTCGACCGGATCGGTGCCGATGTGGAACGCGATCACCATGCCCGCTTCCTCGGCCGCCGCCCAGAACGGTTCCCACTCCTTGCGATGCCAGTCCGGGGCGCTCGGGTGGGGTGTCGTCGGCAAGAACACCGCCTTGAAGCCTTTGCCTGCGGCCCAATGCAATTCCTCGACTGCGTCTTCGACGATCAGCGTCGACACCTGGGCGGTCACCACATAGCGAGGCGACACAGCGCAGATCTCCTCGAGCGCCCACTCGTTGCTGGCCCGCATGCATGCCTTGAGAAGTTCAGGGGTGCGGAAGGTCGAGCCCCACATGCCCAGCGAGGGGAAGATCACCTCACCCCAGACGCCCTCCTTATCGAGATCACCGAGCCGCGCCCGCGCGTCCCGGATCCCCTGCGGCTTCATGCTCTCCTCGATGAAGGCCTCCATCGCCGATGACGGCAGCTTGCGCCGGAAGATCTGCCCGTCGACCGAGACGGTCTCGTACTCCCCGTCGGGATCCTTCTCGGCGTGCGGCGTCAAGTCGGCGAGCGCCTTCGGCAACCGGGACTTCCACAGATCGTCGGGCTCTAGAAAGTGCGAGTCACCAGAATTCGTCCAGATCATGCTCATTGGCCCTCCACGGATCCGTCGCTCATTCGAATGATGCCAGCTGCTCCGACGCAAGTCCAGTATTTTTAATGACTAGCCATTACTATTTGGCTTGACGGGCGACGCCGGTAAAACTGAGGCGGACTGGAGGAGGCCCATGCCGGAGCTGGGAACTGAGTCGCCCGCGGGCGAGCGGAGGCGCAACGCATCGGGTGAGTCGACCCGGGTGATGTTGATGGAGGTCGCCGAGCGGCTGTTCGCCACCCGCGGCATAGAGGCGGTCACGCTGAGGGAGATTCAGCAGGCGGCCGGGCAGTCCAACACCTCGGTGATCCGCTACCACTTCGGCTCTCGCGAGGGCCTGATCCGCGCGCTGATCGCCTACCGCCAGGCGTCCCTCGGGATCGACCGCCAGGAGATGCTCGCGCGCATGCGCGAGCAAGGCAAGGAGGCAGACCCCCGCGCCGTGGTGTGGCTGCTGGTGCGGCCGCTGGCCAACAGCATCGCCGCGGGCGAGATGTTCGCGCCGTTCCTGGCTCGGCTCATGGAGGATCCGCGCGCACGCAGCGATTACTGGCCGGATCACGTCGACGATGAGTGGACCCAGGAGAGGCTGGAAGAACTGGTCGACGCCGCGCTGCAGGACCTGCCCGAACGGATCCGGCGCGGCCGAACCTTCCAGCTCTACATCAGTCTGATCAACGTGCTGGCGGCATCCGCCCGCTCCGGGCACGGACTCAGCGAAGCGCAGCTGCACAATTACGTGGACACCTGGGTCGGAATGCTGACGGCACCGGTGTCCTACGAAACCCGCGGGCTGATCGCTGAGCACGACTGAGTCGTCAACTACCGCCGACGATCTCTTTGGCTCTCAGGTCGGCGATCGCCGCCTCGTCCAGCCCGATTTCGCGCAGCACCGCATCCGTGTGCTGCCCGACGGTGCACCCGGCGTCGGCCCGTGTCCGCGATCGCGAGAACCGGCACAGCGGTGCGAGCCGACGATGCTCCTCGAAAATCGGGCTGTGGGCGTCCACGGCATAGCCTGCTTCGTAGCACTGGTCGCCCTGCAACACCAACTCGGAATTGGCCTCCACCACCTCGACGCACCCAACGTCTTGAGCCGACAATTCGTGCTCCCACTCCAGCTTGGTCTTGGTTGCGAAAACCGTTGTCAGTGCGGCGATTAGCTCTTCGTCGTACTGCGTGCGAGATTCGGCGTCGGCAAAGCGCTCCTCGGCGTGCAAGTCGACGTACGGTGACATCGCTTTGGCCAGTGCCGGCCATTCGCGCGGCAATGGTGCGGCGAGAAAGACATAACCGTCGGCCGCCCGGTACATCCGGTACAAGGCATTCATGCCGAAAAACTGTTCGTCGGCGGGCGTTTCGGCGGGTCGGGACGCATAGCTCGCGTTGTAGGCGATCAACGCCTGCTGCACAGTGCCGAGCATGGTCGTGACCACCTTCGTCAACGTCGTGCCGCGACGCTTGGCGTACAACGCGACCAGCAGCGCCGAACCGACACCGTGCGCCGCGATGCCGTCGGACTGAACGGCGGGGACAGCTCCGCCGGAGTGGAGTTTGACCGCCCGCCGGTGCAAGTCGTCCAGGTCGGTGGGTGGCTGGCCCGTGTCGTGGCTGTCGACCTGCGCCAGGCCGGACGCCGCACCGACCGACGGCGCGTAGGCCGCGCGATGTGCGAACGGTCCGTCGACCCCGTAACCCGAGGTCGTCACGAACGCCAAGTCCGGATTGACGGCCCGCAGCGAAGCTTCGTCGATCTTCGCTCGTTCTGCGGCTTTCCCGCGGAAGCACTGCAGCACGACGTCGGACCGCTTGGCCAGTTCGTACACCAGCTCGAGGCCCTCGGGTCGGGTGAAGTCGATCGCAATACTTTCCTTGCCCTGCAACACTTTTGCGCCGCCCGCCTCAGGGAATGCGACCAGGTTGCGGATGTTGTCGCCGTCGAGCGGCTCGACCTTGATGACGCGAGCACCCAGGTCGGCCAGCAGGGTCGCGCCGTACGGTCCGGCGAACATGCTGCCGAACTCCAGGACCGTCACACCCTTCAGCGGCGGGTCGTCGTGGGCTTCCCGCGGAGCGGGCAGGGCGGCGCCGCCCACTTGATCGAAGGTGACTGAGTCGTTGTCCTCGCCGATTCGCGGGGCCGGCCGAAGCCGGGTCAGCGGTTTGCCGTCTGCATGAATAAGGGTCGACGGCTGTCGTACGGGTCCGAGATCGGGGTCGATGACGGTGGTGGCACGCCCTTCGTGCGCGGTCTGCGGGTGGTTCAGCGAGTCTTCGGGACTCCGGAACAGCTCGCCGCTCAGGTCGAGGTTCTCCGTCATGGCCTGCTGCCATTCGGCGAGGGTGCGGGCGCCGACCCGTTCGATCATGATGTCCCACCACTGCATGCGAAGTTCGGGGGTCGGCAGCATCGGAAAGCCCTGCCACTTCGGATCGGCGAGCTCCCCGAGCAGGTCGAGTTCGGTGAGCCAGGCGCTGATCAGCTTGGGCGACACCTGAGCGAACTGCAGCCAGCGGCCGTCCTTCGTCGGACACACCAGCAGTGCATAAATGAGATACGCCTGGGGCCGACCCTGATCGTCGTATGCGGCGTCCATCGGTTCGAAGGCGCCCGGATACCGTTGCAGCACCATCTCGTAGAACCAGTTGTAGGGATCCATCGAACCCATGCCGGTCACCAAATTGGTCTCGACGGTTTGGCCGCGCCCACTGCTCTCCCGCTCGAGGAGCGCGGCCAGCACACCTTGAACAGCGGCATGGGCGGCGCCCCACGACGCATAGGTGAACGTAGTGAACGCCGGGCCGGGCCGCGGCGCGAGGCCGCGCTTCTCGTGCATGACGCCGGTCTTGGCCATGACCAGCGCCTCCCAGCCCTTGTAGTCGCGAAACGGCCCGGTCGAACCCCACCCCGTGATCGTCGCCACGACGAGTCGTGGGTAGGCCTTCGACAGCGCGTCGTGAGCAAGTCCGATGCGCTCGGCGGTGGTCGGCCGCAACGTATTCACCATTACGTCGGCACGCCGCAACAGAGCACGCAACCTCTCGAGGTCAGCGTCATTGTGGAGGTCGAGGGTCACGCTGCGCTTGCCACGCAGCAGCGCTGGCCAGCCAGCTAGATCACGCAGCGGACTGCCGTCGGGCGGCTCGACCATGATCACCTCGGCACCGCAGTCGGCGAGAAACTGCGTCGCCTGCGCGCCGGGCAGCGTCGTCGACAGGTCGACCACCACCAGGCCGGCCAGCGGCCCGTCCGACGCGACTTCCGACATGTTCGCTCCCTAGCGCCTGCGGGCGGATCTCATGAAGACGTGAAGTGACGCACGCCACGTCAGCATCGCAGCGATCAATATTAATGTCAATGTATTAGTCTTGCGGGATGACGGAGACCGAAGACGCGGAGTCACGGGGCGGGTTCCCGCCGATGCGTACCTGGCAGGAGCCGACGGTACGCAGCCCCGGTGGGGGCGCCGAATACGGCGACATGATCGCGGCGCTGCGCGATTTCCTCGACGATGTGGCCGCGGCCGCTCCGGACGCGGCGACCACCCTGGCGCTGACGAACGACTTGAGCAGCTGGGCCGAACGGCTGGCCCAATCCGCAGTCCCCGAGCGACGACAGATCTTCGCCCGCCGGCTCGACCTGCCAGGACGCGGACAAACCATGTCCCCCAACTTCATTCCGACCGCGGGCGACCATGAGAAAGTCGAGGGGTCGGTGACGTTCGGCCGGTATTTCCTGGGGGGCGGTGGAGCTGTCCACGGCGGGGCCATCCCGCTGTTATTCGATGAAGTGCTTGGCCGCCTGGCCAGTAGCGGCGGCCGTGCGCCTGCGCGAACCGCGTATCTACACACCGACTTCCGGTCCATCACACCCGTCGGTGTAGAACTCGCGGTGCGGGCGTGGTTCGTCGGCGAGCAAGGGCGCAAGCGGACTCTCCGTGCTCAACTCACCCACGGGGACACGCTGTGCGCCGAAGCCGAGGGCCTGTTCATCGAGCTGCGCCCCGATCAACCATGAGTCGCCTCAGCCTGGCGGTCGTTGACGTTGAATATCCCCGTCGTGCAACCTAATCAGCTCACGCAGGGCAATCCGGTCAGGCTTGAGCATCGCTGTCAGTGGTAGCTCATCGACGATGAGAAGCTCGTCGGGCGCCTTGTAGTCAGCCAGTTCGCCCGCCACATGAGTTCGCAACTCGGCCAGCGTCGGCGGCCTGGCGGCGTCCGCCGGCACGACACAAGCGACGCCAATCTCTCCGATCACCGGGGCCGAACGCCCAACCACGGCTGCTTGTTTCACGCCCACGTGACCGGCAAGTACCCGCTCCACTTCACCGGGATGCACGTTGTAACCGCCGCGGATGTACATGTCGCCGCCACGTCCGACCAGGGTGAGGTTGCCGTCGGCGCCGAGCGCGCCGACATCGCCGGTGTGCAGCCAGCCGTCTTGTAGCACCTCTGCGGTGAGTTCCGGGTTACGCCAGTAACCACGCATCACGCAGGGACCACTCACCTCAACAACGCCGTCGGGACCAATGCGTACGTCCATTCCCGCCGCGGGCCGGCCCACCGTCCGGAACTGAATCTCAGGGGCGTCGTCTGGTTCGGTGCCGCTGATGGTCGGGCACTCGGTCATCGCGTACCGCACGACCAGCGGAACCCCGATGCCCTCGGCGACCCGCCGCACCAGTTCAGGGGGCGCCGGAGCGGTGGCGACGACCCCGATCCGCAAGTGCGGCAACGCCTGCGGGCTCACTCCATCGACATCGAGCAGCTTGGCCCACTGGGTCGGCACGGCGCCGGCAACGGTGACCCGCTCGTCGCGGAGCACGTCGAACATGCCCCGGGCCGACCATGGCGTCGGGGGCACCACCAGTGTGCTGCCCCACACCAACTGATCCCAGAGCTTGAACATGTAGCCAGCGTGGGCGAACGGCGTCGATGTGAGGCGCCGGTCGTGGGGCGCGCTCATCACCCCCGCCGCTGCCGCGCCCGCGGCCAGTCGGTCGGCATCGAAGGCCGCACCCTTCGGCGTCCCCGTCGTGCCACTGGTGAAGATCAACGCAACCAGGTCGCGGCGGTTCAGCTCCACGGCAGGTGGTGCCGATCGCGACGTGTCGCTGCACAGCGCATCCCGCGGCAGCAGCCGGTACCCGGTGTCGGGTAGCGCACCGAGATGCTCGTCGGCGACGATCAATGCTGGATCAGCTTGCTGGAGAATCGATTCGATCTCCCGACGACCGAGCCGCGGGTTCAGCCCGGTGGTGATCGCGCCGATCATCGCCGCAGCGGCGTAACACGTCGCATAGTCGATACCCGACGGCAGCCACAGCGTGACGACGTCGCCCTTGCCTACGCCGAGGTCGGCGAACTGCGATGCCACCCCACGGGCTCGGCCGATCCAGTCCGCGAACGTGATTCGGGCGCCGGGCTCGACGTAGGCCTCACGGTCACCGTGCACGTTAGCAGCGCACTCCAGCATGGACCGTGTGTCGCTGACGTCAGAATTCAAAGGTGCGCGCACCGGCTACGGCTCCTCCGCGCCGAGAATCATTGTGCCGCTAGAGCAGAACCAGCCGCCGGTGCCGCTGACGCAGGCGATCCGGGCGTCGGGCACCTGCCGCGGCCCGCATTCGCCGCGCAACTGGCGCGCGGCCTCGACTAGCAGGAACAACCCTCGCTGACCCGGGTGGCACGCCGATAGTCCACCGCCGTCGGTGTTAGTCGGGAGTTCGCCGCCGAGGCGCAACGAGCCTTTCTCGACGAATGGGCCGCCTTCCCCCTTGGGGCAGAAGCCGAGGTCCTCGAGGGTAAGCAGCAACATGTAGGTGAACGCGTCGTAGATTTCAGCGACGTCGACGTCGGACGGGGAGATCCCGGCCCGTGCAAAGGCCAGCGGCCCGCTCACTGCGGCCGGCCCGACTGTGAGGTCGTCCCACTGGGAGGTGAGCATGTGCGAGGTGGTCTCGCCCGAGCCGAGCACCCATACCGGCTTACTACGTAAATCCTTCGCGCGTTCCGCGCTGACGAGGACGGCGGCCGCGCCCCCGTCGCTGCGAATGCAGCAGTGCAGCTTGGTAAACGGGTCGGCGATCATCGGTCCGCCGAGTACGTCGTCGATGGTGATCGGATCGCGGTAGTAGGCCTCGGGATTGTCGGCCGCGTTGAACCGCGCGGACACGGCGACCTCGGCCAGCTGCTCGATCGTGGTGCCGTAGGTGAACATGTGCCGCCGCGCGGCCATGGCGTACTTAGAGATCAGGGTGTGGCCGTAGGGCGCTTCCCACTGCAGTGGCCCGCGTGCGCCCCAGTTGATGTTGGCCCCCCGCAATCGCTTTCGAAGATCCGAGCGGGCGGTCGATCCGTACGTCAGCAGCACCACGTCGGCGTGCCCGCAGGCGATCGCGTCGGCCCCGTGAGCGGCCATCACCTCCCACGACGCTCCCCCGACCGCGGTGGAGTCGATCCAGCGCGGGCGCAGCCCCAGGTACTCGCCGACATCGACGGGGGGCAGTGTGCCCTGACCGGTGGAGGCCAACCCATCGACGTCATCGGGTGTCAGTCCGGCGTCGGCCAGGGCGCGGCGGCTGGCCTGGGCGATCAGCTCGTAGGGCCCCTTGTCGTCGACCCGGCCGACGTCGGACAGGGCGACGCCGGCGATGGCTACGGCCCCAGCGGTGCCGCTCACTGGGCGCGGTCCTGGGCCAGCAGCTCGGCCAGCACGTCGGTGGGCTCCCCGAACAAGTGCCGAAACACATGGGCGCGCTTGAGATACAGGTGCATGTCGTTCTCGAACGTGTACCCCATCCCGCCGAACACGTGGATACCTGCGGCCGCATTGTCGACGGCCGCCGAGCCGGCCACCGTGGCGGCCGACAACACCTGCAGCAGTGCGTCGGCCCGCCCATCCGCCAGCGCGATCGCGGCGAAGAATGTCTGCGCCTGTGCGGCCTCGGCAGCGATCTCCATGTCGACGCAGGCGTGCTTGATCGCTTGGTGCACGCCGATCGGTTTGCCGAACTGCTCACGAGTCTTAGCGTGTTCGGTCGCCGACGCCGCCGCGGCCGCGGCCAAGCCGGTGAGATATCCCGCCGCGAGCACCATGGCGCGCCCCCAGATCCATTCGTCATCGGCGGGCAACCAATACACCGGCTCGGCGGATTCGACTGTGGCGGAAGATATCCGAGTACCTGGGTCGGCTGCGGCCACGGGTGTCAGCGGACCGAAGGAATCGATGTCGACCAGCGCGGCACCGCTGCGGGCCACCAGCAGGGCGTGCGAGGCACCCGCCGGTTCGAACAAATCGAAAGTGCCTTTAATGGACCCCGCCGGGCGCACGTCGCCGTCGCCACGCAGCACCGCCAGGGCCACCGACGCCACCCCGGAGCCGATCCGCTGCGCCAGCGCGTCGTCGCCACAACGGGCAGCCACCCGGGCACCCAGCGTGCATGCCAGAAACGGCCCCGGCGCAAGCCGCTTGCCGAGTTCGACGAATAACAGTGCCTCGTCGTCGAAGGGACGGCCCGAGCCGCCGAACTCCTCGTCGAGTCCGAGGGTGAGCAGGCCCAACTCGGCGGATTCGCGCCACAGCGACTCGGGTATCGGCGCTTCCGCGTGGCGATTAGCGCGGATCCGTTCAACCGGCATCCGATTGGCGAGGAATTCTCCTGCAGCCGTGATGATTTCGAGTTGCTCAGCTCCGGGCAGCAGATCCACCGTCGTGTCCTCTCATCGTGGCAGCCCCAGCACGCGTTCGCCGACGATGTTGCGCTGAATCTCCGACGTTCCGCCACCGATGGCTTGGGAGAAGCTGTAGTAGTAGTAACCGACCCAGCCGTCGACATCCCACCGCGACGAATACCGGACCGAGGCGGGACCGACGACATCCATCGCCAATTTGCCGATCTCCTTGGCCAATTCGGCGTACATCAACTTGACGATCGAACCCCGCGGGCCGGGCGTCTCAGTCTTCATGGCCTCGCAGATGTTGGTGTAGGTGAGCGCCCGCAGCGACGCCACCGAGGCGCGGGCCCTCGCCAGCCGTCGCGCGATGTCGTCGTCGGCGATGGCGGGCCTGCGGCCGTCCGGCCCGACGTGGTCGCGCGCATAGTCGATGAGGTCCTCAATGATCTTCGCCAGCCGCACCTGGTTGGCGGTGAACGCGGTGCCACGCTCAAAGGACAGCGTCGCCATCGCGACCGACCAACCTTCGCCCAGATCGCCGACCACGTTGCTCAGCGGAATCCGCACATCGTCGTAGAACACTTCGCAGAATTCCGAGCCGCCCTCGATGGTCTCGATCGGGCGGACGTCGATCCCCGGGGTGCTCATGTCGCAGATCACCCAGGTGATGCCCTTGTGCTTGCTGCCGGTGTTGTCGGTGCGCACCAGCAGTTCCTGGTAGTCGGCGACGGTGGCGAAGCTCGTCCACAGCTTCTGCCCCGACACCACCAGGTGCTCGCCGTCGATCACCGCCTTGGTGCGCAACGCCGCCAGATCCGATCCGGCGTTGGGCTCGGAGAAGCCCTGACACCAAATCACCTCACCACCAAGGATTTTCGGCAAGTGGAATGACTTCTGTTCGTCGGTGGCCCTGGTGATCAGGGTTGGCCCGGCGTGCGAGTTACCGACGAAGCATGCGTCGATGCCGGGGAATCCCCGCGCGGCGTACTCCTCGTACCAGATCAACTGCTGAAGCAGCGTCAACCCCTTGCCGCCGTATTCGGTGGGCCAGGCGATGCCGGCCCAGCCGCCTTCGGCCTGAGTGCGTTGCCAGGCGAGGTCGTATTCACGGATACCCGCGTCGTCGCGTGGGCGCGGTTCGGCCGGTTTGTTCTCGTCAAGCCACGTGCGGACCTGGTCGCGGAACTCGAGCTGGTCAGGCGTGAAGTCGAGGTCCATGATCCGGAATTCTAGGTGACGCCAGAGTCAGAAACAACGCGTCGGTCATCGGCTGCGATACCTCGCGGCCAGTTCTTCGGCACCGCGGGCCAGCAGTGCCACGTCCGCCCCGACGAGCACGAAGCTCGCACCGGCCGTCACGTAGCGGCGTGCCAGCGGTTCGCTGAACGCATTCACCCCGGCGCGCTTGCCGTGTTCCACGATGGTCGCCAACGCGGTTTCTATGGTGCTCACAATCTCTGGATGCTCCGGCCGCCCAAGTTTGCCCATCGAGGCGGCCAGGTCGGCCGGACCGATGAAGACGGCGTCCACCCCGTCGACGTCGGCGATCTCGCCGAGCTGCGCCAGACCGGCCACACTCTCCACTTGGACGGTCAACGAGACCGTTGCGTCGGCGGTGACAAGGTAGTCAGAAATTCGGTTCCAGCGCGACGCCCGGGCCAACGCGCTGCCGACCCCGCGGATGCCCTCGGGCGGGTAGCGCGTGGCGACAACCGCCGCGGCCGCTTCGCCCGGGCCATCGATCATCGGAACGATGATGTTCTGCGCGCCGATGTCGAGCAGTTGCTTGATGAACACCGGGTCGGCAGACGGCGGACGCACCAGGACGTCGACGTCCGGGTAGCCGGCCAGCACCTGCAGCTGCTCGAGCGTGGTGCGCAGATCGTTGGGCGCATGCTCCTGGTCCAGCAGCAGCCAGTCGATTCCGGACCCCGCGCAGATTTCGGTGACGTAGCCGCTGCCCGAGGCCACCCACATGCCGATCCGCGGGTCGCCGTCGCTGATGCGCTGCGTCCACCGGTTCGTCACGATGCCTCCGAATCGAACGTCACCGACACCGTGCCCAGCGGTCCATAGTCGGCGACGAAGCTGTCCCCCGGCTCGGCGAACACTGGCTTGGTGAACGATCCAGACAGGATCACCTCACCGCGTCCCAGCGAAACACCATGTGGAGAAAGGTGATTCGCCAGCCAGGCCACACCGTTGCCGGGATGGTTGAGCACCGCCGCGGCCACCCCGGACTCCTCGATGGTGCCGTTGCGCAGCAGCAAGGCCGCCACCCAGCGCAGGTCGACGTCCAACGGGCGGAACACCCGCCCGCCCAGGACCAGACCGGCGTCCGCGGCGTTGTCGGCGATGGTGTCGACGATGGTGCGCAGATGGCCCGTCTCGGGATCCGACATCTGCACCCTGGCGTCGAGGATCTCGAGCGCGGGAGTGACGAACTCGGTGGCCCGCAGCACATCGAACAACGTGACGCCCGGGCCGGATACCTGCTCGCCCAGCACGAACGCCAACTCGACCTCGACGCGAGGACGGATGTAGCGGCCTAGCGGTATGCGGCCGCCGTCCTCGATGAACATGTCGTCGAACAACGCGCCGTAATCCGGTTCGTCGATCGACACCGCCCGCTGCATCACCTTCGACGTCAGGCCGATCTTGCGGCCCTTGACTTCCCGTCCGTCGGCGACCTTCAACGCCACGAGTGCCCGCTGCACCGCGTAGGCGTCCTCGATGGTCATCTCGGGATAGTCGAGTGACAACTGCCGGATCGGCGTGCGGGTCTGCTCGGCCTCATACAGCCGCCGGGCTATGTCGGCGAGCTCATCCTCGGCGGGTCTGCTCATCTGGTGAGAAACTCGATCGCCGCAGCGTTGAAGGCCTCGGGATCCTCAAAATGCGGCCAGTGCCGCACCGAGGGCATCTCGAACACCTCTGAGTTCGGGATCAGGTCCGCGATGGTGCGCGCGGTGTCCTGATAGACACCGTGGTCCTTGCCCGAGGCCACGATCATCACCGGTGCGGTGATGCTGCGCCACTTGTCATCGGGAATCAGGTTGCGGTTGCGCACCTTCTCGTCCTGCAGGATCAGCAGCCGGTCAATGGTGTTGCGGGTGTCCTCGCGCCGATAGACGGCCTGGCGCAAGCCGATGAGATCGGGCAGGCGATTGGCTTCATCGGCGATCAGGTGGGCGAACACGGCGTGCAGCGATTCCCACGTCGGCTCATTGACCGCCTTGGTCCGTTCCGCCCGAATGCGCGCCATATTCGACGCCGACGCCTCCCGTCCGGCCGGCGACATCAGGATCACCCTGTCCACCCGGTCGGCGTGGCCGACGGAGATCGCGGACGCAACGAACGCGCCCAGCGACATGGCGATGAAGCTGGCCGACGTCATGCCGAAGTGGTCCATCACCCCCAGCACGTGTTCGACGTAGACCGCGATCTCGTAGTCGTAATCCGGCTTGTCGGAGAACCCGTTGCCGACCATGTCGATCGCCACGCAATGGAAGTGCTGCGAGAGTGCGGCGAGGTTGGGCGCGAACGTCTCCCAGTGCCCCCCAGTGCCGTGCAGCAAGATGGCGTGCGGCTTGTCCGGGTCGCCCGCCTCCGCATAACGGGTACGGACGGGCACGCCATTGACTGTGATGTCGACGAACCCCTGCCGGAACTCGAGCTCCTTGAGATACATCCAGACGGAGCGATAGTTCTCCGTGTCGACCCGGCTCACGTCGACCGCCGCGGCCGGTGCTTGTACTTGGCTCATCTCGCCTTCCCGCATCTGGAATATCTGACACATCTGTCATCTAGTGCTGACGTCGGTCCACCCGTTCCCCATCGTCGCATGAACTGTATGTTCCCATGTGAAGAACGGCTCACACCACTTGGCCCGCACGCAATACGTCAGTCGTCATTCCGTCTTATTTCATTGATTCTGACACTTGTATGCGGTAATACTGAGCAAGTGAACACTCCGGCCGGACGCCGCGTCCTCGCCGATCTGGTCAACGAGTTCGCGGCCGTGCGGTTGTCGTTGGACGTCAACGGCAACGGCCCCCGCCTGCTCGTCGAGGACCTCGAGGGCGGAGAGCAGGTCTTCTTGTGTCCCTTGGAGTTGGCCAGTTTCACGTTGGCCACCCCCGAAGACCGCGAAGAGTGGGTGCGGGTGGGCAATTATCGCGGCGAACGCCGGCCAACGGAGCGGCCATGAGTGCCGCCGAAGCAGACCTGGTCGGCCTGGGCATGACCGCGATGTCGCTGCGTCCGGGCGCGACACCGCTCGAACTGGCCGTCAAGGCGAGCGACGCCGCGCTGATCGACGCCGGACTCGGGCGTGCTGACGTCGACGGGATCCTGGTCGGCTCGTCTCAGGGTGTCCGGCCGGAACGGCTCGGGGTCGGCTTCGCGGCCGCGGCCGGCTTCGCGGACCTGCGCCTGCTGGAACACGTCGAGATCAAAGGCGCCACGACCATCGCCATGATCCAGCGCGCGCGCCACGCGATCCTTTCCGGTGAGGCGGCGACCGTACTGTGTGTATTCGCCGACGCACCCTTGGTGGCCGGCCGCGGCGCAGGCTCGACTTACGCACACAGCGGCGGCAACGTCGGGGTGCGCGGGCTGGAGCGGGCCTCGGGGCTGCTTGGCTCGGTGCCGACGTATGCGCTGCTGACCCAGCGCTGGTTGCACGTCACCGGCACCAGTACCGACGCGCTGCGCTCGGTGGCCATCACAGCGAGGGATTGGGCGCGCGGCAATCCCGACGCGGTCAACAGAGAGCCGCTCGACGACGCCGACTACGACTCTTCCCCGATGATCGCCGAACCGCTTCGGCTGCTGGATTGCGCTCGGCCGGTGAACGGCGCGGTCGCTGTCGTGCTCACCGGGCGGCCCTCGGTCGGCGGCGCCCGATTGCGGATCCGCGGCACCGGGCGCGAACATCCGGTACGGCGCCGTCGTGCGGGAGCCGAGTCGTGGTTCGGCGGCGGTGGCCGCGCGGTGCAGGACGCCCTCGAACAGGCCGGCATGGTCCGGTCCGACCTGCACGTCGCCGAACTGTACGACCCGTTCTCGATCGTGACCCTGGTGCTGCTTTCCGAATACCAGCTCACCGGTGACGTTCCCGCGGGTGTATTCGTGCGCGACGGCAACACCGGGCCGGGCGGCGCGCTGCCGACCAACACCGGCGGTGGCCAGCTGTCCGGCTTCTACCTACAGGGCATGACGCCGTTGGCGGAGGCGATGATTCAGCTGCGCGGCACCGGCGGGCAACGTCAGGTTCCCGGGGCCGCGGTCGCGCTCGTCGGCGGTATCGGCGGCCGCTTGGACCACCATGCCGCGCTGGTGCTGGAGCGCGCCGCATGACGGCCACCGCGGTCGAGGACTGGCTGCTGGACAGCGCGCTGACACCCACCGCCGACGACGACATCCTGGCGCCGCTGTACCGGGCGGCCGCGCGCGGCGAACTCGCGATGCCGTTCTGCGCGACGTGCGCCCTACCACTCGAGCTCGACCAAGAGGTCTGCGACAGTTGCGGCAACACCGAACGCGCTTGGCGCACGGTCGATTTACGCGGGACGGTGCACGCCGCGACGCTCATGCATCGGCGCGAGCCCGGCCTGGTGCAGGGCATGGTGCCCTACCCCATCGTCGACGTCGAGCTGACAAGCGGGCACCGGATAATCATGACCACCGTGCAACCCACGGACACCGCTCCGCATATCGGCACGGCGGTGCGCATCGGTTTCCGCCACCTCGGCGACGTCGCCATCCCGGCCATCGACATCCTGGAGGACCAGTGACGACGCTTGAATCCCCCGCTGCGACAGACACCTTCGACGTCGGGTCCGTCATACGCAGCGACCGCGTGCACGGCAGCGTGTACACCTCCGCCGAGATCTTCCGCCGTGAAATGGACACCATCTTCAAGACCGGATGGGTCTACGTCGCGCACGAGAGCGAGGTCAGCGAGCCAGGCGACTACCTCACCCGGATGATCGGACATGACCCGGTCGTCGTGGCGCGCGGCAAGGATGGCGTGGTGCGGGTGGTGCTCAACCGCTGTACGCACCGGGCCAACAAGCTGTGCAACGCCGAGAAGGGCAACGCCAACTCGTTCCGGTGCCCGTATCACGGCTGGACGTTCAGCAATACCGGTGCGCTGCAGGGTGTTCCGATGCGCGAAGGTTACGGCGAGGCATTCAACCAGGTGCGCGCTGAACTGGGCCTTGCCCAGGCACCCCGGGTGGACAGCTACGGCGGATTCGTCTTCGCGTCGCTCGCACCCGAAGGCATCTCGCTGCCCGAGCATCTCGGCAAGGCGACGCGCGCCATCGACCGGCTGCTGAATCTGTCCCCCACCCGCGAGATCGACCTGCGGGCCAACTGGATGAAGCACTTGCATCACGCCAACTGGAAGATGGTGGTAGAGAACAACGTCGACGGCTACCACGCACTGTTCACCCACGCCTCGGTGTACGACGCGATCAAGCCCGCGAAGGTGTCGCACGTGCCGACCAAGGTCGACGTGCTGGTCCGCGACCTCGGCAATGGCCATTCCGAAATCGACTACAGCGACGAATACCGCAAGCTTGACCAGGAATTCGTCTGGTACGGCCGCATCCCACGGGCCAAGCTCGCCGATTACGTCGAGGCACTCGAGGGTGCGTACGGCCCCGAGCAGGCCCACGACGCGCTGGTGGTGGGCCCACCACACACGTTGATCTGGCCGAACCTTTTCCTCGCCGAGATGAACGTCATGTTCGTCGAACCGCAGGCCCCCGACCGCACCATCGCCTACACCACTGCGGTATTGATACCCGGCCAGGATGAGTTGAACGAGCGCACGCTGCGCCGTTCCGAGGGGGCGATGGGCCCGGCGGGATTCCTGATCGCCGACGACGGAGAGATCGGCATGCGCAACCAGGCCGGGCTCGCGGCGGAGCTGCCCGAGTGGCTCATGCTGGCCCGCGGCATGGAAAGCGATGTCGACGACTCGACAGGAATCATCAACCGGGACAAGAGCGCCGAGACTCCCCAGCGCGGTTTCTATTCACACTGGGCCTCGGTCGTCGGCGGGGCGGCGGGCGCATGACCGTCAACTCCGAAGCCCAGGCACGTCCGGCGCTACGTCCGCTGCCGGACCCCGAGGTCATGTCGTTTCTGTATCTGGAGGCGCGGCTGGCCGACGAGGGCCGCTACTCGGAGTGGGAAGCGCTGTGGGCCGATGACGACGACAGGGTCGAGTACCGCGTCCCGATGCACCCCGACGACGACCCCCGAACCACGCTGGCCTACATCAACGACAACCGGCGGCGGATCAAGAGCCGGGTGGCCCAGCTCAACACCGGCAACCGGCACTCCCAGACGCCTCCGTCGGTAATGCGGCGCGTGGTCTCCAACAGCGAGGTGGTGGACGCGGGCGCCGACACCGTCACGGTCGAATCCAACTTCGCGTTGTTTGAATACCGTGTGCGGCAACGCTTCTGGGCTGGCCGGGTAGTCCACACGATTCGCTTGTCGCCGGACGGCCCGCGGCTGATTCGCAAGATCGTGCACCTGATCGACGCAAGCGGCCCGGTCGAGACACTCGCCTTCCTGATTTGAACGGACTTCATTTGATGCTCATCGGTGACATCGCAACCAACAACGCCCGCCGCTACCCCGACAAGCGTGCGCTGGTCGACGCCGACCGGGCGCTCACCTGGTCACAGGTCGACGAGCGGGCCCGTCGGCTCTCCAGCTTCCTGATCGGCCGTGGGCTGGCGCCGGGTGATCGGGTGATGGTGATCGCGCGCAATTGCCTCGAATGGCCCGAGATCTCGTTCGGCCTGGCCAAGGCCGGGCTGATCACGGTACCGGTGAACATTCGGCTGGCGCCCGACGAGGTCGCCCACGTACGCGACGACTCCGGCGCACGAGCGGTGATCATCCACGCCGACCATGTGGAGAAGTTCCTGGGCGAATTGACCGAACTGGGGCTGATATTGGGCGTGGGTGCCCGCTCTACGCTCGGCACGAGTGAGTTGGTAACCGATTACGAGACGGCGCTGGCGCAAGCCCAGCCCGGCGCCGGGCGCCGCGACATCACGCCGGACGACGTGGCATTCATCCTGTACACCAGCGGCACCACCGGTCGCGCCAAGGGCGTGATGCACACCCACCGCGCCCTGCTCTACCAGGCGGCCGACACCAACCTCGTGACCGAAGCCAACCGCTCCGACGTCATGCTTGCGACGACGCCGTTCTTTACCGCGGGTGGCATGGTGCGCACTGTGTCGTGGCTGTATCTGGGCCAGACCATGGTGATCCACCAGAAATTCGACCCGCAGGCCGTGATCGACGAGATCGAGCGCAGTGCCATCACATTCACGACGTTCATCCCGACGATGCTGCACCGGACGCTGGCGATCCTCGAAGACGGCCCACCGCGGGACATGTCGAGCCTGCGGCGCATCTCCTACGGTTCGGCCCCCGTGCCGCCGGGCTTGGCGCGTAAGGCCATGGACCTGCTCGGCTGCGACCTGCAACAGCGCTATGGACTCACCGAATGCGGCGGACAGGCAACGATCCTCACGCCCCAGGATCATCGTGACATCGTCTCTGGCAGAACCTCGATCGCGACCTCATGCGGGCAGGAAACCCCGATGTGCGTGATCCGCGTCATCGACGTCGACGGCGAAGATGCCCCGCCCGGCGACGTCGGCGAAATCGTGATCACCAGCCCCGCCAACGCGATTGGCTACTGGAACCGGCCCGAGCAGACCGCCGAGACGTTCCATCCCGATGGGCTGCGCTCCGGCGACTTGGGCTACCTCGACAAGGAGGGCTACCTCCATATCACCGGCCGGAAAACCGATCTCATCATCTCCGGCGGGTTCAATATCTACCCAGCGGAGATCGAGCGGGTACTCGGCCAGCACCACGACGTGGACATGGTGGCCGTGGTTGGGGTGCCCGACCCCGAGTGGGGTGAGACGCCGGTGGCCGCCGTGATTCCCAAATCCGATGTCTCCGACCAGGACGCTCTGGCCGCCGAACTCGCCGCGTTGTGCCGCGCGGAATTGGCCGGTTACAAGCAGCCGCGGCGATTCGTGTTCTGGCGCGAGTTCCCACTGGGCCCCGCGGGCAAGATTCTCAAACGCGAGATCGCTAACCAGGTGAACCACGTCGGCGAGTCGGGTGGGAAGATGCCGGTGTCCACCGGATCGACCGAGGAGCGAACGTGAACAAGCAGACCGACCTGGCCACCATCGAATTCCAGGTGACCGATCACGTCGCCACCGTGGCACTCAACCGCCCCGAAAAGCTGAACAGCTTCACCGAACAGATGGCCGCCGAACTGGCTGCAGTCTGGGCCCGAGTCCGCGACGACGAGGACATCCGAGTCGCGGTGCTGTGCGCCAACGGCGAACGGGCGTTCTGCACCGGCATCGACGTGACCGAGGGCACCTGGTGGAAGCACCAACCGATCTTCAACCAGGAGGATCCGGGTGAGCTGCTGGGGCCGAAGGCGCACAAGGTGTGGAAGCCGGTGATCGCGGCGTTGCACGGCATCGTGGCCGGCGGCGCCATGTACTTCGTCAACGAGTGCGACTTCTCTATCTGCAGTGAGACGGCCACGTTCTTTGACCCACACGCCAATGCCGGCATCGTCTCGGCACTGGAGCCGATGGGCATGCTGGCCCTCGGCGTGCCCTACGGGGAGGTGATGCGCTGGGCGCTGCTCGGCAGCGAGGAGCGGATGTCCGCGCAGACCGCTCTGCGAATTGGGCTGGTGACCGAGGTGGTCCCCGACGATCAACTACGCGTCCGTGCCTTCGAACTCGCCTCCGAAATCGCCACACGCCGACCTAATGGTGTTCAAGGCACCGTTCGCGCGATGTGGGAGGCCCGCGATCTGACCCCCAGCGTGGCCGCCCGACACGGCAAGTTCTTCACCGACCTCGGCAATGCCGGAGCCAGCCCGGACTCGTTGAATAACAAGAAGAAACCTCGAACTCGATGAGGACGCATGACTGACACGGCGACCGAGACGTTGGTCCAGTTCGACCTCTTGATCGGAGGCGAAGCATCGCCCGCCGCATCGGGATTGACCTACGACAGTGTTGACCCCTTCACTGGCAGGCCCTGGGCACGCGTGCCCGACGGCGGGGCCGCCGATGTGGACCGCGCCGTAGCCGCCGCCCGCGCTGCACTGAATGGACCGTGGGGCGCGCTCACTGCGACCGCGCGTGGCAAGCTGCTGCGGCGACTCGGCGAGATCATCGCGCGCGAGGCCGAGCAGCTGGCCGAACTCGAGGTGCGTGACGGCGGCAAGCTGGTTCGCGAAATGGTCGGCCAGATGCGGTCCCTGCCGGACTACTACTTCTACTACAGCGGGCTGGCAGACAAGCTGCAGGGCGACGTCATACCGGTGGACAAGCCCAACTACTTCGTCTACACCCGCCATGAACCCGTCGGCGTGGTGGGCGCGATCACGCCCTGGAACTCACCGCTACTGCTGTTGACCTGGAAGTTGGCCGCCGGGCTGGCCGCGGGTTGCACGTTCGTCGTCAAGCCCAGCGACCACACCCCGACGTCGACACTGGCTTTCGCAAATCTGTTCGCCGAGGCCGGTTTCCCCCCGGGCGTCATCAACGTCGTCACCGGCTGGGGCCCGGAGACTGGTGCCGCCCTGGCATCGCACCCGGGTGTCGACAAGATCGCGTTCACCGGGTCGACGGCTACCGGCATTAATGTTGGCACGGCCGCGATTCAGAACATGACCCGGTTCTCCCTCGAACTCGGCGGCAAATCGGCGCAGGTGGTGTTCGCCGATGCCGACCTCGATGCCGCGGCCAACGGGGTGATCGCCGGCGTGTTCGCCGCCACCGGCCAGACGTGTCTGGCGGGCTCGCGCCTGCTGGTAGACCGCAGCGTCGCCGACGCCCTGGTGGACAAAATCGTTGCGCGGGCGGCGACCATCAAATTGGGTGACCCGAAGGATCCGGCGACCGAGATGGGCCCGGTATCCAACCAGCCCCAGTACGAGAAGGTGCTGTCGCACTTCGCTTCTGCTCGGGAACAGGGTGCGACCATCGCCTGCGGCGGCGAGCCCGCGACAGAGCTCGGTGGCTACTTCGTCAAGCCGACGGTGCTGACCGGTGTCAACCCCTCGATGCGTGCCGTCGCCGAGGAGATCTTCGGACCAGTGCTGGCGGTGATGAGCTTCGCCGACGAGGACGAGGCCGTCGCCGCGGCCAACGGCACCGAGTTCGGATTGGCCGCGGCGGTGTGGACCAAGGACGTCCACCGCGCGCACCGGGTGGCCGCCAAGCTGCGGGCCGGCACGGTATGGATCAATGCGTATCGCGTTGTTGCGCCTCATGTTCCGTTCGGCGGCATCGGCTACAGCGGCATCGGGCGAGAGAACGGCATCGACGCCATCAAGGACTTCACCGAGACCAAAGCGGTGTGGTTGGAACTGTCTGGGGAAACCCGCGACCCGTTCACGCTCGGCTGACCCTAATCCGATCGACAAAGGGGATACACATGACACTCGACCTCGCGGCCGCCGATAAGGTGCTGGCCGGACTGCGGCCATTTCCGGTGGCGGTCACCACGATTGACGGCGGTTTCGCTAACGGGCTGATGTCGCTGTCGGCCGGCTCGGCCAGCATCGTGCCGGAATTGCCACGTGCGACCGTGAGCCTGACCAAATACAACAAGACGCACGACATGCTGGTCAATTCCGGCATTTTCGTGATGCACATGCTGTCGGCCGCTCCGGACGAGATCGACAAGTCCATGGAGATCCTGATGACACTCGGCGGCAGCTCGGGCCGCGATGGCGACAAGCTTTCGAAGCTGCGCACGAAGCCGGGCGTCACGGGAGCTCCGATCCTGCTCGACGCGCACAGTTACGTGGAGTGTCGCATCACCGGGTCGCTGGACAATGACGAGAACACCATCTTCGTCGGTGACGTGGTCGCCGCGGAAGTGTTCAGCTCCGCGCAACGGCTGCGGATCGGTGAGGCGTGGGGCAAGTTGCCGCACGAGTGGATCGAGCAATACGAGGCGAATCACGAGCCGCAGCTGCAGAGCGCACGGGACCTGCGCGCGGCCGCAGCGGCGCGGGTCTGATGGCCGAAGAACCTTCTGGCGCATGGCAGCTGCCGGAAGAGTTGGTGATGCTGCGCGACACGGTGCGGCGGTTCATGGATACCCAGGTTCGTCCGGTTGAGGATAGGCTGGACCACGACACGGTCGGCCTCCCTCGCGAACAGCTCGTAGAGTTGCAGGCCAAGGCCAGGGAGCTCGGACTGTGGTCGCTACAGACGCCCGAGGAGTTCGGCGGTGCCGGGCTCAGCGTCCTCGGCCAGGTCGTGGTCGCCGAAGAGGCGGCGAAATGCCGGATGGGAGCTTTCTTTCCGGCCCTCGGCGCGTTCGGTGGCAACCCGCCCAACGTTATGTTCAAGGCATCACCCGAGCAGTTCGACAAGTACGCCAGACCCGTCATAGACGGCACCATGTCGAAGGCGTACACCGCCATCACCGAGGCCTCCGGCGGATCTGACCCGGCGCGGGCGATCAAGCTCAGGGCGGCGAGGGACAACGGCGCTTACGTACTCAACGGCTCCAAGATGTGGATTTCGCACGCCCCGGATGCCGATTGGGGGGTGGTGTACGCCCGCACCGGCGAGGGGCGCCAGGGTATCTCGGCGTTCATTCTTGAGAAGAACACCCCCGGAGTCACGTTCAGCCGCATCCCCGTGATGGCGTCTTTTGCGCCGTACGAGTTGCACTTCGACAATGTGCGGATACCCGCGGACCGACTGATCGGTGCTGAGGGACAGGGCTTTTCACTGGCAAGCGAGTTTCTCGTGCATGGTCGCGTCGTGTACGGGGCGGGGCCGATCGGCATCGCGCAGAGCGCGCTGGACATGACCTGCGAATGGGCCAAGGACCGAGACGTGTTCGGGGGCAGGCTGGCTGACAAGCAGGGCATCAAGTGGATGCTGGCGGATAGTGAGGTGGACCTGCGCGCGGCGCGGCTGCTGATGTACCAAGCCGCCTGGAACGCCGATCTCGGACGCGATGTCCGGGTGGACGCGTCGGTGGCCAAGATGTTCGCAACCGAGGCCGCCTATCGAGTTCTGGACCGATGCATCCAGATTCACGGGGCGTTGGGAATCTCCACCGAATTGCCGCTGGAGCGATGGTTTCGCGACCTGCGGGTCAAGCGGCTCGGCGAAGGCGCCACGGAAGTGCAGCGCGAGATCATTGCTCGATCGCTGGTGCGGTAGTCGGCCGTAACGGTAGGGAGAAAAAAGTGCGCTTCAACCTGATGTTCCCGATGCGGGCCGTCAAGCACTGGAACCGCTGGAGCGAAGGCGCTGGCGTCGGCGACGTCGCACGGTTGGTGGAAGAAGCCGGCTTCGATGGCTTCTCGATGTCCGAACACCCGTATCCGGACCGGGAGTGGTTGGCCCGCGGCGGCCACCACGCTTTCGATCCATTCGTGTCGCTGAGCTTCGCTGCGGCTGCCACTACTCGCATCCGGTTGATGACCTACATCCTGGTCTCGGGATATCGGAGCCCCTACCTGACGGCAAAGGCCGCCGCGAGTTTCGATCTGCTCTCCGGCAGTCGGTTCACGCTCGGCACCGGGGCCGGCTACCTGAAGTCCGAATTCGAGGCGCTGGGCGCCGATTTCGTCCGGCGAGGCGTGCTGCTCGACGAGGCAATCGCGGCGTGGAAGGCGACCTGGGCTGGCGCCGACCACGATGGGCCGGAATTCGGTGTGAGTGGTCACATCGCGCTGCCACCGCCGTCGACGACGGGAGGTCCGCCGATCTGGATCGGTGGCAACGGCGCGGCCGCGCAGCGCCGTGTCATCGAGGTCGCCGACGGCTGGATGCCGATGGCCGCGTCGGGCGAAATGGCCGCGATCACCCGCGCCCGCCCCCTCGAAGACATCCACACGCTCGGCGAGTGGATCGCAAAGGTGAACAAGCGACGGGCGGAGACCGGGCGCGGTGCCGCCGACGTCGCCTTCGTCCCATTCGAATCAGACCAGCTCGCCAGCGGCGACTGCGAGAGATTCTGCGCCGCAGTACAACCGCGACTGGACGACTACGCTGCGGCGGGCGTCACGTGGATCACCATCGAGCCGGCCAGCAGAAGCTTCAGCGACTTCCGCACCGACATCGATATGCTGAGCTCCCAGTTGATCGACCGATGAAGGGCTCCACGATGGCGCTGCCCGATCTCGTGCTCGTCCACGGCGGTGAGCACGCCGCCGACTGCTGGGAGTTCGTGGTCGCCGAATTGCGGCGTCAAGAGCCAGAATTGCGCACCCTCGCCGTGGACCTTCCCGGCCGCGGCCGTACGCCAGGAGATTTGGCGACGGCCACCATCGGCGGGTGGGTGGACTCCGTCGTCGCCGACATCGATCGGGAAGGCCTAGGCGACATCGTGATAGCGGGCCACTCGATGGCAGGGGTGACGGTCCCCGGCGTCGTCACCAAACTCGGCTCCGCACGGGTGCGCGAGATGGTTCTCGTCGCCGCGTTCGTGCCCAGTCAGGGGCAGGCGATCGTCGACACCTTGAGCGGTCCGCTGGCGGCCTTCGCGCGGTTCGCCGCTCGAGGCGGCAGACCATTCAAGATTCCAAGCGCTGCCGCACAGTACGCGTTCTGCAACGGCATGACGAAGCAACAGCGTCGGCTCGCGATGTCGAGGTTGTACACCGAAGCGGCACGAATTCCCGCAGAACCAGTGGACCGCAGCGGGTTTCCCGACGACGTGCCACGTACCTGGGTGTTGACCACCCGAGACCGCGCCCTGTCGCAAAAGTCCCAGCGTGCCAGCATCGCCGCCCTCGGCGGCGTGCATGAGGTGATCCCCGTCGACGCCTGTCACGACGTCATGTTCAGCCACCCGGAGCGGTTGGCAAAGATACTTCTCGAGCGCTGCCGACTGCGACAGAGGGTCCGATGACAGATTCTTCATCCAACGCGGTGCCGACGTGCTTCTTCGTCACTGACGGGAAGAGCTTTGTCCCAACCCGTTTGGCGCGCGGGCCGTGGGGTCCGTCGATCAGCGGCAACTACGTCGGCGGGTTGCTGGGACGCGCGGTCGAACAAGAAGTCGATGACGTCGACCTTCAGCCCGCCCGGCTGACGGTGGATCTGCTGAGGCCGGTGGCGCTGCAACCCTTGCAGATGCACACTTCGGTTGCGCGCGACGGCCGGCGACTTCGAGCGGTCGACGCGGTCATGACTCAGAACGACGTGGTGGTCGCTCGCGCCAGTGCTTTGTTCCTTCGCCGCAGCGAGCATGCCGTGGACACGGTGTGGACGTCGCCGATCAGCATGCCCGCAGTACCGGCGGAGCCCGACGTGTTGGCTGACGATGTCCCGATGGTGTTGCATTCGTTCGGCCGGGACCCGGTCGCGGGCAGTCCGGGCGTCGGGGTCACCGAGTGGCGACACCATGGGCAGAAGTTCGTCTGGCTGCGGGAGACCAAGCTGCTCGTCGACGACGAGCCCCTGTCACCCTTTACTCGAGCCATCATGGCCGGGGACGTCACCAGTTCATTAACCCATTGGGGCACGCAGGGTTTGCAATTCATCAACGCCGACTACACGATCACGCTTAGTCGCTTGCCGAAAGGCGTCTACATCGGATTGGCGTCGATGACGCACTACAGCCACGCAGGGGTCGCCACCGGCGTGGCGACGCTGTTCGACGAAAAAGGGCCCATCGGCAGCGGTATGGCAACGGCATTGGCGAACCCGGGATTCACGCCACCACCGTCGATAGTGTGGACCTGACCAACGCTCAGGTGATGGCACCTTCGATCTTCAGCTCGATCAGCTCATGATCGTCGATGCCCAGCTCCCGCAGCACCTCGTCGGTGTGCTCGGCGAACATCGGCGCCCGGGTCAGGTGGGCGGCTGCCTCATCGAACTTCACCGGGTTGGCCACCAGCCGCTGTTCTTTTCCCTGAGCGTCCCGAAGGTCGGCGATGCGCCCGTTGGCGATCAACGACTCGTCGTGGGCGACCTCCCACGCGTCCTGCACCGGAGACCACTGGCCCCGTAATAGACTCAGCAGCCGCGTGCAATCGTCGAAGGTCCGCGATGCGATGGCGTCGGCGAGCAGTGCGGTGGCCTCATCGGCGTGTGCCGCCAACGACTCGAGCGAGGCGAATCGCTTGTCCACGGCGGCCGCCTCGAGTCCGAAGAGCCGGCAGACGGATGTCCAGTACCGGGTGGGCTGAAGCATCGAGAGCTGAATGAAGCGCCCGTCCGAACATCGGTAGGCGCCGGTCAGCGGGTTGCCCGGCGCCTGCGTCCGCTGGTCGATCTTCGGCAGCGGACAGCCATACAGCATGGCGAGGTTGACGCTGGACTGGTTGGCCCACGCCCCGACCGCCAGCAGCGACACGTCGATGACGGACGTCTGCCCAGTCGTCTGCCTGCCGTAGAGGGCGGCGGCGACCGCGCCCGCGATGGTGATGCCGCCCATGTTGTCGCCGAATGCGCCCGCCGGCATGCCCGTCGGCACCTCGGATTCCGTCGGCGTGACCCCGTCGGCGTTGCCGGCGCGCGCCCAGAAGGCCGTCGCGTCGTGTGCGCCCGTCTCGCGATCGGGCCCTTCGCCCCCGAAGCCGCTGCCCGCGACGTAGACGATCGACGGATTGATACGCCGTACCTCATCCAGGTCAATCCGTAGTTTCGCCCGCGCCTGGGGCAAGAAGTTGGTCAGGAAGACGTCGCTGCGCCTGACGAGTTCCTCGAACACCGGCCGAGTCTGCTTCAACGCCAAGGACAGTCCGACGCTGCGCTTGCCGCGGTTGGGGGCTTCGACCGTGGGCGAGAACGAGACTCCCGGCGTGGTCGCGGAGCGACCGGCGACGGTGACGAGTCCCCGCTGCGCATCCCCGGTGACCGGGTTCTCGATCTTGACGACGTCGGCGCCCCAGTCCGCGAGGACTGCGCCCGCCGAAGGCACGAAGGTGAATTGCGCGACCTCGAGGACGCGCACACCGGTCATCGGTTTCTGCATCCGCTCACCTCTGTCCTGCCGGCCACGCCGCCTCCGTACCAACATAGGTTACTAGGTAAGCAATGTCGAAGTCTACTATCGACCCAAGATGTCCATGGAATTTCCACCGCAGATCGGACAGTCGAGGAAATCGTGCCGCGGACGTTGCAGCGATTCGGTCGACTCGATGTCGTCGTTATCAACGCGGGATTCGGTTCTCCCGCACCGGCCCTCGACGAACCGATCGATGCCTTCCGACGAACACACTCGAGGTCAATCTGGTAGGGGCCTTTCATCTCGCCAGGCTGGCCGCTGCGCCCATGATCGCCGCGGGTGAAGGCTCGATCATCAACATCTCGTCGATACTCGGCCTCGTCGCCGCGTGGCCGATACCGGACGCCGCCTACACGTCCTCAAAGGGCGCGTTGATTAGCCTGACACGTGACCTGGCTTGCCAATGGGCGCGCCATGGGGTGCGTGTCAACGCTCTGGCGCCGGGCTTCTTTCCCAGCGAAAGCTCAGCCCCTATGACCGAGGACGAGGCGAGCCAGCGCTATCTGCACACCGGGTGCCCGATGCGGCGAATGGGTGAACCCGGCGAGCTCGACGGAGCTCTGCTCTTTCTCGCATCGCGCGCCTCGACATACATGACCGGCCAGGTGTTGACCGTGGACGGCGGCTGGACAGCGCACTGACGATGCGGAAAAGCGTTTAACCGTCCGAGAAATGCTGGGCACGCAGTTCGGCCCTGCGTACCTTGCCCAGCGACGTACGGGGCAGGGCATCGACGACGACCAAGCGTTCGGGCACCTTCTGCTTCGCCAGGCCGGCGGCGGCGAAATGACCTCGTAGCGCGTCGATGTCAAGTCGCTCATCGGGCTTGAGCACAACCACTGCCGCCACGATTTCGCCCAACCGGGCGTCGGGCGCCGCGACCACCGCACACTCGGACACCGCTGGATGTGCGGACAGCACGTCCTCGACCTGAGTCGAGGAAATCGTCTCGCCGCCCCGGATGATGATGTCCTTGATTCGGTCCGTGATGATCAGCCGGCCGTCGGCGTCCAGGCGGCCCAGATCCCCGGTGCGGAACCACCCGTCGTCGGTGAAGGCCTCGTCGTCGAGCTGAGCGTCGCGATAGCCGACAAATTGCTCCGGACCGCGCACCACCACCTCACCATCGGTGTCCGCGGGCGCCTCGGAACCATCAGCAGCAAGGATGCGCACCACCGAACCTGGCATTGGCCTGCCATCCGTACACAACAAGGCTGACCGGGGCTCGCCTGTGTGCGCCCCGCTGACAGTCGGATGCTCAGTCGAGCCGTAGGAGCGGAACGTCGCGATTCCCGCGGCGGCGGCTCGCGCACCGAGTTCCTCGGTCACGGGCGCCGCACCGACGAGGAACTCCCGTAATGTGGCGAGTTCACCGTTGGCACAACCGAGTTCGATGATGCCCTGCAGATGAGTCGGGACACCAGCGGTCGAGGTGACCCCGAAGTCGCGAATGACCTCGACCGCGCGTCGCGGATCCCATTTCGCCAAGAACACCGTCCGCGACCCGGACAGCAAGGCGCGCAACATGCTTCCCACTCCCGCGATGTGCCCGGGTGGAAAGCTCACCAGCGACACGTCATCGGGTGCACCGGCAATCAGCGCGGGCATCGTCGCCTGTTCGGCGAGCACGGTGTTGTGCGTGTGCTGGACGCCTTTGGGCGCCGAGGTGGTGCCCGACGTATACATCAGCAGGCACACGTCGTCGGACTTAACGTCGGGCCGCACATACCGCTCGGATCGCACGTCCGACCACACCAGCCAACCCGGTCCAGGCTCGGCGTCCACCACTACGACGTGGCGCAACACTGAGCCCAACGCTGTTGCAATGGATTTCGTGGCGGTGATCAGCACCGAAGCCCCGGACTGCGTGACGATGAAACCGACCTCGCCCTGCCCATAGATGTGCACGATCGGCACCAACACCGCGCCACTCAACAGCACGGCCTGATAGGCGATCGCACATTCCACTCGGTTGGTCAGCTGCACCGCCACCGCGTCCCCCGGCCGGACGCCGAGGCGCGCAAGACCCGCCGCGAACGTCACCGCAGCGTCGTGGACATCGGCGACCGTCACGCTGAGCACCGAGTCCGCCGAGACGAACTCGACCGCGGTCGAACCGCACTCGCGCGCACCCGCTTCGAACGCGTCGATGCACGTCCGTGACGAGAACCACCCCTCCCGATACCAACCGCTGCGCAACGCGGCGTAGTCGAAGGACATAGGGGCTAGCTACTCGACCCGGCTGCGGATCGCCTCGGCGAGTTTGCCGGGCGCATCGATCATCACGAAGGTTGAGCAGTCGGGGATTTCGGTCAACGTGGCATGCGGGAATGCATCGCGCAGGCGACGGGCGTGGTCGAGGGGGAACAGCTGATCCTCGGTGCCCCATGTGAGGACGACGGGTCGGTCGAATGCCTCGATCGCCGGCGCGGCGCGCAATGTCAGGGCCGGATCCAGTGAGGCGGTCACCGTAACGGCATCGCGGCGGGCCGCTGCGCTGGTGGCGAAGGCTCCGAAGATCTCCCGCTGCCGCTCGGGGGTCGGAGGGTGCTTGGACACGGCCTTGAGGAAGAAGGCCTGCCCCGGCCCGGTGGCCAACAGGCGCACGACTCCCCCACCCAATGTGGAGCTAAGGCGGCACAGCTTCACGATCTGAGCGAACGAACCGGGCGGAAAGTGTTCGTAGCTATCGCAATTGGTGAGCACCAGCCGGGCGATCCGGGATGTGTCCAGAGCGGGATCACCCAGCGACGCCAGCACCAGGCCGCCACCGGTGTCGTTGGCCACCACGGTGACGTCGGTCAGATCGAGGGCCTCCATGAAATGGACGATGCGGCGAGCCGCCGCCTCGGCGCCCAGGTCGGCTCCATCGGTGGGTGTGCTGTGCGCGCCCAGCGGCCAGGTCGGCGCGACGCAGCGAAACCCATCACCGAGTTCGGCCACGACGTCGTTCCACAGGGCCCCGGTCACGTAGACGCCGTGCACGAACAGGACAGTGGGTCCTTGCCCCGCGTCGGTGTATTCGATGTCCAGGCCGTCTACTCGTACCTTCGAGGTTGTCACTTCAGCTCTCCTTTAATCAGTGCGCGGATAATCAGTGCCCGCGAAACTCCGGGGCGCGCCGCTCACGGAAAGCGCGCGCACCTTCCCTGAAGTCCGCGGTGTCGATCAACGCCAACTGCCCCTCGGCTTCGATTGCCTGTACCGGCTCGAGTCCAGTTAGGGTCGCCGCGAACAGCGCCCGCTTGGTCCAGCCGAACGCCAATGTAGGACCGCCGGAGACCGACCGCAGCACGTCGGCGAGCACAGATTGATAATCGTCCGCACCGGTGAGATGCGAGATCATCCCCCACTCGAACGCGGTTGCAGCGGAGACTCTTTCAGCCGTCATCGCCATACGCGCCGTGCGCGCTCGCCCAATCAGCCCTGGCAGCAGCGCGGACGCGCCACCGTCCGGCATCAGTCCGACACGGGCAAAGGCCAATTGAAAGTACGCCGATGGCGCGGCCACCACCAGATCGCAGGAAAGCGCGAGCGCACAGCCGAATCCGACCGCCCCGCCATGTACGCCTGCGACGACCGGTTTGGGTAGCGAGGTGATCACCCGAACCAGGCGGTTGGCGGCATCGGCCGCGCCGGCGGTGTCGCCACCGGTGAGGTCTCCGCCGGAACAGAACCCTCGCCCGGCTCCGGTAAGCAGCACTGCGCGGACTGAGTGGTCCGCATCGGCGCCGCCGATGTGGGCCGACGCCTCGTTGAGCATCGGGGTGTCGACGGCGTTCAGCTTCTCCGGCCGGTCCAGCCGGATCCGCAGGACCGCGCCGTCGTGGTCGACCGAGACGCCGTTCACCACAGCGGGATCACAGCCCGAGGTCGCGTCCGATGATGTCCTTCATGATCTCGGTGGTGCCACCGAAGATCGTCATGATGCGGTTGTCCATGTAGTCGCGCGCGACCCGGTATTCCGTCATATAGCCATAGCCACCGTGCAACTGCACGCAGCCATCGATCACCTTCTTGGCGGTCTCGGTGCACCACCACTTGGCCTTCGACGCCTCGACCGCAGTCAGTTCTCCGTCCACGACCGCCTGAAGGCACCTGTCGATGTACTGCTCGCCGATCTCGAGTTCGGTGTCCATCTCGGCCAACAGAAATCGGTTGTGCTGGAAGCTGCCGATTGACTGGCCAAAAGCCTTGCGGTCCTTGGCATATTGCAACGTCTGGCGCCAGGTCTCGCGGGCACCGGCGATGGCCGAGATGGCGATGGACAATCGTTCCGACGGGAGGTTGTGCATCAGGTGATAGAAGCCACGTCCCTCTTTGCCCAGGAGGTTCGCCGACGGCACCCGCACGTTCTCGAAGGCCAATTCCGCGGTGTCCTGGTAGTGCAGTCCCATCTTGTCGAGCTTGCGGCCGCGGCTGAACCCCTCCATACCCGCCTCGACGACGAGCAACGTGAACCCTTTGTGTCCGGCCTCGGGGTCGGTGCGGCAGACCACTACCACCAGATCGCAGTTGATGCCGGACGAGATGAACGTCTTGGCGCCGTTGATGATCCAGTCGTCGCCATCACGGACGGCCGAGGTGCGGATACCGGCCAGGTCGCTGCCCGCCCCGGGCTCCGTCATCGCGACGGCGACGATCAGTTCGCCGCTGATGATGCCCGGCAGCCAGCGCTGTCTCTGTTCGTCGTTGGCCAACGACGAGAAGTACGGGCCCACAACGTCGTTCTGCAGGCTTAGAGATGGCCCCGGCCCTCCGTAGCGGGCAATCTCCTCGCCGATGACCGCGTTGAAGCGGAAATCGTCGACTCCGCCACCGCCGTATTGCTCCGGCATGTTGAACCCGATCAGGCCGTATTTGCCGGCGGCGACGAACGCTGAGCGGTCGACCAGCCGGTCGCTCTCCCACCGCTCGGCGTTGGGCACGAGCTCACGATCGATGAACTGCCGGACGGTCTCGCGGAACGCCTCGTGCTCCGGCTCTAGAACCAGTCTCTTCATGTGTTGGTCTCACTCTCCATACAGTCGTCGCATCTCTTCACCGACCTTGCCAGAAACCCGCGAAACGACCTGCGCGCCGCGCCTCCGCAGATCAGCATCCGGGATTGGCAGCACCACGGCACCGGTCGTCTTGGACGGCAGCAAAACCTTCGCGTTGCCCCGCGTAGTCTTTTCGTCCCGCTGGCTGGTGGCAAAGACGTCCAGTGACACTGGGTCGTCGGCCCCGTCACCCTTCGCGGTGACCGTTCCGGTGCAGCGGTGCACGTCTCCGTGGTAGTTGAAGCCGCGCATTTGCAGGTCCATCTCGGCCAGCCAGCCGTCGTCACCGATCCAGTTGGTCAGCAGGTGGCTCACCCACGCGGCGCGCATCTGGCCGTAGTCGTACGGAGCCGGAATGCCCAGGGCCTGAGCGCGTCCGGCGTCCCAGTGTAGGCGTTGCACGACGTCGGGGACACCATAGTCATCCGGCTGGTAGAAGGCGGGCATCCGCTTGCGCAATTGGTGGGCAAACTTCAGCGGCCCCACACCGTAACCACCCCAGCCCCACCCCATGTGCATGGAGATGATGTCGACGACTGTCAACGGGCCCTTGATGATTCCCGGAAGCTCGTCGCCGACCGAGACGTCCTCCCACCATTGCGGATCAGCGCCTCGCCGCCGTTCTGCCTCGTACTCCTCCTCGACCTGGGCGAACTCTTCGGGAGTCCAGTGTTTGCGCTGGATGTTCTTGAGCTTGCCGGACTTCTTCGAGCCCTGACGCTCGGCGTTGATGTAGGACTCGTCGCGGGTCGCGATCGGGTTGCCGTCGATGTCGACGTAGAGATACCGGTAGGTTTCCTTGACCGAACGCCCACCGGAGAATTCGCTCTCCTTCACCTGAACGTCCAGCGTGTAGTTCTCCGCTAACACCGGCCTACCGGCGTAGATCGGGCGATACCACGTCCACTTCACCCCCGAGTAGTACTTGCCGGTCCCGCGAAACAGCCCGCGGAACAACTTTTTTCGCTCCGGATCGGTGAACTTCGGGGTCTGATCCAGGCCCGTCGTGATCGGGAAGGTCGGCGACGCAATCTGTCCGTGCCAGCGCGTCGACGGTCCGTACGTCGGATCGTGGAACAGCGGGTTGTCGTCACCGCACCCGAACGCAAAGTGCGTGATGGCGTCGGCCGACGGCAGCTTGTGCCACGCTTCGTCGCGCTGGTGGACGGGAATGCCGATCTGCCCCTTGGCACGTTCGATGTCCTCGTCGGTGATGCGGCCCTCTTCGGCGGCCGCGTCGGCGCTGTGCTTTTCCGTGGTGGTCATCAGTCCTCCTAGAACTTCAGCATGGCGCCGGCGTCGACCTTGAACTGCAGGCCCGTCACATACCGGGACTCGTCCGAGGCCAGGAAACAGACCGCGTTCGAGATGTCCGAAGCCTCGACGTAAGGGATGGGCATCGCCTGCATGGCGGGGAACGCCAGCAGGGCGTCGTCACGGGCCGGCGCCTCAAGGTCCGGTCGGAACTGCCGGTACATCGGCGCGCTGTTGAGCATGGACGTGTTCACGTTTGTGGGGTGAATGACGTTGGCGCGGATGGATTTTGACGCCAGCTGCGCGGCGAGCTGCAGGGTGTAGGAATCCACCAGCTGCTTGGCGTAGCTGTAGCCCGCGCCGCCCGGGCCCTGGGGGCCGCCCGCCCCCGGGGGCTGTGCGGCCGCGATGAGGCCTGCGACCGACCCGGTGGTGATGATCGACGCGCCGGACTTCAGATAGGGCAGCGCGGCGTGGACAGTGTTGACGACGCCGACGAAGTCGACGTCAAAGGCATCGGCGAAGGCCTGAACGGGCAGATTGGCGCCCAGCGGACAAATGCCGGCGTTGGCGACAACAACGTCGAGTTTGCCGAATTCGGCTATCGCGTTGGCAAGTTCGCGGCTGACCGCCGCCCGATCCCGGACGTCGACCTCGGCGGTGTAGGCCTTGCGGCCCGTCTTCTCGACCTCCAGACCGGCTTCTTCGAGATCACGCGATGTCGCCAGCGCGTACTCGTTGGTCTCGATGTCATGACAGATGTCGAAGAGGATGACGTCAGCACCCTCCTCGGCCAGCTTGACGGCGTGGCTGCGGCCCTGACCGCGGGCGCCTCCGGTGATCAGAACGACTTTGTCCTCAACGCGACCCATGCTCAACGTGCCTTCCATACAGGTAACCGCTTCTCTGCGAAGGCCAACGGACCTTCCTTGGCGGCGTCCTCGGATTTCAGGAGCGCCGTGAACTCGCGAGTCGTGTGCTCCCACTTCGGTTCCTCCGCGGCGATGATCCCCTCGTCGGCACCGTAGGCGACCCGCTTGCTGGCTTGTACCGACAAAGGCGCGTTGCACGTGATCCGCTCGGCGAGTGCCAAGGCTGCCTCCACGGCGGTACCGTTGCGTACAACCTTATTGATCAGGCCCCACCGCAAGGCGTCGGAGGCTGTCATCGGCTCACCTGTCAACACCAGCTCCAACGCGACCTTGCGCGGCAACTGTTCGACGATCCGGAACACTCCGCCCGCCCCGGCGATCAGGCCGCGCTTCACCTCAGGCAGCCCGAAACTCGCACTCTCGCAGGCGATCACCAAATCACTAGCCAGAGCGAGCTCGGAGCCGCCACCGAGTGCGGTGCCGTTCACCGCGGCGATGGTGGGTTTGTCGATGAAGTGGTGCACGTAGCCGGCGAAGCCCCATTCGGGGTGCTCGGCGTGGTAGAGGTTCTCACCCCGGGATATGGCCTTGAGATCCGCTCCGGCACAGAATGACTTGTCGCCGGCACCGGTGATGACGACGGCCCACACCTCGGGATCGCGCTGCGCCTCGTCGAGCGCGTCGCCGACGGCCGTGCTCACCGCCCCGTTGACGGCGTTGCGGGCTTCGGGCCGGTCGATGGTGATGAGCGCGACGTTGCCCCGCCGCTCGACGACGGCGGCTCGGTTGGTCTCCTCTGTTATTGCTTGAGCCATG
Organism: Mycobacterium senriense; assembly: GCF_019668465.1. NCBI lineage: Bacteria > Bacillati > Actinomycetota > Actinomycetes > Mycobacteriales > Mycobacteriaceae > Mycobacterium > Mycobacterium senriense. The sequence goes on along the minus strand of NZ_AP024828.1, from coordinate 1,794,014 downwards.
TGTCTCCTTCCGATCGGATTGGCATTGACAGAATTTCAGCCTCTCGCGGCCGGTTGAACCGTCGGCATGCCAAGGTCCTCGAGCATTTCGATCAGACGCCGCCGATCGACCTTGAGCGCCGCTCCGCGAGGCAACTCGTCGACGACGAAGACGCGGGCAGGCACCTCATAGGGTGTCAGCGTGGCCCGGCAGTGCTCGCGCAGCGCGTCTGGGTCGGTCGCCATCCCTGGGCGCAATTCGACTGCGGCAACGGGGATCTGACCCAGCCGTTGGTCCGGCACGGGCGCGACAGCGGCATCGGCAACAGCCGGGTGCGCGCGCAGCGCGCGGGCGACGGCCTCGGGGGATACCTTGAAGCCACCGCGCACGATCACGTCGTCCGCGCGGCCGTCGATGTAGAGGAAGCCATCTTCATCGAGATGCGCGAGGTCACTGGTTGTGATCCAGTGCCCGGCTCCGCCGGCCTGGGGAGTGGCGACCTGCAGCCTGCCGGTTTCATTGACGCCGAGGACCGCGCCGTCCTCGCCAACGATCTGCAACTGCACGCCCGGAAAGGCCCGTCCGACACTGCCTTTTTTGTCGACCCACCGCGCGTGGAAGTCCTTGACGGTCCATCCGGCCACCGCGCCGGAGAACTCGGTCGCGCCGTAGACGACGAGGATCGGGATGCCGTACCGCTCGAAGAACGCATCGACCAACGCCGGGTCGACGGCGGCGGTACCCGCATTGATGGCGCGGATGCTCGCCAAATCCTCCCGTGGGATGTCGGAGTCGAGTACCGATCGCATGGCCGCCGGGGGCAGTCCGGCCACCGCGGGCCGATACTGCTTCACCACGGCGTACCAGCCCGGCACCGTGAATCGGTCGAGCATCGCGATCGGGCGGGCCGCAACCAGCGACTGCAACAACGACCACAGCCCGCCGATGTGCACGATGGGCAACGTCACCAGGCCGACCGTCCCGGTCAGCGGTGGCTTGGCTCTGACGTCTGGGCGATCGTTGTGCCGCAACGCCGCAGCCAGCGATGCCTCAAGCTGGTTGCGGGTCAAGGGGATTCGCTTCGGGGCACCCGTCGTGCCCGAGGTCAGCATCTCGATGGCTACCTCAGGGTCGCCGCCGACCGCTTCCTTGGTGCCCCATGCCTGTTGCGCGAGTTCGCCCGCGTCGAGCCTCCAGCCGGTCGCGCCGAGATCGGCGACGGCACGGTTGAATACCTCGTCGGACCACAACTCTGACGGCGCAAGGACGAAGGAGACGTCCGAGGCCGCAAGGTCGTCACTCAACCGTTCTGGTGGCTGCAGCGGGCTGATGGTCACCAACGTGCGTCCGCCCCGGAAGATGGCGATGAGCGCCGCGACGGACTCCATTCGATTGGCGAGCACGACGGCGACTCGGCCGCCGGCCTGACAACCGGCGACGGTCAGTTCCCGGTCGATCCGCTCGATCAGTGACCGGACGGAACCCCACGACGCCCAGCTTCCATCGCACTCCAGCATGCGGTCGTGGTCGTTGGCGTCCCAGAGCCGTCCCAGCGCATCGTCAATGCTCGTCATCGTGACTTTCCGGGTCGACTTCGGCGGCGGATGGCCGTTCTCCTGAAACTAGTGGACATGGTTTACTAGGTCAACTTTGTGAAAGGCGTTTGCGATGGACTTCGGCTTGACGGAAGAACAGGATCAACTCGCGGCGGCCGAGCGGGCCTGGCTCAGCAAAAACGACCCCATCGCCAGGGTCCGCGCGACGCTGGACTCGGCTGCAGTCACCGTGGATCCCGAGGCACTTGCGCACGCGGCGGAATCGGGTCTTCTGGAGCTGCTCACTCCCGAAATGGGCGGCACCCACGTGGATCTCGCGGTAGTGGCCGAGGAGCACGGGCACGCCGCCAGCTCGCTCCCGCTTGCCGATCTGAACATCGCGGCGTGGCTCCTCGACCACGTCGACTCGCCCGTCGAGGACGGCACGCTGACCGGGTTGGCGCTGGGTCCTGACGCCGGTCTCGATGGCGATACGCTGCGACTGACAGGCGTTACCCGCCCGGTGCCGATGGCCGCCGATATGAACGCCGTCGCGGTGGCAGGCCAGGCGGGAGACGGCGAGTATCTGGTGGTCCTCAATGCCCCAGCGCTCTCCGGGATGTCGACGCTCGATCTGAGTCGATCGTGGGCACGCCTGGACCTCGACGCGACGATTGCCGACTGGACGCAGTTGCCTGTCGGCACACTGGCACAGCTGCGCGACGCGTTGGCGGTGTACCGGGCAGTCGACGCGCTGGGCGCGGCGGCCCGACTGCTCGACATGACGGTGTCTTACGTCGGGCAGCGCGAGCAGTTCGGCGCGCCGATCGGCTCGTTTCAGGCCGTCAAGCATCACTGCGCCGACATGGCCGTCGCAGTCGAGGCCGGCCGAGCCACTCTGTGGGCCGCGGCTCTCGCACTCGACACCGCGTCGGCCGCCGCACGGTCTCGCGCCGCATCCGCGGCAGCAGCGTACACGAAGTCCGCTGCCGCCAAAGTGGCCGGAACGGCGCTGCAGGTGCACGGGGGCATCGGATTTACCTGGGAACACGATCTGCATCTGTTCCTGCGCCGGATCAAGGTCGACGAGGCCTTCAACGGGAGCGTCGCCGAACACCGCGCGGCGCTGCTCAGCGCCTGACATTCAGCGCCGATCCCGCGGCAGTGCCAAGCCCCGCTCGGCGATCAGGTTGCGCATGATTTCCGAACTGCCACCGGCAATCGTGTAGGCCCGGGCGTACAGCCACTCGTCCTGCCAGCGACCACCGTCAAGGACATCCGGGTCCCCCTCCACCAACACGCCCGCCTCGCCGCCGAGTTCGACGGCGAAGCGCGCCATCTCGAGGTTCAACTCGCTGAACATCAGCTTGGCCATGGCACCGTCGTGCATGCGTTCGGTGCCACGCAGCCAACGGCTCAGGTTGGCGTATGTCAGCGCCGAAAGCGCCTCCACCTCGGCGCTGAATTCGCCGATCCGATCACGGATCCGATCGCTGTCGATCGCGGGACGACCGTCGAGGGTGACCCGCGAGGCGAGTGCGACCAGTCCATCGATGGCCAGCCTCAACTTGACTACCGCGGCGCCCACGCTGGTGCGTTCATGGCCCAACGTCGCATTCGCGATCGCCCAGCCCTGCCCTGGCTCCCCGATCATGGCCTCAGCAGGAACCTCGACGGAATCGAAGAAGACCTCGTTGAAGTCAGAGGTGCCGGTCAATTCACGTAGTGGGCGGGCCGTGATGCCTGGGCTGGCCATGTCGAGGATGAACGCACTGATGCCCTTGTGCTTGGGGGCGTCGGAATCGGTGCGCGCCAACAGATATCCGTAGTCGGCCCAATGTCCGTCGGTGGTCCACACCTTCTGCCCGTTGACTGTGTAGGTGTCACCGTCGAGCACCGCGCGGGTGCGCAGCGACGCCAGGTCGCTTCCCGCGCCCGGTTCGCTGAACAATTGGCACCACAGCTGTCGGCCCGCGCGGATCTCGGGCAAGTGCCTACTCCGCTGCTCATCGGTGCCGTAGTGGATCAGCGCATGCGATGCCAGCGCGTTGCCGCTCGGCACACCCGGCGCCGCGGCCCGGGCCAGCTCCTCGCTCACCACGATGGCGTGTTCAGCGGAACGGTCATCGCGGCCGCCGAACTCCACGGGCCAGTCGGCGCCGACGTAGCCGGCTTCGAACAGGCGCGCCGTCCAGTCCTGGAGCGCCTTTAGCTCGGCTTCGTTCTCGGCACTGCGCACGCCCGCACGCGGCGGGATGGGCGGTGCATGGTCGGCGATGAACGCCCGCACCTCGGCGCGGAAGGCCTCCATTTCGGGACCCATTCCGTATTCCACGTTGTCGTCTTCCTGTTCGATCTGACGTCTTAGCGGCTCAGCGCCAACAGGTCACCGGCCGCCCGGTCTCGCAGCGCGTCGGCACGGCCGATCAACACAGCGTTGGCCTGAGCGCGGCGCAGCAGCAGGTGGATCGGGTGCTCCCAGGTGAAGCCGATGCCGCCGTGGATCTGCAATGCACCCTCGGTGGCGATGACGCCGGCGTCCAGCGCGGCCGCGGCGGCCAAATCCGCCAGGTATGCCGAATCGTCGTCGACCTCGGCCGCTGCCAGTACCTGGCTGCGGGCACCCTCGATGGCAACCAGCATGTCCGCACACCGATGTGACACCGCCTGAAAGCTGCCGATTGCTCGGCCGAACTGATGCCGTTCGGCGGCCCACTGAACAGCCATCGCCAGCGCGCGCGAGGCAACCCCAACGGAATCCGCCGCCACGGCCAGGACCGCGTGGCGGCGCGCGGCGCCCAGCGCGAGGGCGACGTCGTTTCCGTCGGCGATCACCTCGCCCTCGGCGGCCGTCAACGTCACCGAGCCGATGGTGGCGGTCAGATCGAGCGGCTGATGGGCCGTGATGTCGACGCCTTCGGCGGCGGCATCGACGGCCAGCAGAACCTCACCGCCGCCGGCGACGCGCGCTAACACCAACAGAACCTCGGCGTGTGGTGCTCCCGCCACGATCGGGATCACACCGGAAAGGCCCGCGCCGTCCCACTCGGGCACATCGGGGCCGCTGGTCACCCAGCCGCTGTCGTTGACGGGTACGGCGAACACGGCCGCCGCGCCAGCCGTGATCCGCTGCACCAAAGCCTTTGCACCACAATGCAACGCGACGTCGAGCGCGGTCGCCGTCGGCACGAGCGGCGCAGGCGCCAATGCCTTCGCGGCCTCCTCGATGGCGGCGTACAGCAGACGGGGCCGGGCGCCCGCGCCGCCGAGGGATTCGTCGACCGCAAGACCCGGTAGCCCGAATTCGGTGAGCGCCGACCACACTTCGGGCTCTGCCGCATCGATGGGACGCTTGCGGTCGAGCAATGAAGCCACGTTCACCTTGGCCTGCAGTGTCGCGGCCAGCACCTCGCGCAGCTCGCGTTCATCCTCCTCGGGCGCGGCCAATGGTGCGCCGGGCGTGACGGTGGCCGCCCGGGCGCCCTCGCCGCGGTGCGACGGTAGTCCGAGCACGCTCTCAGCGATGGTGTTGCGTTGAATCTCCGCGGTTCCCGCGCCGATCGTGGTAGCCCGGCTCATCAAGTAGCCGAACGTCCAGCGCCCGTCGTCGACCGCGTTGGGTGCGCGGCTGCCGAGCGCCGCATACGGACCCGCCGCACGCAGGGCGAGCGCGTGCATGTGCTGCTCGAACTCCGACTTCACCAGTCGGTTCACCGATGCCACCCCGCCGGGATCCTCGCCGCGCAACACTGCCGCCAGTGCGCGGGCGCTGTTGGCGGCGATGGTGCGGACCCCCGATTCCAACCGTGCGATGTCCTGGCGAACCAAGGGATGGTCGTCAAGCCCTTGGGATACAACCAGATCGATCACCCGGTCGACCGTGCGCCGGTATTTGAACTCGTCAGCCAGAAAAGCGGTGGCCCGTTCGTGGCCCAGCGACGTGCGCATGATCGACCACCCTGCGCCCTCATCGCCGACCACGTTGTCGACCGGCACCGCCACGTCGTCGAAGAAGACCTCGGCGAAGTGTGCCGCGCCGCTGATGTCGCGCAGCGGACGCACGGTGATGCCCGGGCTGTTCATCGGGATCAGCAGGTAGGTGATGCCGTCGGATGGCTTGTCGCCCGAACCCGTTCGAACCAGCGCGAACATCCAGTCGGCGCGGTCGGCCATCGTGGTCCAGACCTTCTGACCCGTCACCCGGTACACGTCGCCGTCGCGGACCGCGCGGGTAGACAGCGACGACAGGTCACTGCCCGCCCCGGGCTCTGAAAACCCTTGACACCAGAACTCATCCGCGCGCAGCAACGGTGTCAGGAATCGAGCCTTCTGCTCCTTCGTGCCGTGCGCGATGAGCGTCGGGGCGAGGATGAACGACAGCGGACACGGGTGTGGCGGCGCCCCCGCCTCCGTGGTCATCCGGTAGTAGTCCAGCTGATCGGCCAGCGGCAGGTCCAGTCCGCCGACGTCGCGCGGCCACCCTGGGGCGGCAAGCTTGTGATCGACGAGTTCGGCGTGCCAAGCGCGGGCCAGCTCGATGCGGTCAGGCTTGTCACCGGACCGCGCGACCTCCGCCTGGCGGCGGCCGAATTCGGCGAGGAGCAACTCGAGGCGGCCCCGCCAATCAGCTGTCTGCATGCCACTCCACAAAGTCAACTTGGTTAACTATGTCTGAGTGTGCCGGTTAGGGCAGCCGATTGGCAAGCAAACCGATTAGTCGTCTTCGAGAATCAGGGCGAGTTCGGGGCATGCGGCGACCCCGTCCCGGGTGAGTTGCTCGTCTTCCGGCCGCACCTCATGCTCCTCGAGGATGGAGTAGCCGGAGTCGTCGATCGGGAACAATTCCGGGTCGACGGCGTAGCACTGGGCGTGACCCACGCACTTCGCCTGCTCGAGCCGAACCTTCATACGACCTCCTTCGCTAGACCGCTGCGGTGAAGCACGGTCTCGTCCAAGCTGTCAAGCATAAGACTAAAGCTTTAACTATTTAGAGAGACCTGCATGTCTTATGCTTTCTGACACTTATGTCTATCCTTACGGTGAGCATATATGCTGTTTCAGTGTGTATTCAGAGTTATAAACTTTGTATTACTCACCTGATTCTGACAGATCTGATCAATATGGAGAAACGATGACATTCGCACTCAACGACGAAGAGACCATGCTGGTCGATACGGTGCGGACCTTCATCGACCGCGACGTCAAGCCCACAGTCCGCGAGGTCGAGCACGCAAACGAGTACCCGGAAGCGTGGATCGAGCAGATGAAACGCATCGGGATCTTCGGGCTGGCCGTCCCAGAAGAATACGGCGGTTCGCCGGTGTCGATGCCCTGCTACGTAGCGGTGACCGAGGAGCTTGCCCGCGGCTGGATGAGCCTGGCCGGCGCGATGGGCGGACACACCGTGGTCGCGAAGCTGATCTCGTTGTACGGCACCGAGGAACAGAAACAGAAGTACTTGCCGCGCATGGCCAGCGGAGAGATGCGGGCCACGATGGCGCTCACTGAACCTGGCGGCGGCTCGGACCTGCAGGCGATGACGACCACCGCTCGCGCCGAGGGCAACGAGCTGGTGATCAACGGGGCGAAGACCTGGATCAGCAACGCCCGAAAGTCCGGCCTGATCGCACTGCTGTGTAAGACCGATCCACAAGCGCAGCCACGCCATAAGGGCATTTCGATCGTCTTGGTCGAACACGGTCAAGGTCTCACCGTCTCGCGCGACCTCCCCAAGCTGGGCTACAAGGGCGTTGAGAGTTGCGAATTGTCGTTCGACGACTGCCGCGTACCGGCCTCCGCGATCCTCGGCGATCACCCGGGCAGAGGATTCGCGCAGATGATGAAAGGCCTTGAAACCGGCCGTATTCAGGTGGCATCACGGGCACTGGGGGTTGCGACCGCCGCACTCGAGGACGCGCTGAAATACGCGCAGCAGCGGGAGAGCTTCGGTCAACCGATCTGGAAGCACCAGTCAGTCGGAAACTACCTGGCTGACATGGCCACCAAACTCACCGCGGCACGCCAACTCACCCGCTACGCCGCAGAGAAATACGACGGCGGCGAGCGGTGCGACATGGAGGCCGGGATGGCCAAGCTGTTCGCATCGGAGGTAGCCATGGAAATTGCGCTCAACGCCGTCAGGATCCACGGTGGCTACGGCTACTCCACCGAGTATGACGTCGAGCGCTACTTCCGCGACGCCCCTCTCATGATCGTCGGCGAAGGAACCAACGAGATACAGCGCAATGTCATTGCCGCGCAGTTGGTCTCGCGAGGCAAACTTTAGACGCCGGCGAGTTGCCGATCGTCGGATTTCACCCGCGGGAAGTTGAGCATCCGGCGGGCGTTCTCCTCGACGATCAGCCTGCACTCGTCATCGGGAACGTCTGCAAGCACCTCAGCGGCCCGCTTGCGCGAGTTCGGCCAGTTGGAATCGCTGTGCGGGAAGTCGATCTCGAGCATGATCCGGTCTATGCCGATGCTGTGCCGGTTCTTCAGGCCGTGCTCGTCGTCGATGAAGCAACCCCAGAAGTGCTTGCGGAACAGATCGGAGGGCCGGGTGTCGAAGTCAATCTTCTGGTAGTAGCGGTGCCGCTCCCACACGTAGTCGGTTCGCTCCAGGATGTAAGGCACCCAACCGATGCCGCCTTCGGCCAGCGAGATCTGCAGATCAGGGAACTGCTGTAGCTTTCCCGAGAACAGCAGGTCGACCGTGGACCACATCAGGTTCGTGGAGAACAGTGCCGTTGCGACCGCGAAGGGTGCGTCGGGCACCGCCATCTGACCGGGGACCGGCTTGATCGTGGAGAACGAGAAGCCCGGCACGAAGGAGCCGGACCCGAAGTGCAGCGACACCGGCATCTTGGCGTCCGAGCAGACCTGCCACAGGCCGTCCCAGTGATCGGAGTGGAACGACGGCAGGCCCAGCGGCACCGGACTGTCCGGGAACGAAATCGTACGCGCGCCCTTTGCGGCGACACGCTCTGCCTCGGCCACACACGCGTCGATGTCCCAGGTCGGCAGGATCGCCAGCGGGATGTAGCGCTCGGGCGCCACCGCGCACCACTCGTCGATGTAGAAGTCGTTCCACGCCTTGACGCACAGCAGCGCCAGGTCCTTGTCCTCGGCACGCTGGAACGTTCCGCCGCCGAATCCGGGGAACGACGGGAAGCACAATGCCGACTGCACACCGTCGAGGTCCATGTCGGCGACCCGCGCGACCGGGTCGTAGCAGCCCGGAATCATGTCTTCGTAGCGGACGGGATCCATACCCCACTCCTCCGGCGGTTTGCCGGCGACCGCGTTCAGGCCGATGGTCGGAAAGACCTGCCCGTCGTAGTGCCACAGATGCATACCGTTTTCCTCGACGATGCGGGGACCCTGTTCGAGGTATTTCTGCGGCAACCGGTCCTGCCACACCCGCGGGTGCTCGACCAAGTGGTCGTCGACGGACACGATCTGGTGGTCATCCTGAAGCGGCATGATGCTCCTTCGCATCTGGCGAGCTGTCGTAATTTTTCTGACGTACCGTCTTGTTTTCTGACGGTTCGTCTCACAGACTATATGACGTACACCACATTCGTCTAGCCGTTGAGAGGCGCGACATGGAATCCACGGACCCGTCCGACGACGACGCAGGCCGGGACAAGGTCGACGAGGACGATCATGACCTGTTGACCTTCGGCGAAGCGGGCGAACGGCTCCGCATCGAGATCGCCGCGGCCGCGAGCGAGGTGCAACGTCTGCGGGAATCTGGGCCGGTCGAGGCGCTCGAAAAGGCAGAGGCCCGCCACGAGGCACTGAGGTCGGCTGCTGCCCGCAACAGCGCGCAGCCCATCAACGACGCCAACTTCGAGAAGTTCTTCGGCTATCCGGGCAAGGCCAAGCGCAACCTGCCCGGAGCACCGTAGGCCCGATGACAACCGGGTCGGCGCGCACGGATACTTCTCCCATGGCACGCACTCCCGACAAGCTGCGGCGACCCGGCTATGCCCCCGTCGCCAATGCTGGTGTGGGGCGCCGTGGACTGCACACCCGCGACCGCATACTCGGGCGCGCCGCAGAGGTGTTCCTGGCCAACGGGTTCCACGCCACCTCCCTTGACGCCATCGCCAAGGCGGCTCGCGCCTCGCGTGCCACCGTCTATCAATACTTCGCGGGCAAGGAGGAGATCTTCCGCGAACTGAGCGCGTTGGCCGAGCACGATGTACTCGAACACAGCGAACACCTCAGTGGACTCGGCCCGACGGTCGACGGGATGAACGCGCTGCACCGCTGGCTAGTCGAATGGGCGGACATCTACGACGCCCACGCCGCGGTGTTCGCCGAATTCCCGGGCATCGGCACGGCCACCGGGTTGGCCGTCATCGATGCCAGCTCGGCCGCCGACCGGTTCCATCAGACGGTCACCGACCGGCTGCGGCGGACGCGCCTGCGGGATCTGGAAGCCGATGATGCGGCCGCCGCACTGGGGCGGATCCCCCACATGGTTCATCTCTACCGGTACCGGGCGATGTTCCCGTTGCCCGATCGGGCGACCGTCACCTGGTCGTTAACCGCCGCGTTGCAGCTGATGCTGTTTCCCGAAACCCCAGCCGACGTGCTGCAGGCGGCCGCACCGCAGGCAACAAACGGGCGCGCGCGAACCCCGCCGGGCGCCCCCGGCAGTGCCGCGGCAACAACACCGGCCGTCGAGGCATCGGGCTCACCGATTCCCCAGGATGTGCTGTCGGTCAGCTCGGCTTTGTTCGCCGAGCGCGGCTACTACGCCGTGGGCATGGAGGAGATCGCGGCCGCCGCCGATATCAGCCGCGCGACCTTGTACCGGTACTTCAGCACCAAGGACAAGATACTGGCCGAGCTGACCCGCCGGGCGGTCGCCGAGATCGAGGAGCACGCCGCCACGCTGCCCGCGATGGCCCCGGATTCGCTGACCGAGTGGATGCTCGGCTATGTCCAATTTCATCGCACCTACCGCGGCGTGATCCGGGCGTGGTTCGACGGCACGGTCGCAGAACAGCTCTCCGACGCCGATGTCGAGCACGGCATTGGCGCGATCTTCCACGCGGTTGCCGCGCTCCTGTCCACTGTCGACCTCCCGACCGGCGTCGACACAGATGTGGCGGGCGCGGTCTTTGTGGCGGTCCTGGGCCGGATGTCCGAGCCGACCGGGGCAAGCGCGCCGGACAGCGACGAGCGGGCCGCAGAGTTGATGGTCAAATTGTTGCGCCGTGCGCTTCTGCGCCCCTGAGGTCGGCGCGCAGTCGCTTCTTGTCCACTTTGCCGCTGGCCAGTACAGGCAGATCGGCGACCAGCATCAGTCGACGAGGCACCTTGTAGCGCGCCAGCCGTTGCCGCACGCCCTCTTGCACCATTTCCAGGGTCGGCGACGCACCGCTGCGCGGCACCACGACGGCACAGACCGCCTCGCCCCATCTGTCGTCGGGCACCCCGACGACAGCGCAGGCGGCTACCCCGTCAACCGCACTGACCGCATCCTCGACCTCGGGCGAATAGATGTTCTCCCCGCCGCTGATGATCACGTCCTTCTTCCGGTCCATCAGATAAAGCAGCCCGCGCTCATCCAGTCGACCCATGTCCCCGGTGTGACACCACCCGTCTCCCAAGGTCGCCTCGGTGGCCGACTCGTCCTGCCAGTAGCCGCGGAACATCGAGTCGGAGTGCACGATGATCTCGCCTGCCTGCCCTACGGGCACGTCACGGCCCGCGTCATCAACCACTCGCACCCGCGTGCCGGCAAATGGGAAGCCAACCGAACTCAGCCGCTCGGCACCGTCGGGTTCGTCGAGGACGTGCAGTTCGCGGGGCAGTCCCGCCACGATGACTTCCGTCTGCCCATACAGGTTGAGGAAACCCGCGGCCGGCAGCACGCCGAGCGCCCGCCGCAGGACCGCCGCCGTCATCGGCGCGGCCGAATAGACCACCGTGCGAACCGATTCCACCGCCAGGCGATCACTCACCTCATCAAGCAGTGCGCTGAGCATGACCGGCGCCAGGTGCAGCACCGTGATCCGCTCGTCGGCGATCAGCCGCACCGCATCGGCCGCATCGAATTGTTGCTGCAGCACCACGGTTCCGCCCCGAGCATGCAGTCCGCCGATGATCCCGAGCGCACCGAAATGAAACATCGGCATGTTGATCAGCCCGCGATCGGTTCTGCCGCAACGCATCTCGTTGTTCATGGTCAACACGACGCGGCGCATTTCCCGCTGTCCGAGGATGCAGCACTTGGACGCGCCGGTCGTGCCGCTGGTGAACAGCAGGTACGCGATGTCGTCTGGGCGGGAGGCGAATTGCGGCTCGCCGGCGCGGCCGCCTTCGATGAATCGCTGGTAGCCGATGATCCCCGCCGGAGCGTCTTCCCCGATGGTCACCAGCATCGGCCCCGACGGCACGTCCGCTGCGATATCGCCGATCACCGGCATGAACTCCTCGGCGCAGAACACGATCGAGGGGGCGACGCGGCGCAGCGCATCGTCTATCTCCGGTGCCGAGAGCCGGAAGTTGATGGTGGCCATGATGATTCCGCTGAGTTGGGCGGCCGCGTTCAGTTCGCCGAACTCGATGCTGTTGCGGCTCAACACCGCGATGTGGTCCTGGCGCCTCACCCCTGCCGCGGCCATGGCCGACACCAATCGGACTGCGCGGTCCCGTAATTGTGCGTGGGTCACGGTGCGCCGGCCGTGCCGGTAGGCGACGACGTCGGGAAAGCGGACCGCGTTGTCGGTCACGATGTCACCGAGCGTCAAGTCGTCGACCGCGGCCATCGATTTACCGGCTGCTCAACAGCATCGACCCGGCCACCGGGCCGCCGCCCACACCGACGGCCACCACCTCGGGAGTGCGGGGTGCCTGCCGATCGCCGCCCTCGCCCCACAACTGCACACATGCCTCGTGCAGGAAGCCCATTCCGTGCAGCCGACCGCCGGAGAGTTGCCCGCCACTGGTGTTGATCGGCAGCGAACCGTCCAGGGCGATGGACGAACCGTCGCCGACGAATTCGCCGACCTTGCCGTGCTCGCAGAAGCCCATCGCTTCCAGCCACATGACGGTCAGGAAGGAGAAGCCGTCGTAGAGCTGGGCCATGTCGACATCGGCGGGAGTCAGCGTGGTGTGCTCCCAGAGCGTGGTCGCCGAATCATGGGCGGCCATCGTGGTGATGTCGCGGCGCTGATCCCAGGTCGCCCGCTCGAACATGCCGGGCCCGACGGACTCGACCGTCAGCGGGTGTCGCGGCAGGCCGTTGGCGGCGTCACGGCGGGAGACGATCACGGCGGTGGCGCCGTCGCAGGGCACGTCGCAGTCGTAGAGGCACAGCGGCTCGGAGATCATCCGCGCACCGAGGTAGTCGTCCATCGTCATCGGTTCGCGGTAGACCGCATCGGGATTGAGTCCGGCGTTGGTGCGGGCGTTGATCGCGATGCGGCCGAGGTGCTCGCGGGTCAGTCCGAAGTCGTGCATGTAGCGCTGGGCGGGCATCGCCAGCCAGTTCGCCGCCGACAGTGCGCCAAAGGGCGCCGTCCATTCCAGGTGCGGGGGCAATTCCCCGCCGCCGAACAGCACCGAGGCCCGACCGCCGCCGGCCTGTTGCGCGGCGGTGGACTCCCACACCGACCGGTAGACCACGACATGGTTGGCCAGCCCAAGGCTCACCGCCATACAGGCCTCGATCGCCGGGCCGATCTGCCCCGCGGTCTCCATCGCCGAGACGTACCAGCGGGAGCGCAATCCGAGTGCGTTGCGAACCTCCTGGATGGTGGCGCCGGAGAATCCGGCGTCCGGCACACCCGGTCCCGGGTAGCTGGCGATCCCGTCGACATCATCGACGCTCAGCCCGGCGTCGGCGATCGCCCGCAGCACCGCCTCGAGGGTGAGGTCCAATCCCGTCCGGCCCAGCCTGCGGCCGACCTGCGACTTACCCGCTCCGGTCAGGACGGCTTTGCCGTCGAACGGGCCACTGGTCACCAGACGAACCTAGCGATCAGTTCGGCAACGGCGGCCGGTTTGTCGACTCCATCGATCTCGACGGTGTGACGCACGGTCAGGTTCACGGTGTCGTCGGCGACCTTGGTGGCGTCGGCGAGGTCGGACCGGACCCGGATGCGGCTACCCGCAGTGACCGCGGACAGGAATCGCACTTTGTTCAGGCCGTAGTTGATGCCCATCTTGGCGTTCTCCACGCGGTAGTTGTCCTTGCTCACCCCGGGGATGAGCGAGAGCGTGAGGAAGCCGTGCGCGATCGTTGCGCCGTAAGGGCTTTCGGACTTGGCCTTCTCGACGTCGACGTGGATCCACTGGTGATCCATCGTGACGTCGGCGAAAGAATCGATCCGGCTCTGGTCGATGTCCACCCACCGGCTGACCCCGAGTTCCTCTCCGATCGTCGCGAGCGCATCGTCCACGGACTTGATCACCTTCACCGCTGCTCCCAACGTCACCTGTGCCGACATACCGATATCTATTTAACGGTATAGACTGGCCTCGCTCGTCGGGCAAGCAGCCCGTCAACTCTGACGATCTTGGGAGACACATGGCCACCACCACGTCCCGCGCAGCGATCGTGGCCGCTGCCCGCACACCGATCGGAACGGCGCGCAAGGGCACGCTGGCCAACATGCCTGCGATCGAGCTCGCCAAACCCGTCGTGCAGGCCGTCGTCGAACGCTCCGGACTGGACGCGGCGGACTTCGACGACCTGGTCTTGGCCGAGAGCATGCAGGGCGGCGGCGACAGTGCCCGCTACATCGCGGTGGCCCTCGCCATGCTCGACATTCCCGGGCTCGCCGTGAACCGCCAGTGCGCATCGAGCCTTTCGGCCATCGCCGTGGGCGCCGGGCAGATCGCGTCCGGGATGAGCCGCGCCATCCTGGCCGGCGGTATGGAGTCGCTGTCGACCGGCCCAATCATGCAGAAGCGCAAGCTCTTCACCACAGGCAAGTCGCCCGAGGATTACGCGCAGTGGTTCCCCGAGTCGCATCCGCCGACTGCGGAAGCGCCCGCCATGGACATGTCCATCACCGTCGCGCACAACTGCAACCTTCAGTACGGGATCACGCGCGAGGACCAGGACAAGTGGGCGCTGCGCAGCCATCAGCGTGCGATCAAGGCCATCGACACCGGAGCGTTCACCGACGAGATCATCCCGCTCCAGGTGCCCCAGGCCGACGGCAGCGTGATTACCTTCGCCGAGGACGAGCATCCACGGCGCGGGAGTTCGATGGAGTCGCTTGCCGGGCTGAAGGTGCTGCATCCTGAGATCGAAGGCTTCACCGTGACGGCAGGAAACTCCTCCGGGATCAACGATGCCGCGGCGGTGGTCGCGCTGGCCAGCCCGGACACCCAGCAGGATGTGCTGGCAAGCGTGCTGTCCTGGACGCAGGTCGGACTGGACCCGACGCGGACCGGCAGCGGGCCGATCAAAGCTATCCCGAAGGCGCTCGAGTTGTCGGGCCGCAAACTCGAGGATGTCGCACTGTTCGAAATCAACGAGGCGTTCGCCGCTCAGGCGGTGGCGTGTGCGCGCGAACTCGGTCTCGATGAGGAGATCGTCAACGTCTACGGCTCGGGCATCAGCCTGGGCCACCCGATCGCCGCAACCGGCGCCCGCATGGTCACGTCAGCGATCTACGAATTGCGCAGGCGCGGTGGGGGTATCGGCGTGCTGTCGATGTGCGCCGGCGGTGGTATGGGTGCCGCGATGGTCATTGAGGTGGCCTGAGATGACCGCACTGATCACCGAGGGACTGTTCCGGGTCGACGGCGGCCGTGCGGTGCTGTTCGCGTCGCGCAGGCGTTCGTCGGGTGCGGTGAAGTTCCCGGCAGAGCGGCCCGAGCTGTTCGACGGCGACTCCGACATTCAGCAGGACATCGAGCCGATCGAATTGTCCACCGCGGGAACGTTGTACACCTATACGACGCAGGAATTCCCGCCACCGCTGCCCTACAAGGGCAATCGGGATCCAAAGGTGTTCCAGCCGTATGTGGTGGGCTTCGTCGAGCTGGCTGAGGGCGTGCTGGTGGAGACGCTGATCGTCGACGCGACCGCCGACGAACTGCGGATCGGCCAGCGCCTGGTCTCGACCACCACCACCCTGGAGACCGCCGACGGTCAGTCGCTGGTGACGTTCGCATTCCGACCGGCCGAGGCGAGTTAGAGTCCATCCGGTGACGGACCTGGGCTCTCCGCAATTCGGGCTTCATCCCCTGCACGGCGTGCACGAACCCACGACCGGCAATCCGCCGCGCCGGCCGCGATCTGCGCGCCGGACCACGTCGATCGACATGACCCGCGACGAGGGCTCGCTGGACCCGGTGTATCTGAGTGGGCGGGCGCGCGATCTGTGGACAGCCGGCGACGAAACGGCGACCGAACTCGGCTCCGCGACACTGTCGGCCACCATCGAGCTGGTCGCCCGCGTCGTCCGTCACGTCGAGGTGACGCCAGCCGTCGTCGCGATGTCTCGACTGGCTGGCGCACCCGCGATGAGCGGGTTCCGCGCCGCGGCCGACGAGGTGGCTCCCGAGCTGCGGCACGCCCGCGACCTGCGCTACACCTTGCTCGATGACGTTCCCGTCGCCACGCTGATCTCCGGCCATGCGCTGTCGGCGTCCAATTTGCTCGGCGATGTCGCGAAGTCCGGGTACTACCTGCCGGTCGCGGACCAGTGTGCCGGCTTCGCGACCGGGGGTCTGCTAATGACTTCGTTCGAGGCGGGCGATCCGGTGATCGTCACCGGCCCAGCCGCTCCCGACCTCGACCACGGCCAAGATCCTGGGGACCCCTGGGCCTGGCACGAAGTGGCGGCCTTGCCGCGCCACGCCATGCGCCGTAGACGGCGCGTCGACGTCTATGAAGAGAGCGCTCGGCGGGTCGGCATCGATGCGATGTTCCGCGACACCTACGTGCGCGGTGACGGGGTGGAGACGATCATCCACGAGTACACCCTGGACGCCGTCGTCGACACCGAGACCGGCGTGATCGCCGAATCGCGGGCCACACCGCGGGTGCTGCCCTGGCAGGAATGTCCGGGAGCCGTCGCCAGCGCTGCGCGAATCAACGGAATGACGTTGCAGGAACTGCACTTTCGTGTGCGCCGAGAACTATCGGGCACCAGTACGTGCACCCACCTCAACGACCTGCTGCGCAGCGTCGCCGACGCTGAGGCGTTGATACACCTAGTGAAAGCAGCCTGAGCGCGTCAGCGCGGGCCGGGCGTCGCGTCCCCCAGCTCGTCGGGTTGAGCGGGAGGTACAGCGGCCTTCGGCTTGGTCGCGTCGTCAACCTCGTCGATGTCATCGAGGGACGCCTCGTCGGTAATGGGTTGGCTGGTATCGAAACCTGACATGGCTACTGAATAGCCAGAATCCCGGCGCTCAATCCTCTAAGCGTTGGCGAACGAGAACGTCCGTGTGCGGCTAACCGTCAGCGTGGTCACGTGATTCGCTGCGGGTGGCCAGATCACTGTTCCCTGCGAGATCACACCGCGAATGTCCCGATAGGCGGTGAATGTGTCAGCCACCACGGACGCCTGGATTTCAGCGCGTTGTGCGGCCTCACCACTCACACCGTCAACGATGACGGCGATTGTGGCGGAATCGAAGTCGACCACCCGCGCCGGTAGGGCCAGCAGCTGGCCGTCGGTGTCGACGACACAGATCGCGCCGGACGGTCCTTGCGCCAAGAACTCGGCTAGTTCGTCCTCGGCCATCGCAATTGGGCCGGAGCTGCGCGGATTAGGCACGTCGATTGGGGAGATCGGCGGCGCGGATCTGGTTGAGCGTCAGGCCGATGAAGCACCGCTTGCCGCTGAGGAGGCGGTCGCGGACGTTCGTCACGACCGCCTCCGGCACGCGTTGATCCGGTGAGCTTTCGCCGATGAGTTCGTCGACCTCGGCTGCGGACGGTTGGTAGACGGACGCATGACCACAAACAGAGACCCAACCCTCGTGGTCGCCGACCAAGCAGGCGACCTCGGGAGCGGAGCGCAGGTGCCGGACCTTGGCGCTCTTGGCGTAGGTGGCGAAGTAGAGGCAGCGGGTGGCGGAACGATAGGCGACCGAACGCATGGCGTAGCCGATCGGACGTCCGGCGCCATCGCGGCAGAAGAGAAACACGCGGTGGTGGGCATGGAGGAGCTCGATGACGTCCGGCGCGTCGAGCGACAGCGGGGTCACGACTCGAGAGGCGTTGCCATCGCGACGATCATCTCCGCGACCACCGCGATCATCTCGTCGCGGTCGACGGCCACGGTCTGCCGGTGCACCGTGTGCCAGGCGCGGTCCAGCAGCCCCATCACCGCGACGCCGATGACGTCTGGCGAGTGCGTGCCGTTTCCGGCAATCGCCTGGCCAAGCTTCCACGACGCCCGAGTCACCATGCGGTTGCGGGAGTTCCGGAAATCGTCGTCGTCGGGCGCCGACTGCGCCGAAGCGAGTACGAACGCACCGTGGTGATCCATGTAGTCGAAGTAATGACCGACCCAGGCCCGGATATCGGCTGGGCCGAACGCTGCGTCGGCCTCGGCCCATTCCCCGATGACGGCTAGGGCTTCGCGGTAGGCGTTCTTGCCGAGGACGTTGAAGATCTCGCGCTTGTCTTTGAAGTAGGTGTAGAAGCCGGCCCGAGAGATGCCACACGCCTCAGTGATCGCATTGATCGGCGTGCCCGCGTAGCCGCGTTCCAGAAACAGACGGCGACTGGCGTTCAGGATCGCCGCGCGGGTGCGCTCACCGCGGGTGGGATCCGATTCCCGTTCGGTGGCCGAAGCCGAGGTCACCGTCATGCGGCGACTTTATATGACAGTATCGTCAACTGCAATCAATGCACCTATTGGACAAATCGTGGCTCTGAATCATCCGAACTTGACACAAGTGTCAAGTTCGGCGAAGCTCATAGCCAAGCCCAAAGTCGAGTAGCGAGAGGCACCACGATGACGCAGTTCACCGACGCACCGATCTTCGATGCCGATCAGCACATGTATGAGACACCCGACGCGCTGACGAAATATCTGCCGAAGGAGTTCCAGTCCAAGGTGCAGTTCATCCAGATCGGCAGGCACACCCGCATCGCGATCCTGAACAAGATCACCGACTACATGCCGAACCCGACGTTCGAACGGGTCGCGGCCCCCGGCGCGCACGAGAAGTTCTACTCGGGCCAAAACCCCGAGGGTCTGTCGATGCGAGAGATGTCCGGCCGCGGCATCGACACCCCCCCGGGAGCACGCAACCCCGAAGACCGAATTGCCGAACTCGACCGCCAGGGCGTCGACGCATGCCTGAACTACCCCACGCTGGCCAATCTGGTCGAGCATTCGGCCGCCGAGGATCCTGACCTGACGGTGGCGATCATCCATGCGCTGAACCAATGGATGCTGGAGCACTGGGGGTTCAGCCATGCCAACCGCGTCTACTCGACACCGGTACTCACCCTGGGACTCGTCGACGAGGCCCGGCGCGAGCTCGAGTACATCCTCGACAACGGGGCCAAGGTCGCGCTGATCAAGCCGGCGCCGGTGAATGGCTACAAGGGGTGGCGCTCCCCCGCGCTTCCCGAATTCGACCCGTTCTGGCGCGACGTCGAGGACGCAGGCCTGCCAATCGTGTTGCACGCCAGCCAACCTCCGCTGCAGGAGTACATCGACAGGTGGGAGCCGCCGTCGACCAGTAGCGCGTTCGAGATGTCGGCGTTCAAGTGGACCGCGCTGGGCCACCGAGAGATCGCCGACATGTTGACCAGCCTGATCTGCCACGGCACGTTGACCCGATTCCCGAAGCTGCGGATCGCCAGCGTCGAGAACGGCAGCGCATGGATCAAGCCGCTGTTCGACGACCTGCAGTCGACATACGGCAAGATGCCGCAGAATTTTCCCGAGCATCCGCACGACGTGTTCCGACGCAACATCTGGGTCAGCCCGTTCTGGGAGGGTTCCGTGGCCGACGTCGTGCAGACCGTCGGATGGGACAAGGTGATGTTCGGCTCGGATTGGCCGCACCCCGAAGGCTTGGCGGAGCCAAAGCGCTATTGGCAGTATGCCGAGGGTATGGACGAGCGTCGCACCTATGACTTCATGGGTGACAACGCCCGTCGCTTCATGGGGCTGCCGATCGCCAACCCTGACCCGGAGGCCGTCAAGCCCCCGCAATTGGCGAACGCCTGAGGTACACGCAGCGCTAACGGCCATTTAGTAAGCACGGCTAACTTTTCGGGTAGGCTCGGAATAGCTCGTTTTGCCGAGAGCCACGAAAGGGACCGTGATGGCCAGAACCGACAATGACACGTCGGACATCAATGAGAGCGTCGGCGCTACCGCGTTAGGGGTTGCCGGCGGGCGGGCCGCGGAGACCAACAGCGCCGATCCGCTGATCAGCGATCCCTACGCAAAACTGTTCCTCGAAGCGGCCGGCGACGGCATCTGGCGGGTTTATCTGGACGATGAGTTACCGGCCGAATTGGTCGGTGCCGATCCACAATTCGAGGACCGGATGCAGGCGATGCTGGGCTATACGGCGTGCCGGACGAAGTTCTTCGACGACTACTTTCTGGCGGCGGCCGGCGAAGGCATCCGGCAGATCGTGATCCTGGCGGCCGGTCTGGACTCACGCGCCTGGCGACTCGCCTGGCCGGCAGGGTGCGTGGTCTACGAGATCGATCAGCCGAAGGTGCTGGAATTCAAGACCGGCACCTTGAAATCGCATGCGGTCGACTCGATCGCTTCTCATGTCAGCGTCGGCATCGACCTCCGTCTGGATTGGCCGAAGGCACTGGCGCAGGCCGGGTTTGACGCGTCGGCCCCGACGGCGTGGTCGGCGGAAGGGCTGTTGCCCTATCTAACAGCCGATGCCCAGGACCTGTTGTTCGATCGAATCCAGTCGCTCAGCGCTCCCGGGAGCCGTGTCGCGGTCGAAGCGTTCACCAACGAGTTCTTCAGCCCAGAGAGTTTCGCGCGCCGCGAGGAGCAGACGGAACGCTACCGACAGGCCGCAATCAAGCTGGGCGGCAAAGACATCACCGAGTCTGGCAACCTGCTCTATGAAGAAGAGCGAACCGAGGTCGTCGACTGGCTGCAAGCGCATGGCTGGACTGTCACCGCTGCAACGAGCGCCGAGGATCTGATGGCCGCAAGCAACCGAGCCGTCCCGGTGGGCCTCGATGCCGCCGTCCCGGAAAGCGTGTTCGTCGAAGGCCGGCTGCGCTGACCCCACCGACCCGCCCGATATGCTAAACGGCCTGGCCTCGAGGCGGCGGCCACTCCCCACTCGCTGTCAGTCGCTGGCAGGCAGCGGCTTGGCTTCCTTGAGCACCAGCGGCGTCGCCCCGACGCTGAGTGAACCGGCGCCGGCCTTGGTGACCAGCACCTCGGCGTCGCCGTCGTCGACATACCGCTTGCCCATCGTGGTGCCGTCGGCGAAGGCCGGGTCGGGCGCGGCGTCGGCGGGCCGCTCGGCGTCCAGCGGCAGCATGGGCCGGCCCCCGCAACGCAGATCGTCGAGGCTCTCAGCGGCTTTGACGACGATCACCTGGGTGTCACACACCTGGCTCTGCAGGCGCGTGCCGTTCTTGATCATGTCGGACTCCTTGTTGTTGTCTGGGAGACGGATTCAGTGCTCGGCTGCCGCCGGCTTGAGGTCTTCGAGGATCTCCCGGCGCAGCACCTTGCCGGTCGGCGTGGTCGGCAGCTCATCCCGGAACACGATGCGGTCCGGCGTGCGGGACCCGCGCAGCTTGCTGCGGGCGAACTCGCGCAGCCGCTCGGGTGTCCGCGCGGTGCCTGACTCGGGCACGATCACCGCTACGATGGCCTGCCCCCACTCGGCGTCATCCAGGCCGACGACGACAACCTCGCGGACGTCGGGGTGCTCAATGAGCACGTCCTCGACCTCCGACGGGGCGATATTTTCGCCGCCGCGGATGATGGTGTCGTCGGACCGCCCTCCGATGAACAGGTAGCCATCCTCATCCAGCATCGCGACGTCCCTGGTCGCGAACCAGCCGTGGTCATCGAGCACCGAACCGATCTCGGTGTAACGGCCCGAGACCTGAGGGCCGCGAACGAACAGCTCACCCGTCTCGCCCGGCCCTAGTACGGTGCCGTCCTCCGCGCGAATCTGCACCTCGATGCCGGGGACCGGTCGACCGACCGAAGTCAGTCGACGGGCGACGGCGTCGTCTCGCGCCTCGTGGGCCAGGCGATGGTCGTCGGGTGTGAGCACCGCAATGGTCGAACTGGTCTCGGTCAGCCCGTAGGCGTTGACGAAGCCGACCTGCGGTAGCAGGTCGAGCGCCCTTCGGACCAGGGGTCGCGCCACCTTCGATCCGCCGTATGCGAAGTTGCGCAGCGTCGGAAGCTCGGCAGACTGCTCCTCGAGGACCGCCACGATGCGGGACAGCATGGTCGGCACCACCGTTGCGGTGGTGACCCGCTCGTCGCGGACCAGTCGAACCCATTCGTGCGGATCGAACCGGCGCAGGTACACGATCGCCCGTCCGGCATACAGGTTTGACAATGCGGCCCCGACCCCCGCGATGTGATATGGCGGGACGCACACCAGCGCCGCATCGGCGGGATCGGCGGAACCAAATTCGACAGTGCCCGTGACATAACTGGTCAGGTTGTTGTGAGTCAGCTCAACGGCTTTGGGCCGCGACGTGGTACCCGAGGTGAACAACACGACCGCCACGTCGTCGGGGTCGGCGAAGACCGAGACGGGCTCGGTGGATCGCGCGGCCTCGATGAACTCGTCGGACGTCATCACCGGCTGGCCGAAACCGGCCACGATGTCGCGGTACTCGGCGTCGACCACGACCAACGGCGAGGGCAGCCGATCGATGAGTTCGCGCAGCCCCTCTGGACTCAGCCGATAATTCAGTGGCGTGAACGCCGTGTTCGCGCGCGCCGAAGAGAACAGCAGCAGCGGGAGTAGTACTCCGCCGGTGCCGACGTAAGCGACATGGGATGCCCCGGATGCGGCGATAACGCCTGCACCGCCGTCGGCGAGCTCGCTGAGGTCGGCAGTGGTCAATCGAATGTCGCCGTCCACCACGGCAACCCGGTCGGGATCACCCGACGCCGCCATCTCCAGCAGCAACGAAATACTCAACGCCCCTCAGCCCTCACCTGCGAGTTGATGCCCTATCGCCGTTAGTGCGTAGCGACCCGATTCTAGACCCGCACCGACTAATCAGATATATAGTTATAGGCTTAGTGGTATCTGAGTCAACGCGCGCTCCCGTCGACGGCGGGTCCAACAGTGACGCATGCTGAAGGGAACACAATGAGCAGCAGGCCCGAGATCGCCATCATCGGTGTCGGCCTTCACCCGTTCGGGCGGTACGAGGACCGGTCGGCACTGGAGATGGGTGCCGTGGCGATCAGCAGGGCCCTGCGCGATGCCGGGGTGGCGTGGTCCGACGTGGGCAGCCTGTATGCGGGCAGCCTCGAGGTGGCCAATCCCGAGGCGGTGACGGGGTTGGCAGGGATGACCGGCCTCCCGGCGCGGGCCACATTGAGCGGCTGCGCGACCGGAAACTCGCTGCTGACCCTGGCCGCGCGAGACGTCCAACTCGGCGAAGCCGACATTGCGGTCGGCGTCGGGCTGGACAAGCATCCGCGCGGCGCCTTCGGCGCCGACCCGTCGGTATCGGGGTTGCCGCAGTGGTACGGCGATCAGGGCATGTTCCTGACCACGCATTACTTCGGCACCAAGATCATGCGCTACATGCACGATCACGGCATCACCGAGGAGACCCTGGCCCGCGTTGCCGCCAAGAACTTCGACAACGGAGCGCTGGCGCCGCATGCATGGCGCCGCAAGCCGATGAGCGTCGACGCGATCCTGAGCTCTCCGGTCGTGAACGCACCGCTGCGTCAATACATGTACTGCAACCCGAACGAAGGCGCTGCCGCTGTCGTGGTGTGCCGGGCCGATAAAGCCAAGGAGTACACCGACTCTCCGATCTACCTGCGCTCCACCGCGCTGCGCAGCCGCCGCGAAGGCGCCTACGAACTGCTGCGTACCTCGATCGAGCTGCCGATCGTGCCCGGCACCACCGCTGAGGCCGCCCGCGCCGCCTACGAGTTGGCCGGGATAGGCCCCGAGGACGTCGACGTCGCGCAACTGCAGGACACCGACTCGGGTTCCGAGATCATCCACATGGCCGAGACCGGCCTGTGCAAGGACGGCGAACAGGAGGCACTGCTCGCCGACGGCGCCACCAAGATCGGTGGCCGGCTGCCTATCAACACCGACGGTGGCCTGCTGGCAAACGGCGAACCGGTCGGCGCATCCGGCCTTCGCCAGGTCTACGAGCTCGTCCAGCAGTTGCGCGGCACCGCGGGTGACCGTCAGGTGCCGAACGATCCGCAGGTCGGGCTGGCCCAGTTGTATGGGGCACCCGGAACCGCAGCCGTCGCCATCTTGTCCAAGTAGCCGCCATCCCGAAGGGAGTACTGCCGATGACCGACACCCAGGCGGAGTCGCGCCCGCGCGCCGAGGTCGACCTCGACCACCACTCACCCGGGTTTCGCGAGGACCCGTATGGCCGGTTCCGCGAGATGCGCGAATCAGGCTGTCCCATAGCACATTCCGATCACTACGAAGGCTTCTGGGCGCTGGTCGACTACGCATCGGTCTTCGAAGCGGCCCGCGACGACGACCTGTTCAACTCCTATCCGTCGGTGGGGGTGCCGGCCAGTGAGCTGCCACTGCCGATCCTGCCGATTGAGTCGGATCCACCAGAGACCCAGGAGTTGCGCGAGGTCACCCTCAAACGCTTCTCCCCGGGATCGGCGGAGCGATTCCGCGAGTCAGCCATCGAGATGACCAACGAGGCGATCGACGCCTTCATCGAGCGCGGCGAGTGCGACCTGGTCGGTGAGCTCACGACGCCGCTGCCGGCCCGGTTGATTCTGCGGCTGTTGAACTTCGACGAGTCGCGTTTTATGGACTGGGTCGGCTGGGTGCACACCACCGTGCACGACCGTGCTCACGACCCGGAGAAGGCCGCAATCGCCGGCATGGAGATGTTCGGCGAGATCGGCAAGCACATGGCGCAGCGGCGCGCCGAAGGGCTCGGCGACGACCTGTTCAGTGACATCCTGCGCGGAACGCTGAACGGCGAACCGCTGGACGACGGTCAGATCACCATGTACACGGTGCTGATGATGCTCGGCGGCATGGACACCACCAGCGGCTTCACCGGCAATGTGCTGTTGCGGCTGTGCAAGGACGACGAGCTGCGGGCCAAGTTCAAAGCCGATCCGAGCCTGGTGAAGAAGTCCACCGACGAGATGCTGCGCCTGTACACGCCGACACTCGGTTTGGCGCGCACCGTCTCGCGCGACGCCGACTTCCACGGCCAGCGGCTGTGCCAGGGCGACCGGGCGATCCTGATGTGGGCAGCGGCCAACCGAGACCCCGCAATGTTCGAGAACCCTGACGAACTCGACCTCGATCGCCCAAATGCCAAGAAGCACATGGCGTTCGGTGTGGGCATGCACCGCTGCCTGGGTTCGCACTATGCCAAGCTGATGTTCGACGTAATGATCACCCAGGTGCTCAAGCGGCTACCCGACTTCGAGTTGGCCGGTAATCCGAAACTGTTCGAGGACGCAGGCGAGGTGTACGCCGTGCGCGAACTGCCGGTCCGTTTCACGCCCGGGCCGCGGGTGGGTTGACGGCCGGCCGGGACGGGAGAACACGGTGACGGCTGGCACCATCGCCGGGCTGCTGGATGAGTGCGCCGCCAGCCGACCGGATCGTCCGCTGCTGCGCGACGTCGAAGGCGAGACACTCACCATCTCGCAGGTAGCCGCGCTGGCATCGGCTGCCGCGGCATGGCTGACCGATGCCGGTGTGCGCCCCGGCATGACGGTCGCCTGGCAGCTGCCCTCACACGTCAACGCCGCGGTGGTGATGCTGGCCCTTGCCCGCATGCCCGTTACGCAGGCCCCGGTATTGCACCTCTATCGGTGCCGCGAGGTGTGCGCGGCGGTCGACGTCGCGCGCGCGGACATCCTGCTTGTCGACGAGTCGACGGCCGCCAATGCGGCGCCGGGGCTACCGACAATCTCGGTCCCTGCCGACCTTGTCCGCCGGCTCCAGACGTCGCCGGCCGCAAGCGCCGACTACGAAGCGCCCCACGGCGCAGCGGAGCCGCGCTGCGTGTACTTCACGTCGGGCACCACCGGGCACCCGAAAGCCGTGCGCCACACCGACGGCACGTTGCTCAGCGCGGCCCGCGGTTATGTCGCTCATCTCGGTGTGGGCAGTCATCCGCGGGAAGTCGGCACCATCGCATTCCCCATCGCCCACATCGGCGGCATGGTCTACCTCGCCACCGCTCTGTTCGGCGACTTTCCGGTGGTGCTCATCCCTAAGGTTTCCGCAGCCGACCTGCCCCGGGTGCTCGCCGAACGCCAGGTGACGGTGACCGGAGCGAGCACCGCCTTCTACCAGATGCTGCTGACCGCCCAAATGGCCGCGCCCACAACGGAATTGTTGATGCCGTCGCTGCGGATGCTGATCGGCGGGGGGGCCGCGTGTCCGCCCGAGGTGCACAGACAGGTGCGTGAACACCTACGCGTTCCGGTCGTGCATGCCTACGGAATGACCGAGGCACCGATGATCTGCGTCAGCGAGGCCACCGACACCGACGAACAACTGGCCAACAGCGCGGGCCGGCCCATCCCTGGATCACAGGTGCGGATCGCAGCGAGCGGCGAGATCGAGCTGCGCGGCGACAACCTGACACCGGGATATCTGCAGCACGACCAGTGGGCCGACGCGATCACCGCGGACGGGTGGTTCCGCAGCGGCGACCGGGGCCACCTTCGCCCGGACGGCCGCATCGTGGTCACCGGTCGCACCAAGGATTTGATCATTCGCAAGGGCGAGAACGTCGCCCCTGACGAGATCGAGAACGAACTGCTGGCCCACCCCCTGGTCGACGAAATCGCCGTCCTCGGCCAGCCCGACGAACTGCGCGGTGAGCTGGTGTGCGCGGTCGTGCGTCGTTCGCCACGCCATCGCGACGTCACCCTCGACGAGCTCTGCACGTTCCTCGACGAACGCGGGCTGATGAAGCAGAAGTGGCCCGAGCGGCTCGTCCTCGTCGACGAGTTCCCGCTGACGGGGCTCGGCAAGGTCGCCAAGTCCGAGCTGGCCCGGCAGATCGCAGGAGGAACCCGATGACGGCGTTATCCGCCGACGAACGTCAGGAACTCGCGCAGTCGGTGCGCTCCGCCTGTGAGCGACTGGCATCCGAGGACCGAGTGCGCGCGGTTGCATACGGCGAGGTCGACCGGGGCGGCGTAGCCGGACGTTCCGGCTTCGACACGGTGCTGTGGGACGTGCTGTGCAACCAGGTGGGGATAGCCGCCATCGCGCTGCCCGAACACCTGGGCGGCGCCGGTTACGGCGCGTCCGCGCTGGGCGTGGTCGCCCACGAACTCGGTCGCGCGCTGGCCCCGGTGCCATTCGTCAGCTCCACGGTGCTGGCCACCGGCCTGCTGCTCGACTTGACCGAGCGCGACCCGGATGCCGATAAGCGACTCACCGGGCTCATCGAAGGTCGCCGCACCGCCGCCGCCGCCCTTACCGGCGACGGCGGGTTGTGGCGACCGTCCGCGGTGACGCTGAGCGCCACGCGCGCCGGGGATGATTGGAACCTCGACGGCACGGTGCGCCACGTGCTGGGCGGTTCCGTTGCCGACGACCTCGTCGTGGTCGCCATCGACGAAGATGGCGAGCCGGCGGTGTTCCTGCTCGACCCGACTATCGACAGCGTCGTCGCGAAGGCCGAACGCGTGCTCGACCACACCAGGCCGATGGCCTCCATCACGCTCAGCTCGGCCCCGGCACTGCGGCTCTCCGGCGACGCACCCCTGGGCGACGTCGTCGAGCGCAACGTCGACATCGCGCTGGCGGTGCTGTCGGCCGAACAGATCGGCGCCTGCGAGCGGGTGCTCGAGATCGCCACCGACTATGCCCGCACGCGTGAGCAGTTCGGACGGCAGATCGGCAGCTTTCAGGCCATCAAGCACAAGTGCGCCGACATGCTCGTAGATCTCGAGTGGGCGCGCTCGGCATCACAGGCGGCCCTGGAGGCTCTCGACGATCCGGACTCCGCTGCCGCCGGCGAAGCGGGCTGGCGGGCGAGCATGGCCAAGGCGGTCTGCTCAGAGGCGCTGCGCAACGCGACCAAGGCAAACGTCCAGATTCGCGGCGGCATCGGCTTTACCTGGGAGGATTCCGCACACCTGTACTTCCGGCGCGCCCGCACGGACGAGGTGATACTCGGCACCCCGGGCCAGCACTGGGACCGGCTATCGACGCTGGAGCCGTCGACTCAGCTGCCGGCTTCGCCAGAAGTGACGAAAGAACCCAACGACGTCGACGCCTTACGCGCGGAGATCCGCTCATTTCTGCACAGCGCACCGAGGCCCGCCGGTCTGCGGAACTACGGGCCCACGCCCACCGCGGATGATGTTGGGCCCGGCCGGATCTGGCACCGCTACCTGGCCGACCACGGCTACGCGTGCCTGCACTGGCCGCGCGAGTTCGGCGGTGCTGCAGCGACCGTGGCGTACCAGGCTGTGTTCGCCGAGGAATGCGCACGTGCCGAGGTGCCCCGCCAGCTCAACATCACCGGCGCGGACCTGGTCGGTCCGGTGCTGATCAAGTTCGGCAGCCAAGAACAGAAGGACCGCTACCTGGAGCCGATCCGGTTGGGCGACGACGTCTGGTGTCAGTTGTTCTCCGAACCGGGCGCCGGCTCAGACCTCGCCGGCGTTCGCACCCGGGCCGAACGCACCACGACCGGTTGGCGGATCGATGGCCAGAAGGTGTGGAGTTCGGCGGCCGCCTCGGCCCGATTCGGGCTGCTGCTCGCCCGCACGGGTCCAGAAAAGCACCGCGACTTGTCGATGTTCGTTGTGCCCATGGATACCTCGGGGGTCACGGTCCGCCCGCTGACCCAGATGGACGGCGAGAGCAAGTTCAACGAAGTCTTCTTCGACGGCGCCGAACTCGACGACGACGCCCTGATCGGCGACGTCGGTCAGGGGTGGACCGTGGCGATGGTGACGCTGGGACGTGAGCGCCTGACATTGGGTTCGCAAGCGGTCTCGATGTTCCGCCTACACGAACGCATGGTCGACGCCGCCCGCGACCGCGACTTGCTCGACCCGGTGGTGTCCAGGTCGATGACCCGGCTGTGGGCCCGAATGTGGCTGCTGCGCTACACCTGGCAGCGCGCCATCGACTCCGGCGACCTCACGTCGCCGGCCTTCTCGGTGCTGAAGTTGATGACCTCGGAAACCGACCAGGAACTCGGGGACATGGCCACCGAAGTGCTGGGCACCGACGCGTGCACCGACCCCGCGGACGACGGGCTGGTGCATCACATGCTGGTCGGGCGGGCGCAGACGATCCTGGGCGGCACCAGCGAGATTCAGCGCAACATCCTCGGTGAGCGGGTGCTCGGGCTTCCCAAAGAGCCTCGATGACAACAGCTTTAACCACAACTGAGTTGACCGCCGCGCTGCGCGCCGCGCTGCGCCCCAGAGCGACAGTGGCCCTCGGCGACGGGGTGGGCGCACTGCGCTGCCTCGATGACGGCGGGTCGGTCGGAGCGGCGCTGAGCGCCGCCGCCGGCGAGGTGGGCTCGGTGCGCTTGATACTGGGCTGGCTGCCCGCCCCGATCGACGGCCTCGACGCAGACGCGTTCGCCGAAGTCGTTGCGTTGATGCCCGGTTGGGGCGTGCGCGACGTATTGCGCAGCTCGAAGGTGCGATTCACACCGACGCGGCTGGCCGCGATACCCGCGCTGCTGACCGACGTCCTGCAACCCGATGTGCTGCTGACCCGGCTGGTACGTCGCGATGGTTCGCTGCAGTTCGGCACCGAAGTGTCCTGGCAGCGGGCGCTGGTTGACCGTGGCACAACGACTTTGGCGATGGTCGACTCCGCGTCTCCGGCAGCGGATGCCGGGCCTGCACTCGATCCGTCGAGTGTCGAGGTGCTCGGCACGGTCGCGGCCGGACCGCTGCGAGTACCGCACCGCGACCCCGAGCCGATACACGACGCGCTCGCCGACGCGGTACTGCAGTTGCTCCCCGAAGATGCCCGGATCCAGTACGGCCCAGGCCAGCTCGGCACCGCGCTGCTGCGCCGGACACAGGTGCCGTTGCACATCGACACCGGGTTACTCACCGACGCCGTCGTCGACCTTGACAACCGCGGCCTGCTGGTGGGTACACCGTCAGCGACCTATCTCCTGGGCAGCGACGCGCTCTACGACTGGGCCGACGGGCGCAGGATCCTGCGCGGGCTCGACTACACCCACGACCTCACCCGGTTGTCCCGCGGGTCACCGCTGGTCGCGGTGAACACCGCCATCGAAATCGACCCGTACGGACAGATCAACGTCGAGGGCTTGGGCGACAAGGTGATCGGTGGCATCGGCGGGCATCCCGACTATTGCGCCGCCGCCCGAATGAGCAGCGGCGGACTGTCGATCATTGCCGTTCCTACGAGGAACAACGGGCGCTCACCGCTCGTCGAGCAGCTCAGCCGTCCCGCCTCCACGCCCGCCCACGACGTGGACGTGATCGTCACCGAGTCCGGATACGTCGACCTGCGCGCAGCAGACTGGTCGCAACGCCGGCAACTCATCACCGGATTGTTCTCGAAGTGAAGGGGATAACGAGCAATGCCTGAAGGTCCGCTGACCGGCAAGGTCGTTTTGGTGACGGGCGGCGGCCGGGGAATCGGCCGAGCCCACTGCCTCGAGTTGGCCAAGCAGGGCGCGGCCGTCGTTGTCAACGATCCAGGCGTCGGCCGGGACGGTACTAGCAGTGACGAGGAAGGTCCCGCGGCGGAGGTCGTCGCCGAGATCGAGGCGTCCGGCGGCAAGGCCGTCGTGCACACGGGTTCGGTGTCGGCGTGGGACGACGTCGCCGACATGATCTCCACCGCCATCGACACTTTCGGTTGCCTGACCGGAGTGGTGAACAACGCGGGCATCCTGCGGGATTCCATGGTGGCCGCCTCCAGCGAGGCCGATTGGGACGCCGTCATCGCCGTACATCTCAAAGGTACCTTCGCCGTCACCCGACATGCCTGCGAGTACTGGCGCACTCAATTCAAGGCAGGCAACCCGATTGACGCGCACATCGTCAATACGGTGTCCGGCGCGGGCTTGTGGGGCAACGTCGGGCAGAGCGCTTACGGCGCGGCCAAGGCCGCGATCGCCAACCTGACGCTCGTCACCGCGATGGAGGCCCAGCGTTACGGTGTTGCAGTCAATGCGATCTCGCCACTGGCGATGTCGCGAATGACCGCCGATGTCTTCGGCGCCCGGGCTGACGATCCCGCGCTGGCTCCCGCCCGCAGCTCCGCTGTGGTGGCCTGGCTGCAATCGGCACAGTCGTCCTGGCTCACCGGGCAGATCCTGCGCATCAACGGCGACAAGCTCACCCGCATCGAGGGCTTCACCGAAGCGCCCGGCGCTTACCACGCCAAAGATGGTGCAGGTCTGGTCTTTTCGGAGATCGGGCAGGCCGTCAGCTGGCTCTACGGGACCTCACCCCGCGGACTGGCCGGCCCGCTCCCGACGGCCTGATTATGGCGCCCCGCCATCGGCGTAGATAGTCTGCCCCGTGACGAAAGCGCAGATATCCGAGAGCAAGAAGGCGATCAGCGCGCCGATCTCGTCCGGCTGGCCGGGGCGCCCGAGCGCGGCGTCGAACCCGAAGTCCTCCACCAGCGCCCGCTCGAGGGCCTCGTCGTAGGGATAGCCTTTGCTTTCGGCAACGTATCCGCGAATGGCATGCAGCGCATCGGTTTCCACTGCACCCGGGGCGACGCTGTTCGCCCGGATACCCGATTTCCCGTGCGTACGTGCGATGCCGCGGGTGAACGTCGCAACGGCCGCCTTGAGGCTCGCATACGGCAGCCGCGGCTCGTGAGGCGAGCGTGCCGAGTACGCGGCCGTGGTCACGATAGCGCCCCCGTTGACGGCGAGGTGCGGCAGCGCGGCCTGCACACTGCGAGTGGTCGCCAGTAGAACGTCGTGAAACGCGGTGTCCCAGGCGTCGTCGTCGGCGTCGATGGGCATCATCCCGGCGGTCCCCATCGTGATGGCGATGCCGTCGAGCCTGCCGAGTATCCGGGCCGCTTCGTCGACGGCGGCTGCCGCCGCTCCGGGCTGACTGACATCGAACGATAGTCCGTGTGCCGACTCCGCACCCGCGGCGGCGACTTCTTGGGCGGCGTTCTTGCCGCGGTCGGCGTCGCGCCCGACCAGCACGACGGCCGCGCCCTCGCGGGCCAGCGCGCGCGCTGCGGCCAGCCCCATGCCGGCTGTGCCGCCGACGACGACGTAGCCCTTCCCCGTCATCTGCAGATCCATCGGTCATCCACTCATCGTGTAAAGAAGCTCAGCGGCCGCTCGACGAATTCGAATACCACTCCGTCGGGTGAGCGCAGGAAGGAGATGTACAGCCCCTCGATCTTGGTGCCCGGCAACGGGCACCACACCGGATCACCCATGGCCTCAACGGAATTCGGGATCAACGCCATTGCCGCCTCGGTGTTTTCCACCCGCAGCGCGCAGCGGTACAGCCCTTGATGGTTCCCGCCCCACGGCACCGGGTCCACGTCACGGGTGCCGGGATGTTCCACAATGGTGAGGCTGAACTGATGGGCGTCCTCAGGAAGCGCGTAGCGCGACACCGCGCATTTGACGGCATCGGGTGACCCGCCAGGCGTGAGTTGGTCGCCGGCCACCTCGACTTGAGTCGGCGCCTGCACCTGAGTGAAACCGATCGCGGCAAGGAACTCTCCGGTGGCCACCGCGTCGATGGCGGCGATGCGGATTCCGGCGAACACCGCCCCCGGCTTATCGCTCGGGACTTCGGTGAGCTCGATGACCGCTCCGTCGGGGTCGACCGCGAGAACCGATTTAGAGCCGGAGATCAGGCCGTCGACCGGCCCGCCCACGGTGATGCCGGCCTCGCGCAACGCTATGACGGTTGCATCGAGATCGGCCACTGTCAGCAGCGTCGACCGGATGCCGGGACGAGTCGGGTCACTGTTCGGGTCGGCTTTCAGCGCCGGGTTGTGAAACTCGATGGCCTCCAAAGCGCAGCCGGCGCGGCCGCCTCGCGAATCGTAAAGAAACGATGTCTCACAGAATGTTTCGTCGCCGTCGATGCCGAGGATGCTGCCGTCGGTCGGAACTTTGGGATCGGTACGCATTCGCGCCGAGAGTCCGAGCTGCCCGACATAGAGCGCCTCGGTGGCGTCCAGCGATGCGCAGTTGAGATTGACGTGCAGGAAGCGCCGCGCAAGTTCCTCCGAAGCCACTACAGCACAACCGAATTGATTTTGAATTCGATGATTTCTTCCTCACTGAAGCCAAGCTCAGCGAGTAGCGCATCGGTGTGCTCACCGTGGCCCGGCGCACACGTCAGGTCCAGCGGAGCCTCGTCGAACTGCACGGGGCTGGCCGCCAGCGCGAACTCGTTGTCGTTCGCATCGGTGACTTTGGGCAAATACCCGTTGGCGATCACCTGCGGGTCGCTGTGCACCTCGTGAGCGGTGTGCATGACGTCCCACACCCCGTCGAAACCAGCAAATGCCTTCTCCCAGTGGGAGAGATCTTCGGACTCGAACACGCTGCGCAACTCGCCGATGCACTCCTGACGGTTGCCGAACCGCACGACCGCGTTAGCGAACCGTTCGTCCTCGATCAGATCGGTGCGGCCCAACCGGGTGCAGAAGTCCGCCCAGAATCGGTCGGCCTGCAGCAGCACGAAGGCGATGAACCGGTTGTCGCGGGTCTTGTAGATGCTGGCCACCGGGTTGGGCATCTCGTCGAGGTTGAACTTCGGGATGTCCTGACCGGTGACGCCTGATCCGACGATGTCCGGACCCAACTGCCAGATCGCGGCGTTGAGCAGCGACACGTCGACCACCGACGGTTCGCCGGTGCGCTCGCGCTTCAACAGGGCCGCGGCGATTCCGCCCGCGATCGCCAGCCCGCCATAGGAGTCGCCGAATGCCGGTCGCTGAATCGGCGGGTAGGTGCCGTCGCCGGCCGAATAGGCATCGCCGATGCCGCCGCGCGCCCAGTAGGCGGCCAGGTCGAAGCCGCCCTGCGAGGCGAGGTCGCCACGGGTGCCGTAGCCGTGGCCGCGGGCATAGATGATCTTGGGGTTGCGCGCCCGCACCTGCTCGACGTCGATGCCCATCCGCTGGCGCGAATCCGGCAGCAGATTCGTGACAAAGACGTCGGCGGTTTCGAGCAGCTTCATCAGCAGCTCGAGCCCGTCCGGGGTCGAGGTGTCCAGCCCAATGCTGCGCTTGCCGCGGTTCGGTTGCTCGATGAAGTGATTCACTCCCCCTGCGCCGGTGACGATCCCGGAGCTGATCAGGCCACGCTGCGGGTCACCGGTCTCGGGGTGCTCGATTTTGATGACGTCGGCACCCCAATCGGCGAGCACGGCGCCGGCGGCCGGAACGAATGTCCACGCCGCCAGCTCAACGACGCGTATTCCGCTGAGGATGTCGCTCACAGGGGGTATCCGATCGTCTTGGTCTGTAGATGCTGCTCGAAGCCCTCGATGCCGTTCTGCCTGCCTATACCGCTCATCTTGTAGCCGCCGAAGGGGGCGTCGGCGCCGTAGTACATGCCGCTGTTGATCATCAGTGAGCCCGTGCGGATGCGGCGGGCGACGGCCATGGCGCGCTCGTCGGAGCCCATGATGCCGCCGGCCAGGCCGTAGGTGGAGTTGTTGGCCAACTCCACGGCGCCGTCGTCACCCCCGTCGTACGGCGTGATGGACAGCACCGGCCCGAACACTTCCTCCTGGAAGATCGTGTGGTCCGGTGCGACGTCGGCAACGACGGTCGGTGCCACGAAGTATCCGCGGTCCAGGCCGTCGGGGACTCCGCCGCCCGTGGTGACGCGGCCTCCGTCACGCTTGGCTATCTCGATGTAGTTCAGCACCCGGGCCTGTTGCTTGGCCGAGACCAGCGGCCCGCAGAAGGTGTTCGGGTCCGCAGGGTCGCCGACGGCCAGGGAGCCGAATGTCGCGGAGGCGATCTCGACGGCCTGGTCGTAATGCGAGCGCGGCACCAGCATCCGGGTGGCCAGCGCGCACCCCTGCCCGGAGTGCATCAGGGCGCCGATACAGCCGGGCAGCGCCGTGGCCATGTCGGCGTCGTCGAGCACGAGGTACGCCGATTTGCCGCCGAGCTCGAGCATGTTGCGTTTCATGGTGTCGGCCGAGAGCCGCTGGATGAGTTTGCCGACCGCCGTCGATCCGGTGAAGGAGACCATGTCGATCCGCGGGTCGGTGGCCAGCACCTGGGCGATGTCGTTGTCCGACGCCGGGACGATGTTGACCACGCCGGCCGGGATGTCGGTCTTCTCGGCGATGATCCGACCCCACCGCAGGGCACTCCAGGGCGTCTCGATGGCCGGCTTGAGTACCATCGTGTTCCCGGTGGCCAGGATCTGGCCCACCTTGTTGCTGATGATCTCGAACGGAAAGTTCCACGGCGTGATGGCGCCGACGACGCCCATCGGCTCCTTGACCACGACGCGGTTGTACGGCACACCCATCTTCGCGTCCTGATCGAGCATCCGCTCCCACTGGAAGGTCGAGATCAGCTGGGCCGGCCACCGGATGGCGTCGGCCAGCGGCCATCCCATCTGTGCGATGTGGGTCATCCCCACCGTCGCACCGACCTCGGCGATCAGCTCGGCGCGAATGTCTTCGGCTTCCTCCTGCAGCGCGTCGTGCAACTGCATCAGGCAGCGTTGACGGAACTCGTGGTTGGTGGACCAGTCGGTGGAGTCGAAGGCACGCCGGGCAGCGGCGATGGCCTCCTCCATGTCTTCGGCGCTGGCGTCGGTGGCGAGCCCGAGGACTTCCTCGTTAGCCGGATTGATGTTGTCGACGGTCTTACCGGTCGACGAATCCCGCAGCCGGCCGTCGATAAAAAGCCTGGCCTCGGGATTGAACTGGACAGTTGTTGCGGCGACCGGTGAAGCCGTCATTGGCGCTCCCTCTCGCAGAATTGTCGGCGTGGGCTAGTGTACCTTGTTATAGATAACTGTTTAGCGGATTCAGCTCCGGCTGGCGAGACGCGAGAACCAACGAAAGGGCAGCCAGTTGTCCGCCCCTGTCGATAGCGCCCTGCACGACGGTCGCCAACCTGAATACGTGTCCAGCATCGCGGCCTACCGCGAGGACTTTCGTCGCTACCTGCGCGACCTGGACGCTGCCGACGAGTGGCGCACGGCGGCGTTCACCAGCGCCGAGGATGGCCTGACCCATGACGCCGCGGTGATGGCCCGGCTGCACGCTGACGGCTGGAACCGGTACGGCTGGCCGGAGGCCGCAGGTGGGTTGGGCGGCAACGAGATTCACCGTGCGGTGTACTACGAGGAACTGGGCCGTGCGATGCTGCCCATTCCGGCCCAACACTGGACGCTGGAGACACTCGGGCCCGCCCTGTTGAAGTTCGCCCCCGGTCTTGCCGCGGCGTATCTGCCGGGTTACCTCAGCGGCGCCGAGTGGTGGGGCCAGAGTTTCTCCGAACCCGAGTCGGGCAGCGACCTGGCCAGCCTGCGCACCCGCGCGGTCGACGACGGGGCCGGGGGGTTCGTCGTCAGCGGTCAGAAGATCTGGACCAGCCAAGGGCCCACCGCCACGCGCCTGTTGGCGTTGGTCCGGACCGGAACCCCCGAGAGCCGGCACCGCGGGCTGACGATGATCATGGTCGACGCCGACGCACCGGGCGTCACCATTCGCCCGATCGCGCTGGCCAGCGGGCGCCGCGAACTCGCCGAGGTGTTCTTCGACGACGTCCGGGTCGACCGTGAGCGGGTCGTCGGCGACGTCGGCGGCGGCTGGGCCGTGGCGATGCATCTGATGCAGTACGAACGCGGCATGTACGGCTACGCGGTGCTGAACAAGGTGCTCACCGAATTGGGTCGATTGCGTGAGCACATGGTGACCGCCGGCGCTACCGACGCGCAACGCCAGCGCTTCTCCAGGGTGTATGTCGACGTGGCGGCCGCCCAGGCACGCACTGCCACCACCGTGCGCCGATTGGCCGCGGGCGAGGCGGTCGGTGCCGATAGCAGCATCGA
The DNA here is from genome assembly GCF_019668465.1 of Mycobacterium senriense. Taxonomy (NCBI): domain Bacteria; kingdom Bacillati; phylum Actinomycetota; class Actinomycetes; order Mycobacteriales; family Mycobacteriaceae; genus Mycobacterium; species Mycobacterium senriense. Next base: position 1,757,312 of record NZ_AP024828.1, on the reverse strand, counting down.
CAAGCTGCTGTTCGGCCGCGCCGAGAAGGAGGTCAACGACCTCATCCTGGAAATCGAGCGAGAGCAGCTGATCGCCGGCACGGGCCGTGGCGGCGCGGAACTGGACACCGCGCGGGCCGAGTGGTGGTACTCACGGGCGGCGACGGTGATGGGTGGCACCGCCGAAGTGCAGCGCGGCATCATCGCCGACCACCTGCTCGGGCTGCCCAAGGAGAAACGATGAGGAAGGCGCCGGTGCCCGACGAGTCATGGCAGATGGTCGAAGAGGCGGTGTTTCGCCTCTTCGAGGAGCTGGCGGGCAAGACCGCCGGTGAGCACCTGGCAATCGGTGGGCGGCTGGCCGAGTTGGGCTGGTCGGAGATAGAGGCCGAGTACCCCGTCCAGGCGGGTGAGCTGTTGTTCCGCGCGCAAGGCAGATCACTGGCGCTGACGGACTGCTTGGACCGCATCATGTTGGCCGAACTGGCCACAGTGCTCGACGGTCCCGCGGATCACGTGCTGCTGCCCGACCTGTCCACCGGTGGTGTGGTGGCTTCCGATGCTGACCGGGTCTCGGGCATCGTCCTGGGACCGTTAGAGGGTCGAATCGTGGTGCCGGTGTCCGGGTCGACGGGCGCGGTGTCGGCGGCCGTGGTCGACGCCGGGCGGCTCAACGGCCACCGGCTGGACACCTTTGATATGTCGACGCACTGGACTCGGGTGAGTGGATCACTTGACGTCCCGCTGGTCGAGGCCTCCACCGAATGGAAGCACGCCGTCGCCGCGGCCCATCGGGGTCTGGCCACCGAACTGGTCGAACTGGCCGAGCAGGCGCTGCGCATCGCGGTCGAGCACGTCAGCGTGCGCGTCCAGTTCGGCGCACCGATCGGGTCATTTCAATCGCCGCGGCATGCACTGGCCGATGCCTCGGCGGTGCTCGAGGGCGCGCGCGCGCTGCTGGGCGAGTCGTGGCGAGACGGCGGCGAGCTGTTGGCGCTGGCCGCTAAGGCCGCCGCGGGCCGGGCACACCGCGCCGTCAGCGACGTGGCACTGCAGGTGTGCGGGGCAATCGGACTGACCGCCGAGCACGACCTGCACCGCTATGTCACTCGCGGATTCCAGATCAACGCGCTCTGCGGGTCGCACGATCAGCTCGAAGGGCTGCTCGCCGAGCGACTCTTCGAGGACTCCGGCGAGGACTGGGCACCCGGCCGCGCCCTGCCGGCCGTCGTCACGTGGGCCGAGTAGAAGGAAGCGTATGCGCCGCAACATTTTCGACGAGATTCACGACGAGTTCCGCGCCACCGCAAGGAGCTTCTTCGAACGCGAATGCGTGCCGAACGTCGAGAAGTGGGAACGCGACGGCAAGGTGAGCCGCGAGGCCTGGCTGGCCGCGGGCGAACACGGATTGATCGGTTGGGAGTTCGACGAGAAGTACGGCGGGCTCGGAGTCAAGGACTTCCGGTTCAACCAGATCATCTCCGAGGAAATGTTCCTGACCGGCTCGGTCGGCATCGGCCTGGGCGTGCAGAACGACATCCTGGTGCCGTACCTCAACGATCTGACCACCGAGGAGCAGAAGGAACGCTGGCTGCCCAAGTTCGTCTCCGGCGAGTACATCGGGTCCATCGCGATGTCCGAACCCGCGGCCGGGTCCGACCTGGCCGGCATCAAGACCACCGCGCGCGACGAGGGCGACCACTGGGTGGTCAACGGCCAGAAGACCTTTATCAGCAACGGCCTGCTGTCCAAGCTGGTGCTGACGGCCGTGAAGACCGATCCGTCGGCCCGGCACAAGGGCATCAGCCTGCTGATGATCGAGGACGGGATGGAGGGTTTCACCCGTGGCCGCAAGCTCGACAAAATCGGCCAATACTCCGCCGACACCGCGGAATTGTTCTTCGAGGATGTCAAGGTGCCCAAGCAGAACCTGGTCGGCGAGCTCAACCGCGGGTTTTACCATCTGGTCTCCAACCTGCCCAGCGAGCGGGTCGGCGTGGCCTGCTACGCGCTGCCGGCCGCCCGCCGCGCGCTCAACCTGACCAAGGCCTACGCGTTGGAGCGCACCGCGTTCGGGCAGCCCATCGGCAAGTTTCAGGTCAATAGGCACTTCCTGGCCGAAATGCAGACCAAGCTCGACGCCGCTCAGACCTACCTCGACCAATGCGTGCTCTCGGTCAACGACGGCACACTGTCGGATCAAGATGCCGCGGGCTTGAAATGGTGGACCTCCGAAGTCCAGTGGGAGATCATCGACCGATGCCTGCAGCTGCACGGCGGCTACGGCTATATCAACGAGTACGAAGTGGCCAGGCTCTGGCGGGACTCGCGGGTGCAGCGGCTCTATGCGGGCACCACTGAGATCATGAAGGACCTCATGGGACGGGCGATGGGGTATTAAGGGTGACGTTGCTAACTGACGGTCGCCAATTCCCGGCTCAACCGGCTAGTTCGGCTAACCTGCTAAATGGTTAGTTGATTCGCATATTCGCATAGCGGCGGAGGTTGCAATGGAGGTCACCAGTCTTCGAGAACCGAAGATGGCCGATCGGGTGGCCACGGTGCTGCGGCGGATGTTCATCCGCGGCGAGATCATCGAAGGCACCATGCTGCCACCGGAATCGGAGCTGATGGAGCGTTTCGGCGTGTCCCGGCCAACGCTGCGGGAAGCGTTCCGCGTGCTCGAATCGGAGTCGCTGATTCAGGTTCAGCGTGGGGTACGCGGCGGGGCTCGCGTCACCCGCCCCCGGCGCGAAACACTCGCCCGCTACGCCGGCTTGATCCTCGAATACGAAGGCGTCACGGTGAAGGACGTCTACGACGCACGAGTGACGCTCGAGGTTCCGATGGTCGAGCAGTTGGCCAAGGACCGCAATCCCAAGGTGATCGCCGAACTTGAGCAGATCGTCGAACGCGAATCGCAGCTGAATCCCGGCAGCGAAGCCGTCGATCAGCTCACCGACTTCCACGCCGCAATCGCGCGGTTGTCCGGCAACAGCACCCTGCAAATCGTCAGCGACATGCTGCATCACATCATCGAGAAGGCCAACCGGTCGCTGCAACCCACCAAGGGCACGCGCGCCGAGCAGGCGGTCCGCCGCTCGGCGAAAACCCACCGGATGGTGCTGGACATGATCAAGGACGGCGACGCCGAGAAGGCCGGCGAGCTCTGGAAGCGCCATCTGCAGAAGGCAGAGGAGTTCGTCCTGACCGGGGCCGAATTGTCCACTGTCGTAGACCTTCTCGAATGACCGGTATCGACGAAGAGGTAAACCAGCACGATCTCGAGACACCCGACTCGATACAGGTCCGGTTCGGTATCGAATACGTCGAATCACAGCCGGCCAAGGCCACCGCCGTGCTTTCGATGCCGATGCACCGATTCCGCAATCCGTACACCGGCGCTCCCACTGTGGGCCCCTTGGCGATCCTCGTCGACGCCGCTGCCGGGATCGTCAACCATTACCGCAGACGGCCAGGCCAGTGGACGGTGTCAAGCGAGCTGTCGATGGACCTCAGCCCAGACGTCCGTGACCTCGACGGCACGGTGCTGGCCAGCGCGCACTCGCCGGGTCCACTGGGTGCCACGTCGCTGGGAATCTGCACACTGACCTATCGCGGTACTGTCATCGGCACCGGCATAGTGCGATCGTTCTTCATCCACGCCGGCGACGTGGTCCCCCAGCAACGGCCGGAGACGCTGCGCCGGTCGGGCGAGACCACTTTCGCCGACCTGATGGCGGTGCACGTTGCGCAGGATGGTCCGGCGACGGTGCTGGCGCAGCGTGTGGACCGCAACCTGAACAACGACATCGACATCGTGCACGGGGGCGTCGCCGCCGCCGGCCTGGAGCTCGCGGCATCGGCGGCGCTAAACCGGGACCCTGCCGACGGTCTGCTGCGGACCGGCTCGCTGCGAGTGAACTTCCTGCGCCCCTTCTTCGCCGGCGGCAAATCCCGCTACGAGGGCACGCCGCTGCGGGTGGGCCGCAACACCGGCGTGGCCGATGCGCAAGCCATCGGCGACGACGGCAAGGTGGCGATCACCGCGCGAGCGACCGCCTACCGCTGAGGTCGGTCGCGCTCACACGACGATCACGCGGACCTGCGCGACGTTGGCGATCCGGCACGAGCTTGCGGCTGGGTCGCCATCCCGGTGCGAGTGGACCCGGCCAGTCACGAAGTACTCGCCGGGCCGATCGAACGCGTGCTTGGTGAACAGGGCTACGGAGGCTGCCGATCCGTCGATGCCCTCGTGGCTGAACGGGAAGGAGCCGGTGCCGTCGAAGTCCCAGTCGGCGGAGATGATCGTGCCGGCACCCGGAGGCACCGTCGCCCGCAGCTCCACCTCCACCGCTTCGCCCACCGCCGCCTCGGCTCGGTCAGTGCCGTTGACGGTGACCGCGATGACCGCTTGGATGCCTCGGCGCTGCGCAGCGTCCGGGGACAGGATCACCTTGTTCTCGACGTAGTCGTAGGCGGTATCGACGGGCTCGATGCCGTCCTCCACCCACGCGATCAAATCAGCCAGCGACTGCTCGATGTACGGCAGGTAGTCGATCAGCCAGGTGTTGCTGGCCCGGTTGGGCAGCGAGGGCACCATCATCGGGGGGGTGTGCTCGGCGTTCTCGATCCACCGGAGCCGGAAACGCTCCTTAGCGCCGGCCTGCCCCTGCGCCCGCAGCACGGCCTCGCGGTAAATGAGTCCCTGCGAGGGCCACAGCGAGGAGTCCTTGGTGTGGTGGACCCAGATGAGCTTGCCGCGGTAGAGCCCGGAGTAACCGACGCCCATGAGGGCCGACTGCCGCGGCACGGGGTGCTGCGGAAACACGGGATGACCGTCGACCCGCAAGGAGTCGAACTGTGGGTCGCTCATCAGGTGGTGCCGCGCGTAGTAGTGGAAGGCCAGAAAGTCACGGTTGTCGACCAGCACCTCGTCGCCGGGTTGCACATCTTTGAACCGGAGCAGGTTGGCCTCACCCGCACCGTCGCAGTAAAGGACGTCGTCGGCGTGGGCTCCGCAGTAGAGCCGCCGCCCGGCCGCCGCCCCCGTCAGCATGGTGACGCTCGTGCCGAGCCGGTAGCCCGTCTGCCCGAGGCCCTCGAGCTCGACCACCATGGGTAGCGAGGGGTCGGCTCCGAGGCTGGAGAACACCATGATCAAGAGCCGGAAGTTCTGGTGGCGGGGCTCGAGGAAGCGCGGATCCCCCAGGACGTCGGTGCCCGTGAGCACCTTGGCCACGGTGGCTCGAGTGTTCAGGATGTCGCGCTCGAGGAGGTCCGGCTGGTCGAAGCCGACGTAGCCGGGCTTGGTCCAGAAATCGTCGAAGTAGCTGGGGTCCTGCTCGAGCAGCGATGTGGCCATCGAGGTCCAGAGCCACATCTGGCCGAGGGGTTTGCCGATCATGTACTCGTCGCCGCGCGGGAAGCCCTGCCGGTACAGGCTGGCCAGTTCCTCGCGCTGGTGGGTGGTCAACCCGGCGAAGGGGTCTCCGTGCCCGCCGGGAGCCATGGCGGCGGCGATCTCCTCCGTCTTGTCGCCGAGCAGGCGCTGGCAGTTGAACATCGTGGCGAACGACATCACCTGGGCGCCTTCGATCTTCTCCGTGTTGCCATGCTCCACGATCGGGCCGCCGCCGGCGAACGGCAGCGCGCCGTCCCACACGTCGGGGGCGTTCTCGAGGCACAGCGGTGACCGCCGTCCACCGCCCGAACCTCCCCAGACATAGGTGTGGTGAGGTGGCTCGCCGTAGACCTGCGCGGCGACGAATTTGGCCAGTCGTGCCGTCTCCGCGCTGGCGCGGTATCCGTAGAGCGTCGGGTCGTCGCCGCCTCGGGGGTCGAGGTCGTCACCGATGTGGCCTTGATTGGACTCCACCATGCAGCCGCCGAGGCGCGCGCACATCCGTAGGCCCCCAAGGAAGTCGGCCATGAGGTCGTTGCCGAAGGCGTTCTCGTGGCCGCCGTGAGCGCCCTCGAGCGGCTGGAGGATCCGTCCGCGGTACTGCCCGTCGGTCGGGAACCAGAATGCCCAGCGAGTGGCGGTGTCCGCGAAGCCACCGTGGACGTAGCGGTGCGCGATCGGTTCCGATCGCTCTTCGCCGACGTCCACGTACGGCGTACCGAAGAACCCGTCCGTCGGCACGTACCCGGCCACGTCGATGGTGCCGCTTCCGACCTGCGAACGCTGACCGGTCTCGGTCATCGATGTCTCCTTACGTTTGTGTCGCCACCGCCTCGTTGCCCACTTGACACAAAGTTGCGGGTATCTGCCAACTTTTGCACCCTCTGACAGATGCTGTCTAGAGTCGTTCCGTGCTGACTAAACCCGCCGCGCTCGTCGAGGAAGGGGTCTGGGATCGTCGCCGTCGCCTTGTCGCGGGCGAGATCGAGCAGGTTGCGCTGCGGTTGTTCGCGGAACAGGGCTACGACAACGTCACAACGGACGATATCGCCCGGGCATGCAATATCTCCGCAAGAACGTTCTTCCGGTACTTCGCCGCGAAACGCGATGTGCTCCTGGCTGTCCCACGCCGTAGCCTGGTTGTCCTGTGCGATGCGGTGGACCAGCGCCCCGCAAGCGAGGACCTGCTCAGCTCCTGGCGCGCGGCCGCCATCGGTGTCCTCGGTGGCGACGAGGTTGATCTCGCCCTGATCGAACAGCTCAAGGCGCTCGTCCGTGACAGCCCCGATCTCATCGACACGATCAACGGCGACGCCGAACTCACTGAGCGATTTGTGCGGACCAACGCCGCGCGGCTCGGTGTCGACCCGGCGACCGACCTGCGTCCGATCGTCGTCGCGGGAGCCGTGCGCAACGCGCTCATCGCGGCATTGGACCAGTGGTCCTCCAGTCGCGCCGCCGACCTCGCGCAATCCTTCGGTGAGGCCTTCGACATCCTGGCTCGCCTTGACGCGATCGGCGGTCGACGCGCCGCCAAGACTCCACGTTCGCGGAGTCGGCCCGGGTAGCCAAATCGAATCGCGCTCGAACGCCGGTGCGCTGCAGTGCTTTACAAGTCCGCTACTTCTTCGATCGTGCCCGGAACGCGGCCACCCGCTCCTTGAACTCTGGGGTGGAGAATGACGTGTACTCCTCGGCCAGCGCGTACTCCAGCACACCGAGTGCGGCCCGCGACAGGTGCATGTTCATCGCAACCTTGCTGGCGCGCAGTGCTTGAGGCGGCAGACCGGCGAGTCGCTCCCCGATCACGAGCGCCTCGTCGAGCACGGTGTCATCGGTGGCCACCTTGGTGACAAGGTTCAGCTTGTCTGCGATCGCCGGGGTGATCCGATCCCCCAGCAGCACATACTCTTTGGCCTTCATCAGGCCGATCAGCAGCGGCAGCATCGCCGCGCCACCGTCCCCGGCCACCAACCCGACCGCGACGTGCGGATCGGCTAGATAGCTGCTCTGCCCCATCACGAGGAAGTCACTCAGCAACGCGATCGAGCAGCCGAGCCCGACAGCCGGGCCGTTGACCGCCGACACCAGCGGCTTGGGGAAGTTGATCACCTCCAGGAACACCGTGCGGGCCTCGGTGATCTGGAACTGGCGTGCCACCGCGTCATCAATCAGGCGTCCGAACATCACCATGTCGCCGCCGGCCGAGAACGCCTTACCGATACCGGTCGTCACCACCGCCCGTACGTCGTCGTCGGCAGTCAGCACCCGCCAGATCGTGGCGAACGCGTGGTGGACCTGTTCGTTGACGGCGTTGAACGCCTCGGGCCGGTTGATGCTCACGACGTGGACGTTGCCGCGCTTCTCCACCAGCAGCCACGGCGCAAACTCTTCGTAGCCGGGCAGCGTGGCGATCTCGGATGTGGTCATATGATGGTCCCGTCAGTTCTTCTCGTTGGAAAGGACAGTGACGGCGGAGACCGCGGTCGGCCCGCCGATGTTGTGGGCCAACGCAATTCGCGCACCGTCGACTTGATTCTCGGCTTCACCGCGAAGCTGGTTGAACAGTTCGTAGCACTGCGCCACGCCGGTAGCTCCCGGCGGGTGCCCTTTCGCCTTCAACCCGCCGCTTGGGTTGATCGGAATCGACCCGCCCACATAGTGTTCGCGGCCTTCCACCAATTTGTAGGCCTCGAAACGGTGTGCGAACCCCAGATCTTCGTAGCTGATCAGCTCGACGCCGGTGAAGCAGTCATGCACCTCGGCGACGTCGATGTCGCGCGGCGTCACCCCGGCCATCGCCATCGCCGCCTTGGCGGCGCGCACCGTCGGCGGGAACGTCGTCATGTCCGCCTTGTGCTGGTGCATCACCCGGTCCATGCCCAGCCCGACGCCGCGAACCCAGACCGGACGATCGGTGTAGCGGTCGACGACTTCCTCGGCGGCCAAGATCACCGCGGCCGCGCCGTCGCTTTGCGGGGTGCAGTCGTAGAGTCCGAAGGGTTCGACCACGATCGGTGCGGCCAGCGCCTGCTCCACGGTGATCTCGTAGCGCAGTTGAGCTTTGGGATTCTTCACTGCGTGGAAGTGGTTCTTCACCGCCACCATCGCCATGTGCTCCTTGGTCGCCGGCGACTCGTGCAGATATCGCATCACGTGCAGCGCGAAATTGGCGGGCGCAACCAGCCCCAGCGGGTAGTCCCACGCGTTGTCGCGCGTCATCGCCGCCCAGTCCCAGAACGTGGTGTTCGAGGAGGTCTCGCGGACCTTGTCGGCCCCGACCACAAGCACCACGTCGTAGAGGCCGGAGGCGATCGCCAGCGTTCCGTTCCGGATCGCGTCATTGCCCGTCGCACAGGCGTTTTCGACGCGGGTTACCGGGATCTCGGTCAGATCGAGGGTGTCGGCCAGAATGCCCGACGGGAACCCGTCGGTGGTCGACAGCTCGCCGAACCACGCGGCTTCGATCTCAGCCTTATCGATGCCCTTGTCGACCTTGGCGACCGCTTCGGCATACGCCATCGGAATCAGGTCCTTGACGCCGAGCTCGAAGTGTTCGGCGAAGGGCGTCATCCCCGCGCCGACGATGGCAACGTTTCTCATGCAACGGTTCCTTCCAGCGTGCGGCCCGGCCAGAATGCGTAACCATAGTCGGGGATGCCGGCCCGAATAGCGATCCTGCGCAGCACCACCGAGCCAGGCTCTCCGATCCTCGCCTCGCCGGCGGGTATACCGGTGACCTTCAGCAGCACCCGCACCGGGCTGCCGTCGAGCTGAACGACGGCCAGTGAGTAGGGGCTGGGCAGGTCGGGCACCGGGATCCGCACCGTGGTGTGGGTGTAGACGGTGCCGGTGCGCGGCAGCGGCTCGAGCCGGTATTCCGTGGCCAGTCGCCCGGCGTTGTTCACCCTCAGCCGCGGGGGGAACTGCGGCGCGGCATCGATTCCTGGGCTCTCGTCGAAAACCGCTGCTTCCCATCGGATTTTAGGCTCGAAGGCCCGCGCATACGCGGGCATCGAGATCGGTATGCCGACGCCGTCGGCGACGCGCATCTTGGGTAGTTCCCGCGCCGAAAATTCGTCGCGGGAGATCCGGGGCGTCGCGCCCCCGAACGCGAGGTCGGCCGCGCTGATGCTGGACTGCTCGACCGCGAGCAACAAGCCCTGCGTACCCGCCTCGATCGCGTCCGCGAGCAGCCGGATGATCGCCGCCGCGGAGACACTGGGGTCGGCGACGGCCCGCGACGTGTCGAAGTCGCTCGCGATTTGCGCCAGCGGCACACCTGCCACGGCGGCCAGCGCCGGGCTTCCGGTCAGGCCCAGTCGGGTCAGGGTGGAGCGCACCCCCACCTCGCGTTGCAGCCGGGGGTCGACGTAGGCATGGCGCGCGCCGTCCTCCCCTCGGGCCGTCAGAGGCAGGCTCCGCGTCTGGCGCGCCGCCGGGGTCAGCGTGACGCCGCCGTCTCCGGTGAGCACCGCCCCGGCCCCCGCCGCAAGATCGTTGTCGTCGGCGGCGATCACCAAGGTGCCTTCGCCGGCGCTGCAGATTTGGTCCAACACGGCGGGCGCACCGCCGAGGACCTCGGCGACGGGGGTGTCGGCCGGCAGGGACAACGCGGCCAATAGCACCGCGCCGTTGCCGCCCTCGAGCAGCGGAAAGTCACGTGACACCAACGCCACGCGTTGCGCCGTGGCCTCGGGATCGGCGGCGCGACCGGCGGCGACGGCCATGGTCAGCGTGTCCTCGTCGGGTCCCTTGACCCGCCGGTCACGCACCGTCCATGGCGGTAGGTAGGTGCCGATCGAAAAGACCCGAGTCATAGATCCCCGCTTTTGTGGATGAGCGCGCGTTACAGCGCGCAACAAACTAGCTATATAGTTATAGCATTCAACCTCACAGCCTAGCGACGGACGGAAGGGTCAACGAACCGTGGGCAATCCCCATCCTCGCAGTCTGAAGGATCGCGTCGTGCTGGTAACCGGTGCCAGCCGCGGCATCGGCGCCGCCATTGCCGAGCGTATCGCCGAAGACGGTGCCGCCGTGGCTTTGCTGGCCAAAACTGAGACACCGAATCCCAAGATCGCGGGCACCCTTGCCGAGACCGCGGACGCCGTGCACCGCGCGGGCGGCCGTGCCCTACCGCTGACCTGCGACGTGCGCGACGCGGGCGCGGTCGCTTCAGCCGTCGCGGCGGTCGCCGACGCGTTCGGTGGCATCGACGTCGTCGTCAACAACGCCGGGGCCCTGGATCTGCGGCCGACCGCGCAACTCCCGCCGAAGAACCTGCGGCGTCTGCTTGAGGTCAATGTGGAGGGGCCGTTCGCGGTTGTGCAGGCTGCGCTTCCGCATCTGCGCCGGTCTGCCAACGCACATGTGGTCAACGTCTCTCCCCCACTGAACATGGACCCCGGCTGGGTCGGCGCCCACGTCGGGCACACCGTGGGCAAGTACGCCGAGAGCCTGCTTACCTTGGGTTGGGCCGAGGAGTTCGCCTCGGCGCCGATCGCCGTGAACTCGCTGTGGCCGGCCACCACGATCGCCAGCACGGGGATGATGGTCGCGTTGGGAGAGGTAGCGGTACGCGCGCAGGCCCGTAGCCCACAGATCATGGCTGAGGCGCTCCACGCGCTGGTCACCCGCCCCGCCGCGACGTGCAGCGGCCACTTCTACACCGACGAAGAGATCATGCGGGAAGAAGGCCGCGACGACCTGTCGGCCTACCTACTGGCCCCGAGCGAAGAGGACCTGAAGCCCAACTTCTACCTCCCGTCGGCCCCGGTGCCTACGGTTTAGGAGCTGTGGTGAATTCGTTCGACGCGTTGAGCGCCCGTGTGCCCGAGTTGGTCAAGCTGCGCTCCGCCGTGCGGGACTTCTTACAGTCCGACCGCGCCGAATTCGGATGGCAGCCCGGCGTCGACTCGTGGCTGGCCGGGTGGGACGAGGAGTTCTCAGCGCGGCTGGGCGCCGCCGGATTCGTCGGCCTGACCATCCCGAAGCAATATGGCGGCCACGGTCTCGGGCATTTGCACCGCTATGTGGTGACCGAGGAGCTGATCGCGGCGGGTGCGCCCGTGGCGGCGCACTGGACCGCCGATCGCCAGGTCGCACCGGGTCTGTTGACCTACGGCAATGAGGAGCAGCGCGAACGGTTGTTGCCCAAAATCGTTGCCGGCAAGCTCTATTCGTCGATCGGCATGAGCGAGCACGGCGCCGGGTCCGACCTTGCCGCCGTGCAAACCAAAGCCGTCCGCGCCGACGGCGGCTGGTTACTCTCCGGCAGCAAGGTGTGGACCAGCGGCGCCCACCATGCGCACCAGGTCGTCGTGCTGGCCCGCACCAGCCCGCCGGATCCCGAACATCGCCACGCCGGTTTCAGCCAGTTCCTGGTGCCGTGCGATGCCGAGGGCGTCCGCATCGAACCCATCATCTTGATGTCGGGCGCACATCACTTCAACGAGGTGCTGTTCGATCAGGTCTTCGTATCCGATGCCGATGTGCTCGGCGAGGTCGGCAACGGCTGGCACCAGGTCACCTCCGAGCTGTCGTTCGAACGCAGCGGGCCCGAGCGGATCCTGTCCACCGGCCCTCTACTGTTCGCCGCCATTCGCGCACTCGGTCGTGGGCCGGTGCCCGATGACCGCACCGCAGCCGACATCGGCGACCTGATGGCGCGGTTGATCTCGCTGCGGCAGCTCTCGTTGTCGGTGGCCCGCACGCTCACCGACGGCGGCGATGCGGCGAATCAGGCCGCGCTGGTGAAGGACCTCGGCACCCGCTTCGAAGCCGAATCCGTGGGATTGATCGCCGATCTGCTCGAGGCGGTACCACCGAATTCCGAGCTGGAGACGATGCTGAGCACCGCGTGGCTGCACAAGCCCATGTTCACCCTGCGCGGCGGTACCAACGAGGTGTTGCGCGGCGTGATCGCCCGCGGAATGGGGCTGCGATGAGCGCCCTCGCTGGCGGGGTTTTCGCCGTGACAGGGCCTAAGGACGACGACACGCAGCTGCGTCAGCTGGTCGACGACCTTGGGCGGCGCTCCTACGACGCCGGTCTGGGCCATCGCGGCATCCCCGACCAGATCGACACCGAGCTCTGGCGCAACCTCGAGGAAACCGGGCTGGCCAGGCTGACCAGCACGCCGGACATGGGAGCCGGCCCGCACGAGCTGGCCATTGCGCTCTACGGCGTGGCCCGCCACGCCGGTGCGGTGCCGTTGGCAGAAACCGACGCGCTCGCCGGCTGGCTCGGCCAGCAGGTCGGAATCGAGCTACCCAGCGGCCCGCTGACCGTTGCGGTCGCCGATGGCGCAGTCGACGGCGACCGGATCACCGGCACCGCGGACGCGGTGCCGTGGGCGCGAGCGTGCGCCGCCGCCCTGCTGGCCGTCACCACACCCGCCGGCCTGCGGATCGGTGTCATCGACGTAATCCCCGGCCAACTGCGGGAAGGTCACAACCTAGCGGGCGAACCCCGCGATTCGCTCGTGTTCGACGTGCCGGCCGACCAGTTGCATGACGTGGACCCGGCGCTCGGCGCCGAGCTGGCTCGGCGCGGCGCATGGTCACGCTGTGTGCAGACCATCGGGGTGCTGGACGCGGCCGCAGCGCTGTCGGTGCAGCACACCCGCCAGCGCGTCCAGTTCGGCCGTCCGCTCAGCGCCTTCCAGTCCGTGCAGCAGTCACTGGCCGGGATGGCCGGGGAAATCGAAAGAGCCCGTGCTGCTGCGGAGTTGGCTGTCGCCGCCGCTGCTGAGCACGGCTTCGCTTCCCCCCACACCGACTACACCGTCACCGTCGCGAAGGTCGCGGTCGGCCGCGCCGTCGACCCAGTCACCAGCGTCGCCCATCAGCTGCACGGCGCGATTGGTGTCACCAGCGAGCACCCGCTGTGGCTGTTCACCATGCGCGCTCAGAGCTGGACCGGAGATTACGGCACGACCGCGAACTACGCGCGGCGACTCGGTCGGCTGGTCTTGGCCACGGACGATCCGTGGAGTTTGGTGACGGGCGATCCGGCTCAACTGGAAAACAACGGTATTTAAGGAGAATTGGTGACTGTAGCGAAATTCGAAGGCGCGTCGGCGATTGTCAGCGGCGGTGCGGGCGGCCTGGGCGAGGCGACGGTCCGTCGGCTCCATGCCGACGGACTCGGCGTGGTGATCGCCGATCTCGCCGCCGACAAGGGCAAGGCGCTGGCCGACGAGCTGGGCAGTGGGGCGCTGTTCGTGAGCACCGACGTAACGAGTGAGGACAGCGTTCTCGGCGCGATCGAGCAGGCCAACCAGCTCGGCCAGCTGCGCTACGCGGTCGTCGCGCACGGCGGTTTCGGTGTGGCGCAACGGATCGTGCAGCGCGACGGCAGCCCCGCGGACTTCGGCGGCTTCACCAAGACGATCGATCTCTATCTCAATGGCACCTACAACATGGCCCGACTCGTGGCTGCAGCCGTGGCCACCGCAGAACCCCGCGATGGCGGCGAGCGGGGCGCGCTGGTGCTCACCGCCTCGATTGCGGGCTACGAAGGGCAGATCGGGCAGACTGCCTATGCCGCCGCAAAAGCCGGTGTCATCGGGCTGACCATCGCTGCCGCCCGTGATCTGAGTTCGGCGGGTATCCGAGTCAACACCATTGCACCTGGAACGATGAAGACGCCGATCATGGAGTCGGTCGGCGAAGAGGCGATCGCCAAGTTCGCTGCCAACATTCCGTTCCCCAAGCGACTAGGCACTCCTGCCGAGTATGCCGACGCAGCAACGTTTCTGCTGTCCAACGGCTACGTCAACGGCGAGGTGATGCGCCTAGACGGCGCGCAGCGCTTCACTCCGAAGTAACCGGCGCGGGCGGACGGGCCGGCCTCGCGCCAGCGGTAGCGACGCGCTACAACCGGCCCTCCACCCGAAGTTTCGGGTGCACCCAGTCCGGCGAGGTCTTCTGCTTGAACGCGCGGAAGCCCTCGCGCGCCTCGGGGCCAAACATGCTGGTCTGCATCCCGATCCGGTCGAACAACCCCAGGTAGTTGTCCAGGCTGGCTTTCACCACACCCCGTGCGGCCGGGGCGGTTCGACAGCATTGGGCGAGAAGTTCTTTGGTGACGTCGAGCAGGTCGTCGTGCGGAACCACCCTGGCCACCATGCCCCAGTCGAGGGCCTCCTGCGCAGTGAGCGTCCGGCCGGTGAACATCAGGTCCTTGGTGCGGACCGGGCCGATCAGGCGCGCCAACACCTGGCTGTAGTAGGTGTCGGCAATCCCCCGGAACAACTCGGGCACCCGGAACGTGGCCTGATCGCTGACCACCGCAAGATCGCTGCACATGGCGATCTGCAGGCCGCCACCCTGGGCCAGCCCGTTGACCGCCGCCACAACCGGTTTCGGGGACTGCCGCAAGACGTCGAACGGCGTCGCGTCCATTCCCATGGTTGCGGCGAAGTCCATCCAATTGTCCTCGGCGGACTGACTCAGGTCACCGCCCGGCGCGAAGACGTCACCGGTGCCGGTGATGAGCAGGCCCGCGAGGTCGGGGTCGGCATTGACGCGACTCACCGCGTAACGGATCCCGAAGTACATCGCGGGCGTCATCGCATTCCGCGCCTCGGGGCGGTCCAAGGTGCAGATCGCAAACGCACCTTCACGTTCGAACCTCAGGTAGGGGCTCCCCAACCAGTCACCGTCGGGTGGGCGCGGACCGCCATTGGGTCTGTCGGACATGTGATATCCCTTCCAAAGCTCGGAGTGTTCCGTCGTCCACCAAATTAGCCAAATAGTTGTATGATTCCAATTCCGCGGCGTAACGTAGCGCACGTCACTGCGTCGCGTCCTCGCCATCCCGCAGAGCGCGGCCGATAGCGAGAGCTACTGGAGGCTTAAAGATATGGGTTCACTGGACGGCAGAGTTGTCTTCATCACCGGAGCCGCTCGCGGGCAAGGCCGTTCGCACGCGGTGATGTGTGCCGAGCAAGGTGCCGACATCGTCGGCGTCGACATCTGCGAGAACCTCGACATCGTGCCCTATGCACTTGGCACTGAAGATGATCTCGAGGAGACGGCCCGCCTGGTGGAGAAGACCGGCAGGAAGATGCTGACCCGCAAGGCGGACGTCCGCGACAAGGCTGCCCTGCAGGAGGCGTTCGACGCGGGTGTCACCGAGTTCGGCCACGTGGACACGGTGCTCGCCAATGCCGGGGTCGTGCTCACCAACGCCGATGAGCGCGACGCGTCGGAGGCGCTGAGGTTAGGGCTCGACATCATGCTCATCGGGGTGTGGAACGCCTTCCAGGTGGCGATCCCCCACATGAAGGAACGTGGCAAGGGTGGCAATCTGATCGCGACGAGTTCGATGATCGCCCTACTGGATCTCACCGACGGCCGTGGCGGCAGCGATGCCTACTTGATGTCCAAAGTCGCCGTCGTCGGCCTGGTCCGCGCGTATGCGGCCATGCTTGCCCCCGACCGTATTCGCGTCAATGCGGTGGCGCCGACGAATTGCGCGACCCCGATGATCACTGACAACCCGGCGCTGTTCAAGGTGATCGAGGACAACCCTCGTATGGTCAATGCGGTCCAGACCGCGCTGCCCGACTTGGCGCTGATCGAGCCACGCGACGTCAGCAACACGATCCTCTTTTTGATCAGCGACGCGGGCCGTTCGTTCACCGGAAGCATGCTCAAGGTAGACGCCGGCATGGACGTGCGGCGAGGCTAGTCGGCGCACCGGATGCATTACGGAATCGACGGTCGATCGGCGCTGGTCGTCGGCGGGAGCAAGGGAATCGGCTTCGAGGTCGCCAAACTGCTTGCCGCGGAAGGTGCGCGGGTTGCGATACTGGCGCGGACTAAGACCGATGTCGACGCCGCGGTCGACGCGATCCGCACTGAAGGGGGCACTGCCATCGGTGTCACTGCCGACGTGGCCGACGGCGGGCAGCTCACCGACGCCGTCCGCGAGATTGCGGCCCAGCACGGGGCGCCGCTGATCGTTGTCGGGCAGGCCAAGTACCAGCGGCCCGGCGATTTCGCCGATATCACCGATGTGAACGTCTACCGTGAGTCCTTCGAAGTGCACACGATGAGCCAGATCCTGCTCTTGCGAGCGGTTCTGCCGGCAATGCGGGACGCGGGCTGGGGCCGATTCGTGCACATCGGCTCCGCCACCGCCAAGGAGCCGGCGGGCAACATCCACCACGCGGTGGCCAACACCAGTCGGCCGTCGACGATCGGCCTGCTCAAGACGGTCTCCGACGAGTACGCCCAGTTCGGCATCACGATCAACACCGTCGCGCCCGGCTGGATTGAGACTGAGAACGCGCTGGCCTACCTGGAGCAGCACCTCGGCGCGAGCACCGATCAGGAGCGACGTGAGTTCATGCTGCGCGAAGCTCGTGTGCCGGCAGCGCGAATGGGCAAACCGAGCGAGATTGCCTCGCTCATCGCCTATCTTTGCTCAGAACCTGCCGGCTACCTCACCGGTAGTTGGATCGAAGTCGACGGTGGCTTACATCGGTCGGCGTTCTAACCTTTAGGAGCATACGTGGAAACCCTTGGTGCACCTGAACTTTCCTTTGCCAGTCTGCCGATGGCGGCCGACCGCGGGGTGGGGTGGAAGGTCTTGCGTGACGCAGGGCGGGTGGTGTCCGTCGACGGAATCTTCTATCTGACCCACCGCGAGGACGTGCTGGCCGCGCTGCGCGATCCCGAATTGTTCTCGTCGAAGAAGGCTTTTGACGTGCTCGGCAGCCCGCTGCCGTTGGTGCCCATCTCGTTCGATCCGCCGGAACACACCCGGTTCCGTAAGATCCTGCAGCCCTTCTTCAGTCCGCACACCTTGAAAGAGATGCTGCCCTCGCTGCAGCAGCAGGCGATCGAGATCATCGAGCGTGTAGCCGCACAAGGCGAGTGCGAGGTCGTGGCCGACGTGGCGATCCCCTATCCCTCACAGGTATTCCTGACCTTGTTCGGGCTTCCGCTGGAGGATCGCGACAAGCTCGTCGCGTGGAAAACCGCGGTCATCGCGATCTCGGAAGCGCCGTCTCTCGAGGATGCCGACCTGACGCCGGCACTGGAATTGGTCGCGTACCTCACCGAGGCGATCAACGCACGGCGGGCCGACCCCGGGCCGGACATCTTGTCGCAGTTGCTCAATGGTGAGGAGCCACTCGACGACGCCGAAATCATGGGCCTGAGCTTCCTTTTCGTCCTGGCCGGGCTGGACACCGTCACCGCGGCGATGAGTTCCGCCCTGCTGGAGCTCGCCCGCAACCCGGAGCTGAGGGCCACCCTCCACGACGATCCCGACCAGATCGATGTGTTCGTCGAGGAGATCGTTCGGCTGGAGCCGCCGGCGCCGATGCTGCCCCGCGTGACCACCACCGAGGTCACCATCGGGGAGGTCACGCTGCCCGCCGACACCATGGTGCGGTTGTGTGTCGCCGCCATCAATCGTGACGACAGCGACGAGATCTCGACCAACAATGTGGTGCTGGATGGAAAGGTGCACCGGCACTGGGGCTTCGGTGGCGGGCCACACCGCTGCCTGGGGTCGCACCTGGCCCGCCTCGAGCTGAAGTTGATCGTGGACGAATGGCTCCGGCGCATTCCCGAGTTTTCGATGAAAGTCGGTGAGGAACCGCAGATTGTGTTCCCCGCGAGCACCTTTACACTTGAGCGCGTGCCTCTGAAACTGGGCTGATCACCTATCCCTTCGCCGAATACTTGCCGACGAGCTGCTGCTTGTACAGCTTGCCGGTGTCAGTCCGGGGCAGCTGCGCCTCGAACGACAGCGAACGTGGGCACTTGTAGTGCGCCAACCGGTTTCGCAGCCACTCCAATAACTCTGCCGCGAAGCCGTCGTTGGCATCAGCCGGATCGACCGTCTGCACCACGCCTTTGACGGCCTGACCCATGTCGTCATCCGGAATACCGAAGACTGCGGCGTCGAGCACCTTGGGATGGGTGATCAGCAGGTCTTCGGCTTCTTGCGGGTAGATGTTCACCCCACCCGAAATGATCATGTGATGACGGCGATCAGTGAGATAGAGGTAGCCATCCACGTCGAGATAGCCGATGTCGCCGACGGTCACCCAGCCGTGCGGATCGTGGGCCGCCGCCGTCTTCGCATCGTCTTTGAGGTACTGGAACGAATGCCCTCCCTCGTAATAGATCTCGCCGGGCACACCGGGCGGTAGCTCATGGCCGCTCTCGTCGAGGATGTGGGGGACCCCAACCAAGGGTCGGCCGACCGAGCCGGGGTGGGTAAGCCAGTCCTGGGCGCGGATGAATGAGGCTCCCACCGCTTCCGAAGCGGCGTAGTACTCGTCGATGATCGGTCCCCACCACGCGATCATCTGTTTCTTGATGTCCACCGGGCATGGCGCGGCCGCATGCACCACCCGCTGCAGGCTGGAAACGTCGTAGGACATGCGCACCGCTTCGGGCAGTTTGAGCATCCGCACGAACATCGCCGGGACGAATTGGCCATGAGTGATGCCGTAGCGCTGGATGCACTCGAGCGCGTGTTCCGGGTCGAACTTCTCCATCACGACGGTGGTGCCGCCCAGCGACTGCACCACCATCGACCAGAATGACGGCGCGGTGTGGTACAGCGGCGCCGGGCTCAGATACACCGAATCGCTGGTGATTCCGACGGCATTCATCAACGGCATCAGGATGTTGGGTGCTTCGCTTGGTGGTAGATGCGGAAGCTCACGGCGGATCCCTTTGGGTCTGCCAGTGGTTCCCGACGAGTACTGCAGCAGATCGCCTTCACTTTCGTCGGGGATCGGCGTCTCGGGTTGGTCGGCAACACATTCCGGGTAGCGGTACCATCCGTCCAGATCGTCGTCGGCGATCAGCAGCAGCTCAGGTAACCCGCCGGGGGAATGCTGGGCAAGGCCTTCGCAGACGTCGCGAGTCGCGCGTGACCCGATCAGCGCCTTTGCTGAACTGTTGTCGACGATGTAGGCGGCCTCGGCGGCCGTCAGGTGAGTGTTGATCAACGCGTAGTACAGACCGCTTCGGCGCGCCGCCCACATCACGGCATGGACGTGTTCATTGTTCTCGAGTACTGCCGCAACCGTGTCGCCCTCGCGAAGTCCGGCGGCATACCAGAAGTGAGCCAGCCGGTTGGCACGCTTTTCCAGCTCGGCGAAGTCGATCATCGTGCCAGTCCGAGCGAGGACCAGGGCAGGTTTACCGGATGAGATGTGATCGCGGATCTCCATGATTTCACTTTAGAGTCTTCCGAGGTGAAGAAGGCGAAACTCCATATTTTGTAAGGGATCTACCGAATTTTTCGTCACAGGTGTCAAAAAATGGACTAGGGTGCAGGGATGGCTTCGACACTATGGGATCCTGAGACCACGGCCGTTGTCTGTGTGGAATGCCAGAACGGTGTGCTGGGCCCCGAGTCCGTCTTGCCCGCTTTGGCCGCCGACAGCTCTGAACTCGTCTCCTGTGTGCGCCGACTTCTCGATTCCGCCCGCCAGTTCGGCGCGCGGGTTGTGCACGCGACCTACGAGGGCAACCTCGGCGGCCGGCCGACCGGGGCGGCGCGCATCTGGCGGGCCCTGGGCCCCGCAACCGCTCACTGGGCCCCCGGAACCGCCTCCACTACAGTGCTTCCCGAGCTACTGGCACCCACCGATGTGGTGTTACCGCGCCACCACGGCCTTTTCCCAACGCTCGATTCCGAACTACTGCCCGTGCTCAAAGGCTTCGGTGTGAGCACCATCGTCCTTGCCGGCGTTTCGCTGAATCTGGCGATCACCCATGCTGCCGGGCATGTTACGCAGGCCGGTTTCGACCTCGTCGTCCCGCGCGACGCCGTCGGCGGCACCCCCAAGGACTATGCAGAACAGGTGCTGGACAACACTATTGCCGTGCTGGGTCGGCTGACCACGGTCGATAAGCTCATCGACGAATGGACATCGGTCAGGTCTGACCGTTGACCGTTCGCCACAGCATCTCGGTGGCCGCCATGAGCACCGCTTGCCGCGTCGTCGACGGGACCTCGTTGTGGCGAACCATCAGCCATGAGCGTTCGAGCATCGCCATAATCACCAGCCCGGTAGCCACGGGGTCATGGTCGGGCGGTGTCGGCGCCATCTTTGCGATGCCCTCACCGAGCGCGGCGGCGGTTCGACGGTGCGAGCGGGCGACCGCGGCACGGAATTTGCGATCGGGAGGCATGTCCTCGGTGGAGCGGATGACGAACGCACCGTTGCGGTCGAGGTAGTCGAAGTAGCGGGCAACCCAGGCCTCGACATCCTCCCGGCTGGGCGGGCTCTCCTGCTCCATGAAACCCTCGACAACCGCCAGCGCTTCGTGGTAGGTGTCGGTGCCGAGCTCGATGAAAAGCTCGGTCTTGTCGGAGAAGTAATAGTAGAAGTTCGCCCGGGTGACCGGCGCGAGGTCAGTGATGTCCTTGATGGTGACGCCCGAGAAACCCTTGCGCGCAAACGCGGTCCGCGCAGCGTCCAGGATTGACTCTCGGGTGCGGTCGGACTTGCGTGTTACCGGCGGGGGCGAGCCCTCAGACACCATGCGTGACCGGCTCGGTGGCGGCCTCCGGTTCGGGATAGAACCCGCTCGCCCACCGACGCAGCGCGCGAAAGCCTGCCGCCTCCGAGGTCGCCAGACCCGGAGGTTCGAGGTACTTCTGGTGCTCCCAGATCCGGATGTCGTCGGGCAGGGCGAGTTTCGCTGCGGCCAGACGCGCCTCGAAATCACCCGGGCCTTCTGACGTTTCCTCGCTGATCCAGTAGCCGGCGAAGATGTCGGATCTGGTGTCGTCCACCGGTGTCGCGCAGATGGAGATGACTCGGATTCCGTCGCGGACGTGTTCGCCGTTGTAGCTGAGCCCGATTCCTGACCAATAGATTTCGATCGTGTTCATCGTGTCGCCGGTGCGGTCCAGGCCGTCGCTCCACCTCCGGCCAAAGCCGACCTTGGCCGACCAGGTCGAGCTATCGGTGCTTTCACGCAGTACCACGGGACTGATCGGGGTGCGATGGACGAATTGGAAGTGGTGGGGATCGACGGCGTTCTCGGCGATCACCTGGGGATGCACCTTTACCCGCTCATGCCGCGTCCGGCAATCGGCACCAAAGGGGTGGAACCGCCGCGAGCGGACATGATCTCCGAGCACCGCGAAAGCGTCCGGCGCATCCCACAGCGGCTCCCGGCCTGCGCTGTCATGCCAGATCAAGATCGAGTCGTTGAGCTCCGCGACCGGATAGGAACGTACTCGTCGGGCCTTGTTGGGCCGATCCTGGTACGGGATGTGGACATTGCGTCCGGCGCCGTTCCACACCCAGCCGTGAAAAGGGCACTGGATGCCTTCTTCGACTACGCAGCCGCCGTAGGCCAGGCTCGCGCCAAGATGTTGGCAGTGCGCGTCAAGCACCTTCACCACCCCGTCCAGCTGCCGGAAGGCGACCATGTCTCGGCCGAAGTAGTGCAGTGGGACGACCTCGGCGACGGCGATGTCGGCGCTCCAGGCCACCTGGAACCAACCGGTGGGCAGCATGCTCGGCAGGGTTTGCATTATCCGAACGCCCTTTCCACGCGGAACACCTAAACAGCTGTGTTTCGAGGCTACTCATTTTTGACACTTCTGTCTAAACGAGCGTGCCGGCCGGCGAATTTCCCCGCGGCGACCAATCAGGACGTACAATCACTTGTCTTACTAGGTTAATGATGTGTTATCGATGGATGTGAGGACGCATGGACTGGGGTCTGCCGTGGCCGGGGCCTGCGCTGGCAACACAGGCGGAGACCGCCGGCGCGCAGGCGTTTTGTGCCGGTGAGTTCGCCGACCTCAACGCGTACATCACAGCGACCGAGATGGCCCTCGGCACTTCGCGGGCCTACATCGGACCGGGGATCGCATATGCATTCGCCCGGTCCCCCTTCGTGCATGCCGCGGCCGTGCGGCATCTCTGGACACTCGCGCCGGGCAGGATCTTCTTGGGACTTGGGTCGGGCACCTCGCGAATGAACAAAGATTGGTTCGGTGTCGACGCCACCCACCCCGCACCCAGGATGGCCGAACTGATCGAGGTGATCAGGGCGTTCCTGAACGTCGAGAACGGCGAACGCGTTCGATACGAGGGCCGGTTCTACACGATCGACGCCGACATCCGGGCACCCGTGCTCGGCCGGTTGGACGTGCCCATCTTGATCGGCGCCTTCAACAAGATCATGTTGAAGACGGTAGGTCGCACCGCCGACGGCGTGCTGGGGCACGGCCTGTTCACCGATCGCTGGTGGACCGAACTCGTCGAGCCCGAACTGGCCCGCGGCGCCGAATCAAGTGGGCGTGACGCGGCCGAGCTACGCCGCTGGGGCTGGCTGATCACCGCGATCGACAACGACGACCCGGCCCGGGCCATCCGGGACGCGCGGCTGCAGATCGCCTTCTACCTCACCGTGAAGACCTACGACTCACTCGTCGAACTGCACGGCTGGACAGACGAGGTCGCCCGGATCCGATCGGCCTTCCGCAGCGGCCATCCGGAAACGATCGCCGACCACGTCACTGACGATATGCTGTGGTCGATCGCGATCTGTGGCGACGACACACAGGCACGCGAAATGCTGGCGAATCGCAAACGGTTGCCCGACACGGCATTTGCCTCACCGCCAAGCTTCCTGGTCGGACGTCGACGACGCGCCGGCTATGGTGCGGCCGCGACGCACGTTCTTTCGCGACTACATTGACGCCAGCCACGGATGCCCCAGATAGGCGCCTTACATGGTGTACTGAGTACTACATGTCGAGTTCAGGAGGTCGCGATGCCCAAGCGGGAACCACTCGCGCCGATGGCCACGTCACAGAATAACGGTGCAGTGCGGTCGCCGAAGACGGCCGAGATCGTGGCGGACACGTTGCGGCGGATGATCGTCGAGGGACAGCTCAAAGACGGCGACTTCCTTCCCTACGAAGCCGAACTCATGGATCACTTTCAGGTCAGCCGGCCGTCACTGCGAGAAGCGGTGCGAGTCTTGGAGTCCGACCGCCTCGTGGAGGTGCGGCGCGGCTCACGCACCGGCGCCCGGGTTCGCGTCCCGGGCCCCGAGATCGTCGCGCGGCCGGCGGGCTTCCTGCTCGAGATGGCGGGAACGACGCTCGCGGACGTGATGACGGCACGGATGGGTATTGAACCGTATGCAGCCCGACTGCTCGCAGAGGATGGCACCGCGGCGGCCCACCGCGAGTTACGCGAACTAATCGAGGAGATTCCCGCCGCGTGGGAGACCGGGAGATTGGCCGCAGCATCCACCGCATTGCACCGCCGGCTAGTCGAACTGTCGGGCAACGCGACGCTGACCGTGATCGTCGGCATGCTGCACGAAATCTTCGAAAAGCACATGACTGCAGCATTTCTGAGCGTTCAGAACGTCGTGCCCAAGGCTCAGTACACCAAGCTGATGCGGTCCTACACCCGACTCGCCGACTTGGTGGCCGCCCGGGACGGCGCCGAGGCCGAGGCGCATTGGCGGCGACACATGGAGAACGCCAGCGCTGAGCTACTCAAGGGCCACGAGAAGACGAAGGTCCGAGACATCATGCATTGAGCGGGCACCGTGCCCACCCACACTTGAAGGACATCTGATGCGTAAACCGCTCACCGGAGTTCGCGTGCTGGAGGTCGCCCAGTTCACCTTCGTTCCTTCGGCAGGCGCTGTGCTCGCCGACTGGGGCGCCGATGTGGTGAAGATCGAGCATCCTGTCACCGGCGACGCCCAGCGCGGCTTGGTCAAAGTGTTGGGCGCCGCGGCAACCGTACCCGGATCGTCGTTCGCGCCGATCATGGAGGCGCCCAACCGCGGAAAGCGCAGTGTTGGGCTGGCCCTCGACAATTCGGAGGCGCGTCCCCTGCTCGACGAACTGATCCGGCGGAGCGACGTGTTCCTGACGAACTACCTGCCGTCGACGCGGAAGAAGCTGTCGATCGACGTTGACGACATCCGCCGCGTCAACCCCGACATTATTTATGTCGTCGGCAACGGTTTCGGCTCCAACGGGCCTGACCGCGATGCCGGAGCCTACGATGCGACGGCGTTCTGGGCCCGTGGTGGCAGCGCGCACGGCCTCACGTCGCCCGATGCCACACACAGTCCGTTCATGCCCGCCGGGGCTTACGGGGACAACATCGGCGGCATCACCATCGCCGGCGCCGTGGCGGCGGCACTCTACGGCAGACAGGCCACCGGGGAACCGTCCGTGCTCGACGTCTCGCTCTTGGCGGTCGGCGCTTGGACAACCCAGTTCAACGTGAACATGGCAATGCTGATGGGCGGCCCGCTACCGAAGGTAGAACGGCGAACCCAGGCCCCGGGCAACCCGCTCACCGGCGCTTATCGGACTTCGGACGGAAGGTTCGTCCAGTTGTCAATGTTGCAACCAACGCGATACTGGCCGCAGTTCTGCCGGCTGATGGGTCTGCACGACGTCGCTGAAGATCCGCGGTTCACAACGCTCGACGCGATGGCCGAGCACAGCGAAACTGCCCAACAAATCGTTGCGGACGCGATCGGCAAGTTGAGTTTCGCTGAATGCCAAGCGTTATTACGAAAGGGCAGAGGGCAGTGGGCCCCGGTGCAGGATGCCTGGGAAATAGCCAATGACGAAGCACTGACTGCCAACGGTCGCATCGCCGAAATCGTCGATGCCGAAGGTCATCCGCAGAAGTTGGTCGCCAGCCCGGCGCAGTTCGACGACGATACAGCCAGCCTGACCAGAGCACCGCAATTCGCGGAGCACACCGACGCAGTACTGCGCGAACTGGGCATCGATGACGACCGCCTTATTGAGCTCAAGATCGCCGGCGCGATCACGTAATCTGAGTGCTGCCACCGCCATTGATCCGCTTCACTGTCGCTGCTCAGCGAAATAGCCCTCCTGGGTTGCGATGCACACCAATTCGCCCGACCGGTTGTACAGGGTCCCGGTGGCCAAACCGCGGCGGCCCACAATACTCGGCGAGAACTGGTCGAAGAGCAGCCAGTCAGTAAAATTGGCAGCGCGGTGAAACCACATGGTGTGGTCGACAAGCGCCGAGAGCCGAGGCCCCATCGGTGTGGTGCGCATCGTCGTCATCGCACACTCGAGCAATGTGAGCGCGCTGAGATAGGCCACCACACAACTGTTGACCATCGGATCGTCGGAGACCTCGCCGTTAGCGCGAAGCCAGATCCGAAGCCGCGGGGGCGGCGGGTCGGAGAGATCAAGGGCGACCCGCGGCGGCGCGTCGAGGTACCGCATGGTGAATGGACGTTGCTGCGGCCACCAGTCACCGAATTCCTCGGCGTAGGGCGTCAAGAGATCCTCGAGTCCGTGGACCGCGTCCGGCCCAGCCACGTCAGGCATTCTTTGTTGCCAGTCGACGTCGTCGGCGATGATTGTGAATGAGGCGAGCGCCTCGAAGAGGACGACTCCCGACTGGCTCGCGGTCACCCGACGCGAGGAGATGGTGCCGCCGTCACGTAGCGGGGTCACGTCATACTGGATCGGCTGCCTTGCGTCACCACGCCGCAGAAAGTACATGTGCATGCTGTGCCCCAGTCGCCCGGGTGTCGTCCGCCCGGCCGCCATCAACGCCTGAGCGGCGACCTGGCTTCCGATGATGTGGTGGTTGGGGGTGTCGGGTTGAGTGCCCACGAACGCTGCGTCATCGATCTGCTGCAGGTCCAACAGACTCAGCACGTCTTCGAGCGTCGAGATCATGTAGCCAAGCTAAGCACGCCGCAGCTGGCCGCACCCGGCGGCACCGCAGTTCTCGACGAACCCTTCCGACCGCGGAAAGCTAGCGACTCCAAAGGCAAAGCTATTCATGCAAATTCGTAGGGTGTGCACACATCGGGGGCTGGACCGACGCACCGCACGTGCGTCCGCTCCAGATTAATACCACTGTTGTGCTGCGTCATCCGGGAGCCATGTCGCGGTTTATGACCCAGTCAGACCTGCAGGAGATATCTGTCTGTCCCATCGCGGCCTCAAACTGGGTCGAATGAGGAAATCAGCCAACGGTTTCCGACCTTGTCCATCGTTACCCGGACGGTAGATGCGGTGTCGGTAGGTGCATCGTCGCCAACGGTCACAGTCTGGTCGACATACACCAGCGCGACCGCGTGGTTTGGGTTTGCCGATACCGAGGCAGCGGCGGGGACGGTAGCGACCGCCGAGATGTGGTCCTTTTTGGCGCCTGGTATCACCACGTCGTGGACCAACTGAGTGTAGGAGTCCTTGAACTTCCCGGTCAGCCGATCGCGGGCGGCGCCGAGGTTCTTTTCGACGTTGTCGGGTTGGTAGGAAAGTATCGCAACGCTGGAATCCTTGGCGGCGGCGACTGCCTCGATTTCGGCCGCTCTAGACGAACGGTTCCACGCGTCTTGCCACTTGAGGAAGCCGGTGGCCGCCGCGATCAACAAAGCCAGTATAGGCAGCACCCCGAAGACCAGCACTCGCGACCAGTTGATCCGGCGCTTACGCGACTGGGATCCAATGTCTTTGGGATCTTCCGTTTCAGGATCGTCGCCGGATGCGTCCTCCAATTCGGCAACGTCCTCGATATCGGTCGTGTTCGTGCCGTCTCCGGCTTCGTCGGCTTCGTCTGTCTCAGTATCGATTTGCTGAGTGGTCTGCTCATCGACCTGCGCGTGGTCCTGCTCTACGGCGGGATCGGATCTAACCGGCACTGCGATGGTTCCTTCTCTGGTTCGTGGGCTTACTCGTCGGCGCTGGCCAGGGTGCGGCCCCGTCATGGTACGAATGCAACGTTGGAGACTTTCAGCTCGTCTCCGACCTTCTGCACGGTGATTCGCATCCGCCAGTGTCGCGGGCCCTGTTCGGCCGCACCGAGATTCGAGGTCTTGACGGACACCGCCACCAGCACTTGGGCTTCATTGCCTGTTTGCGACTCCAGACCCGCCTCGGTAATGGTCCCGACCGATTTCGACTGTGCTTTCTTGACGACGTCGATGAAGGGTTTGGATCGATGAGAGAAGTCGTCGTAGAAAGTGCCCGTCGCTGAGTCCAGGATGCGCTGGACGTCGGCGTCGGCGTGCTGCCAGTCGATTGTCGTCAGGTTCAGCGCGCCTTGCCTGCCGATGCGAACTAGCAATTCGCGCTGTTGTTGGGCCTGGTGTGACTGATATGCCTGATACCCGAACCAGCCCCCGAGCACGGCCAATCCAACCACTGTGACCAACCCGAAGGCTGTCGCCAATCGCGTAGTCGAGATTGGTTTCTTCGCCGGCGCAGCGGGTTCGGCATCCGGTTCGGCAGCGTCATCAACCGAGGCGTCGTAATCCTCGACCTCGTCGGCCTGCTCCTCCACTATGGGGTTGTCCGAAGCGGGCGCCTCAGCGATCGTCTCATCAGCAGTAACCGCTTCCGGTGAACCCTCTTCTGAGGGACCGGCCGATGGTGACGTGGCCTCCGGGCCCGACTCGCTCAATTTCTCTTGGGTGGCATCAGCATGCTTTGCCATGTTTGCCCTTTCTGAGTACCGCCGGCTAGGTCGGTCTGGGTGTACATCCGGCCGTCTGGCCCCATATACATGCCCGTGGCGGGATCGTATTGAACGGCCGCTATCGGCAGTGGCGGCGGCCCCGGCGGCGATGGTGGAGGGACCTGTCCAGGCGGCTCATCCCCCGGCCTGAACTGCGGTATGCCTTGCCCGGAGTACGTAGCGTTCGGATCACCCTTCCAGTTGAAACCGTCGTTGAGCGGAACGTAAGTTTGGTCGCTTTCGCACAACTTGACGGTCGGCGCGCGTTTGCCGGGGCGCGTCTCGCAGGGCAAGTTATGGGCACCGCGCACGTTGAGCATCGAGTCCTGCGGCACCCGGCAATAGATGTCCCCGTTAGGGGAGTCCGGATAGTCCTCATAGCTGGCAGCGCGTTGCTGCTGGATGGGCAGGAATCCGGTGGTACACGGGGGGGGCCAGTTGAGATTCAGATTGAAGCTCAGGAACGCACCGTTGTAAGCCTGCTTGGTGTTTTTGTTGGCCACACCGGTCGCTTGGATGTCGGCTGTCCCCTGAGGCAACTCGACCAATAAGGATTCGAGGTTGTCCCGGTATGTGACGCCTACCTGCCCGACACTGACCAGGTTGGCCAGCACGATCGGCAGCGTGGGATTGAGCCGGTCGAACAACTGCCGGGCCTCGGCGGCCGCCGGGCCGCCCTCTCGTATTAGGCCTGCGACCGAGGAGTCGTTATCGCGCAGCTCGGAAGTGAGCGTCGCCAGATGGGCGGCCCACCCTTGGACCGCATCTGCTGACTGGGTCTGGCTGTCCAGCAACGGCTTTGACCCATCGATCAGATTCACAAGCGCATCGAGGTTCTGGCGACTGTCGGTCGCCAACTTCGACGTCCCGCTGATCAGCCGGGAAAGCTCCGGGCCGAGCCCGCCCACGGCGGTATACGACTCGTCCACCACCGTCTTGAGGTTGTCACGCGGGATCACGGCAAGGCCGCGGTTGGTAGCTGCCAGCAGCGAATTGATATCTGGTGGAACATAACTGCGGTCGATCGGGATCACGTCACCGTTCTTCAGCGACGGCCCCTGCCCACCACGTGGCAGCAGCTCGACGTATTGCTCGCCGACCGCCGAGACACTGTGTACCTGCGCATTCAGGTCGGCAGGAATGTGGACATCAGAATTGAGCTGAAGCACGGCCTCGGCGCCGGTCGCGGTCAGCTGTACCTCTTGCACGCGACCCACCTCGACGCCTCGGTAGGTGACGTTGCCGCCTGGGTAAAGCCCGCCGGCCTGAGGCAGCTCCACAGTGACCGTGTAGCGATCGACCCCGAAGAACACCGTCGGGATCTGCATGTAGTTGAAGAACATGAGCGAGGCTGCGCTCAGGCTGATCACCGTGAAAACAGTCAGTTGGATCTTGATGCGCCGGGTCAGATGCAGCATCTCAGCGCCCCTGATCGAAATGGTAGGGAACGACCAAGGGGTTACCAGGGTTGTACTGGCTGCCTGCGGTGCAGGGGCTGGGCATTTGCCCGATGGTGCGGCCCCACTGCAATTCAAGCTCGGTCAGATTGCACTCGAACCGGGTGCCCGTGAAGAACCCCGCGTCGAGCCGACTCAGCGTCAAGTCGATGACTGCCGTCAAGTTCGCGTAGTCGCCGCGCACCCAGTTGCTGAGTGTCGATGCGGGGAACGGAAATGTTCCGAGGAAGCCCAACGAGCGGGTCAGCGCCGGACCCGCGTCGGCCAGCGATTGCAGCACGGGGCCAAGGTCTTTCAATTCCTTGATGAGGTTTTCCTTGGTCTTGTTAACCGAGTCGGCGGCGAGCGCGCTCAACTTGCCGACTTGGTCCAGGGCATTAGAGAGGTTCTCTCGCTGGTCCTTGAGCACCGTCAACGCTTGCGGAATGGTCTTCAGTGCCTTGTCGATAATCGGTTTCTGATCGGCGAATTGACCGACGAGATTGTTGAAGTGGTCCGTTGCCGCAATGATGTCGCTTTTTTGGTCGTTGAGGTAGCCGACAAACGTATCGAGTTGATTCAGCAGGTTTCGCAGATCTTGCTCGCGCCCACTGAAAGCGGTACTCAGAGTCTTGGTGATGTCTTGAATCTGACCCAGGCCACCGCCGTTGAGTAGCAGTGACACGGCCGCCAGTGTCCGCTCGGTGGACGGATAGGCGCCGGCCGACGACAGCGGAATCAACGAACCGTTTCTCAGCTTGCCCTGCGGGGCTACCCCGACTGGAGGCGCCAGTTCGACATGCACCGAACCGAGCAAGCTGGTTTGACCAAGGGTAGCGGTCGCATTGGCGGGCAGGTCGACATCGCGGTCGATCGTCATGGTGACCAGTGCATTCCAACCCTGAAGTTCTATGTCGGTAACGTTGCCGACCGTCACATCGTTGACCCGGACCCGCGAATTCTGTTGCAGATTCTGCACATCGGGCATCTGCGCTCGGATGGTATACGCGCCCGGACCGCCGCCTTTGGTCCCGGGCAAACTGATTGAGTTCAGACCTCGAAACCCGCAACCGGACAGTGTTGTAAGCGTCACCGCTGCCAGAAGCACCATCATCGCGCGACGACAAAGTGGTGATCGGCTCATTGTGCACCTCCGGACGGCACCATCATTCCGCGTAAACCGTCGGCCGGGTTCGTTGGCGCCGCCTGCGCAGGCGGCGGTGCGTCGGCTGCCGGCGGTGGGGTATCGGCCGGGGCCGGCCCAGCGGCCGGCGGTCCCGGGTCGCCCTGCGTTGGCGGGGAGTCAGGGTGCGGCGGAACATAATCCGGGCGCAACCAGTCCTCGCTATAGGTGATTTCGTTGGGGCGCGCTGCCGCCCCGACGAAGAGGTTCTCACCTAACGGCGGAAAATTCACTTGGCGGTTTTTGATAATCGGCGCCAGGTACTGCACACATAACTTGGCTGATTCTTTGGCACCGAGACGTGATGCGGCTTCAACTGCCCCACAAAGGAATTGGATTGTGTTGGCGAAGTTGTTGAAGGCCAGCGCACCGGTCAACGTCCCTTGTGCGGGTTGATAGATGTTGAGGAAGTTCTGAAAGGCCGTCGGGGCGGTATGCAGCAGTTGCTTAACATCGCCGAGGCTGTCGTTCACGGCTTGAGTCACTGACGCCAATTTGTCCGTCGTCGTACCCAGCGCTTCCCGGTTCTCGGCGACAAAGCCTCGGACGTCGCCAACTACGTCGTTGAGGTTGCGGACAGCATTCGCAACCTCGCTGGGGTCGTTGGCGAGCAGACCTGTGACCGCGGCAAGGTTCTGATTCAGATGTTGGAGTAGGTCGCTGCTGTCGTGCAACGCGGAGACCAGAACGGACAGGTTTTTCACGGTGCTGAACAGGTCACTGCTATGGTCGCCGAGCGCTGAAATCGCCTGCGAGAGTTCGATGACAGTGTTACGGATGTCTGGACCCCGGCCCCGCAGGTTGTCGGCCGCGGTGTTGATGAACTCCCCCAAGGTGCTGGTTCCACCCGGTGCAGTCGGCTGCAGCACCTGCGTCAGCTTCTCCAGCTGCTGGCGGAAGTCGTCGTATTCCACTGGTACCGCGGTACGTTGCTGCGGGATCACTGCATGGTCTGCTAGCACCGGACCGCCCGTATAGGCGGGGGTCAACTGAATGGACCGGGGCGTCACCAGCGAGGGCGACAGGATGGCTGCTTTGACGTCCGCGGGAACCTTATATTTGTCGTTGAACCAGAAGGTGATTCGCACATGATCGGGTTGGGGTTCGATTTTTTCGATCTTGCCGACAGGCACGCCGAGAACAACGACGTTGTCACCGTTGTAGAGGCCAGTGCTGTTGGCGAAGTATCCGATGACAGTGGTGCGACCGACCCCCGCGGCCGACCGTACCACGGTGACAATTCCGCCGAGCAGCACCGCTATCAGAGCGATGGCCATACCGATTCTCGCGCTGCGGGTATTCAACGTAAGCCACCCCCTTCGCCTGGCTGCGCTGGCCCCGGCAAGGGTGCTGACTGTCCGGCGCCCTGGCCCGGCAGCGCCGGCGGCCCCGGCGGCGGCCCACCGGGGGGCGGCGCGGGCAGCGGCTCCCGGTAGGGATAACAGCCGGGGCCCGACCCCGCTGCGCCCAGGCCACAAGGATGGTCACCCGGATTGCCGGTGATGGCGTCGGGCAGAGTCATCCGCGGTGGTCCGCCCTGGCCGGTCCGCGGGAACGGCATCGGCAGCGGCGGTGTCCCCGGCTGGCCAACCTGAGGGTCTGCGCGTTGACTAGGCAGCAACACATTCGGGTCCAGGCCGAGGTCGGAGAACGCCGCATCGATGAAAGGCTGCACAAACTGTCCAGGGAAAAGATTGACGACATAGGCCTTGAAAAAGGGCCCGGAAGAGACCGATTCACCCAGACCCAGAGCGTACTTATTGAGCCCGACGAGCGCCTTCTGTACGTTCTCCTTGCGTTTGTCGACGATCTCCAGCACACCGTTAAGCTTGTCGAGGGCGGGTTTCATCGTGTCGCGGTTCTCGGCGATGAAACCTTTGAGTTGGCGGGCCAGCGCAGCAAGGTTGTTGGAAATCTGGTCCAGCGCGCTGCTTTGGCTTCTCAGTTGCGTCAAAAGCGAGTTGGTGTCGCGGACGAGCTTGGCCACTTCGTCGCTGCGCTCGGCCAGGACGGTGGTCGCCTTATTGGCGTTCCTCAGCAGGGTCCGCAACTGGCCGTCGCGTTCATCCAGGGTGCGCGAGAAGCGCGCCACCCCCTGCACCGCTGCCTTCAGGTCGGGTGGGGTGTCAGCGAAGGTGTTGGCCAGTACCGCAAGCGATTTCGACAGCTGGTCGGTGTTGAGACCGCTGATCGTCGCGGTGAGGTCACCGAGCGCGTCAGGCAGCTGATAGGCCGATGTGGTCCGCTCCAGCGGGATCGGTCCGCTCAGCTGACCCTCACCACGAGGGCTGACCTCGAGGACTTTGCTACCCAGCACTGTCCGCAATTTGATCGCTGCCTCCGTGCGCTCACCGAGTCGGACATTTCTGGCGACGGTGAACTTGACCAGCACGCGCGGTCCGTCCAAATCGACGCTGTCGACCTGCCCGACCCGAAAACCCGATATCTGCACGTGGTTGCCGCTCCCCAGGCCGCCCGCTTCGGCGAAGTATGCCGAATACGTTCTGTCGCTGTGGAAGAACGGAAGCTTGTCGTAGTTCAAGGAGAGCAACATAAGGGTGAAAACCACGCCCAGCCCGATGGCGCCGATGAGGAACGGATTGCGTTCGGAGAACGTTTTCATCGCGGCGTGCACCTGCCGCTGGCCTGGCCGGCCACCTTGATATACACCGGCTGCCCGCCCTTGCCGTTGACCTTCAGCACGATGTCACACAGGTAGAAGCTGAAGAAATCTCCATATAAGCCTTGCCTGTTAAGTATCTTGAACGCGTCGGGCCAGTTGTCGAGGTACCTTTCCAGCCAGTCGTGGTCAGCCAGCACGGTCGTCGCGGTCCGATCCGCCTCGTGCACAACCGTTTTCACGGGCGGCCGGGCTTGGGCCAGCAGATCGCTGATCGACCCAGCGGCGGCATTCGCGTACGCCACGCCGTTGCTGATGTCCTGCTTGCGGGCCTCAAGCCCTGCCACCAGTTCGGACAGTGAGTCGACGGCACGCGCGAACTGGCCGCTTTGGCCGCCGAGCGAACCGAGCACGGTGTTCAAGTTGACAATGACCTGGCCGATCAGCTGGTCGCGGTCGGCCAAAGTGTTAGTCAGGGCGGCAGCCTGGGTGAGAAACGAGCCAATCGTGCCGCCCTGACCTTGGAAGGCCGCGATGAGTTGCCCGGTCAGCTTGTTGACCTGGTCTGGGTCCAGTGCCCGGAACAGCGGCCGGAAACCGCCTATCAACGCGTCCAGATCAAGCGCCGGTTCGGTACGAGCCAAGGGGATGGTCCCGCCCGGACTGAGTCGCCTGATATTGCCCGCCCCCTCTTCTAGTGCCACGTACCTGCCGCCGGTGAGGTCGGCGAAACGGATGGCGGCCCTCGTTCCCTCGGTGAGCACGACCCTGTCTGCCGCAGTGAATTCGACGAGGACCGTGGAGTCAGGCTCGATGGTGATGTTCTTGACCTTGCCGACCTCGACACCGGCGATCCGGACGAAGTTCCCACCCTCCAACCCCGACACGTTCGCAAACTGCGCTTTGTAGGTCTTCTCAGACTGGAAGCGCAGCTGCCCGAAAACGGCGACCAGCGTGAACATGCCCAGAACAGAGACGACGACGTAGATGGCGAGGCGCCACAGGGTCCCGGTTAGGTTCTCTTTCATGTCTGCGCTCCCCTAACTCTTCTCAAGGCGACCGCAGTCATGGGCCTGGGACATATGGTGGCGGCGGCAGCGGGTCGCACACCTGGGTGACGACTCCGCAGGTCGGTTCGACTGCCGGCGGCGCTGGCGGCACGAAGGGTTCAGACCCCGCCGGTGGCGGGCCAGCTTCTCGCGGTCGTCCCGGCGGAGGCGCGGGTGGCAAACCCGGGTACAGCGGCGTTCCATCCGGCGCGTACTGCGGCGCCCCGTACGGTGGCGCGCCGGGGTACGGGATCGGACCAGGTGCCGTCCCTCCCGGGTGGCGAAGGCTGGGCGGCTGCGGCGTTCCACGGGTGACCGGGGCGTAATCGACGTATCCGGGGAAACCGATGCCGGGGTTGGGTCGCATATCGAGGCCGCCCCCCCACCCGGTGTTGGTGACGAGATAGCGCTGCGGGAAGTTCTTGGAGACGTCGGGTAGCGATCCGCAACCAGGCTGCCCCCCGGGGCCCCCTTTGGCCCCGTTGATCGGGAGGTTATCGGGGAATCGGTACGCCTCGTCACCCAGCAGCAATGCGACGTCGAGGGTGACCGAATACCCGTTGTGGCCGCCCGACACGTCGGAGAAAAACTCAGAGTCATACTTGGCGCCGAGCAGCGTGCAGGTCAGTTCGGGGTTGTACTTCATCAGCAGCCGAGTGGTCGACTCGAGCAAGTTGACGCCGTGCACGAGGTTGTCCTTATTCGGGCCGATCAAATTGATTCCGCTCTCGGAAAGCCCGACGACGTTGAGCAGCAGCGAGTCCAGCGCGCGAGCGTTCTTGCTGACGGTTGCACTTGTGGTGCTGGCCGCATCGAGCACCGTAACGATGTCGTGAGCGGCCGCGCTGTAGGTGTCACTGAATCCTTGGAGTGCGCGAAAGTCGGCACGGATCGTCTCGCTGCGAGGATTGATCGCCCCCAGGACTTCGTTGAGGTCACTGGTGGCCTGACCGAGGGCTGCACCTTTCCCGCGAAACCCGTCGCCCAGCGCGGTGAGTATGGCGTTCAGCTTGGGGGTGTCGACCTGATTGAGCACCGCGACAAGGTTCTGGAACACGGTGTTGACCTCGGTGGTCACGTTGCGTGACCGCACGACAGCGCCCGACGCCAGCCGTTTGGGGCTCGGGCTTTCAGGGATCTGAAGATCGACGTATTTGCCGCCGAACGCCGTGGTGGCGGTGATTTGAGCGGTGACGTTGGCCGGGATGTATTTGAGCTGCTCGGGGTAGAGCTCCAGGCGCAGCGTCACGGGATCGCCTGAATGAATCGAGGTAACCCGGCCAACCTGAACACCGCGCAACTTCACCTTGGCGCCGGGTTCCATGATGAGGCCTGAGCGATCGGAGGTGAGTGTGACCCTCGCATAGGGCCTCAGGTCCCTGTTGAACGCCGCCACCGTGAGCACCACCAAGCCGGTGATCGCGACGAAGAGGATGAGAGTCCACAGCGCTGGGGGCAGGCCAGCTTCACGGTGTAGCTTCTTCATCGCACGCTATCCCGACAGATTGAAGTCGCCGGACACCCCGTAGGCGGCCATTGCCACCGCCAACTGCACCGTAACCGCCACGACCAGTGAGGCGCGCACCGAGCGGCCGACAGCTTCACCGACGCCGGCTGGGCCGCCGGTGGCGTTGAATCCGTAGTAGGTGTGCACCAGCATGACTACTGTTGCCGTCGCAATCACTTGCAGCAGTGACCAGATCAGGTCGGTGGGCTGCAGGTAGGTGTGGAAGTAGTGGTCATAGACCCCGGTGGGCTGCCCGAAGCCGAAGACCACCAGAGTTCGGGTCGCCAAATATCCAGCCAGCGACGACAGGCACCACAACGGAACGGTAACCAGTACGCCGGCCACGATTCGCGTTGAGGCCAGGTAGCTGATCGCACGGATGCCCATCACTTCAAGGGCGTCGATCTCCTCGTTGATGCGCATAGCTCCTAGCTGTGCCGTGGCTCCGGCGCCGATCGTCGCGGCAAGCCCGATAGCGGCGGTCAGGGGCGCGGCGAAACGGGTGTTGATGTAGGCCGAGGCGAACCCGCTCAAAGCCTGCACACCGACGTCGGAGAGCGATCGGTAGAGCTGGATACCGACGAATGATCCGGTCGACATGACCAGGGTGGTGACAACCACCACGGTGCCGCCGATGATGGCCAGCGCACCGATACCCATACTCATCGTGGCGATCAGGCGCAGCGTCTCAGCCTTGTAGCGCGCGACCGCATCCCACATCAGGCTCAGTGCCTTGGCGTAGAACGCGGTTTGGCTTCCGAGCCGATTCCACCCGGCGCCCCAGCGACGCAGGGTGACCGAGAATCGCGCGAATCGCGGCGGTGCGGGCACCACGCTCATCGCGTGGTGGCGGGCGGGGGCTACAGTCACATCGTCACCTTCGTGCCGACCGCAACTAGCACGACGTTGATCACGAACAAGGCCATGAACGTGTACACCACGGTTTCATTGACCGCGTTGCCGACACCTTGGGGTCCCCCACCGACCGTGACGCCCTTGTAGCAGGCGATGGTCCCAGCAACCAGGCCGAACAACGCCGCCTTGAAGAAGGCGATGGCCACGTCGGCGATCTTGACCAGTAGCGTCAGGCTCGCCGCCCAGGCACCCGGAGTGACGTGCTGAAAGTAGACCGAGAAGAAGAAACTGCCGACCAAGCCGACGATGGTGTTGATCGAATTGAGCAACAACCCGTTGAGGCACAGCGCCAGGACCCTGGGTACCAGCAGTCGCTGCACCGGGTTGATCCCCATCACCCGCATCGCGTCGAGCTCTTCGCGGATGGTCCGAGCGCCCAGGTCAGCACAAATCGCAGTAGCGCCGGTACCGGCGACGACCAGCACCGTGGTTATCGGGCCGATGTATGCCACGCTCGCCAACGCGGCCCCAGCACCTGATGCGTCGGCGGCGCCGATCTCGACCAGCAGAACGTTGATGATGAAGACGCTGAGCGCGTTGAACGGAATCGACAACAAGATCGTCGGGGCGATCGACACCCGAGCCACGAACCACGCCTGATGGACGAATTCCCGCCACGCGAACGGCGGGTGCACCAGTTGCACCAAGACGTCGAGGGTCAATGCGAAGTAGCTGCCTACCTCGCGCAGTGGCTTACCGCCAACCGCCAGCCGAGCGGTTCCCGGCGACTCGACCACCACGCCCTCCTCCGGCGGACCAGTCAAGGCGGGAATAGGTGCTGTGTCCGCCACTACCACTAGCGCACTCGTTTGTAACCAGCCGGAGCCGACATTAGACGATGAATCCTCCCCGCAGCAGGTATGACGTGCTGCTTCCTTTCGAACGTTGTGGCCCAGAGCACAGCGGGACGCTACACCATTACATTAAGGCAAGGCAACATCGACAAACGCCATTTTGGACAAACCCGCTAAGTGACGCGAGCGCAACTACCATGGTTTGCTGTAGGTTCCGACATTTTTGGCGTAAATGTCGTAATCTCCCCAGGCGGGACGGTCGTGTCCGCTGGGCCCCGCTGCATCCCTGTCCAACAGTGCCGCACCCATCAGACCTCGTAGATATCGCAAGCATCGGGTGATCGGCCGCATCCAACCGGATGAGAGGCGCCCCTGCAAAGCATCACCCGCATCGCGACCAGTCCAACACGCTGAGTTTGCTAGGGATTACCTGATTTGGCTATAAATAAGGAATTACGCTCAGCAGTCAGAAACTATAAAATTCGTAGATCTGTTTCCGGTCGTCGCTGTCGTCATTTTAAACCTCGGCCGCTCGATAATGGTCTTTGCTCCAAGGAATGATGCTTCAATAAGCTTTCTTATTGGCATCGGAGATAATAAATGGGATTGCGACGTGAATCGGCGCAATAATGTGTGTATTCATCTTTTGCATTTCCACCATCGCAGCTCGCAGTGGAGCAGAATCGAGTGCACACCGGCCCGCCTCCGAGCTCTTATCGACGGGGCGCTCGCAGGGCGCGTCGGGCCGCCGATGGGGTCCTGAACTGCGCTTACGCGCAACGGCACGACTGCGAACCTTCTAGCGTCAGTGCGGCCTTCAACCCTCCGGGCGCCAAACCCGCTCATGCGGCGCATACCAGCACGGGTCAACACCGACCCCCGCAGGGCACCGCAATTAATCGCCGATCGCGACTAACTGGCCTCCCGCCTGAGCCTTACTCTGCCGCACGGAGGACGGTGATCCAGCGCACAAAAGCGGCCGACCGAAGTGGCGGGTAAAGCTAAATAGTTATCTATATATCGGTTTGTATCGTTAGCTCATTTCTCGGAGCATTGCTGGAGAATCTCGAGGAACTCTGCACCGCTGAGCAGCAGTGGGTCAGGCACGCTGCTGGACAATTGCTAACCGGTTAACTCGCCGGATGTCGCCTACCTCATTGGCATGCGGGCTTGCCTTCATCGCCGGATTCCCGGGCAGCCGGCCAAGCTCGCTGGGCCTCACCCATCGGGGAACAGGCGGTGGTGCCGCCACGAGTCCGCCGTGCCTCTCGGAGCGCAGCAGCTCACACCGCCACCGAGGCCGTGCCGCGCCATTCGCATCGCGTCACCGCCACAGCTCGCAGGCCGTAGTGTGCTGGTGTGACCGCCCAATCCAGAGGCCGTCGCCCGAGGCCAGCCGGGACGGACTCGCCGGCAGATGATGAGGCGCGCGAACGGTTGCTGACCGCGGCCGATTCCTGCTACTCGGATAAGGGGCCCGTGCACACCCGGATGGGCGACATCGCCCGGCGCGCAGGCGTGCACCGGTCGACGGTGTACTACTACTTTCCGAGCAAGGACGCTCTGCTGGCGGCCTCCTTCATGCGAGTGCTCACCGTTACTCTGCACGCCGTCGATCAATGTTGGCAGACTGAGGAGCCCTTTCTGACTCAGCTTGTCGCCGCATGCATGCGGGGAATCGACATCGCCCGGGGCTCACCGGTGATGCGATCACTGATCGACGACCATCAGCATGTCGGTGATGCCTATCATGCCGCCGAAGGCTCTGAGTTGTGGCGAGCCAAGCTCGCTGACGCGCTGGTGCGGCGCGTCGAGGCTGCTGCCGCGGCCGGCGACATTCGCCGCGATGTTCCCGCTGATACCCTCGCTCGCTGGATTGTCCGCATCAACTTCAGCCTTATCGCTGAACCCGCCGACCCTGATGACGGTGGTGACGAGGGCGTACTGCGCGACTTGCTCGTCGCCTCGCTAACTCCTCGGCGATAACCTCGCGGCGATGTCAAGTCGCGGCTGTAACGGCCGCCCTGTCAGCACTTCAACCTGGTTGTCCTCGTTGATACGACGCATCATCGACGTGGTGATTGACTGAGCACCCGACCGGTCTGCGCACGAAAACGGTTGTCAACGAATACATCGCGATCGCGGTGACCACGACGCCAAAGTCGGATACCGTTGGTTTTAACCTAGCCGGCCGCTCGCCTTGCTGAGCAAGCCGGCGCTGAGGGTCTGGCGGTGTCGACCTTGCTCTTAGTGCGGAGTCGGGGAAGACGGCGAGATGGAATGGGGTGCGCCCGTGCAGAAGCTGTTCCGCAACGCGTCCGCGATCGTTTTGGTGGCAGTGAGTGTCGAGGCATGCTCACCGTCCCGCGCAGCCGCACCTCCGCCGGGTACGTTGCCCCCGGAAACCGCGCAGGTAACGATTAACGATCATGCGCTTCCGGAGACCCATGTGGTGAAGTGCATGCCGATGGGATCGCTAACTGCGGTTACTATCGGTGACGCTGCGTCAGGAACAAAAGTGGTTATTTCCAACGAAAGTTCGCTGGCCGCCAAGTCGGTCAACATCAGCGATCTCGGCGGCTTCACCGGCGGCTACGCCGAAGACCTCCAGGGCGCCGCTGAGGTAACCCTGCAGGGACACACCTACACCATCCGTGGACATGCCGAGGGCTTTAACACCGACAACCCCAGCTTGAGGGCAACCGGCACCTTCACAATTAAGGTCGCCTGTTAACGCGACCCAGCTGCCTTTAGCCGAACTACGTTGACTCCGCAGCCTTTTGACTCGCGCTCATCAACGACGGGCGAATCAGTGTCTACTGCGGAGGATTGCCGGGCGGCGGGTACACACCCCTTAGGATCCACGGGAACCAGTTGAGACCGAACTGGACTTCGTCGCTGGCGTCATAGTCGGGACTGGGATCGAGCGGAATGTTCTGTCCGTCGGTGTTCAGCGGTGTTGCTCCCCGTCCCGAAGGATCGGCTTGTGGCTGTCCGTAGACCGCAACCACAACCGTACGATCCGGACTGTTCAACGACCATACCCCCATCTGGCTATTCGCACAGCTGGACATGATCTTGAAATAGTCGGGGTTGTAGTACCACCGGTTGATTAAGTCATTGCCGCTGATCGCGATTGACTGATTGATCGCCACCGTCTCGGCCACCGGGCCATGGAAACCAGCCGCATTGGCACGGTCTTGTGGGCCAGACCCGTCCGAACCGATATCACCATCGAGGGCCCGGTTGTTCAACACATCCTGGGTGTGCCGTTGCGCAGCGGCTTGCAGTTGGGGGCTGATTCTGACGTCGTTACTGCAGCCCGCCTGATGCTGCACGGTGAAGACGTTAGCGACGACACTGTCGTTGAGCCGCTTGTTGTTCGGTATGAGCGTGTTGTTGTCATTATCCGCATGCGCGACGGGAATGCTTAACAGCGCGCCGGCGGCAACCATCACGGCAGGCAGCCGCTGCGGCCGATACTGCATGTCCAAGTCCTCCTTGTTAGCCAGCAAGCGGTGGTCGGCGGTGCTGCGCGGCGGACGCTCTGCAACCAAGTGCCGACCTGGCTGATCGGATCGACTCACCTAGCCGATGTAGGACCGAAATTAGCCTGACATGCAAGTAGGCTACCCACGGCGCCGCGAAGTCGTCTAGAGGTTTTATTACTTAAATGAATATATGTTTAGGTTGGCTGTTCAGCCTGTCGTGATCCCGAGTGGCGAGGTGGGCTTACAATATTGATCACCAGCAACAGGCGAGCGCTAGATGCGTGGATTACGTTGCGTGCGAGCTCAGATGTTGGCTTCGATATCCCCCCAATATCGATCACGGATGCGCCGTTTGAATGGCTTGCCTGAGTCTTCGCGCGGCAGATCGCTGTCGAATCGAGCGTCTTCGGGACCCTGAAGCCGGCGAGTCGCTAACGAATGAACACTCGTACGTCCTCATCGGTCAGGGTGAAACCGTCGCCAACGTCGATATGGGCGGCCGGAGATTCCCCGCACTCGTCCTCATTTCGGCGGCATCCTGATCCCGCCGTCCACCCGGACAACCTCGGCATTCACGTAGGAGTTGGTCACCAATTCGACGACCATCGAGGCCAACTCTTCGGGATCACCCAGGCGGTGCGGGAACAGCACGGACTCGCCCAGCTTCGCCTTGAAACCCTCTGCCCCCTCCCCCTCGCCGTAGATCGGGGTGTCGATCAATCCGGGCGCAATGGTATTGACCCGTATGCCGACGGCGGAGAGATCACGCGCCACTGGCAGCGTCATGCCCACGATGCCGCCTTTAGACGACGAGTAGGCGGCTTGTCCGATTTGGCCGTCGAAGGCGGCGACGCTGGCCATCGACACGATCGCTCCGCGCTCACCGTGGGCCAGCGGCTCAGTGCGGCCCATCGCGGTTGCAGCCAATCGGATGCAGTCGAAGGTGCCGATCAGGTTTATGGCGATGACCTTCTTATAGGCCTCGAGACTGTGCGCCGAATCGAACTGCCCGTCTTTGCCGATGGTGCGTTGTGCCCCGCCGATGCCGGCGGAATTGACCAGTACACGCAGCGGCCCCAGCTCGGCTGCGTTGTCTACCGCCGCCTTGATCTGCTCAGTGTTTGTGACATCGACGTTGACGAACGTGCCGCCGATACTTTCGGCAAGCGCTGCGCCGCGGTCTGCTTGTAGGTCGGCGACGACAACCTTTGCGCCCCTTGCGGCCAACTGCCGTGCAGATGCCGCACCGATGCCGGACGCGCCGCCAGTGACTATTGCGCTAGCTCCATTGATATCCACCGCCTCAGGTTAGCCATCGCGTCATCATGGAATTCAACCGAGTCGTCCTGCTGACAGTCCCGTACCTGGTTTCGGAACCGAATGTCATGCGAACAGCCAGCCGAGACATAAGAGACGTGCGATCCTGTTGGCCTGCAACCGCTTCCGCGTCCATCGGTTTGTCGCGCGGGTCTCCGGCCGACGTATACTCCTGAAGCGAGCATTCGAAGTACCGTCGTCGACTGGCATTCCATCGGTGGGCGGTCGAAGCACGGATGCATCGTCCGTGCTTGCCCAGACACAGAATCGTCACTGTGACGCGTCCGCAGCTCGATGTCCGTCCAGCAGGCCGGTTAGCCCGCTCGGTTGATGGGGCCCGATGGCGATCTGCTCGACGACGCCGACGCCGCGCCGGTCACCCATCGTTGCGGTTACGAGGTTTTGGATATGAATTGAGGCGAAGTCGGTGGGATCGAAGTCGTCCAGCCTGATTGACTCGCGCCCGGTCTCGAGCGTGCCGTGCATGTTTCCGTGACCCCAGTGGGGGTGCCAATAGCCGATTCCGCGCATGCGGAAGGTGAAAACCTTTTCGACCTCGATGAGGACTTCGCCCTCGTCGGGGTCATCGAACCACAGTCGTGCGCGTTTGATTTCTCGACGGCCGGGCTCCCAGTCGAGTTCGTAGCGGATGTCATGACATTCGCGGACGCCGGCTGTGCTCCATGCGGGTGCGCCGTCGGGGAGGGGATCGACGACCAGAGCGGTTTCGAGCCACCGCCTGCCGTCTTCGTGCTCGTGCACAGCCAGATGAGTGAAGCGGTCACCGAAATGTATTGGCGCCCAGAGCCAGAATACCTGGAACGGCATCGGCTGCCGAATGACCTGAATCTGCTCACCAATGGGCCGCACGCCCCAAGAGCGATCCCGCGTGCCCGAAACGTCATGGGGGTCGATGCGCAGCTCCTGGCCGTCGACGGTGACCGTGCCTTCCCAGGTACCCCACTGGGTCAACCGCGTGTGATCGGTGAGCAGGATTCCCTCGGGCGTGCGTCGCTGCTGGCGGGGTTCCTCGACGGCGACGGTTGTCGCGCGGAAGACCAGGTCACACGCAATGCCGTGCTCGTTGGGCTCGACGACATAGCGGATGGTGCGCATGGGGTCGACCACGTCGACGCGAATTGGCCCGATGGTGGTGGAGCGGTCGGTCGGCATCGCACCGGAGGCGAAGATCGAATGCTCCACTCCGTCGTACACGATGCTGAATGCCGCGTCGATCACCCCGCGCACCGGGTAATGACCCATTGCCGCGCCGAAGTAGTACCCCCCGTCGCGTTGATGTCCGTTGAACCAGTACCGGTCGTAGTGGTTGATGTCGCCCGTGGCGGGGTGGGCGATCGGATCGGCCGAGGGGTGGATCGGGAAGTCGTCGAATGGGCTTAGCACTATTCCTCCAAGTGGTTAGAGTTTGGCGACTGCGCCGCCGTCGACGTCGAGGACTGCGGCGGTAATGAAAGCTGCTTCGTCGGAAGCCAAGAACGCCACGGCAGCTGCGACGTCCTCAGCGCGGCCATGGCGTTTGAGTAACTGAATGTCCTGATAATGGGACCAGAACAGGCCATTTTCGCCGAGGAAACCTTGCCACTTGTCGGTCAGGATGCGCCCTGGACGCACCACGTTGACTCGCAGTCCATGCTCGCCGCCGCGGCCTGCGAGATGCTTTGCGAGTCCCTCGATCCCGGCCTTGCTCGCCTGGTAGGCGGCAGAGGGCTGAAAGCCACCCATCCGTTCCATCTCGTGCGCGCCGACGCCCATCCACGCCGAAAGCGACGAGATGACAACAATGTTTCCCTTTGTCGACACCAGATGCGGCCACGCGGTCCGACACGTGAGCATCGTGCCGTGCAGGTTGATGTCGACGAGCTCGCGCCATTGCTCGACAGGCTCATCGGGCCAGGGTCCGATATTGGCGCCGCCCGCGTTCGCGACGACAACGTCAAGCCGTCCATAGCGGTCCACTGCCGCATCGGTGACGCCAGATACCGACGCCTCGTCGGTGATATCCGCGGCAATAAAGGTCGCTCCGTCGGGCAATGCGGACTCCGGCGCATGGCGTGCACAGGTGACGACCGAAGCCCCTTCACCGACAAGGCGTTCGACAATACCGCGCCCGATTCCCGTTGTCCCCCCAGTCACGATCGCAACCCGGCCCCGGTAACGCTCAACCATTGGAGGTCACCAGATTTGTGCGTTCGCTCGTTGACTTCACAAGCTCCCAATCGCGAATGCCGTCACAGCAGAGACAACGCA
The DNA here is from genome assembly GCF_019668465.1 of Mycobacterium senriense. Taxonomy (NCBI): domain Bacteria; kingdom Bacillati; phylum Actinomycetota; class Actinomycetes; order Mycobacteriales; family Mycobacteriaceae; genus Mycobacterium; species Mycobacterium senriense. The sequence goes on along the minus strand of NZ_AP024828.1, from coordinate 1,712,839 downwards.
TCTAGGTCGCTGATCGCCGTCGACGAACGCTCGGCCATGACGGTGAACATCCGGTCCCCCCGTGCGGTGGGCTGAGCGACGGACGAGCCCAGCACGGTGATGAGGGGGCCTTGGAACAACCCGTATCGATAGTCCTCCCAGCACTTTTCGGCACCGTAGCCGTCGACTCCAAGCGCGACGAGGCGACGATGGTAAGCCTCGACAATCCCCTTCTCGCCAGCACGGCGACTCGCGGTCGACAGACCAGTGGCGACAAGGAAGGCGACATCGCGCAGCGGGGACCCGACCGTGACAACCTGCCAGTCGACAGCGACCACCGGACGGGAGGCATCGGACGAAGCGAAGAGCAGGTTATCCAGGCGGTAGTCACTGTGCAGCATTGCGAACGGCTCGGGTCGACCGGTTGCCCACTCCACGAATCGATCAGCGAAGCTTTGCAGCGTCGAGGCGGTGTCCCGGGTCACCGCATAGCGGTCCAAGAACTGCTTGGTGGCGTCTACCAAGAACGCGGCAGCGACCGCTGGGTACGCCGCGAGATCTGGTATGAGCCAGCCGAGTTCACTAAGCGACGGGTCATTCCATGTCGGCGCGTGCAATCCAGCGACGTTGACCGCGGCCGCCCGAGCCTGATCCACAGAGCATCCGGCGATCTGGTCGCCGGGTTGCGCGGGCGCAAGGTCCTCCAACACGAGCGTAAATCCGTCGCCGCGATCGTTCATCGCGGCGAAGTAACACCGAGGGATGTCGAGGTGCACCCGATTGGCAACCTCGCGGTAGAACGTCGTCTCACACCGATAGCCGAGCTGGCCCGCAGCACGACTTGCCGCATCGGTGGCCGGCAGCTTCACGATCAGCCGGTCCGGACCATCGCCCGCCTCGTAGTCAATGAACAGCCGATAACACGAACCCATCTGGCCGTTGCCCACCGGCACGGTGGTCACGCGGCACGCAGTGGCAGCGATGCCGTTCTCCGCAAGGACAGCGGTCGTCCACTCCGGAGTGAGGTCGTCCACGGACTCCAGGGCCGCGGCCTCCATCAGCTGGCCGGCTCGAGATCTCGGGCGTCGACCGTCTCGGCTTCGGCTGCCATAGACCATCCTTGCGTCATGTCACAGATCACACGGTTGCGAGTTTCGTTACGCTGTGCGCCCTTTCAGTTATCATAGATTCCTCTTTGACAAGACAAAAGCAGAATCCATGATTACGTCGCCGATGTCGACGGGTTCTGGCCCGCGTGTGCCGCGGTAGTCGATTCCCGATGCGCGATCGTGCTGCCTCATCGCGTTGCCAGCCGAATCAAGCTCGTTGCGCAGACAGCGGCGAGCATCTCAACTTCGCTGCGCGAGCAGCCGTCGTCGTCGTCGTCGGGGCCAAAGTAGTGCTGGGTGTCAAGGGTTGGCCTATTTCATGGTGGGGATGCTGAACTCGGCGCCGTCCTTGATCCCCGACGGCCACCGCTGGGTGACGGTCTTGACCTTCGTATAGAACTGGATTGACGCGGGCCCGTGCTGGTTGAGATCGCCGAAGCCGGACCGCTTCCAACCGCCAAAGGTGTGGTAGGCCACCGGAACTGGGATTGGCACGTTGACACCGACCATGCCGACTTGGACCCGGGACGTGAAGTCGCGCGCGGTGTCACCGTCCCGGGTGAAGATCGCCACGCCGTTGCCGTACTCGTGCTCGCAGGGAAGCGCGAGCGCCGCCTCGTAGTCGTCGGCACGGACAATGCAGAGCACTGGACCGAAGATTTCGTCGGTGTAGATCGACATGTCGGGGGTCACGTGGTCGAACAGCGTCGGTCCGATGAAGTAGCCCCCCTCCAGGCTGACGTCATCGAAAGCCAGTTCGTCACTGGCGCGTTCGCGACCATCGACGACGGCTTCGGCACCCGCCTCGATGCCCCGGGCAATATAGTCCTTTACCCGTGCCAGTGCCGCCGACGTGATCAGGGGCCCGTAATCGGCCTTCGGATCGAGGCTGTGACCGACGCGCAGATTGTTGATCCGTTCGACGAGCCTGGCGCGCAACCGATCCGCGGTGTGCTCGCCCACCGGGACTGCGACACTGATGGCCATGCACCGCTCGCCCGCGCTGCCGTACCCGGCGCCGATGAGCGCGTCGACAGCCTGGTCGAGGTCGGCGTCGGGCATCACGATCATGTGATTCTTGGCTCCGCCGAAGCACTGCGCACGCTTTCCGTTGGCGGCGGCGGTCGAGTAGACGTACTGGGCGATGTCGGAGCTGCCGACGAATCCGACTGCCTGGATGTCGGGGTGGTTCAGGATGGCATCAACCGCCTCCTTATCGCCGTGCACCACTTGAAAGACGCCCTGGGGCAGTCCTGCGTCGAAAAACAGCTCGGCGAGCCTGACCGGAACAGACGGGTCCCGTTCGCTCGGCTTGAGGACGAACGCGTTGCCGCACGCGAGGGCGGGGCCGGCTTTCCATAGCGGGATCATCGCGGGGAAGTTGAACGGGGTGATGCCGGCGACGACGCCCAGGGGCTGACGCAGGGAATAGACGTCGATGCCGCTGCCTGCTCCTTCGCTGTGCTCGCCTTTGAGCAGATGGGGGATGCCGATGGCGAACTCGATGACCTCGACGCCGCGTTGGATATCGCCACGCGAGTCGGCGACCGTCTTGCCGTGTTCCATCGAGAGGAGTTCGGCGAGTTCGTCGGCGTTCTGGTTGACCAGGTCGATGAATCGCATCAACACCCGTGCCCGACGCTGTGGGTTGAAGGCGGCCCACTTTCTTTGTGCTGCGACGGCGATCGCCACGGCCTCGTTGACCTCCGCCGCCGAGGCCATGGGCACCTGTGCCCGCACCTCACCCGTGCTGGGGGTCAGTACCTCGACCGTGCGACCGGAGCGGCCTGCGGTGCGCCGGCCGTCGATGAAGTGCGGGATCAGCGTCGTCTGCGTAGTCATTCAGTCTTGTCCTGGCGTCGTGTGTCCGGTTGGCGGTGTCGTGATGATTTCTGGCGTAGGTGAAAGCTAGATGCAACATAAGTAGAGTAGGTAGTGCTTTTTATGCTAGTCATCGGATGCGCTTTACGAAAGTGTTGGTCTACTAATGGAAGCATCTGATATCTCATGGCTGTCACGCCAGGCTTCCAGACGCAGAGCCGCGATTCGTCTTGGAGCCAGCTATGCCGCCGCCCTGACCTCCGCGCACATCCTGGCCGCTGGCGCAGTCTCGTTGATGATCGTCTCGCTAACCCGTAACACCGGCCCGGACCCCGGCATCCTGTCCAGCAGAAAGAACCTGATCGTCCTGTGCGGTCTGGTCGCAATCTCGGCGACCGTCGGTGGTGTGGCGGGCGTCCTGAATATGGTCCCGTCCTTCCGTTGGTTCGCCGACGGCGCCGAACCAACGCCCGCTCAACAGCGCGCGGCTATGCGCATCGCTGCTCGCCAGACCGTCGTCCAGTTCGGCATCTGGGCCGTCGGCGGGGCGGTGTTGGTTTTGGTCAACCTGCACGCCGGCGGCGCCGTCGCGTGCGTAATCGGGACCGCCATTCTGTTCGGGGGTGCAGCCACCGCCTCCATGGGCTACCTGATAACTCAACGCATCCTGCGGCCCATCCTGGCGGCATCAATGAAGACCGCCGCACCACCTAGTGAAATGCCGGGAGTACTTGCGCGAGTCATGATTACGTGGGTCCTCTTTAGCGCACTGCCGATCGCCGGGATCGCGCTGATCGTCCTCTCTCGCTCCAACGGCTGGCTTGTGCCGAGGTCAGCGCCAATCGAAACACCTATTCTGGTGCTCGCTGCGGCATCCCTCGCCTTGGGGTTTCGCGCGATGATCTTGGTTGCCCGGTCAATCTCTGACCCCGTTCGCGAAGTCGTCATCGCCATGACGGAGGTGGAGCGCGGTCAGGGCGGGGCGCTAGTCGAGGTGTATGAGCCCTCCGAAATCGGGCGACTTCAGGTCGGATTCAACAGGATGGTGGCAGGCCTTGAGGAAAGGGAACGCCTCCGGGACCTCTTCGGGCGCCATGTGGGCGCCGACGTGGCTCACCAGGCGCTTCAACAGGATGGGTCCCTGTCGGGTGACGTCCGAGACGTCGCAGTACTGTTCGTCGACCTGGTCGGGTCCACGGCGATCGCCGCCGGCCGGCCACCCGAGGAAGTCGCGGGTATCCTCAACGACTTCTTCCGCATAGTGGTCGCTGCCGTGCACCACCAGCACGGCCTGATCAATAAGTTCGAAGGCGACGCCGTCCTGGCCGTGTTCGGCGCACCCATCGAGATTGATGAACCGGCTTCTGCGGCACTCGCGACCGCACGCGAGCTCGGGACAGAACTGAGGAAGCTACCCCTCGTGGACTTCGGCATAGGAGTGGCCGCCGGTGCGGTGTTCGCGGGGAATATCGGCGCGGAAAACCGCTACGAGTACACGGTAATTGGAGACGCCGTCAACGAGGCCGCGCGTTTGGCCGACCACGCCAAACAGTGGGATTCCAGAATCTTGGCGTCTGGCACTGCACTCGCTGGTGCCCAGGCAGAGGAGCGCGAGCACTGGACGTCACGGGGCTCGGCATCGCTTCGAGGACGATCGGCGATGACCGAACTGGCCGAGCCACTGTTCTACGACTGAAGGCGCCCTCATCTAGATCCGGATGAACACATTTTTGGTTCGCAGGAAGTCGAAGAGTCCGTCCCGGATACCCCGTCGACCGAATCGTTTCTGCGTGCAGTAGCGGTCAATCCGGTGCACGCGGGCGACGTCGGGCGGTCGAGGTCAAAGGTCGTGTCCCATCGCCGCCAGCATCCGGTGGGCGGCGGTCAGCAAATGGTCACCGGCGTTGGCGTTTTCCGCGAGGTCTCCGGCGATGGCGACGTCTTTGCCGAGCAAGCCCGCGATGGTGCGCACGCGAGCCGACGGCGGCCGAAGGCCCCCGACCAGCCCGGCGTACATCTGCACGGCGTAGCTGCGTCCGCTGGCGTGCTGCAGGATGCTCATCAGTGCGGTCGCATCCACGCCCAACTCGGCCGCGAGCTCGGCAGTCTCATGCGCTAGACCCAGCGTTGCCGTAAACAGCAGGTTGTTGAGGAGTTTGGCCAGCTGGCCAGAGCCTAGGGCTCCGACGTGCACGACAGGGTCGCCGAAAGCGGACAGCACAGGCGCGACCTCGGTGTAAATGTCGCGATCTCCGCCCACCATCACGAGCAGCCGCCGAGCACGGGCTGCGTCGCCGCCGCCGCTGACCGGCGCGTCCAGCACGTGGGCGCGGCGTTCGCTGAAGCGGTCGCCCAGTTGCCGGCAGGTGGTCGGGTGCACGGTGCTGTGGATCAGCACCGTCGTTCCCGGGGTGATCCCGGCCAACAATCCGTCCGGACGCAGCGCCACCCCGATCACATCGTCGTCGTTGAGCACGCAGATGCCGACTACATCCGCCAATTCAGCGAGTTCGGCGGGGTTGGATGCGACGCGCGCGGTGCCGGCGAAGGGCTCAAGGGCCTCGGGCCGGCGAGCCCACAGCACGGTCTCATGACCAGCATCGATGAGCGCTTGGGCCATCGGTGCCCCCTGACTCCCGAGGCCGATGAATCCGACGGTCGGCTTGGCTGAGGTCATGGGGTGGCCAACGCGGCGATCTGAGCGCTCAGGAAGGCGTCGACGTCGTCGGCGCGCTTGCGCACGACGTCGCGAACTTTAACTTTGTTGTGGGTGGCGAGGAAAAAGCTGTCGTGCTTGATGGCGTCGACGACGAGACGTCCCACCTCGGTGGCAGCGATGAGCGCCGGGGTGGACGCCTTGCTCGCAACGCAGGGCAGGCGGTCGCAGCCGAAGGGCCAGCCGCCTTCGCCCATGCCGACAGCGGCGGATCCTCGGGCACGCTGACGGCGATGGCACCGGATGGATGTGTCATCGGATGGTGACGCCGGCGTCGACTTTGAACTGCAGGCCGGTGACGTATCGTGCTTCGTCGGACACCAGGTACAGCACCGCATTACTCACATCAATGGCCTCGATCAGCGGTACGGGGAGCGCATTCCCGAAGATAGGACCGAGGTCCGAACGGTCTTCGAGGATCAGCTTGTGCATGGTTGGTGGCGCCATCCCGGTCCACACCCCGGTCGGATGGACGGTGTTGACGCGGATGCTTTGAGCGGCAAGCTCGTTCGCGAGAGCGACGCTCATGCCGACGATGCCTTGCTTGGCTGCTGTGTACGGGATGTGCAGCGGGCTGCCTTTGATTCCGGCCGCCGAGCTGATGTTGATCAAGCTGCCACCGCCTTGCTCAAGCAGGTGCGGTATTGCTACCGCGCACGTATTCCATGCCCCGATGAGGTTGACGTCGGTCACTAATCGCCACTGCTCTGCCGTCGTGGTGTCCCACGTGCCAGCGGTCAGCACGCCGGCATTGGCGACGGCGGCATCCAACCCCCCCAGCTCGCCCGCGGCTGCATTGACGGCTGATGCCAAGCCCTCGGCGTCGCGAACGTCGACGACCGCGGTGATCGCTTTGCCGCCACGCTCGGCGACCAGGTCGGCGGTTTCTTGAAGCTCGTCCTCGGTAGCCAGCTCGTATTCCAGCCCGGGCGGCGTTGCGCAGATGTCGAAGAGGATGACGTCGGCGCCTTCTTCGGCCAACCGTAGGGCGTGGCTACGGCCCATGCCGCGCGCAGCCCCGGTGATTAATACCCGCTTTCCGGCCACTCGGCCGGTTGACGTCTTTCTCATGGGGTCAAAGCTTGTTGCAGAAGCCGGCGTCGACTGGGAAGGTGACGCCGGTGACGTACTTGGCCTCATCGGACGCCAGAAAGGCGATGGCCGCACTGACGTCCTCGGGTTCTATCATGTCGATGGGCATTGGATTCTGCAGATGCACACCACCCTCTGGGTAGTGCTCTAGGAATTCGGTCATGGCTGGATTGACCGCCATCATGGTCCGCACGGCGGTCGGGTGCACGGTGTTGACCCGAATGCTGTGGGGCGCCAGCACATTCGCCAGTGTGCGCATCAGTCCGACGATTCCGTGCTTCGCCGCAGCGTATCCGAGTCCTCCGCCCTGCAGGCCGCCGAAGCCTTTCAATCCCGCGGTCGAGCTAGTGAACACGATCGACCCACCCCGTTGGCCAGCGATGAGATGCGGTATCGCCGCCGAAGCGGTGTGGTAAGAGCCGTCAAGGATTACCCCGGTCGCGGCGCGCCATTGGTCGAGTTCCTCCTCGAGGGTTAGCTCGCGGAAGGCGACCGGCGCAATGCCGGCGTTCGCGCACACGATGTCAAGCCGACCGAAGTGCGCTACGCCGGCGTCCAGTGCAGCCTTGACCTGGTGGAAATCGCGGACATCAGCCACGCTGGCGACGATCTTGGCGCCCTCACGCTCGACAAGTTCGACGGTTTCGTCGAGTTCATCGCGCGATGCCATCGGATAGTGGTTGGCCGGGATGTCGGCGCAGATGTCGATCCCGATGATGTTGGCGCCGTCCCGGGCCAGACGCACCGCGTGACTGCGGCCCTGGCCGCGGGCGACCCCGGTGATGAATGCGACGCGCCCCTCGAATCGTGCTGACATTTGCATCTCCTTATGTCGGCCACCGCCGACTCTTCGATGTCTACTGTGCGATTCAGTGACGCGGGTACTCGTCGATAACGAGTTGCCTCTCAAACCTTCGACTGGATGTTAAGTTATAGGACTTAATCCGTCTAGTATGAGATTCTGGTCAAATGTCCACGTCGGTCTCCAGCCCGGTAGGCGCGTCGGCCAAGCAGCGGTTGGTGCTCACCGCAGAGCGACTCTTCGCCCAGCACGGTCTCGACGGTGTTCCACTCCGACTGATTGGCACCACGGCAGGAATGGCGAACAAGTCTGCCGTGCAGTACCACTTCGGATCGAAAGATGCACTCGTCGAAGCGATCCTGGCGAACCGACTCGAACACCTCACCCGCCGAAGACAATTGCTCGGGGCGCGCATGTCCGCGGACGACCTGCGAAGCGTGGTCGAGGCGCATCAGCTCCCACTCATCGAGCTAGCCGAAGACGAAACTTGCTACTACTTGCCCTTCCTCGAACAACTGTTGCGCTACGACTACCGAACCAGCCCGCTATCCACCCTGCCAGCTCCCCATCGCGAATCGCATCAGGCGTACATCGACCACGTCGGCGCCCTGATCGACCACGTGCCGCAGCCGCTGCGCGACGACCGCATTCATCGGGTATCGGCGATGTGCGTGCACGCCTGCGCCGACCGCCACCGTGCGCGCGTGTTTGGGACGACCATGTCGACTTACGCCGTCCATGTCAGCGCACTGCTGGACGGGATGGTTGCCTTTCTTACAGCGGTTCCCTCGGCCGAGACACTGACCGCGCTCCAAGGATCCACGTCCGACCGTCCGCGAATGCGGGCCCTGCCCTGAGCGGATGATCATCGCTCCCGAACGCGACATCGTGGCCAACCGTCCCAGCTGGAGGAACGGGGGAAGGGACGTTCATCGCGGCAACGGAGCGAGCGGCTACGGCGATCACCGAGAGCGTGAACCCGATCGCAGAACCTGGCATCACGCGGGCATCGCCGCCTCGTCAGTTGTCTGTGCCGGTATTCTTCGCCGCCGCCACCAGGAGGTGATCGAGGCGACGCGCCACAATCCAACCGAGATATACCGCGATGTGCATGACGACCTCTTGCAGCTCGTCGAACGTGAGATCGCCGCTGCGCAAGGCAGACTCGAGCTGATCGGTCGTCTCCGCATCGATCCCGAGGGCGGCGCTGCAAGAGATTGCGACTAGCCGTCGGTCGCGCGGGGTGAGGTACTCATCGCGGCTCCAGATCTCGCCGTAGAGGTAGTCGAGGTCGCCCACGGCTTGAAATGAGGTGCGTGGCGGTGCAGGCGCGGCTCCGTGCACTGCCGCGTATGCCGCCTCACCTCGGGCTCGGCGGACGCCGTCGGCAACCGGATCGGCCCACGGGACGAATTTCGCGAAGGTCAGCGCCTCGCCGTCCTCCTCGGCGATTTTGGCGAAGGCAGCCATGATGTAAGTGAGCATCGACGAGCCCTTGGGCCAACCCGCCTGGGTGCCGAAGAAGAGCAGGAACTCGTCGATCTCCTCCTTCGTCACGTCGTTGCTCTTGAGGGCGGCGTAACAGTGGGTCTCCATGGGCACGGGTGCGTCGGCCATCCCGACGCACGCAAGGGTGATCCAGCGCCGATCGCGAGGCGTGAGCACACCGCGGCGCCACATCTCGGCGAAGACGAACCCGATCACTCCGCCATCAATGTAGGCGCTGACCGGGGCAGGGGCCGGCGCGCACATGATGTGCTCGTACTCCGCATGGGCGACCCGTTGACGGTCATCGCGATCGGTCCATTCGCTCATGCCGACTCCGTCCGGGGATATGGAAGCCGTGCGTGCACGGTCGTCTGGGACGACAACCTAACGGGGCTGTGTGAGTAAGTCAAAAAGATTACGAACCAGTCGCATACCTTAATACGAGCTGTGCGGAGTGAATCTCGACGCGAGTTCTCGCCTGTTGTCGTCGGGGGGCGGCCAACCGGGATCCGTCGCATTTCGAGGATCCCCAAGAGTTCGGCTAGACCGTCGCAATGGCAAGGGTCACATCACTTTTGGCAAGGAACACACTGCTGCATCGGGGCGGCACTCGCTCGGCTGGAGGCCCAAATCAGGCAGCTTCTTGAACGCACCTCGAAGATCGAGGCCGCTCATACTGCGCGGTGGCCGCCCCGCGGGCCTCGACAATGCTCACCGTGGCGCGGCGCAGACATGGAGAAGAATCAGGCCTTCAACGTGGCCATGGGCGCCCTGCGTTCAACGGCGATTTCCCGCACGCACTAGGACACCCACGCTAGTTCGACCCGTTGCCATCCGTTGAGCAATGCTGTCGGATTACGTTGCAGCGCAGCACCGGTCAATTCGAGGCGGTCGAGGTGCGGTAGTAAGCCGCCGATCGCGGCCCGTACTTCTTGGCCGGCGAGGTGGGCGCCCAGACAGAAGTGGATGCCGTGCCCGAATGCCAGGTTCTTGCCAGGGGGCCTAGTGATCAGGAAGCGGTCCGGGTCATCGAAACGACGCGGATCGCGATTGGCGGCGGCCATGTGCAGCGCAATGATGGCTCCCTTCGGGATCGTCGTATCGGCAACCACGGTGTCTTCGATCGCCTCGCGAAACGCGAACTGGATCGGCGTTGTCAGCCGGTTCGCCTCATCGACCGCGTTGGGCAGCAAGGACGGATCGTCGAGCAGCAGCTTGAGCTGGTCGGGATTGGACAGCAGTTCGACTACGGTATTGCCGATGAGGTTTGTCGTCGTCTCGTTGCCGGCGACCATAATGGTGATCGCCACCATCAATGTTTCGACATTGCTCAGGGACTCGTTGTCGATCGCCGCGACCATCGCGCTGACTAAATCGTTCCTCGGCTCAACTCGCCTCGCCTCGATCAGCGGCACGAAGTACGTGCTGAACTCCTTGAGATTCTTCAACATCAACTCGTGGCGTTCTGCGGCACTGTTGAAAGTGTTGCCAGCTGCGGCAGCGAAGGCGTCGGACCAGCGCTTGGCGCGCCCGTACTCACTTCGATCGATACCAAGTATGTGGCAGATCATCTCCACCGGCAGCGGAACGGCCAGCCGCTCAACAACATCGAAGCTGGGAAGCTCGCCGATTCCGCTGAGGCAACGGTCGACGATCTCAGTGATCGCGTCGGCCATGTCCTTGATTCGAGGGGGCGTGAAACCCCTGCTCACAATCCTGCGCATACGCGTGTGTTGGGGCGGGTCGGCGGCCGCGATCGTTTTGGCGGACGCCATCTCCTCGAGATCGACGGGGATTCCCGCAGTCAGGGCAATGAGCCGCTCGATGACTTCGGGCTTCATCTCGGCGTCCGCCGGTACGGAATCTCCCTCATAGGGGTTGGGGCGCGACGAGAAGACCGCAGGATTCGACTGCACCGCCTTCACGTCATCAAATCGCGATATCACCCAGATGTTCGACGCACTCCGGTAGACGGGAAACCGCTCTCTCAGCTCCGCGTAAACCGCGGGCAACTCCTCCCGGGGACCAGGCTTGAACGGCTCGAACTCCAGCACACTTCCGTCGGCCGACAATGTCCCTCCTGTTCATTTGGCGAATGCGCGCGGGTCGTTTTTTGCACACCGGACGGCAGCTCACGCCAATACAGCAATGTTCGCTATAGTAGGACGGTATTTGCGAATGAAGCAAGGAGCAGTAGAGTTCAACAGCACGTAACGTCATCAGCTGCTCGGCCAGTCGGAGTGCCGACGTATCGATGAGGAGACCAGATTGTGTTCGCCGTTCGCGTTGCAGAAGTGGTGATCGGCTCTCCCGACAACACCGACAGATTCCGCGCCGCCATTGGTCAGGCTCTTAATTGGTGGAACGCTGCAGCCGGGCAGCGACACGAGATTGTGCTCGTGCCCGCCGAGGCGCGGCGGCTCAATGCTTCAGCGGAAACTGCCCAGATCGTGGACCGCGGCGACATCTTCATCGCAGTATTCGACCCGGCGCGCCGCGATGCCGATCAGGTGATGGACGAAGTTGATCAGGCAAAACACGCCGGCAAGTTGGTACTCGCGTGGCTTCTCGCCGAGTCGCCTTCCTGTGGCCTGAGCGACCAGCAAGCCTGGCTTGGCGACGTGACGCGTCGGCTGGCCAGGGCGGGCGTTATTCCGCGCTACGTCGGTCGGGGTGATGCCCACCTCGAGAGCCGGCTGCAGACAGCCATCACTGCCGACCTGACACACCGCAACCTCAGCAAGCTGGCCAGCGAGTTCGAAAGAGCCTCCCCGGCACGCCGATTGAGGATTTACCGAACGCCCGTAACGTTGCTCGGGCCCCAGATCTGGGCCGTGACGGTGGTGAATCACAGCACTTCTTTGGTCGTCGGATTGCAGGTCTCGGTCGGCTCGGTCGACTCCGCCGGACACGTTCGACCCCGAGGCGCCGAACGCTCCCGCCAAGGGATCGCAGACGTCGCCGCCAAGCTCAGGACCGGTCGGTGGCCGGACGAGCATCACCCGCTGAGTGACCTACGCGGGGTGTTACCCGAGCGACAGCCAATCTTCCTCGGCAGCCGGACGGACCTGCTCGCTGCGCACAATATCCTGGACTTCCCGCGCTGGCTACGGCCAAACCAACACGCGTCGGCCCTGTATTCGCTGGAACCGAACACTTCTCCCCACGTGCGGATCCAATTCGAAGACGACGCGGGCTACGTGTGGTCCAGAGTGAACGACGCTGAACCCGAGGGGCTTTCGCCAAAGTCACCCAGCTCCGGTGAGCGGCGCGACAGCGCGATCGCCGGCGTCTAAAGCGACGGAAAGGCCCGCGTGTTGTCATCAGATACCTCTTGGCCCAACACCATCCCACCTCATGAGGTGATCAGTGATTGGGCAGATTTGTCCGCAGTCCCAGGCGCCACGTCCTGTTGGGTGCACAACGCCGTCGTCGTCACCGACACCGACACCGACACCGACACCGACACCGACACCGCGGAGATCATCGGTTTTCACGCCGGGCAACTCGTCGCGTTCGACACTGAGGGCCGTCTGCTCCGCGTGGTCGACACAGACCTCACCGAAGGCCACGGCATCACTCTCGTGCGCGAGGGCGATGACGAATTCCTCTGGGTCAGCGATCCGGGATTCGTGTTCACGTGCGGCGCCGACGACGGCGACCCCAACTGGGCTCCGATGTTCGGCAAGGGAGTCCACTGCCAGACCCGGGTGCCCAGAGTGGTGAAGATGGCCCTGGACGGAAAGATCCACTCCGAGTTGCCCGTCCCCCAACAGGATCCCGCGATCCCGGCCGGTCCGATGGGGCCGTATTGTCCGTGTGGTTGCGCCGTGGACGAGGAGCGGTTCGGCGGATCGGGCGACATCTGGGTGGCGGACGGCTACGGGTCGGGTGTCGTGCACCGCTTCGACAAGCAAGGAAACCATCGGTCGACACTGACTGGAGAGGAAGTCGGCCAGAGACTCGCGTGCCCGCACGCAATCTTCATCGATCGCCGCAAAACTGCCCCGGAGCTCTACATCGCCGACCGAGTCAACACCCGCGTGCTGGTCTACGATCTCGACGGCCGCTATCTGCGGACCTTCGGTGAGCAGTTCCTCAACAGCCCTAGTGATTTTGCACAGTGGAACGACCTTCTGGTCGTCGCCGAGCTGTATGGGCGAGTGGCCGTGCTCGATCGCGAGGATAATCTGCTCGGGTACATCGGCGACGATCCGACCGCAGCCCCGGGGTGGCCGAGCCGGCCGGGATGGCCCAATGCGCTTACCGGCAACGGGCGTGCGGAGATTCCCCATCTCCCCCGCGATCGCTTCAATTCGCCGCACTCTGTCGCCGGGGACTCCGACGGCAACCTTTACGTGTCTGAATGGTTGCTGGGCGGCCGATACACCAAGCTCATCGCCCAGCGCTGAGCGTTCGGCTCGAGCTAGATCCGTTCGACCACCAACGCCGAACCCATCCCTCCCCCGGCGCACATCGCCACCACCCCGATGCCCGAATCGCGCCGTGCGAGTTCATGAACGATCGATACCAGCATCCGGGCGCCGGTCGCTGCGATGGGGTGACCGAGGCTGATACCGCTACCGTTCACGTTCACGATTGACTCGTCCAGTCCGAGGTCGCGCGTGCACGCCACTGCCATCGTGGCAAACGCTTCGTTGATCTCGAAAAGGTCCACGTCTGCCAATGTGAGACCACTGCGCTTGAGTGCCAACGGGATTGCGGTCACCGGGGCCATCCCGGTGTGCTCGACCTCTACGCCGACGGATGCCCAACCCCGGATTCGTGCCAGTGGTGTCAGGCCGCGGGTGGTTGCGAAGTCAGAGCTGCCGATAACCAGCGCGGCGGCGGCGTCGTTAATGCCCGCGGAGTTTCCCGCGGTGACAACGGCACCGGCTATTTCCGGGTGCAGCACCTTCAGCCCGGCAAGGATTTCGGGCGTAGTGTCCCGCGGATGCTCGTCCGTGCCAAACACGACTTTGCCGTGGTTGATGGGAACGGCGACGATCTCGTCGTCGAAGTACCCCTTGGCAATCGCATTGAGCGCTCGCTGCTGTGAGCGAGCGGACCAGGCGTCGGCCTGCTCGCGGGTGACATGGTGCAGCCGGGCCGTGTTTTCGCCGATGGTGACAGACATGTCGAAGGCAGGAACGCCGGGGGCATCCGGATGGCTCTGCGGCGACCACGGGGCTGGTTCCTGCGCACCGGGTGCCAACTTGGTCAACCGCGGCATGGTGCTTGCGCTTTCCGTTCCGCCCGCGACGATCACATCTGCCATGCCGGCCAAGATGGTGGCGGCAGCCAACTGCACCGCGGTGACGCCGGAGGCGCAGTGCCGGTTGATCGCCACCCCAGGCACGTTCGTCATCCCGAGCCGCACCGCGATGTTGCGACCAATCACCCCGCCGCCCTGCAGTGACTCCGCGAGGAACAGGTCCTCGAGGTCCGCGACGGGGATCTGTGACCGTTCGACTGCCGCACGGACGGCGATCTCGGCAAGCTGATAGGCATCTACGGATATCAGAGAGCCCTTGCGGGCCCTGCCAATTGGCGTTCTGGCGGCGGAAAGAATGAGGGCGTCAGGCATTGTTCTCGCTTCCGTTGAGAGTTGAGTCCGGCAGTTCGGGGCGCAGAGCTTTTTCGGAAGAGGTTTGCGTCCCTCAGTCCGACGCCGGTAGCGCATTGGGCGCCTTGATGGTGAGCTGTCGTCCGTCTGCGCTGAGCACACCCGATCCCGCCTTGGTACACAACACTTCTAGCCCGGTGTCGGAGTCGACGTAACGCTTGCCGAGGACGATGTCGTTCTCGGCGATGGACGCGTCCGCGTCCACCGGCGCCAGATTCGCCGTCATCGGTTGACCGCCGCACGACAACTCGACCGGGGTCGCGGGAGATCGTACGACGATGACTTCTGTACCACTTACGGTGCTGCGCAGTCGCTTTCCTTGCCTGAGTTCGGTCATCGATCACCTTCCGCCGCGCGGACGTTTAGGCCCAGAAGTTGTAGACGGTGCGGGCGTTAAGCTCGACGATTTTGCGCGCTTCGTCGTCGGGCACGTCCACCAGGTGTTCGGCGAGCAGCTTGCCGGTGTGCGGCCAGTTGGAATCCGAATGCGGGTAGTCACTTTCGAACATGATGTTGTCCACGCCGATGCGATGACGCTGCTCGATCCCGGAACGGTCGGAGATGAAGCACCCATAGATGTGCTCGCGAAAAAGCTCCGACGGCAGCTTGTCGGCGTTGATGTTGCACCAGTACTTGTGTCGGCCGAACGAGTAGTCGATGCGCTCCAACAGATAGGGCATCCATCCGATTCCACCCTCGGAGAGCGCGACCTTGAGTTTGGGAAATTTGTAGAACACCTCGGACATCAGCAAGTCGACGGTGGCCATCATCGAGTTCAAGCCGAACAATGCGATGCCGATGAACAGGTCCCCGTCGGGAGCAAGGCCCAGCGGCATCCCACCGGAGCCGAAATGCATGGACAGCGGCAGCCCAGCTTCCTCGCAGACGCGCAGCAGCGGATCCCAGTGGTCGGTGTGAAACGACGGCAGTCCGACCTTGTGCGGCGCCTCGATGAAGGAGATGGACTTCGCGCCCTTGGCGGCGGTGCGCTCGACTTCGGCGACCGAGGCCTCGATGTCCCAGAACGGAACCATCATCAGCGGGATCTGACGTTCCGGGGCGTAGGCGCACCATTCGTCGAGGATGAAGTCGTTGTAGGCGCTGATGCAGAGCTTGGCGAAGTCCTTGTCCTTGGCCTTGTGAAATGTGCTCCCGGCGAATCCGCCGAAGTTGGGGAAGCACAACTGCGCCCATACGCCCTCGGTGTCCATGTCCTTGATACGGTCGGCGATTTCATGACACCCGGGCAACATGTCGTCGTAGCTGCGCGGGTCCATTCCGAAATCGCGGGGATGCTTGCCCGCGACGGCGTTGAGGGCAAAGTTGCCTGACTGGCTGCCCTCATAGAGCCAGGTGTCATTGCCGTCGGGGAGCTTGACGATGCGTGGAGCCACGTCGGCGTACTTGGCGGGAACTCGATCCAGCCACACTCGGGGGTGCTCGATGACGTGGTCGTCGACGGAGATGATCTTGGCGTCGTCGGGCAGCATACGTACTCCTCGTGGCACAGCCGGGTTAACCGCTTTCAGTCAGCCGAAAACTGACTTTCCCCCAGAGTAGAACGATAAGTGCAAATTCCGCAATGCGGATGTGCGTCAGCGGGCCGCACTGAGCACGGCGATCACTCCGCGAGTAGTCGCAATGCCTGCTTAGGGCAAGCAACCACCGCCTCAGCGACCGCCGACTCCATCTCCGAAGGCGGTTCTGGAAGGAGGATGTCGACGATGTCGTCGTCGACGAGGTCGAACACTTCGGGCGCGGCTGCCACGCATAATCCGTTGGCTTCACAGAGATCGGGCTCTACTGTCACCTTCATCAGTCGAGTAGACCATCACATTCTTTTTCGGATAACTTAGGTCTCCTTTATCGCATGCTTTAAGTTACTTAAATGACCCACCTCAGCATGTCGACGGATTCGTGGCAGCTGGGTTGGCAGGTGATCCACCGATAGGAAGGAGCCGGATGACCGTGGACAACGTTCTGGTGATCACCGGAGGTGCGGGCGGTATGGGGCTGGCCTGCGCCCGCGCACTGGCCGATCGTGGCCGCCTACTGCTCGTGGACGTGCGCGAGGATCTACTCGACCAGGCGCGCAAGGCCCTGAGCGGACACGGGGCTGACGTCGAGACGCTGCGCTGCAACGTCTCGTTCCCCGCCGACGCCGCCGCGGTCGCCGACCGCGTACGTGAGCTCGGGCGGCTGCGCTGCCTGGTGCACACCGCGGGCGTCTCACCGGAAATGGCCGATGCGGCGACGGTGCTCGACGTCGACTTGGCCGGATCGGTGCGGATTACCGACGCCATGCTCCCTTTGGTCAACCCGGGAAGCTCCGCGATCCTGATCGGATCGATCGCCGGATACAGCGAGGTCCCCGCCGACGTCGAATCGTTGCTGGACGACCCGCTGGCCGATCGCTTCCTCGCCGCGATCGAACGGGCGATGGGCCATGCGCTCGACAGCGCCACGGCCTACGTCCTGGCCAAACGCGGGGTGGTCCGGCTAGCGGAACGACTGGCCACGCCTTGGGGCAAGAGGGGTGGACGCACCGTCGCGATTTCGCCCGGCCTGATCGACACGCCCATGGGCCGGTTGGAACTGGATCGTCAGGAGATCATCCCGGCCATGATCGAGGTGACCCCGGTCAAGCGCCCGGATCGGCCGCTGCCCGGGCGGCCCGAGGACATCGCCGCCACGGTGGCCTTCCTGGAGTCCGACGCCGCGGCGTTCATCTCCGGCTGCGACATCCGCGTCGACGGTGGACTTGTTGGCGCGGGTAAGCACCTGATGGGAGTCGGCTAATGCCGTCGATTCCAGGCACCTGGATCGACCCGGAGATTCGCGAAAGCCTCGTCGGATTCCCCGATTTCGACTTCTGCACCGAGCACCTTCCGGCGATGCGTGCCGGATCGGCGTTCGAGCCGCAGTCCGCGCCCGACATCAAGCGCGTCGAGCTGACCACCGAACGTGGCGATGTCGCACTGTCGTTGCTACGGCCGGTCGAATCCGCGGCCGAGCCGCCCGTCCTGTTCTGGATGCACGGCGGCGGAATGGTGATCGGCAGCCGGCACATGGACGATGCCCGTCTGATCGAATGGTGCCGCTGGTTGGGCTGCATCTGCGTCAGCGTCGAGTACCGGCTGGCGCCCGAATCGCCTTACCCCAAGCCGTTGGACGACTGCGAGGCTGGGCTGCGCTTCGTCATCGAGCATGCCCGCGAGCTAGAAGTCGACTCACGGCTGGTCGGTATCGGCGGACGCAGCGCCGGTGGGGCGTTGGCGGCGGGCTTGGCCCTGCGGTGGCGCGATCATGCAAACGCCCCCTTGGCATTTCAATACCTGGAGTATCCGATGCTCGATGACCGCGGCCTCACCGCGTCGAGCCAGCTCGAGGGATTGCCGGTGTGGACCCGTGAATCCAATGCGTTTGGCTGGCGCAGTTATCTCGGCGACCGATGTGGCGGTGATGACGTGCCAGTCGATGCGGCGCCCGCACGGGCGACCGAATTAAGCGGCCTGCCATCGACTTTCATCGGTGTCGGCACGGCCGACTGCCTGCGCGACGAATCGATCGATTTCGCCGCGCGACTGTGCGGGGCGGCGGTGCCCACCGAACTGCATGTCTACGCGGGCGCCGTGCATGGCTTCGACATGTTCGCCGACACGGCGGTCGCTCGAACCGCGGCACGTGATAGCGCCGACTGGCTGGCCCGCCAGTTCGGCCGGCGCACCACCGTCTAGGCAGTAGCGGTTTCCAGGGCGGCCGCGAGCCGCTCGTGGTGCAGGTACGGATCACCGAACAGGACCTGGTTCGCCTTGGCCCGGCGATGATAGAGATGCAGGTCGTGCTCCCAGGTGAAGCCGATACCGCCGTGCACCTGGAGGGCCTCACTGGTCAGAGCGGCGATCGCCGAAGAGGTGTAAGCCTTCGCGACGCTCGCGGCTTCCTGGGCATCATCAGCCTCGGCAGCCACGGCCATCGCGGCGTAATACGTGGCCGCCTTCGAGGCCTGTAGCCACATCCGCATGGTCGCGCACTTGTGTTTGACGGCCTGGAAGCTACCGATGGGGCGTCCGAACTGCACCCGCAGCTTTGCGTACTGGACGGTCATCTCCAACACGGCTTCGCCGACACCGATGTTGTCGGCGCTGACGAGTACTGCGCCACAGCGGTTTTGGTGCGCAACAGCTGCTTCCGCGGCCTCACCTGCGTGCAGCAGCGCCGACGCCGGCACCACGGCATCATCGAACACGACCTCATCGAGCTGTCGGGTGATATCGAGGGTGCGCTGTTGCCGCACAACGATTCCCGCGGCCTGTCGGTCGACGAGGAACTGCGCCAACCGGCCTCCCAGTTGGGCGGTAACCACAATCCAGCCCGCGCCGTCGGCATCCTGCACGGCGACCTTGACGCCGCTCAGCCGGAAACCGTCAGTGTGCTCGGTAGCCACCGTGCATACTCCGTCGGCGTCCCACGGCTGGCGCGACTCCGCGAAGGCCCACGCGGCGACGCCCCGCCCACTGGCAAGCAGCGGCAGAATCCCCGAGCGCAGGTCATCGCGTCCCGACTGTGAGATCGCCACTGCCGCAAGGGTATTACCGATGAGTGGGCCCGGCTGCACCGTCCGGCCGTGTTCTTCGGCGATCAGCGCGACGTCCACCAGATCGCGCCCCAGACCGTCATACTCCTCAGCGATGAGTAACCCGGCCCACCCTAGTTCCGCGCCCAACTGCCAGACGCGCTCGTCGTAGCCGTGTCCGTCGTCGGCGAGTTCACGCACGCGGTTGATCGGCGATTCGCGTGCCAGCAACTTACGGCTGCTTTCCAGGAGCATCCGTTGTTCATCGCTTACGGTGAAATCCACACTTACCTCCGAAGACTCAAGAACCGCGCGGTTCCCTGGGCAGTCCAAGCGAGCGCTCGGCGATCATGTTGCGCAATACCTCGTTGGCGCCACCGGCGATCGTCAGAGCCCGCGAATACAGGAAGGCGTCCTGCCACCAACCACCCGCGATCGCCTCGGGGTCATCTTCGGTGAGCAACGCATCGGTGCCCTGCAACCCGAGCCCGAACTCGGTGAGCGCGAGATTGGTCTCGCTGTAGAGCACCTTGGCCAAGGGAGCATCGCCTGCATCGGAATCGCCACTCATCGCGCGCGACAGGTTGTACTGGCCCAGCCGAACGCTGACTCGCGCGGCCGCATAGAGCCGGCCGATGTCCTGGCGGACCGCTTCGTTGTCCAGCGCTGGGCCGGATCCGCGCCGCAGGGACCGTGCCATCGCCACCGCGTCACGCACCGCACGCAACTGGATGATGCCCGCGGTGCCCACACTGGACCGCTCCTCGACCAGGCTGGTGGTGGCGACCTTCCAGCCTTGGTCGACTTCACCGAGCACGTTGTCCGCGGGTATCCGCACGCCATCGAAGAAGACTTCGTTGAAGTCGCTGGTGCCGGTGATTTCGCGTAGCGGCCGCACGTCGACGCCCGGGCTCGTCATGTCCAGGACGAACGCGGTGATGCCGGCATGCTTGGGTGCATCGGGGTTGGTCCGCGCTAGCAGGTAGCCGAGTTGGGCGTGTTGGCCGTTGGTGGTCCACACCTTTTGACCGTCGACGACGAAGTCATCGCCGTCGCGACGCGCGCGGGTGGTCAGGCTCGCCAGGTCGCTGCCGGCGCTGGGTTCGCTGAAGAGCTGACACCAGATGTCCTCGCCGGTCCGGATCCGCGGCAGGTAGCGCTTCTGCTGGTCGGGGCGCCCGCAGTGGATGAGCGCCGCGGCGGCCAGCAGGCCGGCGCCGATCGGCGCGGGTACCCGAGCCCGCGCCATTTCTTCGCCGACGACCGTCGCGCGCAGCGCGTCCTTGGTGCCGGTACCGCCCCATTCGGCGGGCCAGTCAGCGCCGACATACCCGGCCTCGAACAGCTGGGCGGTCCATGTCCGCAGGGCCGGAATGTCCTCGGCGTCGGGCGCACGCACCCCGGCTTTACCCATCGTGCGCACCGGCGGGCGGTGCTTTTCGAGGAAACCTCTGACCTCGGCGCGGAATCCCTCGATTTCGGGGTCCTGTTCCAGCTTCATCTGTCCGTCCTCCGCATCAATTCTCCCGTCGCAGCAGTAGCGCTCCACCGGGCGTGCCGCCGCCGGTAGTGACGACCGCAACCTGGGCGTTGGCGACCTGTCGCTCGGCAGCCTCGCCGCGCAGTTGCGCGATGGCCTCGGCCAGGAACCCGAAGCCGTGGGTACGTCCGGCCGACAGCTGACCGCCGTGGGTATTCAGCGGCAGCTTCCCGTCCAGCGCGATCGTGCTGCCGCCGTCGAGAAAATCCGCGGCCTCGCCGAGACCGCAGAATCCGAGCGCCTCCAGCCACGAGACGGCATTGAAGGTGAACCCGTCGTACAGCTCGGCGACATCGACATCCTCGGGCCGCAGGCTGGTTCTGGTCCACAGATGCGTCGCGGGGCCGAACACCTGCGGTTCGTGAGTGAGAGTGTCCTGGTCCCAAGAGATTCGATCGAGCACTTGGGTACCGACGGCTTCAACGAGCACTGGAGGTTTCGGCCGGTCGGCTGCTGTGTCAATCGACGACACGATCACCGCAATCGCCCCGTCGCACGGCACGTCGCAGTCGTATAGGCCGAACGGCGAGCTGATCATGCGTGCCGACAGATAGTCGTCCAGGGTGAGGGGATTACGGTAGATCGCGGCCGGATTGCGCGACGCGTTCGCGCGCGCCGTCAGGGCGATGGGGGCGAGCGTGGAGGCGCGGTCGCCGCCGTAGCGCCAGAAGTAGTGCGAGGCGTTGACCCCGATCCAGTTGGCTGCCGACATGGCCCCGAACGGCGCGCGCCACTCGAATATGCCCGACGCGCGGCTTTGTCCTCCCACGGACTTCGCGCGCCTGGCCAGGGCGGTGTGGGTCGATTCCCAGACCGTCCGAAAGCACAACACGTGCCGGCACAGTCCGGCGGCGACGGCGAGCATGGCGGACACGACGCTGCCACTGGGCCCAGGGACCTCAGCCCCACCCGTAATCCAGGTGGGCCGAATGCGCAACGCCTCCTCGACGGCGGTAACCCCGCCCTCCGACATCCCCCCGGCAAGCCCACCCGGATAAGTGGCCAGGCCGTCGATGTCGTCCAACGTCAGGCCCGCGTCGGCCACGGCGCGAAGGCACGCAGTCACGGTCAGTGACAGCGGATCGACCATGAGGCGTCGCCCGATCGTCGAGCTCCCGACCCCGGTGAGGGCCACCTGGTCTTCGAACTTGCGCGTGGACGACATCGGCCGCACATCACGCGCGAGATCACGGGGTCTTGGGACCGAGCCGGCATCGGCGGCTTCGGAATCCGGTTCGAACAGTGGAATCCAGACATCGTCCTGCCGCTCGAAAATTACTTTGACCTGCAGACCGATAGCGACGTGTCCGGGTGCGCAGCCGACGATGTTCGTGGTAAGCCGGGCCGACGGGTCTTCGGCGATAGCGACGACCGCGACCACATAGGGCGGCGGGAAGCGCGGCAGCCACTGCTGATTGTTCACGGTGAAACCGGCGACCGTCCCGCGTCCGGACACCGGCGTCATCAGTACCTCGACACTGCGGCAATGCGGACAGCTGGGAAGCGGGGGGTGGTGGTACCGCTGGCACGCTTGGCATTGGGCGATCCTCAGCCGCCCGTCGGCGCCACTGGTCCAGAACGCTTCGGAGCCAATGCTCAAATGCGGCAGCGGTCGCACCACCTGCTCGGCGGCGCCGGGCTCTGTCATCACACCTCCGGTCACAGCCGACGAGCAACCGACACGAACCCTAACAGACTACGAATATATGATCGGTCGCCATGGTAGACCGACACTCTACTTATGTGTACTGTGATGACCTCGTAAGAGGATAATCATTCGTGACTGCAGACGGGGGCCCCGTGAAAGTCAAGGACAACGCCGCGGTGGTCGTCGGAGGCGCCTCGGGCATGGGACGGGCGACTGCCCAACGGCTGGCAGAGCGGGGCGCACGAGTCGCACTGCTGGACCTGCCTACGTCGGACGCGGCCGCGGTGGCCAGGGAATTGGGTGGTGGAGCGTCGTTTTACCCGTGCAACGTGACCGACAGCGACGGCGTGGAGACCGCGCTGGCGGCGGCCGTCGAGAACTTGGGTGCACTGCACATCGCGGTCAACACGGCCGGGGGCGGGATATCGGCGCGCACGCTGTCCAGGAACGGACCTCACGCCTTGGACGCCTTCCGGTCCGTGATCGAGCTCAACCTGATCGCCACTTTCAACCTGAACCGGTTACAGGCTTGGCACATGAGTCGAAACGAGCCCGACGACAACGAGCGGGGCGTCCTCGTGAACACCTCCTCGATCGCGGCGTTCGAAGGGCAGATCGGACAGGTCGCCTACAGCGCCGCGAAGGCCGCGATCGCCGGCATGACCTTGACCATGGCGCGTGACCTGGGCAGCCTCGGCATCCGCGTTACGGCCGTCGCACCGAGCCTGTTCGCGACGGGAATTACATCGCGAATTCCGGAGGAAATGGCTGACGAGCTGACTCGCGACGCCGCCTTTCCGCGTCGGATGGGCCGGCCCGACGAGTACGCCGCCCTGGCAATCGCCATCGTCGAAAACCAAATGCTCAACGGCACGGTAATCCGCCTAGACGCCGGCCAACGGTTCGCAGCGAAGTAACGGCGGACGTCGTGGACCTTGGATTCGCTGATGCCACCGCGGTGATCGCGGGGGGCACCCGCGGCATCGGGCTGGCGACGGCCTTGTGCCTGGCCGAACAGGGCGCGCGGGTGGGCGTCATCGGCAGGGACGAAGCCCGGCTGAAGGAGACCGAAACGACATTGGCGGACGCCGGCAGCCCGGAGGTGCTGGCGTTGAACGGGGATCTGACTTCGGCGTCGGACGTCGACGCAATCTTTGCCACGGTTGGCGCGCACTGGGGCGGACTCAACGTGCTGGTCAACGCCGCCGGGCCGACGGGGGCAGGTCGGTTTGAGGACTTGGGCGACGCGGAGTGGACGGCGGCGTTCGACCAGGGCGTGTTGTCGGCGGTTCGGTGTATGCGTGCGGCCTTGCCGCTGCTGCGAGCCGCGGAGTGGGCCCGGGTGGTGAACGTGACGGCGATGTCGGTGCAGCACCAGTCTGCGGGATTGGTGAGCTACACCGCGGCCAAGAGCGCGCTCCTCAGCGTGACGAAAAACCTCGCTCGCAGTCTCGCCGGCGATGCCATCTTGGTCAACGCCGTCGCCCCGGGGCCGATCCTTACCGATTGGGCGCGACCGGTGCTCGCCTCCGCCGGGATTGCGACGAATGACCCGGTGGGCGCCTTCGGATTGTTGGGCCGCGGTCACGGCATGTCGGTGGACCTGGGTCGGCTCGGGCTACCGCACGAAGTTGCCGCCGTCATCGCATTCTGCGCCTCACCGGACAACACGTATATGACCGGCGCCCACATCAACGTCGACGGTGGCAGCGATTTCCTTTGAGCGCGTTGCCTTTCTCGGTCACCGACGGGGACGGCTGCGCGGAAAGCCCAGCCGGTTCTCCACGATGAGGCTGCGCAGCACCTCGCTGGAGCCGCCGTAGATCGTCGACGCGACGGCGCTGCGGTAGTGCGCGTCCAGGCCGCCGTCCACCGCCGTGTGCGGATCGGTCCAGTCGATCATGCCTTCGGCCCCCGAAATGTCGATCGCCGCGGCCGACGCGCGCACGTAGCTTTCCGGGCCGAACAGCGCCGACACCGGGCCCGGCTTCTCCCCCTCCGCGTCCAGGAAGGCTACCCGTAGGTCCAACAGGTCGGCCACCTCGGCTTCCATCGCCATCCGGGCCAGGCGTTCGCGAACCAGGACGTCGGCGATCAGCGCTGCACCGTCGGGGCCGCGGTGCGTGCGGGCGAACTCCAGCGCATCGTCGGCGACCCAACCCGTGCGCGAACCGGGCGCAACATTCTGTTCGGCCTCGAGCGCCGCCCGCATCACCGCGAAGCCCTCGTGTGGCTCACCGACTCGGTTCGCATCGGCTACTCGCACATCGTTGTAGAACACGATGTTGGTGCGCTCGTGACCCATGGTGCGCACCGCCTGGATCTCGATACCGGGCGTATCCAGCGGTACCAGAAGCATCGTCAGGCCGCGTGACCCCGCTGAACCGGGCTGGGAGCGGGTGAGCAGGAAGCAATAATCGGCAAGATGGGCAAACGTCGTGAAGATCTTTTGCCCGTTGACAACCCATTCGTCGCCGTCGCGCTCAGAACGGGTCGCGCAGGCGAACACGTCCGAACCGCCTGCGGGCTCGGTGTAGCCCAGGCAAATCAGAACCTCACCCGCTGCGACGCCAGGCAGGATTCTGGCCTTGAGTTCCTCGGACCCGGTGGCGCGGATGGCGTTGGCCGGCAGCATCGTCGTGCCCGGGCCGGCCGTCGGCACACCCCCTTTGCGCAACGCGTTCCACAGCGCGGCCGCCTCGAACGAATCCAGTCCTGCGCCGCCCTCCTCGACCGGCCACCCTGATGCGATCCAGCCGCGCTCTCCCAACTTCCGGGTGAGCGCGCGATCAACACCGTCGCCGTTTCGGCGCTCGTGCTCGATCACGTCCCGAGTGACGTGCTCGGCGGTGAATTCCTCTGCCTCGCGGCGGATTCGGGCCCAGTTCTCGGGTTCGCTGAAGTCCATCGAGTCACCGACTTTCGGTTGTCACGGGGCCGAAACGCCGGTCGGCGACGGTGAGCAGCTCGCGCCGCGGGTCGGCGAACGCGGCTGCCCACGCCTTGGCCCTGCGGTAGTAGAGCTGAATGTCGTACTCCTCCATAAACCCGTAGCCGCCGTGCACGTGCAGACTGTGCGTCGTCGCGTGATACGCCGTTTCGGCGGCGAATACGAATGCCATCGCAGCCAGGGCGCCAGCGTCGTCTTGCGCGGAATCCATTGCCCAACAGGCCTTACGGACCAACAACTGGGCGCCATCCAGGCCGGCGACTGCGTCGGCGAACGGATGCGCGACCGCTTGGTACATCCCGATCGGCTGGCCGAATGCTTCGCGCACGATCGCGTACCGGGACCCGATTGCCACGGCCTCCGAAGCCAACCCGACCAGCGCGGACGCGCGTAGCACGCGTACTTCGTCGAGGGCAGTGTCGAAAATCGCGCACGCCTCACTGCCTTGGGCGAGGACGGTGATTGCGCCCGGGGTGCGCCACTGGGCCAGCGATAGTCCGCCGAGGTTGCGGTGCGCGGCCTTGGGCAGGCCATCCGGGCGGTTCATGTAGATCAGGGCGTCTCCGTCGAGAGCCAGCACAGCATCGGCGATTGCGCCGTCGACCAACCACTGCTGCGTGGGCGGGCAGGGCCGGGTGGCCAGTGACACGATGATCGATCCGTTCAGCACCGGCCCCAGCAGCTCCTTCTCACGCAACCGACCCAGCAACCGCGCCGCGGCCGCGGTCTCGGCGACGGGGATCGGCGCGAGGCGCCGGCCGGCTTCCTCGGCCGCCAATGCCAATTCGAGGAGGCCGCCGTCCCCTCCCCCACAGTCCGAGGGCACTCCGATACCCAGCGCACCGACATCGGCGTAGTGCCGCCACAGGAGCAGGTCGAAACCGGTGGCTTCGGCACCGCGCACCCGCTCTGGCGTGGCCTGTTTTCCGAACAAGGCCGCGAATGCATCGCGGACAGCGCGCTGCTCCCGCGTCAGCGATAGATCCACCTATACCTCCTCGCAACCGCAAGCCCTCGATATCGGCAACCCGCGAGCGCCGCTACAGAAGCACGTTACCCGGAAACGGACGGATGTACGACGAAAAAGGAAATGCATATCCTCTTTTTACGCACTCGGTGCTATAGTCAATCGCACATCTTATTGTCGTAGTGTTGAGTAGTGACCGTTCTGCAATGCAGGTATGGCGAGGCACGAGGAGGATTTCAATGACGTCGCGATTGGGCTATCCGGTCTTCGATGGCGATAACCACATGTACGAGACACGCGATGCGCTCACCAAGTTCCTGCCGCCCGAGTACCACGGCGCGATCCGGTACGTCGAAGTAGACGGACGCACCAAGATCGCCACCTTGGGGCAGATCAGCGACTACATCCCCAACCCGACTTTCGACAAGGTCGCCGCCCCGGGCGCCCAGGAGGACTACTTCCACAACGGCAACCCCGAAGGAAAGTCGCACCGCGAGATTCTGGGGAAAGCGATCGAGTCGACCCCGGCGTTCCGTGAGCCGGGGCCCCGCTTGGCATTGCTGGACGAACAGGGCATCGACAAATCGATGATGTACCCGACACTGGCGAGCCTGGTGGAAGAACGCTTCCGGGAGCACCCCGAGGCGACCCACACGATCATTCACGCCCTGAACGAGTGGCTGCACGAGACTTGGCAGTTCGACTACAAGGGCCGCATCTTCACCACGCCGATCATCACCTTGCCCATCGTCGAGAAGGCCATCGACGAGCTGAACTGGGTGGTCGAGCGTGGCGCCCGCGCCATCCTCATCCGGCCGGCGCCGGTACCCGGGCTGCACGGACCGCGGTCATTCGCCCTCCCCGAATTCGACCCGTTCTGGAAGCGGGTCGTCGAGACCGGCGTGCTGGTCATCATGCACGCGTCGGACAGCGGCTATTCGCGTTACGCCAACGACTGGGAGGGCTCTGGCGAGTTCCGCCCGTTCCAGCCTTCGCCGTTCCGCTCCTACTACAGCCTGGCCCGCAACCCGGCCGAGGACGCCGTCGCCGCGCTGGCCTGCCACGGGCTCCTGACGCGGTTCCCCGAACTTCGTATTGGCATGGTGGAGAACGGAACCACCTGGTTGCCGCGGCTACTGGAGAACCTCAGGGACACCCGCAAGAAGATGCCGCAGCTCTACAGCGAGGATCCGGTCGAAGCCATCCAACGCTGCATTTACTTCAATCCCTTCTGGGAGGAGAACGTCGCCGAACTCGCAAAGCTGGTGCCGATCGATCACCTGTTCTTCGGCTCGGACTACCCGCATCCCGAGGGCCTGGCCGACCCGCTGAGCTACCCCGAACGACACCCGGAGCTGAGCGACGCCGAGATCGCCATGGTGATGGGCGGCACGCTGTCGAACATGATGCGGATAGACGCCTGAGATGTCGACTGACCGCGGCGCGGGACCGGCCACTAAGCCACGCGAGGACGGCTCCCCGATGGAGTTCAATCCGTATTCCGACAGCTTCTTCGACGACCCCTACGAGACCTACCGCTGGATGCGTGACGAGGCGCCGGTCTACTACAGCGAGCGATGGGACTTCTACGCGCTGACCCGGAATGAGGATGTCGTTGCCGCCCACCGCGACTGGGAGACGTTCAGCAGCGCCTACGGCGTCACACTGGACGCACTGTCGATGCGCCACAGATTCGACGAACTCAAGATGTTGATCGTCATGGATCCGCCCGAGCACGAACTGCTTCGCAAGCTCGTCCGTCAGGTATTCACAAAGGCGGCGATCGCCAACCTGGAGCCGCTGGTGTCCGAGGTCGTCACCACTTATGTCGACGCCCTAAGTGGCAGAGACAATTTCGATATAGTGGCCGACTTCGCGGCGCTGTTTCCGGTCGAAATCATCTCCTCAATGCTCGGCGTCCCCCCGGGAGAGCGCCAGCAGATCCGGCATTGGACCGACGGGTTCCTGCACCGCGAGCCGAACAACCCCTTCGCCACCGAGAGTGGCGTCGCCGACTCGATGGCGATGAACGCTTACTTCCTGGAGCTGTCCAAGGAGAAACGCCGCCAGCCCGACGACCTGATCATCAGCAGGCTGGTGGACGCGACCTACGAGGACGACACCGGGATGACGCATCGGCTCACCGACGAGGACATCGCGACGTTCGCGGTGCTGATCGCGGCGGCGGGCAGTGAAACGGTTACCAAGCTAATTGGCAACGGCACCATGGCTTTACATCACAATCCGGATCAATGGGAGTTGGTGCTCGCCGATCCCGGGCTGATCCCCGGCGCGATCGAGGAGATGCTGCGGCTGAACCCGCCCTCGCAGTATCAGGGCCGGTTCACCACCCGTGAGGTGGTACTCGACGGCGGCACCATCCCGGCGGGCTCTCCGACGCTGCTGGTTACCGGGGCCGCGACCCGCGACCCGCGGGCCTACGACAAGCCCGACGCGTTCGATATCAGGCGGGGCGGCTCGACCACCCTGGCTTTCGGGTATGGCGCGCACAGCTGCCTGGGCTCCTGGTTGGCGCGGCTCGAGACTCGGGTCGCCTGGCACGCGATCCGCGAGCGCTGGCCGCGGTTCACGGTGGACACCGACGGGTTGCGGCGGGTGACGATGTCCAATGTGGCCGGCTACTCCCATATTCCGGTGCACGTCGGCTGATGGCCGCGGCGCGCACCGCGTCTGACTCGTTCCCCAGGCTGCCGGGCAGTGTCCCCGAGCTGCTGGCACGGCGGCGCGCCGAGCCTGACGGCGAGTTCCTGGTCACCGACTTCGAGCGGCTGAGTTTCGCCGAGGCCGACGCGCAATCCAGGGCACTCGCCGATGCGCTGCTGGCGTCGGGCGTGGGCAAGGGAACCCGCGTCGGCATCCTGTTTCCCAACTGCGCCCAGTGGCTCATCGCGTGGTTGGCCGCGGCACGCATCGGCGCGCTCACGGTCCCGTTGTCGACCTTCGCCCCAGGAGCCGAACTCGCTCGGCTGTTGCGCCACACCGACACTCAGGTGCTATTGATGGGCCGGTCGATCGCCGGCCACGACCTCGTCGCCCGGGTCGCGGATGCGTTACCGAGCTTAGCCGACGGTGGCGCGGCGATCGCTCTGACCGATGTGCCCTATCTGCGCCGGGTGCACGTCTGGCCGGACTCCGAACACGCGTGGGCAACGCCGTGGCCAGGTAGCACCGGCCCGGTCGCGCCCCTGTCCGGCCCGGCTGAACACGAGGTCCGACCCGCCGACGAGCTCGTCCTGGTCACGACGTCCGGGACCACCGCGCTACCGAAATCCGTCGCGCACACCCACGGCAGTGTGGTGCGCCACGCGGCGATCCTGGCGCAGCATCGCGGCGTCACTTCCACCGATCGCATCTACTCCCCGATGCCGTTCTTCTGGGTGGGTGGGCTGACCATGGTTGTGCTGCAAGCACTCTCGACGGGAGCCGCAATCCTGGCCCAAGATGTTTTTGAACCCGGAGCCACGCTGGCGCTGCTGGAACGGGAGCGGGCCACCTTCATCTCATGCTGGGCGCAGGCCAGCCAGGCCATGGCCGATCACCCAGACTTCGCCAAGCGCGACCTGTCCAGCGTCCGGGGCGGCACGATGCTGCAAGCGCTGCCGCCCGAACGTCGACCCAGCGAACCCGAGCTGACCCCGAACCTGCTCGGCATGACCGAAACCGGCGGCCCGCACACCATGGTCGAGGTGCCCGACACTCCCCTGCCCCCAGAACGGCGCGGCTCCTGGGGGATCCCACTGCCCGGGCTCGTGCAGCACCGGATTGTGGATGCCGCTGGCCTCGAGGCGCCACCGGGGCAAGAGGGCCAGATCCACGTACGCGGCCAGATCTTGATGAGCGGGATCTACAAGCACGAACGCCACGACGTGTTCACGGCCGACGGTTGGTATGACACAGGGGACCGTGGATGGTTCGACGACGCCGGCCATCTGCACTTCACCGGTCGCGCCAGCACCCTGATCAAAACCGCGGGGTCCAATGTCTCTCCGGCAGAGGTCGAATCGGTCCTGGACGCTATGCCCGGCGTGTTGCACAGCTTCGTCGTGGCGCTGCCCCACCCCGTTCGCGGCGAGGTTGTCGGAGCCGCCGTCGTGCCCGCGCACGGCGCCCAGTTGTCCACCGACGCCGTCGCCGCGCATGCCCGCGCCAACCTCTCCGGATTCAAGGTGCCGACCGTCATCGCCATCCTCGCCGAGAGCAAGGTACCGATGCTGCCCACCGGCAAGCTCGACCGCCAGGGGCTGATCAGGCTGTTGACGAGGGACCGGCTTCGTCTTGACTAGGAAAGCAAGGCCATGGATTTCGCAGCCTTCCGTCTAACTGATGACGAGCGAACGCAGTTTCTCGCAGTGCAGAACGAATGCAGCGTCGCCTGGCTCAACAGCGACGGTTGGCCGGTGTCGGCATTCCTGACCTTCGTGTTTGAGCGCGATGCGTTCTGGGTGACGTCCTTCCGCGACCGTCCCCGGGTCGACTGCTTAATCGCTGACCCCCGGAGCACGGTCGCGGTTTCCAGCGCAGGTAAACCAGTCGGCCATGGCCGGATGGTAAGTGCCCGGACGTTGGCAGTCGTGCACGATGACGTGTCCACAGCCGAATGGTTCTACCCGAAATTCTGCAGAATGACCGGCCTAGACGCCGCGGTGTTGGCGCGACAGGACCGCGTCGTCATCGAGCTTCGTCCGCAGGCGTGGAACAGCTTTGACAGCAAGCGAATGCTCCGCCGATAGTCAGCTCCCAAAACCCGATCAGCCCGGCTCGTCGCAATCAGGTCAACGCGAAAGGGGCAGTGGGACATTCGGTTTGGCGGCTTGGTCGGGAAGTCTGAGAATCGTCGGCGAACGGATCGGCGTATCGCGCCGCAGGCGCTGACTCGCTCAGCAGACCGACGTGGAGCCGGCGCCCGGTGCGCCTCGTTAAATCTTGCGGTTCTCGGACTTGATCATCCAGGCGAGCTTCTCCAGTGAGTCGATGATCTCGTGGAGCAGATCGCTCGTGCTGGGGTCCTCGGCGTCGACGGCGTCGTGCACGTCACGAATGGTGTCCACCGTTGCGTACGTCTGTGTGGTCACCAAATCGACGACGTCGCCGGTGTTCATCTCGGTGCCCGGAAGCTGCGGCAGGCTCGTTGTCGCTGCGACCGTGTCGGACCGGCCGTCGGGAACGGCGTCAAGGGCACGCATCCGTTCGGCAACGGTGTCGCTGGCCTCGCGGGCGGTGTCAACGAGCTCGTCCAGCTCCAGGTGCAGGTCGCGAAAGTTGGAGCCGATGACGTTCCAGTGCGCCTGCTTGCCTTGCAGGTGCAGCTCAACGAGGTCGACGAGCACACGCTGCAGGTTGGTGGCCAGTTGTGGGGACGCCGTGAAGTTCTGGATGTCGTCAGCGAAACGACGATTTCCACGCCGATAGGTCATTGGGGCTGCGGTCATAGGTCAGGATCCTCTCGGGTTAATTTGCTTGCGCTAGCAACTATATCCTGCCCGGCGTTAACAAACAACCGCTGATCGCAGACGCCGAACGGTGGCGTCGCTCACACGTGGGTCGACCGCAACGACTTCCGGCGAGGGCGCGGGTCGGGCCCGGACCGCCTTGGCCTTCCTGAGCCGTCGGCGGCGGCACCGCACTGCTGCGCGCTACGGGGGCAGGCGCAACCGCTTGCTTGTGCGCGCTAGCAAGCATAAGCTTGCTAGCGCAAGCAATCCGATGGCGCAGCGATGGGACGTCCGTTCGTCCCAAGGAAAGAAGATGACATGACCAGTCAGCACCGCCGAGTGATCACGAAAATAGTGGTTAGCGCTGCGATCGCTCTCGGCGCCATCGCTGGGGCAGCCCCTGCCAACGCCGGCCCGAACGCGATCGGCGGCACCAACCCTCCTGGCCCGTTTGGCGGCCTCAGCTGTAGCTGCCAGAAGACACCCCCACCCGGCGCCAGCCCAGCCCAGCGGGCGGAAGGGATAGAGTCGGGAATCCGGGCGGGTCTCTCTGCCCCGTTGCCGGGACTGCCGCCAACGACCCAGCCCAGGTAACCACGTCAAGGTTAAAGTCGCCGCGGCACAACGGATCCGATAAGCCGTGCGCCTCCCCGGCGGGGCGCCGACCACGGCGGCGATTATCCTCTCCACCGCTTCACGTCACCGGTGCTCGCGGACGGCATCAGCGCACCTTGGCGCCATATAACGGAATTCGGCTCCGCGCGGTGGCGGTCAGAGGGGCGCCCGTGGGGTTGGCGGCGGCAACGCGTAGAGCATTGTGATGTCGTGCGCTAACTTGTGGCGCCTCCGGCGTCAACCAACCCTACGCGAGTAAGGCCAACCCGGCGGGGCGCCATAGCCGTTCAGCCCCTGATGTATCGCCCCACCGGCGTGTCTGGTGACGGTTGATCGGGAACTATGTGGGGGTCTCCGCTCGCGGCGGCCGCGATGCTTTCGAATGCATTGCCGATGGCTTTGAGGTCGACACCGTCGAGGTGATCGAATAGGTGGCGACGCAGGCTGACGACGTGGGTGGGGACGGCTTGCTCCAATCGGGCGAGCCCTTCGTCGGTGAGCACAGCGTTGTAAGCGCGGGCGTCCTGGGACGACTGCTCACGGCGGACCAACCCATCGGCCGCCATCCGCCCGATAGTGCGGCTAATCGCACTCAGCGACTGCTGGCAGCGCCGAGCCAATTCGCTGAGCCCTAGCGTACGGTCAGGAGCCTCGGACAAGAACATCAACGCGACGAATTCCGCGTGCGACATGCGATGTTCGTGCTGCAAGTCAGCATCGAGTTGCCGCATCATGGTCGCAAAACCCGGGTGTAAGGCGCGAATCACCTTGGATTCACCCGCGCTAAGCGGGGTCACCCCGTCGACCTTCGTCCTTCGTGCTCTCTTGCTGCCCGGCTTCCCAGCTGCCATGAGTCCCAAGATACGTAATATCTGTTCGCGCGAGCAAGTAAAACATCGGGTTCGCACCGAGGGCTTGCCGCCGACGTTAGCGCCTGCGACCCCCGGCGCGACCGGGTGGCTTACTCACCGTTACCGGGCGCGGCCCGCGGCTTTCATCCGTTCCAGGTCGGCCATTACGACGGTCTGCCCGTTGGTCGCGGCTAGCGCCCGGGTGTGGCCGAGATGATGCATGTCGAAACATGACGCGATCGCCGTCGAGAAACCCATGGTGTCCAGGGTGTGGTTGACCGCCCGCTTGGCCATGCGCAGCGCCCACGGGTCGGTCTGCGCGACGCGACGGGCGAGCGCGATTGTGGCCGAGCATAAATCCTGCAGCGGCACAACGTGGTTGACCATCCCGCATCGTAGGGCCTCCTCGGCGCTCACCGAACCGGCGGTGAACAGCATCTCCTTGGCTTTGCGGGGCCCGAGTTCCCAAGTGTGAGCGTGGTATTCGACGCCCATGATGCCCAGCAGGCCGACCGGGTCGGAGAACTGCGCGTTGTCCGCAGCGACAATGAGATCGCACGGCCAGCACAGCATCAACCCGGCCGCAATGCACTTGCCCTGCACCGCGGCGATGGACGGCTTGGGGACGTCACGCCAGCGCTTGGCGTACTCAAGGTAGCCGCGAGTCTCCCAGTCGTAGTAGGTCTCCGCGAGCAGCTTGCCGTCGGTGCGCGCAGGACTCAGGCTGCGCCCGTCGGCGGAAGGATCGGTCCCGGACATGTCGTGTCCGGCGGAGAAGTGCTTACCGGTGGTCTGGAGAACGATCACCCGGACCTCGGGATCCTCGTCCGCGCGTCGCCAAGCGTCGTCGAGATCCTTGAGGATTCCCGGGGTTTGTGCGTTGGCGGCTTCAGGGCGGTCCAGGGTGATGACTGCAACCCGGTCGTCGACCTCATAGCGGACGAAGTGTTGAGCTGTCACGGCTTCATTCCTTTCGGGGGATCCTCACGACGCTTTCCTGCGCGAACGACGCGACGGGTGTTCCGGACTGGGTGTAAACGTCTGCGGTGCCGAAGCCGCGGCCACCGACCAATCGCACGCCCCGGATCTGCACACGAAGCCACTGTGCGGCGTCGAACGACTGGGCACACCTGAGCAGGGTGCCGATCAGCGGCCAGTCCGAGATGTCGGCAATCACGGGTTGGGCAAGCGCGGTATCGGCGAAGTCCGGGCAACGCATCTAGAACGCCAGGTCCGCGCCCGCCGCGTCCTCGACATCCGGGCCATCGCCGGTCCTGCCAAGCCACCGCGCGCCGATGCCCCAGCGAGCGCCCGTCGTGGGTTTGCTCCAGGTCCAGGTACAGCGGGTCAGCGGCGCGTCCGGCGCGGGGAAACGCGATCTGGAGTGACTTCACCGCTTTGGCCGATCCTGGCGGTGCGGCGGCCGCGATGAGCTGGGCCATGATTTGTCCGCCGAAGATCCGCTCGACGCTCGGGTCCGGGACGGGCAGCACCGTACGGCCCTCGGTGTCGTCACTCGGGGCGAGCATGGCGCGAAATTGATCGAGGTTCATCCCAGCCTCTCTGCTGTGTTCGCCGTTGCGACCAGCTCAAACTTCTTGACTTTGCCCGACGGTGTCATCGGCAAGGCGTCCACGAAATGCCATGCGACGGGCGTCTTTTGACGGGCCAGCCCGGTAGCGTGCAGGTGACGGGACAGGTCCTCGGCAGACGCTTGGCCCGGCCGGTCGAGCACGACGAACGCCACGGGCACCTCGCCGAACCTTGCGTCGGGTCCCGGCACTACGGCGGCGTGGCGCACCGCGGGGTGTTTGACGAGGAGGTCTTCGATGTCGCGGGCGGAGAACTTCTCGCCGCCGCGGTTGATCACGTCCTTGACCCGCCCGGTGATGGTGACGAAGCCGGCGCCGTCGACGAGACCGACATCTCCGGTGCAGAACCATCCCGCGTCGTCGAGGGCTGCCCGGTTGGCGTCGGGATCGAGGTAGCCGAGCATCTGTTCGGGTCCGCGCACTAGCAGTTCGCCCGCGCACCCCGCTGCCAGCGGCTCGCCGTCCGTCCCGACGACCCGGACCTGCACCCCCGGGGCGATCGCGCCGTCGGTCTCGGCGCGCAGGTCGAACGGGTAGGCGCGGTGCATCACCGTCACGGTCGGGAGCTCGGTCATGCCATACACCCGAGCGGCCGGGATTCCTTGCTCTTCGCTGCGTTCCATGACGGCGCGCGGCACCGTCGCGCCGCCGCAGGCGAACATCCGCAGCGGCAGGTGCACGCGTGCGGCACGGGCGGCAGCGGTCAACTCCTGCAGGAACACCGTCGCCCCGGCTGAGTACGTCACCCCGTGGCGCATGATGTCGGCCACCGCGACGTCGGCTTCCCACCGGTCGGCCAGCACCGCGCAGGCGCCGACCTGCAGCGGGATGGTCATCGCGTTGAGCACACCGGTGATGTGCTGCAACGGGGCGGCCATGTAGGCGACGTCCTCCCAGGACAGGCCCCACGCATCGACGAGCTGGCGGGTTTCCGCGAGCAACGTGCGCGACGAGTGCACCGCGGCCTTCGCGCCCGACGTGGTCCCCGAGGTGAAGAGGATCAGGCAGGGATCATCGGCCCCGACCGAGGCGGATTCCTGGCGGCGACCGTGCGAGACGACCGCGTCGAACGGCGCCCAGCCCGGCCGGGTTCCCCGCAGCACGATGCGGGCGACGTCGCCGAGACCAGTCGCCGCAAGAAGGTCGTCGAACGCTTCGGCATGGGCGAAGCCGCGAAACGTTTCGGCGCTCACCACAGCGGCCGGGCGTACCTGCTCGATGACCTGACGCAGCTCGTGTTCCCGGTAGAACGGGGCGATCGGGCAGCTCACCGCGCCGGCATGCCAGACCGCCAGACCCAGCGCGTGCGCTTCCCACCAGTTCGGCGTCTGCCAGCAGACCACGTCACCGGGCCCGATACCCGCACCGGCCAGCCATGCGGCAGCACGTTCGACCACCTCGAGCAGTTCCTGGTAGCTCAGCTGATGGCCGCCTTCGACGAGGGCCGGCTGTGAACCCCATTGACGGGCAGCCCGGACGACCGACGCAGAAATCGTCTGGTCGCTGACGTAGCCGAAGCGGCGATATTCCGCGAGGCGGTCCGGGGCCACCGGCGGCGCCACGATACCGGCCGCGGTGACTCGAGGTCGGTTCATCCTCATCCGCCCATGCTCATTCCGCCGTCGACGGTCAGGACCGCTCCGGTGACGTAGGACGCGAGGTCGTCGAGCAGGAACGCGACGGCATGCGCCAGCTCCTCTGGACGGCCCCAGCGCCCGACCGGGATCATCGACGTCACCGCAGCCCGGTCGGTGTACGCCAGCCCGGCCGACATGTCGGTGTCGAAGCTGCCGGGGACCACGCAGTTCACGGTGATGCCCTTGCGGGCGACCGCGCGAGCACACGATCTGGTCAGGCCGACGATGCCGCCCTTGGCAGCGCCGTATGCGACCTGCACCGGGCTGCCCAGCAGCGCCGTGACCGAGCCGATGTTGACTACCCGCCCAAAACGCTGCTGTGTCATGTGCGCCAGAGCGGCCTGGCTGAGGAAGAACGCCGACGACAGGTTCACCGCGACCTGGCGGTGCCAGTCCTCGGGGCTTACCTCGCTGAGCCGTTTTTCGTTGACCATCCCGGCGTTGTTGACCAGATAATCCAGCCGCCCGTGCTGCTCGAGAACCTCGGCAACCAGGCTCTGACAGGAAGCCGGTTCCCCGACATCGGCCTGATGCAGGGTGACGGCGGCCCCGCACCGCGCGGCGTCGTCGCGCACCGCATGTGCGGCGGCGGCATCGCGGGCGTACGCGGCGGCCACCGTGATTCCGGCGTGCGCGAGCCGATCGGTGATGGCACGGCCTATCCCCCTGGTCCCGCCCGTGACCAGGGCGACGCGGCCCATTACGGGGTCCCCGTCTTCTTGGTTGCCACTCGCGCGCTCAGCCGCTCCAGCAGCACGCGATGCTCCTCGGTGTCAAAACACTCGCTTTCGGCGCGCGCACAAAGTGGCAGCAACGGGGCGACCCGATCGATGTGGAAGTTCAGCAGCTGGCGCGCCTGCTGGACCGCCCGCGGCGGCAGCGCGGCGAGGCGTTCGGCCAGCTGCAGCGCCTCCCCCAACACCTCGGACGCCGGAACCGCGCGGTTCGCCAGCCCCAGGCGGTGGGCTTCGACGCCGCTGACCCGGTCTCCCAGGAGCAGATGTTCCTTGGCGGCCGACAGGCTGGTCAGCAACGGCCAAAGCAGCAAGCCGCCAGCGCCGTCGAGCAGCCCCAGCGAGACCCGCGGGTCGCTGAAGAAGGTGTCTTCGGCCATGACGACCAGGTCGCACAGCAGCGCCACGGTGACCCCGGCGCCGACCGCGGCGCCGTTGACGGCGGCGACAGTCGGAAACGGCACGCGCATCATTGCCCAGAACAGTTCCTGGTGGGCGGCCAGCACGGTGTCGCGTAGAGGACGATCAACGCGCATCGCGCGGATGGTCTCGAAGTCCCCGCCGGCGCTAAACGCGTTGCCCTGACCGGTGAGCACCATCGCGTGCACGTCGGGGTCGTCACGCAGCGCCAGGACCACTTTGAGCAGGGCATCGGTGATCTCGGCGTCCATGGCGTTGGCCTTCTCCGGCCGGGCCAGGGTCACGTGGGCCACCGATCCGACACGGTCGACGACGACGGCCGGGTGCGTATCCGCGCTGGACAGATCGCCGCTCACAGCTCGACCAGCCGGGGGATCGTCCCTGCCGAAATCAAACGGGCGCCGATCACAGTGGGCAGTTCGCTGGCCGAGCCCAGCACTGAATCCAGCACCAGCGCACGGGCCAAGAAGCGGTGGAAGGGATGCTCGGCGGTGAAGCCGATGCCGGCCAGCACCTGCTGGCACTGGGTCGCGGCGACGCGGGCCGCGCGCCCCGCCAACGACTTCGCGAGCAGTCCCGCCAAAACCGGGTCGTCGGCGTCCCAGGCCGACGCGAGGGCCGCGGCGGCGCCCTCGCGAGCGACGTGTGCGTCGGCCAGCCGGGTGCGCACCGCTTGAAAGGAGCCGATGGGCCGGCCGAATTGCACTCGGCTGCAGGCATGTTCGACCGCAAGGTCGATCATCTGCCCGACAGCTCCGACGATCTGGTATCCGAGTGCCAGCCGGCCTGCCGTCGCCACCGCATCCCAAGCCGCCACCGCTTGCTCGCCCGCCAGGATCACGTCGGCCGGCACGTCGACGCCGCTGACCTCGGTCATCGCCAGCGCCGGATCAAGACCATCAATCCGTCGCGTCGAGACCCCCGAGGACTCCTGCAGGCCAACCCAGGCCAGCTCACCGCCGATCGCGACCGGCGCGACATAGCTCCGAGCCGGCCGCGCCCCGATGACCAGGCCGCGCACAGCGAGCGAGTCGCCGCTGGTCGCGCCGACCAGGTCGGCGCCGACTCCCGGCAGCACGACATT
Organism: Mycobacterium senriense; assembly: GCF_019668465.1. Taxonomy (NCBI): domain Bacteria; kingdom Bacillati; phylum Actinomycetota; class Actinomycetes; order Mycobacteriales; family Mycobacteriaceae; genus Mycobacterium; species Mycobacterium senriense. The sequence goes on along the minus strand of NZ_AP024828.1, from coordinate 1,674,139 downwards.
GCATCCTGTCGTCGCCGCAGGCAGGTATTCGGCGAGCGGTCGCAGAAGCACATCCTGTAGTGACGTCGACATCGATCCGGCGCGACCAAGCGCGGCGAACAGCGCCGACACCGCGTCCCGGGGCGCCTCGGCGAGCAGGTCCGCGAAGCCGAACGCATCGAGTGCCTGCGCCAGCTCGGCTCCGTCAAGTTCCTCCGCCAGTCTGCGGATCGTCGTCGCCATCAGCGCCCGCTCGGCGGCGTCGAAGGTTTGGACCTCAGTCACGCGCTTCTCGGCAATCCGAGCAGCCGCGAAGCCACGATGTCTTTCTGAATTTCACTGGTGCCCCCATAAATGGTGGCGGCGCGCGAGTAAGCCCACTCGCGGCGCCACGCCCGGCTGCGCGCGGTGTCACCGGTTTCCATGCCGCCGCGCAGCAATTCGCGCGCCGCATCGAACACGGCCTGATCGGCGGCGGCGATCATGATCTTGTCCACCGAGGCTTCCGGTCCGGGCAGATCACCCGCTGCGATGCGGTCCTGCGTGTTCTTCGAGGTGGCACGAAAGGCCCACAACAACTGATAGGCCTCACCAAGCGTCGACGCCGCCGCGCCGTCGACTGCTCCGTCGAGGAGCAGGCCGAGATGATGAGCAAGCCAGCCGCCGCGCTGCCAGAAAATCGCGCCGCGTTCACAGGCCAAGATGAACTGTGCGACCCGCCAGCCGGCGTTGGGCTCCCCGAGCAGGCGCTGCGCGGGCACCTCGACGTCGACGAACGATGTCGAGCAGAATTCGTCAACACCGGCCATCGTCTCCAGCGGGCTCGCGGTCACGCCCGGTGTGTCCATATCCACCAGAAAGGCGCTGATGCCCCGCGACCCGGCGTCGCCGGTCCTGGCCAGAACGACGCACCGCGTGGCGTGGTGGGCCCAGCTGGTCCACAATTTTTCCCCGTTGATCACCCAGCCACCGCCGCAGGGGCGCGCGGTCGTCCGCATGGATCCCAGGTCGCTGCCCGCATCGGGCTCGGAGAACCCCTGACACCAAAATTCCTCGCCCCGCAATAGCCGCGGGAAGATCTCCTCGACCAGCTCGGCCGGGCCGAATTCACCTACCGCCGGTCCGAGCACTTCGTGCATCGACCAGGACGTAGTGTGTACCAGCGCTCGGCTGGTGAGCTCCTCGCCGAGCACGGCGCGCAGCATCGGCGACCCCCCCAGGCCGCCGAGCCGGGTCGGCCATCCGCAGCGCATCCAGCCGGCATCGAACAGGAGTCGCTGCAGTCGAAGTTGGTGGTCCAGCTGGGCCCCTGCACTCCGGACACTTTGGTCCTCGATCGCGGGAACCAGCGGCTCTCCTACCTCTTCGATCCATGCACGCACACCAGCGCGAAATTCGCGCACCTCCACTAAAATCCTCCGTTCTCAGGACTCGATGAACCCAGAGTCGACATAGGCCTGACGGATCGGCTGTTTCAACTCCTCGGGGAACGCGGTCTGTGGCGGCCGGGCCGGGTGGTCGCCGATGGGGAGTCCAAGCAGCGAGGCGCCGAATTTGAACCCGGCTCCCCAGTGCGTGAACATTCCGGGGCGGGCAGGATGGGACTGGTAACGGCGGCTCGCCTCACGCATGGCGGTCAAACCGGTCTCGGCCGCGAAGGCGTCAGCACCCTCGAAATCGCCTTGCACCAGCAGTGCTCGCCACTCGCTGAACAGCAGCGCGCCCCGCTTCTCGTAGAGATAGAGCGCCGACCCCAGGGCTCCGGGGTGGGGTATCCCCAACCGGATACCGGCCTCGTCGGCTGCTTCCCATAACACCATTTCCGGGGCCAGCTGATGGATCGCGAGGCTGTGCTGCGCGTCAAGCAGCCCGTTCTTCAGTCCGCACAATGCGGGGATCTCACGGTAGAGCTCGACACATTCCTCGGGGGTTAATACCAGCCCTGTCGAATGGGAGTTGAAGAAGCCCAGCGGCATGTCGGTGCGATCGGCGACGTAGCGCAGGTATTCCAGGACGCCAGGCTTGCCGGAGCACTCGAAATAGGGTGTCAGTATGTAGCAGATGTCGGCCCCCAGCTCTTGGGCGTTCAGCGTGAGCTCGACAGCCTGCTTGGCGGTGTCGGTGCTTGACATCACCTGCACCAGGGCGCCGGGTTTGACTCGTCGGGCCTCCTCGATGGCGACCCGGACTACTTCTTTGAGTTCCTCGGTGGTCAGTGACCAGAATTCGGCGATGCCGCCGGTCAGCCAAATACCGTCCTGGTCCAGCTCGACCAGGCAGTGCCGTACCAATGCGCGCAGCGCCCCGTAGTCGATTTCGTCGCCGTCGAGACCGCAGAACGGAGTGTAGAGCGAACTGCAGTTGCCCCACAGGTGCTCCGACGCCCAGTCCTTCGCCTCTTTGCCAGTGACACCTGTGGCCACAACCGACTCCTTCTGCACTATTGCCGGACGCGAGTTTCTCGGGCCAGGTGATGACTATGACGTACGCGTCATGGTAGAACGATATGTGCGTCAGGTGCAAGGAACAGGTGCATCGATGATGCACCGTGGTCCGCGGATTTCGATAGGGCCGTAGCTGGCCAGCATGAGGAGCTTGATGTCGCAGAGCATGGAGGGCCGAGTCGCCGTGATCGCCGGCTCATCGATGGGCGTCGGGCGTGCCACCGCGATTCGCCTTGCGCAGGACGGCGCCACAGTGGTGTTGCTGGCCCGCCGCAAATTGCTTCTCGACGAGGTCGTCGAGATCATCGGGACCAGTGCCGTCCCGATCGTCACCGACATCACCAACAGCCACGACGTGCAGGCCGCGTTCGATCAGATCGCGACGCAGTTCGGCCGCATCGATGTCCTGATTAACTCCGCTGGTGCCAGCCGGATTCGACTGATCGAAGAGGCCAGCGACGACGATATTGCCGTCACGATCAACACCAACCTGGTGGCTCCGATTTACACCACGCGCTCGGCCATTCCGCTGCTGCGCGCGGCCGGCGGCGGCGACATCATGAACATCTCCTCGGAAATCACCCTCGACGACATGCCCATGATGACCCTCTACGCCGCCACCAAGCACGGTCTGAACGGTTTCACCGGAGCCATGAGTAAGGAGCTGCGACGAGAGGGCATCAGGGTCACCCTGGTCGTTCTCGGCGCGGTCGACGATACGGGCATCCACGAGAACTTCGGCCCGGGCGATCTCGAGAAGGCCTGGCCGCTGTGGGAAGCCGACGGCTACCTGACCCGAATGAGCGGCACCAAGCGTCTCACCCCGGGCACCGTTGCCGATGTGCTGCACGACGTCATCACCCGGCCCCGCGAAGTGATGATGGACGTGGTCCACGTCCGTCCGGCAAGCAGCTGACCCGCCACCGACGCGAATGGCTCAGTCCGGGCCGAAAACTGAAACTGCAAAGGAGACAAAGTGATTCGACCGATGGACGGCGTCCGGGTGTTGGAGGTGGCACAGTTCACCTTCGTCCCCGCCGCGGGTGCGGTCTTGGCCGACTGGGGCGCCGACGTCATCAAGGTCGAACACGCCGAAAAGGGTGACGCCCAGCGCGGGCTGAGCGCTCTGATGGGCATGCCGGTCGGCAGCGGGTCCTTCGCTCCCCTGATGGAACACCCCAATCGGGGCAAACGCAGTCTCGGATTGGCGCTGGAGGAGGCCGGGGCGCTGGAGGTTTTGCACGAACTGATCCGGACCAGCGACGTCTTCCTGACCAACTTCCTGCCCGCAGCACGCCGGCGGTTGGGCATCGAACTCGACGACGTCCGCAAGATCAACCCCGACATCATCTACGTCCGCGGATCCGGCTTCGGCAACAGCGGCCCCGACAGCGAAAAGGGTGGGTACGACAGCACCGCCTTCTGGGCACGAGCCGGCAGCGCGGTGGGGACCACCCCGGTGGACTACGGCGGCCTGTGCAAGATGCCTGCCGGGGCCTACGGAGATTCGCTAGGCGGAATGACCATTGCCGGGGGAATCGCCGCAGCTTTGTTCGCGCGGCAGCGCACCGGCGAGACTTCTGTCATTGATGTGTCCCTGCTCGGGGTCGGCGCCTGGGCCAACGCGCTCCCGGTGGGTTTCGCACTGTTGGAGGGCGGCCCTCCTGAGCCCCGCCCAGCAAGCAATTCGGCGCCGACAAACCCGCTGGTCGGCAACTACCGGACTGCGGACGACCGTTGGCTCGTTTTGGCCATGCTGCAGCCCGGGCGGTACTGGCCAGAGTTCTGTCGGCACATCGGCCGCGAGGACCTCATCACCGACGAGCGATTCGCCACCGCCGAGGCATTGATGGGCAATGCGGCGGTGGCGGCAGAGATCGTGCAAGAGGTACTCGCCGCTCGGCCCCTTACCGAATGGGTCACCCGGTTCGCCGGCATGGAAGGCCAGTGGGCGATCGCGCAAGATCCGTGGGAAGTGGGCCAGGACGCGGCGTTGCGGGCTAATGGACTTATCGCAGAAGTGCTCGACGTTGAGGGCACTACGCGGGAACTGGTCGCCAACCCAGTCCAGTTCGATGAGAAACCGGTACAGCTCAAGCGCGCACCGCAATTCGCTGAGCACACCGACGACATTCTGCGGGCGCTCGGCAAATCGGACGACGAACTGATCGAGCTCAAGGTCAGTGGAGCGGTGACGTGAGGACTAGCGCTCGGTTGCTACGCGAAGGATCGCCGCCGAGCAGAAAGCCCACAGATCATCGACACTGGTCGACCGCCCGCCGGACAGTACCGCGGAGTGCGACGTCGCCAGCAGGAGCTCCTGGAGCAGGGCAGCCTGGGTGGCCAGCGGCACGTCGTCGCGGAGCAAGCCCGCGTCGGCAACCTCTTCGAGCAACTCAACGATGAAGGAGTGCAACGGTTCCAGAGCGTAGGTGAGGTCATTGGGGCGCGACTCGGCCAGGCGCAGGTGCAGGACACTGAGCCCGCGCGCCAGTCGGGCCGGCATCGCGGTGATCTCGGACAGCGCCTCCATCAAAGCCCGCAATCGCTGCACGGGATCGGGGATGTCCTCACACCGCTCACGGATCATCGGCATCGCCGTAGTCCGCAGAATCGTCTCGTACACCGCCAAGAGCAGGCTGTCCTTGCCGTCGAAAAAGGTGTAGAACGTCCGCTGCGACATGCTGGACTTGTCGACGACGTCCTGGATGGTGAAGTCGCTTTCGTCTCGCTCACCGAGGAGCTCTATCGCTGCCGAGACGAAACGGTCGCTGCGAGCCTGGGCACGCGCGCGAGCGTTGCGTAGCGACCGATCGACGCTATCCCGCTGCCAACTCGGCACGGGCGCATCCCCCGGCTGATGAACTTTCTTCGCCTTCAGCTCAGTTGACCGCGCCATGACGCTCCGCTCTCTCAAGGTCGACTTCGGCCAGGAAGTCACCGATGACTCCCCTGACGGTATCTGGGCACTTCTGATGGGCCGAATGCGCCGCGCCCGCGATCTCTACAAATCGGGCCCGGGGATTGACTTGTGCGAACCGTCGACCCTGCTGCTGACGTGTGAGTTCGTCCCGCTCGCCTGCCATCAAAAGAATCGGGCACGCGATGCCAGCCAACGTGTCATCGGACAATTCGGGCCAGGACACACTGTCCTCGTGCATCGCTGTGACCAGGTCGCGCCAGTGCTCGGGACCATGGGCGGCTTCATGCAGGCGTCGTAGCGCGAAGGGCCACGTCCGGTGCAGATGCTCCAGCCGCGGAGCTCGGTAGTCGCTGGGACGTCCGGTACCAGGGGAGATGAGGATTAGAGATCGGGCCGTTCCCGGTTTGTCCAGCTCTAAGGTCAGGGCGATCTCCGCGCCATACGAGAAACCCACGACGTGCGGGCGCCCCAGGTCCAGGCGGTCAATGAGATAGCTCAGGTCGGAGCGGACGGCGGTCCCCGTCGTGGCCGTCGGCCGGAATTCCGACCGGCCGTGGCCGCGCAGGTCGGGCAGGATGCAGCGGTAGCCGGGTCCTAGGGCGCTGGCCAGGCCAGCCCACTCGAATTCACCCGTTGCGGTGGCACCATGGACGAACAAGATCGGCTGAGGCCCGTCGCCGACCACTGTATAGGCCAACGTCAGCCCGTCGTGTTGATAGGTGAAGGCGCGAGGCGCGCCCGCTTCCTCAGTCATCCACGCCCCGGAACAACATGGTTCTCGGCCACCGGCAGACAAGAGCTCCGTTCGAAGACCGATGACTCCAATTGCGCCTTCATTTGTCGCCCCTGTGCGCTCGGATTATGTCTACCAAATTCTTGCATGACGCCTATCACGTTCTACCAGTGTGAAACGCTTAGGTGCCACCTCGTGAGATTAACATGCTCAGACCTAGCCGCGCCCAGCGGCTTGTGATTGTCACCGCAACTCAACTCCAGGCAATGGATTTGAGTTCGGTGAACTCCTCGATTCCGTGGTGACCCCACTCCCTGCCAATGCCACTCTGCTTGAACCCGCCGAAGACACCGGTAATGCCCACCCCGCCCGGCTGATCGGCCGACCAGCCTGGACCCGAGCTTCCGAGGGCCTCGGCGTTGACGGTGGGCGACCCCACTGTCTGCACCGAGACGTTTCCGGCCCGGATCCGACGGGCGACGTTGAAGCCGCGCGCGGTATTACCGGCGATGACGCCGCCACCGAGTCCGTAAATCGAATCGTTGGCGATGCGAATTGCTTCGTCTTCGGTCTTGTAGGTGATTGCGGTGAGGACCGGGCCGAAAATCTCCTCCTGCGCAATCCGCATGTCGTTGCGGGCGTTGATGAAAAGCGTCGGCTCGTAGAAGAACCCCTTGGCCAGGTGCGCGGGCCGCTTGCCGCCGAAGACCAGCTCGGCTCCCTCATCGAGACCGGCCTGCACGTATGCCTCGACTCGGGCTCGCTGCTGTTCTCGGATCAACGGACCGATCAGCGTGTCAGGCTCCCGGGGATCGCCGACCTTGAGCGACGCCGCCGACTTCCTGGCTCCCTCGACGTACGCGTCGAGCAGGTGCTCGGGGAGCAGCATCCTGGTCTGGATGGCACAGCCCTGCCCGGCGTGAATCATCGAGCTGATGATGCCCATGTTGGCGACATGGTCTTCGGGGACGTCGTCCAAGACAATGCACGCACTTTTGCCGCCGAGCTCGAGCTGCAGGCGCTTGACCGTAGGGGCTGCGGCCGCCATGATCGCCCGCCCGGTGGCGGTCGAGCCGGTGAAAGTGACCATGTCCACCAGCGGGTGGGTGGTCATCTCCGCGCCGGCCTCGGGGCCACCCGCGATGACGTTGAACACGCCCGGCGGAAGGTCGGCATCCTGGGCCGCTTTGGCGATTTCGAAGGCGTCCAGGGGAGTCCACTGGTGCGGTTTGAGCACCACGGTGCAGCCGGCCGCCAAAGCTGGCAGGACCTTCACGATGTTGAGGAAGAACGGAAAGTTGAACGGCGTGATCGCGGCCACCACACCAACCGGCTCCCGGACGACCGCGTGTCCCGCCATCCCAGTTGGACCCCCGGCCGGCGGCGACACTTCGGTCCAGCGCACCGCGAGTTCCATGGCCTCCGCAATCCACTCGGCGATGTCAATCGTTCCGCGCACCTGGATGATGTCGGCGAGGAAGCCAACCGACCCGGACTCGGTCATCACCAGCTTCTTGAGGAAATCGTGGCGCTCATCAAGGATGGCAGCGAATCTGCGTAGGACCTTGGCCCGATCTCGCGGCGACGTCCGTGGCCAGGGCCCGTCGTCGAACGCCCGCCGGGCAGCCAAGATCGCCGCGTGGGTGGCCTTAAGACCCGCATCGGGAGCCGAGCCGATGACCTCCTCGGTGGCCGGGTCGACGACTTCGATGACCCCCACCGTGTCGTCCGCCGTCCAAGCGCCGTCGATGAACATCTCGTCGTAATCCCAACGGTCACCCACCCCGTACTACCTCCAACTCGCCTAAATTTGACGCCCGTCGCACCACCGAGCAGGCCTCCATGTCACAGGACGCTAGCAGCCTATCCCCAATAGGAGAACGCTATCTTCCTATAACAGCACCTGTTATATCGTTATTTGGACAGACGATACTCTCAAAGACGCCGGAGGAACGATGGAAGACGTACTGGGATATGCGGGACGCCACGTGGTTGTAACCGGCGCCGCATCAGGCATGGGCGCTGCGACCGCCTCAATTCTGCTCAACCTGGGGGCGAGAGTCACCGCGCTCGACGTGCGCCCCACGGACCTTCCCGTCAACCGGGTGGTCGAGGTGGACCTGCGCGATCGCGGATCCATCGAGCGGGGAGCCGAAGCCATTGAGGGGCCGGTGGATGCCTATTTCGGCTGCGCGGGCCTGCCTGGACCGCCGTTCTCCGGCCTCGACGTGCTACTGGTCAACTTCGTCGGGGCGCGGCATCTAGTGAACCTGGTCCTGCCCAAGATTCCGCCCGGCGGGGCGATCGCCGTCGTCGCATCCAATGCCGCAATGGGGTGGCAACTGGAGCTCGAACAGCTGATGGAACTGGTGTCCACAGACGGCTTCGACGAGGGCAAGCGGTTGTGCGAAGCCAATGACGAGATGGGGGCCGTTGGCGCATACCCGTTTTCGAAAAAGGCGATCAACGCCTGGGTTGGCTCCCGGGCCGCCACGCTGATCACCGATGGCATCCGGCTCAACTGCATCAACCCAGGCCCCACGGAGACCGCGATGCTGCCCCACTTCGTGGAATTCGCGGGGCAGAACATCATCGATGCGTTCGTCGGCCCGATTCGGCGGCGCTCAACCGCCGAGGAACAGGCGTGGCCGCTGATCTTCCTCAACAGCCCCCGATCCAGCTACATCAACGGCGAAGCACTGGTGACCGATGGCGGATTCTTCGGCGCCGTGCAGTCCGGCCAGCTCGACCTCAGCAAAGTGTTCGCCGCCCCGGACACCGCTTCGGCTGGGTCCTAACGTTCGGTGCCGCATCGAGTCATCCTGTGGGATGTGGGCAACGCCCCGAGGGCACACCTTGCGCTTCCTGCTCGAAGATCCGCCTTTCGACGTCGTCGGGGTGTGGGTGAAACACGCCCAGAATATCGGGCACACGACCCACCGCCGATGATCCCTCAATAACCGTCATCGAGGCGGTATCAGGCAAGTCCTCGCCGCGCAGTGTGGTGATGTGCCCGATCAAGCTGCGCGCCCCGTCGTCGACCACCTCGCGGACTTCGACGGACATGCCCTACACCCGGCGGTAGACCCCTCCGAGGTCCGTTCGCAGTAGACGACGTGCGCGCCTACCCGATGCCGCGGGCGTCACAACAATCGTGTCGGCCGGATCCTAGATGCTGCCGTCGCACCGGGCATCAGAGTCATTCGAGGAGAACGCAAGTATAGGCCGACGTGTTGCCGTGCAAGCACGCCTCCGCGGGTCGGTTTGCCTGGCAGTCGAGATTCAGAAATGGGCGCGGTGCCCCGCAACGGCCGTCGCGTCAGCCAATCAGCCCGCCCCCTCAGCACCGGAGCGAAAATAATTCTGTGCCGATAATGACCAACTACGTCGCCGACCGGACCTCGTCATTCGCTACTTCCCGACTAGCAGGACCCGGGTGTAGGTGCCACCGCGCGCGGCCGCGGCCCCTATCTAGGTGCGCAGCTTGTTTCCACGGCTGAGGCACCTTCGGTGCGGTGGACCCGCCATAGCGCGCCGGTGTAGTCGGCAATGTGGTGGCTTCCCTGCTGAGTGTTCGGGGGCCCGTTCGTGGCGCGTTCGGTGGGCCGTAGGTTCACCAGCGCCCGAGGTCGGCGATGAATCCGGCAACTAGCGCCGGGTCGCCGCCGCCGGCCAGGTGCTCGATCGCGGTGCGGTCGTCGAAGTCGGGCTGCGGGGTGTGCATGAATATATCCAGAACCGCGGGGGTGATGCCCCGTGGTATCGCGCGCACGATCGTGTCCAAGCCTGGGAGCAGTTCGTCACCTAGGAACTGCCAGCGCGGGATGCGTCGGCTTCCTTGAAGATCGAAGGCCCATAACGCTTTTCCAGTGATGCGCCGCGCCACCCGGGAGCGGTCGACGCCGAGCATCGCGGCGGCTTCCTTGATGCTGACCGATCCTGAGAGCGCGCTGCTGAGTTGGCGCACCGCAATGTGGGCGCGGGTCCGACGTTCGTCATCGGCCGACCAGGCGTCGATCACGGATGCTGCCTGGGGTTCGACGCGCATGCGCAGGAAATCCACTTCTGTCGCCGACAGGGTGGTTGCCCAGGGGATGGCCGCAAAGGCGGAGTCCAGCTCGTCCAGGACCTCGTCGACGGTCAGATCAATCTGATGTTTAGCCAACAGCACATTAAGCGCGCGACCCGTCGACTCATCCACCCTGCACAGGGTAGCGCGGCGATGCGGGGATGTGTGTGGATGTGATCGGACGTTGCATGTCTGGGTCCTCCCTGAGCCGTCACAGCCTCGTATGTAATCCAGGGTTGGGATTTACATGTCCAGCCTGCTCACCGTCTGGGGCTACGTCGACAGCGGCGAGCGCTGCCGGTGCGCATGTCAGCAACGGCTACCCGAATCCACGTTCAGCCAGAACGGCTGACTAGCAATGCGTTTCGCGGCACGATCGAAATCCGCCACCATCAAGCGAGACAGCTCCAGGCGTGACTCGTATCCGACGTGGGCACGCTCAGTTGCGCACCAATAAAGTCCCGAATAGTTGCGCTGACCCAAATACCACGGAAGTGTCCGCCACGGTCTACCTCTCGCCACAGCGTCAGCATCAAGCTCAGGCCAATCGACCACGATCTCCGAGCCGCCTAAAGTCTTATACGATGCGTGTATGTAATCGCGGGAGAGTTTTTTCATCAACGACACCATCCATTCCAAGCAACTTCGGCTTGTTGATGGCGCGCGCAGCTTGACCAGGCATGGAAGCGTCGTGGTGAATTTGTGATGCTTTTGCAGATAGAGCGCAATATGGTGGTCGCTTTCCAAGGCACTAGAAAGCAAAGCGGTTATGTCCACGAATTCCAGAGTCAGCTGGCCACGAATCCGGAACCACGGCGTCCGGCGCCTAGATTCTAAAGCACAAAAAATGCAAACAAATCTAAAGCGCACGAAAGGTGGACAGGGTAATATGCAATCCATGGCACCAGATACAAGCGCCATTCAGGTGCCGGCCCCAATTCACGACAAGCTCGCTGCGCAGGCTCGCCAGCGCGGCATCTCGATCGCGGCTCTCCTCGAAGACCTAGCTGAACAGGCTGAGCGACAAGCCGCATTCGCGAGCTGAGCGCACAGCCACCATGGCCGACACGGACAGGTCCGGGATCCAAGACGAGGACCTGAATTGGGACACCTACCACAGGTGATGGCATTCAGTGACACCCGGCGCGCGGCGCTTCGGCTGGTTACACACGGAGCAGACCGACCTGGGAAACCAAGTGAAACGCCGCCCGGCAGCGTCGCCGGCAACGCTCGTCGGAACCAGCTTCTTAAAGCAATTCGGGGCAGAAATAATTCAGCAAGACGTTGCAACACCGAGAATTGGCTCGGGCCCCACAGCGCGGCGCTCGTTGCCCGAAACTTCAACTCCGTTCCAAGGATCCGCATACACCGAAGGGCCGGGTTAGCTCTTTTTGAAGTTGCTGATGCACGCTTCTGCCGGTCTCGGCGAACAACGACTCCTGGGATCCTCGAGGACTTTGCGACGAATTACAAGACTTCCCCGTATTCGCGAGCACGGCGAGCACAAATCCAACCTTGATCCGATACAGGCGGTATCAAGCCCTACTAATTCGGGGCCATCGTTGATCACCCGACGCTCGGATAGCTCATCGACAAAACCCGAGCAACCTGGATCCAGCCACCCATCGGATGACGTAGATGTCGGAAACTACGTCGAATAGCCAATCACTCCGGTCGGTTTAGAGGCGAAGTCACCACATTCAATTCGGAGGGCTACGGTCCTCCAGCGACAATCGGCATTATCCATGAAATTAGTCTGCATATTGCAGCAGATGAAGCCCGATCAGCTGCGCGGAAACGGGTCAGCATTCAGGGCGCCTCCCCTAGCTGCACCTTCACCTTCTCGCCGCGTCACGACAGGGGCGACACCGACGGAATCGGATATGCAGCCTTACCGGTAAAATACGCCGCCTTTCCTATTACGTTGTGTAGCAGGGTATTTCAGTTAGGGCTCGATAGGCTCCACACCAATGAAAGCCGCTAGATCGGCCACGTCGCGGTGTCCGTCGTAGGCCCGAAGCAGCTCGATATACCGCGTCTTGTCAAGGTCCCAGTCGTACTGCAACTGGGTGGGATTCTGAGCTGCCGCGAACACGAGGTCAGCGAGAAACCTTGTGGTGCGCCCATTTCCGTCCACGAAAGGATGGATTCGCACGGTTTCGGCATGCACGACGATACCCAATTGCCGAGGCGTCCAGTCCTCGGTTCGTTCCCACCGGTAAGCAATAGTGTCGAGCGCGTTTCGCAGCTTAACGGCAATCTGCTCAGGCGCGACGCCGATGTTGAGCTCTAATCGCCGCCACCGACCGGCCCAGTTCCATACCGGGCCGAACAGTCGCGCATGGAGACCGCGCACGAAGTAGTCGCTGAGAAGCTCATTGAGCGGCAACGAGCCGTCGAGCGCCGACGGCATCAGTTCATCGAACAGCCGATCCTGAAGACCCTGTTCGAGATCATAGACGGCAGCGCGCGTGACCGGCTTGTCCAGGACCTCGACGACCTCCGGGAGCAGGGCAGTGAGTTCGTCATGCGGAAGTGGAGTCTCACCGTAGCCCGGCGTCAGCGGCATCAGCGCTTAGGTGACTGCTGCTTCGCGATGTAGGCCTTCACGCTGGCCGACCGGCTGTAACCAGCGGGAACCACCCTGCCTTCCAACTTGGCCGAGGCCTTCGTGGCGCGCATCCCCGCCTTCTTGACGGCAGCCGTTGACACGACCACCTTCTTAGGTGTCCGACGTTCCACAGCTGCACCTCCTCAAACTCAAAGCCTTGGCTCATCCTACCGGCCGACCGTGGCCTTCAACCAGGCCGTTTACGGCTCGCTGCCCGATTCCGAAGTCACAGACGGACCCACTGGTTTTAACAGCGCTACTTCGCGCACACAACGATCGTGTGGAACACCGCGGCAGCGTGGTTGATCCGGAACCACCGGCATGGTGTGTCGGTCTGAGCTGCAACAATCGTGCCCGCCGCATCCTCAACTCGGCGACAGGGGTCTTGAATGTCGGCTCAACGCGACCTACGCCCGGTTCTTCCGGTCGCTGAACTACGACTACATTCACGCTTCATCGGAGACCTACCCGCCCCGGGTGGCCTTAGCCGTTATCGCGTAAGGGATGACGCCCGTTGAGCGGGCGGCGGTGTTCCCTTGCCGAGACGCATGCGTTCAGCTTCGTCGATGACGTCGGGGAACGCTTGTTGGAGCGCGATGCTCGCATCATCGCTGGGCGCGCAGTAGTAGCGCAGGGCACCGAATTCCTCTTTGACTCGATGGTCGACGTAGTCGGATCAATGGCGGTCGGCCGTTCATCGGGGTTGGAGACGATCGGGTACCAGCTGGCGTCGTGGCTGATCCAGCGGCCCCAGCCGTCGGGGATTCTGCGCAGGATGCGCTCCAGCACTTCAACGTACCGGCCAAGCATCGGGCGGGACGCACGAGGTGTTGCACACGTCTCGGGGTCGATGTCGCAGAAGATAACGCGGCTGAGTGCGGCGTGCATGTCCTCTGTGGCCGCGGTGCCGTCGCAGACACGCTCTGCCTTTTCGCTCAGGTCGGAGGTCGCGGCCCGCCAAAGCATCTTCTGCGCATCGGTGAGCTCAGGGAGGTCGTGCTCCTCGCTGATCTAGAGGTACATCCCTTCAGGAATCGTGGGGCGGTAGCGCCCGCTGCCCACCTCCGCCAAAAGCGTTGCGGTGCTAACGCGTCTGTCATGACCGGCCAGCACGGCACGGCGCACGATCTCACGGATGTCGCTGCCGCTGGTGCGCTCGGGAAGCGCCGCCACCACACCCGCACAGTCGACCGCGCGGCCGCCAGGCAGATCACGGATCAGCGCCGCCAAAATCCGGGCGGAATCAGTTGGGTTCGGATAGCCGACTTCGACGATGGAGTCGAACCGCCCGGTGCGAATGGCCGCCTGGTCCAAAGTGGCGGCGTCGTTGGTGGACGCCAGCGTCAGGATGCGGGCGTCGGGCTGAATGTCCATGGCCTGCAACAATTCCGACAACCCGGCACCGCCGGTGCTGCGGTCTCGGCACCACAGGTCAATGTCTTCGAGCACGAGCAGCACCGGGCCGCCGAGGTGCTGCGCTTCCTCCACGACGGCGCTGAGCAGCTGGGTACCGGCTTTGGCCTCGAGGTAGATAACGGTGAATTCCCCGACGACCTCGCAAGCCACGACGGCGCTCACGGCCGATTTCCCGGTGCCTGGCGGACCGCACAACAGCACACCACGGCGCGCACCGAGGCTGTGGGCGTTGAGCAGGTCGTGGCGGTCTCGCACCGCGCGGACGCCGAGATCGATTTCAGTCCACACCTGGTCGGCGACAATGACGTTCTCTCGGGTCGCGGTCGAGGGCAAGTCGATGACGGTCAATGTCAGTCCGGCGGTGTGGGTGGCGCGCACCGCGTGGCCCCGGTAAGGATTGAGCTCGTTGGCGCGTTCAGCGAGCCCGTCCAAAAGCACGCGGGCGCGGTCCTGGTTGGCCGGCGCCACGTAGGCGCTCACACCGACCGACCGCAGCATGCTCTGCCGGCCCTGCAGGGCGATCACACACCCGGCATCGTCGAGCAGCGTCCCTGCGGGAAAATACACCCGCAAACATAGCGGGTGGCGGTAGTCCTGACCGCCGATCCGGGTCTGCGTCCACCTCGGCGGGTCGGCGTACTCACCGGGACCGACCTGACAAACCCGCGCATACTTATCGATCCACTCGGCCAGCGCCAGCGCGACGGTGAACCACGACAACGGGTTAAGGCCGCGTTCCTCGTCAACCAGTTGCCCGCAGCCCGCCACTCCCAGACAGCGGGCGGTGAACTGATCGGCGTTCACCGGTTTCTCGGCGCCACTGTGCTCAGCGACACCGACCAGCAGCTCGCCCAGGGCGCGCAGCGCGGGCCGCACACCACCGTCGACGCTCTCCAGCCACGTGCCGACGTCGGTAATAGGTCGCCGATGCGCCTCCGCGCCGCCCGCAGGCTCCGCGGTCAGGTCGCTCAGTTCGTCCTCAGTTCGGTTCATCGCCTCATTCATCATGTCGGAAAAAGGGCAGTCGAACAGCATCGCACCCACCGAGTCTGTCGTCAACCTTGTCTTCCAGCAAGCGCTGATTCAGCTTGCCACGCAGCACCATCCACACGGAACGCATTGCGGCCCACCCCGCAAACGCTGAAGGTCGACCCGCTCCACTGACCCAACCAATTGAGGCGACACCACGGCGCGCTCATGCCATCCTCGATGGCATGGATGAAGAATCCAAGGAGCTTTATGTCGCCGACTTCTCTAACACTCCCGGAGCCGCCGACCACCAGAAGCAGCTCGAACGCGCCCGCATCGAAGCACGCCAACGTTACCGCGACCACCTGACCACAGTGTTCGACCTGCACGGCACCGCCGACCCCGACGTGCTCGCCGACGTCACCCTCGATGCACTCACCGTCTGGCGCTACATCGACACCGGTGAACGCTGCCGGTGCTCGTGTCACCCACGGGCTGCCCGAAACCGACCTGCACGACTACGGATTCGCCTGCCCCTGTGCCCGCACTCCCCAAGACCGCCGCCGCGCCTGGGGGGAATGGCGCAACGACATCAAAGCCTTCTGGGAATCACCAGCGGGCCAACAGATCACCGCCGATGAACAGGCCGCCGAAGCCGCCCTCCAAGCCTGGCTGGCGACACAGCACGAGGTCGTCGTGAGCAGCCACGGCGGACTGGCACCTGAGCAGTGGGACGGCGCCGTGGACGGCCACAGCTTCTACTTCCGCGAGCGCCACGGTGAGTGGCGCATCGAACTCGACCTGCAGCCCAGTGGCCGTTTCGCCCGCACTATCGCCGGCACCCACACCGACGGCACAATCCACTACAAGGATAAAGAGCTAGACGAAGGCGACGTAATCGCCCACGGCACAACCGATGACGACGGCTACGGCACCACGCCCGTTGAGCGGGCACAGTTCATCATCGACACCATCCGTATCCACCTCGCCCGCCAGGCCTGCACACTGCACCGCGACGATCTGTCCTCGATCGAAGCATTGCTCGGCACCAACGTCACCTGGTGTCCTGCCTGTGGAACTCGCCTGCCCAACCCGTGACCGCGCGGCCACGGGACAGGGCAAAAGCGACGACATTTCGCTGCGGCCGAAACAGCCGCGACGAGGTCAAATCCTTCAGATCCACGGGATCTAGCAGCCGAACCGCCGCGCCTCAATACCGTCGAGATCCGCAGCGAGGCAGTCTTTATCGTCGTAAGCCCTTAACTCTCCATCGATCAGCGCCACCCGGTACGGCGCGCCGCTGTCCAGGCTGTCATCCGCTGCAGCGATCAGATAGGTCACCTCGTGGCCACGATTCGCCGCAGAAGCCGGCCACTCATAGACATCGCCCGCCCAACTACGTTCAACCAGCATCCAGCCGCGGTCAATCAACAGTTTGTCGAGGTTCGCGTCGACGGCTCGGCGAGCGTCGCAAGTCCTTGGGTGAGCCTGGCAACCCGCGTCATTCCGCCCGAGCTGGCGCGCTCTGCGCCGCGCGGCTTTGCGTCGGCGATTCGCTGTTTTCACAATCTGCTGTCCGCCGCCGCGCCCATACCGTCGCATTCTGCGTCTTCCCCGCGTCGAGCCCCACTCTGCAACAGGAAGAACCTCCGAACGTCGTCGTAAAACCCTACTAGTAGGGCTAGCAAGCGTATCTGCACTATAGCCATCGGAAGGGCGATTTCGCGCTCAACCCCGGCCGGGCGGAAGTGACCTCGTTGGCCAAAGGAAAGGCGTCGTCCTTGCCGCCCAAGAACCACACCGCTCGCTCAACACATTTTGGCCGAGACACCGTTTTGCGGATCACCCACCTGTCCCGCACCCGCGGCCAGGGTGTCACATCGGACCGGGGCAGCGAATCGACCAGGCGGCCACACATCGGGTGAGCGGGGCTGAGCCATCACGGCATCCTGACCGACTTAGAAAAAGGGTGGTTTTGCGTGGCCGACGGTTCGCAGTTGAACTGCGGTTCGCCGAACCTGGCCGGGTCGCATCGCTGATCGCTCTCAGCGAATGCCTTCGAGGAGATCAACGGCCGGTACGCCCAATGCCTTGGCGATGTCGAAGAGCCGCTCATGCAGTATTCCCCGGCGGCCATGCTCGACATCCATCAACACGTTGCGCGAGACCCCCGACAGCTGCGCCAGTTGTTCCTGAGTTAAGCCGCGCTCGATACGCAAGCGTTGGATCCGTGTCCCGACCATCCGACGTCGGCGCTCCCATGCGGCGACGCGCTTGGGGTCGTTTTGACTGGGGCGCGTCGGCACGCAATCCAGTACTCACGCTCAAACCCTAGAAGTCAGCCCTACTAGTAGGGCTTTCTGTGGATGGTACGGCGATCGGGTCTTTTCCCGCCCTCGCCGCACCGTCCCGTTGGACACGGCGAAGTTGTTCCGCATCGAGAGGTGTGCGATGCGATCGCGGCCGGCAGCACTTAGCGATGACAGATCCTTACGGGCCGCGGGGGCGCCGCCGAGCCGGGTTGCCCTTGCGACCCCGGAGGCCCTGACCCCTACCTGGGCGGCTAGCGGTGGCGAACCACTTGCCGTTGACGTGGCCTTGCGCTTGTGATCGACCCGGCGCGCCGGCGTCTGTCGTCGCAGATTGGCCACACGCCCGACTCACTCCTAATGCCCTACTAGTAGTACATTGCGTTGGTGGGGGTACTCCTCGATGCCGACCTCTGGGTGTCGTTTTGACCGCACCAGTCGTCGGTGAGGGCACTGAACTGTGCCGCCGTGGGTCTTCGTACCGACGCGGTGCCGCATCGCTGGAACTGTAGGCGGAGCCTGCTGTGGTTACACGAGGCCTGCTGCCGAGTCGACCAGCCTTGGACGAGCGGGAATCCCTTGACAGCTTCCTGGAACGGCTCGCTATCGCCAACGGCTTGTCACCACCTCAGCTGCTGCGGCTTCTTACCGTGGCTGAGCATTTCGGCTCCCCCAGTGCGGCTTTCATGATGATCAAACCGGATCCTTTGATCATCAGCAGGATCGCCAGGTTGAGTGGCGTCGATGAGGCTTCCGTTGCCCATGCCACCCTCCTGCGGTTCGACGACGGGTTGCCGCTGTATCTCGACGGGCTGGATCCTCTTCGTCGGCACACCTTCCGGCACGTGGTGACCCAGGGCTGGTTTCCCCAGTGCGGCTCGCAGGCGTGCCCGCTGTGCTTGGTCGAGGACGGCATCTGGGCGGTGGAATGGCGACTGCCTCTTGCCGCGACGTGTCCTCGCCACGGGGTCTTCCTGACGACGCACTGCAGTGGTTGCGGTCATCGATTCCGCACTCACCGCTATTCGCCGTTGCGCCCCCTGGCCGGCCCGCAACAGTTATGCGCGAACCCTGTCGGCCTACGCAATCCATGCAGGCAATCGGTGCTTAGACACGTTCCAGAGTCAGCTCCACCACAGGTGCTCAGCACCGCAACAATCTTGGCCGAAGCGCTGGCCGGCGAGACCGTGCCGATGCTAGGCAGGCGCGTTGACCCTCGACTCTTCCTCGCTGAGATACGGCATGTCGCAACCTTGTTGCTTCACCTGCTGTCGCGGCCAGACGGACCGCAGGTAAGGAACTGGGCCGAGGTTCTCCACGCCGAAGCCCGTGAGCGCACAACAAACCTTCGCGGGCCACGCTGGGGAATCAGCCCACCCAAGAGTGCGGTGGTCCGAGGGCACGTTCTCACCGATGCTGCCGACATCCTTCAGCAGATACACATTGAAGGCGCCGCTACCCGCCTGTGCCCCTGGCTGGGTCTGATCGCCGAGGCGAAAAACGGCCCATGCGCGTGGTTAGTGAATCGCACGACACGCACACCGACGATGGAGCGGCTCATCAATACCGCAGCTAGGCAGCGTCACCACGTCGGGCGACGCCTTCAGAAGGTTCGTCGCAGTGAATTGCTTCAAGGCTCGGCCATTCCACAACTGATCGACACCGACATCTACCACGCATGTTTTGACGAGATGCTCGGTGGATACGAATGGACGGGCAGATTGTATGTGTCACTGTGCATGGTCAGACTCGTGGCAGACGTGGCCAATTGGTCGGATGCCGCAGTAAGAATCGGTCTGGCTCCCGCGATCGGTGCCCGCGCCGCCCGCGCATCCAGCGCCCGATTGCGGGTCACTCCAAAGGTATTCGCCGACGCCGTCAACACCGCGATGGACATGCTCTCGTGCAGTCGCAATTTCCGCGAGCATGAGGCTCGGGTCCGCGCACTGACCCGAGACCCCGGCGGTTGGTTCGAAACTTGGCGGACGACGACGACACCGCATCGGCGGCCCACTTCGTCGCCCTACGCGATCACCTGGATGTGGTGCGAGGTGGCTCAAGGCTTACTCGATGTCAGCCCTGCCTGGCCAGCGCCGCCTACCCCGCGGATCAAGGCGACCTACCGCGTGTTCCGCGATCGCCTTCCGGAGCCGGCGCGCGCGGCGCTGCGCTCGCTTGTGCTCGACCAGTCGTCGCCACATCATTCCGTGGAATAGCTGGTTAACGTCCTCGCGGCTCCCGCGCCTCCGCGCCTGGGCCCCGGTGAGCCACCGCCATGTGCACTACTCCAGTCGTGGTTGACGAGGAGGTGCGATCGGGGCAGCGGTCACTGGACCATCGCCGTGACTTTCGTGCTGGCGTTGCCCAGCTTTTCAGCTGGGTACCAGACGTTGTTCCTCTGCACGTTTGCTCAACATCACGACGTTGAGATGCCGGAGCAGGATCCTGTGGGTGCCATCAGTGATTGCCCCGATCGTCGCCTCGCAGAGCAGCGCTTTGAGGTCTCCGAGGTAGCCCTGCGTGCGGTGATAGAGCTCGGCCGCAAGCTTGGTGTGCAGCTCGTTCGGCCGACTTCGCGGCAGATGAGGCAGCAGCAGCTTCTCGAAATCACGCACGATCACTTGCCAACCGATCCGATCGGCGTCGAGATCGTCGATCTCGTACGGCCCGAACCGATTCAGCCGGAGACGGGCCGCGATTTGTGAGTCATGCACTAGGTCTCGGGCTTCGAGATCGGCACCGATGAGAACAAGTGTGACGCCGATCTGACCAAGACGTGTATTGAGGTGCTTGATATGGTCGAGCACGTCGCGTCCCGATTTCCAGTTCGTCTTGAGCAGGTGAACGTCATCGATAATGACGATCTGTGTTCGGTGTCTTCGAACCGCGTCCATCGCCGCCATCGATATGTCGCGTTTTGCTCCCTCGGCCGACAGGTTGAAGAACCCCAGGATTGCTGCGTCGACGTCTTTGATCTGGGCAGCGGCGTCAAGGTCAATCCACACAACGGGATCCAGATCGACTTCCCACCCCGGTTTTGGGCGGATGATCGGTCGGCCATAGGGGTCCAATTCAGCGTCAGCAATCCACGCTAGGTACTTCTCGCGCGCCCAGCGCATCATCATCGTGCTCTTGCCGGCGTAGTTCGGTCCTGAGAGCGCGGGCAGGCTCTTCGCACCCGGTGGAGTCAACTTATTGATTCGAACAATGTTGTCGGCACTGTCGTAGATCGCCACCACATCGCCAGTGGGCAGAAACAGGCTCTGCAGCCATTCGGTCAAATGGTCGATATGGGCTGCCCGTTGCTGACGTGTCATTACCTTCCACTGCCGGACGGTGACCGGTTGGGGCTCTGCTGGTGGCTGCATCGTGCAGTAGTCGTGCCATAGCTGCGCATCCATGGTTTAGGCACCTTCCGGAAGCTCGGGCCACACGTCGTGCGCCGGCGATGGCCGCCGTGGGCGTGACCGCGAGGGCGGCACCTGGTCTTGATGCTGCTGCGCCTCGGCGTGATCGGCCTTGGCCTGCTCCACCCGCAACCGGGCGGCGATGAGCTTTTTGCGCAGTTTCGGTTTTGCAGGTGCCTCGGTGATCTGGGTGAGTTCGTCGAGGATCTGGCGCGTGGCGGAATCGCCATTCAAGACCAGGTTGCCGCCTCGGTGGCGTATCCGTCGACACGCGGCATCGACGATCGCCGCGGTCATGGGCGCGACGCTGCGATCCGAGCCGCGCCATTCAATGGGTTCGACTCGCTTCGTCGCGGGATCGCGAAACCAGATCCGCGAGAGATCTTGCGGATCGTAGAAGAAGGGTGCCGCGCGGTCTTCAGGTCGGAACTGCCCGACTGGCACCGAACGATAGGGCTCAAAGACTCTCAGCGAGTCGTACACCAGGTTCTTGAACTCCACACCGGCGTGGCTGATGGTCCCCCATCGAACCGGGAGGAACTGGTAGATCAGATCCGATTGTTGCGGCACATCGATTCTCCCAGTGAGTTCAGTCATCGCATCCCACATCTCGAGCGGGCACATCCTTGCCTCCTCTTCACCGGGCAGGATCAGGCCCTCATGCGCGCTGCGGTGGTAATCGAGTGCGACGAAACGACGTAAGTGATCCCGCAGCTGCGATGCGGTCAACAGGGGCTCCTCGCTAACCAGTCTGCCGCGCTCAGAGGTGTTGCGGCCCTTGTATCCCGGGATCTGCTGCAACCCACGCTGAATGGTTTCGTGCCAACGTTCCACATGTGGGTTGTCGTTGGCCTTGCCGCCGCGATTTAGCATCAGGTCGATTCCCAGGGTCGCCAGCAGCGCCCGGAAATGTTGAGAGACGAAGATTGATCCGTGGTCGCAGCGGATGGCATCCGGTAACACGGACGGGATGCCGTGCTCGCCCTGCAGAGTGCTGAAGTCCGGTGCCAGCAGGCGCTTGCCGACCCGTACGGCCACGCCGCGGAGATCGAGCTGCCCAGGTAGGCCCGCCCACCTCCACTGACTGATGGACGTACCCTCGACCAGCAATGAGAAAGGGCGGCAGATGTCGTAGAGCAGCAGCCCTGCCTCGATACCATTGGCGCTTCTGGGAACGACGCGTAGCGCGAGAACCACGCGGGTCGCGACATCGATGGCGGTGATGATCTCCACGCTGCATGCGCGGCCAGTCAGTGTGTCGTAAACGAGATTGTCGGCGCGGGTGACGTCGATGGCGACCACCTGGCCCGGGCGAATCGCCGGGTAGTGTTTTGCGCCTGAAACCTTGCGGTGCTTCCGGCTCTTTTGTGCACGCGTCGTTGCTCCTCGCTCCCGTTTGAGGGCAGCCAGGAACTGGCCGGTGATTCGCTGCGGCGCCTGGAAGTCCTTAATCCCGTTTTCCTTCAGTCGAACTCTGGTTCGGCGATCGATCTCCTGATTAGAGATAGTCGATCGGTCCCCGTCCAAGGTGTCCACTATCTGGGTGGCCACCTGACGGTATCGCTCGTCGATCAACTCCCAGGACTTGCTCTGGCGAGTACTTCGTGCATCGATCAGCGCGAGCAGGCCACGCTCTTTGAACCCGCGTACCCAGCTTCTGATCGTGACCGGGCTGTAATGCGCTGTGCTGCAATCCTCGTCCTGAATCCGACGGGGCGGTTTGCGATCGAGTTGCGCCCCGAGATTCAATTCCATGGCCATCGCACTGCAGCGCTGGCTCTCCGAAGCCCCACTCGGACCGAACGGCGGTCTCGGCTCACCAGGACGTGCCAGAGCGGGGTGGCCGTCTCGGTAACCGGTCAAGATCTCTTGAACAATTCCCAACTTGAAAAGCGCCGCCTCGCGGGCTTCGTCGCTGACGGCGTCCCACCGTGGGCGAAGCGGTTCGCAGAGTGCTGACGCTTCGCCGTTCTCAAGGATGCGGATTGAATCAATGTTCGCATAACCGGTTTTCGTTGTATCGCCGTAGGCATACTGCAAGATGACGCTGGCTGCTTCGACTTTGTCGATGACCGCGAACCCTCGATTAGTCAGTACGCGTGTTCCTTCGACCAGGTTGGTACGGCCACTAGACATGGCTCTGCTCCTTGCTCGCTACAACGGGTGTGTGCAGCGTCCACGGCACGGTCATGTCGATGTCCAATGCGCCCGTCCACATCATGTGCCAGACCACCGTTTTGAGTTCGCCTGTCCCGTCATCTGCCGAAAGAAGCGAGCCCACTGTCGTGTCGCCACATTCAGCCAGCTGCTGTATCTGTTCCTCGAAATGCGTTGCCCATGGAGGTCTGCGGCGAAATCCGTGCAGCCACAACATGTTCATTCGTTCCGTTACGGTTGTTCCGGCGAACACCGTGTAGCGCCATCCAACCCGCTGGCAGGCGCGACGGGTCACGACGCTCTTGGCCTGAAAGTCGTCGTCCTGCTTTTCTTGTGGTCGGGCATCCCATACGGTGACGCTCCCATCGATGTGCTGAGTCAATAGGTCGGGGAAGTGGGTAACCGGTTCTTCGGTATGCCATGACAACCGGAACGGTTGGGAAAATTATCCGCAAGACGGTGGAGTCACGGTCTAGCATGCGAACCAGGTCGTGCTCAAGCCCCGATTCCAGATGTACGACACCAGAATTGGTAAATGTGTAAGCCGACACTGGGATATGGCGATTACTCGCCGAAGACCGAGGGGTCCGGATCGGAGCCAGCAGGTCCAGTGGTGGAGCACCTTGGACTTGCCATAGCCATACGGTTTCCACACCGTCGCGGAAACGCAGTGTCCACTCAAGCTGCACAACGCCGTCTGCTGCGCCTTGGCCATTTTGCCGTGCATTGTTGCGACTCATCGGATTTACCTCCACCTTCGACGTAGGGTCAGGTGCGCCACGATATGCATCTTGGAGGTAGCTACTGGGTCGATTTTCGAAACTTTTACGTGCATTTTCACTCGTGCACAGCATTTGCTGTGCACTCACGGTTTTGTGTGCCACCTATGAGAAGTTAAGTCCGTCAAGAAGTTTGAGAGGCGGGTGCCAGTACACCGGTTCACTGACTCCCTGCTCCGCAAGGAAGCTCCGTGCACGCTGATCCAGCGCCGCCACCGCCGGCTCGGTCAGGTGCGCCGTGAAAGCGGTCACGAGCTTCGTCAAACTCCAGTAGTCCAACTCGGGGTGGAACTGAAGGGCGAGACGCGGGGAACCACTTATCCTTTCAATCAAATAACAATGCGCGGCCACAACCGAGCTCCCCGTCGGCAGCGAGCCAGCATCGCCTTCCATCTGTTGCTGCCAGAAGTCATCGCTGACCAACAGGGAGTAATCGAGCTGGCGGCGGCGCTCGTAGTTGATCCGGCCACTGCCCTGCTCTAGGAAGTCACTTAACCGGACGAGCGCCTGCTGCATCGACTCCCAGTAGTTTGAGTCGCACAAAACCCACAGCCTGTTATTCAAAATGCTGTGACTCTCGACGACGCCCAGGAGGCCCACTGCCGCAACGGGCCTGATGGTTGCACCCACGAGCAGTGTGGCGCACGACAATGTCTCGCGGAGTACCAAAGTCTTGCGACGGCCGGATAGCAACACAGACGCCCATCGCGTCCAGATTGCCGCCGGCAGCCGGGCAGCCTTCTTCTGGATTCGCTTCTGACCGGGGATCGGTGCGCACGGCAGCGTCGTTGCAGTGCGGTATCGCAGCTGGAGTTCAGGACCCAGATCGGCGTTACGCGCCTTCAAGACGATGGCAGCGGCGATGTCGCTATCTCGAACGCATGAGCGGATTTCCGCTGGGCCGCTGGTGGCGTTCTGCCCTGCAATGAACCATCGTGCGGCCATCCCACAGTCGGCCACGCTTGCGTGCCGCAACACCTTCAAGGCCAATGTGGTACCGACGGCAACATCCAGAGCACGAAGCGGCGCTTTGTTATTCAGTGTTTCTCGCGCCTGTGAGGACGTGAAACCTACCGTATGCTCGCCCGTCAGGTCATCCTCAATGCCCTGAATCGTCAGGCTGTGGGTCGACGAATAGTTCAAGATCCTGTTGGCAAGGCTTCGGACAGCCCCCAGGACCTCCTCCAAAAGTCGTGGGTACGCGTCGAAAATTCCGAAATCATAGTAGCCGTCGTCAATAACCTCATTGACCGCCTCCTGCGCCCACGAAAAGTCGTGTCTATCGGTCCACCGCAATGCTGGAACCGTTCCCAGTGGGAGGCCGCAACGGCAGGTGGCTGGAGGCTCGATGCGGCGGTAGTACTGGGTCGATCGCTGATAGCTTCCGCAGCCGGGACATTGGTCGACGAGGATGCAATTGTGTTCCAGGCACGCGAAGGACCAACCGAGGCGCCAGCGCAATTGCCACCGACCGCCCGTTTCGCGTAGGCATGCAGGGCAGAACCGGGACCTTGGCAGAGCTCCGAAGGGGAATTTTGGATTGAGGCGCTCCGTGTCCGCATCAATATGCAAGGCGGTCCCGTCGTACTTGCTCAGCGTCATCGCTTCGAACGACTCCGCCGGTACACCGGTGGCCGCCGCGAGCAACTGCGCCTGCGCCGGCGGCAGGCAGGTCAACCAAGGCGGCTTCGCGGTAGCCGGAAGCTTTGCGGCTGCCGCAAGGGTTCCGACGGTGCCCCCCATTGCACGTGCACTGGCCTCCAGCCACGAATCGATCGATTCACCCTTAAGTGGTTGCACCTGAAGCGGAAGCCAGCGGCGCGCGACTCTCATTTCGAGCAGCTACTTTGACAAGATCTTGGGGCCGAGTCGGCAGTTAGCGGCTTGACCTGCACTTATGCTGCCAGACACTCAGATCGACTGACGCTGTTGTTTAACAATCAATGCGCGCTTGTCAATCTTCATTGCATCTCGGCAGCAGCCTCACCGCGCCATGTTGGTGAACCGCGACAGGTGCAGCTGGTGCGCAACCGTCACCGTCTTGGTGGGGCCGTTGCGGTGTTTGGCGAGAATAAAATCCGCCTCTCCCCCGCGTGGGTCGTCGCGCTCGAACGCGTCCGGCCGGTTCAGCAGGATCACCATGTCGGCGTCCTGCTCGAGCGATCCCGACTCACGAAGGTCCGACAGCATCGGCTTCTTGTCGGTGCGCTGCTCGGGACCACGGTTGAGCTGGCTGATCGCGACGACGGGGACTTCGAGCTCCTTGGCCAAAAGCTTGAGGTGACGCGAGAATTCGGATACTTCGAGCTGCCGCGACTCGACCTTCTTGCCCGACGACATCAGCTGTAGATAGTCGACCACGACCAGTCGCAGGTCGGACTTCTGCCGCAACCGGCGAGCCTTGGCGCGGATCTCCATCATCGTCAGGTTCGGCGAGTCGTCGATATACAGGGGCGCCTCGCTGATCTCGCTCATCCGCCGGGCCAGCCGCGTCCAGTCTTCGTCGCTCATGCGACCGGACCGCATGTCGGCGAGCTTGATCTTCGCTTCCGCCGACAGCAGCCGCATCACGATTTCGGACTTGCTCATCTCCAGCGAGAAAATGACGCTGGCCATGCGGTGCTTGATGGAGCACGACCGCAAAAAATCTAGCCCCAGTGTCGACTTGCCCACCCCAGGCCTGGCCGCGACGATGATCATCTGCCCGGCGTGTAGGCCGTTGGTCACCTCGTCGAGTTCGGTGAAACCCGTCGGCACGCCGCGCGCGACGCCACCGTTGGACGCGATGGCGTCGATCTCGTCCATCGTCGGCTGCAGCAGATCCTCGAGCGGAACGAAATCCTCCGACGTCCGGCGCTCGGCCACCTCGTAGATCTCAGCCTGCGCGCGGTCGACCACCTCGGCCACGTCGGCACCCTCGGCGCCCGCGTAGCCGTACTGCACGACCCGGGTGCCGGCCTCCACGAGGCGCCGCAGGAGCGCCTTCTCGGCCACGATGGTCGCGTAGTAGCTCGCGTTGGCCGCGGTCGGCACCGTCGAGATCAGCGTGTGCAGATACGGTGCCCCGCCGATGCGCCGCAGCAGGTTGCGGCGGTCCAGCTCCGCGGCGACCGTCACCGCGTCGGCCGGCTCGCCGCGCCCGTAGAGATCGAGGATCGCGTCGTAGACGTTCTGGTGGGCGGGGCGGTAGAAGTCGCCAGGCCGCAGCCGTTCCAGCACATCGGCGATGGCGTCCTTGCTCAGCAGCATGCCGCCCAGCACCGCCTGCTCGGCCGCCATGTCCTGCGGTGGCTGCCGGCCGAAGTCCTCGCTTGGCGGCGAGGAATCCATGCCCGACGCCAAGTCATCGACGACCGCCACGGATTCCCTCCTCCCCTGATTCACGCATCCGAACATACATTCGAAGTCGACCTCGAGCGTAAGTCAAGGTGCTGACAACCTGCGCCCAGAGCACCCGCACGCCCGGCGCCGGGACGACGTTAAACGTTGCTGGCTAGTACGCAAAGGGGGCGCTGTTTATGAACCTGTGCATCGTGTGTGCATATCCGTCGACACCTGTGTTGAGCGGGGTGTGGAGAACCTGTGGATTAATGCAAAGGGCTAGGACATCAGTGCAGATACCGGCCATACAACGGCATGGAATTCGTGTGGACAAGAATCTCTACGGCGTGTCGGGCCAGGTTACTGTGCCGGGCGTGTTGGCTTTCGGCCGTGTTTTCCCAGCGTTACGGGCCGGTAAAGCGCCCTGGCGGAATACACCCCAGAAATAGTTCGCCGGGGGGCACGTCCGCGATTGCTGTCACCGGAGTGTGCCCGCGTGGCCGCAGCGCAACGCAGCCCGGCGGCGGCCGATCAGGCCACCGCCGGGCTGTGAGCAAATGTCGGATGCTTAGCTCTGCGCGACGACCTCGAGCGCGACCTCGACGTCGACCTCGGGGTGCAGGTGCACCGCCACCGGGTGGGTCCCGACGGCCTTGATGTGCGACTTCGGCAACCGCACAATGCGCTTGTCCAGGTTGGGGCCGCCGGCCTTCTTGATCGCCGCGACGACGTCGCTGGCCGTCACCGAACCGAACAGCTTCCCGGAATCGGCCGCGGTCTTCACCGGCAGCGCGACCGGGCCGAGCGCCTCGATCGCCGTCTTGAGTTCGTTGGCGTGCCCGAGGTCGCGGACCGCCTTGGTTTCGCGGGCCCGGCGGATATCGTCGGCCTGCCTCTGCGCGCCGCGGGAGGCCACGATAGCCAGCCCGCGCGGGAGCAGGAAGTTACGGCCGTAACCATCCTTGACCTCGACAGTGTCGCCGACGGTACCAAGGTGGTCGACGTCAGCCGTCAGAATCAGCTTCATCGTTTCGTACTTTCGGTAGGCCTGCGGCGACTATCGCGCCGAGGAGGTAAAGGGCAGCAGCGCCACTTCGCGGGCGTTCTTCACCGCGACGGCGACGTCACGCTGGTGCTGCACGCAGTTGCCGGTGACGCGACGCGCACGGATCTTGCCGCGCTCGCTGATATACGTACGCAGCAGCGCGGTGTCCTTGTAGTCGATCGCTTGTCCCTTCTTCGAGCAGAAGACACATTTCCGCGCCTTGACCGGCTTTTCCGGAGCCGGCCGCCGCTTGTTGGACTTGGCCATGTCTGTTTTTCTTTCCGTTCTCTATTACTGAAGTTTCTTCAAATCAGAAGGGCGGTTCGTCGTCGCCGCCGCCGAACGAGCCCGATGCGGGGGCACTGCCCCACGGATCGTCCGCGGGTGCGCTGCTCGCCGGCGCCGACTGCTGGCGGGATCCGCCGCCGCCACCACCGCCGCCACCGCCGAAGCCGCCGCCACCGCCACCGCCACCGCCGCTGCGGCTGGCCTTGTTGACCTTGGCCGTGGCATACCGCAGCGAGGGGCCGATCTCGTCGACCTCGACCTCGACGACGGTGCGCTTC
The DNA here is from genome assembly GCF_019668465.1 of Mycobacterium senriense. Lineage (NCBI taxonomy): Bacteria > Bacillati > Actinomycetota > Actinomycetes > Mycobacteriales > Mycobacteriaceae > Mycobacterium > Mycobacterium senriense. The sequence goes on along the minus strand of NZ_AP024828.1, from coordinate 1,645,411 downwards.
TCACCTTCACGAGTCTCAAAGGAGCGTTGCTTGAGCCGGCCCGTGACGATCACCCGGGCACCACGCGTGAGGCTTTCCGCGACATTCTCGGCGGCTTCCCGCCAGATGTTGCACCGCAGGAACAGCGCCTCGCCGTCTTTCCATTCCCCGCTTTGGCGGTCATAGATCCGGGGGGTCGACGCCACGGTGAAGTTCGCGACGGCCGCACCCGACGGGGTGAACCGCAATTCGGGGTCGGCGGTCAGGTTTCCAACAACGGTGATAGTGGTGTCACCAGCCACAATTTCCTCCTGGGTCCGCCGCTCGGGTGGTGGGTGTCATGAGCGTACTTTCGCTGAGCTCTCCACAGCCTAAGCAGGTGCGCCGACGAGAAGCACGCGACGCAGCCAAGGCTGTTAGTGCTTGTCGGTGCGCATCACCTTGGTGCGCAGTACCGACTCGTTGAGGCTCAGCTGGCGGTCGAGCTCGGACACCGTCGCCGGCTCGGCCTTCAGGTCGACGACGACGTAGATGCCTTCGGCGTGCTTGGCGATCTCGTAAGCCAGACGGCGCCGGCCCCAGATGTCGACCTTGTCGACGGATCCACCATCCTTGCGGACGACGTTGAGGAACGTCTCCAATGACGGGGCAACGGTGCGCTCGTCGAGCGTGGGGTCAAGAATGACCATGATTTCGTATGGACGCATGGAAACCTCACCACCTCCTCTGGTCTGTGCGGCCACGGACGTTCCGTGGCAGGAGGGTCGCCTGCGTCGGCAACCGCATCAGAGTACCGGACAGCGGGCTGACCAGAAAAATCCGGTCGTTTGGGCAACCTTGCTACTGCCGGGCGGCCAAGTATTCCTCGGCCCTCGCCACCGTCGCGGGATCGGTTTTGGCGAGCGCGCCCGAGTCGAACGGCGGCTGCGGGTCGTATTCGATGAGCAGCTGCGCCGCCTGCGCGGCCTCGCGATCGACGAGCAGCTCCACCAGACGTAGGGCCATGTCGATGCCGCTGGACACTCCGGCCGCGGTGATGATCCGCTGCGGCAAATGTTCGACGACGCGCTCCGGCACGTAGCGGGCGCCCAAGCCGTTGAGGAGGTCCGCGGCCCGCCAGTGGGTGGTGGCGGTGAGCCCATCCAGCAAACCGGCCGCGGCGAGCAGCAGGGCACCCGTGCACACCGAGGTGGTGAACGTCGTGTTGGGATGTACCGCTAGCAGCCACCCCTTGATGGCCTCGTCGTGAACGAGCTGCCGGGTACCGATGCCGCCGGGGAACACCACCACATCGGGTGTAGCCACCTCGTCGAAGGTGGCGTCGCAGCTGATGCCGAGCATGCCGTTCTCGGTCCGCATTTCACCGCGCTGGTGCCCGACGAACACGACGTCGATCGACGGGATGCGTTGCAGCACCTCGTACGGACCCACCGCGTCGAGCGCGGTGAATCGCGGGAAGACCGGGATGGCCACCTGCGTCACGGCGCTGAGGCCACTTCGCTGGCCACCGCGGGTTGCTCGTCAGCGGCGTGGGATTCCGGGACGCCCGAGCGGCGCGAACCAATCGGCCGCAGCCGGTCCGGCACCCACCGGGGTGGCGCGTCAGGTGCGCGGTCGAACGGCCCGCCCACCGGATCGTCCACCCGGCCGTCCCAGCGCACCAAATCCTCACCGGGCCGGTAGATCTGGCGAATCACCAACGCGCACAACACGATAACCGCGATGTCGCGCAGCAGCACCGTGGTGGTGAAGAACTGTTCGGGTAGCGAACGGTTGGGATTGCCGTACAGGAAATACATCCGCGGCACCCACACCAGCGCGTCAAGGGTCATCCACGTCAGCAGTAGCCGGCGATGCGGGAGTGCGAGCACCGCCAGCGGCACCAGCCACAGCGAGAACTGCGGGCTCCAAACCTTATTGGTCAGCAGGAAAGCGGCGACCACTAGGAACAGTAACTGCGCCACGCGTGGCCGTTGCGGGGCGGTCAGTACGATGAATGCGATTGCCGCACAACACGCCACGAACAGCACCGCAACGACGGTGTTGAGCACCGTCGGCGGCTGCCAGAACCCGAGCTTGGGATCGAAGCCCCGCCAGCCGGTGAACGACTTGATGACGTTGTACACCGAGTCCATGTCGTCGCCGCGACGCGTGTTGAGCCGGAAGAACTCCGACCAGCCCCGCGGAAAGAACACCAGCACCGGCAGGTTCACCAGCAGCCAGGTCACGCCCGCCGCGACCGTGGTGCGGGCCCATGCACGCAGACGTCCGGTCCGAATTCCCAGCAGCAGCATCGGGCCCAAGAACAGCAACGGATATAGCTTCGCCGCGGCACCCAATCCGATCAGCACCCCGGCCAGCACCGGTTTTCGTCGCGCCCAGGCCAGGAGCCCGGCCATCGCGAAAGCCGTTGCCAGCGCGTCGAAGTTGGTGAATATCTGAAAGATCAGTATCGGGGAGCCGGCCACCAGGGCCGCATCCCAGATCCGCCGCCCGGCCAGACCGGCGCTCGCCCAGACGGTGGCCAGCCAGGCCAGTGCCAGCCCGAAGGCCGCGACGTCGAAGAACATCACCACCTCGGCGACCACCGGAAGCGGGGCCAGCTTGCTCAGCGCGGTGTAGGTCTTGGCCAGCGCCATCGACACGTACTGATAGATCCCGGTCAGCACCGGATACTCCATGTAGCGCACCGCGGGCCGGCCGTCGTAACGGATCTGCTGGGCGCCGGTCGAGTCGGTCTCGACCCAGCTCGACTTGTAGGGAAATTTGCCCTGGCTCAACAATTCTGCGCCGTAGAGCGGCACGGTATCGGAGTAGCACAGCTCGTAGTAGGCGCGCTGGTTGTTCCAGTTGGCAACCCGCTGGTCGGCGGTCCCGGTGCCGGTGCTTTGCAGACAGGCCGCCTTCGTCGACCAGCCGAGCGCCAGGAACACCAGTGCGATCAAGAACATCACCCGCACCGGGGTCATCAGCCGGGAGCGGCCGATCAGCGCGTGCCGGCCGACCGGTCCGCCGACGACGTCGGCGAGTGCGGCACCCAGAAAGTCGGTGCGGCTCGGGCAATCTCGGCTGTCGGCGCTGCGCAGATCCGCGGCGAGCCGCTGCGGTGAGGTCGTCGCGCCGTGCTCCGCGGCGTCGGTCACGGTGGCGGTGGCGGCGCTTGGGCTCCACCCGGCGGGACGCCACCACCCGGGGGACCACCAAACGGGCCACCCGGGGGGCCACCAAACTGACCACCCGGCTCCGGGCCACCACCCTGCTCCGGCCCACCCGGCGGACCGACAGGCGCCCGTGGCGCCGCGGTGATCGTCGTGGGCGGACCGACCGGAATGGTGATGCCCGGCGCCACTTCGATGGTGGGCTGGATGACGGTCTCCGACGGCGGCGGGGGCGGCGGGGGTGCAACGGGCACGCCCGCGTAACCGCCGATCTCGGTCGGCTTGGGGAAGGATTCGTTGGACGTGCCCTTGAGCGCGCCGTCCATGGTGGACTTCCAGATGTCCGACGGCAGCCCCGAGCCGTAAACCGGTCCGCCTGAAGCCGTTACCAGCGGGCTATCGCCCTTGGCGGTGCCCACCCACACCGCCGTCGAGAGCGACGGCGTGTAACCCACCATCCAGGCGTCCTTGTTCGAGGTGGTGTCACCGAGCTGGGTGGTGCCCGTCTTGGCCGCCGACGGCCGACCGCCGGACAGGGCGTGGCCACGCGAATAGGCGGCGATCGGCACCATGGCCGCGGTGGTGTTGTCGGCGACGGCCTTGGGGATGCGCTGCTCGGTCTTGTTGTCGGAGTTGGCGGCATCGAACAGGACCTGGCCGTCTGAGTTGACGACCTTCTGCACGAAGTGCGGGCGGTGATAGACGCCGGAGGCCGCCAGCGTGGCGTACGCCGAGGCCATGTCGAACACCCGGGTTTGATACTGGCCCAGCACAACTCCGTTGTTGGGTGGTCCGCCCTTGCCGTCCTCGGATAGGGTGTGGTCGACGCCAGGGAAGCTGGTCGCGATGCCGGCTTGGTGCGCTGCGTCGGCGACGGCCTGCGGGCCGCCCTTGAGCTTGAGCATCAGCCGGTAGTAGGAGGTGTTCAACGACATCTTGAGCGCCTGGGCGATGTTGCAGGTTCCGCAGCTCTCGCCCTCGACGTTGGTGATCTTGATGCCATCGACGGTCAGCGGTGAGCTGTCCACCTGGTAGCCCAGGCCGATCCCCTGCTCGAGCGCGGCGATGAGGCAGAACACCTTGAACGACGACCCGGTCTGCAGGCCGGCCTGGGCGAAGTCGAACCCGTTGGCGTCGGTGCCGCCGAAGTACGCACGTATCGCGCCGTCGTGTGGGTCGACCGACACCGCGGCCGAACGCATATCGGGATCCTGGCCGTCGAGGTACTTCGACACCGCCTTCTCCGCGGCCTGCTGGGCCTTCGGATCGATGGTGGTGGTGACCTGTAGGCCCTGGGTGTTCAGGGTCCGCTCGTCGATGTTGAACAGTTCCATCAACTCTTTGGTCACCTGACGCTCGATCAGCCCGTTGGGCCCGGTCGTCTGGTTCTGCGCGCGCGCCTGATCAGGCGGCACGGTCGGCGGGAATTCCTGCGCCCTGCGATCACTCGGAGACAGCGCCTTGGTTTCCACCATGCCGTCGAGCACCCACGCCCAGCGGGCACGGGCGCCCTGCGGATCAATCGCCGGGTCCAATGAGGACGGCCGCCGGATCAGTGCCGCCAACAGTGCGCCCTCGGAGACCGTGAGTTGCTCGACGGGTTTGTTGAAGTAGGCCTTTGCGGCGGCCGAAATCCCGTAGGCGCCCCGACCGAAGTAGATGATGTTCAGATAGGCCTGCAGCACATCGTCTTTCGACCACTCCCCCGACATCTTGGTGGCGATGACAAGTTCCTTGGCCTTACGCATCAGGCCGCTGACCCCGTGCTGGGCCGAACCGACCAGCGCGTTCTTCACATACTGCTGGGTGATCGTCGACCCGCCCTGCAGATCACCGCTGCCGAAGAGGTTGTTGTTCACTGCGCGCACGAAGCCGCTGAAATCGAATCCCGGGTTCGAGTAGAAGTTTCGGTCTTCGGCGGCGATCACCGCCTGGCGCACATGCACGGGAACCTGATTGATGTTGACGTCGACCCGATTGCCTTCGGGCGGAATGATCTTGGCGATCTCCGAGCCGTCGCTGGCCAGGATCGTCGAAACCTGATTGGTGCGAAGGTCACCCGGCTTGGGGATGTCGACGATGAAGTACGCCATGGCGAACGTGACGATCGGCAGCAGCACCAGCACGGCCGCGCAGAGGTAGGCCCCGCGCCGCACCCATAGCCAGTTGATCTGCTCGGTCCAGGTCCAGTCGCGCCACGGCGGCAGCGGCCGGCCGCCGGGACCGCCGGGTCCTCCCGGACCTCCTGGCCGGCGGGGCGGAGGGGGCGGGCCGCTGGGCGGACCACCGCCGAGGCCGGGGCGATCGAGCCGGCCGGACGTCGGTCTCCGGCCGTCGAGTGCGGCCTTGACCTCGTCGAGCGCGTCGCGCCGTAAGGGCGTCGACGGGGGGCCGGCCAGCGCAGCCTTGACTTCGTCGATGGGGTCGGAGCGTCGTGGCGCCCGGTCGTCTTGGACCGGCGGCAGGATCGTCGTCAGCCGATCGTCGGGCGGGGCCTGACGGCGACGGCGGTTGATGGTCGGCGGCGCTTCCCGGCGTTCGGGATCCCGACGACCGGCGTCCGGACGGTCGGGCTCCGGGCGCTTGTCAGAACTCTGATTGCCTACATGCTCAGTCGCTGGCCCACGTTGGTCACCGGACGACTGGCTGTGGCGTCCTTCGTTATTCAATGGCCGTGCGAGCGTTGTTGCGCGCCGTCCGCGTGCGTCCGGTCCCCCTGGGAGGAGGTGCCGTGCGCGCCGCGCCGAGCACATAGGACTTGACGAGATGGTTCCAGCTGCAGGTCCGGCACACCTCCACCACGTGGACGGCGAACTCCTCGAAGCGGGTGGCCAGCATCACCAATTCTTCGGCCGTGCGCGCCGAGCCCGACACCGCACCGAGGTGCTCGCCGAACACCCACGACACCAGCGTCAGCTGCTCCTTGCGGCAGATCGGGCACATGACCTGACTGGGTTTCCCGTGAAACTTGGCGGCGCGCAGCAGATACGGGTTCGCGTCACAAACCTCGGACACACCGGTGCGGCCCGAGTACACCTGGGCCAGCAGTGAGCGCCGTCGGAGCGCGTAGTCCACCACTTGTCGCTGCAGTCGCACGCCCACCAGAGTACGTCGCCATCCCGACCAGTGATACGCAACCGAACCGCGGCGGTCCGTGCCGGGCGTTCGACGACGGTATCTGTGGGCTCGCGCGCGTCACTGCCGCCCCTGCAGTCCCGGCTCCGGGAGTGCATGGTCTTTTCGAAGTGCGATAGCGCCGGCGCTAGCACGTTTTGGAGTCACCCATGGGTGCCATCTCGGTGCCCATGAGGCCGGTGTGGCGGCGGCCCATATCGATTGGTCGCGCCAGGTGAGCGCGCCCGCGCTCACCGACCTTGCGGACCAGCCGCGCCAAAACCACGTACTCGATCGTCGAGCCCGACCGACCCGACCACACCGGGTGGGCTCTCGCAGATGAGTCTGCCCACGTAAAGCCCGGTCCTCCGGCTCGTTTCACACCCGTGCACTGTGACGAACGGCAAACCAACAGTCAGTGGTGTTGTGGCTAATATATCGAGACGATACGATTGCGCGAGGCGTCGAACCGTCGTAACCAGCCACGCAAATCTTTTCAGGGAGGTGATTCGGTTGCTGGAGCTTGCCATCCTGGGTCTCCTGATCGAGTCGCCCATGCACGGCTACGAGTTGCGCAAGCGGCTGACCGGTCTCCTCGGTGCGTTCCGGGCGTTTTCGTACGGATCGCTCTACCCCGCCCTGCGGCGCATGCAGGCCGAAGGGTTGATCGCCGAGGATGCCGCGCCGGCCGGGACGCCGGTCCGGCGGGCCCGGCGCGTCTACCAGCTGACCGACGAGGGCCGCCGGCGCTTCGGTGAGCTGGTGGCCGACACCGGTCCGCACAACTACACCGACGACGGCTTCGGCGTACACCTGGCGTTCTTCAACCGGACTCCGGCAGAGGCGCGGATGCGCATTCTGGAAGGCCGCCGCCGTCAGGTCGAGGAACGACGGGAAGGCCTGCGCGACGCCGTGGCGCGGGCCAGTAGCTCGTTTGATCGCTACACCCGTCAGCTTCATCAATTGGGGCTCGAGTCCAGTGAGCGCGAAGTCAAGTGGCTCAACGAGCTCATTGCTGCGGAGCGGGCTATGCCCGGCCTCTCCGAGCAAACGTAAATCCCTGCACATACCCAGCATCCCAGTCAGTGGTTAGAGGTTAGGAGAACGCCCATATGAGTGAGCAGAACGCGCCGCAGGCGTCGACGGAGGTACGAGTCGCCATTGTCGGCGTCGGTAACTGCGCGTCTTCGCTGGTTCAGGGCGTGCAGTACTACTACGACGCCGACGCGAACAGCACCGTGCCCGGCTTGATGCACGTGAAGTTCGGTCAGTACCACGTCCGCGACGTGAAGTTCGTCGCGGCGTTCGACGTGGACGCCAAGAAGGTCGGCTTCGACCTGTCCGAGGCGATCTTCGCGTCGGAGAACAACACCATCAAGATCGCCGACGTACCGCCCACCAACGTGACGGTGCAGCGCGGCCCGACGCTGGACGGCATCGGCAAGTACTACGCCGACACCATCGAGGTGTCCGATGTCGAGGCCGTCGACGTGGTCCAGGCGCTGCGCGAGGCCAACGTCGACGTCCTGGTCTCCTACCTGCCGGTCGGCTCCGAAGAGGCCGACAAGTTCTACGCCCAGTGCGCCATCGACGCGGGCGTGGCGTTCGTCAACGCGCTGCCGGTATTCATCGCCTCGGACCCGGTGTGGGCCAAGAAGTTCGCCGACGCCGGCGTGCCGATCGTGGGCGACGACATCAAGAGCCAGGTCGGCGCGACCATCACTCACCGCGTGATGGCCAAGCTGTTCGAGGACCGCGGCGTGCAGCTGGACCGCACCATGCAGCTCAACGTCGGCGGCAACATGGACTTCCTCAACATGCTCGAGCGTGAGCGCTTGGAGTCCAAGAAGATCTCCAAGACGCAGGCCGTCACCAGTAACCTGCAGCGCGAGTTCAAGACCAAGGACGTACACATCGGCCCGTCCGATCACGTCGGCTGGCTCGACGACCGCAAGTGGGCCTACGTGCGGCTGGAAGGCCGCGCCTTCGGTGACGTGCCGCTGAACCTGGAGTACAAGCTCGAGGTCTGGGACTCCCCGAACTCCGCGGGCGTCATCATCGACGCGGTGCGCGCCGCCAAGATCGCGAAGGACCGCGGCATCGGCGGCCCGGTGATCCCGGCATCGGCGTACCTGATGAAGAGCCCACCGCAGCAGCTGCCCGACGACATCGCGCGCACCCAACTCGAAGAGTTCATCATCTCGGGCTAAGGCCCGACGCTCGGCCGACTCCTACCGTCGAGTGTGGGCCCCGGGAACGAATTCGGGCGCTGTCCCCCTGCCGAGGGCCCACACTCGGCGCATCATCGCCAAATCATCGACACGATGCTGTGCAGGTGCTTAGCATCATGTTTCGATGACCGTTCAACCCGCAGCGTTCCTGCGCACCACCCTGCCCCTTGACCTGTCCGGGCTCGCCGGACTCGACAGCGGCCGGTACCACTCCATCTGGCTGCCCGATCACATGGTCAGCTTCTGGCCGGACTCGCTCTGGACTCCCGAATTCACCGACCTGGCCGCCGCTTCCCCCTCGCCGCACCGCCACCTGGACGGGCTCGCGGTGGCGGCCGCGGCGGCCGTGCTGACCGAGCGGGTTCCTCTGGTCAGCGCCGTGGTCGACACCGTGCGCCGCCATCCCGCCATGCTCGCCCAGACGGCGCTGACCATCGATCACCTCGCCAAGGGGCGTTTCATCCTGGGGCTGGGCAGCGGCGAGAGCGAGAACACGCTGCCCTACGGCTTCGACTTCTCGCGTTCGGTCAGCCGTTTCGAGGAGGCGCTTGCGGTGATCCAGCTGCTGTGGCGCAGTGACGGCCCGGTCGACTTCGACGGCCAGTTCTATTCGCTACATCATGCCCGCCTGGACACCGAACCCTACGAGGGCCGGCAGCCCCCGATCTGGATCGGCGCCAGCGGCCCCCGGATGCTCGACATCGCGGGCCGCTACGCCGACGGGTGGTGGCCGGCGGGCGCCTGGACTCCCGAGCACTACGCCCAGATGCTCACCGCGGTAAGGGCATCCGCAGACCGCGCCGGGCGCGACCCGATGGCGATCACCCCGTGCTTCATCCAGGTGTGCCTGATCGGCTCGGACGACGCCGCCCTCGCCGAGATCCTGCAGGCTCCCCTGGTCAAGGCCTTCCTGCTGCAGGTCTCCGCAAAGACGCTGCGCGACTTCGGGTTCGAACACCCGATGGGCGAGAGCTGGCGGGGATTCCAGGACATCGACCCGGCCGTGCTCACCCGGGAACGGATCGTGGAATTTCTGGACAACGTGCAACCCGAGATGGTGCTGGCCGTCGTACCGCACGGCACGCCCAAAGAGGTCGCCAAAATCGTCAAGACATACGTCGACGCCGGCCTGCGCGTGCCCAAGATCCTCGACTACGGCGCGATGGCCGGCGTGAAATACGCGCAGGCCTCGGCGGCCAACGTTCGCGCGGCCGAAGACGAACTGCTGCGGCTCTGCGGAGACCTGCCGTGACACCACGTTTGGACGCCGCGGAGATGCTCGCCGCCGCCGAGGCGGAGACCGGACTGCGCGATTACGGTGATGCCACCCTGCCCGAACGCTTCGCCGTCGCCGTCGACCACCTCAACGGTCTGGGCATGGATGCCGATGGCCGCTTCGAAGCCGCGCAGGTGTGTCGCTGGCTGCTGACGTCGCGCCTTGAACTCATCGAAGACCGCAACCGCTACCCGATCGGTGCTGAGGTGATCGAGTCGCCGATGTTCGTCACCGGCGAACCCCGTTCGGGCACAACGCTTATGCATGCCCTGATGTCCGTCGACCCGCGCGCCCGCGCGCTGCGGTTCTGGGAGGTGATGTATCCGTCCCCGCCGCCGGGGCTCGCAGCACCCGACGACGACCGCCGGGCGCGCGCCGACGCGGATTGGCGCGAGATCAACGCCAAGATGCCGAAATGGCTGCACAGCCACCCCTACAACGACATGCTGGGCGACGGCCTTCCCGAAGACGAGCGCACCTGGGCATTCGACTTCCGGGTGATGACGCCGACGGCGTGGTGGCGGGTGCCCATGCAGTCGCTGGTCGGCGGCCTGGCAACCGACGCGGCCGCGCAGTACCGGCTGCACAAGGCCATGCTGCAACAACTGCAGTACCGACGGCCCCGGAAATACTGGGTGCTGAAGGGGTTTCACGGATTTCGCCTCAAGGAGATGTTCGACGCCTACCCCGACGCCACCCTGGTGTGGCTGCACCGCGACCCGGTGCAGGTCGCGGCCTCACGCACGATGATGATGGCCGACATCGCCGAAGGCATGGTCGGTCCCGTCGACCTGCACGCCCTGGCGAAGATGCATCTGGAGTTGACGCGCGATGGCGTCGCCAACACCATGAGCAACCCCATGGTGGACGATCCGCGCATCCTGCACATCCGCTACACCGACTTCGTCGCCGATCAAATCGCGACTGTCCGGCGGTATTACGAGTTCGCCGGACGCAAACTCACGCCGGAGGCCGAATCGGCGATGCGCGACTACCTGGCCAACAACCGCGGCGACCGGTACGGCAAGTTCCGCTACTCCACCCGGCTGCTGATCGACATCGGCGAGGACCTCGATGCGCTGCACGCCGAATTCCGGCCATTCCGTGAGCGATTCGGTGTCGAGATCGAAACCCGGGGCTGATGTGACGTCGCCGCACAAACGCCTGTCCGTCCACGACGTCACCTTCTTCGGCGCGCCGCTGGCCGAAGTGGCACAGCATTGGGCGGCCCTCGGCGTGTCGCGGCTCAGCGTCTTGGACAGCGAGCTGCTCGACCCACAATTTCCAAAGCTGTTGCAGCGCAATACCTACACCGTGGAGGCGGTGTGCCACATCTTCGGCGGTGGCCGGCTCGACGCATTCGGGACCGCGGCCCGGGACGCGTTGCTGGCGGTGATCGACGCCGCGGCCGCGGTCGGCGCCCGGGTGGTCTACCTGCTCACGGGCGGCCGGGGGGCACTGACCTGGCCGCAGGCCGCCGATCGCTTCAGCGCGTTGATCGCGCCCTGTGTCGAGCACGCGGGGCAGGCGGGGGTGGCGTTGGCGATCGAGAACGCGTCCAGCCTCTACGCCGACATTCATCTCGCGCATACCCTGCGCGATACCGTCGCGCTGGCCGAGATGAGCGGACTCGGAATCTGCATCGAGCTGTTTCACTGCTGGGCGGAAGGCGATGTCGAAGCGATGGTGCAGCGGGCATTGCCACGAACCGAGCTCATCCAGCTCAGCGATTACGTGCTGGGCGACCGGGCGCTCCCGGGTCGCGCGGTGCCCGGCGACGGCGTGATCCCGCTCGAAGCGTTCGTCGGCCAGGCCTTGGCCGGCGGCTACGCGCACGGATTCGACCTGGAACTGATCGGCCCCCGCATCGACGCCGAGGGCCGGCTGCAATCCGCGCGGCGCGCCTGCGATGTCGTGGGCGCGATGCTGAACAGATTGGGTGCATGACAATGGGTTTCGGCGACGGCCCCGACGACGCGGCACTGCAGTCGGCGTGGACCGAATTCTGCGCCCAGCTGGAGCGCGCGGGCCGGCAGGTGTTCAAAGACGCCAACCCCGCCAAGGCATCGCAGCGCGTCGATGCGTACCGATTTCTCACCCAAAACCTCGGCCAGGCCTTCGATCTGGCACTCGAGACCCGCGACACCGGCTACCCGGCGCTGCATGCCTTCTGCGGTCCCACCCGCAAACTCGGCGGGGACTGCGCCGACTTCACCTATCAACAGGCGTGGATCGACGGGCACTCCAGCTATCGGCTCACCGGCACCCGCGGCACCGCCCGCTTTTTCAACGTCACCGTGCAGGGACGGCGCACGCCCGGCCCGGGCGTCTTGCACGAGCCATTCGGCGACACACCGGAGGCAAACCTGGTCGGCCACCAACTCGACATCGGCGAAGACGGGCGGTTCGAGCTTTACCTCGGAGGCCCCGAACGCGGGCCGAACTGGCTACCCACCACACCGGAGTCCCGGAAACTGTTCATCCGCCAGGGGTTTGACCGCTGGGACGAATCGCCGGCGCAGCTGCGCATCGAACGCATCGACATGGCCTCCCCCAAGCCGTTGCCCACCACCACCGACATGGTTGACGCGATGCGCTGGGCCGGCGATTTCGTCACCGGCCTGATGTCGGATTGGCCCGAATTCCCCTTCAACTACGGCGGCGTCGACGCCGAGCACCCCAACACGTTCCCGCACGTCGGCGTCACCGACGCCGACAACAAACGCGGCAGGGCCGCGGCCAACATGTACTGGGAGCTGGCGGCCGACGAGGCGCTGATCGTCGAGTTCGACGCCCACGACGGGCTGTGGATGTTCACCAATATGGGTGTCTTCTTCAACAGCATGGACTACCTGTACCGCCCGGTGAGCTATACGCCGAGCCGCACCAAGGTCGACCGCGACGGCCGCATCCGCCTGGTTATGGCTCACCGCGATCCGAGCGTGCACAACTGGCTGGACACCCAGGGCTTCGAACGCGGCAACCTGACCTACCGGCACATGCTCGAGGGCGAGCCCGCTGTGCTGGACACCCGGCTGGTCAAGCACGACGCACTGCCGGGCGCCCTGCCCGAGGAAACCGCCATGGTGAGCGCGCCGGAGCGCGCCGCCGCGATGTGGCAGCGCTTCCGTGGCGTTCGCCGCCGGTACGTCCTATAGCTAGTGTCAAAGATCGTGACCGAGATTTCCGAAGACGAACTGGCCGGGCTGTCCGAATTCTCGCTGCTGTCCGAAAACGCCGAGCAGGCCGGGGTCTCCGGTCCCCTGCCCGACGCCGAGCGCGTCGAGTCCGGCACGGGCGAAAGCAAAATCAGCGCCCTGCGCTGGGGCAGCGCTCCCCCGCGAATCGTGTTCGTGCACGGCGGCGGGCAGAATGCGCACACCTGGGACACCATCATCGTCGGCCTCGGTGAGCCCGCTCTGGCGGTCGACCTTCCCGGCCACGGCCACTCCGCCTGGCGCGAGGACGGCGACTACTCGCCGCAGCACAACGCCGACACCTTGCTGCCGATCCTGCGCGAACACGCCGCGTCCGCCGACCTCGTCGTCGGCATGTCGCTGGGCGGATTGACCGCGATCCGGCTGGGCGCGGTGGCACCCGAACTGGTCAAAGAACTGGTGCTGATCGACGTCACCCCGTCGGCGCTGCAACGGCATTCCGAGATGACCAAGGAGCAGCAGGGCACCGTGGCTCTGATGCACGGGGAACGCGAATTTCCCAGCTTCCAGGCCATGCTCGACTTGACCGTCGCGGCGGCCCCGCACCGCGAGGTGAAGGCTCTGCGCCGCGGGGTGTTTCACAACTCGCGCAAGCTGGAGAACGGCCAGTGGACGTGGCGCTACGACGCCATCCGTACCTTCCCCGATTTCGCCGGCCTGTGGGACGACGTCGACGCCTTGTCCGCACCCGTGACGTTGGTGCGCGGCGGCTCGTCGGGCTTCGTCAGCGACGACGACGCGGCCGAGTTGGCCCGTCGCGCAAAGCATTTCCGCGCCGCGCACGTCGTGGAGAATTCGGGCCATTCCGTGCAAAGCGACCAGCCACGCGCGCTGATCGACCTTCTGCGTGGAGTGCTCGACGCACGCTGAGCCTACGGTGGGCTAATGACTTCTGAGTTCGGAATCCGTATCGGTGTCCAGCTGCAGCCCCAACACGCTCCGCAATACGGCCAGATGCGCGACGCCGTGCGCCGCTGTGAGGACATCGGCGTCGACATCGCCTTCAACTGGGATCATTTCTTCCCGCTCTACGGCGATCCCGACGGTGCGCATTTCGAATGCTGGACGATGCTCGGGGCCTGGGCCGAGCAGACCTCGCGCATCCAGATCGGCGCGCTGGTCACCTGCAACTCCTACCGCAATCCCGAGCTGCTGGCCGATATGGCCCGCACCGTCGACCACATTTCCGACGGCCGGCTCATCCTCGGCATCGGTTCGGGTTGGAAACAAAAGGACTACGACGAGTATGGCTACGAATTCGGCACCGTCGGCAGCCGCCTTGACGACCTGGCGGCCGCACTGCCCCGGATCAACGCGCGGCTGGCTAAATTGAACCCGGCTCCCACCCGCGACATCCCGATCCTCATCGGCGGCAAGGGCCCGCGGAAGACATTGCGCATGGTCGCCGAATACGGCGACATCTGGCACGGTTTCACCACCGTCGAGACCTATCCGGGGGCGGCGGCCGTGCTGGAAGAACATTGCGCCGCGGTCGGGCGCGACCCGTCCACCATCGAAAGGTCGGCCGGCGTCGAGAACAACAGCGGCGTGCGCCGCGGCGAGGGCCTCGACGGGCTGATCGCCAACGCCGAAGGCCTCACCGCCCTGGGCGTGACGCTGCTGACCGTCGGCGTAAATGGTCCGCACTACGACCTGACCGCCGCCGAAGCGCTATGCAAGTGGCGCGACAGCCGTTAAAACCGGCGTATTCAGGTTCCTCGGCCAAACACTAAACGCGCGCGTCAATTCGTGAGAAACTCTCAGCGCTGGCTTGCCGAACCGGGCGTGAAAGAGACTGAAACAAAAAGATGCCGAAGAAATACGGGGTCAAAGAAAAGGACCTGGTTGTTTCGCACATCCTGCACCTGTTGTTGACCGGGAAGCTGCGCACTGGAGACCGCGTCGACCGCAATGAAATTGCGCTGGGCTTGGGAGTGAGCCGGGTGCCCATTCAAGAGGCACTGGTCCAACTCGAACACGACGGCATTGTGTCCACGCGATATCACCGGGGCGCGTTCGTCGAGCGGTTCGATGAGGCCACCGTCCTCGAACACCATGAGCTCGACGGAATGCTCAATGGGATTGCGTCCGCACGCGCGGCGACCAGTCCCACGCCAAGAATCCTGGGCCAGCTCGACACCCTGATGCGCTCGCTGCGCACCGCCAAGGATTCGCGCGCATTCACCGACATCGCCGCCGAGTATCGGCGCACCCTCAACGAGGAGTACGCCGGTCCGCGGCTGCATGCCACGATCCGCGCCTCGCAGGATCTCATCCCCCGCCTGTTCTGGACGACCTACCAGAGCGGACGCGACGAAGTGCTGCCGTTCTACGAAGACGAGACCGCGGCGATACAGCGGCGCGACCCCGAAGCCGCGCGGGCCGCGTGCGTCGACCGCTCCTATCTGATGGCGCAGACCATGCTGGCCGAACTGGTCCGGCGGCGGGTCTTCACCCCGCCCGACGACGTCGGTCGCGTCGTTCCGGGCCCGCTGCCCGCGATCGCCGACGCGGGCCCGATCTCCGACGAAGCATCGCTGGTGCTGTGAACCGACTCTGAGCGGGCCAGGTCGCCGTTCAGTCGTTACGGTGACACTGATGAATTCGCGCGTGGGCCGCCACACCGAGCGCCGCGGAAGGGCATTCGGCCTGGCCGCGACCGTCCTTGTGGTGTGCGGCCTAACGCTGGGGGGCCCGGTCGCGCCGGCGGCAGCCGACTGGAATCAATGCGCGCCGGCCGGCGTGGACAGCGCGCGGGCCCTGCCCAAGGACCTGACCGAGAGCCCGACGACCGGCGAGGACGACCGTGACACCACGGCGTCGGTCGAGCCGCTCGACGCGGTCGACGTCGGCTCCCTGGGTCTCGGCGTGCCGGGTGTCCTGACCGTCGGCACGCTGTCGGACGCCCCACCCAACATCTGCATCAATCCCACGGGCGAATTCAGCGGCTTTGACAACCAACTGCTGCGCGCCATCGCCGCCAAGCTGGGTCTGCAGGTCCGCTTTGTCAGCACCGACTTCTCCGCGCTGCTCGCCCAGGTGGCTTCCCGGCGCTTCGACGTCGGCTCGGCAGCGGTCAAGGCGACCGACGCCCGCCGGCACACCGTCTCTTTCACCAACGGCTACGACTTCGGGTTCTATTCGCTGGTGGTCCCGCCCGGTTCGGCCATCCACAAATTCAGCGACCTCGCCGGCGGCCAGCGGATCGGCGTCGTGCAAGGCACCGTCGAGGAGTCGTACGTCGTCGACGTGCTGCATCTGCAACCCGTGAAATATCCCGGCTTCGCCACCTTGTACGCCAACCTGAAGTCCCGGCAGATCGATGCGTGGGTGGCACCGGGGACCCTTGCCGCGACCGTCATTCGCCCGGGCGATCCGGCGGTGGTCGCCGCGAACACCTACAGCCCAGGCAATTTCGTCGCCTATGCGGTCGCCAAGGGCAACAAGCCGTTGATCGACGCGCTCAATTCCGGGCTGGACGCCGTCATCGCCGACGGCACCTGGGCGCACCTGTACACCCAATGGGTGCCGCGGACAGTGCCGCCCGGCTGGAAACCCGGCTCCAAAGCCGCGCCCATCCCCAAGCTGCCGGACTTCGCGGCGATCGCGAAACAACACCGCTCGCCGGCGGGCCCACCTGCCCCGAAATCTCCACTGGCCCAGTTGGGCGACTCGTTCTTCGACTGGGATATGTACCGGCAGGCCATTCCCGTGCTGTTCACCACCGGCCTGCCGAACACGTTGATCCTGACCAACAGCGCCCTGGTCATCGGCCTGGCGTTCGGAATGGTGTTGGCGATGGCCGGGATCTCGCACCGGCGCTGGCTGCGCTGGCCCGCCCGGGTGTACACCGACATCTTCCGGGGTCTGCCCGAGGTGGTGATCATCTTGCTGATCGGGATGGGCATCGGCCCATTGGTCAGTGGGCTGACCAACAAGAACCCCTACCCGCTCGGCATCGTCGCGCTGGGGTTGATGGCCGCCGCCTATATCGGCGAGATTCTGCGCTCCGGCATTCAAAGCGTCGATCCCGGACAATTGGAAGCGTCCCGGGCGCTGGGCTTCGGCTACGTCACCGCAATGCGGCTGGTGGTGGTGCCGCAGGGCATCCGTCGCGTGCTCCCCGCCCTGGTCAATCAGGCCATCGGGCTGTTGAAGGCCTCCGCGCTGGTCTACTTCCTCGGCCTGATCGCCGATCAGCGAGAGCTCTTCCAGGTGGGGCGGGATCTCAACGCGCAGACCGGGAGCCTCTCACCGTTGGTGGCCGCGGGTCTGTTCTACCTGCTATTGACCATCCCGCTAACGCATTTGGTGAACTACATCGACACCCGGCTTCGCCGCGGCCGCCGCGCCGCCACGCCCGAGGACGACGCCGACCTGCTCGGGACCACGTTCGGCCAGGAGATCACGTGACCTTCGGCATCCACGGGCGCGCGTCAGTTTCGCTGGCGGCCAAGGGCGTCCACCAAACCATAGGCGGAAGCAAGGTGCTGCGAGGCGTCGATATCGAGGCACCCGCGGGCAGCACCGTGGCGATCATCGGGCCGTCCGGTTCGGGAAAGTCGACGCTGCTGCGCACGCTGAACCGCTTGTATGAGCCCGACAGCGGCGACATTCTGCTCGATGGCCGGTCGGTCCTGCGCGACGATCCCGACGAGTTGCGCCAGCGCATCGGCATGGTGTTCCAGCATTTCAACCTCTTTCCACACCTGAGCGTGCTGGCCAACGTGGCGATGGCACCACGAAAGTTGCGGCGTCTGCCGGCCGACGAGGCCCGCGACCTGGCGATGGCGCAGCTGGACCGAGTTGGCCTGAAACACAAGGCCGGTGCCCGTCCCAGCATGCTGTCCGGCGGGCAACAGCAGCGGGTGGCGATCGCCCGCGCGCTGGCCATGGGGCCGCAGGTGATGTTCTTCGACGAGGCAACCTCGGCGCTGGATCCCGAAATGGTCAAGGGAATACTGCAACTCATTGCCGACCTCGGCGCCGATGGCATGACAATGGTTGTGGTGACCCACGAAATGGGTTTCGCGCGGTCGGCCTCCGACGCCGTGGTGTTTATGGATCACGGCAAGGTCGTGGAATCGGGCCCTCCTGAGCAGATATTCGATGCCGCAGAGACCGAACGGCTGCAGCGGTTTTTGTCGCAAGTGCTTTGATCGCCACTAACTGGCGGGCAATAGCTCCCTTGTACGCACCTCATATCGGGTTAGACTCCCGATTTATGGCAGACAGCGAATCGAACCCGGCCGAGGTAGCCGAGCTCGCCGAGGGTTTGCACCGAGCGCTGTCCAAATTGTTTGCGATTCTCCGCCGGGGAGACCCCAGCGGCGCCGCGGCCGGGGAGCTGACCCTGGCGCAACTGTCGATCCTGGTCACCCTGCTCGACCAAGGTCCGATCCGGATGACCGATCTCGCCGCACACGAACGGGTGCGGACCCCCACCACGACCGTGGCGATCCGGCGGCTGGAGAAGGTGGGGCTGGTCAAGCGTTCCCGCGATCCGTCCGACCTGCGTGCCGTGCTCGTGGACATCACCCCGCGGGGACGGGCCGTGCACGGCGAATCGCTGGCCAATCGGCGCGCCTCGCTGGCCGCGATGCTGAGCCAGCTTCCGACGTCCGACCTCAACACCCTGATGCAGGCGCTGGCGCCACTGGAGCGGCTAGCCTCCGGTGACCCGACGTCCGGACCCGCCGGCGTACCACCCGCACGCAAGGAAGCCTGAAAAGAACTCGCCGTCAACGCTTTTCGCTTACATTTGCGGCGTCGGTAAACTGCTGGGCATGCCCAATGCACTCATCACCGGCGCCGGCGGCGGTATCGGATCGGCCATCGCCACAGCGCTGGCACCCACGCACACCCTGCTGCTGGCGGGCCGGCCGTCCGATCGGCTCGACGCGATCGCGGAGCGGCTCGGCGCCACCACGTTCCCACTGGACCTCACCGACTCCGGCGACATCGACGCGGCCTGCGAAATTGTGGACGAGCTCGACGTGCTCGTGCACAATGCGGGGCTGGCCATCCCGGGCAGCGTCGCGGACTCGAACGTCGACGAGTGGCGTGCCACCTTCGCCGTGAACGTCTTTGGACCGGTGGAACTTACGCTGGCGCTGTTGCCGGCGCTGCGACGGGCGCGCGGCCAGGTGGTGTTCATCAACTCCGGTGCGGGGCGCACCGCTTCGCGGGGTATGGCCTCGTATTCGTCCAGCAAGTTCGCACTGCGCGCCTTTGCGGACTCGCTGCGCAGCGACGAACCGGAGTTGCGGGTGACGACGGTCTATCCGGGCCGGACCGACAGCGACATGCAGCGAGAACTCGTCGAGTTCGAGGGCGGCACCTATGACCCCGCCAACTTCTTGAAGCCCGAAACGCTCGCGGCCGCGGTCGCCCATGCGGTGGGCACCCCGCGCGACGGTCACCTGCACGAGGTGGTGCTGCGCCCCGCCGGGCGATAGCGCTACACGACCAGGTTGACCAGGCGGCCGGGCACCACGATCACCTTGCGCGGGTTGGCGCCCGCCAGAAACGCCTGGACCTTTTCGTCGGCCAGCGCGGCCGCCTTCAGGGTGTCCTGATCGGCGTCGGCGGCCACCGACACCCGGCCGCGCACCTTGCCGTTCACCTGCACCGGGTACTCCACCGTGTCGTCGACCAGATAGGCGGGGTCGGCGACCGGGAAGGGGCCGTGCGCCAGCGGGGTCTGGTGGCCCAGTCGCAGCCACAACTCCTCGGCCATATGCGGGGCCAGGGGCGCCAACATCAGCACCAGCGGCTCAACCGCCGCGCGGGGCACCGCGTCGCGGTGCTCCTTGGTGAGATGGTTGGTGTATTCGATCAGTTTGGCCGCAGCGGTGTTATTGCGCAGTGCGGCATAGTCTTCCGCGACGCCGGCGATGGTGCGATGCAGCGCTCGAAGCGTGTCGGTTGCCAACTGCTGTGCGGGTCCGTCGACCACGCGGGCGTCGCCGGTCTGCTCATCGACCACCAAGCGCCATACGCGCTGCAGGAAGCGGTGGGCTCCGACGACATCCTTGGTCGCCCAGGGCCGAGAGGCCTCCAGCGGGCCCATCGACATCTCGTAGACCCGCAGCGTGTCGGCGCCGTAGTCGTCGCAGATCTCGTCGGGTGAGATCGAATTCTTCAGGCTCTTACCGATTTTCCCGAACTCCTGGAAGACTTCCACCTCTCCCCCGGGTCCGGGGTAGACGAAGCCACCGTCTCGTTCGACCACTTCCTCGGCCGGCACGTACGAGCCGCGCGCGTCGGTGTAGGCGAAAGCCTGGATGTAGCCCTGATTGACCAGCCGGCGATAGGGCTCCCGTGAGCTCACGTGGCCCAGGTCGTAGAGGACCTTGTGCCAGAACCGCGCATACAGCAGATGCAGCACCGCATGTTCGGCGCCGCCGACGTACAAGTCGACGCCACCGGGATCCTGCGGCCCATGCTCGGCCGGCCGCGGACCCATCCAGTAGGCCTCATTCTCCTTGGCGCAGAACCGTTCCGAGTTATGCGGATCGGTGTAGCGCAGTTCATACCAGGAGCTGCCTGCCCACTGGGGCATCACGTTGGTATCCCGGCTGTAGGGCTTCAGGCCATCGCCGAGGTCCAGCTCGACGTGCACCCACTCCGTCGCCTTTGCCAGCGGCGGCGACGGCTCGCTGTCGGCGTCGTCGGGGTCGAACAGCACCGGCGAGTAATCCGGGACGTCGGGCAGCTCGACCGGCAATGCGGCCTCGTCGAGCGCATGCGCGCGCCCGTCGGTGTCGTAGACGATGGGGAAAGGCTCGCCCCAGTACCGCTGGCGCGCGAAAAGCCAGTCGCGCAACTTGAATTCGATACGCGCCCAGCCACGACCCTCGGCCTCCAGGCGGGCGGTGATCTTTTCTTTGGCCGCGGCCACGTCCAGCCCGTCGAGGTAGCCGGAGTTGACCAGAACCCCGTCGCCGGCGTAGGCGGACTCCGAAATATCGCCTCCCGCAATGACTTCCACGATCGGCAGGCCGAACTCGTGGGCGAAGTCCCAGTCGCGCTGGTCGTGGCCGGGGACCGCCATGATCGCCCCGGTGCCGTACCCGGCCAACACGTAGTCGGCGATGAAGATCGGCACCGGTTTGCCGTTGGTGGGATTGGTCGCGTAACTGCCCAAGAAGACGCCGGTCTTGGCTTTACTCTCCTGGCGCTCGAGGTCTGACTTTGATCCGATCGCCTGCCGGTAGGCGGCAACGGCCTGCACCGGTGTGGCGGCGCCGTACGTCCAGCGCGGGTCGGTGCCGTCCGGCCAGGCGGTCGCCACCAACTCGTCGACCAGGTCGTGCTCGGGCGCCAGCACCAAATAGGTGGCACCGAAGAGCGTGTCGGGCCGGGTGGTGAACACTTCGATGTCGACCGTCTCACCATCGCGCCCGGTCGCCGCGAACAGCGCCTTGGCGCCGGTGGACCGGCCGATCCAGTTGCGCTGCATGGTCTTGACCGGTTCGGGCCAGTCCAGCACGTCGAGGTCGTCGAGCAGCCGATCGGAGTACGCGGTGATTCGCATCATCCACTGTCGCAACCGTTTCCGGAACACCGGGAAGTTGCCGCGGTCGCTGCGACCGTCCGCGGTCACCTCTTCGTTGGCCAGCACGGTGCCCAGACCGGGACACCAATTCACCATCGAGTCCGCCCGGTAGACCAGCCGGTAGCCGTCGATCACATCGGCCCGCTCCCCCGCCGACAGCCCGGCCCAGTCCCGCCCGTCCTCGAGGCCGCGCGCACCTGACTCGAATTCGGCGACCAGCTCGGCGATGGGGCGGGCCTTGTTGGCGGCGGTGTCGAACCAGGCGTTGTAGATCTGCAAGAAGATCCACTGGGTCCACTTGTAGAACTCGGCGTCGGTGGTCGAGAAACTGCGCCGGCTGTCGTGGCCGAGGCCCAGGCGTCCCAGCTGGCGCTTGAAATTGACGACGTTGGCCTCGGTCCGGGTGCGCGGGTGGGTGCCGGTCTGTACCGCGTACTGCTCGGCGGGCAGCCCGAAGGCGTCAAACCCCAACGCATGCAAGACGTTACGGCCGGTCATCCGGAAATAGCGGGCGTATACGTCCGTCGCGATGTAGCCCAGCGGGTGGCCGACGTGCAGCCCCTCCCCCGACGGGTAGGGAAACATGTCCTGCACGAACAACTTGTCGTCCGGGACCGGGGCTCCGTCTGCCGGAGCCAGCGAACCGACCGGGTTGGGCACGTTGAACGTCCCGAGCTTCGCCCAGTTCTCCTGCCACGCGCCCTCGATACGACCCGCCAGCGCCGCGGTGTAGCGGTGCGGCGGCGCATCAGAGTCGGGCACGGCGGCGCCGGAACTGCTTGCCGGCGAAGCGGTCGGGGAGTCGGTCACCTGAACAGGGTATAAGGGCCGACACGACGAGTCCGCCGGCCACAGGTTGGTCTCGGTTCCGTTGCGCGCCGATCAGAGGTTCATCCCAGGTGTGTTTCGAGCCTGTTCACCGCCTTTGACCTCTAGTTACAGTCAGCCACTATCGACGGCTTCTGATACTGACGCCTTTGGAAGGACCGACGCAGATGATTGAGATCGTCCCCGTCCACCGGGCACTCCTCGGCGGTATGGTCGCTGGCCTGATGGGCCTGGCGGTTGTCGCGGGCGGCACGGCATCGGCAGACCCGGTGCCCCCAGCGCCGGCACCCGTCCCCGCGGTTCCCGCGCCGGCACCGCAGAATCTCGGGCCCGAGCTGGTGCCGCCGAGCAGATACCTCGCGGCCCCGCCGGCCGGCAACCAGATCACCCCGCCGGCAGCCGCCCCCGCCCCGGGAACCGCGGCGCCGGCCGCGGTCGCCCCGCCGGCCCCGGCTCCGGCTCCCGCTCCCGCGACGTCCGGCACGATCCGCGAGTTCTTGCAGTCGAAGGGCGTGAAGCTCGAGGCGCAAAAGCCTCAGGGCTTCCAGGCACTCGACATCACCTTGCCGGTCCCCGCGCGCTGGACCCAGGTGCCTGATCCCAACGTGCCCGATGCGTTCGCGGTGATCGCCGACCGGCACGGCAGCAGCATTTATTCGTCGAACGCGCAGGTCGTGGTGTACAAACTGGTCGGTGCGTTCGACCCGAAAGAGGCCATCACCCACGGTTACGTCGACAGCCAGAAGCTCCCGGCGTGGCAGCCCACCAACGCCGCGATGACCGATTTCGGCGGCTTCCCGTCGTCGATCGTCGAAGGCACCTACCGCGACGGAGATTTGACGCTCAACACGTCGCGCCGCCACGTCATCGCCACGTCGGGACACGACAAATACCTCGTGTCGCTGTCGGTGACCACCGATCGCGCGGTAAGCGTTGCCGACGCACCGGCCACCGACGCGATCGTCAACGGATTCCGCGTGACCGCCCCCGGCGCCGCTCCCGTCGCACCTGCCGCCCCGGCACCCGCTGTGGCTCCCGTCGCACCTGTCGCCCCGGCACCCGCTGTGGCTCCGGTCGCGCCCGCCGCCCCGGCACCCGCTGTGGCTCCGGTCGCGCCCGTCGCCCCGGCTCCCGGCGCGGCCCCGCTGGTGCCGCTCGCCCAAACGTCACCCGCGGCCCCGGTCGGGCTTCCCGCGCAGGCGCCCGTGACGAACCCGCAGCGCACCCCCAGCCTGTTGGCTATGGTGCCGGGCCTGCCCCCGCTGCCGAACTTCTCGTTCCTGCAGCATTAGAGGAAGGCGGCGCCGGCACCCATAGAGCCGGATGCGCAGGTCGATAAGCCGGCTCGTATTGTGAGCCCATGCTGATTGCGGGCGTGCTGTGCATGTGTGCTGCGGTGGCCTCGGCGGGTTTCGGCACCTGGTCGCTTGCCCACAACCGGGATTTCGGTGCCACCGCGTTGGCGCTGCGCGCGATGGCGCCCACCCAGTTGGCCGCTGCGGTGATGTTGGCGGCTGGCGGCGCGGTGGCCGTGGCCGCCGTCCCGGACACGGCGCTGGTGGTGCTCATCGTCTGTGTGGTCGGCGCGCTGGGAACGCTGGCCGCGGGCTCGTGGCAGAGCGCCCGCTTCGCGCTGCGCCAGGATGCGGCGGCGCCCGCCTGCGCCGGCAGCTGTGCCGGCTGCACGCAGTCGTGCCAGTGAACTGAGGCCGGGGGACAGGCTCTAATTCCGGCTGACGTCGATGGGGTGGGTGGCCAGCAGCGAGAGCGGCAGCGGCTGGCGACGCAGGACTTGGCCCCACAGGTCGGACCTCGGTCCCACGAGCACGTCGGATGGCAAGGCGGACAACACAATCCAGTCGTCGCGCTCGATCTCGCCTTCCAGCTGACCGATAGTCCAACCCGAGTATCCCGCGAAGATTCGCACCCCTTCGACCACCGGCGCGATCACGTCGGGGTCGGCGTCCAGGTCGACCATGACCACCCGGCCGTCAACGTGCCGCAAGCCGGGCACGCCCTGGGGATCGGCGCCGACCCGCAGCGTCGCCAGACACAGCGCCGCGTCACGCTTGACCGGCCCGCCGATGAACATCGTCTTCGGCTTGGCCGACAGCTTGGTCCACTGGGGCAACACGTTGTACACCGCGGTTTCGCTGGCGCGGTTCAGGACGACGCCCAGCGTGCCTCCGTCGTTGTGCTCGACGATGTAGATCACGCTGCGCCGAAACGTCGGTTCGAGGAGATCGGTGTTGGCGAGCAGCAACGTGCCCGCACGCACCCGTTGCGCGGCAGGTGCGACGTAGTCCTCTGGATCCTCCGGCGGCGGCACCTCACCATCATCGCATCCAGCGGATCGTGGCCCAGGGCAATCGAGAGGGTGGACCACGGAGATTTGTACTGTGGTTGGGACGGCTCTGATCGCGCGAGCTTTGCCAGCCCCAATCGTGGAAGTCGGTTTCGGTGATCCCAACCCGGATGCAGTCCAGTGCACCCGTCGAGATTTGGCGGTCCGTGCGTGGTTTGCCGGATTTCTGGCGGCTGCTGCAGGTGCGAATTGCGAGCCAATTCGGTGACGGCTTGTTTCAGGCGGCGCTGGCCGGCGCCCTGCTGTTCAGCCCGGATCGGGCCGCCGATCCTCTCGCCATAGCGCGCGCCTTCACGGTCCTGTTCTTGCCGTATTCGCTGCTCGGTCCGTTCGCTGGTGCGCTGATGGACCGATGGGACCGGCGGCTGGTGCTCGTCGGCGCCAACGTGGGCAGGCTGATCCTGTTCGCCGCGATCGGCACCATTCTGGCGGTGCGAGCCGGTGATCTGCCGCTGTTGCTGGGGGCCCTGTTCGCCAACGGCCTGGCCCGCTTCGTCGGGTCCGGGCTGTCGGCGTCGCTGCCGCATGTGGTGCCGCGCGAGCAGGTGGTGACGATGAACTCGGTTGCCACCGCGACCGGGGCCATCGCGGCATTCGTCGGCGCAAACTTCATGCTGGTGCCCCGGTTCATCTTCGGGTCCAGCGACAAGGGCGCCTCGGCGATCGTATTCCTCACGGCGGTTCCCGTGTCGATCGCGTTGCTGTTGTCCTTGCGGTTCGGTGCGCGGGTGTTGGGGCCCGACGACACCTGGCGAGCGATCCACGGGCCGGTCTTTTACGCGGTGATCACCGGCTGGCTGCATGGCGCACGGACGGTGGCGCAGCGTCCCACGGTGGCCGCCACTCTGTCCGGCTTGGCCGCCCACCGGATGGTCATCGGCATCAACTCGCTGCTGGTCTTATTGCTGGTGCACCACATGCCCAACCTCGAGGGCGGGGGATTCGGCACCGCCTTACTGTTCTTCGGCGCCGCTGGCCTTGGCGCCTTCCTGGCCAACGTCCTGACGCCGCCCGCCATCCGCCGCTGGGGGCGCTACGCGACGGCCAACGGCGCGTTGGCGGCGTCGGCGATCATCGAAGTTGCCGGCGCCCAGCTGCTTCTCCCGGTCATGGTCGCGTGCGGCTTCCTGCTCGGCGTCACCGGTCAGATGGTCAAGCTGTGCGCCGACACCGCAATCCAGATGGACGTCGACGACGCTCTTCGCGGGCATGTGTTCGCCGTGCAGGACGCGCTGTTCTGGGTTGCGTTCATCGTCTCGATCACGGTGGCCGGCGCCCTGATTCCCGACGACGGGCACGCACCCGCATTCGCGCTGGTCGGATCGGTGCTCTACCTGATCGGACTGGCCGTGCACAGCGTCATCGGGCGCCGCGGCGAGCAAGCCAACGATCGTTAAGGTACAGACGTGATTTGTCCGATGGCCGCTGCCGACAATCGAGGGCTGCGATGACCGGCCCCGCGCCCATGGTCGACGATTTGCGCGCCGAAAGCGACGCGCTCGACGAGCTGGTCGCGCCGTTGCCGCCCGACCGCTGGGGCGACCCCACACCGGCGCCCGGGTGGACCATCGCACACCAGATCGGCCACCTGCTGTGGACGGATCGGGTCGCCCTGATCGCGGTCACCGACGAGGCCGGCTTCGCCGAGGTTTTGGCGGGCGCGGCCGCCGACCCGGCGGGTTTCGTCGACAAGGGCGCCGAGGAGCTGTCCGCGCTGGAGCCGGCCGCGTTGCTCGCGGACTGGCGGGTTACCCGGGCACGGCTGCACGACGCGCTTCTCACGGTGCAGCCCGGCCGCAAGCTGCCGTGGTTCGGCCCGCCGATGAGTGCGGGGTCGATGGCCACCGCGCGCCTGATGGAGACCTGGGCACACGGCCTCGATGTCGCCGACAGCCTGGGCGTGACGCGGCCCGCGACCGAGCGCCTGCGGTCGATCGCTCACCTTGGGGTACGCACCCGCGACTTCGCTTTCGCCGTCAACAATCTGGCGCCACCGGCCGAGCCGTTCCTGGTCGAGCTGCGCGGGCCCGCCGGCGATACCTGGTCCTGGGGGCCACCCGACGCCGAGCAGCGGGTCAGTGGGTCGGCGGAGGATTTCTGCTACCTGGTCACCCAGCGCCGCCCGTTGAGTGCCCTCGACATCACCGCCCAAGGCGCCGACGCCCAGCGGTGGTTGCAGATCGCGCAGGCTTTCGCGGGGCTACCCGGCACCGGTCGATGAGCGCGTGAAGCGCGCGAAGAGAGCCGGGGCCCATCAGGTCGAGCACCGGTCGGTGAGCGCGTGGGGAGCACGCGTCAGTGCAGCGGGCCGCCGTAACTCGCCCGGTTCTCGGCCTCGGCCTCCTCGCGCAGCGCGGCAATCGCCAGGTTCAGCCTTTCGGCCAGCTCCCCGTGGCCGTACCCGGTCATCACCCCGGGATGCAGAGTCAGTTTGAGTAACCGGCCATCGGAATTCGCGACCGCGTGGACGTCGCCGAGGTCGACGCTGTAGGTGACGGCTTGGGCCTGCGCCACGAGGGCTTCCCACTTGTCGGCCGCCTCGCTCAGTTCCCGAAGAACCGATTCGACGAGATCCTTCTCGCTGAGATTCGCGCGACTGCCCGAACCCGCCACCATCACAGTATCGTCGACCCCTCCGACCAGCGTCAATTCATACGCGAACAGGTTTGCGACCGGCCTACCGGGGGTTCACCCGCCGAGCTTTTGATACCAGGCGAGGTGATAGTTCGCCGACACCGCGTCGCCGCTGGCGATCCCCTCGGTCGCGGCCATCAACAGGCACTTGAGCAGAAGCGCGGGATTGACGTTCGGGTACTGAACGAGGAGTTGGTAGCGCGCGGTATCGAGGTGTACCCGCAGCACGTCGACCTCCTGGTCGACGATGACCGTTCCCGCGGCGGCGGCCTCTGCCAACCTCGGCACGATCTTGGGCAGCTCGGCACGTCCGCGGGTGGCCGCGCTGAGCACGTTCGCCAAATCATCGATCGCGGGCAGGGTGCGAGGCTCCACCGACGACCTGGTCGCGGCGAAGTCGACCGAGCGGCGTAGCGAATCACCGGGAGCGTAAGTGACGACGCGCGCCGTTTCTCCGATCAGCGCGGCAACCCTGCCGGTGCGCCGCTCGGGCTCCAACAACCGCACGCCCGCCGGAAGGGTGATGCCGGACGGGATCCACCCGTGAGCGAGGTCGGTGACGAGCACGGTCGTCCCGTCGGCGCGCTCTCCGATCGCCCAATTCACGCGTGGCTCCTGCCGGACCACGAACTCCAGTAGCCGATTCAGCCGCTCGCCGTCGGATCGTGTTGGCGGCGTTGGCTTTTCGATCTGCGGCCCGGCGGCGGCGAACGCGGCCGTGTCGGCCTCGACGGCGGGAGCGACGTCGGCCGCCGCGAGGGCCACGTCGGCCGCCGCGGGTTCCTGCGGGACCGGCTCCGCCTTCGCGACGGCCGGCTCGTCGACGACCGCGTGGTGGCGACCGGAATCGGCCTGGTCCGGGGCCGGCTCGGGCGCGCGCTGCGCTGGCGCCTCGAACACCGGCTCCGTCCGCGTGACCACCGGGATGACCTGCGTCTCCTCGAGATGCGGCGCATCGACGGCACCGGGAGGCTCGTGCTCGGGCGCCGCCGCCTGCGGCTCGTCCTCGTCGCCCGGGTCGACGATCGCGTGGTGACGACCGGAGTCGGTCAGCTCCGGGGGCGCGGGATCCGCCGGCATCGGCGAAACCGGCTCCTCCCTGATCACCGGGATGACTTGCGTCTCGTCGAGATCTGACGCATCGGCGCTGCGGCGGGCCGCGTCGTCCGCACGGGCCTTCGGCCCAGCTGCCTGCGGTGTAGCGGTGTCGGTGACGGCCTCTTCCGCGGACTCTCGGCGGCGCCTTCTGCCCGGCCGCGGGACCGACTCGGGCGGGCTCGGTGGGCGCGCCTCGGCGACCGGCTTCACCTCGCGGATTGCCGGCAGCACCTGCGTCTTTTGCAGGTCCGTGTCCGACGGCTCGACCCTCGGTGGGGGAGCCGCGGGGGGCCGGGCTCCGCTCTGCACCGCATGCAAATAGCGGATCGTCGATTCGACTCGGCGCACCGCACGGCCGCGGGCGGCGTCGATGACGCGCGCCTCCGCCGCCTGACGGGAAGGGTCGGTCATTCCCGATCGCTTGATCAACTTCAGTTCGTCGTTGGCGGCGCGAGCAATTCGCTCCAGGTCAGCCTTGAGATACTCAGCGAGGGTGGCGGTTTCGGGCGTCACAGTCGACAATTCGGCAGGCCACAACCCGCCTGTCACCCACGGGGTGCAGTCGATAGGGGAGCTGAAAGCCGGCGTCGCCAGTGATTCCCGGGTAGCTCTCCGGAGGCGCTGGCGCGCCGACATCCGACCGAAGACCGCCACCGGCTAAGCGTACCGGGACCCGGCGGGCGACTTGTGCGGTCAGTGAATTGTGCGCTCGCAAGGCCCTGGGTAGCGTAAGGGCATGGCTGATTCTGCACTGCAGCAGCAACTCGACGAGGTGCGCGCCATGCTCGCTCGCGCGCGAGAGTTGTTCGGCCCCAATCCGATAGAGCCGCCGACCGGTATCGCCCCTGATCCCAGCGCGGCTAAGCCGTGGTTGCGCTAGGCCGGCAGCTCGCCTGAAAGCCCTTAAATCACACCGCTGCGGCGACGCAGTTTGTGCGCCAGCAACTTTTCGATGGCCGCATCGAGATCTCGGGGGGTCGGAACCTCCGCGGACGGAGTGTGCCCCGCCGCGACAATCTCGTCGCGAATTTCCAGCAACGCTTTGAGGCAAGACACGTCGGCGGTCAGCAGGATGCCCTGCGCCAACGTCTCGGCGTCGGTTTCCATCGCCTCTTCACTCAGCGCGACGCTGTGCATATAGCCGCCGCGGCAAGAGCGGACGAGGATGTGTCCACTCGGGTGAACGGTGTCGAAAGCGGGATTCGCGTCGGTCATCGACCGCGGTCGACGATGTCGCCGAACTTCCCTGCCGCCTCCTGCTCGTGCTGCTCCCACATCGTCGCCGAAACCGTCAGTTTGTCGGCCAGATCCGCGTGGTCAGCAGCTTGCTGCTCATAACACTGGCGTCGAAGCTCCAGCAGCTCCCGGCCCGCGTCGCGCAGTTCACTGAAGATCGGCCCGAGCGAATCGAGGCTCTCTTGAATCGCCGCATGCGACGAAGGAACGGTACGCAAGTACTCCGAGGTGTCCTGGTGATGCGCGGCAGCCTGACGTAGGTGCGCAGGCACTACATGAATTGAATCTGCCATCCGCTGTCTCCTGTTGACGACCGCCGGTTGTGCCGGCGGATTCATTTTTGTCAGGTGGTCGACGAAGTCGCCGGCCGGGTAGGTGTCGGTGGGTCAGGCTTGGCCGGCGTCGGTATTGCCGCGGCCGCCGCCGGCGGATGCTCCCAGCCTAAGAAGGTCGGCCCGCTCACGGTGGCGATGTGCTGAATTTGGCCATCGAGAAGCGCCTTGCCGGAGCCGAGGGCGAGCGCGTGACGATCGGTGAGCATCCCGATGTCGCCGGGTGCCACCTGTAGGGCATCGACGGGGCTGGACACCGCGGTTCCCGGTGGGGGAATGGTCATTCCCTGCTGTTGGAAGGCCTCGGCTATCGGGGTACCGGCGACGGCGGCCGTGATCGCGGCCGCCAACTGTGGGCTGGCGGCGGTCACCGTTTCCCCGTCGGGCAAGGTCACCGGTGTCGGACCGGCCGGCGACTCATCCGACGACGTGCCGTCCTGGGCGTCGGTCCCGTCAGCCGCCTCGTCCGAGGCGTCGCGCGCTCCCGGGTCCTGGACCTGGTCGTCCGGCAGCTCGTCGTCGGCCAGTTCTTGAACAGCCGGATCGGTCCCGTCGCCACCTTCCGGTCCGGAGAGCGGAAGGCCGCCGGGCTGCCACCCGGCCATCGACGGCATGGAGCCGAGCCCCGGCAGGGACCCACCGAAGTTGGGCATGGCGGGCGCCATCGGCGGCTGCGGTACGGCGGGCATCGCCGCGCCGGCACCGGGATCCGGCCCCAGGACATCCCCGGACAGGTCGTCATCGTCGGCCAACAAGGAGTCCAACAGCGGATCCACTTCGGCGTCGAGATCATCGGTCGCGCCGCCCGCGGATGTATCACCAACCGGCACCGCGGCCCGCGGTTGTTCGCCTGGCGCATGCGGTTCGCCTTTGGAGGCGTCGTACAGCGACGTCCAGGAGGCCATCAGCGCTGACTTCGACGTGTCGTCCAGGCTGGCGTTCAGGACTACCTCGCGGATGTCCCGGAGCTTGCCGATGAGGAAGCGCTGGAAATCCCGCGCCCCCGCCGGGGTGTCCAGGTCTGACCTGGTCCGCACCGCGGCTTCGGTTTCGTGTTGCAACTTGGTCAGGGTTTCTCTGCCGTCAACGGCCCGCAGGTGCGCGTTCAGGATCGCCGAGACCACCTGCATGTCCAGCTGCGAGCTCGCCGAGTTCTGTTGCGCAAGAGCAGCTTCGGCATTGGCGATGGCGTCAGCCGCAGCGCCCGTCTCGCGATCCGGCGGTGCCGAGGTTTCGGCGGACGGCCGCTGCACGGGCGGATTGGCCGCCGTTGCGGCGCCGAAGACGCCGGCGTGCTGCTGGCGGACCTTGCGCAGGATCGCCTCGACCTGTTCGGGCCGAGTGGTCGGGGTGATCACGGCGGTCACTTCGGCGGGCGCCAATCCCGTCTGCCATGCGTTCGGATCACCAGTGCGGTCTCGGACGTATTTCACCGCGGCAAGCAGGTCGTCATATGCCGACATCAGCCAGCCAGGCGGCGCCGCAGCCTGCTCGAACGCTGCTGCCAAAAATGACGCGACCCCTCCATGTTCGGCGACAGTACTCAGGGGCATAGCTATCGACAATTCACTGCATTGCACGGTGTGGACTAGTTCTGGCTAGCCGCTGTCGGCGCCGTACTGAGCCCGAAGGCTCTGCAACACAGCCTTTTTCGCCTGGCCGAATTCGCGCGCTTCGGTCACGACCGAGGCGATCTCGCGTTGCTTGGCCATCAGGAACTTCTGAAACTCGCGCGCCCCCATGGGCGTGTCGAGCGCGAGGTCCGCCTGGTTCACGGTCGCGTGGTCGATCTGCTCGGCGATGAAGTCCAGTCGCCGGACGCTCTCGCGCGCTGCCTCGTGAGCACTCGTCAGCACCTCGGTCAGCACCCGATCGGCTTCCGACGCGGTGCCGTGCTGACTCGCCAGCGCCGACCGCCGCGCCTCAACTGCCTCTAACGATGGCCCCGGTTGTTGTTCCGGCATCGGCTCACCCCATTCGTCGTGCCCGCATCGCCGGGCGGTCTTGGGTTGTCATATCGCTCGGCGGATCGCAACGTTGTTGCCCAGTCGGCTTATTCGCACCGAGGCGCCCGAATAGGGCGCTTCCACAACCAGGTTGTTCCCGATCGCCAGCTGCACATGGCCGGCGTGCGGAAACACCAGATCACCCGGTCGCACCTGGGAACGGGCGACCGGGAAGCCGTCGTTGATCTGCTGATACGTGGTGCGGTCCAGGTGGATACCGGCCTGCGCGTAGCTCCACTGCACCAGCCCAGAACAGTCGAACTGGTCTGGGCCGGTCGCGCCCCAGACATACGGTCGCCCTAAGCGCGACAAGGCGGCACGCACCGCGAGTGCGGCGCGGCCGTTCGGCAATCCCGCCAGCCCGAGCCGACGGTCGTGCCGGAGCCGATAGCGCAAGGCCAACAGTTCCGCATAGCGCCGCCGCGCACGCGAGCGCGCCGACAAGACGTGCGCCCGTTGGGCCCGCAGGCGAATCGCGCGGCGCCGCATCGCCTCCCGCTGGGCCAGTGGCGTCACCTGCAGATCGGCATCCGCCCGGGCCGCGTCCAGCACGCTTCGAGTCAGGTCGCGGGCCTGTGCCCGATCGCGGTGCGCGCCGGCGATGACGTCAGTGGCCGCGGCGTCGGTGCCGGCCGCCTCGGTAAGCCGTTGCCGGCTGTGGTCCACCGCGAGTTGGTAACCGCCGTGCGCCATCTTGTCGCTCAGCCGTGCGGCTTGCTGCAACACGTTGCTGTAGTGCGCGGTGCCCGCGGCCAGGGACGACGGATGCGTGCTGCCGGCGAACAGTTGATGGGCGCGGCTCAATGCCTCGACTTCGCTTTGACTCACGGCGCCCCCTCGTCGTCGGCTTGGCCTGCCTCGTTCTGACCGGACTCGACCGCGTCGGTGAAGGCACGGACGCGGGGGAGGGCACCCGGCGCGATCACCCCCCGGTTGCGGATGTCCCACATCTCGTCGACACCCACGCCGACCAGTGCCGCGATAATGGTCTCCGGCAACGACGACTGCGCGCACGCCCGGTCGAAACGGGCGCTCAAGCTGGTGGGCATCCGCTCCAACAGCGCCGCACGCGTCGCCTCCAGGGCTTGCAGATGCTCCATCAGCCGGCCGGTCGAGTCGGCGCCGGCGTTCACCGCCACCCGCCAGGAACTGGCGGCGAGCATCTCTGCCTTCACGCATTGCGCGATCACAGACAGAATATACGTCTCATATTCGTTTGATGTTGTCGCAGGCAACCGATCGATGACTGATTTGAGAGCATCGAGCTGCGCTTCGGCATAGCCTTCCAGCACTTCTGTGTCGCTGTGACGGTCCACCACCACCGGTCCGCTGCGCCGCGTGGGCATGGGTGCCGGCGGCTGCGCGGCCATCAGACGCGCCAGCTCGGCGTCCGGATCGGCGGCCACCAAGAGCCGCGAGTAGGTGCCCGGCGGTAGCCCAAGGCCGTTTTCGATCTTCTGAACTGTGCTTTTGTGCGGCTTGCGGGCTCCACGCTCGAGAAAGCTCAGTCCCATGATGCTGACCCCGGTCGCGGCGGCGAGGTCGGCTAACGACCAATCGCGCGATTCACGCAGCGCGCGGATGGCCGCACCAGCCGATTCACGAGTCACCGCGCGCTCCGGCCATGGGCCGGATATTACACAGCCAACGCTTGCACTATCGGTATATACGTTTCTGTCACGTTTCTCTTGCGCTCGCCGTGGAGTTATGTATACGCTTCCATCTACGTTTCACGCTCGACAAGGAGACCGACATGGGACACCCTTGCGCAACCAACCCGGAACTGTGGTTCGGCTACCCCGACGACGACGGTGGTGACGGTGCCGCCAAGGCACGCGCATACGAACGGTCGGCCACCGAGGCGCGGATCCAGTGCCTGCGTCGCTGCCCACTGGCACAGCAGCGCCGTTGCGCCGCCCACGCCATCGCGCATCGCGAGGAGTACGGCGTGTGGGCCGGGGTGAAGCTGCCGGGCGGCCAATACCGCAAGCGGGACCAGCTCGCTCACGCACACGACGTCCTGCGGCGTATCGCCTCCGGCGAGATCAATGCCCGGCAGCTGCCCGAGAACGCAGCGCTGCTGGCACGCCACGAGCACGAAGCGGTCCCGGTGGCCGCGGTCGTGCTGCACCTGCCGCTGGCGCAAGTCAAACCGCGTTCGGCTGCCTGACATTTCGCCGAAAGCCGGAGCGGCAGTTTGCTGAGCCGGTCAACGGGGTAGTCGGGGTCGGCAAGACCAGTCTGTCGACCTAAGGCGCACCCATGACGTTCGACCTGACCCCGACGGCGGCACAACACGACCTGGCCCGGCGTACGCACGAGTTCGCCGAATCCGTAATACGCCCAGTAGCACTCCACTACGACCAGCGGCAGGAGTTTCCCTGGCCCGTGCTGGAGGAGGCGGCTGAGCGCGGCTTCTACAGCCCACTGTTTTACCGCGATCTGATCGGTGATCCGACCGGCATCTCCCTACCGATGTTCATGGAAGAGCTGTTCTGGGGCTGCGCCGGGATCGGTTTGGCCATTGTCATGCCGGCGCTCGCGCTATCCGCGATCGGCCAGGCCGCGTCCCCGGAGCAGATGCTGGAGTGGGCGCCCGAATGTTTCGGCACACCAGGAGATCTCAAGCTCGCGGCATTGGCCATCTCCGAGCCCGAAGGCGGCAGCGACGTGCGTAATCTGCGCACATTCGCGCGACGCGACGGCGATGACTGGATCATCGACGGCCACAAGATGTGGATCGGCAATGGCGGCATCGCCAACGTGCACGTGGTCAACGCCGTGGTCGACGAGGAACTGGGCCATCGCGGTCAGGCGCTGTTCGTGGTGCCCGGTGGCACTCCTGGACTGAAGCTACTGCGAAAGCTCGACAAGCTGGGCTGCCGCGCCTCCCACACCGCCGAGTTGCTCTTTGAAGGCGTGCGCGTCCCGGGCGCCAATCTGCTTGGCGGGCAAGAAAAGCTCGAACACAAGCTGGCGAAGGCCAGGGAGGTCGTGGCGGGCGGAAAACGCTCCGGTTCGGCGACCTTGGGCACCTTCGAGCAGACCCGGCCCATGGTCGCCGCCCAGGCCATCGGAATCGCCCGCGCGGCCCTCGAGTACGCCACCACGTACGCCACCGAGCGCGAGGCCTTCGGCGGGCCCATCATCGACAACCAGGGCATCTCGTTCCCACTGGCGGAGCTGGCCACCCAGATCGACGCCGCCCGGCTGCTGACCTGGCGTGCGTCGTGGATGGCCGCCAACAACATTCCCTTCGAACGGGGCGAGGGTTCGATGTCGAAGATGGCCGCCAGCGAGGTCGCGGTCAGGGCCACCGAACGCGCCATCCAGACCATGGGTGGCTGGGGCTACATCACCGATCATCCAGTGGAGAAGTGGTATCGGGATGCCAAGCTGTACACCATCTTTGAAGGAACCAGCGAGATCCAGCGGATGGTCATCTCCAACGCGCTGGGTGCCGCCGTCGGTACCCCGCCGCTGCATGTGGTGCTCGAACCGTCCGGGGGACCGCTGAACCGGGTATTCGGGCGGGGCACCCCGCTGCGCTCCCGCGCAGCCGACAGCGCCCTGTCGATGAAGGATCGCGTGCCCGAGCCCGTCATGCGACTGGCCATGAAGGTGCTGCGGCCCCCGCGCAAGTAGGCGTGGCGGGTACGGTCGCGGACGACGGCGCTCGCGCGAGGGCCCCGCGACGGAGGGTGGACGATGAGCAATCTCGAGGCCGCGCCGGCCGAAGTCGCTTGCGCCGCTTCACAACACGTAGATGCCTCGGCGATGGTGGAAGTGCTGCAGCCGCGAGAGGTTCCGTTGGGCGGCCCCAGGGCAATCCGGGTGCAACGCACCCTTCCGCAACGACGGCGCTCGCTCGTCGGGGCGTGGTGCTTCATCGACCACTACGGTCCGGTCGCCGCGCGAATGGACGTCCCGCCGCACCCCCACACGGGACTACAAACCGTCAGCTGGTTGTTCAGTGGGGAAGTGGAGCACCGCGACAGCGCCGGCGTGCACGCGGTGGTACGGCCCGGCGAGTTGAACCTGATGACCGCGGGGGCAGGCATTTGCCATTCGGAAGTCTCACTCGATTCCGGCGTCCTGTTGCACGGTGTCCAACTCTGGGTCGCGCTGCCCGGGTCCGACCGCGAAACCGCACGCGACTTCGCCCATTACACCCCGGCGCCCCTGGCGCTGCCGGGGGCGACCGCGCGGGTCTTTCTTGGCGAGCTGGCCGGCGGGCGATCGCCGGTGCCAACGGCTACGCCGTTGCTGGGTGCCCAGATCGACCTCGACGCAGGGGCCGACCTGGACATCGACGTGGACCCGACCTTCGAGCACGGGGTGCTCTGTGATTCCGGGACCGTACACGTGGACAGGACGGCCCTGACGACCGCTGGATTGGCATACCGAAGTCCCGGCCGGGCCCGGCTGCAGATACAGAATGGGGGAGAGGGCCCCGCGCGGGTGCTGCTGCTCGGCGGCACGCCGTTTACGGAAGAGTTGGTGATGTGGTGGAACTTCGTCGGGCGAAGCCACGAGGACATCGTCGACTACCGACAATTGTGGGAGGACGCCGACGACCGCTTCGGCGCCGTCCAGGGATACCGGGGAGCGCTCGACCGACTGCCCGCCCCACCGCTGCCGACCACCCGGCTGCGGCCGCGACCGACACCGCAAAGAAAGGGAAGCACAGATGACAACCGATAAGACCGGCGCCGAAGCCACGGTCAACCTCCAGGACGGCAAGTACACGATCGCCGTCGACGGTAAGACGGTAGGACTGGCCGATTTCGCCGACCGCGGCGATCAGCGCGTCTTCTACCACACCGAAATCGATCCGGCCTACGGCGGACGTGGGCTGGCGACAATCCTTGTCGAGGAGGCGCTCAATGAGGCGCGGGATGAGGGCAAGCGCATAGTTCCGGTGTGCTCGATGATCGGCACGGTGCTCAAGAAGCATCCCGAATTCGACGACATCACCGATCCGGTCACCCCGGAAATCACGCAGTGGGTGCGCTCGTAGCGGGGCTGAATCAAGCGAAGGCGCGGTGTGTCGTCACCAGAGCCCCAGGCTATCCGTGTGATGGGCCAAAATACTTGTCCGCGAGTGCCTTTTCCAGTGCGATTAACTCTTTACACGACCTCGCCGCGTTTGTGCTGGAGAACAGTTCTTCGATACGACCAACATTATTACGTGCCCATGTCACCGTGTCGGATGGTTGTACCACATTCATCTCATCAAAACCATCCAGGTACTGTCGAATAACCGATATTCGGAACCAGTTGCCAGGGGAATCTGCCAGCGCAGTAGGCGCGACTCCGAAACCTATCTGCCCGCGGTTATTGTGTATAGACCAATTGATGACAGGGCCCGTAAGAGTCAGACCCGCATCTATCGTCGGGGCCCCCGATGTCCTGGAATCGGTAATGCGATAATCGGGATCTAGATACAAAAATCCGAAATGTTCCACAAAGAACTCTAACAATGTCTTCATCACGAAGCTCCTTTAGTCGGCGGAATGAGGGTATTAGTGCCCACGCGTTGATATCCATGCGCTTGAAAGTACCGTATTTCGGCGGCAGCGTAGGTGTTTGCTTCGACCTTACTAAATGGCACCGTTAACGTAATTTGATCTTGGTTTGCTATCGCAATATCGAGCACGTGTTGGTTCGCGGCGAGTTGCTGAGTCGGTGTGCACGAATACCAGGCTTTTCCAATATCAAAGTAGCTCGCCCCCCGATCCTCTGCCACCTGGATATAAGAGGGACCCCGCCCTCTGGGTTGAACGGTCCGATGACGGTTTCGCCGCTGCCAGTCAGGTGCTGTTCGGATAGCGCCCGCAGCTCGGGTGGCATGTAGTTGAGCGGGTTGTCGAGGTTAAATTCCGGATGGGCTGGATCGACCACAACTGGCGGCGGGCTATCGGAGACGACCGGTACGTGGGGTTCACCTGAGGCGTGTTCGACGGGTGCGTCGGCGGGCGGTGTGTGCTCAACAGGAGGCGGCTCAAGCGGATGGGTGCCCGGAACAGGTTCTCCGCCGGCGGGCGGCGGGGAGTGTGCGGCGAGGTTGCGCTCAGCGGCCTGGAAGTGTTCTTCGGCTCCGGCTAGTGCACGGGGGAACACGTTGTC
Source organism: Mycobacterium senriense (assembly GCF_019668465.1). Taxonomy (NCBI): domain Bacteria; kingdom Bacillati; phylum Actinomycetota; class Actinomycetes; order Mycobacteriales; family Mycobacteriaceae; genus Mycobacterium; species Mycobacterium senriense. The sequence continues at coordinate 1,607,247 of NZ_AP024828.1, read as the reverse complement.
GGCTGTCACGCCCTCCAGCGCTTCACGGCTGAAAAGCGTCTTCAGGCCTTGCCAAGCCGCAGCCCCGCCTGCCTTGAGCTCCGGCGCCCCAACCGCCAAAGTAACTGCGGTAAACAAGGGTTCAGAGGTGGCTTCCACCTTCCCGGGATCCGGTGTGCGCATGCCGGTCAGCTTGCCGCCGTTGAAGGAGTAGTACGTACCAGTGGCCTGGTCGAAGAATTCGCCGGTGCCGTTCTTGAGCTGGCCCATGACCTGGACGGGCTGTCCGTTGGCGTCATAGGTAAACATGAAGTGCCCGTCGGGGGTGATGCTCACCGAAGCGGGGTCGATGCTGTTGTAGTCGGGAATCTTGCCCAGGTCGTCGAGAGCATGGGCGAGATCGGACTTGAGCTTGGGCAACTTGGCACTGGCGGCCTCGCCTTCCGGCGAGCCCGGACCGTGGATATAGAGGTCGGCGATGGCCTTATCCAGAGCCTGCTGCGCCGCACGCACCTTAGCCATTTGGTCCACGACGGCCTGGTTGGTGGCTTGGCGAATGTCAGCCAACGCGGCCTGTTGGGCTGGAGACGGCGGAGCCACACCGTCAGCGTCGGCGCCATGGAGCGGCGCGCCGTCATACCCTTCGGCGTGAAGGCTATTCAGAGATTTCTGCAGTCCGTCGGAATAGCCGTTGCGAATCGCTTGCAGATCAGCGAGGGCGGCCTTGGTGTCGCGTAGGGCGTCGCCTTCGAGCGTGTCGATGAGGGCATGCAACGATTGTTGGTCCGCCGGACTGAGGCTATTGTCCTGGTTCAACATGTCGACGGCCTCGGCAACCAAGTCCGAAATATTCTTCAACTGCGCATCTAAGGTGGCGATCCGCGCGGCCCCGGCCTTTTGCGCGTCGGCCAACGCCGCCGCGATGCCCTCCAGGTCCGCGGCGATCTTGGGCAGTTGCAAGGACTGCGCCCCCAATGCTTTCGTCACCCGCTGCACTTCGTCCGAGTCGTTGATCGGGTGACCGCCATCCTGGTGATTCCAGGCAGCTCGGAAGCGGGTGCGGGCCTGCTCGAAGGCGTTGTTGGCCTCCTGGGTGCATAGGCCCGCGCGATGAAAGGCTTCGGCCAGATTGGAAATCTGCAACGGGCTGCCCGCCTGCAAACTTGCGTTGATCGCCCACGGGTCACCACCGGCTTCGGCGATCAGCGCCTGCTCATCTATATAGGGAAGACCCACGGCTCCGCCTCTGGCTGCGCAGCCCCAAGCATCCGCCCCGCGGATCGCGTCCCGCGCATTTCCGACCCTTCCTGAGCTGGTCATCAGGGTACTAACGCCGACACTCCCGTCAATTCACTTCGCCGTATCCGGCCGCCCGGGAAATTGGACACTACATAGATGGAGCCTGCACGGTGGCCGCCGGATGAAACGATCTGCTATCCGTCGCGTTCCATTGCGCCACAACGAGATCCTGCTCATTCGGGCGCCGTTGCCTTCACACAACTATCGGGATTTGAAAAGATGGTCGGGTGACAGATCCGTGTGCGGGTTGCGGTTTCGTCTACGACCTGCGCCAAGCCGGGACCGCCGGTGGTGATATCTGCGCCCGAGCGGCCGCAGTCGTTGAGGTACTGCGCGACAATGCAATTGATGTCCGGTCCCGCCCATGTCCCGACGTGTGGTCTCCACTGGAGTACGCATGCCATCTGCGAGATGTGCTGCTGGTGCAGCGGGAGAGGGTGCTGGCGGCTCGGCGGACGAATGGCGCCGACTGCGCGAGCATGGGTCGCGAGGAGCGCGCCGAGCATGACGGATACAATGAACAGGATCCCACCGACGTCGCGCGCCAACTTATCGATGCGGCAGCACTATTCAGCAATGTACTGGCTCGGCTATCCGCGGAGGACTGGGACCGCACGGTCATCTATCACTACCCGGAGACCAGCGAGCGACCGTTGCGCTGGGTTGCGATACATACCGCACACGAGTTGCGTCACCACCTTCTCGACATTCGCGGCCAACTGTGACCGGGCGCAGCGAGCGGCCGGGCCGCTGATCCGCCTGCGCTACTGTGCCGACCTTGAACGTCGATGCGGTCGCCTTCTCCCAACGATGGGAGCGGAACTGGAACGTTCACGACGTCGAGGCCGTTCTCGCCGACTTCAATGACGACGTCGTGTTCACGTCGCCGGTGGCCGCCAAACTCTTCCCGGAAACGCAGGGCGTGGTCCGCGGCAAGGCGGCGTTGCGGCAGTACTGGACCGCAGCCGTCGCACACATACCGGATCTGCGGTTCGCCGTTGATGGCGTCTACCACGGCATAGACACGCTCGTTATCGCGTACCGCAACCAGAACGGTGACGCGGTCAGCGAGGTCCTGACATTTCGGGACGGCGCGGTCATCGAGGGCCATGGAGCGTATCGGGTATCCGACTGACGCAGACGCCGGCATCAAACCGGTCGCGTTCTCAGGGGCTCGATCAGCCGTTTCGTTCGGGGATGTCCGCAACAGCTCGACATCTGCGTACAGGCCCCAGCCCCGAAGTTCGTTCGCCGTTTCGCGTACGCAGCGCTTGGCCCAGCGCGGGTTGAGTCGGTTCAGCGGGAGTCCCGGTGCGGCGGGCTGTGCCGGGCCGCGACGGATCCGCCGACATCAAAGGCGACGTCTTTTGAGAACCAATACAGCGCCTCATCGACGTCGCCGACGTGGTCGAACTTTTGCCGACCCCGCTCCCAGTAGTCGTAGTGATACCTGCCGTCGTCATCGATGTAGATGTTGCGGTCGTCGTTCTTCAACACGATGCCGACCTCGATTGCTGGGGCGTGCAGCATTGCGGCGAGGCGATCGACTTCGGCCTGCAATCGAGCCGTCCGGTCATCGACCATGGCGACCGACCCTATGTCGCCAGCGCTGCACCGCACCCACCACAAAACACAAAAGTCACGACCTCTTTCGAGGCCGTGACTTTTCGTTGAACCGCTCAGTGTGGGCGAAGGGGGACTTGAACCCCCACGTCCCGAAGGACACTGGCACCTGAAGCCAGCGCGTCTGCCATTCCGCCACTCGCCCGGAAAAACAACCGATGGACCATATCACTCTAATGGCCAGATCCCCGAACCGCCGCAGTGGGCCCCGAAGCTGCACCGCACCGTGCACTCGTCGGCCAGCACCGGCCTGAGCTGGGCCGATGCAATTCTCACCATTTCGAAAGTGCCGCAGCAACACGGCGTGCCGATACCATGCGGAAGTGATCCAGCACCAGGGTGATTCGTTTGCCGTCCACCGGCAATACCTGATGACAAGTGCACGCGAACGGTAGGACATGAGTAGCCAACGGGGGCTGGTTGCGCGGATCGAGCGCAAACTCGAGGCGACGGTGGACAACGCCTTCGCCCGGGTATTCGGTGGATCGATCGTTCCGCAGGAGGTGGAAGCGCTATTACGCCGGGAAGCACGTGACGGGGTTCAGAAGCTCCACGGAAATCGCCTTTTGGCCCCCAACGAATACATCATTACCCTCGGTATGCACGACTTCGAGAAGGTGAGCGCCGATTCGGATCTCACGTCGAGCGCTTTCGCGAGGTACTTGGCTGACTACATCCACGAAGAGGGGTGGCAAACGTATGGTGAGGTGGTCGTTCGGTTCGAGCAGTCGTCGAACCTGCACACCGGCCAGTACCGCGCCCGCGGTGCTGTCAACCCCGATGTCCAGCCCCGCCCGACGGTCGACGACCCCGTCCGGCCACAATCAAATAACGCGTTCGGCGAAGAACGAGGAGTAGCACCAATGACTGACAATTCTGGCTACCGCGGGGCTCAGGGGCCGGGGCGATCCGGCGACGAGTACTACGACGACCGCTACGGGCGTCCGCAAGACGACGCGCGCGGTGGCCCGGACCCGCAGGGAGCACCCGACCAGCGGGGTGGATATCCACCCGAGCAGCAGGGCTACCCGCCTCAGCAGGGCTACCCGCCGCCACGCCAGCCCGAGCAGGGTGGCTATCCGGAGCAAGGCGGCTACCCCGAGCAGGGACACGGCGGCGGTTATCCCCCTCAGCAGGGCTATCCCGACCAGCGCGGCTACCCCGAGCAGGGACAGGGCGGCTATCCCCCGCAGCAGGGCTACCAAGATCAGCGCGGCTACCCCGAGCAGGGACAGGCCGGCTATCCGCAGTCCTACGAGCAGCGTCCGCCAGCTCCTGGCGGCTACGGCGGCCAGGGCTACGACCAGGGGTACCGCCAGGGTGGTGGCTACGCACCTCCCGGCGGTCAGCAGGGCGGCGGCCAGCAGGGCTACGGCGGATACGGCGACTACGGTCGCGGACCGGGCCGCCCCGACGAGGGTTATGCCCCGCCTGAACACCGACCCGGCTACCCCGAGCAGGGTGGCGGGTACGACCAGGGCTACCAGCAGGGCGGCGGATATGGCCGCCAGGACTACGGTTCCGCCGAGTACACCCAGTACTCCGAGCACGTGCAGGGCGGGTACGGCGGCCAGGCCGGGGGCTACCCCGACACCGCGAGCCCCGAGTACGACTATGGCCAGCAGCCGGAGTACGCCCAGCAGCCGGAATACGGGCAGCCAGCCGACTACGGTCAACCAGCTGACTACGGCCAGCAGGGCGGTTACGGCGGTTACGACCAGGGCGGCTACGGCGCCAGCGGAACCACGATCACGCTTCAGCTCGACGACGGCAGCGGCCGCACCTACCAGCTGCGCGAGGGCTCCAACATCGTGGGCCGCGGGCAAGACGCCCAGTTCCGATTGCCCGACACCGGCGTGTCACGGCGTCACCTCGAGATCCGCTGGGACGGACAGGTCGCGCTGCTGTCGGATCTCAATTCGACCAACGGCACCACGGTGAACAACGCACCGATACAGGAATGGCAGTTGGCCGACGGCGACGTGATCCGCTTGGGCCACTCGGAGATCATCGTCCGGATCCACTAAGCCACTGGGCTTAACGCTGCCGTGCTTCGCCCCGTGTCGTCCGCCGTCCAAGTATCGTGACGTAGCCGATGTGCTCGGAGTCACGGGCGCCAGGGATGCGACGCTAGGACGGAAAGGACGCCAGATGCAGGGACTGGTACTGCAGCTGACGCGCGCCGGATTTTTAATGTTGCTGTGGGTATTTATCTGGTCCGTGCTGCGAATCCTTCGGACCGACATCTACGCGCCGACCGGTGCTGTCATGGTGCGGCGCGGTTTGGCGCTGCGGAGCACACTGTTGCCTTCGCGCCAGCGCCGCCACGCGGCTCGGTACCTAGTGGTCACCGAGGGCGCGCTGGCAGGCGGACGCATCACGCTGAGCGGACAGCCGGTGCTGATCGGCAGGGCCGACGACTCCACGCTGGTGCTTACCGACGACTACGCCTCGACACGGCACGCCAGGCTGTCTCAGCGCGGCTCGGAGTGGTACGTCGAGGATCTAGGATCGACCAACGGCACTTACCTTGACAGGGCGAAGGTGACGACTGCGGTACGAGTTCCAATCGGAACACCGATTCGAATCGGCAAAACGGCGATTGAGTTGCGCCCGTGACCCTGGTCCTGCGATATGCCGCGCGGAGTGATCGCGGCCTGGTGCGCGCCAACAACGAAGATTCTGTCTATGCCGGCGCACGGCTGCTCGCGCTCGCCGACGGCATGGGTGGTCATGCCGCCGGCGAGGTGGCGTCCCAGCTGGTGATCGCCGCGCTGGCCCACCTCGATGACGACGAGCCGGGCGGCGACCTGCTGGCCAAGCTCGACAATGCGGTGCGCTCCGGCAACGCTGCCATCGCCGCACAGGTGGAGGCCGAGCCCGAGCTGGAGGGGATGGGCACCACGCTCACCGCGATCCTGTTCGCGGGCGACCGCATCGGGATGGTGCACATCGGCGACTCGCGCGGCTACCTGCTGCGCGACGGGGAGCTGACCCAGATCACCAAGGACGACACGTTCGTCCAGACCCTGGTCGACGAAGGCCGCATCACCCGGGAAGAGGCTCACAGCCACCCGCAGCGGTCGTTGATCATGCGGGCGCTCACCGGCCACGAGGTCGAGCCGACATTGACCATGCGCGAGGCGCGCGCCGGGGACCGCTACCTGCTCTGCTCGGACGGGTTATCGGATCCGGTGAGCGACGAGACCATCCTCGAGGCCCTGCAGATCCCCGACGTCGCCGAGGCCGCCTACCGCCTCATCGAGTTGGCGCTGCGCGGCGGCGGCCCGGACAACGTGACCGTCGTGGTCGCCGACGTGGTCGACTACGACTACGGGCAGACCCAGCCGATTCTCGCCGGCGCGGTGTCAGGCGACGAGGATCAGATGACCCTGCCCAACACCTCGGCCGGCCGCGCCTCGGCAATTCGGCCCCGCGACGAATCCGCCAAACGCGTTGCGCCGCAACTGGAGACACCGAACCGGCCACGTTGGTCGCGGCGGAAAATGTACATGGCAGTCGGCCTGGCGGTGCTGTTGGTGTTCGCGGGCCTCACCGTCGGATGGTGGGTCATCCAACGCAACTACTACGTCGCGGAATACAGCGGCCGGATCTCCATCGTCCGCGGGATCCAGGGCACCCTGCTGGGCATCCCGTTGCAGGAGCCCTACCTGGTGGGTTGCCTCAACGCCCGCAATGAGCTTTCCCTGATCAGCTATGGGCAATCCAGTGGCCACCCCAATTGCCAGCTGATGGCGCTGCAAGACCTACGCCGCCCCGGACAAGTGCAAGTTCAAACCGGCCTGCCGGGCGGCAGCCTGGACCAGGCCGAGTCGCAGCTGCGGCAACTATTGGCTGAATATCTGTTGCCGATCTGTCCGCCCCCGCGCGCGACCTCACCGCCCGGCGCACCGGGCACCCGCAGCGGAACACCAGAATCCGGCACCACAGCATCGCCAGCACCACCGACCACCAGCTCGCCAAGCGCCGGCCCCGCACCGAGCACGAGCGCCAACGGCCCCGCGAACTCAGCGCCGGCAGGTCCGACGACCACCTCGCAGACAGTCACCGCGCTTCCCGGGCCGCCACCTCAACCGGGCATCGATTGCCGGACCGTGGCATGACGACCCAACTTCAGCCGCCGGTCGCGGTCACGCCCCCCTTGCCTACCCGACGTAATGCCGAACTGCTGCTGCTGGGCTTCGCCTCACTGATCACCGTCGCCGCGCTGCTGATAGTTGAAGCCAACCAAGAGCGCGACCTGCACTGGAACGCGATCAGCTACGGGCTGATATTCCTCATCGTCTTCGGGTCGGCGCACATGGCCATCCGGCGCTTCGCGCCCTACACCGACCCGCTGCTGTTGCCAATCGTGGCCTTGCTCAACGGCCTTGGCCTGGTCATGATTCACCGGCTCGACCTGGTCACCAATCAGCTCAGCGGACGGCACCACCCCAGCGCGACCCAACAGATGCTGTGGACCCTGATCGGCGTGGTGACCTTTTCGCTGGTGGTCACGTTCCTGAAAGACCATCGGCAACTGGCGCGCTACGGCTACATCTGCGGACTGGTCGGCCTGGTCTTTCTGTTGGTCCCCGCCCTGCTGCCGGCGTCGCTGTCCGAGCAGAACGGCGCCAAGATCTGGATCCGCTTCCCCGGCTTCTCAATTCAGCCCGCCGAGTTCTCCAAGATTCTGCTGCTGATCTTCTTCTCCGCGGTGCTGATCGCCAAGCGCGGCCTGTTCACCAGCGTCGGTAAGCATTTCATGGGATTGACCCTGCCCCGTCCGCGCGACCTCGCGCCCCTGCTGGCGGCGTGGGTGATCTCGGTCGGCGTGATGGCCTTCGAAAAAGACCTCGGCACATCGCTATTGCTGTATACATCGTTTCTGGTGGTGGTGTACCTCGCCACTCAACGCTTTAGCTGGGTGGGGATCGGCCTGGTGCTGTTCGTCGCGGGAAGCGTTGTCGCGTATTACATTTTCGCCCACGTCCGGGTCCGCGTGCAGATGTGGTGGGACCCGTTCTCCGACCCCGACGGCAGCGGCTACCAGATTGTCCAGTCGCTCTTCAGTTTTGCCACCGGCGGAATCTTCGGGACCGGCCTGGGTAATGGTCAGCCCGACACCGTGCCGGCCGCCTCGACCGACTTCATCATCGCCGCGTTCGGCGAAGAACTGGGGCTGGTGGGCCTGGCCAGCATCCTGATGCTCTACACCATCGTGATCGTGCGGGGCCTGCGCACGGCGATCGCCACCCGCGACAGCTTCGGCAAGCTGCTGGCCGCGGGCCTGGCGTCGACGCTGGCCCTTCAGCTGTTCATCGTCGTCGGCGGGGTAACCCAGCTCATTCCCCTGACCGGGCTGACAACGCCGTGGATGTCCTACGGAGGCTCGTCCCTTCTGGCGAACTACGTGCTGCTGGCCATCCTCGCGCGCATCTCGCATAGCGCCCGTCGCCCCCTGCGCAGCCGCACCCGCAAGCCGCCGATCGCGGCGGCCAGCACAGAGGTGATCGAGAAAGTATGAACGCCTCTCTGCGCCGGATCTCGGTGACCGTGATGGCGTTGATCGTGTTGTTGTTGATCAACGCCACGATGACGCAGGTGTTCGCCGCGGACTCGCTGCGTGCCGATCCGCGCAATCAGCGGGTTTTGCTCGACGAGTATTCGCGCCAGCGCGGCCAGATTGTGGCAGGCGGCCAGCTGCTGGCCTATTCGGCCGCCACCGACAACCGCTACCGCTTCCTGCGCGTCTACCCCAACCCGGCGGAGTATGCGCCCATCACCGGCTTCTATTCGCTGCGCTATTCCAGCACCGGTCTGGAACGCGCCGAGGATCCGCTGCTGAACGGGTCCGACGAGCGGCTGTTCGGGCGCAGGCTGGCCGACTTCTTCACCGGCCGTGACCCGCGCGGCGCGAACGTCGACACCACGATCAAGCCACGGATCCAGCGCGCCGCCTGGGACGCGATGCAGCAGGGCTGCGGCGGTCCGCCGTGCAAGGGTGCCGTCGTCGCCCTCGAGCCGGCGACCGGCAGGATCCTGGCGATGGTGTCCTCGCCGTCCTATGACCCCAACCTGCTGTCGTCGCACGACCCCGAGGTGCAGGCGCAGGCGTGGCAGAAGTTGCGTGACGACCCCAACAACCCGTTGACCAACCGTGCGATCTCGGAGACGTACCCGCCCGGGTCCACCTTCAAGGTGATCACCACCGCGGCCGCGCTGCAGTCCGGGGCCTCCGACACCGAGCAGCTGACTGCCGCCCCCTCCATTCCGCTGCCCAACAGCACGGCAACTCTGGAGAACTACGGTGGGGAATCGTGTGGAAACGACCCGACGGTGTCGCTGCGGCAGGCCTTCGCCCTGTCCTGCAACACCGCATTCGTCCAGCTCGGCATGCTCACCGGGTCCGACGCGCTGCGCAACATGGCGCGCTCCTTCGGCCTGGACAGCACGCCCAGCGTCATCCCGCTGCAGGTCGCGGAGTCGACCGTGGGGATCCTTCCGGACGCCGCGGCGCTGGGAATGTCGAGCATCGGGCAGAAGGATGTCGCGATGACGCCCCTGCAGAACGCCGAGATCGCCGCGACCATCGCGAACGATGGGGTGACGATGCAGCCCTACCTGATCGACAGCCTCAAGGGGCCAGACCTGACGACGATCAGCACCACGGCACCGTATGAGCAGCGGCGCGCCGTGTCGCCGCAGGTCGCCGCTAAGCTAACAGAGCTGATGGTCGGCGCCGAGAAGGTCGCACAGCAGAAAGGGGCCATTCCCGGCGTGCAGATCGCATCTAAGACTGGTACCGCAGAGCATGGCAGCGATCCGCGGCACACCCCGCCGCACGCGTGGTACATCGCTTTCGCGCCCGCACAGACCCCGAAGGTCGCTGTGGCGGTGCTGGTGGAGAATGGCGCCGACCGCCTGTCCGCGACGGGGGGTGCACTCGCCGCGCCGATCGGACGGGCTGTGATCCAAGCCGCGCTACAGGGAGGACCATGAGCCCGCGAGTTGGTGTGACGCTGTCTGGCAGATACCGCCTACAGCGCCTGATCGCCACCGGCGGCATGGGTCAGGTGTGGGAGGCGGTAGACAGCCGGCTGGGCCGACGCGTCGCGGTCAAGGTGCTCAAGCAGGAGTTCTCCCAAGACCCCGAGTTCATCGAGCGCTTCCGCGCCGAAGCGCGTATCTCGGCGATGCTGAACCACCCCGGGATCGCTGCCGTCCACGACTACGGCGAAAGCCAGCTTGACGGCGAAGGCCGGACCGCCTACCTGGTGATGGAGCTGGTCAACGGCGAACCGCTGAACTCGGTGCTCAAGCGCACCGGCCGGCTGTCGCTGCGGCACGCACTGGACATGCTCGAGCAGACCGGGCGCGCGCTGCAGGTGGCGCACGCGGCCGGTTTGGTGCACCGCGACGTCAAACCGGGCAACATCTTGATCACGCCGACCGGCCAGGTGAAGATCACCGACTTCGGTATCGCCAAGGCCGTCGACGCCGCGCCGGTGACCCAGACGGGGATGGTGATGGGCACCGCGCAATACATCGCACCCGAACAGGCTCTGGGCCACGACGCCAGCCCGTCCAGCGATGTGTACTCGCTTGGAGTTGTTGGCTACGAAGTTGTTTCGGGCAAGCGGCCGTTCACCGGTGACGGCGCCCTGACGGTGGCGATGAAGCACATCAAGGAACCTCCGCCACCGCTACCCTCCGACCTGCCACCCAACGTCCGCGAACTCATCGAGATCACGCTGGTGAAGAACCCGGCGATGCGTTATCGCAGCGGGGGACCGTTCGCCGACGCCGTGTCCGCGGTGCGCGCCGGTCGTCGTCCGCCGCGGCCCAGCGCGACACCGCCCGCCGGCCGGGCATCGCCGGCGGCCATTCCGTCCAGCCCGACCACCCGCGCGGCCGCGGTGACGCCGAGCCGAAGCGCGGCGCCCCGTCGCTCGCGCCCGACCACCGGCGGACACCGCCCACCCCCGGCCCGGCGTACCTTCTCCTCGGGTCAGCGCGCGCTGCTGTGGGCGGCCGGCGTGCTCGGCGCGCTGGCGATCATCATCGCGGTGCTCATCGTCATCAATTCGAAGGCCGACCAGCAACAACAGCCACCGACGGTGACCGACACCGGGACCCCGCCCGCCTCGGCAACGCCGCCGCCGAGCAAGACCCCGAGCGGTTCGGCGGCCAGGCCCGAAATGCGGCTCGATTGGCCGGATGACGGGACAATAGGGACCTCCGGCTTACACAACGTGCCGGCCCGACACGGAACACATCAATGACCACGCCGCAACACCTGTCCGACCGTTACGAATTGGGCGAGATCCTCGGCTTCGGGGGTATGTCCGAGGTCCACCTGGCCCGCGACGTCCGCTTGCATCGCGACGTCGCCGTCAAGGTGCTGCGCGCGGATCTGGCCCGCGACCCCAGCTTCTACCTGCGCTTCCGGCGCGAGGCGCAAAACGCCGCGGCGTTGAATCACCCGTCCATCGTCGCGGTCTACGACACCGGCGAGGCCGAGACGCCCACCGGGCCGCTGCCCTACATCGTCATGGAGTACGTCGACGGCGTCACCCTGCGCGACATCGTGCACACCGATGGCCCGCTGCCGCCCCGCCGGGCCATCGAGATCATCGCCGACGCGTGCCAGGCGCTGAACTTCAGCCACCAGAACGGCATCATCCACCGCGACGTCAAGCCGGCCAACATCATGATCAGCACCACCAATGCGGTCAAGGTGATGGACTTCGGTATCGCCCGGGCGATCGCCGACAGCGGCAACAGCGTCACCCAGACCGCCGCGGTGATAGGGACCGCGCAGTATCTCTCGCCCGAGCAGGCCCGCGGCGACAGCGTCGACGCCCGTTCCGACGTGTACTCGTTGGGCTGCGTGCTCTATGAAATCCTCACGGGCGAACCGCCTTTCACCGGTGATTCGCCGGTTGCCGTCGCCTACCAACATGTTCGGGAAGACCCGGTCCCGCCGTCGCAGCGGCACGAAGGCATTTCGGCCGACCTCGACGCCGTCGTACTCAAGGCGCTGGCGAAGAATCCGGACAACCGTTATCAGACCGCGGCGGAGATGCGCACCGATTTGATTCGGGTGCACAACGGCGAAAAGCCCGACGCGCCAAAGGTGTTCACCGACGCGGACCGCAGCTCGCTGCTGTCGTCCGCTCCCGGCGCCGCCAGCCCGTCACGGACCGATCCGCTGCCGCGTCAGGTTCTCGCCGATGCGGGCGAGGACCGCAGCGTCGGCTCGGTCGGCCGCTGGATCGTCGCGGTCGCCGCCCTGGCGGTTTTGACGATCGTTGTCGTCATCGCCTTCAACACCTTCGGCGGCAGCGCCCGCGACGTGCAGGTGCCAGACGTGCGCGGGCAGGTGTCCGCCGACGCCATCGCGGCGCTGCAGAATCGCGGTTTCAAGACCCGCACCCTGCAGAAGCCGGATTCCACGATCCCGCCCGACCACGTCATCGGCACCGACCCGGGCGCCAACGCTTCGGTCAATGCGGGCGACGAGATCACCATCAACGTCTCCACCGGGCCCGAACAGCGCGAGGTGCCCGACGTGTCCTCGCTGAGCTACTCCGACGCGGTCACCAAGCTCAAGGCCGCGGGATTCAGCAAGTTCAAGCAGGCCAACTCTCCCTCGACCCCGGAACTGCTCGGCAAGGTGATCGGGACCAACCCGCCCGCCAACCAGACGTCGGCGATCACCAACGTCGTCACCCTCATCGTCGGCTCCGGGCCGGAGACCAAGCAGGTTCCGGATATCGCGGGCCAGACCGTCGACATCGCGCAGAAGAACCTGACCGTCTACGGCTTCAGCAAGGTCACCCAGGTGCAGGTAGACAGCACCCGCCCGGCCGGCGAGGTCATCGGCACCAATCCGCCCAAGGGACAGGCGGTTCCGGTCGACTCGGTGATCGAACTGCAGGTGTCCAAGGGCAACCAGTTCATCATGCCCGACCTGTCCGGCATGTTCTGGACCGACGCCGAGCCACGGCTACGGGCGCTGGGCTGGACGGGGATCCTGGACAAGGGCGCCGACGTCGACGCCGGTGGCTCCCAGTCCCATCGGGTGGTGTATCAGAACCCGCCGGCCGGCTCCGGGGTCAACCGGGACGGCATCATCACGCTGAAGTTCGGTCAGTAGGCGTCGGGTCGGCCGGGAAATACGGTCGCACCGCGGCGTGCACGTCGTTCTCGAGCCGGCGCACCAATGTGTCGTCGCGCTCCCATCCGCAGTCGGCGAGCCAGTTCGCCAGCATCCGGTGGCCGCCCTCGGTCAGGATCGACTCCGGGTGAAACTGGACACCGTGAATCGGTAATTCGGTGTGCCGCACGCCCATGATCACCCCGCTCTCGGTGTGGGCCGTGACCTGAAGCACCGGCGGCAGCGACTCGGGCAGGATGGTCAGCGAGTGGTAGCGAGTCGCCGTGAAGGGATCCGGAAGTCCTTGCAGCACACCGATATTGCCATGGTGGACGCTGCTGGTCTTGCCGTGCAGCAGTTCGGGGGCCCGGTCGACGACGGCGCCGAACGCGACGCCGATGGCCTGGTGCCCCAGGCAGACGCCGAGCAGCGGGGTCCGCTCGGCGGCACACGCGCGCACCATCGGAATCGACGCGCCGGCGCGTTCCGGGGTGCCCGGCCCCGGACTGAGCAACACCCCGCCGAACTGACGCGCGACGGCGGCCTCGTCGGAGAGCCGGGCGTCGTCATTGCGCCAGACTTCGGCGTCCACGCCCAGCTGGCCCAGGTACTGCACGAGGTTGAACACGAAGCTGTCGTAGTTGTCGACAACCAGGATCCGCATCGTGCCAGGTTACCGTCCACGGGCGCTCGCGCCGCTGGTCAGTAGGCCTCAGTAGCCGATCGGGCCGTTGGGCTGCGCGAAATGCAGGCGGTCGGGCTCGAAATGACCGACCACCTGCACGTCGGTCTTGACCTCTTCGGTGTAACCGAGCCCGAAGCGAACCACGTACTGCTTGTACAGGATCACCAGCGGCGCGGCGGCCAGGGCGGCCTGCATGGCCGCCGCGTTGCCGATCGCGGCGATCGTGTACGGCGGGCTGTAGGTGCGCCCGTTCAGCAACAGGGTGTTGCCGACGCAGCGCGGCACCGAGGTCGCGATGATCCGCTGGTCCTGCATCTGGATCGCCTCGGCGCCGGCGCTCCACATCGCGTTGAGCACGGCCAGGATGTCTTGCTGGTGCACCACCAGATCGTCCGGAGAGGCGTCGCGGGGAAAACGGCCGTTGGCGTCGCGCTGGGCGTCCGCGAGGGTGACCACCAGGCCCGGACCATGCACCGGGCTCATGCCCGCCTCCCCGGCGAGCTGGCCGGAGCGCCGCAGCATGGCCGCCAGCGCGGCATCGGACGACCGCCCGTGCGCGGCGTCGATCTTGCCCGCCAGCGCCTCGCGCTGGGCGCTGAGACGATTCACCGACGACTGGGTCTCCCGGACGAGGTCCACCAGCCGCGGGGCGTCACTGCGGCGGATCTCGGCGCCTCCGGACACGCCGTGGGTGGCGGCGAGCAGCAGTCCGGCCAGCAGACACACGACCGGGACGCCCCAGCGCCATGGCGACTGGCGCGTCTGGATCATCGCCTCTCCATTTCCTGGTCACCGCCCCAGGTGAGTTAGTCTCGTACCCAAGCTATGGGTGCAGCTGCAGTGCTTATCGTTGCACCCCGTCCCGCTCCCCGTGTCGTTGAGGTAATTCGCGAGGTAATCATGCCCAAGTCCAAGGTTCGCAAGAAGAACGATTTCACCGTCGGCGCGGTCAGCCGCACCCCGGTGAAAGTCAAGGTCGGACCCTCGAGCGTGTGGTTCGTCGCGCTGTTCATCGGTCTCATGCTGATCGGCCTTGTCTGGCTGATGGTCTTCCAGTTGGCCGCCGTCGGGAGCCAGGCACCGGCCGCTCTCAACTGGATGGCCCAATTGGGCCCGTGGAACTACGCGATCGCGTTCGCTTTCATGATCACCGGTTTGTTGCTCACGATGCGCTGGCACTGAGCAGGGCAGCCGCCGTAATGAATTCATTTTCGGCCTGATCTGTCACCGCGTCAGCAACTTTGTAACCACCCAATCACACGCGTGTGATTTATCCCCACTGTTGATAGCTGATGTGGATAACTGCATAGGCCGTGGTGGGAGGGGTTAAGGACCGCATGCAGCAAACACAATGGCAGCCGCACACGGCGGGAATCGCTGGTTGCGGAGCCGCGGGTGTTCTGATGGCTATCGCGGCTGTGACCGTGGTCACAGACCCGCCGGGGCGCATCCTGGCGAGCGTTGCCGCGGCGGGTCTGATCTTGTTTGCCGGCGTGTCGTGGCACGCGCGTCCCAAGCTGGCAATCACGCCCGGCGGCCTGATGCTCCGCGGCTGGTTTCGGACGCAGGTATTGCAGCATTCCGACATCAAGATCATCCGCATCATCGAGTTCCGCCGCTACGGGCGCAAAGTGCGGTTGCTCGAGGTTGAGACGGCCGACGGCGGCCTGGTGCTGTTCTCCCGCTGGGACCTCGGAACGGATCCGCTCGAGGTGCTCGACGCACTCACGGCAGCGGGCTACGCGGGCCGCCAGCAAGGCTGATCGGCACGCGGCTTACCGCCGACTCAGGAGATGGTGATCGACTCGATGACCACCGGCTCGGTGGGACGGTCGTTGCCGTCGGTGCCCGTGGTCGAGATCGCCTCAACGACCTTCTGCGACTCGGGGTCGGTGACCTCGCCGAAGATCGTGTGGCGCCGGTTCAGGTGTGGGGTTTGGCCGACCGTGATGAAGAACTGCGAGCCGTTGGTGCCGGGGCCCGCGTTCGCCATCGCCAGCAGGTAGGGCTTGTCGAATTGCAGTTCGGGGTGGAACTCGTCGGCGAACTTGTAGCCCGGGCCGCCGCGACCGGTTCCGGTCGGGTCGCCGCCCTGGATCATGAAGCCCCGGATCACCCGGTGAAAGACCGCGCCGTCGTAGAACGGGCCGGACGAGCCTCCCGATGCGTTCTGCGTCGAGTACTCCTTGGTGCCCTGCGCCAGGCCAACGAAGTTGGCGACGGTCTTGGGTGCGTGGTTTCCGAAGAGGGCGACCTTGATGTCGCCGCGGTTGGTGTGGAGCGTGGCGGTAGCAGTCTGAAAGGGGCTGTTGGTCACGGCATCAGAGTCTGCCACTACGGGCGGGCGTTGCCGCAGGCGGTGTCACCCAAGGCAACGCCGACGTCCCTATGCTGGCAGTCTGTTCAGATACCGGGCCGGCTTCACGCCAGGCTCTACCCACGGGACAGGAAGGCGACAGATGAGGGCGAAGGCGGATTCTCGGCTGACGCCGCGGCAGCGACTGGCCCGCGGCCTGACCTATTCGGCGCAGGGACCGGTGGACGTCACGCGGGGAGTGGTCGGCCTGAGTGTTCAGTCCGCGCAGTCGACCGCCACGCAGCTGCGTCGCCGGTATCAAGAGGGTCAGCTGGCCAGAGACCTCGCCGCGGCCCAGGAAACCCTGGCCCAGGAGCTGGCCGCCGCGCAGGAAGTTGTCACGAGCCTGCCCCAAGCGCTGCAGCAGGCGCGGCGCGCACAGCGTCGCGGCAAGCGCCCGTTGGTCTTTGCGGGGGCGGCCGTCGCAGTCCTCGCCGGGGGGGCCATCGCGTTCAGCCTCGTCCGGCGCTCCGTGCGGGCGAAGCCGCAGGAGCCGCAGTCGCGGCCGCCGAGCGTCGACGTGCAGCCGCGGCCGTAGGGGTCACTGCACAGCTAGCTGAAGCCGGTCGCGGCGCCGGACCAGGATGCTCGGCAGCCAGTCGCCGATATCGGTCGCGTCGATCCATGAGGTGCGCTCGAGCAGCATCCGCAGCACGATGTGGGCCTCCAGACGGGCCAGCGCCGCACCCACGCAGAAATGCACGCCCCTGCCGAAACTCACATGACTTTTGGCTGCCGCGCGGTCGAGCCGAAACTCGTTCGGATCCTCGAAATGCGTCGGATCGCGGTTGGCCGCCCCCCACATCAGTAACAAGTGTGCGCCGGCCGGCACCTCGACCCCGGCCAGCGTGGTATCGCGCCACACGTGACGGTAATGACCGCGAAACGGCGGCTCGAAGCGCAGCGTCTCTTCGATGAAAGCGCTTAGTAACTCCGGGTTTTCGCGAAGTTGCCGCTGGATCGCGGGGCGATCGGTGAGGATCCAGGCCGCGCTACCCAGCAGCGACGCCGTCGATTCGCCCGCGGCACTGAAGAGGGTGAGCATGATGCTGAGTGCCGGCAGCTGCGCGAGTTCGCCCGAGGCACAGCGGGCCGCCAGGTCAGCCATCAGCGCCGACTCTGGCTTGCCGCTTGCCTTTTCGAAATGCTCGATCACATAACCCGACAGTTCCATCGCGGCCAGTCCGGCGAGTTCGAGCTGTTCGGCGGCGACAACCCCGTCGAGCAACGTGGTGGTGGCGTAGCCGAGCCGGATGAGTTTGTCGACGTCGTCAGCGGGCAGTCCCAGCAGCTTGCAGACCACCATCATGGGCAATCGGTTGGCGATCGCGCTCATCCATTCGATCCGGCCATCGCGCAGGTTCTCCTCCCAGAGACGGTCCGCGGTCTGGGCGGCGAACTCTTCGATGACCCGAATCCGCTTGGCCGACAGGTGCGGCAACAGGATCTTTCGGTGCATCGCATGGATCGGGTCGTCCGCGGTGGCCAGAGCATGCATCGAATCTCCCGGCGGCCCCATATCGAACGGGGTGACGGTGCCATCCTCGTGAAAAACCATGGTCGCCGTGAGATTCGAGGAGAAATCTTCGACGCGGTCGACTGCCTCGAGTACGGCGTCCCAACCGGATACCGCGTAGAACACTGAGTCGCCGATGCGGTGCACCGGCGCGTCGGCACGCATGCGGTCGAACAGCGGGTAGGGATCCTGGATCGCCTCGTCGCTGAAGAATTCGATCGCACTGTCCAAGACCGCCATGTGTTTCAGGCTCGATGCAGCTCGCACCAGCGTCAACGGGATGCCGAGAAGTTGAGGAACCGTCGCGCCTCCGGTCGACGGGTTACGGCCGCGCGCACCCGCCACCAGCAGCCGATTCGCCTGATAAACGCTGCCCGGAATTTCTCAGGCTGCGAGAAGTATTTCTGCATCGTGCAATGTGGTGGAGCATGGGTGGATGCCACGTGACGACTGGTTGGTGGGCCGGGATCGCCGTAGTGAAGCCGCCGAACGGATCTACACCACGGCGGCCGACCTCATCGCGCGCCATGGATACGACGGCTTCACGATCGAGGCCTTGGCAACCCGGGTGCACTGCTCGCCCGCAACGATCTACCGGCATGCCGGCGGCAAGGCGACCATCCGCGACGCCGTCGTCGGTATTCAAGCGGCTCGCATTGTCGACGCCACTCGGGAAGCCATCAAGGACCTGCGCGGCCCCGAGCGAGTCGTCACCGCCACGATCATGGCGCTGGAACGCCTGCGTGCCGATCCGCTGGCCCAGCTCATGCGCTCGATCCACGCGGCCCCGGTCAGCGATTGGGTCATCAGCTCGCCCACGGTCACCGCTTTGGCCGCCGAGATGCTGGGGCGCGACAACGATGACCCGCTGGCGGCGCAGTGGCTGATCCGCGTCTTCCTGGCGCTGTGGAGCTGGCCGCTCAAAGACCCGGCGGCTGAGCGCGCCCTGGTGGAACGCTTCCTCGGCTCGTCGTACACGGGCAGCGCCGGGAAGGGGCGTGACCTGTGGAGCCTAGGGGAATCGAACCCCTGACACCCGCCTTGCAAAGGCGGTGCTCTACCAACTGAGCTAAGGCCCCTCATCGTGACTGAGCGGCTGACCTTGGTCATCCACCGCCACGTGCCAAACCTCGACTCCACGTCGTGACCACGCCACCGCTGCCAATACGGCGATGAGTCCCAGTGGCAGGGCGAGCCTTACGCAACGTCTTGACGGGCACATGGTTGTGGGCCTAGGAGGACTCGAACCTCCGACCTCTTCGTTATCAGCGAAGCGCTCTAACCGCCTGAGCTATAGGCCCGTACTCGCGTACGGCCGAGCGACGAGATTACCGCAATCCCCGCCCTACTCCCAAAAGCGCAGCATCCATTGCTAGTCGCGGTCCGCCAGCGTGACCTCGACGCCGCCGATCAGATCGGTGGTCAGGTTGTAGACGAATGCGGCGATGGTCGCCATGGCGGTCAGCAGCACGATGTTGACCAAGCCGATCAGGACGGCGCCGCCGAAAATCGTGCCGCTGGACACCAGTTCGCCGCTGCTGCCGCTGGTGTTGTTCAGCAGGTCGCCGACGTTGCTGTTCAACTTCGACCACACACCCATGCCGCCGAGCACCAGGTAGAGGAACGCGACGGCGATCATCCAGACGAAGAACAACGCCACCGAGAGCAGCAGCGACACCTTCAGCGTGCTCCACGGGTCGATGCGGCGGATCTGCATGCTCGCGCGTACCGGGCCCCGCGTGCGGCGAGACACCTGCACCCGGTTGTCGCGGCTGTCCCGTCCCTCCCGGGTTTCTGCGGTGGCCAAACGTCCGGCACCCGACGAGCTCGACGACTCCGCGGGCCGCTCGGGGGCGGGTTTGCGGTGCGGGCCGCGCGGCACCGGGCCGGACAGATCCGGCAGCTCGCTGGCATAGGCCTCGGTCGCCGAAGTCTCGGCCCGTGCGGGCTCGGGCTCTTTGGCATGCGCCGGAGCGCCGGGTGCCGCGGTGCCGGAGATGAATCTGTTCAGCCGTGCTTCGACGCCGCCGGCCGGACCGGATGGCCGCTTCTCGGTGGGCGGCTCGCTCTGCCGAGGTCCCGGCTGCTGGGGCCGGGCACCGCCACGCTGCCAGGGCGGTCCATCCCCGCCCTCTTGGCTGCGGCCACCCTGCGCGGGCGGCGCGGCGCGGCGCACCCCGGCACGCTCGACCGAACCATCCCCGTTGGGGCCGTCCCCCTTGTTGGGGGCGCCCGGCTCGTTCGGTGAGGTCACCCCGACTCCTTAGGTCTCCTACCCGGCCGCCCACGCGGTGGCAGTCGCATTATGTCTGGTCGGGCTGAGTCTAGTGGCTCGGCGCCGGCTAGCTGTCCGACTCCGCGGCGCCGCCGATTTCCTCGACGACTTCGTCCGCGTTTTCTTCCGCGTTGCGGGCGATGGCCAACAGCGTGTTCTCCTCACCCAGGTTCATCAGGCGTACGCCCTTGGTCTGCCGTCCCGCCTTGCGAACCTGGCCCGCTGCGGTGCGGATGACGCCGCCTCCCGAGGTGATTGCGTACAGCTCGCTGTCATCATCGACTATCAACGCACCAACCAGCCTGCCACGTCGGCGGTCGTACATCACCGTCAGGACTCCCTTGCCGCCGCGGCCCTGCACCGGATACTCCTCGATCGCGGTGCGCTTGGCGTAGCCGCCCGACGTCGCGACCAGCAGGTAGGTGCCCTCGCGCACGACGTTGAGCGACAACAGATAGTCGTCGGTGTTGAACCGCATGCCCTGCACGCCGGAGGTGGCGCGGCCCATCGGGCGCAGCGCTTCGTCGGTCGCCGAGAACCGGATGGATTGGCCGTTCGCCGAGACCAGCAGCAGGTCCTCGTCGGCGGAGCAGAGCACCGCACCGACCAGTTCGTCGTTGTCGCGCAGGTTGATCGCCACGATTCCGCCCGAGCGGTTGGAATCGAAGTCGGTCAGCTTGGTCTTCTTCACCAGACCGTTGCGGGTTGCCAGCACCAGGTACGGGGCGTCCTCGTAGCTGCGGATCTGGATGACCTGCGCGATGCGCTCCTCGGGTTGGAACGCCAGCAGGTTGGCGACGTGCTGACCGCGAGCGGTCCTCGAGGCCTCGGGGAGTTCGTACGCCTTGGCTCGATACACCCTGCCCTGCGTGGTGAAGAACAGGATCCAGTCGTGCGTGGAGCACACGAAGAAGTGCCGCACGATGTCGTCCTGCTTGAGGCCGGCGCCCTGCACGCCCTTGCCGCCGCGTTTCTGGCTGCGGTACAGGTCGGTCTTGGTGCGCTTGGCGTAGCCGGTCTCGGTGATGGTGACGACGACGTCCTCGCGGGCGATCAGGTCCTCGTCGTTGACGTCGCCGTCGGCGGCGATGATCCGGGTACGACGCTCGTCGCCGTGCTTGTCGACGATCTCCGACAGCTCGTCGTGCACGATCGCGCGTTGCCGCTCGGGCTTGGCCAGGATGTCTTCCAGGTCTGCGATCTCGGCCTCGATCTTGGCCAAGTCGTCGATGATGCGCTGACGCTCCAGGGCGGCCAGCCGGCGCAACTGCATGTCCAGGATGGCCTGCGCCTGGATTTCGTCGATATCGAGCAGATCGATCAGGCCGGCCCGCGCGATTTCCACGGTCTCGGACGCGCGGATCAGGGCGATCACCTCGTCCAGCGCGTCGAGCGCTTTGACCAGACCGCGCAAGATGTGCGCGCGTTCGTTGGCTTTGCGCAACCGGTAGGTGGTGCGCCGGACGATGACGTCGAGTTGATGCGCGACGTAGTAGCGGATCATCTGGTCGAGCCGCAGCGTGCGCGGCACCCCGTCGACGATCGAGAGCATGTTCGCGCCGAAGCTGGTCTGCAGCTGGGTGTGCTTGTAGAGGTTGTTCAGCACCACCTTGGCCACCGCGTCGCGCTTGATCTCCACCACGATGCGCAGACCGACGCGGTCGCTGGACTGGTCCTCGATGTTGGAGATGCCGGCCAGCTTGCCGTCACGGACCTGCTCGGCGATCGAGGTGATGAAGTTGTCGTGGTTCACCTGGTAGGGCAGCTCGGTGATCACCAGCGAGGTGCGGCCGCGTGAATCTTCTTCTACCTCAACGACTCCGCGCATCCGGATCGAGCCGCGGCCGGTGGTGTAGGCGTCGTGGATGCCCTGGGATCCGACGATCAGACCGTGGGTGGGGAAGTCCGGGCCCTTGACCCGCTCGCGGACCGCGGCCAGCGTCGCCTCTTCGTCGGCCTCGTGATTGTCCAGGCACCAGTAAACCGCTTCGGCCAACTCGCGCAGGTTGTGCGGCGGGATGTTGGTCGCCATGCCGACCGCGATGCCGCCGGAGCCGTTGGCGAGCAGGTTCGGGAATCGGCTGGGCAGCACGGTCGGTTCCTGCACACGACCGTCATAGTTGGGGATGAAATCGACTGTCTCCTCGTCGATTTCGCGCAGCATCTCCATCGCGAGCGGGGTCAGTCGCGCCTCGGTGTACCGCATGGCGGCCGGCGGGTCGTTGCCTGGCGAACCGAAGTTGCCCTGCCCGTCGACCAGCGGATAGCGCAGCGACCACGGTTGCGCCATGCGCACCAGGGTGTCGTAGATCGACGAGTCACCGTGCGGGTGATAGTTACCCATCGTCTCCGCAACCGACCGTGCCGATTTTGCGTGTCCGCGGTCGGGCCTGAACCCGGAGTCGAACATCGCGTACAGCACGCGGCGGTGCACCGGTTTGAGACCGTCCCGCACCTCTGGCAGCGCGCGTCCGACGATCACACTCATCGCGTAGTCGATGTAGCTGCGCTGCATCTCCTGCTGAATGTCGACCGGTTCGATCCGGTCGACGGAGTCGTCGCCCGGCGGCAGCGTGGTGTCAGTCATGTAGTCCTCGTGGGTCGGTCAAGGGTGGCGGGTCTGATCGCTCAGACGTCCAGGAAGCGAACGTCCTTGGCATTACGGGTGATAAAGCTGCGGCGCGCATCGACGTCCTCGCCCATCAGGATCGAGAACAGTTCGTCGGCGGCTGCGGCGTCGTCCAGCGTGATTTGGCGCAGCACCCGAACGGTGGGGTCCATCGTGGTTTCCCACAATTCCTTGGCGTCCATTTCACCCAGACCTTTGTAGCGCTGGATACCGTCTTCGGCGTTGATCCTCTTGCCTGCCGCCCGTCCGGCCTCCAGCAAGCCGTCGCGCTCGCGATCGGAGTAGGCGAACTCGGGTTCGCTGCGCTGCCACTTCAGCTTGTACAGCGGCGGCTGCGCCAAAAACACGTGCCCGTGCTCGATCAGCGGCCGCATGAACCGGAACAGCAGCGTCAGCAACAACGTAGAGATGTGCTGGCCGTCGACGTCCGCGTCGGCCATCAGCACGATCTTGTGATAGCGCAGCTTGGCGATGTCGAACTCGTCGTGAATACCGGTGCCGAGTGCGGTGATGATCGCCTGGACTTCGGTGTTCTTCAAAACCCGGTCGATGCGGGCCTTTTCGACGTTGATGATCTTGCCGCGCAGCGGCAGGATGGCCTGGAACATCGAGTCGCGGCCACTCTTGGCCGAGCCGCCGGCCGAGTCGCCCTCCACCACGTACAGTTCCGACTTGCGGGGGTCGGTGGAGCGGCAGTCGGCGAGCTTGCCGGGCAGCCCGCCGATATCGGTCGCGCTCTTGCGGCGCACCAACTCTCGCGCTTTGCGGGCGGCGATGCGGGCCTGCGCCGACGACACCGCCTTATTGACCACGACCTTGGCGTCGGCGGGGTTGGCCTCGAACCAGTGCGTGAGTTGTTCGTTGCAGACCTTCTGCACGAACGACTTAACTTCGGTGTTGCCCAGTTTGGTCTTGGTCTGGCCTTCGAACTGCGGTTCGCTGACCTTGACCGAGATCACCGCGGCCAGGCCCTCACGGATGTCGTCGCCGGTGAGGTTCGGATCCTTTTCTTTCAGCAGCTTTTTGTCTTTGGCGTACTTGTTGACCACCGTCGTCAGCGCGCTGCGGAAACCCTCTTCGTGGGTGCCGCCCTCGTGGGTGTTGATGGTGTTGGCGAAGGTGTGCACCGATTCCGAGTAGCCACCGTTCCACTGCATCGCGATTTCGACCTCGTGGCCGGGGCCCTTGCCGTCGAAGTCGATGATGCTCTGCTGGATCGGGCTCTTGGTGCGGTTGATGTGCTTGACGAAGTCGACGAGCCCACCCGGGTAGTGGAAGGTGCGGTGCTTAACCTTATGGGGCGCAGTGGATTCCGCTGCCTTCTCCTGCGCCGACTTGGGGGCTTCGGCGGTGTCGCTGACGACCTCGTCGACCACCTCCTCCTTGGTCACCCGCTCGTCGGTGAGGTTGATCGTCAACCCCTTGTTGAGGAACGCCATCTCTTGGAGCCGGCGCGCGACGGTCTCGAAGTCGTAGTCGGTGGTCTCGAAGATTTCCGGATCGGCCCAGAATCGGATCGTGGTGCCGGTGCGTTTGGTGGCCTCGCCCTGCTTGAGGGTGCCGGGCACGGCGCGGTCGTAGTACTGCGACCATTCGTGGCCGTCGCGGGCGATGTCCACTTCGAGTCGGGTCGAGAGCGCGTTGACCACCGACACACCGACGCCGTGCAGACCACCGCTGACGTTGTAGCCGCTGTTCTCACCGCCGAACTTGCCACCCGCGTGCAGTTGGGTCATCACGACGTCGACAGTGGGGGCGCCGGTCGCGTGCATGGCCACCGGGATGCCACGGCCGTTGTCGGAGACCTCGACGCTGCCGTCGTCGAGAATGCGGACGTCGACCTTGTCGGCGTAGCCGGCCATCGCCTCGTCAACCGAGTTGTCGACCACCTCCCAGATGAGGTGGTGCAGACCACGCTCACCGGTGGACCCGATGTACATACCGGGGCGTTTGCGGACGGCCTCCAGGCCTTCGAGCACGGTGATCGCTGAAGCGCCGTATTCGTCTTGCGCCTTCTTCTTCTGGGCAGCCACGGTCGGAATGCTCTCCTTGGGGTTTCATGCGGGCGGTTCCAGTCACCGCAACAGTCGCATCCCGTCAGTCTAGCGTGAACAGCCGTCCGCACCGATTTTCTGGCCGCGTTTCTACCCAGCTAACCGCGCCGTGCGCACGATTTCTTTATTCTGGCCGCGTCCCGACGTGCGTAGCAGGGATCCGCGTCGTCCTGGCGGATTTCAGGGGCCTGTGGACAAAGCCCCGTCCGAGGATCCGCGGACGGGAATTCAACTCCCTAACCGTAGGTGTCGCGCGGGCCTCGTCCAGCGATATGACGCGGCCCCTTGCGCCACGAAGGCGCGGTCGGGCCGGTGATTTTCAACGACGTGACCACACCGTTGCCGACCGCGGCGGCGATCTTGGCCAGTAACTGTGACTGAATCATCCGCAACTGGGTGGCCCATGCCGTCGATTCGGCGGTCACGCTCAGCACACCATCATTGAGGGCGGTCGGCGTCGCATGGTCGGCGATCTGATGCCCGACGACGGTCGCCCAGTTGCCCAGCACGGTGCCTTCGGCCACTTGCGCGGACCAACCTCGTTTTTTCGCCAGATCACGCGCCAGGTTGCCCAGCGGTTGGGGATCGCGCACATCGGGTCCCGGTCCCGACCAACTGCGACGCTGGCCCGCCACCCGGCGGCGGGCGGGGGCCACCGCGCGGCCACGGCCGGCGTCTTTTCCCTGAGCCCGAGCCGCGGCGCGCGCCTCCTCAAGGGTGCGGCGCACCAGATCGATCCCGCTCAGCGAATTCAACGGCTCGGTGGGACGCGGACCCTCATCCGTGCCGGTCACGAGCGCATCTCCGATATCCGTCCTAAGTCGCTGTCTCGTAAGTCGACGTACACCTGCCGAGCCTCCCAACCCGCCGGAATGTCTTCGAGCACCGCCGCGGTGACCAACACCTGTTCGGCCGATTCGGCCACCATCGCCAAGGCCCGGCGCCGCGCCGCGTCGAGTTCGGCGAACACGTCGTCGAGCAATAACACGGGATCGCTTTCGTCGGCGCGCAGTAACTCGTAAGCGGCCAACCGCAGCGACAACGCAAACGACCACGATTCCCCGTGGCTGGCAAAGCCTTTCGCCGGCTGATCGCCGAGCCACAATTCCAGGTCGTCGCGGTGCGGGCCAACGAGGCACATGCCGCGTTCCAGCTCCGCCCCGCGGCGCGCCGACAACGCCGCCAGCAAGGCGGCTTCCAGGAACTCGCGGTCGGCGCCTGCGATGTCCGCCGCGGCCTCGGCGCCCACGCTGGATCGATAACCGATGGAGGCGGCACGCGATCCCGGTGCCAACAGCTGATAAGCCTTCTCGACCTCCGGTGCCAACTGGTTCACCAAATCGATACGAACGGCCATCAATTGGGCACCGAATTCGGCCAGCCGGCTGTCCCAGACGTCTAACGTATCCAGGGCGCTCTGATCGCCGCGGTGGCGCGCACCGGACAGGGATTTCAACAGCGCGGTGCGCTGCCGCAAGGCTTTTTCGTAGTCGGCGCGTATCCCGGCCACCGCCGGCCGCCGCACCGTCGCCAAATCGTCGAGGTAGCGCCGCCGATCGGACGGGTCACCGCGGACCAGGGACAGATCCTCGGGAGCAAATAGCACCGCGCGCAAGACCCCGATCACTTCGCGGGCACTGCGCATCGGTGAGCGGTTCAGCCGCGCCTTGTTCGCCCGGCCGGCCGCGATTTCCAGATCGACCGCGCATTCCCTGCCTTCGTTGACCACGATGGTGGAAACCACCGCGCGGTCGGCGCCCGCGCGGATCAACGGCGCATCCGTGCCCACCCGGTGTGAGCCCATGGTGCTCGAATACCACAGCGCCTCAAGAAGATTCGTCTTCCCAAACCCGTTGGGCCCGATGAAGACCGTCCGACCAGGCTGCAATTCGAGGTCGGCGTGTGCCCAGGACCGGAAATCGCGCAGTCCCAAATGCCGGACGTACACCTAGCCAGGCAACCGGACGGGCATCAGCAAGTAGACGTAATCGGTCGGCAGGGCGCTGTAGGGCCCCGCGCCGCTCGGGTGGCTGTCGTCATTCAACGCCGGACGCAGCAACGCCGGCTTGCCCGGTGTCGTGAAACCGAACGACACCCGCTCGGAGTGGACCGATCCCAGTCCGTCGGTCAGATACGTCGGGTTGAAGGCGATCGTCAGCGGTTCCCCGACGAAATCGACCGCCAAGTCCTCCTCGGCCCGGCCGACGTCGTCGGCGCCCGCGGACAGCCGCAGCGATCCCTCACTGAATTCCATCCGCACCTGGGCGCCCCGGTCGGCCACCAGCGCCACCAGCTTGATCGCCTCGGTCAACTCCGCGACGTTGATCGTCGCGACCGCCGTGTGCTCCGCCGGCAACAGCTGCCGGAACTTCGGGAACTCCGCATCCAGCAGGCGGGTGGTGCTGCGCTTGCCATTACCGCTGATGCCGAGCAATCCGTCTTTGCCGACGCCCGACCCTGCACCCAATGACAGCCGGACCTCGGAGCCGTCGGCGCCCGTCCGCGCGGCTTCGGCCAGGGTCTTGGCCGGGACCAGCACTGCGGCTTCGATGTCGGGCGAGGCCGCCGACCAGGTCAGCTCGCGAACCGCCAAGCGGAACCTGTCGGTAGCGGCCAAAACCACGGTGTTACCCGAAATCTCAACCCTGATCCCGGTCAGCATCGGCAACGTGTCGTCGCGACCGGCCGCGATGGCGACCTGGCTGATCGCCTCGGCGAACAGGTCGGCGGGCAGCGCCCCGGTCTCTTCCGGCAGCGTCGGCAGCGTCGGGTAATCCTCAACCGCCATCGTCGGCAGCGAGAACCTGGCGTTTCCGCAGTGCAGCGCCACCCGGTTACCGTCGACGTAGAAGTCGATCGGCTTGTTCGGCAGCGCCCGCACGATGTCGGATAGCAATCGACCGGATACCAAAACGCTTCCCGGAGAAGCGATTTCAGCTGCAACTTGTGCTTCGGCCGAAACCTCGTAATCGAATCCGGAGATCGTCAGCCCCTCATCGGTTCCCGAGAGAAGCACACCGGAGAGCACCGGCACCGCAGGCCGGGACGGCAGATTCTTCGCCACCCACGACACCGCGTCTGCGAAAGACTCCCGCACCAAACGAAATTTCAAGTCGCTGAGGCCAGCCGTTGTCGTCGCCGCATCCATAGCGTCCCTCCACCTACCCAGCGTTCTCGAATCCATTGGCTAGCCGTCCCCGCTAGCACGGCTCCGCCACGAGCGGCGATGACATGCAATGCCAACGACGATCGCAACGGCAGTCGAAGAACAACCGTAGATCCTCCGACGTCATCTTGAAAGCTAATCGCAAAGCCCGACAACCCGAGCCGGCGAAGGCTCAGACGACGGCTGTGCGCCGCGCGTCCCCAAGCCTGTATTTCAAAGAAGAACCGATGAAGAGATCTCAGTACCAGTATTAAGGCCTGTGCATTCTGGGGACAGCACCGTCTCGGTGCAGCTAGCGCCACGATCGGGTTGTGCATCGCGGCGCGAACGCCTGTGGGTGACATGTTGGGCGGGTGGGGACGAACGACGGCTGTGCACGCAACGCCCGTTACTACACCGGCGCTTAATTGCGTTGTGCACAGCCCTGCGCACATACCCGGGGTGTGGCGGATGTGACAGACGGGTGTGAAGTTTCTCGAAAAAATTACAAACACGGGCAGCGGAAGCACGAAAATCAGCGCTCGCAGCGCTAGGGGAGCGGGAAACTCAGCGCTTTGAGCGCTGACGGATGCGAGTGGTGAGCTCCTTGACGTGATCAAAAACCTCACGCCGCTCAGCCATCTCGGACAAGATCTTGCGCTGCGCGTACATGACCGTGGTGTGGTCCCGGCCGAAAGCCTGCCCGATCTTGGGCAGTGAGAGGTCGGTGAGTTCGCGGCACAGATACATGGCGATCTGACGCGACTGGGCCAGCGCCCGGGTCTTGCCGGGCCCCCGGAGCTCTTCGACGGTGGTGTCGAAGTATTCGGCGGTGGCCGCCATGATGGTGGCCGCGCTGATCTGCATGGTGCTGGCATCGGCGATCAGATCGCGCAGCACAATCTCGGCCAGCGACTTGTCAATCGGGGTCTTGTTCAGCGACGCGAACGCGGTCACCCGGATCAGCGCGCCCTCGAGTTCTCGGATGTTGCGTTCGATGCTGCTGGCGATCAGCTCGAGCACGTCGTCGGGCACCGCCAGCCGCTCCATCTGCGCTTTCTTACGCAAGATGGCGATGCGGGTTTCCAGCTCCGGGGGCTGCACATCGGTGATCAAGCCCCACTCGAACCGCGTCCTGAGCCGGTCTTCCAGGGTGGCCAGCTGTTTGGGCGGCCGGTCCGACGAGATGACGATCTGCTTGTTGGCGTTATGCAGGGTGTTGAAGGTGTGGAAGAACTCCTCCTGGATACCTTCCTTGCCCTCGATGAACTGAATGTCATCGACCAGCAGCACGTCGACGTCGCGATAGCTGCGCTTGAAGGCGACCTTGCGGTCGTCGCGAAGCGAGTTGATGAAGTCGTTCGTGAATTCCTCGGTGGAGACGTACTTGACCCGCATCCCGGGGAAGAGCCGCTGTGCGTAATTGCCGGCGGCGTGCAACAGGTGGGTCTTGCCCAGACCGGACTCACCCCAGATGAACAACGGGTTGTAAGCCCGGGCCGGCGCTTCGGCGATGGCCAGGGCGGCGGCGTGGGCGAACCGGTTGGAGGCGCCGATGACAAAGGTGTCGAAGGTGTAGCGACGGTTGAGGCTCGTTCCGGCGGCGACGGCTGGATCGATGGCGTGCGGCCGCTCGGTGAAGTAGTTCGGCCAACCCGGCTGGTTGTCGTTGACGGTCTCGCTGTTTTCGAAGGCTTCCTCGGTCTCGACGGCCGCGGCGTCAGCGCTGAACGACGGGTCGGAGGCGGGGAACGGTTCGGCCGGCGGGATGAGTGCATCCTCGACATCGTCGGATGGGGGAGCGATGCGGACACCCAGCTGGATCTGTTGTCCGAGCCGGCGGCTCAGCGCATCGGTGATCGGGGCCCGGAGATGCCGTTCGATCTCGTTTTGGACAAAACTGCTCGGCACCGACAGCAGAGCAAAACCTTCGACGATGGTCAGTGGGCGAACCAGATTCAGCCACGCTCGTTGCTGGGGGGTGAGAGGAGTGACCAGAGTCATGCGGTTGGCGGCCATGCCGTCCGCGGTGGGCTCTCCGTTGAGTTCGGAAACGACCGCATTCCACACTGTCGTGAAACTGGAACCGGGGTCATCGGTCAACGACGCATCTCCCTGGTTCTCGAACGTCCCGACCCAAGTCACACCACGCTTGGCGACAAAACAACTGTCCACATAGTTATACACAGGTGTGGACAGGATGATCGTAGGTGAGCCACAACCTACCGGCGACGGCTCGCGATCTCCGCGCTGGAAGAGAACCTCGAAAGGTTGTCTAGGCAGCTAGTCGATCTACCATCCTCGCTTCGTTGTCGAGCGCTGCTTCAGTCTAAAACGACTTCGCAGAAGCTAACAGTTTTCCGTTCGGCTGCCAACCGTTCCGCTGCATTCCAATCGGGTCGTCTAGGGTACGTGGGGCCTGCTACGGCTCGTTATGGTAGCCACCTCGGTCGCGGGTGTGATCGAAACGGAAATCTTTGTTAGACCCTCCGCCCGGGTTCGTTGTGGGAAGCGAGGTTTGACCAGGCGAAGCCGCGTCAGTACCCTCAAACAGTCGCCCGAAAGTCGGCGATACGGCTGCGACCCGAACCACTGGGGACCGCGCCGGCCAGCAGCACCAAGACCACCTCCGGTCGAACCGCAGACGAGCCCGATGCGAAACGTCTGAGCGGCCGGATGGCAACACAACGAGGAGAACGTCGTGGCCAAGGGCAAGCGGACCTTCCAGCCGAATAACCGGCGCCGTGCCCGCGTGCATGGTTTCCGCCTGCGGATGCGCACTCGTGCAGGACGCGCGATCGTGTCCGGTCGGCGCCGCAAGGGTCGCCGCGCGCTCTCTGCCTGATCGCAACGTCAGGTCTTTCGGCGGTGCTTCCCGCACGCAACCGCATGACGCGGTCAATTGACTTTGACGCGACGGTGAAGCACGGGATTCGTCTGGCACAGCCCGATGTCATCGTGCACTTTCGTCGGGGAGTGGACGGCGACGGAATCGGTGCGCCGCGGGTCGGATTGGTTGTGGGCAAACCCGTCGGATCCGCCGTGGAACGCCACCGTGTCTCGCGCCGACTGCGCCATGTGGCGCGCACGCTGCTGAGCGAGCTCGGCCAATCCGATCAGTTGGTGATTCGTGCACTGCCCAGCAGCCGCACCGCATCCTCGGCCCGCCTGGAGCAGGAACTGCGCCGGTGCTTGCGACGCGTGCCGGCGGCGGGGAGTAAGTCGTGACGACATCGGCGCGGCTGCGCGCGTTCACCCGTACGACCGGAAGGGCCGCCGCGCGCGGAGTGATTTTTCTGATCCAGCTGTACCGGCATATGGTGTCGCCGCTACGCCCGGCGACGTGTCGCTTCGTTCCGACCTGCAGCCAGTACGCGGTCGATGCGCTCAACGAGTACGGCCTGATTCGGGGGAGCTGGTTGGCTGCGGCCAGACTTGCCAAGTGCGGACCATGGCATAAAGGCGGATGGGATCCGATACCGGACCGCCCCGGAAGCTACGTGAATTGCCAAAACGCCAGCGACGCTTGGGTTGTCCAGGCGGCGCGAGGGGAGAGTGGATCTTTTGTTTGATTTCTTCAGCCTCGACTTCGTCTACTACCCGGTGTCGTGGATCATGTGGGTCTGGTACAAGCTGTTCGCCTCCATGCTGGGGCCGTCGAACTTCTTCGCCTGGGCACTGTCGGTGATGTTCCTGGTCTTCAGCCTGCGGGCGCTGCTCTACAAGCCTTTCGTGCGGCAGATCCGCACCACGCGCCAGATGCAGGAGCTGCAGCCCCAGATCAAGGCGCTACAGAAGAAGTACGGCAAGGATCGCCAGCGCATGGCGCTCGAGATGCAGAAGCTGCAGCGCGAGCACGGCTTCAACCCGATCCTGGGCTGCCTGCCGATGCTGGCGCAGATCCCGGTGTTCATCGGTCTGTATCACGTGCTGCGTTCGTTCAACCGGACGACCGGCGGCTTCGGCCAGCCCCACTTGTCGGTGGCGCAGAACCGCCTGACCGGAAACTACGTCTTCACCCCGACCGATGTCGGACACTTCCTGGACGCCAACTTGTTCGGCGCCCCCATTGGTGCCTTTATGACGCAGCGCACCGGGCTGGACGCGTTCACGTTCTTCAGCCGGCCGGCCGTGATCGCGGTGGGCTTGCCGGTGATGATCCTGGCCGGCGTCGCGACCTACTTCAACAGTCGGGCGTCGGTGGCGCGGCAGAGCCCGGAGGCGGCGGCCAACCCGCAAACCGCGATGATGAACAAACTCGCGCTCTACGTCTTCCCGCTCGGCGTGGTGGTCGGTGGGCCGTTCCTTCCGCTCGCGATCATCCTGTACTGGTTCGCCAACAACATCTGGACCTTCGCGCAGCAGCACTACGTCTTCGGGATGATCGAAAAAGAGGACGAAGCCAAGAAGCAGGAAGCGATCCAGCGCCGGGCGGCCAATGCGCCGGCGCCGGGAGCGAAGCCGAGACGGAACCCCAAGGTGGCATCGCCGGGCGGCAACGGGTCGTCGACGGCCGACAGCGACACCGATGCATCCGGTTCCGCGACGGCGGATTCCGACGTTGCCGACGGCCCGGCCGCCGACGCGAGCAACGGGCCGACCAACCGCACGCCGCGGCCCGGGGCGCGACCGAAAAAACGTAAACGCTGATCCGGGCGGAGTAGCTATCGGGGCCGCCCGGGGAGGGCGACCTCAATTGGGCTGGGGCCCATGGAATGAGGGAGAGAAGACATGACAGACGCCGACACCACTGAGCGCGACGTCGACACGGAGCTCGACGCGCAAGCGGCCGCGGAGGATGCCGGGGAATCGGGTTCGGAGGAATTCGATGATCTCGAGGAGCGGTTGGTCGCCGAGGGCGAGATAGCCGGCGACTATCTCGAAGAGTTGTTGGACTTGTTGGACTTCGACGGCGACATCGACTTGGACGTCGAGGGCAGCCGGGCGATCGTGAGCATCGATGGCAGCGACGACTTGAACAAGTTGGTTGGTCGCGGCGGTGAGGTGCTCGACGCGCTGCAGGAGTTGACCAGGCTCGCGGTGCACCAGAAGACCGGCGTGCGGAGCCGGTTGATGCTCGACGTCGCGAGCTGGCGGCGGCGGCGCCGGGAGGAATTGGCGGCGCTGGGCGACAAGGTCGCGCGCCGGGTGCTCGAGTCCGGGGAACGCGAAGAGCTCTCGCCGATGACGCCGTTCGAACGCAAGATCGTCCACGACGCCGTCGCGGCGGTCGCCGGGGTGCACAGCGAGAGCGAGGGCGTCGAGCCCGCCCGCCGCGTGGTCGTCCTGCACGACTGACGCCCAGAGTTACAGCCATGTAGTTCCCGTCGCCCGTCCGGCCTCCGAAGGTTGCAATGCACGCTCCAACTAGAGGATGTTTCACGTGAAACATGTCGGACCCGGCGACGCCGCCGTGGGTCCGTCCGGGCAGGAAGCGGGGATCCGCGCGGCCCCTGATTCGGCGGCCGCGATCTTCGGCGACCGGCTGGGAACCGCGCAACACTATGCGGAACTCCTCGCGACCGCCGGGGTGGAACGGGGCTTGCTCGGCCCGCGCGAGGTGGACCGTATCTGGGACCGCCACATACTCAATAGCGCCGTCCTCGGTGAGCTACTCGGCTCGGGCGAACGGATCATCGACATCGGCAGCGGGGCGGGCCTGCCCGGCATACCCCTGGCGATCGCGCGGCCCGATCTCGACGTCGTATTGCTAGAGCCGCTGCTGCGGCGCAGCGAATTTCTCAACGAGGTCATCAACGAACTAGGGTTAGCCGTCGAGGTGGTCCGTGGCCGTGCGGAGGAACCGGGAGTGCGCAGCCGGTTCGGGGAGAGGGATGCTGCGGTGTCGCGAGCGGTTGCATCATTGGACAAGCTGACGAAGTGGAGCTTGCCACTATTACGCCCCAACGGACGGATGCTCGCCATCAAGGGGGAGCGCGCTTCCGACGAAGTTGAACAGTACCGGCGTGTGATGGCAGCATCGGGCGCCGCTGATGTCAGGGTGGTGACATGTGGCGCGACCTATTTGCGTCCCCCGGCAACCGTAGTTTCAGCGCGACGCGGAAAGCCGCCACACCACAAGCCGGCACGGACCGGGAAGGCCGGAACCCGATGAGTTCTTCAGGAGATTGGCCGGTGGCTCCGCAGGCGCCGGCAGACGTTCACCAGGCGGCAGCGCCCGCCCCAGCGGCGGCGAATCCGGATGTGTCCGCCCCACCACCGGTTGCCCCCCCGCCGACCGCCGGGACGAATGTTTCACGTGAAACAGCGGATGAATTCGACACCCCGATCGGGGCCGCCGCCGAGCGCGCGATGCGGGTGCTGCACACCACCTACCCGCCGCTGCGCCGGCCGTCGCGTCGCCGGGTGTTCACGGTCGCGAACCAGAAGGGCGGCGTCGGGAAGACGACCACCGCCGTCAACCTCGCGGCTGCCCTCGCGCTGCAGGGACTCAAAACCCTCGTCATCGACCTCGACCCTCAGGGCAACGCCAGCACGGCGCTCGGCATCACGGACCGTCAATCGGGGACGCCATCGTCGTACGAGGTTTTGCTCGGCGAGGTCGCCGTGCATGACGCGCTCCGGCAGAGCCCGCACAACGAGCGCCTGTTCTGCATCCCGGCGACGATCGACCTGGCCGGTGCCGAAATCGAATTGGTCAGCATGGTTGCGCGCGAGAACCGACTGCGCACCGCGCTGGCCGACCTCGACACCCTCGACTTCGACTGCGTCTTCATCGACTGCCCGCCATCGCTCGGGTTGCTGACTATCAACGCACTCGTCGCTGCGCCGGAGGTCATGATCCCGATCCAGTGCGAGTACTACGCTCTCGAGGGCGTCTCGCAGCTGATGCGCAACATCGAAATGGTGAAGGCGCACCTCAATCCCAAGCTTGAGGTGACCACCGTCGTCCTGACCATGTACGACGGCCGCACCAAACTCGCGGACCAGGTCGCGGAAGAGGTGCGCCGATACTTCGGAAGCAAGGTGTTGCGCACGGTGATTCCACGCAGCGTGAAGGTTTCCGAGGCGCCCGGCTACAGCATGACCATCATCGATTACGACCCCGGCTCACGCGGGGCGATGAGCTATCTCGATGCGAGCCGCGAACTCGCCGAGCGCGATTGACCACCATCCGCGAAGGGACGACTATGACGCAGCCGTTACGCAAGAAGGGCGGCCTCGGCCGGGGCCTGGCTTCGCTAATTCCGACCGGCCCCGCGGAGGGTGACTCCGGGCCGGCGACACTCGGCCCGCGGATGGGCGACGCCGCCGCCGACGTCTTGATCGGGGGACCGCCGGCACAGGACGCGTCGTCGGTGGGAGCGGTCTATCGCGAGATCGCGCCGGCCGACATCGAACGCAACCCCCGTCAGCCCCGGCAGGTCTTCGACGAGGAGGCGCTGTCGGAACTGGTGCACTCCATCCGCGAGTTCGGGCTCTTGCAGCCGATCGTGGTGCGAGCCGTCAAGGATTCCGCGAGCGGAGCGCGTTATCAGATCGTGATGGGGGAGCGGCGCTGGCGCGCGGCCCAAGAGGCCGGCCTGGCGACCATCCCGGCGATCGTGCGCGAAACGGGCGACGACAATCTGCTGCGCGACGCCCTGTTGGAAAACATCCATCGCGTGCAGCTGAACCCGTTGGAAGAGGCGGCCGCCTACCAACAGCTGCTCGACGAGTTCGGTGTCACCCACGATGAACTGGCTGCACGCATCGGTCGGTCCCGGCCGTTGATCACCAACATGATCCGCTTGCTCAAGCTGCCGATCGCGGTGCAGCGTCGGGTGGCCGCCGGGGTGCTTTCCGCCGGTCACGCGCGCGCACTGCTGTCGCTGGAGGCGGGCCCGGAGGCGCAGGAGGAACTGGCCACCCGGATCGTCGCCGAGGGGCTGTCGGTGCGGGCCACCGAGGAGGCGGTCACCTTGGCCAACCGGGGTGGCCCGGCCACGCCGACGGCACCGCGCCGCAAGCCGATCCAGATGCCGGGCCTGCAAGACGTTGCCGACAAGCTCTCCACAGCCTTCGACACCCGGGTCACGGTCAGTCTGGGGAAACGCAAGGGCAAGATCGTCGTCGAGTTCGGTTCGGTGGACGATTTGCAGCGGATCATCGACGTTATGTCCCCGCCCAAGGCATGAACTAGGACATCGTGTAATTACGTCACTGTGACACCGAGGCTGTTTTTGCGGGGACTGCACGTATTCCAGGTGTTTCGGATTGACGAAACGGCATGCGCATCAACAACTTTCGATTACTGGCGCGATGCGGTGGCGCGGCGCCGAGCTTTCGGGACCGCCCACCCCCGTGGCCAGGCCAAAGCTGGCCCGATCACGACAACCTCTCCTATTCTGGAGGGGTTGTCGGCGCAGATCGCTGCAGTACCGCACAGGAGCCAGGAGGCTAGTGTCCGCTCGAATCATGCCGCTACGGCTCGAGGCATTCGAGCAGCTTCCCAAGCACGCACGCCGGTGCGTCTTCTGGGAAGTCGATCCAGCGACCCTCGGTAATCAGGATCACCTCACCGACCCCGAATTCGAAAAAGAAGCGTGGCTCTCGATGGTGATGCTGGAGTGGGGCTCGTGCGGACAGGTCGCGACCGCCGTCCCCGATGAGCGAAGCCAGGCCGAGCCGCCGTGCCTGGGCTACGTGTTCTATGCGCCGCCGCGGGCGGTGCCCCGGGCGCAGCGATTCCCGACCGGTCCGGTGTCCGCGGACGCGGTGCTGCTGACGTCGATGGGCATCGAACCCGGGCCGGCGGCCGACGATTTACCGCACGGTTTGATCGCCCGGGTTATCGACGAACTGGTGCGCCGCGGCGTCCGCGCGCTTGAAGCGTTCGGCCGCACCCCGGCGGCCTCCGAATTGCAGGATCCGTGCCTCGTCGGTCCTGACGTGCGGCCGGTCCTGGAAGCCGTCGGCGACTGCTCGGTCGATCACTGCGTCATGGATGCGGACTTCTTGAAAGACGCGGGTTTCGTTGTGGTGGCCCCGCATACGTACTTCCCGCGGCTGCGCCTCGAGCTCGACAAGGGTCTCGGGTGGAAGGCGGAAGTGGAGGCCGCCCTGGAGCGCCTGCTGGAGAACGCGCATTTCGAGCAGCCGGTGGGCGCGGGGTCCACGGCAGCGAATGCGCTGAAAACCACCCAGGGTGGTTAGAACCTAGGAACCGCCGAGTTGGCTGGTGCGTTCCACCGACAGTTCGTGGGCCAGTAATTCGGCGAAAGTGAATGTGCCAGTGGGCCGGTCGTTCTTGCCCAACAGGTAGAGCCGCTTGACCGCGGCGAGGATCCCCTCGGCGATGGCGTCACGGGTCTGGGTCGAGACCAGCATCGAGCGATCCCGCGGGTTGGTGATATAGCCGACGTCGACCTGCACCGTCGGCATCCGGGTCAGACGCAGCAGGTCCCATGTCCGGCCGTGCGTGCGGCAGTCCCGTAAACCGGTGCGGGCCACCACTTCTCGCTGGATGAAGTCGGCGAGATTACGCCCGATGGTGGAGACCGATCCATGCGAGTTGCCGAAGTGAAAGGAGGCCACCCCATTGGCGGCGGGGCTGATCTGACTTTCGCAGCGCAGGCTGATCATCAGGTCGGCGCCGACGTTGTTCGCGGTGGCGGCGCGTTCGGCATCGAGGGGGCTGCGGCCGACCGGTCGGGACAGGAAGGTCTCCATGCCGATCGCCGCCATCCGCCCCTCGAGGCGGCTGGCCAAGTCCCACAACACATCTGCTTCACTGACCGGTCCCGACGGACCCTGCATGATGGTGCCGTGGTCCGCGCCGCCACGGCCCGGATCGATGATGATCCGCTTGCCCGACAGTTTGGGACCGGATGAGCGAACCAGCTCCTCCTCGCGCAGCGCGTGCGGAGAGCCGCCGGTGACCCGCGAACTCAGGAAGTGAAAGGAGCGCAAAGTTTCCGGGCCGCAGATGCCGTCGGCGGAGAGCCCGTACTCGCGCTGATATGACATCAAAGCGTTGTGGGTCTGCAACCCGAAGTAGCCGTCGACCAGACCGGTGTAGAAGCCAAGGTCCTGCAGCCGTGCCTGCAACGTGGCGACGTCATCGCCGAACAGCGGGGCGCCGAATTGGTGATACAGCGTGCGGGCACCGAGCCGGTACGACGCCTCCTTCAGCGCCCGGTAGGTGGCCTCACCGACGATGCCGTCCACCAGCAGACCGCGATGCTGTTGAAAGGCGCGAACCGCCTGGTCAAGCTCGGCATCGAAAAGTTCGAGGGCCACGTGCCGCCCGGTATCGAGATCGTCCTCGGAGCTATCCAGCAGGCCCAGTGTGGCCAGCGTTGCCCGGATCTCGGTCACAGCTGCGCTGCGGTCACCACAGCGCAGCGCGTCGCCGTATTCGCGGCGCGGACTCGACATACCAAGGGTCCTCCGGGACTAACTGACAAGCTCAGATGTGGGCAACAGCTAACCGTATTGTCGCAGACGCTTCGCAGATTCGGGAAAACCCCAGGCTGTGCGCGGGGCGTGGTGCGACGAATTAATGAATGTCAGCCGAGGTCGGGCACGGCGTCGGAGAGCTCACGCAGTAAAGACGCCTTGCCCTTCGCGCCGACGATCCGCTTCACCGGCTGCCCGTCTTTGAACAGGATCAGGGTGGGAATGGAGACCACCTGGAAGTTCTGCGCGGTTTCGGGGTTGGCGTCGACGTCGAGCTTGGCAACGGTGAGGTGTTCGCCGCGCTCGCTGGCGATCTCCTCGAGAACCGGCGCAACCATCTTGCAGGGCCCGCACCAGGTCGCCCAAAAGTCAACCAGCACAGGCTTATCGCTCGACAACACCTCGGTGGAGAATGACGCGTCGGAGACTTCTATTGTGGCACCGGCTTTTTCGGCGTCGGTCATTGTGGCGCTCCAATCAATGTGTCGGTACTGCCCGGAAATTCGGTGGCGTCGCCCTGTGCGGCGGCGCTGGCCTCTTCGTGGTCGGCGAGCCAGCGTTCGGCGTCGATGGCGGCCGAGCAGCCGCTGCCCGCGGCGGTGACGGCCTGGCGGTAGGTGCGATCCACCAGGTCCCCGGCGGCGAACACCCCATCAATCGACGTACTGGTGGTGCGGCCTTGGACCAGCACATAACCCTCAGGGTCGGTCTGCAGCACGTCGCGCACCAACTCCGAACGCGGGTCATGCCCGATCGCCACGA
This sequence comes from Mycobacterium senriense, assembly GCF_019668465.1. Classification (NCBI taxonomy): domain Bacteria; kingdom Bacillati; phylum Actinomycetota; class Actinomycetes; order Mycobacteriales; family Mycobacteriaceae; genus Mycobacterium; species Mycobacterium senriense. Next base: position 1,568,361 of record NZ_AP024828.1, on the reverse strand, counting down.
ACACCCCGCTCACCGCCAACGTGGACACCTCACCGGTGCCGGTATCACGCAGCCGCACCCCGGTCACGGTCTGCTCACCCTCGACCGCCTCCACCGCCTTGTTCGTCAAGATCGTGATCTTGTCGTTCGCGCGGGCGCGGTCCAGCATGATCCGCGACGCGCGGAACTCGTCGCGGCGGTGCACCAACGTCACACTGCGGGCAAAGCGGGTCAAAAACGTGGCCTCCTCCATCGCCGAGTCACCACCCCCGATCACCGCAATGTCCTGGTCCTTGAAAAAGAACCCATCACAGGTCGCACACGACGACACGCCGCGGCCCAACAACTCCTGCTCACCGGGCACCCCCAAATAACGCGCCGCCGCACCCATCGCCAAAATCACCGACCGCGCCCGCACCGTCTCACCCTCGGCGGTGGTCACCGACTTCACCGGCCCGTCCAGCGACACCGATTCGACGTCTTCCATCCGCAGATCCGCCCCGAACCGCAACGCCTGCTCACGCATCTGATCCATCAACTCCGGACCCGTGATCCCGTCGCGAAACCCCGGGAAATTCTCCACCTCGGTCGTCGTCATCAACGCCCCACCAAACGACGTCCCCTCAAACACCACCGGCGCCAACTGCGCCCGCGCCGCATACAACGCCGCGGTATACCCCGCAGGACCCGAACCAATAACGATCACGTCATGCACTGTGTCGGCGGTCATTAAAACCTTTCAAGCGATTCATCTCTGGATCTGTGTAAACGCCAGCGTAGGTACGGCTGTTCCCGGGTGTGTCGTACCCATGGGACCACATTAGGGGCGGGGGACCTGGGTATTGGCCAGTAGTCCGGTATCGGCGGCGCTGCAGTTCGGCGATACCGCGAACACGGCCAGGATGTGCGGGCTGTCACCGGGGATGACCAGAACGATTCCGGGGCGGGCGTTGATTTCGACCGGGCGCGCCCCCAGGACCTGCGTGGACGCGGGATAGCCGAGACCGGTGAGGCAGGAGGCGCGCCGCGCCGGGTCGTTGAGTGTGCCGTAGTCGGGGCTGCGGCCGAGCAGGCCGAGGATTTCGTTCTGCGAAAGCGGGATTTCCATCGGCGAGGTCGACACCGTGATGTGCTGGATATCGCCGGGGGTGTCCGGGGCGGGTTCGGGCACGTGCAGCAGGGCGACGGTCCCGAAGCCGATCGCGGCGAGCGCCGCGCACACGCCGGCGGCGGCCGCGATGGTGCGGGCCGGACGCAGGTGTGGGCGTGCGGAATGATCGACCGGGCCGTTCTCGTCGGTGGACGCAGGATCCGCGGCGCGCAACGCCGCCGAAACTCGGCCGGTCACCTGTGGGGGAGGGTCGGGTGGCGCGCCCGGATCGGCGCCGACGGCGGCGACGTCGCGGCGGACTCGATTCAAGGCGTTTAGCACGTCGGCGGCGTGCGGGTCGGCGCGGACTTGGCTGCGGACACGGGTGGCGGCCTCGTCGTCGAGAATGCCGGCCTGCAGGTCGGCGAGCAGTTCGACGGTCAGCGGTGGGTCTGATCCCGCACTGCGGTCATCCGCCGCGTCGTCGTCCGCTGCGTTCATCGGACCTAGTGTCCGTCATGCACGCACCGATGGCCACGCATGGCCCGCGGGGGCGGCCGGACGCGGAGAGGTTCAGGCCTGGCCGGCGGCGGCGTCGGGCAGGGCGTGCGCGCCGGCGTTGAGGTAGCCCAGCAGTTCGGCGAGCCGCACCCGGCCGCGAGCGCAGCGGCTCTTGATCGTGCCTTCGGCGACGCCGAGCAGGCGGGCGGTGTCGGCCACCGAATACCCCTGCATGTCGACGGCCACCACCGCGGCCCGCTGCTCGACCGGAAGCCGCATCAGGGCGCGCTGCACCGCCATCGTGGTCTCGACCTGAGCCGTGCGATCGGCCACCGGATAGATGTCTTCCAGCGGCACGGTCGGGTGCGCTTTGGTGCGGCGCAGCCGGTCCAGGCAGGCGTTGACGACGATGCGATGCAGCCAGCTGCCGACGGCGGCGTCATGCCGGAATGCGCCGGCGCCGCGGTGAGCGGAGAGCATGGCGTCCTGTAGCGCGTCCTCCGCGTCCTCGGGGGTGCGGGTGGTCAGGCGGGCGAGCCGATGCAGGTGCCGCTGGTGGCGGAGGAAAAGCTCGCTGAAGGCGTACCGATCGCCGGCCACATGGGCCGCTAGCAGCTCGGCGTCACTGCGCTCTTGCTCGGCGTTTCTCCCGAAGCCCACGGGCGGACATTAACCAATTGCGTATGCCGCGGCACTTCACTCGCAACAGGTTGTGTGAGTGTGTGAATGGCCCGCGGATCAGGACGCGGCCTGGACCGTGATCTCCGAAAAGCCCGCTTGGCTCTTCCCGTTGGTGGAGCCCAGCGTGGAGATCCACACCAGCAAATTCGACGTCGGTGAGCCGGCCTTGACCGGAATGACGTTGTGGCCGGGTTTGAGCGTGAAGGCCGGCGCCAGCACGGTCGTGTCGTTGAGGCTGGACGGGCTGGGCGAGGAGGCTGCGCGGATCTCGACCTTGGTTCCGTTGCTGGGGGTGTCGATGCTGACTTGGCCGATCACGGTGGGGCTGGGCAGCTGCAAGATCAGCCCCTCGCCCTGCTTGAAGCTGGGGAAGGGGACGGCGTCGCTGTAGACCTCGGTCGCCCAGGCCGTCGAGGGATCGCCGTCGATCGCCTGCCCGGCCGTCCCCGCATTGTCGGCGTCGCCGTCGGGGGAGAAGACGGTCGCCTTGGTGGGTTTGACGACGCTGCCCGCGGCCGCGGATGGGGCGGGCGCCGAGGCCGGCGCGGACGACGACGACGAGGGGCCGTTCAGCCCGAGCTCGTCCTTGTTCAGGCCGCCGCCGACGTTGCCGAAGATCTTGCTCACGATCGACGCCAGCACGAGCAGGGCGACCACGATGACGGCGAGGCCGGCGCCGACTCCGATGAGCACATTGCGCCGCCGGCGCGCGAAGGTCGCCTGCTCCTGACCCGGTGAGATCAGAGCCGTCGACGGCGAAGGCGAATCGTCGATCGGGCCGAGGACCTCGGTGCGGTCGGCGACCGCGGTGGCCTGCTGGAGCAGGTTCAAAAGCGTTGAGGCGCTGCGTATTCCGCCGTCCTCCTGGACCGCGCGGACGGCGACGGCGGAGATTTGGAAGGGGATGTCGCGGTCGAGGGACATGGGTTCGACGGGGTTGCCCGAGGAGTCGCGCTCGGCCGCCGCGAGCCCGCTGCGCACCCCGCTCTCCACGATGGGCCAGCGGTTGACCAGCAAGGCGTAGAGCGCGGCACCGATGCCGCGGATGTCGTCCTGCGGGTTGGCGTCGGGCATGGTCGCCGGGTATGCCAGCACCACATCGCCCTCGATGCTGACCCGGACCCGGCTGGGGTGGTCGATCGACAGGGCGACGCCGGCGCGGTGGGCCGCGTCCGCGGCGGCGGCCAGCGACTGCATGGCCCGTACCGCGCCCACCGGTGAGGGTGCGGTGTCCGCCACCTCCTGCAGCGAGCCACCGCGAATCCACTCGGAGACGACGAGGCCGCCGGCGCCGGTGTGCACCACGTCGAGCACGCGGGCGATACCGGGCTTGTCGATGCGGCTGAGCCGCAGGGTGCGCGACAAGATCTCCTGCAGGACCTCACCGGGCAGGGCCCCGTCCGGGTCGACGAAGGTCAGCGCCACCTGCCGGTCCAGCGCGGTGTCCAGCGCCTGCCAGAACTGCAGCGGTGGGGCGCCGCCGTGGAAGACCAGCAGGCGGTAGCGGCCGCCGGCGATGCGGGCGCCGGGGACCAGGTGCACGTCGTCTCCGGCGGAATCCGCGCGACGTTCGCGCGGCGCTTCGAACGGGGTCGGTGCCCGCCGGGCTTCGCCGGGGATATCGTCGTTGGCCTTGTCGGACGGGCGCGGGGCGGGCCGCTTGGGCTCGTCGGCCGGAATGTCAGGCTGAAAGTCGTCGGCGACCGGCCGCGGCAGCGAGGTACCTGAGCCTGCGCCAGGCCCAGCGCCGGGGGCTGCGCTCTCGATCGGGCGATCGGTCACCTCCGGTCCTTTCACTAGCCGGGCTCGGTTTGCCCGCTCCGGAGGCCTGCGCCGGATCGGCTCCTGGACCGCATTTACCCCAGGCGGGGACGAATTCCTCTGCTCAGGGTACGTGACCGGGCGCCGGTGGGACGATCGATCCTTGGCACTCGGTTTGCGGGGGCGCGGTCCGCGGCCCGTGATGCGGTACCGGAGCACGTCCAGCGCCGCCCGTGCCTCGGGGACTTGAGCGCGCAGCATGACGGCGGCCGTGATCGGCAGCATGATCAGCCCCAGCACCAGCAGGCGAAGCAGGGAACCGGCGCCGCCGTGCTCGGTGAGCCGGTTCAGCCCGAGCAGCCGGTCGATCACATGGGCAATCAATCCGGCCAGCATCGACGCGGTGAGCGTCACCAGGATGGTGCGGACTTCACCCACGCCGATCAGGTGGCCACCGACCGACAGCAGGGCGCGTCGCAGCAGGACGTAGCCGATGACGGCGCCGGCCAGGAATCCGATGCCGTTGGCCAGCCCCAGGAAACCGGCCACCAGCTTGGGGTCATCGGTGAGGTGCGGTGCCAGCACAGAGCCCAGGATCTTGACGGCCGTAATGACCAGGATGATGACGATCGGCGTCCACGGCTGTTCGCGCGCGTAGAACACCCGCAGCTGCAGCAGCACCAGGCCGTAGGGAATCAGCGTGAAGGCCGACAGGGTGATCGCGGCGCCCAGGTATCCGGCGTCGACGTTTCCGAAATGGCCGTAGGCGAACAGCGCGCTGCCCATCGCCGGACCGCCGACCGTCATGAACGCCACGATCGGGATCAGGGTGATCAATGTCAGCCGGGTCGCCAGCGAGAGGTCACCCAGCACGGCTTTGGTGTCGTCGGCGGCGGCGTTGCGGCTCAGCCGCGGCATCACCACGGTCAGCACGGTCACGCCGATCATGCCGAACGGCAGCATCAGGACCAGCCACGTGTAGTTGTAGATCGCGGGGCCGGATGCCGCCGCGGTACTGGCGATCTGGTTGCCGACCACCAGGCCGAGCTGGCTGATCAGCACGTAGAGCACCATCGCGGCGGCCATGGTGCCAAAGCGCTTGAGCCGCTGGTCGATTCCCCACAGGGGGCGTAGGTCGACGCGCTGGCGTCGCAGCGCCACCAGCAGCAGTCCGGTCTGGGCGAACACGCCCAGCGTGGTGCCGACGGCGAGCACCAGCAGCTTGGCGTTGCCCATCCGGACGGGATCGACCGAGAGCTCGCCCGGCACCAGCGCGTAGACCCCGAGGGTGACCAGCGCGACGAGGTTGTTGAGGACCGGTGCCCACGCCGTGGGCCCAAACACGTTGCGGTTGTTCAGGATCGCCATGAACACCGATGTCAGCCCGTAGGCCAGGACCTGGGGGAGTAGCAGGTAGGCGAACGCGATGGTGAGCGGCTCGTTGACTTGCGGGTTGCGGCCCAGCATCAGCCGCACCAGCAGCGGGGCGGCCACCACCGAAAGCACAGTGGCGAAGACCAGCAGCGCCGTCGTCAACGTGACCAGACGCCGCACGAACGCCGCGCCGCCGTCGGGGTCGCTCTGCTCGGCGCGCGCCAGCACCGGCACGAAGATCGCGGTGAACGTCGCCTCCAGCACGAGGGCCGCCACCAGGTTGGGCAGCTGGTTGGCCACCGAGAACGCGCTGGACAACGCCGCACCCAGAATCGCGGCCAGCAGCACCACCCGGGCGAAGCCGGTGAGCCGGCTGATCAACGTGGCGAAGGCCATCCCCCACGACCGCGACACCAGCGCCGCGTCGGACAGCTCGGGGCGCCGGCGATCGATCTCGGCGGCAACGGGCGGCAACGGACCGGTCGGCGGTGAGCCCTGCATCCGGGAATGGCGGGGCGGTTCGGGCAGGCGATGGTGTGGTTGGGCCTGCCGATAAGCGGGGGTCATACGCGGTGCTCTTGTTCGACCGGCTGGTCGGCCTCGTCGCGGGCCTGGCCGGCGTCGGCGGCGTGCCGGGCATCGGGTGGGTCGGGGCGGTCCAGGTCGGCGCGGTCGGGCTGGCCCCGGAAGCGGTGCCACAGCCGGCGGCCGGCCAGCAGGACCAGCACCGCCGCGGCCGACAGCGTGATCGCGAACAGGACCTTGCCGTAGGCGTTGGAATGCACCGACAACCGCACGGGCTCGCCCAGCCGCAAACCGTCCGCGGTCCGCAGGGTGACGTCGACGGCGACCCGCTGGGTGAAGTTCACTTCGATCGGAACGCGCAGCGGCAGGTAACCCGGCGGCAGTTCGATCTGGCCGACGTCGGTGACGTTCATGCCCGGCGGCGCGTCGACATGCAGCCTCACCCGGATCGGGACGGCCAGCCCGTTGTGCAGCGCCAGCGGCAGCGGGCTGTGCTCGGTGGCGAGGGTGTAGGAGCCGCCAGGGTTGACGATCGTCACCGCGCCGAACAGGTCGTTGACCGTCTTACCGACCACCGCCAGGCGCTGCTGGGCCAACCCGCTGCGGGTGTCCGGCGGTTCCGACTGGCTCAGCGCGCGCAGCATGTCCTCGCGCAGCGGCGCGGTGTACTGGACGCCGGTCAGCCCGGTGCGGTCGTCGGTCATCAGCGATGACGTCAAGCCCCACAGCCGGCCGACCTGCGCTGTGATGCCGGCGGTGACGTCGTCGCTGAACTGGCCGCGCGCGGACGTATAGCTGCCGACCTCCTGCGGGGGTTCGGGGTGGGCTTGCACAGCCTGGTTGGCCTCCGCGATCACCGCGGGCAGCGGGCGCGGCACCGCCAGACCGGAGCGGATGGTGGTGGTCAGCGCGGTCAGGATGACCTGCGCATCGTCGGCCTGCAGGTTCCATGTCGTCGGCGGCACCAGGATCTGGGTGCGCGGGTCGTCGCGGCGCAGCGCGTGCCAGAAGATCGAGCCCAGAGCGTCCTGGCGGCGCGCGGTCACCGAATCATGTCCGAGCCGAACCGTCAGGGACGGGTCCAGGTACGTCGGCACCTCGGGGTTGGTCCCCGCTCCGGCCAGCGCGGCGCCCACGGCGGGGTCGAACGGCGCGACCACGACTTGCGGGGACAACCGCCGGGGCGCGGTGTCGACGGCGGTTTCCGAGGAGCCCTGCGCCTCGGCGGCCGACAGGTCGGTGGCGGCGATCGCGACGGTGTTGTCGTTGGCGCCGAGCAGCTTGACCGCGCGGCTGGTCAGCGGGCCGTCGGGCACCAGCGTGGCGCCGCGGATCGAGGAGACGTCCAGGATCTTGTCGATGATGTTGTTGGCGCTCGTGGTGGCGATGGCGCTCAGGCCGGGATCGTTGACGCGCTGCACGGCATCCAGATCGGCCTGCGCGTAGGGGAGCGGGGCCACGCAGGTCCGGTGCGCGAGGGCGCGCAGGCGGTTCAGCCATTCGGTCGCGGTGGCCTGCCCGCCGCCCGGGTGGGTGGGGGTGCCGGGCAGCTGCGCCGGGCCGTCGGGGGAATCGGACACGACATAGCCGGCGGTCATCGCATTGACGGTGACCAGCAGGTCCGGGTCGATCGCCAGACACAGCGCGCGGCCGACGGCCCCGTCGGGGTCGACGTCGTGACTGGTTGCGACTTCCGCCGAGGCCAGCAGGATGTCGAGCCGGCCGCCGCTGGCCAACGAGGTGGCCAGGTCGTCGTCAACCAGCCGCACCGGGATGGTCCCGCCCGGCACCCCCGGAGCCAGCCGGGGCCGGTCGGCCAGCGGCCACAGCATGGTCATCAACACCGGTTTAGAGGTGTCGGGCGCGACGGCCGAGCCGACGTCGTCGGCGCGGTCGGGTGGGACCCCGACCGCGGGCAGCAGGAAGCGCGCGTTGTCCAGCCGGGCGGGCGCGCCGTAGTCGGGCGTGCCGTTCACGTTGACCAGGACGGGATAGATGCCGGGCTTCTCCACGCCCAGCGATGGCTTGGTTAACGCGCGCAGCGGGGCCGACAGGGTGAAGCCCACCTCCTGCCCGCGCTGCAGTTCGGGCGCGACCGTGAGGAAATCCGCGGCGGCCTGATAGCCATCGGTGTCGCCGTCCAGTGTGGTGCGCAACCCCGCGGAGGCAGTGACCGCGCCGGCGTGCTCGAGCCGGACCATGACGTCGCGGACCGGACGGTCGCCGATGTTGGTCACCATGCCGCTGACGGTCACGACGGGCGGACTGGTTGTGGTGACCACATCTGGGGTGACCTGATCGATGCGGACCCGGACGAACGGCGTCACCCCGGGCTCGCCCGCGGCCGCCCGCGGCATAACCGGCCCGGTGAGCACCGCGAGTCCGGCCACGATGGCGAGCACGGCGGCGATCCGCACCAAGCCGGCCCAACGCAGACGCGGAGCTGTCACGGCCCCGGTCCGTGGCCGTTCTTCCGGCCTGCGGCCGGTTTGTCAGAATGCCGAGTCCGCGAATGGGTCTGCGGGCGGCGCCGCGGCGCGCTGGGCGGCAGCGGCGGAAGCGAGGCCGGACCGTCGCTCTGCAGCTTGTCGATCAGCTCGTCGGCCACGCGGGCCAGGCGACGCTCGTCGGCGTAGGCCAGCCGGGACGGCAGTTCGCCCATCGGTACCCAGGCCACCTCGGCGACTTCGAGATCTTCGTCGGACAGCTCACCGCCGGAGAACCGCATTAGATAGTGGTGCACGGTCTTGTGCACACGACGGCCGTCGGTGACGAACCAGTAGTCGATACGGCCCAGCGCGGCCAGCACGCTGCCCCGGATGCCGGTCTCTTCGGCCACTTCTCTTATAGCGGTCTGCTCGGCGGTCTCGCCGAGTTCGATGTGCCCTTTGGGCAGCGACCACAGCATCCGTCCCCGCCGGTCGATGCGACCGATCAACGCGGCGACCTGAGACTCGCGCGGTCCGTCGAGCCCGTCGATGACCAGCCCCCCGGCCGAGGTTTCGTGCACGGTGCGCAGCTGATCGGGTCCGCGGCGGGACGCCCGGGATCGGCGCGACTTGGTGGCCGTCGAATCACCGGTCACTTGACCGGCGGTTTGGTTCTCGGACGAAACCGGGGTGCCACGGCCGCGGCGACGCCCCCGGCGCCGACGTGGTTTGCCTTGTTCGCCGTCCGACACCCAAGCGATAGTAGCTGGCACGGCATCTTCTGCCGGAGATACTCGCCGCGGGTGGGCGCGGGAGGGCGCGGCGGAAGGTCACTCGTCAGATCGGGCCGACCGCGTGAGCGATTGCCCACAGCGCACCGAAGATCAGCAGTGAGAGTGGCCCGGACAGGCTGCCGATGAGCATTCCACGCCCGATCTGGCCCACTGTTCCCGAAGCCTGCATAACCAGAGCTGCGATCGCCATGTAGACGAGGACTACGGGAAGTACAAAGACGATCGAGTACGGCATGAAAAGCCATGTGGTGAATTCGACGATGAAGACGTGGAGTACCGCTACCCCGAAAGTGACCGGCCCGTAGCGCGATTGCGATAACGGGAGTACCGATTCATCGGCCATCACAAGACCTTTCAGCGTAATACCAAGTAAGCGTAAACAATCCCACCGATGAGCACCGTCGCGGAAGATCCCGCAATGCTAAGCGCAAGACCGCGGTTGCGCGGCCTAGGCGATTGCCACAGTGCCGCGGCGACCGCAAGAGATACCACGGTGGTGATCGCGGCGGCGAGAAGCATCCAGCTGCGTTCGGTGTGTCCGCGTTCGGTCGCGAAGATCCCTTTGCCCAGCACCCACATCGTGGCGAGCAGCAGTCCTAGGACGATCTGTACGACGAACGGCGTGGACAAGGTCGCCGTGCGCCATGTGGTGGCGTCTAAGTCACGAACTCGGAGGAAAGACGGCATTTATTGTGCTTTCAGTTGTTCGCGATGACCTTCCACGGGTCTCCACCGCGAACATGATCAGTGCGCCCTTGCATATGTATCAAAGATGCAACCCGTCATCCCGCCGTTGACCCTTTCGTCGCACGTAACGCTACTGACGCTCCCCGCTCGGTCAATTCACCGTGTCCGCGTGCGAGCCGCCTCACAGGGGCTTTTCGCCGACGGCCGACTAGGCTGATCGAACGTGCCAGACGCCGCCCAGGATGCCGACCTGCTGACCGCCGCCGCGGTCGCTCTGAATCGGCATGCGCCCATGCTGGCCGAGCTCGGCTCCGCGTTCGACGCCGCGGGCCACGAGCTCTACCTCGTCGGCGGGTCGGTGCGGGATGCATTGTTGGGCAGGTTGAGTCCCGACCTGGATTTCACCACCGACGCCCGGCCCGAACAGGTGCAACAAATTCTGCGGCGGTGGGCCGACAACTTGTGGGACACCGGGATCGAATTCGGCACCGTCGGTGTCGGCAAGGGCGACCACCGCCTGGAGATCACCACCTTTCGCGCCGACACCTACGACCAGGTGTCGCGAAATCCCGAGGTTCGCTTTGGCGATCGCCTCGAAGATGATCTGGTGCGCCGCGACTTCACGGCCAACGCGATGGCCGTGCGCATCACGCCCCATGGGCCGGGCGAATTCCTCGACCCGCTAGGCGGTTTGGCTGCGCTGCGCGCGCGAATCCTGGACACTCCCGCCGCGCCGGAGGTGTCCTTCGGCGACGACCCGTTGCGAATGCTGCGCGCCGCGCGGTTCGTCTCGCAGCTCGGCTTCGGTGTCGCGCCGCGGGTCCGCGAGGCGATCAACGAGATGGCCCCGCAGCTGTCGCGGATCAGCGCCGAACGGGTGGCCGCCGAGCTGGACAAACTGGTGCTCGGCGACGACCCGACGGCCGGCATCGATCTGCTGGTGCAGACCGGCATGGGTGAGGTGGTGCTGCCCGAGGTCGGCGGCATGCAGATGGCCATCGACGAACACCACCAACACAAGGACGTCTACCAACACTCGCTGACCGTGCTGCGCCAGGCGATCGCCCTGGAAGACGACGGCCCGGATCTGGTGCTGCGGTGGGCCGCGCTGCTGCACGACATCGGCAAGCCCGCCACGCGGCGCCACGAAGCCAACGGCGGTGTGAGTTTTCACCACCACGAGGTCGTCGGCGCCAAGATGGCCCGGAAGCGGTTGCGGGCGTTGAAGTATTCCAAGCAGATGGTCGAAGACATCTCGCAGCTGGTGTATCTGCATCTGCGTTTTCATGGCTACGGCGACGGCAAGTGGACCGACTCGGCGGTGCGCCGTTACGTCACCGACGCCGGCCCGCTGCTGCCGCGGCTGCACAAGCTGGTGCGAGCCGACTGCACGACCCGCAACAAGCGCCGGGCCGCGCGGTTGCAGGCCAGTTACGACCGGCTCGAGGCGCGGATCGCCGAGCTGGCCGCCCAGGAAGATCTGGCGCGGGTGCGCCCCGATTTGGACGGCAACCAAATCATGGAGCTGCTCGGCATCCCGGCCGGCCCGCAAGTCGGTGAGGCATGGCGATTCTTGAAGGAGCTCCGGTTGGAGCGCGGCCCGCTGGACAACGAGGAGGCGACCGCGGAGTTGTTGGCGTGGTGGCAGTCTCGGGGGAACGACTAGCCGCAGCCACGCGTCCGAATACCCATGGACTACTGCATCTCTGGCGATAACGGCGCAGCGGCGATTTGGCACGGGCAGCCGGACCTCGACTTGGACCACGACGGTCACTTCGAATCGATCGGACTGGATTTCGATCACGACGGACTGCGCGACGACGCCCTCACGGATCTCGACGGCGACGGCCTCGTCGATCACGCCGTGCTGGACCTCGACAATGACGGCACCCCCGAGGCGTACTTCACCGACGACGGATCCGGGACGTGGGCGGTGGCCATGGATCGGGGCGGCCAGTTGCGCTGGTTCGACCTCGACGGGGTCGAGCACACCGGCGGCCCGATGGTCGACTTCGACGGCCACGGGAGCGCCGACGCACGCCTCGTCGATACGGACGGCAACGGGCTCGCCGACCGGGTGCTGCGCTCGGACGACACCGGCGTGACCGGTTACGTCGACACCGATTGCGACGGCAAATGGAATGTCCGGCTGAATGATTCGGACGGCGACGGTCTGGCCGACGGGGCGAGCACGCTGTGACAACGGGTCGGTGACGTACCGTCGCGACTCGATGCGGATGCGATGCAACTGCGCCACCTGAGCATTCCATTCCTCGTCGCCCAGGCCGGTGGCGATCCCTGGTCGACCGACGCCGGCCTGCAGGCCGGTCGCCCGGCGCAGATCTCAGCGCTGGCGCAGGCCTTCCGCGATGCCGGGGTGAGTACTGCCGAGGCCGCTTTCGCGTTTGAGGCCGCACGCCGCCGGTTTGAGGCGGCGTGGGATCACCGTAATGGCGAGCATCCGATCAACGGCGCTGACGAAGTGCAGCGTGTCACCAGGGTACTGGGCCTGGAGGCCGCGCAATTACCCGCGATCGCAATCGATTTGGAGGGCATCGCCGCCGCTCTGGCCGAGGGCCAACGCACCTCCGCGTGGTACCTAGCCGCGCTGGAGTACGACCTCGAGGCCATCGACGACGAGATCTGCGAGGCCCTCGCCGACGACGATGTTTGTGGCGCCGACGACCTGCGCGGGGACGCCGTTACCGAGGTGAGGGCAATCATGCTGGCGCTCCGTCAGATTCGCGATCGATATTCGGCCGTGCTTGCGTCTGCCTTGGGAACGCTGCGGGCTGATGGGGCTGACCCGGCCGAGATTCAAGGTGTCGACGAGTTGTCGATTCCGCTACCGGACAGTGATCCAGGACGAGTAACACGATGGTGGGATTCGTCGAGCGCCGAGCAAAAGCGCCTGCTGATCGATCAGCACCCCGACGAGCTGGGCAACCTCAACGGCATCCCGGCCGACGTGCGCGACTCGGTCAACCAGGCGGCGATGAACGATGACCTGCGCAGGGTCGAAGACGTTGCCCGTCAGCGCGGGCTGGTTCCCGCAGCGCTCCGAGATAGCGCACTGAACAACCGGGATGCCGACGTGTTCACCCGCCCCGGCGACTACGGGCTGTGCGCTACCGACATCACCCGATACCAGAACGCGGTGAAAACCAACGACTTCCTCGAGCGCGACGAAGGGCATGACGGGCTGCCCGTCATGTTGTGGGCGTATGACCCGCTGGCATTCAACGGCAAGGGCAGGGCGGCCGTCGCGATCGGCAACCCGGACAAAGCCCGCAACACGGCGGTCATCGTCCCCGGCACCAACAGCAGCGTGCGGGCAGGGTGGATGTCCGACGGGACAGACGACGCCATCAACCTGTACCAGCAGGCTGCGAGAGCCGACCCCCAACACTCCACCGCGGTGTTGGCCTGGATGGGTTATGACGCACCCGAATTCGCGTCACGTTGGCAGCAGGCCGTGACCGACCCGTCGAACCTGGAACAGGTCGGTACCCCATGGCGGGCCCGGCAGGCGGGGGCGTTGCTGGCCGCCGACGTCAACGGCCTTGCCGCCACTCATGGTGCGTCGACCCCCAGGCATGTCACTGTTCTGGGGCATTCCTACGGTTCCACAACTGTCGCCGACGCGTTCGCCAACAGCGGCATGCGCGCCAACGACGCCGTGCTAACCGGTTGCCCGGGAACCGATTTGGCGAGTAACGCGGCGGACTTTCATCTCGACGGCGGCAGGCTGTACGTGGGTGCCGCATCGACCGACGCGATCAGCTGGATCGGCGAGTCGGGCGGTGGCCTGCCCAATGGGCTGAACGCGACGCTGGACCGACCGTTGGGCCCCTTGGCCGGGCTCGGCGCGGACCCGGCTCACGCGGGTTTCGGGGCGGTGCGGTTTCGCGCCGAAGTCGCCGGCTCACACAGTGTCATGCCGTGGTTCACTGACCACTCGCACTACTACGACGTGGGCAGCGAGGCCCTGCGCAACATGACTGAGATCGTCACTGGGCACGGCGATCGCCTGGCCGGCGAAGGCATGCTGGCGCCCGACCGAGCCGCAGCGCGGATCGCCGTTCCGCTCCAGGTGCACACCCCCTTGGGGACGATGTCGCTGCCGCATATCGGAGTCCAGATGCCGGTCACGGTCGATCCGGAATGGGATCGGCCGGCGCGAACGGTCACCAATGATCATGGTTTCTAGCCGCGGGACAGCCGGGGGCGGTGGTGAATTGACCACTCGCGAATCGGCATTTAGCCTGATCAACGGCGACTGTGGCGCGTATTGAACCCCATCGCTTGAGACCCGGAAGGAGTGCCGATGTTCGTCGATACGGATCTTTTGCACTCCGGTGGCAATCAGTCGCACCGTGCCGGTGGGCACGCTCAAGACGGGGCGGATCAGTTGGCGGGCGGAACCGTGGCGTCGGGGATGTTCGGTGATTTCGCCGCGGCCGACGCTTTTCACGGTGCGGTTTCAGCCGCACACGGCCAGCACGTGAAAGCGCTTCAGGGACATAGCGAGACGCTGACCGGTGTGGGCACCAAGGCGCACCACGCGGCCAACGGGTTCACCAACATGGATAAGAACAACGCCACCGAAATGCAGGCGCTGCGACCGAGTTCCGGTCCTTCAACACAGAACGTCTAAGGAATGCCGGTGACGGAGGACCCGCCTTCGCATCCGGCTGCGGGGCCGCATGTTGGTCCGCCGGTAGGGCAGCAAGCACCGGGCTATCCCGCGGCGCGCTCACGCATATGGCCGGCGGTCGCGCTAGCGACCGTCGCCGTCCTGCTGGGCGGCACTGCCCTCGTTGTCGCCTTGATCCGGCCTACAGGCGACCGGCCAGCGGCCTCGTCAGCCATTTCAGCGACACCTTCGTATACCGCGGACCAAACCGCAGCGGCACACAAACAGCTTTGCGCGGCATACAAGCTGGCTGCGCGCGCGGTCGAAATCGATACCAACGGTGACAATCCGGCGTTGGCTGGCGTTGCCTCTGTAAACGGTTCCCTAATCCTGGAGCAGGCGTTAAGTGCTGCACCGGCAATCTCATCGAGCGATCGAGCTGCCGCACTTGCGTTGGCTGCGGCGTATACGAAAGCCACTGCGATGGGCAGCTGGTCGCAACGGGACGATCCTGCCTTTAGAGCGCAAGTCAATGAGGTCAACGCCAAGGACGCCGCAATGAAGTCGGTATGCGGCGACGGCTGAGTTCTTACTCGCAAGGCCGCGGTGATTGCTCACTGGTTGGTTAGCTGTTCCACTAAGGGGACACGCGGCGCAGGATCTTCGGCAGTCTACGTCGAACGCCGCTAAGAGATCTGAGGAGGACGCATGGCGGGGGATTTGCCTCCAGCTCCTGGGAGTGGGCCGACCGCAGGCGCTCCCAGACCAACGCAATGGTCACCCGTATTTCCCACCCAGCCACAAGCTCGTCCTCGGACATGGCCTGCGGCGCTCTTGGCTGGAATAGCTACGGTCCTGGCGATCGCTGCATTGATTGTGGCGCTGACTCGACCGACAGCTACGAAGTCAACAACGACATCCACTGCGCCGACCTACAGTGCCGTCGAGACTTCCGGAGCTGAACGGCAATTGTGCGATACCTACAAGCTAGGCGCGCAAGCAGTGCAAGCTGACACGAACGGCCACGAGGTCGCGCTAGGTCGGATAGCACTGACAAACGCTGCAGCCATGCTTGAGGATGCAGCGACCAATCCAGCCCTTGGCGCGACATATCGCGATCCCGCACGTGCGTTAGCCGAGTCCTATCGCAAGGGGACGGCTATGGGGAATAGGGACGTTGCGACCGATGCACAGTTTCAAGCCGCACTCGACGACATCAACGCGAAGGATGCTGCAATGAAGAAGGTATGCGGGGGCGGGTAAGTTCTGCCGGGTAATGCCCAGTGTTCGGTTAACACCCTAACGATCAATTTGCCAGACGTGATGAGCAGATGTGCAGCGGCGGTTGATTTTTGCGGCGTCCGTCGTCGATTTGACGCATCGAGCGACGTTCAGATGAGGGAGAATCGCCGTGTGCGGTGAATTGCCTGCCGTCCGGTTGCTGTTCCACTATTGGAGGAGGCAATGGCGCCATGACACCGGGCAAGCCGCCGCAGGAGTTTCCGGACCAAAGGAGGACGGATGGTGGGAGACCCCCCTTCGGGCCATGGTGAAGGGCCGTCAGGCCCGCCGCCCGCTGGAGGTTGGCCGCCACCGCATTTCCCGCAACCAGTATCTCGTCCACGCCGATGGTTAGCGATCGCACTAGCCCTGACGGCGGCAATAGCCGTCGCAGCGCTGGCGGTAGCACTGACCCGGCCCACGGCTTCGAAACCGCTCGCTACCACGACGACGCCGACTTATAGTGCGGCCGAGACTCGTGCAGCACAGAAAACACTTTGTGACACGTACACGCTGGTAGCGCGAGCGGTGGAAGTGGACACCAGCGGTAATGACAAGGCACTGGCCCGTATCGCGGATACCAACGGTGCCGTGATGCTCGATATGGTGTCGACAGCTCCTGCTCTTGATACCAACCATCGAGAGGCCGCGCGCGCCTTGGCAATGGCCTACGGGACGGTTACTAGCATGGGCAATAGCGCAGTCACCGCCGACGCAGATTATCGAGCTGCTCTCGACGACGTTATCGCCAAGGACGCTGCAATGAAAAAGGTATGCGGTGGCCGTTGATCTTCCACCTGGCACCTGGACAGCTGCGCTGATCGGGCCTTGGTGGCCAGCACCGTCGACGGGTTTACGCGCCGGCGCTCAGCACTGGAGCCAAGAGTGCGCAGAGCAGCAGCTGTATTCGCAGAACTTGCGCACCCAGTGGACAGCCTTTGCTGCAAACAACAAGGGGCATACGGCAGACGATCTCATAATGAGATTCCAGCAAGGGGAAAAGCTCCACCTGGACCTTGCCGAAAAGTACCAGACAAAAGCGTCGGCGTTTAATTCAGGCGCCGACGCCATCGACTATCTCCGAAGTCGCTTGTCGGACATAGCAAATACGGGCAACAGAGAAATCAATGAAATCCTCGCATCAAAAAAGCTGCCTCCGGAGAAGTTGGTTGAAATCCAGGCTGTTCAGGCGCGCTGCAACGCCGACGCCGCGAATGCCAGTCGGGACGCGGCCGACAAGATGATGGCGGCGACGCAAAAGATTCTCGATGCTGAAGGCATCGGTGGCAACGCCCGGAGCTGGGCGCAGGCGAACGGGTTCGATGTTGGCGATACCAAGCCGCCGGAGCCGATTAGTGAGCATGACATGAATTCGGTAGCTGGCGGTAGCGGGGTGCGTGGTGACGGAGGAGTTCCGCCACCGGCTGGGTCGCCGGGCCACCCGCCGCCAGCCGCGGCGGGCGGTGGGATACGTGGTGGTGGAGGTGTGCCATCTGGCGGACCGTCAGGTGGGCCGCTTCCAGCACCAATCAGTGGGGAGGGTGTGCGCGGCAGTATCCCGGGCGCGAGTACTCCGTTATCGCCCGCCGGCGTCCAAATGCCCGGTGGCGGCGGAACCGTATCGCCCGGAATGCCAGGCGTACACGGCGGCGGAATGCCAATGTCACCGGTCGGTCTAGGTCAAGGCGGGCAGCCCGGATTAGGACAAGCGTTCACGTCCGGCCTCGCGACCGGGCAGGCGACGGGACCTGGCGGGCAAGCGTTTACGGCTGGTCCGCTACAAGCGATGGAAGCCGGGGGGCCTCAAACTCCCCAGGTGGCACCAGCAGGAACACCGACCGTGCCCAGCGCCGGAGCATTCATTCCAACAAGCACTCCCGTCGACGCACCCCCAGCGGCGTCCCCCGCGCCGGCGGTCACCGGGGGAGGCACTTCAGTTGCGCCGGTGATGACCGGGTCCTCGTGGTCGTCGCCCGCCCCGACCCTCGGGGGCGGGTCTTCCATTCCCTCAGGATCGTTGCCCGCCTATGGCTCCGACCTGCGTCCGCCGGTGGTGGCGCCCCCATCCGTGCCTTCTGCACCGGCCGGTCCCCTGTCGGGTGCACCGGTGGCTTCTTCACCGGCGTCGTCCCCATCCGCGGGTGGGCCGCTTGTCTCTCCCGTGGAGCGGACGGCCTCCGGGGCAGCCGCGGGTCAGGCCGGTGCGGGATCGTCGACCATGGCAGGCGCATCGGCAGCGTCCGCGGCTGCAGGTGCGACCGCAGGCACGGTGTCCGCCAGGACGGCCGAACAACAACGGCTGCAGCGGCTGGTCGACGCGGTGGCCCGTCAGGAGCCGCGGCTGTCGTGGGCGGCCGGATTGCGCGACGACGGCACCACGACGCTGTTGGTTACCGACCTCGCCGGAGGGTGGATTCCACCGCACGTCCGGTTGCCCGCCCACGTCACCCTCCTCGAGCCGTCGGCACGACGCCATGACGCCAACGTGGTGGATTTGCTCGGCGCCATCACGGTCGCGGCTGCCCATCATGCGAACTCGTATGTCGGCGAGCCTGGGCCCGACGAGCCCGCACTCAGCGGTGATCGGCCTGCCCGATCGGCCGCGCCTGAAGTCGATGAGCTCGGGCCGATCCTGGTCGATGCCGTGCGCCGGCGGGACGGCCTTCCTCGTATCGCGCAGGCTGTCGCAGGGCCTGCGGTGCGAAAGACGGGTGTCCTCGAGAGCGAAACGGCGATGCTGCGCGAATGCGTCGCTGAAATTCAACACTCGGTGCTGAACGCATACCCCCATCACGACCCAGCGGCTGTCGGGGATTGGATGCTTTTAGCAGCTATCGAGGCGCTGATCGACGGGCACGGGTACCTCGCGAATTATCATCTGGCGTGGTTTGACGTGATCAGTCACCGGGGCGGTTCGTAATCGCCCGCAGTTATCGGGTGAATAGCGTTACCGCCGTTTTGTGCCAAAATTGTTGTACTAGCGCTCGGCTGCACCAGCATGAAGCGTTTGCGGGCTTTGCAAGTGGGGTGGAGGTGAGACTGTGAATCAGCCGATCAGTCACGATTTTCCAACTACTACCGGGTTAGCCAACGGAGTGCCATTTCCGCCTCCGAACCCAGGCCCCGGTCACCCACCCGGCGCGTCGCCTCTGGACGGCACTGGCGGCGCACTAACCGGCGCTGGAAACGCCGGTGTCCCCAAAGACGCAGCCGACGCAGCCGCCGCCGACGCTGATCGTCGGGCCCACGCCGCCGACGCCGCCGCAAAATTCCCGGCCAACGAAGCAATCGGCCAGCAAGACATGCAGATGATCCAGCAGATGCTGCAAAGCGTCACCGGCGCGCTCGGCGGCGCGATCGGTGGAGTCATGGGGCCGATGACGCAACTTCCCCAGCAGGCGATGCAGGCCGGTCAGAGCGCACTCCAGCCGCTGATGAGTGCGGTGCAGGGCGGCGCCCACGGCGTTGGACTGGCCAACGACGCGCATCTGGTCGACAGCGTCGGCAGTGGCGGGGGCTCCGGACTGGGCGCCGGTTCCGGCGGCGGTGGTGCTGGTCTCGGCGGTGGCGGCACAACTCCGGCCAGTTCGCTGGGCCCGCCGCCCGTGCCCACGTCGTCCCCGCCGACCACACCCGCGGGCGCCAAGGTGCCGGTGATGCCGCCGACCGGTGGCATGCCCGCCATGCCCGGCCAATCCGGCATGACCGGTATGCCGATGATGCCGCCCGGTGCCATGGGCCACGGCGGTGAAGGCGGCAAGAAAGACAGCCCGGTCGAGAAGCGGGTGATGGCCCCGGGTGTGCCCAACGGCCAACCGATCAAGGGCCGCTTGACGATTCCGCCTAGTGCCCCGGGCAACAAATCCGGGGAGGCCAAGCCGACCGTCGTCACCAATAGGCCCAACCGCCGGATCGTGATCATGCCGTCCGAGGACGAGCCGAAGGAATAGCCAACGAATCCTCCCAGCCCGCCGAAAGGTGAGTGGCCGGGCGGTTCGCACGCCAGTAGTGTCGCTACGTAATCGCGGCCGGGTCGATCCCAATGTGCGGGTCAAATTGGGTTGTTCGTTATTGACAGCAGAACTGTCGATGCGTGCATGCTATGGGAACGTCTGCAGCGACCGCGGAATACGCGGCCAGGAGGGTGTGGGAGTACTAGCGCGAAGTGTCCGGCGAGGATGCGGCGCCGCGAGGGCGCATAAATGGATCAAGGCGGGGAAGTCGGTGACCGATCCCCTCAAAATGCAAGCGGTCACGGCGCTGTTGCGCGCCCACAATCTGTTCTCCGGAGCGACGCAGGACGGCGGCGTCGGTGACGCGCCGGCTCGGATGCAGGCGCGCGCCGAGGCGATAACGCATCGCGCGGGTGGACTTCCCAGCGCGGCGGTCAAGCGGTCGGGCGCATCGATCACGCAGTTGACGCGGCTGGCTAATTCGGACCGATCACTGGGACAGATCATCACCGCGGCTCGGGCCGATCACACATACGGCCGCGCGGCAACGCGCGCAACCCTGGACGCCGCCTTGACCGACACGACGCCGGCGGTAGACACGCCGCTGGGCCGCCGCGAGGCCGCCGCCCGCATGGCAGCGCGGTTGCGGGCCCAACATCGGCATGTCGCCGGATCGCGCCGGCGGGCACGGCTGCTGGCGCGCAGGTTGCGACGTTTGCACTACCTACGAGGGCGGTCGATGCACAGCAACCAGGCCAGCGGGCGCCCGGCGGTGTTGGCGGCCATCCGGAAAGCCTTGGATATCAAGGGCATTCACGACCCGGCGGCGCGTATTCGCTGGGAACGCGGCATGGACCTGGTGGCCCGCCGCGAATCCAACTATGACGCGAACGCGGTCAACGACTGGGATTCCAACGCGGCACGGGGCACACCGAGCAAGGGTGCCTGGCAATTCATCGCGCCGACGTTCGCGGCCTACCACCAGCCGGGAACCTCGCGCGACATCCACAATCTGGTGGCGCAGGCGTGCGCATTCATCAACTATGCGACGGGCCGTTACGGGGTGGCCCTCAACGCGTCGAACCTAGCCGATCGGATTCAGCAGGCCGATCCTCACCGAGCACCCAAGGGGTACTGAGCATGCCGCTGAGTTTGTCTAACCGCGACCAGAACTCCGGGCACCTCTTCTACAACCGTCGGCTGCGCGCGGCGACCACCCGCTTCTCGGTGCGCATGAAGCACGATGACCGTAAGCAGACCGCCGCGCTGGTGTTGTCGATACTCCTGGTGGTCATCGCCTGCGGCTGGATGCTCTTGCTGAACGTACTGAAACCGACCGGGATCGTGGGTGATTCGGCGATCATCGGCGACCGCGATTCCGGAGCGCTCTACGCCCGGATCGACGGCCGGCTCTACCCGGTGCTGAATTTGACGTCCGCGCGGCTGGCGACCGGCACGGCGAACCAGCCGACGTGGGTGAAACCCGCTGAGATAGCGAAGTATCCGACCGGGCCGCTGGTCGGCATCCCCGGTGCGCCGGCGGCGATGCCGGTCCATCGGGGCGCGACGTCGGCGTGGGCGGTCTGCGACACGGCGGGACGACCGCGCAGCCCTGAACGACCGGTGGTGACCTCGATCGCGGGTGTACTCGACGGCTTTGACCGCGCCACACCGCTGAGCGACGACGCCGGGGTGCTGGTCACGTTCGAGGGCAACACGTTCGTGATCTGGGGCGGCAAACGCTCGCAGATCGATCCGACGAACAGGGCGGTCACGCTCAGCCTGGGACTCGACCCGGGAGTCACACTGCCGGTGGAGATTTCGCGCGCCCTCTACGACGCGCTGCCCGCGACCGAACCGCTCGGCGTCCCCGCGGTGCCCCTGGCGGGCACGCCATCGACCTGGGTGTCGGGCTCACAGGTCGGCGCCGTGTTGCAGACCCAGACCGCCAGCGGCGGCAAGCAGTTCTACGTGCTGTTGCCCGACGGCGTGCAAAAGGTCACCAGCTTCGTCGCCGACCTGTTGCGCAGCGCCAACTCCTACGGCTCGACAGCGCCCCGAGTGGTGACTCCCGACGTGTTGGTCAACATCCCCGAGGTGTCCTCGCTCGCGGTGGACTACTACCCAACCAAGCGGCTGAATTTCATTGACACCACGGCCGATCCGACCACCTGCGTGGGGTGGGCGAAGGGGTCGACGGATCCGCAGGCCCGTGTCGTCGTCTACAACGGACGCGGACTGCCCACGCCGTCGTACATGGACAACCGCATCGTGCACCTGGTACGCGACGACCGCGACCCGGCTTCGGTGGTCGCCAACCAGGTGCTGGTCTTACCCGGCGCGGCGAACTTCGTGACGTCGACCAGCGGCGTGGTCACCTCCGACTCCCGGGAATCGTTGTTCTGGGTAGCGGACAACGGGGTGCGGTTCGGCATCACCAATGACGACACGACGTTGCGCGCGCTCGGGCTCGACCCGGGGTCGGCGGTGCAGGCGCCCTGGCCGCTGCTGCGGACCTTCGCTGCGGGCCCGGCACTATCAAGGGAGGCAGCGCTTTTGGCGCGGGACACCGTCCCGGCGCTCGGCAAGGTGGCTGTGGTGACGACATCGGCGAAGCCGGGAGGCTAGAGAATGTCCAAGAAAGCGTTCCCCATCAACCGCGTCAAGATCGAGCCGCCGAAACCGGTGCGGGTAGCACCCAGCGCGCCGATCGCGCTGCCGGAACGCGAGCCGCGCAACATCTGGGTGATGATCGGTGTGCCGGCGCTGATCGTGGCGCTCATCGGCACCATCGTCATGCTCTACGTCTCGGGCGTGCGCAGCCTGACCACCGGCTTCTTCCCCCTGATGGGCATCGGCGCCTTCAGCATGCTGGCCTTCTCCGGGCGCTTCGGGCGAGCCCGCAAGATCACCTGGGGCGAAATGGAAAAGGGCCGTCGACGCTACCTACGTGATCTCGACGGCAACCGCGACGAGATCCAGACCGCCGTGTGCGCGCAACGCGAGTGGCAGAACTCCGTGCACGCCGACCCCCGCGGTCTCGGCGCCATCATTGGTGGCCCGCGGATGTGGGAACGAGGGCGCAGCGACGCGGACTTCCTGGAGGTGCGGCTCGGCACCGGCGTGCAGCACGCACCGGATTCGGTGCTATCGGTGACCTGGCCCGACATCGCCTCCGATGAGGAGCTCGAGCCCGTCACCGGGCAGGCGCTCCGGGATTTCATCTTGGAGCAGCGCAAGATTCGCGACATCGCCAAGGTGGTCAACCTGCGCTCTGCGCCCGGATTCAGCTTCGTGGGCGAGGATCTGGACCGGCTCAGGTCGCTGATGCGCTCGGTGCTGTGCTCCCTGGCGGTCTTTCATAACCCACGCGACGTCAAGCTGATGGTGGTGACCCGCAACCCCGAGGTGTGGTCGTGGATTGTGTGGCTGCCGCACAATCTGCACGACGAGCTCTTCGACGCCTGCGGGTTTCGTCGCCTGGTCTTCGCCACACCCGAGGAACTCGAAGAGACCCTCGGTGCCGAGCTGCACATGAAGGGCAAACGTGGCGCCTGGACGCCGCTGGCCGCGGCAAGTCCCACCGCGATGGGCTCAGCCCTGGAAACCGGCACGGGCACGGTCGACCTCGGCCCGCACCTGGTGATCGTCGACGACAACACCGGCAGCCCCGACGCCTGGGAGAGCGTCGTCGGCCAGGTCGGCAAGGCGGGAATCACTTTGCTGCGCATCGCCTCCCGGATCGGCACCGGCGTGGGCTTCGCCGGCGACCAGGTGTTCGACCTCAGCGAACGCCACAGCTCACCCAACGGCTCGGTCAACGGTCAAGTAGCCTTGCACCGCAACGGCTCCGACGCCGACGGCGAAGACGACCGCCCGGCACCACTGCTGCGGGTTCGGAACAAGTTCTTCGCCCACGCCGACCAGCTCTCCGTGCACCGCGCCTACCGCTACGCACGGGCGATGGCCCGCTGGTCGCCGACCAGCCGCAGCGAGATCGCCGACTCCGTCAGCGGCGCAACCGAATTGCTGCGCGCCCTCGGCATCAGCGACCCTCGCGACCTGGACGTCGACCGGCTCTGGGCCGAACGCCGCGGCCGCGGCGACGAGCGCTGGTGCGAGGTCCCGGTCGGTGCCAAACCCAACGGGGAGCTGCAGAACATCACCATCCGCGCCAAGGACTTCGGCGGCTTCGGGTTCCACTCCGTCGTCATCGGCACCAGTGGCTCGGGTAAGTCGGAGTTCTTCCTGTCGTTGGTCTACGGCATCGCGCTCACTCACTCCCCGGAGACGTTCAACGTCATCTTTGTCGACATGAAGTTCGAATCGGCGGCGCAGGACATCCTCGGCATCCCGCATGTAGTGGCCGCGTTGTCGAACCTCGGGAAGGACGAACGGCACCTGGCCGAGCGGATGCGCAGGGTCATTGACGGCGAGATCAAGCAGCGCTATGAGCTGTTCACCTCCGTGGGCGCACGTGACGCCAACGACTACGAGGAGATCCGGCTCGCCGGGCGCGATCTGCCGCCGGTGCCGGTCCTGCTCGTCATCGTCGACGAGTACCTGGAACTGTTCGCCAACCACGAGAAGTGGATCAATCTCATCATCCACATCGGCCAGGAAGGGCGCGGCGCGAACGTCTTCTTCATGCTGGGCGGGCAGCGGCTGGACCTGTCCTCGCTGCAAAAGGTCAAGTCCAACATCGCCTTCCGCATCGCGCTGCGCGCCGAGTCCGGGGACGACAGCCGCGAGGTGATCGGCTCGGATGCCGCCTACCACCTGCCGTCGAAGGAAAACGGTTTCGGTCTGCTCAAGGTCGGGCCGCGCGATCTGGAGCCGTTCCGCTGCTTCTACCTGTCCGCCCCGTTCGTGGTGCCGAAGACCAAGGAGGTCGCCACCACCGTCGACATGACGCTGACCAAGCCACGGTTGTACAACTGGCAGTTCCAGCCGCTGGACGCCTCCGACGCCACCGCTTTGGAGGCCGCCGCGGCCGTCGACGCCGAGCCCGACGAATTCCTGTACTACGACGACGGTTTCAAGCGAAAGAAGATCGTCGACGTGCTGCGGGAATCGTTGCACGATGTGCCGCACCGCTCACCGCGCCGGCCGTGGTTGGAGCCGCTGGAGGAGCCCGAGTCCATCGACGCCCTCGTTGCCGGATACCGCGGCAAGCCCTGGCACGTCGACTATGGGCGCAACCCGGGCCTGATGTTCCCGGTGGGCGTCATGGACATCCCGGAAGAGTCCAAGCAGATCGTGCATGCGGTGGATGCGTTGCGCAGCAACGTGATTGTGGTGGGCGCCAAGCAGCGCGGCAAGACCACCACGCTCATGACGCTGATGTGCTCGGCGGCAACGATGTACAGCCCGTCGCGCGTGACGTTCTTCTGCATCGGCGGGGCAACCCTCGCCCAGGCCGCTTCGCTGCCCCACGTCACCGACATCGTGTCGCCGAAGGACGCCGAGGGCATCGAGCGAATCCTGAGCAGCATGGACGCCTTGATCGATGCCCGCGAGGATTCGTTCCGGCGCCTCAAGATCGACCTCGACGGCTTCCGCGAACGCCGGTTCGCGCCGGGCAGCGACGGCCTGGGCGGCACCGACGCCAACGACCCGTTCGGCGACGTCTTCGTGGTGGTCGATGACTACGACGACCTGTATTCCAAAGACACCGTGCTCGGTGACCGCATCATCTCGTTGAGCAGCCGCGGTCCCGAGTACGGGGTGCACGTGATGTGCAGTGCCGGCGGCTGGATTCACGGGCAACGGCAGAGCCTGCTGCAAAACGCCACGGCGCGAATCCAATTGCGGTTGGCCGATCCCAGCGAAAGCCAGATGGGCCACTCGTCGCTCGAATCGCGCGACGCAGCCCGGCGCACACTGAACCGGCCCGGGTTCGGTCTGACCGACAGCCTGCACGAGTTGCGCGTGGGCGTGCCGGCGCTGACCGACCCCACCACCGGTGCGACGGTCAGCATCATCGACGTCGGCGCCCGCATCGCCGACGTCGCCGGAGTGACCAAGCACGCCACCCTGCAGCGACTGCCGCAGCGGGTGGCGCTGAAGGCGATCCTGGACTACGAGGCCGCACACCCCAGCGGCGACGACCTCTCGATCAGCTTCGCCATCGGGGAGCGGCACGAACTGGGACCGGTCCCCATCAAGCTGCGCGAGAGTCCCGGATTGATGATTCTGGGACGGCAGGGCTGCGGAAAAACCATGTCGCTGGTTGCCATTGGCGAGGCGATCATGAGCCGGTTCAGTCCGGAAGAGGCGCAGCTGACGTTGATCGACCCCAAGACCGCACCGCACGGGCTGCGGGATCTGCACGGGCCCGGCTATGTCAGCGCGTACGCCTACGACCAGGACGAGATCGATGAGGTGATCACCGCGCTGGCGCAGCAGGTCCTGCTGCCCCGGTTGCCACCGAAAGGCTTGAGCCAGGAGGAATTACGCGCGCTCAAGCCGTGGGAGGGTCCGCGACACTTCGTGCTCATCGACGACATCCAGGACCTGCGTCCGGACCAGAGCTACCCGCCCAAGCCGCCGGTGGGCGCGGCGCTGTGGAAGCTGATGGAGCGCGCGCGGCAGATCGGATTGCACGTCTTCACCACGCGCAACAGCGCGAACTGGGCGACGCTGCAAATGGATCCGTGGATGCGGTTCCAGAACTCGGCGAAAGTCGCTCAGCTGTACATGGACAACGACCCGCAGAACCGGATCAACCGAAACGTCCGGGCCCAGACGCTGCCGCCGGGGCGTGGCCTGCTGGTCAGCGTCGACGGCGACGTCGAAGGCGTGCTGGTCGGGTTGCCCTCGTCGTTCATACCGCCGCAGCAGTAACCAGTCGCGGCTCTGGCGTTTTCACCGTCGGCGTGACGGCGCGGCGGGGAAGCGGGCTGGGCCACCAGAACCACCGGCCCAGCAGCGCCACGATGGACGGCACGATGAAGGCCCGTACCACCAGGGTGTCCAGCAATAACCCGACGGCGATCGTCGTGCCGATCTGGGCGATGCTGAGCACACTGCTACTGAGCAGCGCCAGCATGGTCAGCCCGAAGATGACGCCGGCGACAGTGACCACCCCGCCGGTTGCACCGAATGCCCGGATGATGCCGGTCTTCAGACCCGCCGCCGCTTCCTGTTTGATGCGCAACGCCAGCAGCAGGTTGTAGTCCGCGCCGACGGCGATCAGCGCGATGAACGCGATCGGCGCCACGGCCCAGTGCAGGTCGTGATGAAACAGGTGCTGCCAAATCAGCACGCTGGCACCGATGGCCGACGCGTAGGAGGTGACGACGGTCCCGACAACGACCAATCCCGCGACCGGGCTGCGCAACATGGCGGTGACGATCAAGAAGATCAATACCAGCGCGGCACCCACCAACAGCTCGGTATCGCCGGCGACAAAGCGCTGCAGATCGGCGGTCACCGGGCCCACCCCGGCGAGGTCGACCTCGGTCGGGGCCAGGGTGCCCTCCTTGGTGGCCTCCTTTATGGCGGCGCGCACCTGGTCCGCCCGCTTGGCGCCGTCGGCACCCCACTCTGAACCATCGCCATAGACCAACAGGTAAGCGGCGCGGCCATTCTGCGAGATCAGATGGCTGAGCGCGGTCGTGTACCGCGGATCGGTCAGCGCCCGCTGCGGCATGTAGAAGTCCGCCGCGGCGCTGCCCTGAAACTGGGTGGCGATCTCGTTCATGTAATCGGTCAACTGGCGCATTTGCGGTCCGAGCGTGTCGGACAGGCTGAGCAGGTCATGCGTGGCCGAACGTGCCTGCCCCAAGGCGTCTTTCATCGACGTGACGCTCTGCGGCAGGGTGGCCATCGCGGTTGCGGCCGTGCTCGAACCGGTGGTGAGCTTCGCGGCGCCCGAGCCCAGGCGCGTGGACGTCTGCACCAGGCTGTCGACTGGCTGCAGCACGCGGTCGACCGTCGAGCAGATCGGATTGGTGGCGCAGTCGGGGGTCCGCCCGACGAAGTCGCGCAACGGGTCGAGGTAGCCCGACACCGTCGTGACATTGCGCTGCAGCCCGTCCATCCCGGCCCGCATGTCTTCCGCGGCACCGGACATGTCCGCCAATCCTGCACTGCCACCGCGCAATCCGGTGCCCAGCCCGTCGACAGCAAGCTGGGTTTGCGCCAGCGCGCTGTCCAGTTCGGAGATCCGCTTGAGGCGCTGGGTCAGCGAATCCATGGTGTCGCCGAACTGACGGCCCAGCACACCGGCTTGGTAGCTCAACGTCGCCTGTTCGGGCACCTTGCCGTCGGGCCGGCTGGCGGACTGCACCGCCCGCACACCCGGCACGGCCATGATGTGGCGAGTGATGCGCTCGATGGCGATCAGGCCGGCCGGATTACGCAGGTCGTGGTCGGCCTGGACGGCGACGACATCGGGCAGCAGAGCGTTGGCCGCGAAATGCCGGTCGGCGCTGGCGTACCCACGGTTGGAGTCGGTGGACGACGGCGTGGCGGCGGGTTCGTTGAAGCCGACCCGCATGCTGACCAACGGCAGCGCGATCAGCAGGGTCAATGCCAGCGCGGTGACCAGGATCGGTCCGGGCCAGCGCGCCACCGTCGTTCCCACGCGACGCCAGCGACGCGCGGTGCTGGACGGCCGCGGTTCCAGGTATCCGCGGCGTATCGCCAGGCTCATCAGCGCGGGAGTCAGGGTCAGCGCGGCCACCATGGTCGCCAGAATGCCGATAGCGCAGGGCAACCCGGCACTGCGGAACGATCCCACCTTCGCGAACACCAAGCACGCCAGCGCAACCGATACGGTCAGCGCCGATCCGATGACCACGGGCGCGATGGAGCGGTAGGCCTGCTTCAGCGCCTGAGCCGGCTCGACACCGCGGCGCCGGCCTTCGTGGTAGCGGCCGACCAGGAAGATCGCATAGTCGGTTCCGGCCCCGAGCGTCATGGCCGCCATCAGCGCCACCGAAAACAGCGACACCTCAACGACATTGGACTGGCCCAGGGCGGCGACGACGGCTCGCCCCAGGGCCAGGGCGAGCCCCACCGAGATCAGCGGGATCGCCGCCGCGATCGGCGATCGGTAGACCACCAGCAACAGCAGCAGGATGAGACCGATGGTGGCGGCGGTGATTCCGAGCATCTGGCGGTCGATCGCGGAGAACTCGTCGACGATGGTGGCGCCGGGGCCCGTGACATGGACCTGCAGGCCCGACGGTGGTGAGAGCTTGTGGACGGTCCCGCGCACGGAGTCCACCGAGTCGCGCGCCTGCGCGGTGCCGAGCATGCCGGCCAGGCGCACCATCACGCTGACCGCCTTGCCGTCCGAACTCTGCGCACCGGCGGCCGTGGCCGGCTGCGACCACAGGTCGGTCACCGCATACACGTGACGCTGATCCGAACCGAGCGCTGTCGTCAGCGCATCGTAGAACCGGCGGTCCTGCGGTGTCAGCCGCTGATCACGTTCCAGCACAACGTAAACGAAGTTGTTGCTGGGCGTCTGGTCGAACAGTTGGGCGGCGCGTGCCGCTGCCACCGCGCTGGGCGCGCCGGGGGGCATGAAGGACCGGGCATGGGAGTCGACGACCCGCTCGAGTTGGGGGACCGCAAGGTTGGCGGCACCCGCGGCCAAAATCCAGAGGCCGACGATCAGGAGCGCGTACCGACCGGTCAGGCGCGCGAAGCTTCCCATTCGGTCATGCAACGGTCTGCCGATCCCCGGTGGGCCCACCGAACAGGCCCACGGCCACGTGCTCGCCGCGCGTGAGCGAGCGCACGCGCAACGACCGGCGGGCGCCGATCTTCACCAACGCGTGGAGCCCGGGCTCGGCGGCTTCCAGATCGGCGCGCACCTGTTCGGCCGGCGCGCCCTCATGAGCCGCCTGATCCAGCTTGGCCACCAGCATGGTGATCCATCGCTGGCTGAGCGAAAGCATCAGGCCCTCCTCGTCACCGAAGAGCTCGGACACCTCGGATGACTTGTCAATCAACGCAAGTGCCGCCTCGGGGTTCGTCTCGGCGGCGTTGATCACCTCGGCCATGAAGGCCATGCGGTCGTGCAGCTGTGTCCATGTCATGACTCGACGTTAGAAAACCAGCCACCCGCTGCGCGTCGTGCCGAAGTGCAGTCTTTGCCTCCTACCACGGGCGGAGGCGGGTGCCGACCGCGGGAGGATGTGACGGGGCGCCGTGCTCTTCTAGGATTGGACGATGTTGCACGCCGCAGCGAATTACCTGCGGGAGCAGCTTCGCCGACGAAGCGAACTGATTCCCGTCGGTATCACCTGGGCATCGTTTCTCGCCGTCGACGTGACCGAGGTGGGCGGTGGGGTGATCGCGATCTGGCAACGCCCCACCTCCGATCTGGCTGTCGGCCTGGCGGCGTTCGCGGTATCCATTGCACCGTCACTGCTTTTCTTCTTCTTCAACATGAAACTCAGCACGGCGGTGATGTGGGCAAGCTGGTCGAGCGCCTCGGCCATGATGCTGTTCGCCACCTCGACACCCATTCGCGCCGATTTTGCCCCGGCCTTGTTGGTGCTCATGGTCCTCGCCGTCGCTACCTTGAGCTCGATCGTGGGTGGCTTCCTGGCTGCAGCGTCGGCGGCCGCGATGTTGCTCACCGCGTCGGCGTTGCACCGCCTGGACGCGGTGGCGCTGTACCTGGGTTTCGTCGGGGCGGGGTGGCTGCTCGGTTACGTGATGCGCTCGCAGCGGCTGTTGCTGGCGAAACAGATCGAGGCGCAGGAAATGCTTGCCGAGCATGCCGCCGCCGATGAGCGGCGGCGCATCGCGCGTGAGGTGCACGACGTCATCGCCCATTCGCTCAGCATCACCCTGCTGCATGTGACCGGCGCGCGCCGCGCACTGCAGCAGGACCGCGACGTCGACGACGCGGTCGAGGCATTAGAGCAGGCCGAGCGGCTGGGCCGGCAGGCGATGGCCGATATCCGTCGTACCGTCGGATTGCTCGACAACTGGCCGACCAAGGCCACTAAAACCACACCAGAACCCGGCATCGACGACATCGCGGCGCTCGTCGAGGGTTTCCAGCGGGCCGGGCTGGCCGTCGGGCTGTGCGTCGAAGGCCCCACCGATCACGTGTCCGCTGCGCTCGGCCTCGCGCTGTACCGCATCACCCAGGAGTCGCTGGCCAACATCGCCAAGCACGCACCGGAGTCGAAAGCCGGTGTCGTGTTGGATATATCGCCGGTATCGGCGCGGCTCGCCGTCACCAATCTGCTGCCCGCGGCGGTGATGGCCGCGCAATCGGCCGAGGGGCGCGGCTTGCGCGGCATGCGCCAGCGCGTCGAGTTGCTCGGCGGGGCCATCGACGTCGGCCCCACCCGCGACGGCTGGTCGGTGTGCGCCGAAATCCCGCTGCGGGAAGGCGATACCAGCTGGTGTCCGTGGTGGCGGACCCGCCATGATTGACGCGACCCCCGAGGTCACCGTGCTGCTCGTCGACGATCAGGACCTGGTGCGGTCCGGCCTGCGCCGGATCCTGCGCCGCAAGGACGGTTTCGTCGTCGTCGCGGAATGTGCCGACGGTGACGAGGTGCCCGCGGCGGTGGCCGAGCACCTGCCCGATGTCGTGGTGATGGACCTGCGGATGCGCCGCGTCGACGGCATCGAGGCGACGCGCAGGCTGGGCGGTCGGCCGCCGGTGCTCGCGCTGACTACCTTCAACGAGGACGAGCTGTTGTCGGGGGCGCTGCGAGCCGGCGCGGCCGGCTTCGTGCTCAAGGACTCTTCGGCCGAGGAGTTGATCCGCGCGGTCCGGGCGGTCGCCAGGGGCGACAGCTATCTCGATCCCGCGGTGACCTCGCGCGTGCTCACCACGTACCGCAAGGCCGCGCCCGGGCCGCGCGGCACCGCGATCGGCGAGCTGACTACCCGCGAGCTCGACGTGCTGACGCTGATCGGGCAGGGCCTGTCGAATACCGAGATCGCCGATCAACTGTGCATCTCGGGCGTCACGGTCAAGAGTCACATCGGGCGGATCTTCGGGAAGCTCGATCTGCGCGACCGCGCCGCCGCGATCGTCTACGCGTACGACAACGGCATCGTCGCGCCGCGCTGACGGCTTAAAGGGGCGCCGACTGCTCCGTCAGATTCAGCAGCAGGTAGGCCATGCACACCAGGAAGTTCAGCACCACCATGACCAGGCCCGCGAACAGCAGCGAGCGGGTGCCGCGTTGCTTGAGCCGCTTGTAGCGCGCGGCGCGCAATTCGCGGTCGAGCCGGATCGCGATCAGCGCGAAGTTCACGTTCATCAGTTCGTGGGCGGCCAGCGGCGCGCCCTCCAGCATTTGCCGCAACCGTTCCGGTGCCGTTCGAACACCCACCCGTTCGAAGCTGTGGCACAGACGTAGCGCCCGCCGTCGGCGGAGCGTTTCATACGGCAGCCGAAGCCGCCGCGCAACTTGCCCTCGATCGTCCCCCCAGGGGTAAGACGGGGTCATCACAAGCGGGATTCTAAATCGCTCGGCGCCACTTTCGCGCTGTGAACACGAATTACATTGCGAGATATCACTCCGGCGCACCACCGCTCATTTGCTGGGACATGGGCAACTCGATGTAGCGCTCCAGGTTGCGATGCATGTTGATCACGCGTCGTTCCTCGCTGGACAACACCATGTGTGTGAAGCCGGGTTGATGCATGCCGCGTTGCAGGCCGGGAAGCACCGCGATGTCTTGCGTGAGGACCACGCCGGGCTCGGCCGCATCCGCGGCCATGCGGACGTCGGTCGGCTTGGTGCGCGGCGCGCCCGGAGGCATCCGCGTCATCAAGAACATGATCAGCTCGCCCTTGTCGGGGGAGGGGTCAGCGCCCGGCCGCGAGCACATGACGGTCAGATGGTCGGCGTTGGTCAACAGCGTCATGTTGGGAAACACGTTGTACTGGTGCAATCGGGTCATCCGATCGGTATCAGCCCAGTTGAGATCGACACCGCGGCTCGCGGCGAAGGCGCGGGTTCGGTCGGCGATCAGGTCGGCGACCGTCTGGCCGGGCCGTCGTTCGTCGGCGGGGAACGGTGTGCCCTCGGCGGCGCCCATCAGCGCCCCCTGCGTGTAGACGTAGGCGTTCCAGACCTCCTCGTCGCTCAGCGCGCCGTCGAAGCGGGGGCTCTGCACGCCATAAGGCTGATCCGACTTCCCGGTATGGCCCCAAATTCGTTGCGGCGCGTGGATATCGTCGACGCAGCCCAGGAGTTCGGGATGCAGGGTCTGGATGTGGTAGGTCTCGCTGAATCCGTCGGCGATCGTCTTCCAGTTGGCGCCGACCTCAACAGTGAGCGTGGCGTAGCAGCGGAAATCCTCCAGGTGGCACCAGGCGATGTCGTCGGGCACCGCCTCCAGGTATTCGGTCAACGACACCGCGCCCGGGTCGAGGTTGACGAAGACGAGCCCGGCCCAGGTGTCGACGCGAGCCGGTATCAGTGGAAAGTCGGACATCCGCAGCGAGCCGAAACCCTTGCGGTTGGGCACCCGTTTGAGCGCCCCGGCCAGATCCCAGGTCCACCCGTGGTAGCCACACTTGAGTTCGCGCAGGCCCGAGCCGGACCCGGTGCACAGCGAATTGCCGCGATGCCGGCAGACGTTCTGGAACGCGCGGAGCTCCCCGTCGTCGTCCCGGACGATCAGCACACCGAAAGGGCCGCAGCGGTATTCGAAATAGTCGCCGGGTGCGGCGACATGGTCGACCATGCAGGCCAGTTGCCACACCCGCGGCCACATCCGTTGCGTTTCGAGCGCGGCGAAGGCGGGTGAGTAGTAGCGCTCGGCGGGCACCAGCGTCGGGTTCTCCGGCGGGGTGCCGATCGCATCCTCGTCGCGGGTCCGCACCGGATTGCCGGCCGTCGTTGCCATCGAGCGAGTTCTCAGCGCGCTCCGCGGACCAGGCGTCCGGGGCGGGCACCGGTGTCGACGTCTTTGCGGCGGGTCACCGTTCCGCTGACGATGGTCGCGGCATAACCGCTGGCGCCCTGTAAGATTCGGTTCCCACCGGCGGGCAGGTCGAACGCCATTGCCGCCGGGTGCAGGGTCAGGGCGTCCATGTCGATGACGTTGAGGTCGGCCTTCTTGCCGGGCTCGATGGTGCCGCGGTCGGTGAGCCCGAACAGGTGGGCAGTGTCGCGGGATTGCTTGCGGATCACGTACTCCAGCGACAGCTTCTCGCCCCGGTGCCGGTCGCGCGCCCAGTGGGTGAGCAGGAACGTCGGGTAGGACGCATCACAGATCATCCCGCAGTGGGCGCCGCCGTCGGAGAGTCCGAGCACGCCCGCCGGGTGCAGCATCATTTCGCGGATCGCGTCGTGGTTGCCGTCGGCGTAGTTGAACAACGGCAGCATCAGCATGCTGGTCGCGTTGGACTCCAGCATGAGGTCATACAGCGTCGACAGCGGGTCCTCGCCGCGGGCCTTCGCGATGGCCGCGACGGTGCGGTCGGGGGTGGGCTCGTAGTCGGGCGGATTGCCGAGCACAAAGAGCCTGCCCAGCGAGTGCTGTACCAGTGCGAACATCCCGTCGAACAACAAGGTGGGGTCGGCGGGCAGGTCGTCCTCGGACAGGATTGCGGCCTTCACCGCGGGGTCGGCCAGCCGCTGAGCGAGCTCGTCGCGGCCGCACTCGGCCTTGAGCCGGCGGTAGGTGGGCCGGTGGCTGAATCCGTGATGCCCTTGGAAGCCGATCATCATGCCGAATGGCCGCGCCGCGATCTGCGGATGGAGGCGGGCGCCCGCCGCGTGCGCGTCCGCCGACAGGTCCAGCATCTCGCGCCACAGTTTCGGATCCGCGTCCACCTGGATCAGCGCGAAGGACACCGGCCGGTCGATCTCGGCGCTGAGTCGCCGCATCCAGTCCAGTTCCTTTTTGGGTCCGATGATGTCCTCGCCGGCCGCCCCTTGCGGGGCGAGCTCGAACACCGCCTGACCGCCGGCCGCCATGGCGCGCCCGAGGCCGAACAGCTCCTCCTCGGCCGCGAAGGTGCCGGGGACCGGTTCGCCGTCCATCGCGCGGTGGCCCATCGTGCGCGACGTGGAGAACCCGAGCGCCCCGGCCTCGATCGCCTCGCGAACCAGCCGGCCCATCGCCTCGATGTCCTCGGGGGTGGCCGGTTCGTTGCGTGCTCCCCGCTCGCCCATCGCGTAGGCGCGGACGGCGCCGTGCGCGACTTGGCTGCCCACGTCGACGGAGAACTTCTGCTTGCCGACCGCGTCGAGGTACTCGGGGTAGGTCTCCCAGCCCCAGGTGATGCCTTCGGTCAGCGCGGTGCCGGGGATGTCCTCGACGCCCTCCATCAGCTCGATCAGCCACTGCTCGCTGCCGGGCCGCACGGGGGCGAACCCGACGCCGCAGTTGCCGGTCACGATCGTGGTCACGCCGTGGCCGCTGGATGGCTCCAGCAGGCTGTCCCAGCTGACCTGGCCGTCGTAGTGGGTGTGGATGTCGACGAAGCCGGGTGCCACCACATGCCCTGTGGCATCAATGGTTTCGGCCGCCTCCCCGCTCATCGCGGGGCCGTCGGCGGCGCGGCGCACGACGTCGACGATCTTGCCGTACTTGATGCCGATGTCGGCCGGGTAGCGTTGCGCGCCCGTGCCGTCGACGACGGTTCCACCGATGATCTTGAGGTCGAACATGAGGCTCCTCTTCGCCGCCGCGGGCTGTCTCTGGAGGGCTGAGCCGTAAGGCGCGCAGCATTTCGCTACGGTAGGTAGCGTAACTCTTGGCGCGGCGAAGGCAATAGCCTCAGCCGAATTGGGCCGGGCCTACAGGGAGCTCTTCAGGACGGCGACGGTTTCCAGATCGTCGAGTGCCGCGACGCCTCGGCGCAGGCCTTCCATCGCGATGTCTTCGGCCTGCATCCCGCCCATGCCGGTGGTGATCAGCGGCGCGACGTAGGCGTACAGCGCCGCCTGGCGGAACCGCAGCCAGAGGTCGTCGCGGTCCAGGTCGGGGCCGCCTGACGCCACCAGCGCCCGCCGGTAGTCGTCGAGGAGCTCGCGCTGGTTGGCCCGCCGGTCTTCGGGCGTCAGGCTGGTGATCAGCGTGTAGGCCAGTTCGCGGGAGGGGTGTCCCCTGCGCACCGCCTGCCAGTCCAGCAGCCCGGCCTTTCCGCCGTGGAAGTACATGTTCCCCGGGTGAGCGTCACCGTGCATGACGGTGTGCGGGGGAGTGTCGATGAGCGCGGCGACGGCGCGGTAGTTGTCGGCGATGAACCTGCCGTTGTCCACCGGGATCGTCGTGTGTTCGGCGAGCCGCTTGATCGAGGTGTGCATCAGCGAACCGGTCAACAGCGACGTGACGTCGCCGGACGCGGTGTACAGCCAGCCCATCGGGCCGCGTCCGTTGCGCGGCAGCCGGTCCCAGAAGGTGGCGTGCAGCTCGGCCAGCAGCTCGATGATCAGGCTGGCCTGGTCGGCCGACAGCGGGTGCAGGGTGTCCGGGAACTCGCACGACTCGGCCGGCAGGTCCTCCAGGACCAGCAGGTAGCGGCCGGTCGAAGCGTCGAACGCCGTGCCGTAGCAATAGGGGACGCCGATGACCTGCGGCGCGAGCTCACGATAGAACCGCACCTCGGTCTGTCCGAGGCGCCCCAGCTCGCCGACCAGCCGGGTAGCCGCGGTCTGTGCCGCGACCTTGACGAACACCGATTCGGGGACGTTCTTGCCGGTCAGGACCAGCCGGCCCCGCGAGGACGTGCCCGCGTCCCTGCTCAGCACGCGGATCGACCGAACGGTCGTTCCCATGACCCGGGACAGGACCGCCGGGTCGATGTCGTCGACCGTCCGCGGTAGGCCGAACCGGCCGCCCACCAACGCGTCGGTGGCCACCCGACGCGCGCCACGGCCCAGGTGCGCGGCCAGGCCGAGGATAGAAAGCGCCTGTCCCACAGGAGTTTTCATGTCGATCCATCCTGATTTGCCAGCCGGCCGTGGTGCTGTGCTTTAACACCGGGGCGCAGGGCAAAACCAATTGAACGCCTGGACATCAGACAATATCCGATCATTGTCTGATCTGTGGCACCAGAGCCCGCACCACGAACTGCTCGACGAATTCTCGTTTGTCCGCGGCGGTGCGATATCGCCACGACGGAGCCAGTAAAAACAGGGTCGTGGTGTGCAACCACTGGACGATCGACCGGAAATCGACGTCGGGGTAGAGCAACCCCGCCGCTTTCCACCGGGTCAGCAGCGGACCGTAATGCCGCATCAGCAACTCCACGATGGGTTCCGAACCCTTCTCCAGCGCCGAGGCCACCGCGGTGCTCTCGGCGGCGAACAACGCTTCGTTCAGCGCGTTGCCATTCACCGATTCCACCCGGGCCAGCACCAACTCGGGCACCGATCGAACGGGGTCGTCGGGGGCGGGCAGCGTCCGCACCAACTCCGAGATCGCGTCGTCCACACGCGCCAGCATCAGGCCCAGCAGGACATCGTCGCGGCCAGGGAAATACCGGTACACCGTCGACCGTGACACCCCCGCCTCATCGGCCACCTCGCCCATCCGGAACTGGGTGTTGCCGCGCCGGACGATGCAGCGGCCCGCGGCGTCCAGGATTCGGCTGCGGGCCTCCTCGTCGTCGAGGATCGCGCGGTCGTCGCCCCATCGCCGGCTCGGTTCCATGGCGGCGATGTTACGGGATGCCTTGTGCTGCTTTGTTATCTGACGCGAGCAGAATCCAGCGCGGTTTCTGCTGTTGAAACCTATTGCAGCACAAGGCGTTAGGTAGCGAGGAGCGGGCGCGGCCGGGTGATCAGGCCTTGAAGCTGGGCCGCGTGATGTGGCTCCAGGTCAACGTGACGCGGGTGCCCTGCGCCGTGCGGTCGATGGCAACGTCGTCGGCGAGCGCCTCCATCAGCGGGATGCCGCGGCCGCGCATCTGCTGCCGGTACTGGACCGGCTTCTTCTGCCGCCACCGGCCGCGGTCGTCGACGATCACCGCCAGGGTGTCCGAGTCGCCGTCGTAGGCCGCTCGCACGTCGACCGTCCCGCGCTCCGCGGCGTCGACGTAGGCGAATTCCGCGGCATTGGCGATCGCCTCGTTCACCGCCAGCAGCAGGTCGTTGAAGCGGTCGTCGTCAAGCGAGAAATACCGTCCGAGCCACATCCCGAATTCGGCACGGGTCCGCGCAGCGCTGCGCGCGTCGGCGGCCACTCGCGTCCGCACGAAGCGGGATCGGTCATCGATGTTCGGCACGTTCCGCGGCTGATCAGAGCGCCCCATCGTCCCCAGTTGCGTCCTCATCCGGTCGAGGCTCACTCACCAGCGAGACCGCTCAGCGCACCGTCGAGGCTGCTGTAGAGCGAGAGCACGCTGTCGATTCCCATGAGTTTGATCGGCCGGCTAGTGGCCGACCCGTTGGCAACCACGGCGAACTGCGTCGGCGGCTCAATCTCCGACTGCGTGGTGACCAGGACGGTCATCCCGGCCGAGGCCAGGAAACCGACCTTGGACAGATCAACGATCAGCGCCGCGGGCTTGGTGGCCAGCGCGGTTTGAATGGCATCGGCCAGCAGCGGTGAGCTGAGCATGTCGACTTCGCCGGAGACGGTCAGCACGACCGCCTGATCTACCTGGTGTTTGCCCACTTCAAAAGCGGTTGGATCGACGATGTCGCCGGATTGTTCGCCCATGGTCTTTCACTCACATTCGGTCCCGTGTGGGACACCGCTAGCTCTCAAAAACAGCAACTGCCATACCGGAGGCTGTTGATTCAACCCCTCGGGAACACGCATGCCTACGGAGGAGACGCACCCCGTCGATCTGCACTACTGAATGCAGATACAGCTACAAGTGTTTAGCCAATGGTAGGACACGCGGCGTAACACGCTCAAAACGCTGAACGATTTCGGGCACCACGACGTAGTCCGGATGTGCGTGACGGCCGGCGCAGAAGTTGCACGGTGCATCGGCCCGTGCGTGAATTGCTTCCATCGGTTTCGTTCTCAGCCCGCACGGCGTGGCCTGCACAAACGGGAAGGACGGTGGGCCGTGGGACCCGGTGATCGCGGTGGCGAACAAGACGGTGGAGAGCGGTTTGACGACCCCCCGGAGCCCGCGCCACCGCCCTCGCAATCCGGCGCGCTGAACCGGCGCAGCGCACTGCTGGGCATGGGCGCGGTCGCCGGATTCGCCGCGGTCGACGTCGGTGGCTTCGCTTATGCCGGGGGCTGGTTGCGGCCCGGCGCGCTGACTCCGCCCCGGTTCACCGACCGCTTCGAGCACGTCTACGGCCGTCACGATGGTTTCCGGCGCAATCACGCCAAGGGCCTGAGCGCCACCGGAACGTTCGTCAGCACCGGGGCGGCGGCGGCGATCTGCCGGGCCGCGGTCTTCCGGCGCGGCAGTGTTCCGCTGATCGGCCGGTTCTCGCTGTCCGGTGGGCTGCCCGACCAGCCCGACAAACTCGACACCGTGCGCGGGCTGGGCCTGCTGTTCGACGGACCCGACGGCCGGCAGTGGCGCACCGCGATGATCAACATCCCGGTCTTCCCCGACAGCACGCCCCAAGGGTTCTACGACCGATTACTCGCATCGAAGCCGCTACCCGCCACGGGCAAACCCGACCCACAGCAGATGGCCGCGTTCCTGCAACGCCATCCCGAGACCGCCGCGGCGATGCGCATCATCAAGCAGGCCCCGCCGAGCGGGGGATTCGCCGACAGCGCGTTTCACGGCCTGAACGCCTTCCAGTTCACCAACGACGCCGGCGCGACGGTGCCGGTGCGCTGGTCGGCGATTCCCCAGCAAGGCACCGAGGTCACGGCCCCGCCGGCCAAGGACTACCTGTTCGACGGCCTCATCCGCACGCTGGCACACACGCCGCTGAGCTGGCGGCTGGTGCTTACCGTCGGTGAGCCGGGCGATCCGACCCACGACGCCACCAAACCCTGGCCGGCGGGGCGGCGGACGATCGACGCCGGCACCATCACCATCTCCGCGGTCCAGACGGAGGAGCCTGGCAACGCGCGCGACGTCAACTTCGATCCCCTGGTGCTGCCCGACGGCATCGCGGCCTCCGACGACCCGCTGCTCGCGGCGAGGTCGGCGGTGTACGCCCGTTCATTCACCCGTCGCGCCGAGGAGCCCAAAACGGCCAGCGCTGTCGACGTCCAAGCGGTCCTGCAGTGACGCCGGGTCCCGTCGCGGCGCGGTTCACCCTGCCGTCGCGCGTTCTGCACTGGCTGATGGCGCCGATGGTCATTGCGCAGCTGCTGATCGGCGTGACCATGGTCGCCGCGCTCAGCTACTACCCGCTGCTGCTGGCGATCCATCGGCCACTGGGGCTTTTGATCTTGGTATTCGCTGTCATCCGGTTGGCGAACCGGCTCACCCACCGGCCGCCGGCCTTCCTGGCCACCATGAGCAAAGCCGAACGCCGCATCGCGACATGGTCGGAATACCTGCTGTACGGCCTGCTGCTGGTGCAGCCGCTGATCGGGTGGGCCATGCTGTCGGCGGCCCGGTTCCCGATCGTTCTGACGGGGTCGCTTCACCTGCCGGGCATCGCGCCACACGACCTCGACATGTACGGGGTACTCCGGGAGTGCCACAACGTCTTCGCGCTCCTGCTCTTCCTCGCGTTTACCGCCCATGTGACGGCGGTACTCTTTCACACGCTCGTCTTGCGTGACCGGCTGCTGGACCGCATGGCGCTATGGCGCACCAAGGCCGGCGCCGGCCAGCCAGACCGGGGCTGAGACCCAAATCGCAGTCCGACGACCTGCCTGCTCGGGCTCGAAGTGGCCGAATATGATCGGCACGATTCAGACTTGAGCGCGCGGGCAGGGGGCCGGGCGTGCGGTGTCCGTGAGGGCCATGAGAAACCGGGAGAGTTCAATGTCGAACCAGCAGCAAGCGGAACGGATGACGTCGGGCAAGGGATTCATCGCGGCCCTCGACCAGAGCGGCGGTTCGACGCCCAAGGCGCTGCGCCTGTACGGCATCGAGGACAACGCGTACTCCTCCGAGAAGGAGATGTTCGACCTAATTCACCAGATGCGCTCGCGGATCATCACGTCCCCGGCCTTCACCGGTGACCGCGTGCTGGCGGCGATCCTGTTCGAGCAGACCATGGACCGCGAGATCGCGGGCAAGCCGTCGACCACCTACCTGTGGGAGACCAAGGGTGTGGTGCCCTTCCTCAAGATCGACAAGGGCCTGGCCGACACGTCCGACGACGTCCAGCTGATGAAGCCCATCCCCGGCCTCGACGAGCTGCTGGACCGCGCCGCAAATCTGGGTGTCTTCGGCACCAAGGAGCGATCGGTGATCGGCGGCGCCAACCCCAAGGGCATCGCCGCCGTCGTCGCGCAGCAGTTCGAGCTGGGTCACCAGGTCCTCTCGCACGGTCTGGTGCCCATCATCGAGCCCGAGGTCACCATCTCGATTTCGGACAAGGCCGAGGCCGAGGGCATCCTGCGCGACGAGATCACCAAGCAGCTCGACGCCGTCCCCGAGGGCGAGCGCGTCATGCTCAAGCTGAGCCTGCCCTCCGAGGTCAACTTCTACCGCCCCCTGATCGAGCACCCGAAGGTGATGCGGGTGGTCGCTCTTTCCGGCGGCTACTCCCGCGAGGAGGCCAACGACCTGCTGGCCAAGAACACCGGGTTGATCGCCAGCTTCAGCCGGGCGCTGACCGAGGGGCTGACCGCCGACCAGTCCGACGAGCAGTTCAACGCCACCCTGGACAAGGCGATCCAGTCGATCTACGACGCCTCCGTCGCCGGCTGAGCTAGTAGCGGTGCTGGGCCATGCGCGGTGGCCCGGTGTCGCCGTCGCCTTCGTCGGACACCAGAGCGGGCACCATCTCGCTGGTCACCAGGCCCTCGTCTTGGGTCAATTCGTCGATGATGGCGAAGGATTGGGCGATGTTGGCCGGGGTGTCGATCACGATGGTGACGACGGGCACCCGACGGGTCAGCGAGAACAAGCCGTCACCGTGGGGCGGGTGGTCGCCGTGAAAACCCCAGACGCCGCGCAGCACGGTCGCGCCGTCCGCGGACTTGGCCTGGCGCAGCCGCTGGGCGATTGCGCGGTGGATCGGCACACCGCCGTGGTGGGCCGACTCGGAGGTGTAGATCGTCAGCTGCTGGAACAGCGGCAAGCCGCGCTCGTCGACGCCGGGCAGGGCGTGCGGCCGCTCCAAGAACTGGCCGTCGCGCTTGCACACCCGAACCCGCTCGAGGGTGAACAGGGGCCTGCGCACCAGCTCGCCGAGTTCCGGGAGCACGCGACTGATCCGCTCACCGGATCCGACGACGACGATCACCATCGGGACGTCGGCATTGCGCCCAAAGAAGTTGGCGCGCTGGCGTTCTCCGTGTGCGACGCCGTCCACCCCGAGCAGCACCGTGGCGCCGGCGAGGCCACGCCGGTGCATCAGATCGCA
The DNA here is from genome assembly GCF_019668465.1 of Mycobacterium senriense. Taxonomy (NCBI): domain Bacteria; kingdom Bacillati; phylum Actinomycetota; class Actinomycetes; order Mycobacteriales; family Mycobacteriaceae; genus Mycobacterium; species Mycobacterium senriense. The sequence goes on along the minus strand of NZ_AP024828.1, from coordinate 1,526,291 downwards.
GAGCGCGATGTAGGCGGGTGAGCCGTTGACGCGTTGCTTGCGGCCGACGTAGATCGTCAGCTTGACGGCGTCGCGCAGATCTTCGGGCAGCTGTGGCGTCCCGATGTGCTCGTGGAGCAGCCGGGCGCGCTCCAGGGTGACCAGACCACGCTGCTTGACGGACAGCACCGGGTCGAGCAGGGCCTCGATCTTCGCTCGCGTGTCGACCGCGATGATCGCCACCGGCGGGTCCTCGGACAACGTCAGGGACTCGTCGGTACGCAGATAATGACCGGTGCCGAACCCGCCGATGCCGCGCAGCAGGACGCCACACGCGATGCGGTGCTGTGCGTACAAGCCGAGCAGGACATCGGAGACGAAGCTGTCCCCGGTCCGCCTACGCTCGGCCAAATAGGTGGTGAGCTTCAGGCAATCGTCCATCGCCGCTCCCGTCGCCTCTCGGCGAGCCTACCGCTCGCAGACACCAAGCGCCGCAGCGGCGTTCGACGCGACCGACGTCAACGCAGCCCTTCGATCGGCTGAACCGCTCAGCTTCCGGTGAGCGCTGCCACGATGAGCCGGGTGGTCCGTTCGGCCCGCCGACGCGAGTAGGCCTGTGCGCCCGACAGGATCGGGTACACCACCCCGCCGACGATCGCGTCCGCAGCCGACTCGGCGGTGGCCTCGTCGATGCCGTCGGCCAGCAGCCGGGCCCGCACCCTGTCATGCAGGGGCGCACTGAAACCGGCGCGCAGCTTGACGGCGGTGTCCTCGTGTTCCATGCAGGCGACGGTCAGGATTCGCAGCATGGCCGAACCCCGCGGCGTTGTCAGCCTGGCGAACAGCTTGCCCACCCAGCCGACCAGGTCGGTGCTGAGGTTGTCGCCGTGGTTGACCGACGAGAGCAGCTTGTCGGCGTCTTCGAGCATGACGTCGGCTACCAGCGCGGGGCGGGTGGGCCACCAGCGATAGATGGTCTGCTTGCCCACGCCGGCGCGCGCGGCGACGGCCTCGATGGTCAGCCCGTCGAACCCGCGCTCGAGCAGCAGTTCGCGCGTCGCGGTGACGATCGCCGTGCGGGACCTCTCGCTGCGTCTCCTCGGCGAGCCCGCCGGCGCGTTCACCCCGCTCGGATCGGTTGGCATCTGGTGGTCCTCGCTTCTGCGAACTCAGATCGGAAGCCGCTCGCCGGGGATCGGGCGCGCTTTACATATCCTGACTCGCGCCGGTAGTCTTCCACAAGACGAGACGGTCCGTCTTGTACGCGGCGATCGCAAGCGCGGCAACGGCCGGGCGCAGCGGGTCGCCGCCATCAGAGGCGAAAGGATAGCAGTCCGTGCGGCCCACGCCAGTTATCTCTCGGCCGTCCTCGTGACCCTGGGACTGAGTCCGGAGCAGCAGGAGCTCAGCGACGCCGTAGCGCAGTTCGCCGCCCGCAATGCTCCCATTGCCACGACGCGTGAGAGCTTCGACGACCTCGCGGCCGGACGCGTACCCGCGTGGTGGGATGCGCTGGTCGCCAACGGTTTCCACGCCGTACATCTGCCCGAGGACCTCGGTGGCCAGGGCGGAGGGCCGATCGACGCCGCCTGCGTGCTGGAATCGGCGGGCAAGTCGCTGCTGCCCGGACCGCTGCTGCCGACAGTGACCGCCGGAGCCGTCGCACTCCTCGCTGAACCGACGCTGCCCGCAGAATCATTCCTGCGTGACCTGGCGTCCGGCGCCACCGCGGCGACCGTGCTTCCCGACGACAACCTTTCTGCGCGCTTCGACGGCGGGCGGTGGCTGGTCACCGGCGCCTCGCAGGTCACGCAGGGAGTGTGTGCGGCGCGCACGATCCTGCTCGGCGCCCACAGCGAAGACGGCGACGTCGTCTGGCTGCTGGTGAAACCCGAAAACCCCGCGGCCACAGTCGAACCCATAACCGGCACCGACCTCGTCGCCGATGCCGGGATCCTACGACTCGACGACTACCGCGCGACCGAGTCGGAGGTCCTGCGCGGCATCGACCCCGACCGCGCGGGGTGCGTCGCCGTGGGTCTGGTGGCCAGCACGCTGGCCGGCGTCGCGCAGTGGTGCGTCGAGGCAGTCACCGCGCATCTACGCATCCGAGAACAATTCGGCAAGGTGATCGGAACCTTTCAGGCATTGCAACACAACGCCGCCATGCTGTTGGTCAACAGCGAACTGGCCACCGCGGCGGCCTGGGACGCGGTCCGCGCCGTCGACGAATCGCTCGACCAGCACCGCCTCGCGGCCGCCGGGGCGGCGACGATCGCGGTCTCGCCGATCCCTGATCTGGTGCTCGACGCCCTGACGATGCTCGGGGCGATCGGTTTCACCTGGGAACATGACGTACACCTGTACTGGCGGCGGGCCATCAGCCTGGCGGGATCGATAGGTCCGGCGAATCGCTGGGCGCGGCGGCTGGGCGAGCTCGCGTGCACGCAGACGCGCGACATGTCGGTCAATCTCGGCGACGCGGAATCGGAATTCCGTTCCTGGGTCGCCGAGACCCTGGATGCGGCAATGCAATTGCGCAACGACAAACCCGCACCGCACGGCGACTACGCGGACCAGGCCTCCGGGCCGCAACGCACGTTGATCGCCGACGCCGGTCTGATGGCGCCGCACTGGCCGGCACCCTGGGGCGTCGGGGCGGATCCATTGAAACAGCTCATCATCGACGAGGAGTTCGCCAAGCGGCCCGGGCTGGTTCGGCCGTCGCTGAACATCGCCGAGTGGATCCTGCCCTCGGTGATGGCCGCCGCACCAAAAGACCTGCAGGAGAAATTGATTCCGCCGACCCAACGCGGCGAGATTCATTGGTGCCAGCTGTTCAGCGAGCCGGGCGCCGGCTCCGACCTCGCGTCGCTGGCCACCCGGGCGACCAAGGTCGACGGCGGTTGGCGGGTCAACGGCCACAAAATCTGGACGTCGTTGGCGCAGTATGCCGACCTGGGTGCACTGCTGGCCCGCACCGACCCCGAAGCCGGCAAGCACCGCGGCATCGGGTACTTCATCCTCGACATGCGATCGCCTGGCATCGAAATCCAGCCGATCAAGACGGCGACCGGGCAGGCGCACTTCAATGAGGTGTTCCTCAACGACGTCTTCGTTCCCGACGAGATGCTGCTGGGCGGCCCGACCGACGGATGGAACCTCGCGATCGCGACGATGGCCGAAGAGCGTTCAGCCATCAGCGGATACGTCAAGTTCGACCGGGCTATCGCGTTGCGCCGGCTCGCAGCTCGACCCGGGCCCGACCGTGACGACGCCGTGCGTGAGCTCGGCGAGCTGGACGCCTACACCAACGCGATCAAGGCGCTCGGGGTGCGGGAGACCATCCGGCTGCTCGACGGGCAGGCGTCGGGTCCGGCGTCCAGCATCGCGAAGGTCGCGATGAATGTGTTGCTGCGCCGGACCTTCCAGGCCACACTGCAGTTGACCGGGCGGGTCGCGATGGTCGACGATCCCGACGCAGGGGTCGTGGAACCCTATCTGCATCTACCGGCCGAGCTGATCGGCGGGGGGACGAGGGAGATCCAGCTCAACATCATCGCGCAGATGATTCTCGGCCTGCCCCGGAAATAAGGACACAGCATGGGTTTACGCGGAGAGGCCGCGATCGTCGGATACGTCGAACTGCCGCCGGAACGCATGACCAAGGCGTCGCCCGCGCCGTTCGCCATCGAACAATGGGCGGAACTCGGCGCCGCCGCGCTGGACGATGCGGGTCTGCCCTTCGAGGTCGTCAACGGGATCGTCGCGTCACACCTGGCCGAGTCGGAGATCTTCGTCCCCTCCACGATCGCCGAATACCTGGGCGTGGGAGCACGATTCGCCGAGCACGTCGACCTCGGCGGGGCCAGCGCCGCCGCCATGGTGTGGCGGGCCGCCGCCGCCGTCGAACTCGGCATCTGCGACGCGGTGCTGTGCGCGCTGCCCGCCCGCTACATCACCCCGATGTCGCCGAAGAAGCCCAGATCGCTGGGCGACGCGTTGTACTTCGGTTCGTCGAGCAACCAATACGGCTCGCCGCAAGCCGAATTCGAAATTCCCTACGGCAACCTCGGCCAGAACGGCCCCTACGGCCAGGTGGCCCAGCGCTACGCGGCGGTCTATGGCTACGACGAGCGGGCCATGGCCAAGCTCGTCGTCGACACCCGGGTCAACGCCAATCACACCGACGGCGCGATCTGGAAAGACAAGCCGCTCACCATCGACGACGTTCTGGCCAGCCCGGTGATCGCCGACCCGCTGCACATGCTGGAGATCGTCATGCCCTGCGTCGGCGGCGCGGCGATCGTCGTCGCCAGCGCGGACGTCGCCAAGCGGTCGCGCAATCGTCCGGTGTGGATCAAGGGATTCGGCGAGCACGTGCCGTTCAAGACCCCGACGTATGCCGAGGATCTGCTCAACACCCCCATCGCCGCCGCGGCCGACACCGCGTTCGCGATGACCGATCTGACTCGTGACCAGATGGACATGGTCTCGATCTATGACTGCTACACCATCACGGTGCTGCTCTCGCTGGAGGACGCCGGTTTCTGCGAGAAGGGCACGGGCATGGAATTCGTCGCGAACCATGACCTGACCTTCCGCGGCGACTTCCCGCTGAACACGGCCGGCGGCCAATTGGGCTTCGGCCAAGCGGGTTTGGCCGGCGGAATGCACCACGTCTGCGACGCCACCCGCCAGATCATGGGCCGCGCGGGCGCCGCGCAGATTACCGACTGCAACCGTGCCTTCGTGTCCGGCAACGGCGGCATCCTGTCCGAGCAGACCACCCTGATTCTGCAAGGGGACTGACCGATGAAGTTCGAACGACCGATGCCCGTCAAAACTCCTACCAGCGCGCCATTTTGGGATTCGCTGGCGCAGCATCGCATCGTCATCCAGTATTCGCCGTCGCTGCAGTCCTACGTGTTCTACCCGCGGGTGCGAGCGCCGCGCACCCTGGCCGACGACCTAGAATGGCGCGAAATCTCCGGCATGGGGACCCTGTACTCCTACACGGTCGCGCACCGGCCCGTCAGTCCGCATTTCGCCGATGCCGTACCTCAGCTGCTCGCCATCGTCGAATGGGAAGAGGGCCCAAGGTTTTCCACCGAGATGGTCAACGTCGACCCGGCCCGCCTAAAGGTCGGGATGCGGGTCAAGCCGGTGTTCTGCGACTACCCCGAACACGAGGTCACGCTGCTGCGTTACGAGCCCGCCTGACCTAGGTCGACGACCGCACCACCAAGTGGGCGATGTCGGTCAGCTCGGGAGACGGTGGCGCGGGGTGCCCCAGCCGCTCGAAGACCGCGGCAAGCGCAGCGTCGGCGACCGCGCAGGGATCGAATTGCACGGTGGTCAACGGCGGCGTGCTCACCATGCCCATCGGGGTGGCGTCGACGCCCATCACCGCCAGGTCGCCCGGACAGCGCAGCCGCGCTTGATGAATGCCGTACAGCACGAGGCAGGCGATGTCGTCGCTTTGCGCGCACACCGCGGTCACCCCGTTGCCCACCCAGCCGGCGACCACGTCGGCGGCGTTGTCCAGGGTGACTTCGTCGACGCGCACATCGGGAAGGCCGCGCAACTGCGCCGCCCGCGAAACACCCTCGAACCAGTAGTCGCCCAGCGGGCGCCATCGGGCAATCCCGGTGTAGGCGAACGCGATCCGGCGATGGCCCCGCTCGATCAGGTGGTCGACCCGCATCTCGCCGACAGACAGATGCGGGGCTTTCAGCGCGGGCAGTGTGCCGATCTCGATGTGGGGGATGCCCGCGGTCGCCACCGCCTGCCGCGCGGCCGCACTCAGCGGGAACAGGCTGGTGACCGCGACGGGATCCAGATTCTCGATCGCGTCGACCACGTGCTGGGCGTCGTCGGTCTCGAAGATCTGCACCTGAAGAAAACCCTCGCAGGCCAGCGCGGTCGTCATCCGGCTGCCGGCCTGCATCGGCATCTCGCCGACGGCCACGTGCGGCACCACGTAGAGCACCACCCCGCTTTTACCGCGCGCGAGGTTGCGGGCGGCCAGGTTAGGCCGGTAGCCCAGCAGTTTGGCCGCGCGGTACACCGCGTCGCGCGTCTCGGGGGAGATGCGGCGGCCCCGCGCGTTGTTGAGTACATAACTGACCGTGGCGGTGGACACGCTGGCCAGTCGGGCCACGTCGGCGGTGGTCGGACGCGCAGCTTTATTGGTGCTCAACTTCCGTTACCTTCCGGGCCCGGTCATGCCCCATGGTGGCACGGGAAGCCGATTGGCATCGCGCCATCCCACGCTGTGTGCCTGTGGGTGGTGGCAGACATCGGACTAATAGTCCGTTTTTACGCGCCGGATGGAATGGTCTACCCCGCTTACCGGCTCGTAGCTGCGCCGTTGCTATATGGCGGATTAAGCCCGGTAATGCCGTGTCCCGCACCCGGCGGCGGCGGTTGACACTGTGACACACGCCATTATCTACTAGTCGCTATCGATAGACCGAGGAGCGCGGCATGAACAAGGACGATCTGATCCTGATCAGCGTGGACGATCACATCGCCGAGCCGGCCGACATGTTCGACGCGCACGTTCCCGCCGCCTACAAGGACCGCGCCCCGCGGGTGGTCCTCGAACCCGACGGCATCCAGCAGTGGTATTACGGCGAGATCCGCGGACGCAACATGGGACTGAACGCCGTCGCGGGAAAGCCGCGCGAGATGTACAACATCGACGCCTCACGCTACGACGAGATGCGGCCGGGCTGCTTCAACGTCGACGAGCGGGTGCGGGACATGAACGCCGGCGGCCAGCTGGCGGGTTTGAACTTCCCGAACTTCACTGGCTTCTCCGGCCAAATCCTCAACCAGGGCCCCGACCGCGACACGAACCTGGTGATGATCAAGGCCTACAACGACTGGCACGTTGACGAATGGTGCGGGGCGTACCCGGGCCGGTTCATCCCGTGCGGCATCCTGCCGCTGTTCGACGTGGCCGAGGCCGCCAAGGAAGTCAAACGACTCGCCGACAAGGGTTGTCACGCCGTCACGTTCTCGGAGAACCCAGAGGCGTTGCAAATGCCCAGCATTCACACCAAGTACTGGTACCCGCTGTTCGAGGCCGTGTGTGAAAGCAATACGGTGCTGTGCACCCACGTGGGCTCCGCGTCACGCTCGCCGCAGGTGTCGACCGACGCCCCGCCCAGCGTGCAGATGACCGCCTCGTCGATGATGAGCATGTTCACGTTCACCGAGCTGATCTGGGCGCAGTTCTGGGCGGATTTCCCACAGCTGAAGTTCTCGCTGACCGAGGGCGACGTCGGCTGGATCCCGTACTTCCTCTGGCGGGCCGAGCACGTCTACAACCGACACTCGGGTTGGACGCTGGCGTCCTTCCCGCCGGGATACGACGGGCCGACCGACGTCTTCAAACGGCACTTCTACACCTGCTTCATCAGCGACAAAGTCGGTGTGCAGAACATGAACTGGTTCAACGAAGACATGCTGTGCTGGGAGTCCGACTTCCCACACTCCGACAGCAACTGGCCCTTCGCGCCCGAAGACATCATTGCCACCATGGGCCACCTCGACGACGCGGTCATCGACAAGATCACCCACCAAAATGCCATGGCCGCATACTCATTCGACCCGTTCGAGTACATCCCGAAGGAGCAGGCGCGGGCCGGCTACCTGCGTGCACAGGCCACCGACGTCGACGTGGTCACCCATGTCGGACGCCACGCCAGCCAGCGTGACCGGGACGCGTGGACGCGGATGACACAGTTTGCCCTGCAGGCGCAGGCCTCGGCGCAGGCGCCTGCGACGGTTGAGGTGTCCGGCATCGCCGGGCGCGCCACCACCCTGGGCAACTGAGCGTGGCAGCCGAGGCGCCGTTCGCGGACTGGCGCGTGCTGGAATTGTGCAACGGCCTGGCGGTGTCCTACTGCGGCAAGATGTTCGCCGATGCCGGCGCCGACGTGGTGAAAGTCGAATCACCGCAGGGTGATTCGCTGAGAGGCTGGTCGGCGGGTGGACCGCCCGGTGCGCTGTTCGGCTACCTGGCCGCGGGCAAGAGGTCGGTCGTCAACCACGGCCAGGCCGAGATCCCGTCGCTGCTGGCCGGCGCCGACCTCGTGCTCACCGACCTCACCGACGGATGGACACTGGACGCCATCACCGCCCACACCGCCGCGTCGGCCGTGATCGTGGCCATCACGCCGTTCGGCACCACCGGCCCTTACGTCGAAAACCAGGTCGCCGCGAACGAATTCATCCTGCAGGCGTTGTGCGGATCGATCGCCGGTCGCGGCTGGCCGGACGACGAGCCGGTCCAAGTCGGCGGCCGGCTCGGCGAGTGGCTGGCGGGCACCTTCGCGGCGGCGGTCGCCGCCGCGACAACGCGGCATGCCGTCCGCAGCGGGCGCGGCGAGGTCATCGATGTCTCCATCTACGAGGCCATGGCGATCGCGATGGGCGGGCTGTCCGCCATGTCGGCCAGTGTGCTGGGCGCCGATTCGCTGCTGCACGAACGCAGCCTGGAGCTGCCCTCGATCGTTCCGACGGCCGACGGCATGGTGGGCTTCTGCACCATCACGGCGCAGCAGTTCCAGGACTTCCTGGCGATGATCGAGCGCGCCGATCTGGTCGACGACGCCGAACTGGCCTCGTTCGCCGGCCGCGCCGAGCGCCGCGACGAGTTCCTGGGCATGGTCACCGAATGGACCGCGAGCCGAACCACCCAGGAGATCGTCGATCTCGCGGTGGCATTCCGGATTCCCGTCGCCCCCATCGCGACTCCCGAGATGCTGCCCAAGATCGACCACTTCGTGGAGCGCGGCGTCTTCACCGAATCGCCAGGTGGGGTGCTGGCCCCGCGGGTGCCGTATCGCAGCGATGCGATAACGACCGGGCCGCCCGCAGAACCGCCGCAACTCGGCGCCGATACCGGGCGCGTGCGGTGGCCGGCGCGCCCCGAGTCGCCGCGCGGCGATGATGCCGGCGCACTGCCGTTGTCGGACGTCCGGGTCACCGACTTCACCGCGTTCTGGGCCGGGCCGGTGGCCACCCAACTGCTGGGCGCCCTGGGCGCCGACGTGATCAAGATCGAGGGTGTGCGCCGCCCCGACGGCATGCGGTTCTCCGCCGGCCGCCCACCGGACTGGGACCAATGGTGGGAATGGGGCCCGGTGTTCTTGTGCAGCAACAACAACAAGCGCGGAGTCAGCATCGAACTCGGTACCGACGCCGGACGAAAGCTCGCCCTCGAACTCATCGCCGCGAGCGATCTCGTCGTCGAGAACTTCTCACCCCGGGTGATGGCGAACTTCGGCCTGGAGTTCGACGCGGTGCGTGTAGCCAACCCGCGAGCGATCATGGTCCGGATGCCCGCGTTCGGCCTCGACGGCCCGTGGCGCGATCGGGTCGGCTTCGCGCAGACGATGGAACAGGCCACCGGCATGGCGTGGATGACCGGACACGCCGACGGCCCACCGGTGATCCCGCGCGGAGTGTGCGACCCGATCGCCGGCCTGCACGCCGCCTTCGCCGCCGTGGCGGCGCTGGTAATCCGTGACCGCCGAGGCACCGGAATGCAGGTGGAGTCCATCATGGTCGAGGCCGCGCTGAACGTGGCGGCCGAGATGCTGGTCGAGTATTCCCGCAACGGGATCGCTATGCGCCGCAATGGCAACCGCGGCCAGGGCGGCTATCCCCAGGGCGTCTACCGCTGCCGCGGTGACGAGGAGTGGGTAGCGCTGGCCGCGATGGACGCGGCCGCCCGCTCGTCGCTGGCCGGCCTCCTCGGCCAGCCCGGGCTGGAGAAATCCGGCTGGGCCGAGCGTGCCGACGACATCGACAAACTCATCGCCGCCTGGGCCGCGGGGCAATCGGTGACCGACGCCGTCGAGGCGCTGCGCAACGCCGGTGTGGCCGCGGCGCGCGTCACCCCGGCCTCCGCGTTGCTGACCGATCCGCAGCTGCGGGCCCGCGGCTTCTGGGAGACGGTCGACCACCCCGTTGCGGGATCGTTCCTTTGCACCGGAATGCCTTTCGCGTTCCTCGGCAAGCCGCGGCGCTGGATCCGGCGGGTGCCGCCGCTGTACGGCCAGCACACCGATGAGGTGCTGACCGACGTTCTGGGGCACAGCCGGGACGAGCTGGCCGCCCTGCGGGAGTCGGGAGCCGTCAGCGCTCGGCCGGCGGGCCTGTGACATGGCAGTCAGCCTGTGCGTGCCGCCCCGCGCCGGCGAGCTGTGTGCACCGGTGCGCTTCCTGGTGCGCCAGGACTCGGTGGTGATGGAGCTGACCGCGCGGCACCGCATCACCAGCGTCGAATGGGACGATGGCGAACACGCCATCGCGATGGTCGTCGAGATCACCGACCCGCAGACGGCGCGGCCGGTGGACGTGCGCATCGATGTCCTGGAGTTGGATTCGGCGGCCGACACCGACAACGCCGATACACACGGCAAGACCATCGGTACTATCAGCCGCGACGGGCGGCAATACGAGGTACGCGGCACCTACCTGGGTGTCGTCGCGGACGAAAACTAAAGGGCTGCAACGGGAATGGAATGTCAGTGAGCGTTGCCAAGCGTACCGCCGCGATCGTCGGAGTGCACAACACCCGCCAGGGGCGCCGCCTGGACGGCGAAACCTCGCGTGGCCTGGCGATCAAGGCAATCCTGGGCGCGCTCGACGACGCCGGCCTGACCCTCGACGACGTCGACGGCATCAGTGCGAGCCCACATTCGACTTCGTTGATCTACGACCTGCGGATCGGGCCGGCCTGGCAGGGCCTGGCGTTCGGGGTCGGCATGATCACCGAGGCGGTCACCGCCATCGAGCACGGCATGGCCGACGTGGTGGTGCTGGTCGCGGCCCAGGCCGGCGAGTACCGCGACCACGAGGCCACCGCGCCGTGGACCCGACCCGAGAACGAATTCGTCGCCCCCTGGGGAATGTTCACCACCGCCGAGTTCGCGCTCATCGCGCGGCGCCACATGCACGTCTATGGCACGACGCGCGAACAACTTTCGATGGTGGCGGCGACAATCCGCAACAACGGTTCACGCAATCCCGAAGCCGTCTACTACGACCGGGGGCCGTTCACCCCGGAGGACATCACCGCGTCCCGGCCCATCGCCGACCCGTTCCATCTGCTGGACTGCGCGACCACCTCCGAGGGGGGATGTGCGCTGGTGGTGGCCAACATCGATGCCGTCGACCTCGCGGGCCAGCCCATCTACGTGCTGGGCAGTGGTGCGGACTTCCACGGCCCGTCCTACCAGCATCCACCCGCGTACGACCTTGCCGGGCGGCGCGGGGATCACGTCAACGGTGTGGTGGGCCGGCGCGCGGCCAACTGCGCGTTCAACCACGCCGGACTGCGCCGCGACGACGTCGACGTGCTGGAACTCTACGACCCGTTCTCCTTCGAAATCATTCGCCAGCTCGAGGCTTTCGGCTTCTGCGGTGACGGCGAGGGCGGCCCGTTCGTGGCCGACGGTCACACCGCCGTCGATGGCAGCCATCCGATTACCACCGACGGGGGAACCATGTCGTTCAGCCACGCCGGCGCCAATCCGCAGATGATGCAGCGCGCCATCCGCGCGGTGCAACAGTTGCGCGGACAGGCCGGCGATCTTCAGGTCCCCGACGCCCATGTCGCGTTGTGCAGCAACGGGGGAGCCGGGGCTCTGTTCACGACGGTGCTGATCCTGGGAGACGAACCACGATGACCTCCGATCCATTGCGGCCCCAGGCCGGTCCCGTCCCGCACGCGAGCAGCCACGTCAGCGAGCCGTTCTGGGCGGGATGCCGGTCTCACGAACTGCGCTATCAGCGTTGCGCGGCTTGCGGATCGGCGAACTTCCCGCCGACCGAGCATTGTCGCCAATGCCTTTCGGAGGAGCTCAGCTGGCAGCTGGGCGGCGGTCGTGGCGAAGTATACAGCTGGACGGTCGTATACCGGCCGGTCACAGCGGAATTCGAGCCGCCCTACGCGCCGGCCATCATCACCCTGGACGAGGGTTACCAGATGCTGACCAACGTCGTCGGCGTAGCACCGGATGACCTGGACGTCGGCATGCGGGTGCGGGTGGAGTTCCACGCCGCCGGGCCCGGCGTCACGTTGCCGTACTTCACCGGCGCGAAGACGGACAGCTCGTGAGTCCCAGGACCGCCAACGGCCTGCCGGTCACCGCCTACCTCGTGCTGGGGGTGCTGGCGGCCAACGACGAGCAACTCACCGCCGGTGAGATCAAGATGCGCGCGGAACTGTCGGTCGGCCACTTCTATTGGTCGCCGTCGGTCAGTCACGTGCGGCGCGAACTGACCCGTCTGCTGCAGCGGGGCATGGTCAGCGAGACCGGTGCGCAATCCGGCAAGCGTGCCATCACCTTGTACGCGACCACCGATGCCGGCGTCGACGCGCTGCGCCGCTGGGTCCAGCACTTCCCGGGCCAGGATCAGGTGGTCATCAAACACCCCGTCATCCTCAAAACCTGGCTGGCCCGCGGCCAGGACCCCGAACACGTCCTCGACACGTTGGACCGGCATCTGGAAGCGACCCGGGCCCGGCTGGACGAGGCGCTGTGGTCGCGGCAGCGATCCGTCGAACTCGGCATCACCGAGGATCCTGAGCAGCGCTACTCGTTTGCGGTGCTGGACTACGCGATTCGCGGGCTGTACGCGGAGATCTCCAACATCTCCCAACTGCGCGACGAGATCGCCGCCGGCACAACCCGAGACCAGGTCAAACGGGTGCGACGGTCGAAGGGGCAGATCCGGCGCCGGGAACCGAGGAGCCCGGCCTAGCCGATAGCGACCCGCTGCGCCCGGCTCCGCCGCCCTTGCGATCGCCACTGACCGCGTAGGCCGTGCCCCGTGGTTCGCGCTCCCACAGCACCTCTGGCGCCCCGACGTCCGTTCCCTGAGCGATCAACTGGCGCTTCAGCACTTTATGCGTTGCGGTGCTGGGTAGGTCGGCAGCGATGCGGACGAAGCGTGGGCGGGCCTTGGGGGACAGGTCGGGCTGCGCGTCCAGGAACGCTTCGAATTCGGCGGGCGTAAGGGTGTGGCCGTCGTTGAGGACGATCGCGGCCATCACCTGATCCCCGACGTGACCGTCCCCGACGGCATACACCGCAATCCGGCTGATCGCGCTGTGGCGCAGCAGAATCCGTTCGATCGGCGCCGCGGCCAGGTTCTCGCCGTCCACCCGCATCCAATCCGCCGTGCGCCCGGCCAGGTAGATCCAGCCGTCGGCGTCGCGGTACGCCAGGTCCCCGGACCAGTACATGCCGTGGCGCATGCGTTCGGCGTTTGCGTCCGGGTCGTTGTAGTAGCCGGTAAAGAAACCCGAACCGGCCGTGTTGACCAACTCGCCGATCGCTTCGTCGGCGTTGACCAGTGCGCCGTCGGCATCGAACCGGGCGACCGCACATTCGGTGACGGTGTCGCTGTTGTAGATCGCGATCCCGTCCATGCCCTTGCCGATCGAGCCCTTGGGGGTGCCTTCTTCGCGGATCACGATGACGGCGTTCTCGGTGGAGCCGAAGCCGTCCTCGACCTGAACACCGAAGCGGCGGGCGAATTCGTCGATGTCCTTGTCGTTGGCCTCGTTGCCGAAGGCCACCCGTAGGGGATTGTCGGCGTCGTCGTCGCGTTCGGCGGTGGCGAGGATGTAGGCGAGCGGCTTGCCGACGTAGTTCATGTAGGTGGCGCCGTGGCGGCGGATATCGTCGAGGAAACTGCTCGCCGAGAACTTCGCCGGCACCAGGGCGGCGCCGGAGCACACCGCGGGCGCCCATCCGGCGACGACCGCATTGGAGTGGAACAGCGGCATCGAGACGTAGCAGGTGTCCTGTGCGGTGAGGCCGAAGCGCTGGACAAGGTTGAGGCCGGCGAACGTCGCCATGAGGTGTGATACCTGCACCGCCTTGGGATTTCCGCTCGTCCCGGAGGTGAAGATCATCATGAAGGCGTCCATCGCGGTGACCTCGCGGTGTGGCTTGAGCTCACCGGCGGCGTCGATGAATTCGCTCCATTGCGGTGTCGAGGAGTCGAGGATCTGCGTGGCGCCGAGGTCCAACCCGTCCAGCAGCGGCCGGTGTTCGGCGTCGGTGACCACGAACTGGCAGTCCGCGCGCCGCACGTCGGAGGCCAGCGCCTCACCGCGCCGGGTGGTGTTCAGTCCGCACAGGACGTAGCCGCCGAGGCCGGCCGCCGCCATCTGGCTGACCATCTCGGGGGTGTTTCCCAGCAGGGCGCCGATGTGCATCGGCCGCTGCGGGTCGGCGGCCGCCAGCAGGGCGGCGGCGCGCGCCGCGGCGCCCGCCAGATACTGACGCCAAGTCCACTGCAGATCACGGTATTTCACCGCGACCCCGGGGTCGGACAGGCGCTTGCGCAGCAGCGCCTGAATCGTGTCGTCAGCCATCGGTCGAATTCACCTTCACTCCGCCCGTACTACGAGACGAGACGGTCCGTCTTATACTAACGGCTCAGCGCCGCTGCACCCCAGCGGCGGGCGGCGCCGGCGGGCGCACGCCCCGCCACCACCTCGCGTTGTGGAAATTTTCATGCCCATTTCGCCCAGGATTCCCGATCGGGGACCGCGTGTACAGCCGTTCCGTTCGCATTCAACGGCCATCATTGGACCCATGCTCTTTGAGTTGCACAGGTCGCTGATCCTGCTCAGGAATCGAGCCCGCGAATATCGCCTCGAAGTCGCACAATCGCGTTCGATGGGCGTCTCCGGCCGGCGGCGGCGCCGCGGTCAGTCCGCCGCACCGAAAGACCGCGACCAAAGCTGATGCCACGCAACGCCGTTGGCAATCGAATCCATCGCCCGTCGGCTGCCTAACCGCCCACCATCATCAGGCCGCCGTCCACGGCCAGCAGTTGACCGGTGATGAAGCCGGAGCCGGGGCCGGCCAGGAAAACGAGCATCGGGCCGACGTCGCGGGCGGGGTCGCCCAGTGTGCCGCCGAGCGGGATCATCATCTGCATCTGCTGGTCGATCAGGGCCGCGGCGTCCGGGCCTAGGAAATCGCGGAGCCGGTCGGCGCCCGCAGTATGCACCGCGGGAGCCAGGGCGTTGACGGTGATGTTGTCGGAGGCCCAGGCCTTGGCGGCCGACCGCGTCCACGCCTGCACCGCGCCCTTGGTTGCGGCGTAGACGGCCGAGATCGGGCTGCCCATCACGGCTTCGGATGACCCGAAGTTGATGATGCGACCACCCTGGGCTTGGTCCTTCATCACCGCGTAGGCGGCCTGGTTGGTGAGTATGGTCGCCTTGACGTTGGTGTCCAACAGAAATGAGATGTCGTCGGCGCCGATGTAACCGGGAATCCCCGCCTGCCACAGCCCGGCGGCGTTCACCAGCACGTCGAGTCCACCGAGCCGCTGCGCGGCCTCGCCGACCATCGCCGTGACGGCCTCGGCCTCGCGCACGTCGCACTGCAACCAGTCGGCCGCGAGGCCGTCCGGCGGCGGCGTCTGGTGATAGGTCGCGGCGACCCTGGCCCCCGCCGTCGTCAGGACCGAAACAGCGGCCGCGCCGATACCGGTGGCGCCGCCGGTGACCAGGATTCGCCTGCCGGACAGGGGAGCCGTCGCTTCTGACATGGCCAAGACGCTACCGCGAGCGGAGGTTTCCGCCGCGGCGGCACCACGCAGGTCAGGCGCGCACCGCGATCGTCGAGAGCAAATCGGCGAGCCGGTCGGGCTGATCGACCATGGAAAAGGTCCTGGCCCCCGCGATCACTTCGAGACGGGCGTTGGGGATGGTAGCGGCCAGCCGCGCCCCGTCTTCCTGCTCGAAGAACACGTCGTCGGCAGACCACGCGATGAGCGTCGGCTTGTCGAAGTCGTACAGCCTGGCCGCCACCGTCGTCGTCACCTCGGTGCGCATCGAAAGCGTGAACTGCCGCAGGTCTTCGGCGACCGCCGGCAGCGACAGCGCCGGGCGTACCCAGACCTTGGTGAGGTCATCGATGTTGCTGTGCGCCAGGTCGTTGAATGCGCGGGCGCGCACGACCGGCGCGCGCACCGCCTGAATCGCGGTGCGGAACAACGTCTTCGATTTTGCCGCCAGGAGCAGTGGCCGCAGGATCGGCGGCGGAAAGTGTTCGAACGCATCGCAACTCGTGAGCACCAGCGCACCCAGGCGCTCGCGATGATGCACCGCCACCAGCTGGGTGACGACACCGCCGGTGTCGTTGCCGACCAGCACCACGTCCCGCAGGTCAAGCGCTGCGAGCACCTCGGCGACCATGCCGGCAACACCGGTGATGGTCTGGTCGGCGCCGCGGCGCAGCGGCTCCGGATGCGCGCCCAACGGCCAGGTCGGCGCGATGCAGCGCAAACCGCGGGCGGCCAGGCGCTCGCTGACCTGGCGCCACAACTGCCCACCCATCATGTATCCGTGCACGAAGACCACCGGCCTGCCGTCCTCGGGTCCGGTTGCTTCGTAATGGATGGTTCCGGCACTAATGTCGATCGTCGACATAGCAAACTCCTACTTCAGAGATACACTTACAAACAGGCTGCCTGTTCGTAAGTTACCAACAGGTTGTATGGAAAGCAAGAGACGGACCCAGGAAGAGCGCTCCGCGGCGACCCGCGACGCGCTGATTGCGGCTGCCCGCAAGCTCTGGGGACTGCGGGGCTACGCGGACGTGGGGACGCCGGAGATCGCCACAGCCGCCGGGGTCACCCGGGGAGCGATGTATCACCAATTCGCCGACAAGGCGACGTTATTCCGCGAAGTTGTCGAGGTCGTCGAGCAGGATGTGATGGCGCGGATGGCCATCGTGGTGGCCGAGTCCGGGGCCACCACGCCCACGCAGGCGGTCCGGGCCGCGGTCGACGCGTGGCTCGAAGTTTCCGGCGACCCCGAGGTGCGCCAGCTGATCCTGTTGGACGCGCCGAGCGTACTCGGCTGGGCCGAATTCCGTGATGTCGCGCAGCGGTACAGCCTCGGCATGACCGAGCAGATGCTCAGCGAGGCCATCCGGGCCGGCGAACTGGCCGAGCAGCCGGTGCGGCCGTTGGCGCACGTGCTGATCGGCGCGCTCGACGAGGCGGCCATGGTGATCGCCACCGCCGAGGACCCGCAACGAACCCGGCGAGAAATCGGTCAGGTGCTGCACCGGCTCATCGGCGCGATGTTCGCCGCTCGGTGACACCCGCAGGCGGTTTGCTGACCTTCTGAATATCAGGCTGCGTAGGCGTCGATGGTGGGACGATATTCCACGTGACGAACGGCCGGGGCATGCCGGCGGAGAGCGCAAGTACCCATAGCGAGCTCGGCGCATCAATCGACGAGCTGGTCGATCGCGCCGTGTCTGCAATCAATCGTGGTGACTCCACGACGGCGGCGGCCTTGGCCGGTGAGGTACTTGCCATCGACCATGCGAATGCCGACGCCGAGGACTTGCTGTCGGCCGCGCCCGGCGTGGGAGGGGAGATCCGGCGGCTCACAATTCTGTTCGCCGACGTGGTCGATTCAACCGCGTTGTCGACTCGCGTGGAGCCGGAGATTTATCGTCTGGTGGTCGGAGGCTACCGGGATATCGTTTCGCGCACGGTTGACGGGTATGAGGGCCACATCGGCTCCACCAAGGGTGATGGATTGCTGGCGGTGTTCGGTTACCCGACGGCGCATGAGAACGACGTCAAACGGGCGGTGCACGCAGGACTGGACATCGCCCGAGCGGTAGCCCGGCTCAGCGAGCAGACCGACCGCCGGTTCGGGATCGACATCGCGGTGCGCGTCGGGGTGCACCGCGGGCTGGTGTACCTGGACACCGCACAGGACGATGTGTACGGCTTGGCGGCGAA
Source organism: Mycobacterium senriense (assembly GCF_019668465.1). Taxonomy (NCBI): domain Bacteria; kingdom Bacillati; phylum Actinomycetota; class Actinomycetes; order Mycobacteriales; family Mycobacteriaceae; genus Mycobacterium; species Mycobacterium senriense. Next base: position 1,508,492 of record NZ_AP024828.1, on the reverse strand, counting down.
CTTGGCCGCCCGCCTGTCGGGACTCGCAGCACCGAACTCCGTGGTGGTTTCCAACCCGGTTGCGGTATTGGTGCGCAACGACTTCGAGCTCGAAGAGCAACCCGCCGCCCCGGTCAAGGGTGTGGCCGGGTTGATCGCTCACCACCGCGTCGACAGCGAACGTGTTGAGCGACCGGCGCGCGTCCATGGACCTTTGGTGGGCCGTGATCGCGAGCTGGCACAGCTGAACACACACTGGCGGCGCGCTCGGTCCGGCGCGCTCAAAACGCCCGCGCTGTTCTTCTGCGGCGAACCGGGCGTCGGCAAGAGCCGGCTAGTGGCCGAAGTCGCCGACCTGGTCAAGCCGTCTGGCGCGGTAGTACTGGAGCTGGCCGGATCTCCCTTCCACACCCCGGTGGGCTTGCACCCGATCCGCGTCCTGCTGGAGCGACGGTGCGGCATAACTCGCGTAACCGATCCGGTGGAGCGGCTGCGTCTGCTGCGAGCCGAAATAGTTGCGCGCGGTCTAGATCCAGCTACCGCGGTGCCGGCACTCGCACCGGTTCTGGGAATCGGAGCCGAACACGGCTACGAGCCGCTCGAGGCTGAGGGCCGCAGGCTGGAACAGTTGATCGGCTCGGCGGTGCGCTCGTACCTGACGGCTTGCCTGAGTGACGCGCCGGCGCTACTCGTCGCCGAGGACCTGCAGTGGTTTGATCTACCGACCCTGGAAGTGATCGAGGCCATGCTGGACACCGGCGAGGGTCGGCTCCTTGTCGTGATCACCAGTCGCGACGAAAAGTCGCTGCCGAACCATTGGCAGGTAGAACAATTCAACCTGCCGCCATTGACGGACGAAGAGGCCGATGAGCTCATCGTCGCGCTAGACCCGACTGCGAGCGCCGAAGAGCGCGCGGAGGTGCGACGCCGTTGTGACGGGGTGCCCTTCTACATCGAGCAGGTAGTGGCAGGGCTGCATATGGCGCCATCGGACGGTACCCATGTGCCTGACGCGTTGTACGAACCGCTTTTCGCACAGCTGCGCGCCGGCAACAATGTGGTGCCGGTGGTAGAGGCCGCCGCGGTCATCGGCCGCCATATCGACCGATCGCTGTTGATCACCGTGGTGGACCTCGACGAGCAAGAGGTCGACGAAGTCATCGACCGCCTCGCGGATACGGGTGTGTTCGACCGCAGCGGAAACGCCGGCTGCCGATTCCGCCATGAGCTGCTTCGCGAGGTCGCCGACGAACTCGCTCCGCCGAGCGTGCGGCGCAAACTGCACGCGAAGGTCGCCGACGCCTTGGTCAACACCATGACTGGTGACCCCGACTGGCCACTGGTTGCCTCTCATTACGAGCAGGGCGGCCGGCACGCCGACGCCGCGTCGGCCTACCAACGGGCTACGGCCGCAGCACGTCGCCGCGGCGCCCTCGCCGAAGCCCGCACCTACCTGACCTTCGCCCTGGCTCAAGTTGAGCAATGCCCGCCCGGCCCGGACCGCGATCACCGCGAGATCGCCCCGCGGCTGGAACGCGGCTACCTCACTGCCACCGCAGAAGGGGCCCAAAGCCCGGTTGCCGCTTCAGACTTCGAGCGATGCCTGCAGCTTGCGGGTACCGATCCGCGCGACGATGAACTGTTTGCGACGCTGCCCGCCGTGGGCGCCTACTACCTTTGGCGTTCGGACCTCCGCCGGGTTGATTCGCTGTTACAGGCCGCACAGGCGGCCACCGAGCACGGGCGAGAATGGTTCCGGCCGGCCCTTGCCGGCTCTGCGGGCGTCGTGGCCTGGCTGCGCGGCGAATTCGACACCGCGAGCACATATTTCGAGCAGACGACGGGTCTAGCTGAGGAATACCAGGAGCGGATCCAGGCCATCTGGTTCGTCCCGCACGACCCGGTGGCGTCGGCACACGAACACCTGGCCTGGCAACGCCTGGTGCAAGGAGATCTCGCCGGCGCCGAGGTGCAACTCAAAAGCGCCGTCGACCGCGCGAGCCAACTTGGTTATCCACAAAAGCCCTACAACCATCTCTACGCCATCGACATGGATATCTGGGTATGCGCCGAGACCGCTCAGTACGATCGCGCTCGCGAACTAATCCGCGAAATAGCCGACACCGCCGACCGATACGGGCTCGACTATCTGTATTGGCAGCTGCTCGGCGCGACCGAAAAAGCGATGGTCGACGGGCAGGCGGCTATCGCTGCGCGCAATCCCGACCCCACCTCGCTAGGCCCCCACATCGAGGCGATGACGCAGGTGATCGAGGTCTGGCAGGCGCTGGGAGCCAGCACGTACAGGCCCTTCTATTGGTGCATTCTGGGACGGCTTTTGATCGCCGGCGAACAGGTAGACCAGGCCCGTACCCGGCTCGATACCGCGCTCCAATTCGCGGCGGACACCGGCGTGCGTTTCTACGACGCCGAACTGCTGCGGGCCCGGGCGCAGACCCACACGGAGCCGAACGCGCGCGCCGACGACCTTGCCGCCGCCCGCGAGGTCGCTCGCCGCCAAGGTGCGCGGCTCTTTGAAATCCGCGCGAGCCTCGACGATTTCGTCCTGCGTGGGGAGCCGGCGCGAAGGCATCTAATTGATGCCGTCGGGAAGATCCCGAAAGACAGTCGGCTTCCCGAGCTTGCGCGGGCGCGTGCAGCCCTTCGATAGCCGACGGAAAGCCGAGCCAAACAAGCGGTCCGTCAAACACCGCGAACATCAGCGACGCCCGCGATGACGCCTTGGATCAGCCGGTCCAGGTGCTCGGCATCGCCGACGGCCGGCTGGCCCGCGACGAAGGTCAGCATGATGCCGTTGATGAACGCGAGCGTGGCGATCGCCTGATCGTCGACCAATGCCGGATCCGGCGCGCTGTCGGCGGGATGCCACTGGGTGACGACGTCGCGCGCCAGCGCGTAGAGCCGGTCGGCGGAGTCGCTGAGGGCCGCGGCCAGCTCCGGGTCCCGGCCGGCGAGCAGAGCGAGTTCGTAGCGCGCCTTGGCGCGGGTCAACCAGGGTTCGCTGTTGACGTACATGACGATGCGGGCCAGGCCCGCGGTGCCGGTGAACTGCGTGGCGTGATCCTCGGCGAGTTCGGCCATCATCGAGAAGTCGGCGAGGTCGAGTTCGGCAAGCCGCGTCGCCATGGCGTGCATCAGCGCCTTGCGGGTCCGGAAGTAGAACGACGTGGTGCCGGCCGGCACGCCGGCGTGGTCGTCGACTTTCGGGTGACTGACGCCGTGCACCCCGTTGCCGCCCAGCAGTTCGATCGCGGCGTCGGCGAGCTGGCGGCGCCGCTCCGCCGCGTTGTGCTTTCTACGTGCAGCGATACACACCAGTTTATCCGGCGACCGCGACGACGGCCCGGATCGTGGGAAACCGTTAGAACTGGCCGCAGTTCGGTGCTGTGGGCGCGCCGTTGAAGCGCGCGGCGATCCATTGCATGGCGGGTTCGCCGTCGACCAGCATCGGCAGCGCGTGGTTGATGATCAGCTTGTTGAGGAAGGGCGGCTCTTCGTTGGTGCGGAATTCCACGTCGGCGCCCTGCGCGCACCAGTCGCGACCCAGCTGATTGGCCGCGGTCCACGGCACCAGCGGGTCGTACCGGTTGCTGTCGATCATGACCGGCGCATTGGGTTTGAAGCGCCCGATCCGCTGCGCTTCGAAGAGGGTGTTGAACGGCTCCTCGTTGACCAATGTGTTGATGTCTTCGGTGAAGTAGGGCTGCAGGTGACGAAACATGAAGTCCAGCAGGGTCTGTCCCACGCATTGGCGCGACACCGACTCCAGCATCGCCAGCCCGCGCGGCGTCATTTTGGAGCGGATGGTATCGGCGAACTCCGGGTAGGCGGCCATCACGCTGTTGAGCGCGTACCCGACGACACCGACCAGGACGCTGCCGTCGGCGTAGGGGAACAGCTCCTTGAGGTCGGCAGGCGGGGCGCCGGCGTAGGTGCCCACGATATGAAGGTCGGGGGCATATTGCGAGGCGAGTTCGGCGGCCGACGCCGAAGCGCCACCGCCCTGCGAGTAGCCCCAAAAGGCCACCGGCCCATGCGGATCCAACGAGGTTCCGGGTAGCCGCATGGCGGCGCGGGCGGCGTCGAGTACGGCCTGCCCCTCGGCCACCCGGCCCACATAGGTGTGCATCGACGGGGTGCCCAGGCCCTGGTAATCGGTCATCACGATGGCGAAGCCACGGGCAACCATGGTGGCGACGAACAGCTCCTCGTAGTTGAACATGATGTCCCAGCCACCCGAATAGTGGATGCCCTGGTTGAACATTCGCGACGGGGCGCACTGATTGCCCTGGCCCTGGGTGCCGGGTGCGTAACTGATCAGCGGCCGTGGTCCGCCGCCGGGCCAGTCGTTATAGGGCTCGAAATAGGTGCCGGTGACCGCGATCGGGTTGCCCCGGGTATCGGTGCTGCGGTACATGATCCGGGTGCCGGTGGCCATGATCGCGCCCAGCTGGCCGGAGGGCTCCAACACCAGCCGCGACGGCTCGGTGCGGATCAGGTCGCCGGGCTGGCCGGGCGGCAGGGGATCCGGCGGAAGATAGAAGTCCGCATATTGCGGTTCGTCCCCGCCGTCGGCCCGCGCAATTCCGACTCCCGCGAGTGCGGAAACCATTACCAGCAGTGTTGCGAAAACTCCCCCGGCCCGACGCATTACGGAACGGTAACAATCAGCGGGTCGCCAGCGGAAGGGAAATCTCTAATTTTTTAGAGATTGGTTTTCGCTACCGATGTTTCTGGCTGAAGAATTGCCAGATGGTGTCAGTGGCGTCCAAGGCCGTTGACGGCGCCGGAATCCCGGCGACCCTTTCCGCCAGGGGACTCGGCTCCCCGCCGGGCCATTGATGACCGGCCCCCGCGACCGAGATCAGCTGCACGATTCGCCCGTCGGCGCAGCCCGCCGTCTGCGTGGTCACGTCGCCGGAGGTGATCGAGCTGGGCGCCTCGCATCCGTCGATGGCGCGCCAGGTGGCGTTGACGGATTGCACCGACGGCCCGTCGACACGCGGGGATCCGTTGATCGCCAACGACTCTCCGGGCCCGCCGTTATACGGCACGCGGCCGTCGGCAGTGCCGTGGATCTGCAGCACCGATGCCGGCCGTGCCGCGGAGCAGTCGGTCAGCAGGGTGCCGCCCACAGGTGCGATCGCCGCGAAGGCGTCGGACTGGCAGCCCAGGCGAAGCGCCATCATGGCGCCGTTCGACATGCCCGTGACATAGATCCGCGCCCGATCGACAGGGATCTCCTGCTCGATGGCGCCGAGCATGGCGGTGATGAATCCGACGTCGTCGGTGTTGAGGTGTCCGGGTTCGCCGCAACAGGTGCCGGCGTTCCAGGCCCGGTTTAGGCCGTCGGGGTAGGCGACCAGGAAGTGTCCGTTGTCCGCCTCGGCGTCCCAGTGGTAGGAACGCTCGGCCTGCGCGCCGTTGCCGAAGCCGCCGTGCAGCATCACCACCACCGGCACGGCCTCGCTTAGCCCCTGGGGCCGATAGAGGTGGAAGGTCCTGTTCGCTCCGCCCGAGGAGATGCTTTGCGTGGATTGGCCCGCCGGGATCGATTGCGAGCCGGGGGTTCCCAGCGCATGACCGCCACCGAGACACCCGCCGAGCATGACGACCAGAACGGGTGGCAGGCAAACGCTCGCCACCCGGGTCCATCCCCATCGCATGAGCACAGCGTGACACCGATCGGTGGTTTTGACAAGTAACTTGTCAAATGGGCTCGGGGTGGCAGACTTGCGACATGGCGCAGGAATCGGGTTCCGGGTGGGAGCCCACCATGCCGGCGCTGGTGAATCTGGTCGCCGCCGCAGGGGCGCCGCACTTGCGCGCGGCGTTCGCCGCGGCCGGCCTCGACGGGATCCGCCCCGCCCAAGCGGTCGCGCTGGTGCCACTGGCGGCGGGTGGGTTGCACGCATCCGATCTGGCCGATCGCCTCAGGGTGAGTCGGCAGGCGGTGGCCCAGGCGATAGCGGCCCTGGAGCGGCATGGCTACGTCACCCGGGGACCCGACCCGGCGGACGCGCGTGCCCGCATCATCGAGCTGACCGCACGCGGTCGCCGGGCGCTGCAGGTAATGCGTTCTAACGCACTGGCTTTGGAGCAGCGATGGACCGGGGTGCTGGGCGAGCGACGGATGGGGGAGTTACGCGAGACCCTGAAGGCGTTGCTCGCCAGTGAGGTTGGTGCGGCCTCCAAATCGGTTGACTAGCCGCCCGTTACGGCGTCTTGAGGAACACGTCGTTGAGTGTGACGGTGCGAAGGTTCCGGTCGCGGATGATGTCGATGAGTTGCGGATAGACATGGGTCACCGGCAGATGATTGAGGTGCCCGATCACGATGGACTGCGGCGTGAAGTACTGATCGGCCATCTGCACGATGTACTCCTCGGTGATCAACGTCGAGTCCGACAGCGATCCCGACCACAAAGTCGGGACCGTGTAACCGAAGTCGCCCGCCACGGCGTCGACGGCGGCGTTGTGCTTTCCGTACGGCGGCCGCCAGTATGGTTTCGCGCCGACGCCATAGGTGTTCTTCAGAAACGCATCATTACGTGAGAGCTGTTCGGCGACTTGCTCTTTCGTCAGCGTGGTCAAGTCCGGGTGCGACCAGGTGTGGTTGCCGAGCTGAATCTGCCCGCTGTCCACCAACGGCCGCAGCATGTCCAGGTTCTCGGTCCATGAGTCGTAGGTCCCGTTGACGAAATAGGTCAGCCGGATGTCGGTGTCCTTGGCGAACTGCGTGTAGGCCCGCACCACCTCGCTGTTGACGCCGTCGTCGACGGTCAGCGCGAGCAGATCGCCCTGGCCGGGGATCTTCATCAGGGCGCCGCCGCCGGGCAGCGGGATGCGGGCGCTCGGTGGCGGGGGCGGCAGCAGGGCCTGCGGGGCGGTCGGGCCGGAGGTCGGTATGTCGGCCGCCGGAGTTTGGGCGAACGTGCGTGGCTGCGGGTCGACGATGAGCCGCGCAGCGCCCACGCCGGCGACGACCGACGCGGCGAGCGATCCAAGGAACTGACGACGGTTCATGGCTGACAAGCGAGGGCGTCGAACAAATGATCACGCGGTAGTAATGGCGAATTCGGCCCGAGTATTCGCGCATTTATTGTGGCGCGCTGCGCAACTAGCGGGTCCGCGTGGGAACCGCCGTTGGTGCAATACATCGAGGCCACAGCAGCGAACCGTACCATTCGCGCTGCCCGAATGTCGGCTGCGTTACGGGAGGGTCAGCTGTGAATTCTAGTCGACTCCTGTTATCACCGGTGAATGCGAGCCGACCAGCGGGAATTAACGCGGTTCGCCGGCGGACCGTTCCGGCAGCTGCACCGGTTCGGTATTGGGGGTGCCGAGCGTCGAGGCCAGCCAGGGTAGCGCCGTGGCAAACGCCTGGGCGGCGAACGGCCAGTCGTGTTTGCCCGGCTGGGTGACCACCGCGCAGACGATGCCGTTGGCGGCGCCGACGGCGCACAGCGAGTTCGCCGCGATGTCCTGGCCCTCGGGGTTGACGGCGGGATCGCTGCTGGACGCGATCAGGGCCGGATTGCCTTCCTGCGCGACGTTGTGCGCCCCGTCCGAGCCGGGCACGTCGAACCAACCCGACAGGCCGTCGTAGTGACCGTGCTTCGTCATCACGGTGACCGGGTCGAAGGCGGCCCAGGCGTCGTGGTTGCCGCCGAACAACCGGGCGACGGTTTGATCCTTAGAGCCGCCGTTGGGTCCGCGGTCACCCGCGATGTCCACGAACGCGCTGAACAGCTCGGGGTGCATGACGGCCAGGGTCACGGCGCAGGTCCCGCCCATCGACCATCCGGCGACGCCCCAGTTGGCCCGGTCAGCGCTGACGCCGAAGTTCGACACCATGAAGGGCTCGATGTCCTTCGTCAAGTGGTCGGCGGCGTTGCCTCGGGTGCCGTTGACGCACTCGGTGTCGTTGTCGAAGGAGCCGGTCGGATCGACGAACACCAGCACCGGGGAGAAGCCGTGGTGTGCGGTCGCGAAGTCGTCGATGGCGGTGAACGCGCCGCCGGGGCCCAGCCAGTCGGCCGGGGTGTTGAACGCGGAGCTGATCATCATGACCGCAGGCAGCCGGGGTGGCGGATTGGTGTTGAACCATGCGGGAGGCAGGTAGACCAATTCTCGGCGGTGGGCGAAGTGCGAGCCGTTGTCGTCGATGTCCACCGGGACCACCACGCCCTTGGCCGGCTTGGTTCCGGCGACCTGCATCTCGGTCACCCGCAGCCGGTCGATCTGGTCGGGCAGCGGCACGGACGTCAGCTGATTCCACGCGGCGAGCGCGGTGGGGAAGTAGCCCACCCAGCCGTTCAGCGCCATTCCCGCGCACAGGACACACAGCGGTATCGCCAACACCGCCACCCCGCGCCGCCACCAGCGGATGCCCCGCCACCCCACCAGGAGGACCGCGGCGGCCAAGCCGCTCATCGCGATCCAGAGCCACAGCGCGGTCGGCGCCGGGTCGCCGGCCACCCCGAGCGAAGTGATGTACCACCGGGCCAGCAGCGTCACCGCGACGGCCGCGATCAGCGCCACCGGCAGCACCCGCTTGAGCCAGCTTCGGGTGCGCCATTGAATCGCGACGAGCAGCACGAGCAGCGCCAGGCCCTGCACCGACGGCGGGAACCAGCCGTGCAACAGGGACAGCTTTGCGAAGAACTGCTCCAACGGTCGTGACCTTTGCTAGATCGATCGCTGCGCGCGGGTGAGGTGAGTATCGAAGGGCCGGTCGGGGTCACCGAAGGCGGCGGCCGGACCAACTATCCCATACGAACGTGGCCTGTCAGCCGACCGTTTCTGCGTGTGGGCCGACCAGATGCGCGCGGACCGGGATCCGCTGCTCATGCGTGGTCGATGACGCTGGTGAACGAGCGCAGCCGCAGGCTGTTGCCGACGACGAGAAGGCTCGAGGCCGCCATCGCGGCACCGGCGAACATCGGGTTGAGCATGCCGAGCGCGGCCAGGGGGATCGCGGCCAGGTTGTATCCGAAGGCCCACACCAGGTTGGTCTTGATGGTGGCCAGCGTTCGCCGGGACAACCGGATCGCGTCGACGGCGGCACGCAGGTCACCGCGCATCACCGTGAGGTCGGCGGCCTGGATCGCGACGTCGGTGCCGGTGCCCATGGCCAGGCCCAGGTCGGCGGCGGCCAATGCCGCGGCGTCGTTGATGCCGTCACCGACCATGGCGACCACCTTGCCCTCGGATTGCAGGCGTTTGACGGCGGCGACCTTGTCGGCGGGCGTCGCGTCGGCGATGACCTGCGCGATGCCGAGTTCGTCGGCGATGTGGGCGGCGACGGCGGTGTTGTCCCCGGTCAGCAGCACCGGGGTCAGGCCCTGGCTGGTGAACTGCCGCACCGCCTCCGCGCTGGACGGTTTGACGGTGTCGGCGACCACCAGGATGCCTTGGGCCAGGCCGTCCCAGCCGACGGCGACGGCGGTCTTGCCCGCGGTCTCGGCGCGGTTTTTGGCCTCCGAGAGGGCCGCGTCGAGGCGAATTCCGCATTCGGTCAGCAGGCTCTCGCGCCCGACGACGACCGCGCGACCGTCGACCGTGCCCCGCACACCCTTGCCGTTGACCTCGGTGAAGTCGGCAGGTGCCGGCAGCGCGCCGAGTTGCGCCGCGGCACCCCGGGCGATTGCTCGCGCGACGGGATGCTCGGAGGCGTCTTCCAGGGCGCCGGCGTAGCGCAACAGGGTGGTGCGGTCGGTCCCGATCGCGGCGATCGCGTCGACCAGGGTCATCTTGCCGGTGGTGACGGTGCCCGTCTTGTCGAGCACGATCGTGTCGACCTTGCGGGTCGACTCCAGCACCTCGGGCCCGTTGATGAGCACGCCGAGCTGAGCGGCGCGGCCGGTGCCGACCAGCAGGGCGGTCGGGGTTGCCAGCCCGAGGGCGCACGGGCAGGCGATGATGAGCACCGCGACGGCGGCGGTCAGGGCGGTGGTGAGCGTGAAGCCCGCCGCGAGCCAGCCGGCCAGGGTCGCCACTGCCAGCCCCATCACCAAGGGCACGAACACGCCCGAGACGCGGTCGGCGAGACGCTGTACCCGGGCCTTGCCGGATTGGGCCCGCTCGACAAGCCTGGCCAGCTGCGCGAGCTGGGTGTCGTCACCGATCCCGGTGGCCCGGACGACGAGCCGACCGCCCGCGTTGACGGTCGCGCCGGTGACGGCGTCACCCTCGCCGACCTCGGCCGGGACGGACTCGCCGGTCAGCATGGAGGCGTCCACTGCCGACGAACCCGCGACGACGATCCCGTCGGTGGCGATCCGTTCGCCGGGACGCACGACGAACTCGTCGCCGACCGCGAGCCGTTCGATGGGCACGCGGGTCTCGCTGCCTTCGTGCAGCACAGCGACGTCCTTGGCGCCCAGCGTCAGCAGCGTGCGCAGCGCGGCGCCGGCCGCCCGCTTGGACCGCCTTTCGAAATAGCGCCCGGCGAGGACGAACAAGGTCACGCCCGCGGCGACTTCGAAATAGGCGTGGCACGGGGCGCCGTCGCGCCCGACGGTCAGCTCGAAGTCGTGCTGCATGCCCGGCCGGCCCGCTGACCCGAGCAACAGGGCGTAGACGGACCACAGGAAAGCCGCCACGGTGCCGAGCGAGACCAGGGTGTCCATGGTGGCCACGCCGTGTTTGAGGTTGGTCCAGGCCGCCGCGTGGAACGGCCGGCCGCACCACACGACGACCGGTGTGGTCAGGGCCAGCGAAAGCCAGTGCCAGTGCGGGAATTGCAGGGCGGGAAGCATGGCCATGGCGATGACCGGGCCGGCCAGCGCGATCGCGGTGACCAGACGCCGGCGCAGCGAGGTCAGTTCGGGGTCATCCGGCGCCGCCCCGTCCCGGGCGGGCTCCGGCACGCGCCGCGGCACGACGGCCCGGTAGCCGGCCTTTTCGATCTCGCCGATGAGAATCCGTGCGTCGTAACCGGCGGGGGCCGTCACGGCGGCCTTCTCGGTGGCGTAGTTGACGGTGGCGGCGACGCCGTCGAGCTTGTTCAGTTTCTTCTCGATCCGGGCCGCGCAGGCGGCGCAGGTCATCCCGGTGACGTCTAGCTCGATCAGAGGTGATGCGGGGTTATCGGGTAGGGCGCCCTCGTCGATCTGCCGTGGGGGCGTGCTCATGCGACCAAGACGGCCTCATAGCCGGCCTCGTCGACAGCGCCGAGGACGGCGTCCGCGTCGATGGGTTGTGCGCTGGTGACGACGAGCTTGCCCGTGGCGGCGCTGACCGCCACGTCGTCGATGCCCGGGATCTGGGCAACCTCGCTGCGGACCGCGGCCTCGCAGTGGCCGCAGCTCATTCCGCTCACCTGATATTCGCTGGTGGGCATGCCGCTCCTTCTCGATCCCCCGGCAGTCTTGACCACACCATTCTGCCTGCTGGCGGAGCGGCCTATTGCCGCAGGTGCGAGCCGCCGCGGGTGGACCAGATGTGCCCGTCACCGGTGTGGGACCCGAACATCACCGATCCACAGAACCAGACTGGATTACCCTGCCGGTAGCGGAAGGACATCATGACCGTCACTGTCGTCGACCGGGGGCCCCGCCAGGTGAGCCGCAGGGTCGAGGTGGCCGCCCCGGCCGCGGAACTGTTTGGCTTGGTCGCCGACCCACGCCGTCACCACGAGCTGGACGGGTCGGGCACGGTGCGCAACAACATCACCGTGCCGGCACACCTGGTTGAGGGCTCGAAGTTTTCGACGCACATGAAGATGTTCGGCCTGCCCTACCGGATCACCAGCACGATCACCGCACTGACGCAGAACGAAGTCATCGAATGGCGCCACCCGTTGGGTCACCGCTGGCGGTGGGAATTCGAGAAGCTGTCGCCGACGCTGACCCAGGTCACCGAGACCTTTGACTACCGCGATGCGGGCGCGCTCAAGAACAAGCTGAACTACTACGAGCGGATGGGCTTCGCAAAGGCGAACGCGAGGGGCATCGAAGCGACGCTGGGCAAGCTGCGCGATCGCTACGCGGGGTGATCAGTCCGCCGCCGGATCGGCTGCGTCCCAAGGCATCACGCCGGAGACCCAATGGCTTAGCTCTTGGACTTGGTCGTTGCGGTGCAGATGGCGCGGCGGCGTTGCGAAGGTGGAGTAGGGCCGGCAACGGATGACCACGCGATTCTCGCGTTCGCACATTTCCCGGATGTGCGGCCGGGCCTCGTCGCCGAGCGGTTGGCCGGACATCCGGCCGCCGACGGCCATCATCACGTCGACCGCCAGATCCCGGTCTTGGTCGATGGTGGCGTCGGCGTAGACCTGCAGATACGCGAACGGCCAGCGCTCGTCGAGGACGCACAGGCTCACCTTGGGATCGCGTTGCACGATGCGGGCCTTGCCACGGCCGGCCATGGTGGAGACCAGCAATTCACCGGCGTCGGTGGGGACGTAGTACACGATCGACATCGCCGGGCCGTCGTTGCGGCGGCGGTAGCCGAACACGCAGGTGCGATGAGTGCGCACGAACTCGCGTCGTTCGGAGGGGAGCATGTCGCGGTCGGTGGGCGCAGTGAAGGGCTCTGCCGCCAGGGGGAGAAGCATGGCGAATGTTCCTTGCTGTCAAGGTGGTTGATCAATCCGTTATTTATGGATACAGTGTCTCCGTAATGTACGAAGTTGTCAAGCGGCATGAGCGCCACGGTGGGTGATGTGAGCGACAGCGACCGGTCGCAGAGCCGTTCTCGTGGCCGCCCGGCCCTGCCGGTGGACCGCATCCTGACCACGGCCGTCGAACTCGTCGACGAACGGGGGTCCGAGGCACTGTCGATGCGCTCGCTGGCACAGCGCCTGGAGTCGGGTACGGCCACGCTGTACCGCCACTTCTCCAATCGGTCACAGTTGGTATCCCAGGTGATCGACCACATCCTCGGCGAGGTCGACCTCGATGCGGACGAGCTCGCCGCACTGCCGTGGCAAGACGCCTGTACGTTGTTCGCGCAGCACATGTTCGACGCACTGAGCCGGCACGGCAATATCGCGCCCCTGTTGATCGAATACACCCCGACGGGACCGAACGCGTTGGCCAACCGCGAGCGCTGCCTGGCCATCCTGCTCGACAACGGCATCCCACCGGCGGTTGCGGCCCGCGCGTACGCGACGCTCGCCCGCTACGTTCTGGGCTTTGCCATACAGCTTTCCGGCGCCGAGACGGACGGCGGCGAACGAGACGCCGAACTCTCCGCGGCGTTTCACCGGCTCGATCCGTCCCGCTTTCCCGCGACGGTCACCGTCGCCGACGACCTGCCCGTCCCGCTGGCCGACGAATTCGCTTTCGGGTTACGGCTCATCGTCGCGGGCCTCGAGCGGTTGCGGAATTGAACGCGAACGTGTCCTGAACCGTGGGTTGGGTGGATGCCAGTTTTGTTCTCTCGAAAGGACTTCGCCCGATGATCGATCACACCCTGGCGCCATCGGCGGCGCCGGCGCTGACCCGGTGGGGCCGCCTCGTCAGCCGCTACGGCCTGGTGCTCGTCCTGGCGTGGATCGGAGTGGGCAAGTACGTGAAAATGGAATCCCGCGTGCTCATCCAGCACAGCCCGTTGATGAGCTGGGTCTACGACGTCTTCAGCTTCACCTTCGTCGCGCGCGCACTCGGGACGATGGAAATCGTTGCCGCCCTTCTCATCGCGCTGCGGCCGCTGTGGCCGCTGGTCTCGGCCGCGGGCAGCGCCCTGGCGGTGGTGCTGTTCTTGGGCACGGTGAGTTTTCTGTTCACCACTCCCGGAGTGGTCATGACGTACGCCCACGGCTTCCCGGTGCTCTCTGCGCTCCCCGGCCAGTTTCTGCTCAAGGATCTGGTCTTGCTCGGCGTCGCGTTGTGGACGTTGGGCGAGTCATTGGCGGCGGTCGGTAAAGAGCGTTCCCCGCAGTAGTCCCTTGGCCGAATCGAGCGTCGCGGCGTAGGCGCCCGGGTCGAGGCTGGCCGCCCGTTCCGTCAGACCGCGCGCCAGCGCATGGATCGCATTCACCGCGGCGCGCGGCTCGGTCCCGCCGGGCAGCACGCCTTGCGCGCGGGCGTCACTGATGATCTCAGTGATGGTGTCGCGCAACGCTTTCGGCCCGCGGCGCCGCGTCCGGTTGCCGTGTTCGTGGCCGATCACGCCCATCGCGCGTTCGAAGGCGGCCAGGTCGGGATAGTCGCGCATCAACCGGCTCGACTCGTCGAGCACCGCGGCGAGGCGATCGACGACGTTCTCGGCCCCGGCGGCGGCGTCCCGCAGCCGGGGGAGTGCGATCCGGTCGATCTCGCTGACGGTGGCCTCGAGCAACTCGGATTTGTTCACGAAGTAGTGATACAAGCTGGCGCTGGTCATGTCCGCGGCGCGGGCGATCTCACGAATCGTCGCGCGAGTGTGCCCGGCCTCGGCCACACAGCGCATTGCCGCGGCGATGATCCGTGCCCGGGTCTGCTCGGCATCGGCGCCCACCGGCCGGCCCAATTGCGGCCCAGCGACGGTCATTCCGCGCCTCGGGTCCGTTGATCACGCACCGCGCACCTCCGCGCCAGCATCAAATCGATCGTCCGATTATATTCGATATGTCGGAACCATCGGCCGACGGACAGGATGCGAGCAGTGCAGGCAGCACCGTGACGCGGGCCCAACGCGGGCGCCCGGTCGGTGCCAGCGGCGAGGAGACGCGCCGGCGGATCGTCGCCGCCACCATGCGGTGCGTGGCCACGGTCGGTTACGCGCGCGCGACGATTCGTGAGATCGCCCGCACCGCGGACGTGTCCAGTGCGAGCCTCTACAACTACTTCCCGAACAAGTCCGAGCTTATGAATGCTGCGGTGGCCGCGCGGACCGACATCGCGGTGCCGCGACTGCGCCGGGCGGCCGCCCGGCCGGGCGACGCGATCGCGCGACTGGAAGCGGTCCTCGACGAGTCGGGCCGACTGATGCGCGAGTACCCCGACCTGGCGGCGTTCGAGTGGGTGATCCGGGCGGAGAACGCGATCGCCGTCGACGCCACGGCGACGAGCGGGTTTCAGGCGTTCCGCGAAATCATCGACTCCATCGTCGAAGACGCGGTCCGCGAGGGCGGGCTCGCCCGCGGTGCGGACCGGCGCGGCGTCGCCGAGGCGATCTACGCGCTGATCTACGGCCTGACCGAGTCGGCGGCCACGCTCGCGCCCGAGGACTATCACGCGGCGCTGGTGTCGGCCAGAGACCTGATCCGGGGCACCCTGCTCGCGGCGTCACGGGCATAGCCGCCGGTAGACGGCCGTTTGCGCGGACGCGCCCTTGATATGATCAAGCGATTGATTATAAGGTCGAGGCCACGGAGAGGAACCGAGGTCGTGACTGAGACCGTTGGCCGGGCGCTTGACGTCGACGCGCTGCGACGCAAGTACGCCGAAGAACGCGCGCGCCGCATTCGCCCCGACGGCATCGCCCAGTACGTCGAGATTGCGGGCGCGTTCGCCCGGTTCGCCGACGACCCGTGGGCCAACGGGGATCACGCCCGCGAGCCGCTCACCGACGAGGTGGACGTCGCCATCGTGGGCGCCGGGTTCGGCGGGCTGTTGACCGGGGCACGGCTACGTCAACTCGGCGTCGAAAGGGTGCGGTTGATCGATCGGGCGGCCGACGTCGGCGGAACCTGGTATTGGAACCGTTATCCCGGAATCGCTTGTGACGTCGAGTCGTATGTGTACATGCCTCTGCTAGAGGAGCTCGGCTACACGCCCACCGAGAAGTATGCGAAGGGCTCGGAGATTTTCGCGCATTGCCGTCGGATCGCAGAGCACTACGACCTCTACCGTGACGCCTGCCTGCAGACCGATGTGCGGGAAATCCGTTGGGATTCAGCGAGATCGCGGTGGATCATCCGTACCGACCGGGGTGACGAAATGCGCGCCAGGTTCGTGTCGATGGCCAACGGCTACCAGGCCAAACCGAAGCTGCCGGGCATCGACGGACTCGGCGCCTTCCGCGGGCATGCCTTCCACACCAGCCGGTGGGATTATGCCTACACCGGCGCGCAGCTCCAGCATCTGGCCGACAAGCGCGTCGGCATCATCGGCACCGGCGCCACGGCGATCCAGTGCGTACCGCACCTCGCCGCTGCCGCCGGACGGCTCTACGTCTTTCAGCGCACGCCCTCCTCGGTGGACGTGCGGGCCAACCGCGCCACGGATCCGCAGTGGGCCAACGCGTTACAGCCCGGCTGGCAGCGCGAGCGGATACAGAATTTCCAGATCCTCACCGCCGGAGGTCAAGCCGACCAGGACCTGGTCGCCGATGCCTGGACGAGCATCACCCGCAAGCTGCCGGTCATGCGTCACGACGGAGACGGCCTGGCCGATCCCGAACAGCGCGGCCGTGACATCGAGCTGGCCGACTTCGCCAAAATGGATGAGATCCGCGCGCGCGTCGCCGCGATCGTCAGCGATCCCGCCACCGCCGAAGCACTCAAACCGTGGTACGGGTACTTCTGCAAACGTCCCTGCTTCCACGACGAGTATCTGCAGACCTTCAACCGGGACAACGTCACCCTGGTGGACACCCGCGGGCGCGGGGTGCAGCGGATCACCGAAACCGGCGCGGTGGTCGACGGCGTGACCTACGAGCTCGACTGCCTGATCTTCGCAACGGGTTTCGAGGTGGGCACCGATTACTGTCGCCGCACCGGATTCGAGTTGATCGGTCGTGACGGCGTGACGCTGACCGAACATTGGGACGACGGGGTGCGCACCTTCCAGGGCCTGTGCACGACCAAATTCCCGAACTGCTTCATCGAAAGCATCGCCCAGGCCGGCCTGACGGTGAACTTCCCATACCTGCTCGACGTGCAGGCCGGCCACGTCGCCTGGATCATCGCGACCGCACTCGCCGACGGCATCACCGAAATCGAGGTCGCACCCGAAGCCGAAGCCGGCTGGGTCGACACGGTGGTGGCCCGCTCGGTCGCGAGCGCCGAGCGCGCCAAGACATGTACGCCCGGCTATTACAACCGGGAAGGCAAGGCCGACGGTAAGACTCGACAGGGCAGCTTCTTCTTCGGCGCACCAACCGAGTACGCCGACATCCTGCAGCAGTGGCGGGCCGACGGCGACCTGAAAGGCCTACTGGTCCGCCGCGCGGGGGACCGACCATGACGAGCCGAAAAGCCGGAGCGCTCTACGCCATTGGGCGGATGCGGGCGGCGACACGGCGCCGGCGCGCGCCGAAGGTGGCCATCATCGGCGCCGGCTTCGGCGGGCTGGGCGCGGCCGTGGCGCTGCGCCGCGCGGGCATCGACGACCTGGTGATCATCGAGGGCGCCGACGGCGTCGGTGGCACCTGGCGGCGCAACACCTATCCCGGCGCAGCCTGCGATATTCAGAGCCACCTGTACTCGTTTTCCTTCGCCCCCAACACATCCTGGAGCCGGACCTACGCGAGGCAGCCCGAAATATTGGCCTACCTGGAATCCGTCGCCGACGATTTCGACCTGCGTCGCCATCTCCTGCTCGGCACCACGGTGCGCTCCGTGCGCTGGGACCCGCATGCCGGCGCGTGGCATTGCGAGCTGGAGCGCGACGGTCAGCCGGCCATGCTGACCGCCGACGTCGTCGTGTGTGCGGTCGGCCTGTTCGGCTCCGCCAAGCTCCCCGATATCGACGGGCTGCGCGACTTCACCGGCCCGGTGCTGCACACCGCCGCATGGGATCACAACCTCGATCTGGCCGGCCGGACCGTCGCGGTGATCGGCACCGGCGCCAGCGGGGTACAGCTGGTGCCCGAGCTGGCGAAGACCGCTGGTCGCGTCACGGTCTTCCAGCGCACCCCACCGTGGATGGTCCCCAAGGACGACCGTCCTTACAGCGCAACGGAATTGGCCCGCTTCAAGCGCAGCCCCCTGGCGGTGCGGCGTACCCGCTGGCAGATCTGGAAGTTCCAGCACGACAACACCGCGACCTTTGCCGACGATCCCGTGGTGATGGCGCGCACGCAGATCGCGGCATCGTTCCTGGGCCGTACGGTGGATGACGAACCGCTGCGCCGGGCGCTGACGCCGGACTACCCGTTCCGCTGTAAGCGGGTGCTGCTGGGCGACGACTATTACCGGGCCTTGCAGTGCGACAACGTCGAGCTGGTCACGGACCCCATCGCGCGCATCGGCCCGCCCTCGGTGATCACCGCGTCGGGCGCGGAAGTCGACGTCGACGCCATCGTGCTGGCCACCGGTTTCGAAACATCCCGCTACCTGTCCGGCATCGACGTCGTCGGCGCCGGCGGGCGCAAGCTGCACGAGCACTGGGGTGACGACCCGTGCGCCTACCTTGGGGTCGCGGTCAGCGGATTCCCGAACTTCTTCATGCTCTACGGCCCTAACACCAATCAGGGCGGTAACTCCATCGTCTACATCCTCGAGGCCGGGGCGCGGCTGGTTGCCAGCGCGGTAACCCGGCTGGCGCGCCGCGGTGGATACCTCGACGTGCGCCGGGAGGCCGAAAAGCGTTACAACGACGCGCTTTCCGCGGACCTGGCGCGCACCATCTGGACGCAGTGCGACAGCTACTTCCGATCACCGTCCGGCCGGATCGTCACCCAGTGGCCGTACACCGAGCTGGAGTACGCGCGCCGGACCTGGCGGGTTCGCCGACGAGATTGGCTGCACCACGTCGGGGCGCCGAACGACCGGACGACGCCAACCGACACCGAAGCCGATAACCGCGAACCAATTGGCCGGTAACTAGGTCGAGCAACACGATCGGCCGTTTGAACATGTGGCGGAGCCACGCCCCAGCGGGCCCTCAGCGTGCGGGATCGTCGGCGACCTCGATATCGCCGGCCGCTGCCGCGGCGCGCAACTGGTGAAAGTCATCAAGTGATTTGTCGGCGTAGGCATACGACCAATCGGCCACCGCGTCGTGCACGGCGCTACTGGTGCCGACATATCCCCGCAGGATGGACGCGTTCGCACTCTGCGCGTGTGCTCGGGCCAGCAGCACCGCACAGGCAAGGACGTATTCGGCGAAGATCGAGGCCGACATGCCTTCGGTGTCGATGCTGCCCTTCATGTCGTGGAACTGCCGGACGTAGTAGTCGCGGCCGTCCTTGCGGGTCGTCCCCAGGAACACATCTGACATCGCCTGCAAGATCAGCTGACCGTCAATCACGCGCACGCCCTGGCCGTTGGCCTCGACCGCCGCCGTGAGGACGACCGGCTGCGGGCCAACCGCCGTATTCGTCGAGCACCGATCGAGTGGCCTCTTTGATCTGCATGATCAGCGGCGTTCCGTTGGGGCCGACCAGGATGACCAGGTAGCACCGGGTGCCGACGCTGCCGACGCCGACGACGCGCAGCGCGATGTCGGTGATGCGATAATGCGACAGCAACAACGCCACGTCGGCCGGAACCGCGGCCAGATATTCCTGAACCGACTCGATCAAGGGGGCTTCGATGTCCTCCTCGACGTGCTGCAGGACGGGAGGATCCTCGCGCAGGCGCGGGGTTCCATCTGCGCCGGTTTCCATGATCTGCTTGAAGACTCGCTCCGACGTTCGCGTGCGCGCCCGGGAAATCGTCTTTTGAATCACCGCCTGCAGACCCTTGGACACTGTCCCGGTGTAGCGCTCGGGTTCCACCCGTAGGTAGTAGCGGTCCAGAACATTCATCTCCTCGAGCATCGCCTCGAGGCTGGTTTGATAGCCCGTCAGCGCCTCTTCGACACAGCGGCGGATGGCCTTGCCCGGGTATCCAGCGTGACGACCACCGATGATCGCGCTGGTGATCAGGCGCTTGACGTCCCACTCCGCGGGTGCGACGGCGGCCTCATCGAAGTCGTTCAGGTCGAAGACGATTGAGCGATGAGGGGCGGCGTACAGGCCGAAATTCGACACGTGCGCGTCGCCGCAGCACATGATTTCGATCCCGCTGGACGGGCTTGCGGCCAGGTCGGCGGCCATGACCGCCGCCGAACCTCGGTAAAAGGAAAATGGGTCGGCGAGCATGCGGGCAAATCGGAGCGGAACGAGTTCTGTTAGCCGATCGGCGTTTTGGGCGACGAGAATTTCGGTGGCTGTTCGCGTGGATGGCGTCAGCTGCGCGAGCGACCGCCGGGGGGCGGCCTTGCGCAGCGCCCGGCCGCGTGCCAGGTCCTCGCTTGGAACCTCGACGTCGATCAAGCGATCACGCAACGGGCGTTGCGGCATTTGACCAGCATAATCACCGCGGCAGGCATTTACGTCACGCTGATTCTCATGGCTGTCGCCGGGTGGCCCGATCGTTAACATTCTCAAAAATGTTCGGTGCCACACGGGGCTGTTTGGCACATCATCATGATCGGTGATGGGAGGTGTGGCTGGCGTGGTGAAACTGCTATCACCCGGTGCGGCCCGCCCGTCGCTGCGCCTGCCCTGGCTGAGCATCCTCGGCGTCCTGGCCATCGTCGCCGCCACGACCGCGATCGTGCTGAAAAACCTCCCGACGGGTGGTTCGAACGAAGTCCTCAATGTCTCCTACGACCCGACGCGCGAGTTGTATGCCGCGCTGGACAAGGAATTTGTCGCGGATTACCGCACGCACAACGGAACGACGCTGACCATCAAGGAATCTCACGGCGGCTCGGGACGCCAGCTCCGCAGCGTGCTGGACGGCAGCCAAAAAGCAAGCGTGGTGTCGCTGGCGCTGATCAGTGACATCGACACGCTCAGCAAGCGGGGCCTGATCGCCGGCAACTGGCAACAGCGGCTTCCCAACGCCTCGGTGCCCTACACGTCGACCATCGTCTTCGTCGTCCGCAAGGGCAATCCCAAGGGAATTCTCGACTGGCCCGATCTGATCAACCCGGACGTGGCCGTGGTGTCGCCGAACCCACGGACGTCCGGCAACGGTCAGCTGAGCGTCCTGGCGGCCTGGGGCTCGGTCACCACCCGCGGCGGCACCCCGACACGGGCGGCCGCCTACGTGAAGTCGCTACTGCAGCACGTCGCCGTCTCCGACGGCGGAGCCCGCGGCGCCGGAGACAGTTTCGCACTGGCCAAGATCGGCGATGTCCAGCTGACGTGGGAGAACGAGGCGCTGCGTGAGGTCGCCGCGAACAAGGACGACCTGGAACTGGTCTATCCGCCGGTCAGCATCCTCGCCGAGCCCGCGGTCGCGTGGGTCGACGCGAACCTGACCGATCCCCAGACGGCGGCCCACGCGAAGGCCTACCTCGATTACCTGTTCACCGATGCCGCCCAGGAACAGGTGGCGCGATTCGGGTATCGGCCCTACAAGCCGGCGATCCTGGCCAGGCACGCCGATCGGCTGCGCCCGCTGACGTTGTTTCCGATCAGCGCCATCGCCAAGGACTGGAGCGACGCCCGGGAACAGTTCTTCGGCACCAACGGAATTCTGGACACGATCTCGGTGCCGGGCGCGGCGTCGGGCGCTTAGCGGAAAGACGTCGAAAACGTGGGTGTGCGTGTGAATTACGATCTGGTGAAGGGCCGCCATGATGTGATCGCCGGCCTGACCGTCGCCGCCATTTCATTCCCCCAGGCGATGGCCTATGCCCTGATCGCCGGGGTGGACCCGAGATTCGGCGTCTACTCGGCGATCGTCGTGACCGTCGTCGCCTCGATCTTCGGGTCGTCCTCGCACCTGATCAACGGGCCGACCAGCGCCATCTCGCTGCTGGTGTTCACGGCGCTGGCCTTCATCGACTCGGAAAATTCCAAGGAACTCTTCGAGGCGCTCTTCCTGCTGGCGGTGCTGGTCGGCGCATTCCAGATCGTGATCGGCCTGTTCAAGCTCGGCAACCTCACCCGCTACATTTCCGAGTCGGTCATCATCGGCTTCATGGCGGCCGCGGCCTTCCTGCTCGCGATCGGGCAACTGGGCAACGCGCTGGGCGTGCGCGACAAGGGCAACGGTCACATGCAGGTGCTGCGCCGCGTCTGGCTCACCCTGACCCACGGCGACCACATCAATTACCGCGCACTGACATTGAGTGCGGCGGCGGTGATCGTGGCCGTCGTGCTGCGCAAGCTGGTGCAGCGCTACGGATGGCCGCAGGTCGACATGCTCGCGGTGCTCATCATCACCGCACTCATCGCATACCTCACCGGTTGGTCGACCCCGGGCCCGGGTGGGCACACCGCGGTGTCGGTGGCCGCCAGGATCCCGCGGAGTCTGCCAGGACCGCATGTGCCCGAGGTCCACACGGAGTGGCTGCCGCATCTGTCGACGGGTGCACTCGCCATCGCCTTCGTCGGCATCATCGAGGCGCTGTCGATCGCCAAAGCCATTGCCTACCAGACACAGCAAAAGATCGACTACAACCGCCAGATCATGGCCGAAGGCCTGGCCAACCTGACCGGCGGGTTCTTTCAGAGCCTGCCCGGCTCGGGCTCCCTGTCGCGGTCGGCAATCAACTTCCAGTCCGGCGCCGCGACACGGTTCTCCGGAATCGTGTCGGCCGCAACGGTTGCCGCGGCCCTGCTGCTGTTCGCCCCGCTGTTGCGCTACGTTCCGCAGCCCGCGCTGGCCGGGCTGCTGCTCGTCACGGCCGCGCGCCTGGTCGACTTCAAGCGCTTGGTCTACACCCTCAAGGCGTCCCGCTACGACGCCGGACTGGTGATCGTCACCGCCTTCACCGGCATCGCCGTCGACCTCGACAAGTCGGTCCTGCTCGGGGTGGTCCTGTCCATCCTGCTGTTCGTGCCGCGGGCGGCCAAGCTGAAGTCCAAGGAGCTCGTCGTCACACCCGAACGCGTGGTCCGCGAACGCATTCCGGGCGACTCAGCGGATCCCTCCATCGTCATCTACGACCTTGAAGGCGAGTTGTTCTTCGGCGCCGCACCGGAATTGGACCGGTACCTGACCGGGATCAGCCGACGCGTCGCCGAGGGCGATATCGCCTTCGTGGTGTTACGGCTCAAGCGGGTGCGTCACCCGGATGTGGTCTGCATCGAGCGGATCGAGCATTTCCTGCGCGAGGTGACCGAGCGTGGCGTTACCGTCCTGCTCGCCGGGGTCCGCCCCGACACGCTTGGCGTCCTGAACAATGTCGGCTTCCGGAGTTGGTTCCCCGCCGAGCAGGTCTTCCCAGAGGAGGACGAGGAATTCTCGGCCACCCTGAAGGCGGTTCGCTACGCGCACAACAGGCTGGCCGACCTCAAAGTCAAGGAGCCCTTCACCAGCGCGCCCGAACTCGCCCCGCACTCCGAGCTCTACTACCTGGTCTAGCCGGCGGCGGACATCCTGGCGCGTTCGGTCATGGAGGCGATCACGCCGCCGTCGTTGAGAATGTCTGTGCCGGTGAGGTATCCGGCCTTCTCGCTGGCGCAGAAGGCGAGCAGCTCGGCCATCTCTTCCGGCTTGCCCCACCGCGGGACGGCGGCGTTGGCAACCATCGCGCCCGCTCCGGCCTGCTCCTCGAGCCGGCCCATCTCGGTGTCGATCGACCCCGGTGACACCGAGACGATGCGCAGCCCGCGGGCGTTGAAGCGCTCCGCCTGCGACTGGCTGTACCACTTCACGAAGCTCTTGCTGATGGCGTAGGCGAGACCGGATCGCGCCTCCTCGGGGGCGATGCCGCACGCCGCCAGCATCGCGTCCATGAAGGCTTCGGTGTCGTTGAGCGCTTGCGGAAATTGTTCTGCCGGAATGATTTCGGCGGGCAGCATGTGCGCCGCCATCGATGCGACGTTCACGATCACCGCGCCCTCGCCGGCGACCGCAAAGAACTCCTCGTTGACGTTGACGGTGCCGACGGCGTTGGTCCGCATGACGTAATCGGCGGCACCCATGCTCGGGCTGACGCCCGCGGTATGGATGACGGAGACGACCGTCCCGAGGCCGGTTGCGGTGCCGAGCATGTCCGCGACGGCGCGTCGGTCAGTGACGTCGCAGTCGACGGCCGTCGCGGCGATCCCGAGGTCTTGCAGGGCGGTGGCCGCGGCCGCCAGCCGGGCCTGCCTGACGTCGCACAGCACCAGGGTGTGGTCGTGGCCGACGATTTTCGCCGTGGCCACGCCCATGCCGCCCGCGCCGCCTGTGATCACCGACACTCGAGTCATAACTGGACCGTATACGCCGCGTGCTGTCGAACGCGGGCGCGGGGGCGGTGACGGCGCGCCGGAGCCTACCGCGGGTGGGCGGGGCCTTGTGGTTCGTGGTGGGGATGACCGCTGTGCCGGATCGCCGTGCCGAAGAACGGCGCCCGGACGGTGGCAACCAGGTGGCGACGATTGATGATCAGCCCGGCGACGGCCACCGCGAGGTAGACACCGCAGAGCAGCAGCCGGCCCTGCGTCGTGAAGATCGGGAACTGGACCACGAACAGACCCAGCAGGGTGCACGCGGCGGACCGGTGGAATCGCAGCGCCAAGATCAGCGCCACCCCCATCATCGTCTGCGTCGCGGTGAGCAGCACCTCCTCCACCTGCCGGGAGTCGAGGTGCAGGGAGATCCCGCCGCCGCCCAGCAGGTGGGCGATGGGCAAAGACCCGATCAGCAGGGTCCACTGGTTGACTTTGGAGGAGATCAGCGTGGCGATGGCCGCCGTGCCCTTGCCACGAGTGGCGAAGATGGTCGCGATGATGAATTCGGGCGCTTCGGACGCCAGCGGGGCCAGCCACTGCACAAGCAGGAAGCGGTTGATGCCGAGTTCGGTGCCGGCGGCAACCAGGTTGTCGGCGAACGGCTTGGCGCACAGCAGGATCACCGCGCCCGACACCAGGAACAGTCCCACCACGGCGACGCGCCGCCGGCGGTCGGGCAGGTCGCCCAACGCGGCCGCGGTGCCGATCAGGTCGGGCTCTTCGACGTCGCCGTGGCTGATCTTGTAGAGGTAGAACCCGAACCAGGCCAGCAACGCCAGCCCCAGCCCGAGATGGATCTGCCCGCTCGCCGGGATCACGAACGCCAGGACGCCGGCGATCAACAGGAATCCGAGTTCGACCCGGTTTGCTGGCTCCAGCGTCAGGCCGGTGGTCTTCCCCGAGCCGGACTTGCGCGCGACCAGGATGCTCACCAGCACCACGACCGGCCAGCCCAGACCCATCAACAATCGGTTGGACCCGGTCATGTTGGCGGCGGCGTACTGCGTGTAATCAGGATTGTGGCCGGACACGTAGGCGTAGTAGAGGTCGACGGCGTATTCGGGCAGCACCGCGATCAGTGCGAGCAGCGCCGTGGCCAGCCCGCCGGAGACGTCGATCTGCGCGGCCTCGGCCGCCCACGCCAGCAGGAAGCTCGCCGCCACCACCGCGGCCCCGAAGATCAGCAGGGCGAGCACCGCGCCGGTGCGCAGGCCCGCGATGCGGACGACCACGGCCGGAAGGATGAATGCGCCGGTGATCAAGCCGGAGCGGGTCAAGGTGAGCCGCCGCCAGCGTGCCGTCGTCGCGACGGTGGCTGCGGGCCGGTCTATGGCGAGCATCGTCATCCTTCGCGCTGGCGATCGGGCGGCTGCTTCGGCTCGTGTGTCGTGGTGAACCGGTTACCCAAGGTACCCGCAGTGGCGGGGGTCAGCAACGCGGCGGGTTCGCGAACACAGCGGCGCATCCGAACCCATATTTGCTGCCCAGGGTATCGCGGACGCAAAAGTTAGGTTGCCCTGATTTGGAACTTTGGCAAACCTCGCCGACATCCATACGACGCACAGCGAACGCCCGAAGTTCCCGCCGGTTGCGGCTATGCGCCTGGTCCCATGGCCGCCGCGGCGGCCTGCGCGAACAGCTCAACCGCCTGTTTGCGGCTCAGCGATGCCAACAGCTGCGCCGCGGCGCGCATGGTGTCGCCCACCATCAGGGTGGGGCCGTTGCCGAGGTTCTCGAACGCCTCGGCGACGACGTCGGACACGGCCGCCGCGTCTGGAGGCACCTCGTCGGGGGACCCGATCAGACCGCGGGCGTATTCGAGTTCGCGCAATGCCGGTGTGTTGGTCTTGCCCAGGATGAGGCCCAACACGTCGACGCCCTTGTCGTGGAGTTCGGCCCACAGCGCCTCGGCGAAGACCATGTCGAACGCCTTCGATGCGCCGTAGGCGACCATGTTCGCCCCGCCGGCCAGCCCGGCCCCGGAACCGAAGATGACGATGCCGCCGCTGCCTCGCTCCACCATCGCGGGTGCGTAGTGGTGACATAACTGCATGGGCACCATGCAGTTGCGTTGCACCATCGCCTCGGCCGCTTCGATCGGATTGGCAAGGAAGGGCTCGAAATTGGGGTCGGCACCGGCGCAGTACACGACCGTGCCGATCTCCAAGTCGCCGGTTGCCGCGGCGACCGCCGCGGCGGCGCCCGGCTCAGCGAGATCGATTGCAAGGGTACGGGTTTGCGCCGGCGTCTTTGTCTCGATGTCGTCCGCGACGCGGTCGAGCACAGCTTGCCGGCGCGCCAGCAGTACCACGTTCACGCCGCGCTCGGCGAGCCCTTCGGCGAACGCCGCGCCCACACCATCGGAGGCGCCGGCCACCAATGCCCAGGGGCCGTATTTCGTCGCGAATGTCATTTATCCGCCTCCGATCGTCGTGATGCGAACCTGCGTGTAGCGCCGGCGGGCGATGCGCCATCCCGCCGGCGTGCGGACGATGTCGTCGTCGTAGAATCCGATCGCGTTGACACCAGAGTTGTTGTCGCCGGACATGATCAGGCCGTCGACGTAGGTGCATGCGGTGGCTTTGTCGCCGTCGAGGGTGATGGCCTGGTTGGTCAGGCGGTGCAGCGTGTGTCCCGCCAGCGCGTGCACCTGCTCCATGAAATCAGCGACGGCGTCGACGCCGTCCCAGGTGCCGATCTCGCCGTAGTCCAGTCGGCAGTCGTCGGTGAAGACGGTGCGAAACAGCGTCCAGTCGCGCCGGTCGATCCCCGTGGCATAGCGCACCAGCAGTTCGGAGATGTCTTGCCGGTCATCGTGTGCGGTCACTGGTTGCCTCCATTCGGACGGACGGTTGGTCCGGGGTTCGGCGGCTTGCGAACCGGTCATCGGCCAACCAGCAACACGACAGCACGCAACGCGGTAGCCTTCTCGAATAATCGATATAGGACCTCGAATTTTCGTACAACTGTAAAAACGCTGTTCCAGAGGAGTCAAGCAATTCGCGGATCGACGTCAGCGCCGACCGCCCGGGTGCTCGACGTTGTTGAGCTGCTGGCGCGGTCTCCAACCGCCCGGCTGCGCTTCTCCGACGTGGTGCGGGAGCTGGACCTCACCCAAGCAACCGCGCACGCGATTCTGAAGACCTTGTGTGACCGCGGGTGGGCCAGTCGAGATCCGGTCGCGAAAACGTTCGCCCTCGGTCCCGCGCTCGCCGTGGTGGCCGCCCGTACCGACACCGCCCGGCCCCTCGCGTACGCCGCGCGTTCCGCCGCGCTACGACTCTCCCGCGAAGTCGGTTACGCCTGTTCAGTGGTCGAGAAGTTCGGTGATTCATTGGTCGTCACCGCCTTTGAGGGAGAACCCGCCACGCAGCCATCGGGAATACCGGGCGATCGCATTCCGTACGCGCCGCCGTTCGGCGTCGCGATGGCGGCGTGGGACACCGAGGACGAACAACTCGCGTGGATCCGGCGTGGCGCGGGCGGGAGTCCCGACCGCACGCAGCGCCTGCAGCAGGTGTTGGCGCACACGCGGCAGCGGGGATTCGACGTCGACTGGACGACGCCCGCGCTCGCGCAGGCCGTGCAGGCGGTCGGCACTTTGGACAGCAGCGAGATGCCGACTCCGGTGCGCCACATCATGGACCAGTTGCTGGTCGAGTTCACCACCATCGGGTTCCTTTCCGACGACAACCCGGGCCGCCGGAAGCAACCCGTGGTGACCATCGCCGCGCCGGTCTTCGACGACCGGGGACGCGTCGCCATGATGGTGGCCGTACATCCGCTGTGCGCGCTGAGCGCGCGACAGATCCGGGACATCGGAAAACACCTGACCGACGAGACGACCGCACTCAGCGGATCGCGACCGCAGCCGGGTGCGGTCGAGCGGATCAACGACCGCGGCGCCTGAGCGAACCCACGAACGGCGCTATGCGTCGTCGCGTCCGGGCACGCCGGCATCGAACGCATTGAGTGTCACGGCGACCATCGAGAAGCAGCCCACCAGAAACACGATCTCGGCAGCTCCGCCCTGGCCGAACCGGCGTACGGCGGCTCGATAGGTCGCGCTTCCTAGTGCAGGTGAGGACACCTAAGCTCGACACATGGAACTGCGGCAGCTGCGCTATTTCGTCGCAGTCGCAGATGAATTGCAGTTCGGTCGCGCCGCCCAACGCCTGCACATTTCGGGACCGGCGTTGTCGCAACAGATCATCGCGCTGGAGCGGGAAGTGGGCAGTGATTTGTTGGTGCGCGACCGGCGAAGCGTCCGGTTGAGCGCAGCCGGCCGTACGTTTCTTCCGGACGCGCGCCGGATCCTGTCACTGGCCGACGATGCCAAGCATCGGCTGCAACGAACGGCCGCACACAGTTCGCCGCTGCGGCTGGGTTACGTCAGCTGGTTACCCGATGACATCGGCAATCTGGTGGGATCCGGGGTGGCCCTGCGCCTCGACGAATGGGTGTTGCCCTCACACGTGCAAGCGGACCGGGTGGCCGAGGGTACCCTCGACTTCGCCTTGGCGTGGATCACCGGTGGGCATGTCAAGCAGCGGGAGTTGACCGCCCACCTGTTACGCGCCGAACCGTTGCGCGCGGTCATTCCAGGAGCTACCTCTTCGGACCCGGTTGGCGCACAGCATGTCAGCGTGCTCGTCGATGACGACGAGTCGGCATGGTCGTCGTGGAACCGGTTCGCCAAAGAGTTTGCCGCCGACACCGGCGCACGTGTCATCGAAATCAACGACGGCGGCATCACCGGTGACGCGTTCTACTCGCACGTACGCAAGATCGGAACTGCCGTGCTCGCGTCACCGAAGCGCCACACCGCGGCACTCCCACCCCGGCTGGGACTGCGTCCCGTCGCCGACCCGATACCGCTGTGGACGTGGTCGCTGCTACATCGTCAAGACGATGACCGGGCCGTTGTGCGCGGTGTCGCGAGCTCGCTGCTGACGGTTGCGCGCGGACGTCATTGGCTCACCCCTCCCACGCGGCGGTGGTGGACTCCGTCCGACGATCCTCACCGTGGAGTCCTCGATCCCGGTGCCGGCGTGCGGTGAGAACTTCTTCCAACTACTCATAAGAGATTGATCCTGGACGGTGCCTCATCGCTGGGTTTCAGTAGCGGTAGCAGCTAGGAGGCGAAAAGTGGTGGCACATAACTACGTTGTGGACGAGCTGGCCGAATTCGTCGTCGGCGCGCGGCAGGCGGATCTGACCGGGCCGCCGCGCGCGCTGTTGAAACGCAACGTGCTCGACAGCCTTGCGTGCGCCGTCGGTTCCCTGGACGGGGAACTCATCCCGACGATCCGTGACCACACCGCCCAGTTCGGTGGAGCCCCCACGGCCACCCTGGTCGGCGGTGGGCGGGCGTCGGTGGACCAGGCCGCGTTCTTCAACGCGGTGCTGGTGCGCTATCCCGATCTGCTCGACACCTATCTGACCGTGGGCGGGCTCTGCCATCCCGCCGACAACGTCGGTGCCATGCTGGCCGTGGCCGAGCACACCGGGGCCAGCGGGGCCGACTTCCTGCTGGCGCTCGCGGTCGCCTACGAGATCCAATGCCGTTTCAGCGCACAGGTTCCCGTGATGGCGCGCGGGCTCAACCACGCGCTGCAGCTGTCGATGTCCGTTGCGGCGGGCAGCGCGAAGCTGCTGGGGCTGAGCGCCGAACAGACCGCCAACGCCATCGCCGCCGCGGCGGCCGACAACGTGTCGCTGGCCACGGTCCATGCCGAACCGGTGTCGAACTGGAAGGGCATCTCGCCGGCGATCACCGGCATGCGCGCCGTGTACACGACGATGCTGGCCGCGCGCGGCATCACCGGGCCCAAGTCGCTGTTCGAGGGCCCACACGGGTTGGTGCAGCTGTTCGATCAGCCCATCGATCTGCACGCCGGCGACCGGAGCCTGCGCTGCGTCGAGCAGACCTACCTGAAGCAGTACTGCTCTCTCATCCACGGCCAGGTGGTGATCGACGCGGTGCTGACCGTTCGGGCCGAGAACGGCTTGCGCGGTGCGGATGTCGCGCGGGTGGTCCTCGAGGTCTTCCAGGGGGCGTACGACTTCGCCGGTGGGGGCGCGTACGGCGACAAAGAACATCCGATCACCAAGGAGCAGGCCGACTACAACCTCAAGTACCTCACCGCGGTCGCCCTCCTCGACGGCGGCGTCGGCCCCGAACAGCTTGAGAACGAACGTGTTCTGCGAAGCGACGTCCAGGATCTGTTGTCGCGCGTGGAGGTCAGGCCGGCCGACGATTTGACCGCCGACTATCCGCAACGCACGGCGGCGCGCGTGCGCGTGATCGCGAACGACGGGCGAAAGTTCAGCCGCGAGCAGTCGGATTACGAGGGATCACCCACCCGTCCGATGTCCTGGGAACGCGTCGTGGACAAGTTCGGCTGGCTTGCCGAACCCTTCTGCGACGAGCCGCTGCGTGACGACATCGTCGCCGCGGTGGCCCGGCTCGATGACATCGGAGTCGCCGAGCTCACCGGACTCCTCGGGTCGGTGCTTCCCACCGCCCGGTGCCCGCGCAGCGAGCCGCGCTTCTGACGCACATCGTGCGCGCCCCCTTGCGTGGCCGACCGCCCGCCATGAATGATCCGGCCATGGGGAAAGAACGCCGCCACAACCGGTGGGAGCTGGTCACCTGCGCCGTTGCCGGCCACGTCACGTATGCACCCGACGACCAGTCCCTCGCCGACCGGCTGAGCGGTAAAACCGGGCTGGGCGAAGTGTGGCGCTGCCTGCGGTGCGGCGAATTCACCGTCGGCGAGCCCCACGGACGCGGCCGCGCCGAGGACGCGCCGATGATCATGCGGGGCAAGGCGTTACGTCAGGCCATCATCATCCGCATCCTCGCGGTGGAACGCTTGTTCCGGGCGGTGGTGATCGCGCTGGCGGCCTACGCGGTATGGAAGTTCCGCGGGGCGCGCGGCGCGATCCAGGCCACCCTCGATCGCGACCTGCCGATCTTTCGCACCGCCGGCTTCAAGGTCGACCAGATGACCATCGTGCACGAACTGGAGAAGGCGCTGGCCGCCAAGCCGTCCACCCTGGCCCTGCTCACCCTGATGCTGGCCGGCTATGCCCTGATCGAGGTCGTCGAAGGGGTCGGCCTGTGGCTGCTGAAGCGCTGGGGCGAGTATTTCGCGGTGATCGCCACCTCGGTCTTCTTGCCGCTCGAGATCCACGACCTGGCCAAGGGCATCACGATGACCCGGGTGGTGACCTTCACCATCAACGTCGCCGCGGTGATCTACCTGCTGTTCTCGAAACGACTGTTCGGGCTGCGCGGTGGGCGCAAGGCCTACGACGAGGAACGACGCGGCGAGCAGCTGCTCGACGTCGAGAAGGCCGCGGCGGGCAGCTGACCGGCCCGCCGGGCGCCGGGGCTCATGCCCGCGTGTCCTTGGGCTGGATGAAGACGCCCTCGGCTTCCACGGTGACGCCGTCCTCGTCGGCCAGGTGGCCGACGGCGAAGATCTTGACCCCGTCGACGCGCTCGACGCGAGCCTCCGCCCGCAGTCGCCGCCCCAGCGCCGTGGGACGCCGGTACCGCAGGGTCAGGGTGCCGGTGTACGCGGGCTTGTCGGGTCGATGCGCCGTCGCGCCGAGCACATGATCGAGCACCAGGGCGCACACCCCGCCGTGAACGGTGCCCGGCGGGCCTTCGTAGGCGGCGCCCAGCACGAACTCCGACCACACCGGGCCGTCGGGATCGTGATGGATGACCAGCGGCGGCGCCACCGGGTTCCGCAGACCCACCACGGCGTTGCCCCACGCAATGGTCTGGCCGTCGGGTGTGCGGTGCACGCCGAACGGTCCGGGCAGCAGGTCATCGCTCAATTCGTCTGCCGCACTGTCGATTCTGGTTATCGCCGCCGCCACGGCCGTCGGCCCGGCTTCGGTGCGGATGCTGATGTCGAGGAGTCGGCGGACCGATTCGGCCAGCGGCGCGTAAACCGACTCGAGCTGGCTGAAATCGATGCAGGGCGTCTGGTCATGCATCCTGGCAACTTAACAGTGCGACCACTGGCTGGGCCGTGCCCGTCTCAGCGGCCCGTCGCCCGGGCATACTGCCGTGAGAACGGAGGAGTCAATGGGGACCTATGCCATTACCGGGTCGGCTTCCGGGATGGGCCGCGAGACCGCCCGGCGGCTTCGGGACAACGGGCACAGCATCATCGGCGTCGACATCAAGGACGCCGACGTGGTCACCGACCTGTCGACGCCCGACGGGCGCAATGCGGCGGCCGAGCGCGTCCTGGAGCTCTCGGGCAACAGGCTCGACGGTGCCGTGCTGGCGGCCGGCCTGGGGCCCAGTCCCGGTCGCGACCGCATCCGCCGGATCGCTGCGGTCAACTACTTCGGGGTCGTCGAACTGCTTGCCGCCTGGCGTGCCGCGCTGGCCGCCGCCGAACGCGCGAAAGTCGTTGTCGTCGGCAGCAATTCGACGACCACCATACCTGCGGTGCCGCGTCGTGCGGTCAGAGCGTTGCTTGCCCACGACGCCGACAAGGCGGTGCGAACGGTGCGGCTGTTGGGTCCGGCCGCGCCGACGATGATGTACGGGGCGTCCAAGATCGCGGTCAGCCGGTGGGTGCGGCGACACGCGGTGCGTCCGGAGTGGGCCGGGTCGGGCGTGCGCCTGAACGCGCTGTCTCCCGGCGCGATCATGACACCACTTCTGCAGGAGCAGTTGTCGGACCCGAGGCAGGCTAAGGCCGTCCGGTCGTTCCCTGTCCCTGTAGGCGGCTTCGGAGACGCGGGACACATGGCGGACTGGATGTGCTTCATGCTGTCGGACGCCGCCGATTTTCTCTGCGGCAGTGTAGTATTCGTAGACGGCGGTACCGACGCGTATTTCCGCCCCGACGACTGGCCGAAGGCGGTACCGGCACACCGATTACCGGGTTATCTGCGCCGGTTCAAGGGTTTTCACTGAACGCACTGTTGCGTGCCCATCGTTGCGTCACGAATGTGCCGTAGGCCACAAACCGGCTTTTCGTGACGTTTACCCCGGCGCGGCGCCGCCGTAAAACGGCTGCAGTGCAATTGACTGAATCGGCGCACATGCCGAAAGAACAGAGGAATACATCGTGGCAACACTTCCGGCCTGGGTCAGCCAGGCTCCCGCCACTTTCGACGTGGTCGCGCCGCTGAAGGCGCGCGCCTTCGATGTAGTGCAGGCGGTGCTCAGAAGCGGGCGGCGCCCGGTGGACCCGGTCCCGCGCCTGATGCCCAAAGGCATCGAACGCTGCTGACGGCCCGGTCGGGCAGACTGGGTCGACGGTGGATGACTACGCGAAGCACGACGACTACTGGAACCACAACACCGCCTATCACCCCTGGCTGGTCGGCATCGCCTCCCAACACCGGGGCGACGTCCTGGACGTCGGATGCGGCGAGGGGTTGCTGGCCGCGCGGCTAGCTGCGGTGTCATGCAGCGTCGTGGGGATCGACGCCGACCCGACATCGGTGCGGCGTGCCTCGCAGCGACTGCAGGCGCTCGGTAACGCCTCGGCGGAACTGCGGCGCTTCGAGGATCTCGAGCGGGGCGAGCGTTCGTTCGATGTCATCACCTTCGTCGCCAGCCTGCACCGTCTGCCGCTGCGCGACGCACTGTGGAAGGCACGCCAAATGCTGTGTCCAGCAGGGGAATTGGCGGTGGTCGGACTGTCCGCCAACAAGAGCGTCGCCGACTGGGTGTGGGCCGGTCTGTGTTTACCGGCGGTGCGCGCCGGGTCGAGACTGCACCGGGAAACCCGCAACATCGGCGTGGCGGTCGCGGATCCCCGCGAAAGCCTGGCCGAAATCCGGCAGACAGCCAAAGACGTCCTACCGGGGGCCCGCATCCGACGGGGGCTCTACTACCGGTACCGCCTGCGCTGGCGAAACGCCTGACGCCGCCGCCCGATCGCGTTCGCGCCGCCGGGCCCGGGAGGCCCGCAGATTGACGGCGTTGCCGCACGTTTTGACGTCGTGCCAGACCCCGCTGTTGTTCTTCGAGCGGTCGTAGAACGCCGACCCGCACCGGTGATTCTGGCAGCGCTTGATCCGCCGCCAGGTGCCGGCGTGCTGGCTCAACAGGATCTCGCCCCACAACGCCGACGCCAGCCAGCGCCAGCCGCTGCCTGCGGGATCCAGCCGCACCTCACCGGACCCGGCCAGCGCGAAGCGTGCCGCAACGCCGCCGGGACCGCGCCCGCTGGGCGGCTCGCCGTCCACCAGCCGCTCGACGGCGGCACGCACGGCGCGAAGCCTGGCCAGGTCCGCCTCGCCCAGCTCCGGGGGCCGAAGGTCCGCGCCGCGCCCGGCCGACCACGCGCGCACCGCGGCGGCCGCCCAGTCGGCGGCGAGCTTCGGGTCGGCCAACAGGTCTGGGCCGTACCCGTCGATGGCCCTCGTGTTCAGGAAGTCCTGGACCAGGGCCAGGCTCCCGGGCGCCGCGGCGCACCCGTATCGCTGTGACGCAACCCACGGACAAGACATAGGCAAATATTAGTTGACTATGTCGGCGCGGTCAATTACCGTGACGCAAGCAAAGTAGTTTTGCCTACGTCAAAGGAGCGAGATCATGGTCAACGTCAAGGGGTCGACGGTGGTGGTCACCGGTGGGCAGCGCGGGCTCGGCAAGGCCATCGTGGCGGAGTTGTTGGACCGCGGCGCGGCCAAGGTCTACGCCACCGCCCGGGCGCCGCAGCCTAGCCCGGACCCACGCGTGGTCAGCATCGAATTGGAGGTCACCGACGCGGATTCGGTTGCCGCGCTGGCCGCCACGGCATCGGACGCCGACATCGTCATCAACAACGCCGGTGTTCTCGGCGCCCGGAGCCTGCTCACCAGCGACATCGACGAGGTCCGGGCGGTCTTTGAGACGAACTACTTCGGCGCGCTGCGCGTCGCCAAGGCGTTCGCCCCGATCCTGGCCGACAACGGCGGTGGCGCACTGGTCGACATCGCCTCGATCCTGTCGTGGATGCCGGGATCCGGCGGGTATGGCGACTCCAAGGCCGCCCTGTGGTCGACGACGAATTCGCTGCGACTCGAGCTCGAGAAGCAGGGCACCCTGGTGGTCGCCGCGCACCTCAGCTTCACCGACACCGAGATGACCACAGGCTTTGACGCACCGAAGAACGACCCGCGCCACGTGGCGCGCGCGATCGTGGACGGCATCGAGGCGGATGACACCGAGGTGCTGGCCGATGACGACACCCGCTACGTCAAGGCGGCGCTGTCCGGACCGATCGAGGCGCTGCCCCGGATGGGGTGAACGGCTTGAAGGTCTGTCCGAAGGCAGAACCCCGTGGTGACGGTGGGTCAAGCAGGCCCTTGCGGTGGCTCACTTGGTCGGAGCCCGGACTAGGCTCTCTGCACTTCGGACAGACCACCGGGTCGTCCCGGCACGACCACCGTCGCACGCGCGCGCCGGCGCGGCGATGGCCAAAGGTCCTCAACGCCCGGCCCAAAGTCACCAGCGCATCGACCGGCCCGGCGTGTTTGGATAGCACCATGTCCGATACGGAACTCGATCGCGTCGTCAGCGCCACCCGCGTGATGTCGGCCAACGCCGCGCGGATCTTCGAACTGATCGCCGACCCGTCGCGCCAGCCGAGCTGGGACGGCAACAACAACCTGGCGTCGGCCGCCGCCGGCCAGCGCGTTCATCGGGTCGGCGATATCTTCAAGACCACATTGACCAACGGTGCGGTGCGGGAGAATCACGTCACCGAGTTCGTCGAGGGCAGCAAGATCGCTTGGCGCCCAGCAGAACCCAACAAGCAGCCGCCGGGCCACCTGTGGCGCTGGGAGCTCAGCCCGGTCAACGCCGAGCTGACCACGGTGACCCACACCTACGACTGGACGGAGCTGGCCGACGCCACCCGCCTCGAGCGGGCCCGTGCGACGACGGCCGACATGTTGCGCGAGTCGATGGACCGGCTCGCTCTGGTCGCGCAGTCGCCGGACTGAGGGCCGGGCGCCCGGCCGGCGGTCAGCCTTTCTTGGCGCGCACCCACTGGAACGTGCCCAAGTTCTTCACTCGCACGCTGGCAAAACCGTTGTCCTCCAAGACATCGCCGATTTCGTCGTCACCGAACGCGTGTGCCCCGACATTCGGCAGCAACTGCCAATACCGGGCCAGCCGCCCGGCGGTCGGGACCATGACGGCGAGCCTGCCGCCGGGCCGCAACACGCGAGCGATCTCGGCGAGGGCCGCCGCCGGATCCGGCACCAATTGCAGTACCGCGGTCGACACCGCGACGTCAATAGTGCCGTCGCGCAGCGGAAGCCGTTGCGCGTCGGCCTTGATGAAGCCGACCTGCGGCCCGGCCTCATTGCGCACGGCGCGGGCAAGCATCGGCTCGGAGATATCGACCCCGAGGCCCAGCCCCTCCGGGCCGGCGGCACGTGCCAGCGACGCGGTGACGTTGCCCGGACCCGAGCCGACATCCAGCGCGATGCCGCCTCGCGGAACGTCCAACCACTCCAGCGGCAGTTGCCACGCACTGATCCAGCGCCGGGAAAGCGCCTGGGCGTTGTCGTAGAGCATCGACCCGAGCGGTGACGCCCACGCCGCCTGGATCGGCCCGGTGTTCTTCTCGACGGCGTCGTCGTGGGCCGCGCCGGTGCCGAGCAGATCGAGATAACCCCGGCTCACGTCGGGATCGGCCGGTGGGTCGATGAGCAGGTCCAGCGCTCGCCGGAGCGCGGGAGGCAGCGAGATGTGCACGTCGGTCATGCGTACTCCTTCGATCAAATGCCAAGCCAGACGCCAGAAATCGAATGGAAAGCCGCGAAGCCTCGGCTCCGGTAAGTCCCCGCCCGCAGCCTACGCCGAGGCCCCCGACGCTTCGACCGCTGCGAATTGGCCGCCTGGTTACCGGCGGACGACGGCGTGCTCGCGGACCAGGGCGTACAACCGCCAGTAACCGGGCACGCCCTTGAGCGCGGTCTCGCCGCGGTCACCGAACCTGTGCCGCGAGCCGGTGACGATGTCACGCAGCGTGGACGACACCAGTACCTCGCTGGGCCCGGCGAGTGCCGCCACCCGCGCGCCGATGTGTACGGCCATGCCCGCGACGTCCGCGCCGCGCACCTCGACTTCGCCCGCATGAATGCCTACCCGCACCTCGATGCCCAGCACGTGAACGTCGTCCACGATGGCGTCGGCGCAGGCGATCGCCGCGCTCGGGCTGCTGAACGTTGCGACGAATCCGTCGCCGGCCGTGTTGACTTCGCGGCCGCCGAAGCGCTGCAGTTCGTGGCGCACGATCCTGTCGTGGTTGTCCAGCAGGTCGCGCCAGCGGTGGTCACCCAGCGCCGCGGCGCGCTCGGTGGAGCCGACGATGTCGGTGAACACGATCGTGGTGAGCAGGCGCTCGGCGTCGGTGCCGCCACGCACCCCGGTGATGAACTCTTCGATCTCGTCGAGCATGGGCGCGGTGTCGCCGACCCAGTACAGGGCGTCCTCGCCGGGCAGTTCGACGAGGTGCGATCCGGCGATGTGCTCGGCGAGGTAGTGCGCGTGCTCGACGGGGCTGAAGCCGGGGTTGTCGCGATGCAGGATCAGCGTCGGCACCGCAACGCGAGGCAGCCGGTCTCGGACATCGCCCTCCCTGACCTTGTTGATGAACGCACGGGCCATGCTGGGTGACGCGGCCCGGTTGCCGGCCATGTCCCACCACGAGCGGAATGCGGCGTCATCCGCCACGGAAGGCGCGATGATGCCGAGCATGTCGAAACCCTGCTCGACGGCGTCCGGCTCCATGCCGATCGACGTAAAACGATCGGCGGCGTCGAGCTCAGCGCCGATGGGGTAGTCGGGACCCCGCAGCGTGCGCGCCGCGCCGTTGGCGATGACAAGGCTGTTCACTCGATCGGAGTGGTCGGTGGCCAGAACCACCCCGGCCAGCGTGGTGAAACCCGGGGCGAAGACAGTGGCTCGCTCGCAACCGACCGCGTTCATGACCGCGAGCGCATCCTGTGCCCACGATTCCGGGCCGAGCATGTCCAGCGAGGGAACCCGCGACGACAGGCCGATCCCGCGCTGATCGAAGCGGATCACCCGGCAGAACGACGCGAGCCGGCGATGGAAGCGGTACATCGAGGGCTCGAGGTCGACGCAGTCGATCGGGATCAGCGGGCCCGGCAGCATGAGCAGGTCCATCGGCCCATCGCCGAAGACCTGATAGGCGATGTCGATCTCGCCGCAACTGGCATACCGGGTCCGCGGAGCCGCAGAACTCCCAGCCACGGCTCAAGGCTAGTGCAGCGGGCCGACAATTCGAGGCCCGTTACCGGGCCTGCCGATGATCGGAACCAGATAGCGCGCGGCGTACTCGCGCACCGCGGCCGGGTCGGAGGTGTCGAGCCGGTCGGTGGGAAAGACGATGATGCCGAGGGCGACGCGCAGCAGGATGTCGGCGATGTTGTCCAGGTCGGGCTCAGCCAGGTCGGCGCCGCACCGCCGCAGGGTATGGGCGATGCCGTCGGCGAACTGGCGAATCGGGAAGGCCTGCGACCGGGAGAACATGCCGAACAGCTCGGGCTCGCTTTCGGCGATCCGCGAATACAGCGGCGAGTCCTGCACCAGGCGCACCCCGAGCGCGAACGCCTCGATCACCGCCTCTTGCTGGTCGCAGCCCGTCGTCGCCCGATCCAGGGTGCTGAAGAACAGTCCCGCCTCGCGCCGCACGACGTGGGCGAACAAGTTCTCCTTGGTTGGGAAGCGACGGTAGATGGTGCTGCGGCTGACGCCGGCCCGGGCGGCGACGTCGTCGATGTTGGCGCGGC
This sequence comes from Mycobacterium senriense, assembly GCF_019668465.1. Lineage (NCBI taxonomy): Bacteria > Bacillati > Actinomycetota > Actinomycetes > Mycobacteriales > Mycobacteriaceae > Mycobacterium > Mycobacterium senriense. The sequence goes on along the minus strand of NZ_AP024828.1, from coordinate 1,469,649 downwards.
GCACGCCGTAGGTCTCGAACACGCTGCGCGCGGTGTCCAAGATGGTGCGATCGAGGTCGGTGAGCGCATCGGCACTGGCAGAGCCCGGTTCGGACTGCATGATTGGCGGCATCGTATCAATCCTCGGCGGGGTCGCTGCCGACTTTTCGGGGGCTTGGGCCCCGCCCCGGGGTATGCAACGGAGGCGAGCGATTGCTAGGCTCTGGAACAAAGATACGGCTTTGTGTCATTGATTCGCAACGTTTGCCGGGAGGCAGGCTCCGCCCGGCGCGACCAGGAGGTGGGCATGACCGCCCAGCACGACGAGTGGACCGCGCCGAGCGCGGGTTCGCGGTTCGACACCGGCGTTCGCGAAGCGATCCCCATGCCCATCGACGACGACGACGTCGCCGACGCCGCACCGCGGCTGGGCCCGGATTCGTTGATCTGGAAGTTTTACGGGGACAACCGGACTCAGCTCTTCGGTTTCCAGCGCACCGCCGGGGTGGAGAACTGCATCGAACAGCTCGCCCAGGGCGTGCTGGACCATTCCGTCATCTTCAGCGACACGCTGGGCCGGGCCAAGCGGACCGCGCCGCCCCTGATGAACACCGTCTACTCCGACGAACCCCACGAGTGGGGCCGCAAGGTGCGCGACTTCCACAAGACGATCAAAGGCACCATCAGCGACGGCTCGAGGTATCACGCGTTGAATCCGGAGCTGTTCTACTGGGCGCACGCCAGCTTCGTCGACCAGGTCATCTACAACACCGACACGTTCATCCGCAGGCTGTCGCACGCGGAGAAGGAACAGGTCTTCAACGAGGGCAAGCTCTGGTACAGCCTGTACGGCGTCAGCGACCGCGCACAACCGCAGACCTACGACGACTTCCTGTCCTACTGGGACGAGATGCTCGACCGGTTCGTCCCGCACAAGACCGTGCTGTACGGCACCGGCTACATCCGCAAGGGCATCCCCGGTCCGCGCCGGATCCCTAGGCCGTTGTGGAAGATCCTGTCGGCGCCGCTGAACGCCTACACCCGGCTGGTCGTGGTCGGCACCCTGCCACCCCAGATGCGCGAGGTGTGCCAGCTGCAGTGGGACGCCAAGAAGGAGAAGCGTTTTCAGCGCATCGCCGCGGCCATCCGGGCGCTCAACCCGCTGCTCAACCGGCTGCCCGTCCGGGTGCTCTACACGAGCTGGGCCGCCGCGGCGTGGCAGCGCGCCGGCGTCGACCCGCGCCCGCTGCACAACCGGCCGGCCGCGTAACGGATCCTTCGGCGGCCGTGATTGTCGTGACACCGCGCGGGCGCATAGGGCATCGTGGTTAGCCGGCTCCGCATTGGGGCATTCCGCTCTGTCGGCCGAGTAGGCCGGTCGAGCTGGCCGATGACAGGGCGACCCCAAAGGAGAACCGCGATGCAGATGACCGGCAACACCGTTCTGGTCACCGGTGGCGGCAGCGGCATCGGCCGCGGCCTGGCCGAGTCTTTCCACCGTTTGGGTAACACGGTGATCATCGCCGCCCGGCGCAGCGACAAATTAAAGGCCGTCGCCGAGGCCAACCCGGGCATGCAAACCCTGTCGCTCGATCAGGGTGACGCCGCCGACATCCGGCGATTCGCCACCCGGGTGACCGACCATTACCCAGACCTCAACGTCGTCGTCAACAACGCCGGCATCCAGCGGGTCGAGGACCTGACCAGTGGCAATGTCGGTCTGGCCGAGCAGTCGGTCGCCATCAATCTGCTGGGCCCCCTCCGGCTGACCTCGGCGCTGCTGCCGGCGCTGCTGCGCAAGCCGCACGCCACGATCCTCAACGTCACGTCCGGTCTGGCCTTCATGCCCAGCGCGCTCACCCCGACCTACTGCGCCGCCAAGGCGGCGCTGCACTCCTACACCGAATCGCTGCGCTTCCAGCTGCGCGACACCTCCGTGCAGGTGATCGAGATCATCCCGCCGCACGTGCAGACCGCGCTGCAGGGCGAGCGGGGATTCGACCCCCGGGCGATGCCGCTGGAGGACTACATCACCGAGACGATGACGCTGCTGCAGACGCAGCCGGACGCCAAGGAGATTGTGGTGGAGCGCGCCAAGATGTTCCGGTATGCCGAGCGTGACGGCACCTATGACGACATCTATCCCCGTTTCAATCAGGCGATCACCGCCCTGCTCGGCAGTTAGGCCAGGAGCGGCTCGCGCGGGAGGACGCGATGCGAGTCTTGATGGTGGGCGCCACCGGGCGACATGCCCGCCTGGTGTTGCCCGAGCTGAAACGACGCGGCGCCGCGGTGCGGGCGTTGGTGCGCACTGAGGAACGGGCGCTGCTGGCCCGGCGCAACGGCGCCGACGAGACCGTCATCGGCGATCTCACCGCACCCGAGAGCCTCACCGACGCCATGGCCGGGATGGACGGCGTCTTCCACATCGGTCCCGCGCACTCGGCGACCGAAGCCCAGATGGGTCTGGCAATGGTCGACGCTGCCCGGGCCGCCGGCGTGCGAAAGTTCGTGTATTCCGGCGTCATTCACCCGTCGATCTCGGCGATGACCAACCATGCCGCGAAGCTGGCGGTCGAGGAGGCGCTGTACGGCTCGGAGTTGGACTTCACCGTGCTGCAGCCCGCCCGGTTCATGCAGAATTTCGAGCAGTCCTGGGGCGACATCGTTGAAAACAACCGGCTGGCGCAGCCGTACGCGCTGACCTCGAAGATGGCTTCGGTGGATTACCGCGACATCGCGGAGGTCGCCGCGATGGCGATGACGGACGCCGAACTCGGCTACGGCACCTTTGAATTGTGTGCGCCCGGAATGCAGGACACCCGCGAAACGGCCGCGATTCTCAGCGAGGTGCTCAGCCGGCCGATCGCCGCGGTGCAAATACCCCTGGACCAATACGCCGCCCGCCTACCAGAAGGCTCCTTCCGCGACGGCATGACCCGGATGATGGCCTACTACGACCGGCACGGTCTGCCCGGCGGCAATCCGCTGGTGTTGCGCGCAATCCTGGGCCGCGAGCCCCGGACGCTGCGGGGCTACTTTCGTGAGCTGGCATCGGGCTGAACACCGCGTGCACACCGATGAAACGTACTGTGAAATAAGACGATAAAGCGATACGAGGACACGGGTGGAGGGCCGGTGTCCTTGGCGTAGCGGCCCACGATGGGACAGGATCAAGGGCATGGGCGAAGTCGACTTCTCGTTGTTGGACGTCCCGCGCGCGGCACCGGTCGAGGATGCCGAAGCCTATCTGCGCGCCGCGATCGCCTGGCACTTCGGCGACGACACCGGGTCGCCGTTCTGGCTGCGGACCGCCGGCGCACTGGACTTCAACCCGTTGACCGACGTCAACACCTTTGCCGATCTGCGGTTGTTTCCCAACCTGGTCAACGAATTGCGCAGCGTCCCAGTGGAGGATCTCATTCCGCGCGGTTACCTCGCCCAGGGATCTGCGCCCCCGGTGCCCCAGATCTTCGAGTCCGGCGGCACCACCGGCGCCCCGAAACGCACTGCGCAGCTACCGGATTGGGTCGCGCAGGTCATCAAATGGCAGACCGAGGACTTCGCCACCGGTGGCTTCCGGCAGGGGCAGGGATTTCTCTGCCTGATGCCGAGCGGCCCACACGGCGTCGGCTACTTCTCCCGGCTGGTGTCGCAGCGGCTCGGCGCGGCCTTCCACGCGATCGACATCGATCCGCGCTGGGTCAAAAAGATCGCCGCCCGCGGCGCCGCCGCCGACGTGGCGGCCTACGTCGACCACGTCGTTGAGCAGGCCGTCTTCGTGTTACAGACACAGAACGTCGCCAACCTGCACGCCACCCCGCCGCTGCTGGAGGCCATGGTCCGCGACGATCGGGTGGTGGACCTGGTCAACGACAAGATCCGCTACCTGCTGCTCAGCGGCGCGCATGTGGATGCCGACACCCTCGACCTGCTGCGCGGCATCTTCCCCGCGACCACGATCACCATGGCGTTCGGCAGCACGATGGTGCTGTCGCAGGCGGTCACCCGAACCGTCGACGGCGACACATTCGTCTTCGACCCGCGCACCCCGTACGTGGTGTTCTGGGTGGTCGATCCCGACACCGGGGAACGGGTGCCGTACGGGCAGCAGGGCCAGGTGGTGATGAACCACGTCAGCAAGGGCATGTTCATCCCGAACAACCTGGAGCGCGACCTGGCGATCAGGATGCCGGGACCGGCGGGTGAACTCAGCGACTCGGTCAGCGAGGTGCGACCAGTGTCCACCTTTGAGGGCGAAGCCGTCATCGAAGGCGTGTACTGAGCGTGACCGGTGAAAACATCGGCGTCGCAACCGATTTGGTCGCGCTGGACGCGCTCGGCGCCGACGGTGAATACCGGACCCGCAACCGCCAGGTGATCACCACCACCGCGGGCGCCGCCGTCGCGGAGCTGAGCATGGTTCCGCCGCTCTACGTTTCGCGCACGCTGGGCGCGCAGCGCAAGGCCGCACCGCTGCCGCTCGCCCAGCGCGCGGCGGCGCTGTCCCGGGCCGCCGACATCTTCGGCAACGGCGTGATCGCGGGCCTGGATTTCGAGGCCTATGTCGGGCTGGCCGCCCGGATCTCGGGCATGCCGATCGCCATCACCCGCGCCGGGGCGCGCGGCGTGGCCGACGCGGTAGCCGGCGCTTTCGATGCGGTGCGGCCGGCTCAGCCGGTAGGGGCGACGCTGGACTGGCGCGACGAGCGCACCCGCGCGGGCGGCGCGTTGTGGGTGCGCCGGGGGGAGGTGTTCGCAGTGCACGCGGCCGGAAACGGCCCCGGCGTCCATGGGCTCTGGCCCCAGGCGCTGGCGCTGGGCTACCGGGTCGCGGTGCGCCCATCGCGGCGCGAACCGCTGACGGCGCATCGGCTGGTGTGCGCGCTGCGGGAGGCCGGGTTTCGCGCCGAGGACGCCGTCTATCTGCCCACCGACCATGCCGGAGCCGACGAAATCATCCGATCCGCCGACCTCGCCATGGTGTACGGCGGCCAGGACGTGGTCGACAAGTACGCCGGCGATCCGGCGGTGATCGTGAACGGGCCGGGGCGCACCAAGATCGTGATCACCGCCGACCGGGACTGGCGTGACTATCTGGACGTCATCGTCGGCTCGATCGCCAACCACGGCGGCATGGCGTGCGTCAACACCACCGCGGTGCTCTACGAGGGCGATCCCACCGATGTCGCCCGGGCGATCGCCGAGCGACTGGCGGCCATCGAGCCGCTGCCCACCGATGACGAGTCGGCGAACCTGCCGACCCAGCCCGTCGAGAAGGCGCGCGCCCTGGCAAAGTTCCTGGCGGCCAAGGCCGCCGGGTCAACCCCGCTGCTCGGCGCCGATCAGGTGGTCGCCGATCTCGGGAAAGGCTATGCCGCGCTGCGCCCCGCCGTCCATCTGCTGGCCGAACCCGACGTCGACACGCTCAACCTCGAGCTGCCGTTCCCGTGTGTGTGGGTGTCGCCCTGGACGCGCGAGGCCGGGGTGCGCCCGTTGCGGCATTCGCTCGTCGTCACCGCGATCACCGGCGACGAGACGCTGATCGACCATCTGGTCGCCGAGCCGACCATCGGCAATGTGTACTGCGGACAGCATCCGACGTGGTTGCACGCACCGCACATTCCGCACGACGGATTCCTGGCCGACGCCCTGATGCGCAACAAAGGCTTCATCAGGGAGTAGCCAGGAATCTCCGTCGGGCCGCTACTCTCCGAAGCTGCCGTGCGGCGACGCGACCGACTGTGCGCCGGGCCCGCCCGAACCCAGATGGCTGGAGGCGAAGGCGACTCCCTTGTCGATCATCGCGTTGTCGTCGGCGTAGGTGTCGTGCGCGGCGAAATTCATCCCGTCGGAGCAGACCGGGTCCTCGGTGGCGCACACCTTGACGGTCTTGTCTTGGTAGAGCGGGCCGATGACCACGGGCGGTTCGTTGAGGAAGTTCATCGCCCGCACGTTGGGCATGCCGAACAGCACGACCGAGGAGACGTGGCTGGCGACGTCGGGGGACAGCGGCTTTGGAACGGTGTTGGGGTCGATGCCGTCGGGCACCGAGGCCGAGGTGACAAACCCCATCACGGCCGCGCCCTGCGAGTAGCCGCCGAGCACCATTTTGGTGGTGGGGCAGTCGTGGGCCATCGAGTTGATGTGTGCGCCCGCGTCTCTGATCCCGTCGATGCCGGTATCCCATTGGTCGCTGGCGGGGTAGTTGACCGGATACACATCGAACGACCGTCCGCCGACGCGCTGGTGCAGCGCGTCGACGAAGGCTTGACCGGTGGGGCCGACGCCCGGCGCTTCACCGGTGCCGCGGGCGAATACCACTTGCACGTCCGGACACTGGGCCGAGGCGGAAGGGATAACGGACGTGGACAAGGCCGAGACGGCCATGCCCGACGCTGCGATAACTGCTGCTGAACCGAGGGAACGAACTAATTGACGCGCAATCATGCCGCCATTGTGCCCAGCCGACGCGTTCGCTAAACACAGGAAACACCGAAATTACTGTGTTCTCATAAAATAACCGCCGCTGATGCGGACGGGCTGAGATCGGTTGTGCGCGGCGCTGATCCGGCGCGCACGCTCGGGCGGCCTACGCTCACCCGTCGCCGAGGGTCCCCGGGGGCGGTCTTGGCCGGGGCGGAGCGCAGGTCCGGACCGCACTGTGGTCTGCTACTTGTAGTTACGAGCCCGGGGCACGGTGAAGCAACCGCCGACCCCGGCAAGCGGCTCGAGTGGATGCGGCAGCGAAGTTGAACGCACTAACGCAGGCCCTGAACACGGTCACGGACCACGTGGCCAACCCGGCGCGGGTGTCGGACCCCGACAAGTTGCGGGGCACCGTCCTCGGCAAGACCGTCTTGGTGACGGGCGCCTCCTACGGCATCGGTGAGGCGACTGCGCGCAGCCTGGCCGCCGCGGGGGCGACCGTGCTGGTGGTCGCCCGGTCCGCGGAACGGCTCCGCGACCTCACCGCGTCGATCAACGCCGGCGGGGGTCGAGCGGTCTCCTACCCGACCGACCTCACCGACGAATCCGCGGTGAGCACCCTGACCGAACAGATCACCGAGGAGCACGGTCCGCTCGACATCGTGGTGAGCAACGCCGGCAAGTCATTGCGCCGTTCGCTGCATGACCAGTACGACCGGCCGCACGACTTCCAGCGCACCATCGACATCAATTACCTGGGGCCGGTGCGGCTGCTGCTGGGGCTGCTGCCGGCCATGCGCGGCAACGGCAGCGGGCACATCGTGAACGTGTCGAGCGTCGCCGTGCGGGTGGCGCCGGGCCCGCAGTGGGGTGCCTATCAGGCGTCCAAGGGCGCCTTCGACAGGTGGTTGCGCAGCGTGGCGCCGGAGTTGCACACCGACGGCGTCGACGTCACCACCGTCTACTTCGCGCTGGTCCGCACCAGGATGATCGCGCCCACCCCGCTGCTGGGCAGCCTTCCGGGACTCTCACCCGACGAAGCCGCCGACGCCATCGCCAAGGCGATCATCGAGCGGCCCCGCACCATTGCGCCGCTGTGGGTGCTGCCGGCCGAGGTGGCCTCGGTGCTCCTGGCCGGGCCGGCCGACTATGCGGCCCGGCTGTGGCATCGCCGGTTCTTCAGCGAGTCCGACACCGACGAGGCCGCTGATGACGACTGATCGCGTGCTCCCCTCCGCCGCCCGGGCCCTGCTGCGTTCCGGTCTGCTCACTCCGCCGGCGCCGCTCGCGGGTGTCCGGCTGCTGCGCGAGGTGCGCCGGGGCGGCACCAACCCCTACACGCTGCTGGCGGTCACCGCCGCCCGCTGGCCCGACCGGACGGCGATCGTCGACGACGACGGCGCGCTGACCTATCGCCAGCTGCAGCAAGCGACCGAGTCGCTGGCGCGGCGGCTGGCCGGCGACGGTGTTGCACCCGGGCAGGCGGTTGGGGTGATGTGCCGCAACGGACGCGGTTTCGTGGCGGGCGTTTTCGCCGCGGCCCTGCTGGGTGCCGACGTCGTGCCGATGAGCACGGAGTTCCGCACCGATGCGCTGGCGGCCGCGGTAGCGGCCCACCGCATCTCGACCGTGGTCGTCGACGACGAATTCACCGAGCGGGTCCGGAGTGCGGACGATTCGGTCGTCACGGTCGATCCGGCGACGGTCGGCACCGACGAGGGCGCCCGCCCGGACGTCGCCACCCCCGGCCGCATCGTGCTGCTGACGTCGGGCACCACCGGGAAACCCAAGGGCGTGCCGCGCACCCCGCAGATGCGCTCGGCGGTGGGCGTGTGGGTGACGATCCTCGATCGCACCCGGTTGCGCACCGGTTCGCGGATTTCGGTGGCAATGCCCATGTTTCACGGGCTCGGGCTGGGCATGCTGATGCTGACCTTCGCGCTCGGCGGCACCGTTCTGACGCGCCGTGAGTTCGACGCCGAGGCCGCGTTGGCCCAGGCGTCGCTGCACCGCGCGGACGCCTTCACCGCGGTGCCGGTCGTGCTCGCGCGAATCCTGGAGCTGCCCGAGGAGGTTCGGGCGCGAAACCCGCTGCCCTACTTGCGCACGGTGATCTCCAGCGGCGACCGCCTCGACCCGACTCTGGGCCAGCGGTTCATGGACGCCTACGGCGACATCCTCTACAACGGCTACGGCTCCACCGAGGTCGGCATCGGCGCGCTGGCCACGCCGGCGGATCTGCGCGAAGCCCCCGAAACCGTCGGGAGACCCGTCGTCGGGTGCCCGGTGCGCATCTTCAACAAGAACGACAAGCCGGTCGGGCCGCGGGTCACCGGGCGGATCTTCGTCGGCGGCGAATTGACCAGCGAGGGCTATACCGATGGCGCGGCGAAAGCCGTCGTCGACGGCATGACCAGCACCGGTGACATGGGCTATCTGGACAATGCGGGCCGGCTCTTCATCGTCGGCCGCGAAGACGACATGATCATCTCCGGTGGCGAGAACGTGTATCCCCGCGCGGTCGAGAACGCCCTCGCGCAGCACCCCGCCATCGCCGACAACGTGGTCATCGGCGTGCCCGACGAACGGTTCGGTCAGCGCCTGGCGGCGTTCGTGGTGGCGCAGCCGGGTGGCGAGATCGACGTGGCCGAGCTGCGCGAGTACCTGAAGGGCCGCGTCTCTCGCTTCGAACAGCCCCGCGACATCAACGTCGTGGACAGCATCCCGCGCAATCCCACCGGCAAGGTGCTGCGCAAAGAACTGTCCGGCTGACGGCTTACCCCTCGCCGGGCTCCAAAGCGGCGACCTGCTTGGCCAGCCAGTTGGGCGCCAGCGCCGAGATCGCGGTGGCACCGGCCGTCGAACCCAGCACACCCGACCAGGCCACCGGCCCCAGCGGCGTGCATCCGAAGAACTGACTGAGCACCGGCGTCTGCACGATGCCGACCAGCACGCCTGCGCTGCCCAGGGCGGTCGCCACCACGAGCGGGCTGTGCCGCCGTGTCAGCAGCGTCTGCGCCAGCTGGGTCGTCACGAGCGCGGTCAACCCCATTGTCGCCGTGCGGCGTTCGGTGCCCGGCGTCCAACGCCCGATGGCCCAGGCAGCCGTCGCCCCGGCGGCCGTGACGGCGCCGCGGGTCACGATCTGGCGCATCAGCGGGGCGTCGAGTGAGGGGGTGGGTCCGGTGAGCACCGCGCGGCGGTGCAGGCGGCGGGCCTCGTCGGCGGCTTCGGCGGATTCGTACTCGGCTTCGTCGGGCTCGACGTACTGCGACGTGACCGCGACCGCCAGGGCGGGGAACATGTCGGTGAGCAGGTTTACCAGCAGCAGCTGCCGGGTTCCCACCGGCGCGCGGCCCTGGCCGAAGGCGGTCCCGATGATGGTGAACAACACCTCGCCAACGTTGCCGCCGACCAGGATCGTGACGGCGTCGCGAACCCCGCCCCACATGCTGCGGCCCTCGACCAGGGCGTCCATCAGCACGCCCAGATCGTCGTCGGTCAACACGATGTCGGCGGCGCCGCGGGCGGCCGACGATCCGCGACCGCTCACCCCGATACCGACGTCGGCCATCCGGATGGCGGCGGCGTCGTTGGCGCCGTCGCCGACCATCGCGGTCACGCGCCCGCAGCGCTGCAGGGCGCCCACGATCTGCACCTTCTGCTCCGGGCTGACGCGGGCGAACACCTGCACGTCGGCGACCAGCTTGGCGCACGCGTCCTCGTCGAGAGCCGCGAGTTCGGCGCCGGTAACCACCCGCACGTCCTCGGGCAGGCCCAGTTGCCGGGCGATCGCCCGCGCGGTGACCGGGTGGTCGCCGGTGATCAGCACCACGTCGCGGTCGGCGTCCAGCAGGGCTTCGATCAGCGGACGCGCCGACGCCCGGGCAGTGTCGGCCAGGCCGACGTAGCCCAGCAGCTCGAGGTTCTTCGCCGCCGCGTCGACGGCGTCGGCGTCGGTGTCGTCGTCGTCGGTCTCGTGCTTCCAAACGCGCTGCGCCACGGCGAGCACCCGCAAGCCCTGCTCGGCGAGACCGTGCACCACCGCCTCGGCCCGCTGCCGGTCGGCTTCCGGGTCGGCGAACTTGCAGCGCGGCAGGATGACCTCGGGGGCTCCCTTGAGGATCAGCACCGGCGCGTCCGCGGGATGGCCATTGGCAATGCCGTCGTGGCCCACGGTGCCGATCGCGGCGGCGAAGCCGCGACTGGACTCGAACGGCACCTCCGCGAGCATCGTCCAGTCCGAATCGGTGTGGCCGTTCAGCGAACTCGCCGCGGTGAGGATCGCCTCGTCGGTGGCGTGCGCATGTCCCTGGCCTTCCTGTGGCTGAGCGGACGCCCGTGCCGCGGCCCGCAGCAGAGCGGCCGATTCCGGGTCGGTCAGTTTCGGGAACGGGTCGTGCGGGTTGACGTCGGCGGGCACGGCGCACACCACGCGTAGCCGGTTCTCGGTGAGCGTGCCGGTCTTGTCGAAACATATGGTGTCGACGCGGCCCAACGCCTCGATGGTGCGCGGTGCGCGGACCAGAGCTCCGCGCGCCGTCAGGCGCTGGGCGGCGGAGAGCTGGGAGAGGGTAGCCACCAACGGCAGGCCCTCGGGGACCGCGGCCACCGCGATCGCGACGCCGTCGGCCACCGCCTGGCGCAGGGACGCATGGCGAAGCAACGCCAGCGCCGACACCGTGGCCCCGCCGGCCAGCGTCAGCGGGAGAACCTTGCTGGTGAGTTCGCGCAGCCGCGCTTGGATTCCGGCCGACGTTTCGACGTTTGCGACCGCCGAGATCGCGCGGTGCGCGGCGGTGCCGACCCCGGTGGCCACGACGATCGCCCGGGCGTGTCCGGCGACGATGGTGCTGCCCTCGAACAGCATGCTGGCGCGGTCGGGGTCGTTGACGGCGACGGGATCCACCTGCTTGTCCACCGGAAGCGACTCGCCGGTCAGCAGCGACTCGTCGACCTCGAGGTCTTCGGCGACCAGCAGGCGGGCATCGGCGGGCACCACTTCGGGTGCGGCCAGGTCGATGACGTCGCCGGGCCGCAAGGACTTCGCGGACACCGTCGCCGTGCGGGTCGCGTGTCGGGCGGCCTCGAGCCGGCGGCGCGTCGTCGCGACGGCCGGAACAACCACCCGGCGCACCAGCTGGTCCTGCTCGGCGAACAGCTCGGCGGCGGCGGATTCAGCCCGGAGCCGTTGCGCCCCACCGGTTATCGCGTTGACGGTCATGACGCCGGCCACCAGAAGCGCGTCCACGTTGCTGCCGACGATCGCCGACGCCGCCGCGCCGACGGCCAGGATGGGGGTCAGCGGATCCGCGAGTTCGGTCCGGGTCGCCGAGGCCAGCCGGGCCACGTTGTGCAGGGGTTTGCGCAGGGGTTCCAGCGCCGGGCTGTACGACAGGTCGTCGAGACGGCGCCGCCAGGACGACTCGGTTTCGACGGCCATCGGCCGCGCGCCGCCGGCCAGCCGCGAGTACACGATCTCGGGATCCAGCGCGTGCCAGGCGGTCAGCGGTTGGGGAGTGGGGTCGGGCAGCCGCAGCACCCGGGCCGCCGAGAAGGTTCCGGCGACCAGCGCGGTGGCCGCGGCGGCGTTGACCGGGTTGAGCCAGCGCCGGAAGCTCACCGGGCTGGTGCCTGCCTCCTGTTCACCGGTGACCAGCAGCAGCCCGGCCAGCGTGGTGCCGCCCTGCGCCAGGTGCACCGCCGACTCGCTGGCCGACCGGGCCACCGGGATCGCCGACAGGATGCGCACCGCGTCGGCCAGATCGGTGCCCGTGATGATGTCCGCGGTCCATGCCGTCGCGGCGCGCGGATCATCAAGTGCCACACCGATATCGGCGATCGCGAGCGCGGCCAGGGTGTCGGTCGAGGCGAAATCCCGATGCAGCGCGGTGATCAGCAGCACCGGTCCGCGGTCGGCACGCAGCTCCCGGACCACGTTGAGCAGCGGTGTGCCGGGCGGATGCGTGGTGCCGACGCTGGCGCTGAGGTCTTCGGTGCCCGCGACATGGCGCAGTACCACTCTCGCACCGGTGCGGTTCGCGGTCTGGAACAGCGGAATGGCGTAGGGGTCGACCTCCCAGCCCACGTCGACACTGCCGACGCATTCGCCGTCGACGATCAGGTCGGCGCTTTCCAGGCCCTGCGCGGGCGTCGCCGAAGACCCTTGTTGCCGAACCCATTTCAGCCGTGCACCGGTCGCGGGCAACTCGTCCGGGTCGGGCTCGGGCGCCTCCTCGCCGTGCAGCAGCGCGTCGGCCACCTCGTAGACCCGGTCGTCATCCCAGCCGGGAGCGTCTCCGCGGACATGCAAGACCGCGCGATGATCGCCGCGCAGCGCGGCGCCGTCGATGACGACCACCTTCACCCGGTCCAGGCGGCGCAGGGCACCCGGGTCGAGCACCAGTTGCCCTGAATTGGCAAGCCCGCGGCCCAGAATCGCGGCGAACGCCTGCCGACCCATGTGCGCGGCGCGGGGTACCCCGGCCTCGATGGCTGCGGCCGCGTCTTCGGTGCCGCCGCCGGCGACCAGGGCGCTGACCGCGGCGATCAGCGAGCCGTTGGCCGCCGAATCGACATAGCTTTCCACCGGACCGGCCATCGAGCCCTTGGCCTTGTCCATCGCGGCGTCGATCGTTCCTCCGACCACGACGTGGGACGCTTCACCGGCGGCCGCCGCGGCCCAGCTGTGCCGGGGCAACTCCGACTTGGCCGAGGAAATGACCGGGACCACCGGGGCCTGCGGCCGGTCGGGGGAGGCCAGCTGTGGCTCGCGGTCGCGCCAGACGCGCCGATGCGCCGACGCCTCGGAGACCTGCAGGGTGCGTTGCGTCAGGTCGAGCATCGGGGTGCCGAACGATTGGGTCAGACCGTGGGCGGCCGCCGTCGTCGCGGCCAGGGCGAGGTCGGTGCCCACCCGGCCCAGCCGGGCCTCCAGGATCGAGACCATGCGCGGTTGATGATTGATCAGCGCGGCCGCGGCGCGGGTGGTCTGCGGCGCCGCGGGCAGCCGGGTCACCCAACCGGTGACCGCCGCCCCCATCGCGACCAGATCCATTGCCGCCGCGGTGAGCGGTACCAGAATCGCCAGCGGGTTGCCCGGGTCGGCGAACGGCGCGGACAGCGGCGGCGACTCCGACTTGGACCAGGTGATGTCGGAGGCGATCGAGGACACCGTCGCGCGCACCTCGTCCACAACCGCGTCGTTGTCCGCGTCGTCCGACAGTTCGACCACCAGGCGGCCCAGTGAGCCCTCGACGTGGGCCTTGGTCACGCCCGGAATCCGGCGCACCGGCTCCTCCACGGCGGGGGCGTACTCGTGCCAGCGGGGGAACGGAAGCAATGGATCCAAGTCCAGGTGCACGCGGTGCCCACTGTGCCAGCGCACCGGCGGCAGGACGGCCCCGGGGGAGCCGTTGGAGGAACTGTCCATCCCGATCGCGCGGCCCGTCGTCTGGGCGACGGACTGGATGACCGGTCCGGCGAGTTCGGTTACCGGGCTGGCCAACATCTGCAGCGCGCCCGCGGCCCCCGCCGCGGTGGACACGCCGGCGCGCACGACCTGCGCCGCTCCGCCAGCTACACCAGCGACGACGCTGGAAACGCCGGGAATCTTCACTCGTCACCCTTCACTTCGTCTACCGCGCCTAATGATCCTGGCGTGTGGAGGACCTGTCCACACGTGGGCGGGAAGGTAAAACCGTGCGACGACACCGATGACGATGCAGGTCGGGCCTCCCTTAGAGAGCAAGGGGTGCGATTATGTCCCTGCTCCAAGGTTACCGGGTTGGCGAAAAACCAAACGTGCTGAACAGGCCAGGGTCGAGGAAGACGGTGATGCCGGCGACGCCGGAAGCGCCGGTGGTCAGCACGTGAATGGAATGCGCCCGCATCGCCCCGTCGGCGCCGCGCCGGTACTCGGCAACGGCGGGTTGCGAATTCGCGGCCGTCGGGATCATCACAATATCGCCGGGCTCGGCCAGGGCGCGTCCGGCAAGGAATCGCAGTACGGCGTCCCGGCCGGTGAACCACACTGGCATTGGCGGCATTTCGAGTTTGACATCGGCTTGCAGCAGCGCTGTCAACGCGGCCATGTCCGCGTTTTCGAATGCCGCGCAATACCGGTCGAGTAATTCGCGACGCTCGGCATCGCCGGGCTCGGACATGCTCTCCTCGGTGGGGGACAGGTCGGCGAGGCGGGTCCGGGCGCGCTGCAGCGAACTGTTCACCGCCGCGGGCGTGGTTTCGAGCAGTTCGGCAACCTCGGCGGCGCTGAACTGCACGACGTCGCGCAGGATCAATACCGCGCGCTGCCGCGCCGGAAGCTCCTGAAGTGCCGTCATCACGGCCAGCCGCACGCTCTGCTTGGCGGCGAGGTCGTCTTCGGGGCTCTTGAACATCAGCGCGTCGGGAATGGGCTCCAGCCAGGCGTGCGCGCCGGTCTTCGCGTCGAAATCCGCGTCCGGGTCGATCGAGCCTTCCCCCACACCCATCGGCAGCACGCGGCGCGCGCGGTTCTCCAGCGCCCGCAGGCAGGCGGTCGTGGCGATCCGGTACAGCCACGTCTTCAGCGCCGCGCGTTCCTCGAATGCCGGATAGCCACGCCAGCCCCGCAGATACGTCTCCTGGACCAGGTCCTCGGCGTCGTGCACCGAGCCCAGCATGCGGTAGCAATGTGCGATCAGCTCGGCCCGAAATGGCGCCGCCTGCTCGACGAAATCCTCCTGCGCCGGCACGACCCACTCCTTTCGGCTGCGAGGGAACCTACTCCCTTAGAGACATCCCGCCGCCGAAATTCATCGGTCCGCGGCCGATGAAACCAGATGCCGCGCCGTATCTGAATTGGTGAAGGCGCGGCCACGGCCGCAGACCACGTCAGAGAGCGAGAACGACCATGAACCAACCCAGTACCGCCCACGCCGACGGGCTCACCGGCACCACCGCGATCGTGACCGGAGCCGGCCGCGGATTCGGCCGTGCCATCGCCGCCGCGTTGGTGGCCGCCGGTGTGCGCGTCGTCGGCGTTGCACGCACCCGAGCGCAACTCGAGGAGGTGCGCACCCAGCTCGGCGACTCCTTCACGCCGGTGGTGGCCGACGCCGCCGATCCGGGGACTGCCGAACGGCTGATCGACGAGCACCGGCCGCGCACCCTGGTGCTGTGTGCCGGTGCGACGCCGCCGATGCTGCCACTCCAGGAACAGACCTGGGAGACGTTCAGCGCGAACTGGAACTCCGACGTCGCGCAGGCGTTCCACTGGATTCGCCAGACGCTGCTGCGTCCGCTGGCGCCGGGCAGCTCGGTGATCGTGATGTCCAGCGGCGCTGCGCTGAACGGGTCGCCGCTGTCGGGTGGCTATGCGGGGGCGAAGGCGACCGTCAGGTTCATCACCAGCTATGCCGCCATCGAGGCGCAGCGCGCGGGGCTCGGGATCGGATTCACCGCCGTGCTGCCGCGGTTGACGCCGGCCACCGCCCTGGGGGCGGCCGCCGTCGCGGCCTACGCCAACCGGCAAGGCGTCGACGTCGACTCCTTCGTGCGGGCCAGCGGGCCCGCGCTCACCGCCGAGCAAGTGGGCAAGTCGGTGCTCGAGATCGCCACCGGCGACGCCATCGGCCAGGACGCCTACCTGCTCACCTCCGCCGGCCTCTCGCCGCTGGCCTGAACATCCGAACCGAAAGGCACCCAGCGATGCACACACCGCCGATCGTGTCCGCCCAGCAGTGGGCGAGCGCGCACCAGCAACTGCTGGCAAAGGAGAAGGAACTCACCCGGGCGCATGACGCGCTGGCGGCCATGCGGCGCCGGATGCCGTGGACGGTCGTGGACAAGCGGTACGAGTTCGACGGACCCGAGGGCCGAGTCGACCTGTTGGGTCTGTTCCAGGGCAGGCGTCAACTCGTCGTCTATCGCGCCTTCTACGGACCCGACATCGACGGCTGGCCCGACCACGCGTGCCGGGGCTGCTCGATGATCGCCGACCATGTCGGCAACCTGGCCCACCTGAACGCCCGCGACACCACGCTGGTGTTCGCCTCGCGTGCCCCGCAGGCAGACATAGACCGACTCAAGGCGCGGATGGACTGGAAGATGCCCTGGTACACGATCACCGATGACTTCGACGCCGATTTCGGGGTGGATGAATGGCACGGCACCAACGCCTTCATCCACGACGGCGACCGGGTGTTCCGCACCTACTTCATCAACAACCGCGGCGACGAGGCGCTCGGAACCACGTGGAGCTTCCTGGACATGACCGCGTTGGGACGCCAGGAAAACTGGGAGGATTCGCCCCCAGGCTACCCGCAGACCGCTCCCTACGAATGGTGGGACTGGCACGACGCGTACGGCGAGCACGAGCCGTCACGCTGGTTCGGTGAGCCCGACCCGAACGATCCGAACGACCAACGGCCGCCGTGCGAGAACTGAACGGCGTCAGGCGAATTGAACGGACTGGGGCCGGAGAACACGAATGCGCGGTAGCCGTCGGGCGGCTACTCGCGCATTATTCAGGGCGACCGGATTGTCAGAGAATTCGGTGGTGTGCCCTGTCGACCTGGTACCCGGCCGGGAATGACTTCTCGATGACCTGTAGGTGGTGGTCCACCCTGGACTCCAGCTCGAGAACCACACAGCTATCGCCGAGCGCTTTTGATTCGAGAACTATGTACCGCTGACCACAATCGGTGATCGGGTCGCCCGAGTGCAATTTCTCGACCGGCACCGACTCCGGAGTTGCATCTGCCTCCATCCATGACACGTTAGGTCAATTCCGTGGGGGAGGGAATAGACCGCTATGCGGTGCCGGCGGACCGCTGCTTGAAGAACACGCTGACGTGAGAGATCAATCCGTCGGTGTCTTGCTCGAACAGAATGCATTCGGGCCACGTGGTCGCGACGCTGTCGATCTCGAATGTCTCGGACAGCTCGGCGTACGACACCCGGCTGTCCACGTGCGAGACCCGCCGCACGTGCAACCGATGGCCCTGAAGCTCGGTGCACACCTTGCGCAGAAAGGCGACATAGCGCGCCTTGCCCTCGACCACGTCGCAGAACGGCCCCTCCCGGGTCAGGCCCTCCTCGGCAATGGTGTCGGCCAGTCCGTCCCAGTCGTGAGCGGCCAGGCATTCCAGGTAGCGCTCGACCACTTGACCTCGGGTGCCCATCACGCCTCCGCTCCTTGGTCCTGCGCCGAGCGTAACGCCACGGCGAAAAAACCGGCAGAATGTCGCCGTGGCGTTACATTCGCGGGCACGGTCGTTGTTGTTCGTCCACGCCGACCGGACGCTGTCCGAAGAGGTCCCCGCACCGCCCGACGCCGTGCGCGACTTCTACGTGGACCTGAACAACATCAAGCTGGTGCACCCGCTGATCATGTCGGTGGAAACGGTGTCCCGCAGTGAAACCCCGGACGGCTACCAGCAGACCTACCGCGTGGTCGACCGAATTCCGCTGGGGCCATTGACCATACGAACCAGCTATCGGGCCCGGCTGCGGGTGCCCGTCCGCGGCGACGTGCTGACCGCGGCCGATCAATCGCCCGGGGTGCGCCTGCGCGGCACGGTCAGTTTCGAGCCCGTCGACCGCGGCACCCGGGTCACCGAGCGGATCTCGATCACCGCGCCGCGACTACTGGCCGGGGTGACCATCCGTGAAGGGGTCAAGGCGCACGTCAAGATGCTTGCCGGCATCCGGAGTCACTTCGAGTCCCGTTGACCCGTCGCGCGAGGACTGGACTCGTGATCACACGCCCGCGAAATCGATCACGCCGCGAATGTTGCGCCCTTCCCGCAGGTCTGTCATTGCCTCGTTGATCTGGTCGAGTCGGTAGTGGCGGGTGACCAACTCGTCGAGTTTCACCGCGCCCGCCTGGTACATCGACAACAGCATCGGCACGCTGGTACGCGGATTCATCCCGCCATAGAGCGCTCCCCGAAGTTGTTTGGCCGACAGCGTCATCTCCTGCAGCACCAGCGGAACCGGGGGTTCGGTGAACGGGGTGATGCCGGTGAGCACGCAGACGCCGCCCTTGCGAAGCAGCGCCATCGCCAACGGCAGCAAGTCGACATGTACCACGCCGGGGCAGATCACTACGCGGTCCGCCATCAGGCCGGCGGTTATCTCATTGACCAACGGCATCGCGTCCTGCGCCGAGGCGGCGGTGTGCGTGGCGCCGAAGATCTTGGCCGAATCCCGCTTGGACTCAACGGGATCCACCGCGACCACATACTTCGCGCCGACGGCGCGCGCCCCCTGCAGAGCGTTCATCCCGACGCCACCGGCGCCGATGACGACGACGGTGTCGCCGGGTTCGGTGCCCGCCGATATCGTCGCGGAACCCCAGCCGGTGCTCACCCCGCATGAGACGAGCGAAGCGGCATGGAACGGGATCGCTTCGTCGATCTTGATGACCGACCTTTCCGACAGCACCGCATACTCGGAGAACGTGCCGAGTTGTCCGTAGGCCAACAGGTCTTCGTCGCCCAGGTGCCGGCGGCAGGTTCCGTCGGTGGGCATCTCCCGGACGAACAGGCTGGCGCCGATGTCGCAGATGTAGCTCTGCCCGCTCACGCAGAAGCGGCAACTACCGCACGCCGGAATGAACGACAGCGCCACGTGGTCCCCCGGCTGGACCGACGTCACGCCGGGGCCGACTTCTTCGACCACACCGGCACCTTCGTGACCACCGAGCAGGGGGAACCAGTCCGGTGCCGGCTGGCCGCTAGCGGCGACCGCCTCGGCCGTCGGGACCACGTCGCCGGTGAAGAGGTGATCGTCGGAGTGGCAGATTCCGGCGACGGCAATCCGGACCATGACCTCACCCGCGTGGGGCGGGTCCAGTTCGATCTCGCGGATCTCCCAGTCCTGGCCGACCCCGCGGATGACAGCGGCGCGACATTTCATTTGCGAACTCCCTCGATTTGTTGTGGCGTAGCGGGTCTCAGTGCGCCAGGCTGGCGCGCAGTTCCCGTTTGAGCACCTTGCCGTAGCTGTTTTTCGGTAGCTCGTCGACGAATTCGTAGCGCTTGGGACGTTTGAAGCGGGCGATGCGCTCCAGCAGATGCGCGTCCAGCGCCGCGGGTTCGACGGCGCCGACGATGAAGGCAACCACGATCTCACCCCACTCGGCATCGGGGGTGCCCACCACGCACGCCTCGGCGACGCCGGGGTGTTCGAGCAGCACCTCCTCCACCTCGCGGGGGTAAATGTTGCTCCCCCCGCTGATGACGACGTCCTTCGACCGGTCGCGCAGCGTCAGAAAGCCGCGTGCGTCGAACGAGCCCATGTCCCCGGTGTACAGCCAGCCGTCCTTGAGTGCGGCGCGGGTGGCTTCGGGGTTTTCCCAATACCCGACCATGACCGCGTCTCCGCGACAAACGATTTCGCCGATCTCGCCCGGCGGCGCCGGATGGCCGTCCGGGCCCAGCACGGCTACCTCCATCCCCGATCGCGCGTAACCGACCGAACCCAGGATCGCGTCGTCGCCCGATTCGTGATCGGCGCGCCGCAGCCCGGTGATGGTCATCGGTGACTCGCCCTGCCCGTAGATCTGCGCGAAGATCGGGCCGAACGCCGTGATCGCCTTGCGCAGGCTTTCGACGTACATGGGTCCGCCGCCGTAGACGATCGTCGTGAGATTGGCCGGGCGGGCGCGGCCCGTAGCGACCAGCCGTTGCACCATCGTCGGCGCCAGGAATGCGCTGGCGGCCGGGTGGCGCTCGCAGAGATCCAGGAATTCGTCGGGATCGAATGCACCCGAGGTAGGCAGGATTTGGCGGGCGCCGCGCAGCACGTAGGGCAGAATGTAGAGGCCCGAGCCGTGCGACATCGGTGCCGCGTGCACCAGGCTGCAGTTCTCATCGGGCGCGTCGATATCGGCCAGGTGCGCGACCGTCATCGCCGTGAGGTTGCGGTGTGTCAGCATTGCGCCCTTCGAGCGGCCGGTGGTGCCGCTGGTGTAGAACAGCCACGCCAGCGCCGACGGATCGGTGTGCGGCGGCACCGACGACGGGTCGGCAGCGAACCGCCGCGAATAGTCTTCGGAGTCAATGATTTCCGTCGGCACCGGGGTCATCGGCGCGAGCTCGCCACCGATCGCCGACGAGGCGAACACCCGTGCCGCTCCGGCGTCGTCGAGGATCTGCGCCATCTCGCGCGGATGCAGCTTGTAGTTGATCGGCACGACGACGCATTCGGCGGCCCAGGTCGCGAACATCAACTCGATGATCTCGGGGCGGTTGTGGGTCGCGATCGCGATCCGGGCACCCGCATCGTGCTGTCGCCGGATCGACGCGGCCAGGCGTAAGGCCCGGTCGCGTAACTCGATCCAGGTGCACACGCGGCGCTCCCCCCGATACACCGCACCGCGATCCGGGAACCGGTTCGCGGCGTGATCGAGCAGCGCGAACAGATTCATCGCTCGATCCACTGTGCCGCCAGCGCCGACTCCGACAGGTACTTCGTCGAACTCCAGCCGCCGTCGAC